>NZ_JBBOBX010000002.1:0-1809369 GCF_038002145.1 Oceanobacillus sp. FSL W7-1309
TGGGGCTGGTAAAACAGAGATGCTATTTCCAGGCATTACAGAGGCATTAATATGCGGGAAGCGCGTTTGCTTAGCCACACCACGAGCTGATGTGGTGAAAGAATTATACCCCAGACTGCAACAGGCATTTCGAGCAGTAACGATCCAAGCATTGTATGGTGGTAGTTTAGATAAAGCTGGAACAGCTCAGCTGATTGTCACTACAACACATCAATTACTTCGTTATCAGGAAGCATTTGACGTCATAATCATTGATGAAATCGATGCTTTTCCATTTCACGCAGACCCGTCCTTGCCATATGCTGCAAATCGAGCCAAAAAGTCCGAAAGTACTACGGTTTATTTAACGGCAACGCCACGCAGTAAACAGCGCAAACGAATCCAACGTAAACAATTACCACACGTATTCGTCCCACTTCGCTTTCACGGCAAACCTTTACCTGTCCCCAAAGCTAAAATGTGCTTTAGTTTAAAACGTGATCTCCAAAACTTAACAATTCCAAAAACAATTATAAACTGGTTGAAAAACCGGAAAAACCCAGGCAGACAGCTATTGATATTCACTCCAACAATTATGCTTGCTGAAAAATTGCAAAAACCATTTGAAATTCTCCTGCTGCAAACTGGATTACTACATTCAGCTAAGCAGCTGCAATCTGTCCATGCCCAAGATCCTGATAGGGGAATAAAAGTTCAAGCTTTCAGAGAAAAGGAAATAGTTGCTTTGATTACGACAACCATTTTGGAACGTGGGGTAACATTCCCTTCTGTCGATGTTGTCATATTGGATGCGGGGCATGATGTCTTTGATGAAGCGGCACTTGTACAAATTGCTGGAAGAGCAGGAAGGAGCCCGAATAATCCGACGGGGGAAGTAATCTTATTCCATCAAGGGAAGACAGAAGCTATACATGAAGCCATTACTTCTATAAAAGAAATGAATAAGAGAGGAGGATTTTAAGAATGGATTGTATAGCTTGTCAAAGTGAGATAATTATGCAGATTACCTGGGCTAATTTATTTCAGTTGTCTCTGCCTCGCCCTATTTGTGATGAATGTGCAGCAGGTTTAAATCTGTTAGGAGGAAAGCAATGTACAAAGTGTAGTCGTCCGTCGATAGAGAAAATTTGTTCAGATTGTCTGTGGTGGGAGCAGCAAGAAGAAATGAACACTATTGAATTTAATCACTCCATATTTTCCTACAATGAAAAAATGAAGGCAATTGTTGCAACCTGGAAGTATCGGGGAGATTATGTGCTAGGAGAAATATTCCGAGATTATGTCTCCAAAGCTTTTCGAGAAAGGTTTTCTTTTTTGGGGAAAGAGTCCCTAGCAGTCCCAATTCCATTAAGTGGAGAACGAATTTTGGAGCGGGGGTTTAATCAAGCACTCCAATTGTGCGAGTTCTTACCAATTGAGCACGCAGGCATCCTCTCGCGCATTCATGGAGAAAAGCAGTCAAAGAAAACGAGACACGAACGAATTACTTCAGAAAACCCATTTTTTATAAAACAACCTATTAACAAAGCTGTCGTACTTGTCGATGATATATATACAACAGGTACAACTTTACGTCATGCAGCTCAATTATTAAAGCAGCATGGATGTCCGACTGTGTATGCATTTACACTGATTCGAGGATAGCTTTTAGGTGTGCTATAATTATGGAAAGTGGGAATAAATATGGCTGAGTTAGCTAATTGTGTCCGGTGTAATACGGTTTTTGTAAAAGGGTTGCGTGATATTTGCCAGAACTGTTATAGAAAAGAAGAGGAAGCATTTCAAACAGTCTATCGTTTTTTAAGAGAAAGAAAAAACAGAGAGGCAACATTAATTGAAATCATCGAAGCTACTGGAGTAGAAGAATCGTTGATTATCAAATTTATAAAGGAAAAACGACTTCTCCCGTCTGATTTTCCAAAGCTTGCTTATCCATGTGAAAAATGCGGAAATGAAATTACTTCTGGAAAGCTATGCATTTCATGCACGGAAGAATTAAAAAATGATTTAACGGCATATGAAAAAACAGAAAAGGTTATGGAAGAAGCACGTAAAAAAAGTTCATCTAATATTGATACGTATTATGCAATCGATAAGCATAAAAAATAAATATGACTTTGCTGTTTCAGTACTGGCGATAAATCAAACTAAAAGTATTTAATAAGTTGACTAAGCTGCCGATAAATAAATAGAGAGAAATGATGATCGTTGAAATAAATATTTAAAACAAAACGGGGTGAAGTTCAGGATGAAGATAAATGGTCCAAATCAAACAAATTTTAATCCTTATAAGCAGCAAATACAAAAACAATCTGAACTAACAAAAGGGACGAAGCAAAAAGATCGCATCGAAATTTCCAACGAAGCAAAGCAGCTGCAAGAAAGTGGAAAAACGAATGAAAAACGAGCAGCTTACGTTCAAGAAATTAAACAGGCAGTTGATTCTGGAGAATATAAAGTGAACCCGGAGAAAGCAGCGCAAAAGATGCTGCAATTCTGGTCGAAATAATAGCGTAAGGAGGACTGGAGATTGTCCGCAGACACAATAAGAGAGTCATTGGAAAAGTTAGTTCAAATTCATACAGATTTATTAGCTGTTTCTGAAGACAAGACACGTATCGTAAAGGAAGGCGCCATTGAAAATCTGCAAAAGCTTCTAGTGGAAGAACGAAAACAATTACGACTATTGGAACAAGCAGAGAATAAGAGGCAGCAAGCTGTAAGTAACTGGTGTGCATTGAATCATATTCAAGCAGAGGATGCTACGATTACAAATATTTTAAAGCACATCACGCTTGAAAAGGAGCAAGTCAAACTTGAAAATGCAGCAACAAAGCTTACAGAACTGATTACGAAGCTAAAACAGCAAGAGCAGTTGAACCAAGTTTTAATTAGTCAGTCAATGCAGTTTGTCCAAGTGTCACTTGATTTGATGAGTCCAACATTAAAAAGCATGAATTACGGAGTCAAAAATGAAACCGATGTATCGAATCGGTCCGTTTTTGACTCGAAGGCATAAAGGAGTAAAGCTAATGAGCACATTTCATGGCTTGGAGATGGCAAGGCAAGCCCTTGCCACACAACAAGCAGCACTATATACAACGGGTCATAATATAGCGAATGCAAATACAGAAGGCTACTCAAGACAACGCGTTAATTTTGAAACACTATCAGCTTTCCCAGCTGCATCACGTAATCGTCCGCAAATACCAGGGCAAATGGGAACTGGAGTAGAAGCTGGATCGGTTCAGCGTATTCGCAATCAGTTTTTAGATAATCAATTCCGTGGTGAAAATAGTACTTCGGGATACTGGTCAACAAGAGCAGAGGCATTAAGCCGTATGGAGTCTTTATTAAACGAACCTTCCGAGGCTGGTCTATCTAAAACAATGGATCAGTTTTGGCAATCCTTACAAGATCTTGCAGTTAACCCGGAAAATTCAGGTGCAAGATCTGTCGTGCTCGAGCGTGCCCATGCAGTAGCAGATACATTTAATTATATGTCAGAGTCGCTGACCAATATACGCACGGATTTGCAAAAGCAGATTGATGTAACCGTGAAAGATGCGAACACATTGATTGATGGAATCAACGAGTTAAATAAACAGATTAAGCATTTGGAAACACACGGCTATAGTGCCAATGATTTATATGACCGCAGAGATATGTTAATAGACAATCTTTCTGAAATCGTAAGCATTGATGTTTCATACGATAAAAGTCATCTTCCGCCAAATAAACAAGGTGATGGTGTTGCAACGATTAATCTTGTAAATGAAGCAGGAACGTCAATTATGGATACGCCGTTAATTGACGGAGTATCTGGAGTTGCTCAAGCATTTGACGAACCTAACTATGAAACAGCAGAAGGATTACTTGCTGTTACTAATCTTACAATTGGTGGTACAGAAGTTGATATTTTGGCTACAGAAGGTTCACTCAAAGGTCTGATAGATGCATTTGGCTATGTGGATGAATCCGGTGAAGTTGTTGGGGATTATCCTGAGATGCTGCGTAACCTGGATAAAATGGCATATGCGTTTGCAACTGCATTTAATGCACAGCATCAGGCAGGTAAAATTGGTGATGAAAATGGAGCTGCATTCTTTACTGAATTTGGCACGGAAGAAGATGCTTATATTGGTGCAGCTGGGGCAATTTCGGTATTGATTGAAGATGGAAGTCAAATAGCAACGAGTACAACCGGCGATTCTGGTAATGGGGATAACGCATCGATGTTAGCAGATGTTTTCAACAAGAGTGATGCTACATTAGATGGTGCGAGTATTAAAAAGTACTATGAATCTGTGATTGGAGACCTTGGCGTAACAGCTGAGCATGCAAACAGAATGACAGAAAATACAAACACACTGTTAGGACAAGTGCAGAACCAGCGTCTGGCTGTAAGCTCAGTTTCGTTGGATGAAGAAATGTCGAATATGATTAAATTTCAACATGCATATAGTGCTGCTGCAAGAAGCATGACAGCAATGGATGAAATGCTGGATCGAATTATAAATAGTATGGGATTAGTAGGAAGGTAGGAGATTTGAATGCGTGTGACACAGGGAATGATTTCGAATAATATGCTCCGTAACTTAACGAATAGTTATGGGAAAATGGATACGTATTTGCACCAGTTGAGCACCGGTAAAAAGATTAACCGTCCTTCTGATGACCCAGTTATTGCGATGAAAGGCATGAGCTACCGCACAGAGCTTGTAAGAGTAGAACAATATATTCGGAATACAAATGAAGTGCATAATTGGATGGATAATACCGATGCAGCACTTGATAAAGCTACTTCTGCAATGCAGCGTATACGAGAGCTCGCTGTACAGGCAAGTAACGGGACATACGATAAAGAAGAGCTTGTTAATATCAGTGAAGAAGTAAAGCAATTAAAAGAACATATGATTGAGATTGCAAATACAAATGTAAATGATAAATATATCTTTAATGGTACAAAAACGGATACAGCTCCAATAAATCAAGAAACTGGTGCAGTTGATTTTGACAATTCCCCTGTATTAATTGAAGTTTCCAGTGGAACAGCATTAAAAGCAAATGTTGACGGAAATGAAGTTTTTGGTGGTGAACCAAGTATTTTTGATGCGATTGATACATTTATTGAAAAGCTTGAAGCGACTGGTGATAGTGATTTAGATAATGAGGCTATTGATGCTAGTATCGCTGAATTGGATATTGGTATAAATAACATCGTCAATGCCCGTGCAGAGCTTGGAGCACGCATGAATCGCTTGGAGCTGGTCGAAAATCGTTTAAGTGAACAGGAAGTTATTGCAACACAGACCATGTCACAAAATGAAGACATTGATTACGCAAAAGCAATTACAGAATTAATTACCCAAGAAAGCCTGCACCGTGCAGCGTTATCAGCAGGAGCAAGAATTATCCAGCCATCTTTAGTAGATTTCTTAAGATGATAACAAAAGCATAATTGTCCTTGCAGGCTCAGTACGCAATGTCCTGTGTGTCGTTGGATGCTAAGCTGGACGGACGTAAAACATAAGCCCTGGCCCGTTATAGGGTTCAGGGTTTATGTTGCGTTTAAACTATTTTCAGTAAAATATGGTCTTAGATAGAAGGAGTGCGCTGCATATGCAAATTCCACAAATACGGATGCAATCACAACAGGCACAAATTGAAATTCAAAATACAGATGCAAAACTAGAAATTTCTCAACCGCAAGCAGAACTAAACATTCAACAGCCACAAGCAGAATTATCGATACGAACTACTCCAGGGAAGCTTCGTATTGATCAAACCCAAGCATGGGCAGACTTAAACTTAATGCATATCACCGAGCGAAATGAACGTTTTGCAAGAGAAGGAAAAAATTCACTCATGCATGGGATTGCGAGACGTGCTCGACAAGGTGATGAGTTGATGAAAATTGAAAATGGTGGAGATCCATTAATTAATCAAGCGATTCAAAATAGTTCAGATCCAATGAAGTCTCTTGGAATTAAGTTCATACCTTCTCATTTTTCAGTGAAAACAAGCTATCAGCCAGCTGAAGTACATATCGATGTTCAAACCAAGAAACCAATTATAAATGCAACACCTCGAAGTCCGGAATTTACCTATGAGGCTGGTAATGTCACAACAAGTTTGAAACAAAGGCAGTATCTAAAAATCAGTTTTACTAATTTATATGTATAGGAAAGGACGACTCGAAATGAATATACAAACAAAATATCTAGGGGAAATTGCAATAGATGAACGTAAAATAATTCATTTTTTAACTGGTATTCCTGGGTTTCCTAACGAAAAGGAGTTTGTATTAATGGACTTGCCTGACACACCAATTTTTCAGGTTTTACAGTCTATTAAAACGCCAACAGTAGCATTTATCGTTTCAAATCCATATCAAATATACCCAGATTATTCAATTGAACTAGATGATAATCTTATCGAGAGCCTGCAAATCAAGGAGGTAAAGGAAGTTGCAGTTGTAGCTATTGTAACGTTGAAACAACCTTTTTATATAAGTACATTAAACCTTAAGGCACCGATTGTTATCAACACAAGTCTAGGACAAGGGAAACAATATATTTTAAATACAGAAGCATATTCTTCAAAAGCACCAATTACACCTCAGTCAGTTGAGAGAGAGGGGTAAAAAAATGTTGGTTTTAACAAGAAAACGAAATGAAGCAATTCAAATTGGCGAAGATATTGAGATTAAGGTACTAGCAATTGAAGGGGATCAAATTAAACTTGGTATAGCTGCACCACAATCTGTTGATATTTATCGTAAAGAAATATACTTGGACATCAAACAGCAAAATAATGAAGCAGCAGGTGTATCTCTAGACCTATTTGAGATGCTTAAAGAAACAAAAGAATAATGAAGTATTTTTATTTAAAGCTTTAGAAAGTATAGGGTGTAACCGATATAAAAAGAAAAAGTTTAGGAGTGCATTGACATGGCGTTAGATAAAGTAATGTCAGCACCTCAATCTCTGCTAAATAACGAATACAACACGAAATTAATAACAGAAATTGGGAGTAAGGGAATAGGGGCAGACACGCATTATAAGGTTGAAGACAAGATAGATAAAAATGAAGTTGACATGGTCGTTCAAAAGCTAAATGAATTTATGGAGCCTATTAGAAGGAACCTTAAATTTGAACTGCATGACAAATTGGATAAGTACTACGTTACAGTCGTTGACTCGAATACGAATGAAGTGATTAAAGAAATCCCGCCCAAAAAAATGCTTGATATGTATGCAGAAATGGCAGATTTTATGGGGATTTTAATTGATAGGAAGATTTAAGGGAGAGGATCAAGAGTATGCGAATTGGTGGATTAGCCAGTGGTATTGATACAGATACGATTATTAAAGATCTGATGAAAGCTGAACGAATGCCTTTGGATAAAATGGAACAGGATAAAATAAAATTTGAATGGAAGCGAGATGCTTTTCGAGATATTAATAAGCAAGTAGCTGAAATTGAAAAAATGATTACCGACATGAGATTAAATAGTAGTATGATTAATGCCAAAACAATCAGTTCTACAATGGGAAATGCAGTAACTGCTACAGGTTCTTCGTCTGCTACCAATGGTTCGTATGAGATTGCAGTAACTCAGTTGGCTAAGAATGCGATTAATGTGGGAAAAGAAGTGGATAAAGAAGTTGATCTATCTGATTATGCAGGTAAACAAATAACATTTTATACCTATGGTGAAGCATATACAACAGAAGATGGTACTGAGGTAGCTGAGGGAATGCAAGCGCGAACCTTTACAATTAATGAAGGTGATACATTAAAAGATGTGTTAAAAAAAATAGAAAGTGCAGATAAAAATGTACGTGCTTTTTATGATGAGCAGACACAGCAAGTTGTATTGGAAACGAAGAGGTCCGGGGATTATAATACAGATTCTAATAAATATGGCGGTAAGGAAATCGGATTTGATGACGATTCCTTCTTTACTAATGTATTAAAAATGGATCTAGGAGAAGAACAAGGCGGTACAAACGCCAAATTCACATATAATGGTGTCTTGGAGTTGGAATCAAAAGAAAACAGATACATATTAAACGGTATTACTTTTGAATTCAAAGATACAACAGGAACAGTAGATAATCCTCAAAGCGCCAAACTTACAGTTTCAAATGACGTGGACACTGCTGTCGAGAATATAACAAAACTCGTTACAAAATATAATGAATTAGTGGAATCGTTAAACTCTTCACAGCAAGAGCAGAGATATCGGGATTTCCCACCATTAACAAATGCACAGCGCGAAGAAATGTCTGAAAATGAAATTGAACTTTGGGAAGAAAAGGCAAAAAGTGGACTTCTTAAGGGAGAATCTATTATTACATCTTCTTTATTTGATGTACGCCAAGGTTGGTATCAAACGGTTGAAAATGGTAGTCAATTTAAACTATTAACAGATATTGGTCTGTCAACAACGAAGGATTATTTAGATGGTGGTAAACTCGAGATCAATGAAGGGGATTTGAGAACCGCACTTACAAATGATCCGGAAAGTGTCCAAAAGCTACTGTTAAATAATGTAGAAGGCGAAGGTCGTGGACTATTAAATCGCCTTGAGGATTCTCTTGAAAATACAATCGGCCGAATTGAAAAGCATGCTGGTAAAGGTTCCTATACATCTGAAATGTATACAATCGGTAGACGTATGGATGATCTCGATGGTCGAATCTCTGCATTTGAAGACAAACTTACAAGAATTGAAGACCGATACTGGAGACAGTTTTCAGCAATGGAGCAAGCGATTTCCAGGATGAATAATCAATCCGCAATGCTCATGAATGCTTTTGGCGGAGGAACGATGTAGCTCATTAAGGAAGGAGTGAACGGCTAATGGGAGCAAATAAAGCGTATCAAGCCTATCAAAATAACGCTGTAAATACGGCATCTGGTGGAGAGCTAACCTTAATGCTCTATAATGGATGCATGAAATTCATTAAACAGGCAATGAAAGACGTGAATGACAACAACTATGAAGCAAAAAATAAAAATATCCAGAAGGCACAAAACATTATTCAGGAACTAATGATTACACTAGATCCGAAAATGGAAATATCAAAGCAAATCATGCCTCTGTACGAGTTCATGCAATTTCAGTTGAAAGAAGCAAATATTAAAAATGACGTGAAGAAGTTGGAAGAAGTTTTGGAATTTGTAACAGAATTCCGTGACACATGGAAACAAGTTATTCTAAAAAATCGTCAGCAGCAATTTGCCAAAGGCGAACCGGTATAATGAACAGAGCGGAGCCAGTTTATGAGTTGACAATGCAAATGAAACAACTCTTAAATCAGGAGATTACAGGTAAAACGAGAGAGTCGATAATTGAACAGTTGACAGCATTAATTACACAACGCGGAATTGCTATGAAAGCATTAAATCCACCATATACTGAGGCAGAAAAGCAACTTGGTAAAGAACTTATGCAAGTTAATGAGGAAATTCAATCGAAAATGCAGATGCTATTTTTGGATTTAAAAAAAGAAATGAAGCAGGTCAAAATGCAGAAAAAATCAAACCAGTCCTATACGAATCCTTATAAAAATGTCCAAACAATGGACGGAATGTTTATGGATAGCAAAAAATAATGGGTGATGGCGTGTACAATGTACACGTCATTTTTTATTTATATATTAACTTTAATATTTTTTTGTAAATTATATTAATAAAATGTAAATCTCCTAATGCTTGATATCATGCGGTTTACAGATGATTTTACAAAAAACAGCAAATTTTCCGGAAGGTTTAAACAGGAAAAGTTGGTGGTAACGTAGTATAATAAAACTATAAAGAATAAAGGAGGACACTTTTATGAAATTTAACATTCGTGGTGAAAATCTCGAGGTGACTGGAGCAATTAAAGAATACGTTGAAAAAAAGATCAGCAAGCTAGAAAGATACTTCGATGATGCTCCAACGTCCGATGTACATGTAAATTTAAGTGTCTATAATGATGAACAACGAATTGAAGTTACAATCCCAATGACAAATCTATTATTACGCGGTGAAGTTCAACACATAGATTTATACGCTGCTGTAGATCTTGTAGTTGATAAACTAGAAAGACAGATTCGTAAATATAAAACTAAAATAAATCGAAAAACCAGACAGAATGGTGCACCTAAATATGCTTTTGCTGAAATGGAAAAAAGTGCAAATGCTGTTGAAGAAGAAAGTGATGAAATCGAAATCGTAAGAACAAAACGATTTAATTTAAAACCAATGGATTCAGAAGAAGCAATTCTTCAAATGGATATGCTTGGTCATGAGTTCTTTGTTTTTACAAATGACCAATCTGGTGATACAAACGTTGTATATCGACGTAGAGATGGCAAGTATGGATTAATTGAACCAAATGTATTTTAAATAAAGTTAGAGAAATAAAGACGACTCCAAATTTGGGGTCGTTTTTATTTCTGAAATAATCCCGGTTATGCAGGCTTTTAGCTAACCTATAGATGCAATGTCGAAAAATGTAGAACGAAATGCTGATTTTGTATTTTAGTGTTAATTTTTGTCTGGAAATAGGGGAAAAGAATTTATTTATTATGCTAAAACTCTCTTTTTGTCACTGTTTTTTGTCGAATACAAGTCTGAAATTTAAAAATGGCGATTAGTCTTTTGGACCATATAGATGTTATAAATGAATCAAACGAACCAGGAGGTATTTGTGTGAATGAAGAGGATGAACGAAGATTTCTTGCATTGGTAACACAAGTACAACAACATGAAGCTACAATTACCCAGCTGCTTGAAATTCTTGCAGCTACGAACCGAAAAGTTACCGAGTTTTTCTCAGGTCAAGAAAAATAGGCAATGAATCCTGAGCAATACTCTCCCCGATTTTTTCCTTCCTTAAAGAAAGCAGACTATCCCCAGTCTGCTTTCTTTTTTAGAATATAGGGCTATATAATGCCTAGTCAGTTGTCATACATTATTGGAAAGTGTTATGATAAGTAGTGGATTATAGTATTGATTTTTGTCAAATAGGAAAGTATTAAACTTTCCTATTTGTATAAGTGCAACTAAGACATTCGCTTAGGAGGCTTGCACTCCAAAGTATAAGGGCTTCTAAGAAAGCAAAGAACGCTTTCGTACGAATCCCTTTAACGAATGTCGAGTTTTCTAAAGGAGCGTTTAACATATGGCTGGTTTTTTAACGAAGATTTTTGGTGACGGTAATCAAAAGCAATTGAATCGAATACAAAAAAAAGTAGATCAAATAGAAGCAATGGAAGCAGAGATTGAAAAACTCTCTGATACAGATTTACAAAATAAAACGAAGGTATTTAAAGAACGGATTGCAAATGGGGAGACACTTGATGATTTACTAGTGGAGGCATATGCAGTTGTCCGTGAGGCTTCTAAACGTGTGCTTGGTATGCGGCCTTTTGCTTCTCAGCTCATTGGGGCAGTGGCCCTGCATGAAGGTAATATTGCTGAAATGAAAACAGGTGAGGGTAAAACGCTCGCTTCCACGATGCCAGCATACTTAAATGCATTGTCTGATAAAGGTGTTCACATCATTACTGTCAATGAATATTTGGCGGAACGTGATGCAACCGAGATGGGGAAACTTTATAATTTTCTTGGATTGACCGTTGGTTTAAATGGAAATGGTTTATCGAAGGAAGAAAAAAGGGAAGCTTATGCAAGCGATATAACTTATGGAACGAATAATGAATTTGGTTTCGATTATCTCCGGGACAATATGGTTCTATATAAAAATCAAATGGTACAGCGTCCTTTGAATTTTTCCATTATTGATGAGGTTGACTCAATTTTAATTGATGAGGCGAGAACGCCGCTAATTATTTCCGGGTCTGCAAAGAAATCAGCTACACTTTACCAACAAGCAGATGGGTTTGTAGCTACCCTCTCCAAGGAAACAGACTATACGTACGATGAAAAAACAAAAGGTGTTCAATTAACTGAAGAGGGAATTAATAAGGCGGAAAAATATTTCTCCATTGAGAATTTATTTGATTTAAATAATGTATCCTTAACCCATCATATTAACCAAGCATTGAAAGCACACGCCTCTATGCATCGTGATGATGATTATATGGTGGAAGATGGAGAAGTCGTTATTATTGACCAGTTTACCGGACGGAAAATGAAAGGTCGTCGGTATAGTGACGGTCTCCATCAGGCGATTGAAGCAAAGGAAGGTCTGCAAATTCAAAACGAAAGCATGACACTTGCTTCCATTACATTCCAGAATTTCTTCCGGATGTACAATAAGCTATCGGGTATGACAGGTACTGCGAAAACGGAAGAAGAAGAGTTCAGAAATATCTATAATATGGATGTTATTGCAATCCCGACGAATATGCCAATTGCTCGTGATGATCGTGCAGATTTAATTTATAAATCAATGGAAGGGAAATTCCGCGCTGTTGTGGAGAACATCAAGGAAAGACATGCAGCTGGACAGCCTGTACTAGTTGGTACAGTTGCGGTAGAAACTTCAGAGCTTATTTCCAAGTTATTGAAAAAGGCTGGCATTAAGCATGAAGTGCTAAATGCGAAAAACCATTATCGGGAAGCTGAAATTATCGAAACGGCCGGACAAAAGGGTTCTGTTACAATTGCGACAAATATGGCCGGTCGTGGTACTGATATTAAGCTTGGTGAAGGAGTAAAAGATCTGGGAGGACTCGCAGTTGTTGGTACAGAGCGTCATGAATCACGCCGAATTGACAACCAGCTTCGAGGACGTTCCGGACGTCAAGGAGATCCTGGTATAACGCAATTTTACTTATCGATGGAAGATGAATTGATGCGCCGTTTTGGTTCAGACAACCTAAGAAACATGATGGAAAGACTTGGCATGGATGATACGCAGCCAATCGAAAGTAAAATGGTATCCAAAGCTGTTGAATCTGCTCAGAAACGAGTGGAAGGAAATAACTTTGATGCTCGTAAAACAGTTTTATCCTATGATGATGTACTTCGTGAACAACGTGAAATTATTTATAAACAACGTTTCGAGGTTATTGATGCAGATGCAAACATTCGAGAAATTATTGAAAACATGCTGCAATCATCGATTGATCGAGTTGTAGGTACCCATACACAGGATAATGATGAAGAAAATTGGGATCTAAAAGCCATTGTTGAGTATGTGCATGGTAATCTGCTGGATCCTGAAGATCTTTCCGAAGCAGATTTGAAGGAAAAAGAAGCTGAAGAAATTTCTGCACTAATTATGGAAAAAGTGCGCAAACGTTACGATCAAAAAGAAGAGGAGCTTACACCTGAACAGTTCCGCGAATTCGAGAAGGTTATTGTTCTTCGAGCAGTCGATTCGAAATGGATGGATCATATTGATCAAATGGATCAGCTACGACAAGGGATTCATTTACGTGCGTATGGACAAAACGATCCATTAAGGGAATATCAGATGGAAGGTTTCGCAATGTTTGAAGCAATGGTTGCGAGTATCGAAGAAGAGGTTTCAAAATATATTATGAAAGCTCAAATTCGAGAGAACCTACAACGTCAAGAAGTAGTGAAAAACACACAAGCAGTAGCTGGTGGACAGGATGAGAAAAAGAAAGTACGTAAACCGATTGTGAAAAAACAAACCGTTGGTCGAAATGATCCATGTCCATGCGGGAGTGGTAAAAAGTATAAAAACTGTCACGGTCAGTAATACTTCTCTATGCACAGACAGCTGAATTTTACTGGCGGAGACTGTATCTGGGGAATTAGCAGTTAGAAGGTTTGGAATTGTTTTGATGCAGACAGAAAATAATATCTGCTAACAAAGAGGCTGGAACATAACTAAAGTACTTAATGTTAAAGACGAACGATGTACAAACTTAGCGGAGTATATTTCCAGAGCGAGTTATTTGCATCAATCATGTTCGGTTTTCACTTCATAAAAATACTTTTGTCCCAGTCTCTTTACATGAATTTTGAATAAGAGGTGGAAGTATGGAATTAGTAGAAATTAAACACGAGTTAGACAAAATAGCTTCACGAATTGAAGATTTTAGGGGGTCTCTTTGACTTAGAGGCTAAGAAAGCTCGGATAGCAGAATTAGAAATGCAAATGGCAGATCCTAATTTTTGGAATGATCAAGATAATGCCCAAAAAACAATTAATGAAGCGAATGGCCTCAAGAGTTATGTGAATAGCTTTGAAGAAATTGAAGAGCGATGGGAAAACATGGAGGTTTCCTATGAGCTTGTAAAAGAAGAGAATGATCAAGAGTTATTTGACGATCTGCAGGAAGAATTAGCAGGATTTATTTCGGATGTCAATGAGTTTGAGCTGCAAATGCTATTGAGTGAACCTTATGATGCAAATAACGCAATTCTTGAGCTGCACCCTGGTGCTGGTGGTACGGAATCACAGGATTGGGCTAGTATGTTGTTACGAATGTATCAACGCTTTGCAGAGGATAAAGACTTCAAGGTTGAGACATTGGATTATCAGCCCGGTGAGGAAGCTGGTGTTAAAAGTGTAACCCTGCTGATAAAAGGTCATAATGCGTATGGTTACTTGAAAGCAGAAAAAGGTGTCCACCGCCTTGTACGTATCTCTCCATTTGATTCATCTGGTCGCCGTCATACTTCATTCGTTTCATGTGATGTGACACCAGAAATGACAGATGATGTAGATATTGAAATCCGATCAGAAGATATTAAGGTTGATACGTACCGAGCAAGTGGAGCTGGTGGGCAGCATGTTAATACAACTGACTCAGCTGTTCGTATAACGCACCTTCCGACAAATACAATTGTTACATGTCAAAATGAGCGCTCTCAAATTAAAAACCGTGAAGCAGCAATGAAAATGTTAAAATCAAAGCTTTACCAATTAGAAATAGAACGTCAACAACAAGAGCTAGATGATATTCGTGGAGAACAGAAGGAGATTGGCTGGGGAAGTCAAATTCGTTCTTATGTTTTTCATCCTTATTCCATGGTAAAGGATCATCGAACAAATATGGAAACAGGGAACACACAAGCTGTAATGGATGGAGATCTTGGCATTTTCATTGATGCTTACTTAAGATCACAAATAAACTAATACATCAAAAGGGGCTCATTCTATAAGAATGAGCCCCTTTTGATGTGGAGCAGAATATATTGCTATTGTTTCATAAATTTGCCATAAACCGCTAAAGTTATTGATTTAGCAATGTTATGAGTGATGTTAGAGATGTAAACGGTTGTAACAGCGGTTTTAATCTAAATGAAAAGGGTTATAATAGGGGTGTGATCTTTATATAAAGTGTAAAGGGGATTTTTAAAATGAAAAAATGGTTAGTAGCAGTTTTGTTTTTAGCAGTGCTTGCACTAGGTGCCTGTGGAGCTGGTGATGACAATGCATCAGATGATGCGGGTACGGATGATTCCAACGATGGTGCAGTAGAAACCTCCGCAGGTGAAGAAGTTTACCAATCAAATTGTGCTTCATGTCATGGTGCCGACCTCTCTGGTGGTGCAGGTCCATCGTTAGCGCAAGTAGGATCTAAATACTCGGCAGATGAAATTGCTGATATTGTGAAAAATGGTAAAGGCAGTATGCCAGCACTTAATGTAGCTGGTGAGGATCTTGATGCTTTAACGAGCTGGCTATCTGAAAAACAATAACTTTATTTTAAAACAGAACGAGCCCAGTATAGGTAGAAATAGTCGCCTATATTGGGCTTTTTTGTTTTTTAGAAAAACATTACATTCTTTACGCATTGAAATATAATTGTAATAATTTTATGTCTAAAAATGCTGTAGAAAGATGTTATAATAGGTAGGAAATGTTCGAGGTTTATTCGGAAATAAATATAGATTCATAGATTGACAACTAGGAACAACAATTATAAAAAAAAGGTGATATTTAGATGATATTAATGAAAGATGTATATAAGACATATGACAATGGTGTCACCGCATTAAATGGTGTCAACGTAGATATAGAGCAAGGTGAGTTCGTATATATTGTTGGCCCGAGCGGTGCAGGAAAATCGACATTTATTAAATTAATATATAGAGAAGAGAAACCAACTAAAGGTTCGATTATTATTGGAGATACAGATTTAGGTGACATTAAAGAGCGAAAAGTTCCTTACATACGCCGGGACATTGGTGTCGTATTCCAAGATTTCAAGCTTTTACCCAAAATGTCCGTTTATGAAAATGTGGCATTTGCGCTTGAAGTAATTGAGGAATCACCAAAAAGTATTCGTAAGCAAGTAATGGAAGTACTGGAAGTAGTGGGATTGAAGAATAAAGCCCGCTCCCTGCCGAGTGAGTTATCCGGGGGAGAGCAGCAGCGTGTTTCCATAGCTCGAGCTATTGTTAATCATCCTAAGATTGTAATTGCTGATGAGCCAACTGGAAACCTGGACCCTGATACATCATGGGGGATTATGAAAACATTTGAAGAAATTAATGCTAGAGGAACAACAATTATCATGGCCACTCACAGCAAGGAAATTGTAAACACAATTAAAAAACGAGTAATTGCTATCGAAGGCGGTATGATCGTTAGAGATGAGCAAAGAGGGGAATATGGCTATGAGATTTAGAACTTTTATGCGGCATGTACGTGAAGGCTTTAAAAATATTTTTCGTAATGGTTGGATGACTATTGCTTCTGTAGGTGCCGTTACAACAACATTAATTTTAGTGGCAGTTTTCTTAGCATTAGTACTTAACTTAAATGAGATGGCAAAGAGTATTGAAGATGATGTACAAATTAACACGATGATAGATCTGACAGCAACAGAGGATGAGATTATCGAATTAGGTGAGGAGATTGAACAGATTGAAGGTGTGGACACAGTATCATTCTCTTCCAATGATGATGAACTCCAAAAACTAATTCAAAGTATGGGCGAAGAGGGTGAAGCTTGGCATTTATTTGAACAGGACAACCCTTTAAACCATGTTTATATCGTAAGAGCGCTAGTTCCTGAAGATACAGATCGCATTGCTTCTGAAATTGCTTCGTTCAATTATGTTGACCAAGTAAACTACGGTAGAGATGTTGTTGAACAATTATTTGAGTTTAATAAATATGCAAGGACAATTGGACTTGCTTTAATTATCGCTCTAGTATTCACAGCAATTTTCCTGATTTCTAACACCATTAAAATTACGATTATGGCACGAAGCACAGAAATTAGTATTCAGAAACTTGTAGGAGCGACAAACGGATTTATTCGCTGGCCATTCTTTGTTGAAGGGTTACTACTTGGAGTTCTAGGCTCCATCGTTCCGATCGCAGTAATATTAGGCGGCTACTACTACTTGTACACCAACTTCAATGACCAAATTACATTTAGTTTTGTAGAAATGCTACCATTTAGTCCATTTGCTTGGCAGCTATCATTAATGATACTTGCAATTGGTGCAATTATTGGTGTATGGGGAAGTGTCATGAGTGTACGTAAATTCCTAAAAGTCTAAGCCGACTTGCTCGTAACGGCTCTTGAGGTACATCCAGCCGGAGCGAGCTTTTACATAACAAGCAACATAACATCGTCTATGAAGCATGCCTAGACAACAAGAGTGAACAGAAAAAGCAAGAAGGAACTTGCAATATATTAGGTGAAGGAGAAATACGAGTGAAAAAAGTAGCTTCAAGTATACTTATCGCAGGGCTGATTTTAATGACTATACCAACTAGTGGGTTTCATGTTTCTGCAGAATCGGTTGGTGATTTAGAAAAGAAAATTAACGATTTAGACAAAGAACAGTCTGGATTGAATGATGAAAAAAATAATCTAGAAGGTAATAAAAGAGATACGGAAGAAAAATTAAATAAAAATAAATCAAAGCAGAGCACTGTCGAACAGGACATTAATTCAATTGATGAAGATTTAACCTCTACACAAAATAATATTAGCAATAAAGAAAATGAGATAACTGAAACAAATAATGAAATCGAAACATTAACATCTAAAATTAATGAATTGACAGAGAGAATTGAAGAATTAAAAGAAGAGATTAAGATATTAGAAGATCGAATCGAAAAACGCGACGCACTATTGAAGGAACGTCTTCGTACCATTCAGCAAAATGGTGGGGATATGAAATATATGGAAGTTATTTTCGGTGCAAGCAGTTTTGGAGACTTTATTAGCAGAACATCGGCAGTGAATACAATTATGGATTCTGATAAAACGATTATGGAAGCACAGGCTGCAGATAAAAAAGTACTTCAGGAAAATAAAAAAGAAGTAGAAGCGAATAAAGAAGAAGTAGAAGTGAAGAAAGTAGCAGTTGAAGATAAGAAAAAATCACTTGAAAACCAAAAAGAAGAGCTAGTAGCGTTAGAAGGTCAACTAAAAGATCAAATGCAAGAAAAAGAAACGCTGATGGCACAACTTGAAGAAGAGCATCAAGATTTAGAAGAATACAAATTGAGCATTGAAGACGAGCAGCAAGTCCTGAATGATCAAGAAAAAGCTATTAAACTAGCAAAACAACAATATGAGCAAGAAAAAGGAAAATTGGAACAGCTTGCTAAAGAGGAAGCAGCTCGACAAGCTGCTCAAGAAAAAGCTTCACAAAGTAGTTCAGGTTCATCAGGAAGTTCAAATACAGTTGCTTCCACACCAGCTCCGACACCTAGTGGAAATGGAATGTTTATCAGACCGACAAGCGGTCCAGTAACTTCTTCATTTAATCCAAATCGAATGCACCCGATTCACAACGAGATAAGACCGCATAACGGGACTGATTTTGGTAAGAGAAGTTCAGCGGATGCTCGGATTGTAGCAGCTGCAGATGGTGTTGTTTCAACTGCTGGAGCATTGGGGAGCTTTGGGAACACGGTTATGATAACTCATGTTATTAATGGTCAAACATATACAACAGTATATGCGCATTTAAATAGTATCTCAGTTTCCTCTGGACAAACGGTTAGTCAAGGACAGCAGATTGGTGTTATGGGAACAACTGGTGGATCTACTGGTGTACATCTTCACTTTGAAGTTCACCCAGGCGGATACAAAAATCCAGTGAATCCAATGAATTACCTTAATTAACTTTTTAAAAGCATACCAAGTCAGGTATGCTTTTTTACTATCCATGGAACGTTTGCATATTTGGGTGATGGTTAAATCCATAGTCAATCATAAAATAAAATGTTATGCTATTACTATTCGTATATCTTTCGGCAGATCCATATACTAATATACAGCATCAATTTTAAATTAGAGGTGGAAAAATGAAATTGAAAAAGTCTCAAATTATATTGATTTTCGTCGCTGCCTTATTTCTTGGATTCGCAGGTGCTTATGCAGGTGTGGAGTTTGCACAATCTAAAGATTCAGGAATGGAACAAGGTGCGAATCAAATTACGAATAACGGTTCTACAAATGAGGATACGGAAGCACCAGATTCTTCTGCTGATTTAAATAAAATTAACCAGGCCTATTCGTTGATCAAACAAAATTACCTGGAAGAAGTAGAAGATACACAGTTAATTGAAGGTGCGATCGAAGGAATGCTTTCCACCTTAGAAGATCCGCATACATCTTATATGGATATTGAAACAGTAAATCAATTTACCGATCAAATTGAATCCTCTTTTGAGGGAATTGGTGCAGAAGTGAGTATGGTTAACGGACTTGTTACCATTGTAGCGCCAATCAAGGATTCACCAGCTGAAAAGGCGGGCTTGCGACCGAATGATCAAGTATTAACCGTAGATGGAGAAAGTCTAGAAGGATTAAACTTGAATGAAGCGGTTGCTAAGATTCGTGGTGAAAAGGGTTCAGAGGTTGAATTAGAAATTCAGCGTGCAGGTGTTTCCGATCCATTCCCGGTTACAATTGTTCGTGATGAGATTCCGGTCGAAACGGTATATAGCAGTTCAGAAATGGTGGATGGAAAATTAACTGGCATCATCGAAATAACAAATTTCTCGGAGAATACTGCTAAGGAATTCCAAGAACAATTAGCAGCTTTGGAGAAGGAAAATATTGAAGGGCTAGTTATAGATGTTAGAGGAAATCCAGGAGGTCTTCTTGATGTAGCGGAGGACATTCTATCACTCTTTGTCCCTAAAGATATTCCGTATATTCAAATTGAAAACGGTGATGGTGAACGAGAAGGCTATCATTCACAATTAACGGAGAAAAAAGGTTACCCAATAAGCATTTTGATAAATGAGGGCAGTGCGTCAGCTTCTGAGATATTAGCTGTTGCATTAAAAGAATTAGACTATGATGTCGTTGGAGAAACGAGTTATGGAAAAGGAACTGTTCAACAGGCAGTGCCATTAGGAGATGGAAGCTCGATTAAATTAACGACATTTAAATGGTTATCACCACATGGAGAGTGGATTAATGAAAAAGGGGTTGAGCCAACAATTGAGGTGAAACAACCTGAATATTATTACACACATCCAGTGCAAATAGAAGAAGATGCGTTGAAGGTTGATCAGACCGATGAAGCAATTGCCAATCTGCAAGTGATGTTATCTGGATTAGGCTATGATACAGGACGAACAGATGGTTATTATAGTGAAGAAACAGAAGAAGCAGTCTCCTCATTCCAGTCTGATAATGATTTAAACGATACTGGTGAAGTTGATCAAGATACAGCTGGACTAATCGAAGCGCAGGTTATTGAGAAGATAAGGGATCGTGACGATGATAACCAAATGGTGGAAGCGTTGAAAGCATTATATTAATAACAGTGCATGAAAAGTCCACGAGTGTTGCTCGTGGATTTTCATATTAAAGGTAGTTAGTACAATCATAGCAGGATAGTGTGTTCCCTTTACTGGCAATGCACTCTATTGTTCTCTACCAATTAACAAGAAAAGCAGGAGATTGGTCGATATTTATCGAATAGGTAAAGAAAGGTAATACATAGAAGAAGGTGAGCAGATTTGGCAGAAGCATGGCTGATTGAGTTATTAAAAGGAATCGGTAGGTTTTTTATCAATCCACTGGTATACTGGACTATTTTATTATTATTTATCGCAGGGCATAGACGGATTAAGCAAGAGAGAATGGACTATGGAGTTAAAATATTTGATGTGTTTTCAGAGTGGAAAAACACGCTGGGAACATCACTCATAAGCGGACTCGTTATATCTGTTATTACAATTGGTACGGGGATGGTGTTCAGTTATGAAATGATTTTGTTATTAGCTATTGTAACGATTATTTTATCGATTACAATGCGCTTTTCATTGCTATCGCCAAGTTATACCATTGGACTTACATTTGTAATCCTGTTTATTTTACCACTAGTATTAGAAAATCAAACAATTATTACGGATACAGAATTGTTGCTTTCAGCTATAGATTTTACAAGTATTGCATTGCTTTTGGGAATCATGATTTTGGTGGAATCAATTTTAATTCATAACGTGAAACGAAATGCAACATTCCCAAGCATTGCGTTAAGTGATCGTGGAGCGTGGGTTGGTCAACATCGGATTAAGAAATTAAGTTTGATTCCGTTTTTTGCCATGATCCCAAATGGATTAATTGCACCGTTTGCCCCTTGGTGGCCATATTTTTCGATTGGTGAAGAAACCTACAGTGTAATTCTTATCCCTTTTCTAATAGGTTTTGATTATTTGGCGAAAGGCCATTTTCCGGTACATGCAGTTCAAAAGATATCCAAATTCAATACATTATTGGGAATTGGAATATTAGCGATTGCTGCAGGTAGTATATTTCTGCCATTCTTATCTATTGTCGCAGTGATTCTCGCTATAATAGGGAAGGAATTTTTGAATTACAAATACCGTGTAGGTGATCGATTGCGACGACCATTTTTTGGACAATTGCAAGATGGTTTAACGATTGTCGGAATTATTCCAGCAACACCTGCAGCACGATTAGATATATTCATAGGTGAGACCATTGTAAAAGTAAATGGCAAAAGAGTCGCAACAGAGGAACAATTTTATAAAGCATTACAATCCACTGGAGCGTTCTTTAAGCTGGAAATACTTGATGATCGAGGAGAAAATCGTTTTGTTCAAGGTGCGTTTTATGAAGGAGATCACCATGAACTTGGGCTGTTGTTTGCTTCTGCGCCATACAGACAAAAGAAGTCTCGAATAAGCTCGTAATTTTCAAGTAACGGAAAGGCTTGAAGATTTCGATACGCAGACCATAGGAAAAATGTATTTATGTAAAGAGCCGAAATTTCTTATGACCACGTTATAGTGGTATAGGGAATATCGGCTTTAAATTTTGTCTCCGTTTATTACGAAAATCCAGCAGCAATCGCACCAAGTCTACTTAAATTACATCGCGTTTTCCTTTCAAGCCATAATAAAAACAAGACAAATGATTTTCTAGATCAATGAACGGGTAGTATACTATTAATGAAAAAGCTAAAAAGTCGAATACTTGTTCGTTTTTGTGTTAAAATATATAATTAGATATGATAGAATGAGTTATAGAACGGATCGGAGGAAATAGCCGTGGATGATAAATTTGAACTTGTATCGAGCTATAAACCGGCTGGGGATCAGCCGAATGCAATTAATGAGATTACGGAGAAGGTTCTTTCCGGACAACGACATCAAACATTACTTGGAGCAACAGGAACGGGAAAAACATTTACGATGTCCAATGTTGTCACAGAAATCAATCGCCCGACACTTGTAATTGCACATAATAAAACATTAGCTGGACAATTATACAGTGAATTTAAAGAGTTTTTTCCAAACAATGCGGTCGAGTATTTTGTTAGCTATTATGACTATTACCAGCCAGAAGCATATGTGCCCTCGACAGATACGTTCATTGAAAAAGATGCAAGTATTAATGATGAGATCGATAAATTACGTCACTCTGCAACCTCTGCTCTATTTGAAAGAAATGATGTGCTAGTTGTTGCAAGTGTGTCCTGTATATATGGATTAGGTAATCCGGAAGAATATCGTAACCAGGTACTTTCATTGCGAATGGAAATGGAGAAGGATCGTGACCAGTTGCTTCGTGATTTAGTAGATATTCAATATGCGCGTAACGATATAGACTTTCAACGTGGAACATTCCGAGTGCGAGGAGATTCGGTTGAGATTATCCCAGCTTCCAGAGAAGAGCATTGTATTCGAGTAGAATTTTTCGGAGATGAAATTGACCGGATTCGTGAGGTTGATGCGCTCACGGGTGAAATTATCGGTGATCGAGAGCATGTAGCAATCTTCCCGGCTTCCCACTTCGTAACTGGTGAAGAAAAAATGAAGATTGCGATTAAAAATATTGAAAAAGAATTAGAAGATCGTCTAAAAGAGTTGCGTGACAATAATAAACTTCTTGAAGCACAACGTTTAGAGCAACGAACAAATTATGATTTAGAAATGATGCGAGAAATGGGATTTTGTTCTGGAATTGAAAATTACTCGCGTCATTTAACATTACGTGAAGCCGGAGCAACGCCATATACATTGCTCGATTTCTTTCCAGAAGACTTTCTTGTCATCATCGATGAGTCCCACGTAACGTTGCCGCAAATCCGGGGAATGTATAATGGTGACCAAGCAAGAAAACAAGTCCTTGTTGATCATGGATTCAGACTTCCATCTGCTTTGGATAACCGCCCACTGAAATTTGAAGAGTTTGAAGGGAAAACAAAACAACTTGTTTATGTATCGGCAACACCTGGTCCATATGAATTGGAGCATAATCCAGTGATGACGGAACAAATTATTCGACCAACTGGTTTGCTTGACCCAGAAATTGAAGTGAAGCCTATTGAAGGTCAAATTGATGATTTAATCGAAGAGATTAACAAACGTACAGAGCGAAACGAACGTGTTCTCGTAACAACACTGACAAAGAAAATGTCAGAGGATCTTACCGATTATCTGAAAGAGATTGGGATGAAAGTGGCATACTTACATTCAGAGATTAAAACGCTAGAACGTATTGAAGTTATTCGAGATCTTCGTGTAGGAAAGTATGATGTACTTATAGGGATCAACTTATTACGTGAAGGGTTGGATATTCCAGAGGTTTCACTTGTGGCAATCCTTGATGCTGATAAAGAAGGTTTCTTAAGATCAGAACGCTCCTTAATTCAAACAATGGGCAGGGCTGCACGTAATGAAAATGGTCATGTAATCATGTATGCTGACAAAATAACAAATTCGATGCAAGTTGCAATGGATGAAACGAATCGTAGGCGGACCATACAAATTGCATATAATAAAGAACATAACATCGTACCGAAAACGATTCGTAAAGAAGTGCGTGATGTCATCAAAGCGACAATTGCCGCAGAAGACCAAGAAAAATACGAATCAACGACAAAAGGCTTAACGAAATTAACGAAGAAAGAGAAATCGAAGGTACTCGAGCAAATGGAAAAAGAAATGAGAGAAGCTGCCAAGGCACTCGATTTCGAAAAAGCAGCCGAGCTTCGTGATGTGATTTTTGAACTTAAAGCGGAAGGATGAGCAGTTCATGCTTAATAAAACTATTAAAATTCAAGGTGCTCGTGCACATAATTTAAAAAACGTTGATATCGAAATCCCCAAAAATAAGCTCGTTGTCTTAACGGGTTTATCTGGTTCGGGTAAGTCTTCCTTAGCATTTGACACCATTTATGCAGAAGGACAGAGACGATATGTGGAATCACTTTCTGCATATGCTAGACAATTTCTTGGTCAGATGGACAAACCGGATGTGGATTCGATTGAAGGACTATCGCCAGCTATTTCCATTGATCAGAAAACAACGAGCAATAATCCAAGGTCAACCGTAGGAACGGTCACAGAAATATATGATTATTTGCGGTTGTTATATGCAAGAATTGGAAGACCAACCTGTCCAAAGCATGGGATTGAAATTAGTTCCCAAACCGTCCAGCAAATGGTCGATCGGATTTTGGAATATCCAGAACGAACAAAGCTGCAAATCCTTGCTCCAGTCGTTTCTGGACGAAAAGGGGAGCATGTTAAATTATTAGAGAAGCTAAAGCAGGAGGGTTACGTCCGAATTCGCGTTGATAAAGAGATGCGAGAAGTAACAGACGAAATCAAACTTGAAAAAAACAAAAAGCATTCGATTGAGGTCGTTATTGATCGGGTTGTGGTAAAAGAAGGTATAGCTGGACGATTAAGTGATTCCATTGAAGCTGCACTTCGATTAGGTGAAGGAAGAATTATTGTTGATATTATCGATGGGGAGGAGCTTGTTTTCAGTGAGCTTCATGCATGCCCGATATGCGGTTTTTCTATTGGAGAATTAGAGCCGCGTCTGTTTTCTTTTAACAGTCCGTTTGGTGCATGTACAAGCTGTGACGGATTAGGAACAAAATTAGAGGTTGATCTGGATTTAGTCATACCTGATTGGGATAAAACGTTAAATGAAAACGCAATTGCACCATGGGAGCCAATTAGTTCACAGTACTATCCGCAGCTATTGAAGAGTGTATGTACGCATTACGATATTGACATGGATTTACCGGTTAAAGATATTCCAGAAGATAAAATGGATAAGATTTTAAATGGTAGTGGAAAAGAAAAAATCCATTTTTATTATAAAAATGAGTTTGGTAATATTCGTGATACGGATATACTTTTTGAAGGAGTGTTGAAAAATGTAGCGCGCCGTTATAAAGAAACTTCTTCTGACTTTATTCGAGAAACACTCGAAAAATACATGACTCAAAAAAACTGTCCAACATGTAAAGGACACCGACTTAAGCAAGAAGCGTTAGCTGTTTTGATTAATGGTTTACATGTGAGTGAGGTTACGAAGTTTTCTATTGTAGAAGCGATGAAATTCTTTAAAAAAATTGACCTTACTGAAAAGGAACAGCAAATAGCAAAAATGATTTTAAAAGAGATTGATAACAGACTGGAGTTTTTAAATAATGTTGGTTTGGATTATTTAACTCTTTCTCGTACTGCTGGAACACTTTCTGGTGGAGAAGCACAACGAATTCGACTTGCAACACAGATTGGCTCAGCACTTACTGGTGTGCTCTATGTCCTTGACGAACCATCGATTGGGCTGCATCAACGAGATAATGATCGCTTAATTGAAACGTTGCAAAGAATGCGAGATTTGGATAATACACTGATAGTTGTTGAGCATGATGAGGATACAATGCTTGCAGCAGATTGGCTGATTGATATTGGCCCGGGTGCTGGTGAGCATGGTGGTGAAATTGTTGCAAGCAACACACCAGAAAATGTCATGAAAAACCCAGATTCTCTAACTGGCAGGTACTTATCCGGAAAAGATTTTATTCCATTACCAATGGAACGTCGAAAAGCCGATAAGCGGAAGATTGAAGTGATCGGAGCAACAGAAAATAACTTAAAGAATGTTTCTGCCAGTGTACCAATTGGATTAATGACGGTTGTTACAGGAGTATCTGGATCGGGGAAAAGTACACTTGTTAACGAAATTATCTATAAGTCACTATCAAAGTCACTTTATAAAGCAGCAAAACATAAGCCTGGAAAACATCGTAAAATAAAAGGAATCGAGCATATTGATAAAGTGATCGATATTGATCAATCGCCAATTGGACGGACGCCACGTTCAAATCCGGCAACATATACGGGTGTATTTGATGATATCCGGGATGTTTATGCGCAAACGAATGAGGCAAAGGTTCGCGGTTATAAAAAAGGCCGTTTTAGTTTTAATGTGAAGGGCGGGCGCTGTGAGGCATGTCGCGGTGATGGAATTATTAAAATTGAGATGCACTTCCTTCCTGATGTCTATGTCCCATGTGAGGTGTGTCATGGAAAGCGATATAACCGTGAAACGTTGGAAGTGAAATATAAAGGAAAAAGTATAGCAGATGTGCTTGAAATGCGGGTCGAAGAAGCAGTGGAATTTTTTGCACCGATACCAAAAATTAAGCGGAAGCTCGAAACAATTTATGATGTTGGTTTAGGGTATGTTACATTAGGACAACCGGCAACAACACTGTCAGGCGGAGAGGCGCAACGAGTCAAATTGGCAAGTGAGCTTCATAAACGTTCAAACGGAAAGTCAATGTACATTCTGGACGAACCGACGACAGGGTTACATGCTGATGATATTAAGCGGCTCCTAGTAGTATTACAACGGTTAGTGGAAAATGGCGATTCTGTTTTAATTATCGAGCATAACCTGGATGTCATAAAAACTGCCGACCATATAATTGACCTTGGTCCAGAGGGAGGAGCACGCGGAGGACAGGTTATTGCAACTGGGACTCCAGAGGAAATTGCTGACATAGCGGACATATCCTATACAGGGAAATATTTGAAGACGGTCCTTGAACGTGACCGAAATCGAATGGAAGCCATGCTTGAGGAAAAAGAAAAAATAAGCACGAAATAAAAAACTGCACCCAATAGAGTAGATACATAAAAAAATGTCTACCCTATAGGGTGATTTTTTTACTTGAAATCCGGACTTTCAGGCTCCCTATTTGACGCGTTATCAAGGTTTCGGTACAGTAGTAATAGAGAATTGGAGGATTGTATAATGAAGCCGATAGAGATTGATAATGTACAGCATATTCTAACTCAGTTTATAAATAAAAAAGTTTATGTTCATTTGGAGACAACGAATGGAGCGTATGCAAACCATATAAATAAAGCAGCCTATAATGTAGGTGTATATATGCGTAATGCGCAAGTAACATTTGAGCAAGCGAAGATTGTTGGAGATGGAAGTGTGTATCGTGCCGGGTTAAAAATGGATACGGGTTGGATTTATGCAGAAGGTTTAACTGATTGGACCATGCATGAAGATACGAAACTATTACTTGCCGGCCATGATCGTGAAGGTAGATTAATGGTTTCCTTACAAATCAGTGAAACGCCTTTTAGCTATTAAACTTCGTAGTTGAAGGAAACTGCGATGTAATGGGCAATTATGGTAGAGCGTAAACCCGCTCTGGAAATACACTTCGCTTTCCGTGGCCAGAGTGAGCCTCCTCGAACCCCGTTTTTCAGAGTCTCACTCTGGCCACGTACACCACAGGAGTCTACGTGTATTTCCTCCACTAGAATCGGCTCACTGTCTATTGCTAAAATAGTTCATCAAACAGTAACGTTGCTCAGACCAGTCCGGGTGAGCGGAGGGCGGTGACTCCTGCGGGAACAGCACGTGTCTGAAGACTCGTAGGGAGTGGTTTTCTTCCGGAGAGGCTGAGGCCGTGCCCTAAGGTGCGCATCCGCCCGAAGCGATCCCGGGCGGCGATTATTGCACACTCTTGAAGAAAAATGGAGAGAAGTTAGTTCGCAGCCTATATCTTTTGATCAAGTATCAACAACACTAACGCATGAAAAATAATAATTGGAATCAGGTGAATAAATATGGAAAAGCATGTGGTAGTCATTTATCCGCATCCAGATGATGAATCGTTTGGAGCGGCTGGAACGATTTTAAAATTTCGAGAACAGGGAGTACCAGTAACCTATCTCTGTGGTACATTAGGAGAAATGGGAAGGAACATGGGCAATCCACCATTTGCGAATCGCGAAACATTGCCCGAAATACGAAAAGTTGAGCTGCTTAATGCTTGCCGCGTATTGGATATGGAAGTCAAAATGCTTGGTTACCGTGATAAAACTCTGGAATTTGAGGATAGAAGAGAAGTAGCATTACATTTAAAACAGCTTCTTGAGGAACTCAAGCCAACACTCGTGATTACCCATTATCCTGATTATGCAGTACATCCAGATCATAACGCACTAGGTGCTGCAGCAATTGAAGCTGTACAGTTAATGGATCCGTCTGAACGACCAGAAGTCTGGGCTCAGGCAATCTCGAATAACTATATGGACGTACTTGGAAATCCTGATATAATCAATGATATTACGAATTACTTTGATAAAAAAATGGAAGCTATTTTTTGCCATGATTCGCAAGCAGCAGGAGTTCTTGGTCAGTTTAAACATGTAGATAGTTTAGAAAGTGAAGTACAAGAAGATATTAAAAAAAGATTTAGTAAAGAGCATTTTTATCGCTGGGATTTCACTAATTAGAGATTTACAGCACATATGAAATGATGGTTTCGTTTAAAGTGATGGAACGAAGTAAATAATAATAACGTGAAGACAAGACAAACACCCTTGCATATATATATAGCAGGGTGTTTTCAAAATGAACAACAAATAAATGGTAATATTGCGTTTAAACTGCAGAAAAGAAACCTTTTTCCTTTCTGCACCGTATATATGTTAGATGGTGAATGGGAATGGGTAAAGATTATATATGGAAGGATGATAATTTATGAAGAAATTATATCGCTCCACTTCTAATCGCATGGTTGGCGGTGTACTTGGTGGAATTGGTGACTACTTTAATGTTGATGCAACAATTCTGAGGTTAGCCTTTATATTGTTACTAATTCCAAGCTTTATGACATTTGCAGTGGCATATCTTGTTGCTATGATGATTGTACCGAAAGATGTGGAGATTTATTAATGTTTAAACGCTGGATTATATCTCTTATACTTAATGCTGTTGCTTTAATTGCTGTTGCCGAGTTATTTCAATCGTTTCAATTAGATGGTTTTGGAACAGCGTTAATTGCAAGTTTCATTTTATCTATATTAAATGTGTTCATAAAGCCGTTATTAATCATTTTAACATTGCCAATCACGATCATTACATTTGGATTGTTCTTGGTTGTCATAAATGCAATTACCTTAATGATCACGCAGTCATTAATGGGGGCTTCTTTTGTAATTGAAGGATTCGGAACAGCAATGATAGCATCAATTATTATTTCATTGCTAAATATGCTATTAAATAGTTTAGTAAAAGATTCGTTAAATAGATAAAAACGTAGGTCTCAGCCTACGTTTTTTTCGTTTCATATGCTAAAATGTATATCAGTTAGCGTCCAAATGATTGGAGGAGCATTAGATTATGGCAGCGATTGTTCGTACAAGTGACTTATTAGACAACTTTAACCTAACACTTGTAGCAGGTGAGGATGGAATTAATAGAGAGATTATTACAAGTGATATATCTCGACCTGGTATAGAGATGACAGGTTATTTCAGATACTATCCGAAGGAACGTCTACAATTGATAGGAAAAACTGAAATGACGTATTTTCTGGAATTATCGGATGATGAGAAAAGGAGCCGAGCAGAAAATCTATGCACGGATATTACTCCTGGAATTGTTGTTACAAGAGGGATGACTGTCCCGCAAGTGTTAATGGAAGAAGCAAATAAAGCAGGCGTGCCGATTTTACACTCGCCGCGAAAAACAACTCGAGTTATAAGCAGACTTACGAATTATTTAGAAGAAAAATTTGCCCCTTCAACAGCAATCCATGGTGTGTTAATCGATATTTATGGTGTCGGTGTTCTCATTATTGGACAGAGTGGGGTAGGGAAAAGTGAAACCGCATTAGAGCTTATTAAGCGGGGACATCGTCTTGTAGCAGATGATAATGTAGAAATTCACCAGGAAGACTATGAGAGCTTAGTTGGAAACGCACCACCACTTATTGAGCACTTACTTGAGATTCGTGGATTAGGGATTATTAATGTGATGACCCTTTTCGGAGCTGGTTCTGTACGTAGCAATAAAAGGATCTCGATGGTAATTAACCTAGAAAACTGGGATGAAAAGAAGCAATATGATCGTCTCGGTCTCGATGAGGATACAATGAAAATCATGGATGTCCATTTACCGAAGGCAACAATACCTGTTCGACCAGGACGAAATCTTGCTGTAATTATCGAGGTAGCAGCAATGAATTTTCGTTTGAAGCGGATGGGCGTAAATGCTGCTGAGGAATTTTCAGAGCGGTTAACGATGATGATTGAAAACGAAAAAAATCTCGGTGAATAGGAGTGAATTGAGTTGATTTTGACAGCAGTTCCCTTAGATAGGGTATTTCTTGAATTAGGCCCATTTACGATCTATTGGTATGGAATTATTATCGCTTTTGGTGCAATATTAGGAGTTTATTTGGCAACCAAAGAAGCAAACCGTCTTGGATTACAGAAGGATTTAATAATTGATTTCATCGTGTTTGCCGTCCCAATCGCAATTATTTTTGCAAGAATCTACTATGTTACATTTGAGTGGGAGAACTATGTAAATGGTCCATGGTGGAAGGTGTTTGCCATTTGGGAAGGTGGCATTGCTATCCATGGTGCGATTATTGGTGGCGTGTTAACAGCAATTGTATTCTCAAGAGTAAGGAATATATCTTTTTGGCAGTTAGCTGATATTATCGCTCCAAGCTTAATTCTTGCTCAGGCAATTGGCCGCTGGGGAAACTTTATGAATCAGGAAGCACATGGAGGACCAATTTCCCAAGCTACATATGAAAGCTTTCACCAATACTTACCTGACTTTATTATGAATCAGATGACGATTAATGGAGTTATGTATCATCCGACATTTCTATATGAATCATTTTGGAATATAGTTGTGTTTACGATTCTAATTTTAATGCGAAAATATAATCCATTACGTGGTGAAATTTTCTTGAGTTATGCAATTCTTTATTCGATCGGCAGGTTCTTTATCGAAGGACTGCGAACAGACAGTTTATATGTTTTCGGGGAACTTCGTACAGCTCAGGCAATATCGATCGTAATTATCGTTGCATCGATTATTTTAATTATTTATCGTCGCAAGACAACAACGGTTCGATATCTTGATGTTCCAATTGCAGACAAAAAGAATACCCATAAGAAAAAGCCGCGTAAAAAGAAGAAAAAATAACACAGTTCCACCATTTTGAAAGAGAGGGTTACGGAATGACCGGAATGTTAAACCGGGGTTTACAACAAGGCTTGAAAACAACGTGGACCTTGGGAAAGGTGATATTTCCAATTACATTAATAGTTACAATTCTGCAGTTTACACCTGTTTTGCCGTGGGTTATCCAATTATTAACCCCGGCAATGGGAATGATTGGTCTCCCAGGAGAAGCTGCAGTTCCTTTAGTGCTTGGAAACACATTAAATTTATATGCTGGGATAGCAGCGATTATTTCATTTGATTTTACAGTAAAAGAAGTATTTATAATGGCTATGATGCTTTCCTTTTCTCATAATTTATTTGTCGAATCTGCTGTGGCGACGAAGGTCGGTGTTAATTGGTGGTTAATAGTAGGGCTGCGACTAGGTCTTGCACTCGCTTCAGCATTTGTTATTAATCTTGTATGGAATGGTGGAGCAGAATTAGCGCAATATGGGTTTGTCTCATCATCTGAGGTTGTATTGAATGGTTGGGTTGAAATTGCGTTGCATGGAATGCAAACAGCACTATTAGCTATACTTCAGTTAGCATTGATTGTGATTCCATTAATGATTATTATCCAAGTGATGCGTGAGAAAGGCTTGCTTACAGCAATGTCTAACATGCTTGCTCCATTTATGAAATTGCTAGGGATGAACAAAAACACATCCATGACAATGATTGCTGGTCTTACAGTTGGATTAGCTTTTGGTGCTGGGTTAATGATTCAAGCAGTAAAAGAGGATGGAGTATCAAAAAAAGATATGTATTTGGCGCTCATTTTCCTTGTTTCTTGTCATGCGGTTGTAGAGGACACGCTTGTATTTATCCCTCTTGGCATACCCGTTTGGCCACTCCTAGTTATACGCTTAACAACTGCAATTGTTCTTACAATGATTGTCGCTTATATTTGGAACAGTAAAGAAAGTAAGAATAGAAAGGAAACACCACATGAACATTCATACAATACTCTTTGATCTGGATGGTACATTAATTGATACAAATGCGTTAATTAATGCATCCTTCCTACATACTTTTGAGCAATATAATTTAACATTTACGCATGAGGAGATACTGGAATTTAACGGTCCACCTTTAATTGAAACGTTCCAAATGATCGATCCAATAAAAGCAGACAGTATGCTGACAACCTATAGAAAGCATAATTTGGCCGAACATGATAATTATGTAACAGCATTTCCACAAGTGTTGGAGACAATAGAGCAATTACACAAGCAGAAGATCCAACTTGGTGTTGTATCGACGAAAATGTCCAAAGGCGTGCATATGGGATTAAAATTGACTGGTTTAGATCGCTTTTTTAAAACGGTAATTACTTTTGACGATGTTACAAACCCGAAGCCACATCCAGAACCAGTGCTTAAAGCAATGGAAGCATTAGGAGCTAGTGCAAACACAACATTGATGGTAGGAGATAATCATCATGATATTGAATCGGGAAAAAATGCGGGAGTTATGACAGCAGGTGTGGCTTGGTCTGCTAAGGGTAAAGAAAGGCTTATAACATATGAACCAACCTATATGCTAGACGAGATGACCGATTTGCTAAAAATTGTAGGAGTGTAAGCGATGCGTAAAACGGAACGATTTAAAGTAGAAAGTTCAAATTCATTATGGCAAATCTACAAGACAGTTCCATTTTGGAAGGTTGTTAAAAATTTCATTATTATTCAGCTTGCAAGATACACGCCATTTTTAAGCATGAAGAATTGGCTTTATCGTACGTTTTTAAAAATGGAGGTTGGGAAACAGACCTCCTTCGCGTTAATGGTTATGCCTGATATTATGTTTCCAGAGAGAATTTCAGTTGGTCGTAATAGTATCATTGGCTATAATACAACGATTTTAGCACATGAATATCTAATAAAAGAATATCGAATTGGTGACGTGAAAATTGGTGATGAAGTAATGATCGGCGCCAATTCGACGATTCTTCCAGGGGTCGCGATTGGTGATCATGCAATCATTTCGGCAGGGACACTTGTGCATAAGGATGTTCCTGCTGGAGCGTTTGTTGGTGGAAATCCGATGCGGTTAATTTATACCAAAGAAGAATTGGAAAACCGAAATCAAGATGAATGGTAAAGCAGGTGACAATTTGAATGTACCAACGGGAATATTACCCGCAGTTCGAAAAATGAAAGATTTTGATAAAGCGCTAGAAACGAACCAAGATTTCATCGTTATTCTCGAGTCGCGACTTGCTCAATTAAAGAGCCTTGTTGCTTACGCAAAGCGAGCAAATAAACAGGTATTGGTTCATTTTGATTTGATACAAGGCTTAAAATCGGATGAGTATGGCATGGAGTTCTTAATTCGAGAAGTGAAGCCAGATGGTGTTCTATCGACGAGGGGCAATATTATTCAGCTTGCAAAGAAACAGAAGCTGTTAGCGATTCAGCGCATGTTTTTGTTGGATAGTTTGGCTCTGGATCAAAACTTAAAGCTTATCAGCCGGTTTCAGCCAGATTGTATTGAAGTATTACCAGGATTGATGCCAAGTGTCATTCATCAGATATATGAACAAACAAAGCTACCAGTTATTGCTGGAGGCTTGATTACAACAAAAGAGGAAGTCCAAGCGGCTTTCGATGCGGGGGCAATTGCGGTATCAACTTCGAAAACAAGCCTCTGGTACAAATAGCAGTGTTTATAAATCGATTTGAGGTCATAGTTAAAATGTTCGCTTGACATTTTAAAAAATAAAGCTGGTTTTTATTAGAACCATTATACAAGATATAACCTACGGACTACCTATTGTGGTATGAATAAATCTTACCGTCCGGGAGCGCTTCGTGCGGTTGCACACCTCGGGGCACGGCGTCAGCCCTCCTCGAGTAAACCACTTTCCGGGATCTTCAAACAGTGTTGTTCCCGCGGGAGTCATCATTCTACACGCACAAACCATAATTGCAGATTAGTTAACAGTTTATTTCAACTAGTAATGTTGAATTAACGAATGGTATGAGCTTATTTATTTTTATAACAGTTAAGCTTAACTGTTATAAAAATAAATAACCCTGTTGACAACGCTTCCAATATCGGTTAATATAAGAAGACAAGTTAATGATGTGGTGGAGACTAGGAGACCTACATTTCAATCGTACCTTTCTAAAAGAAAAGTATGTTTATTGAAGTGTGGGTTTTTTTAGTGCGCTGAATTAACCTGTCTATGAGATTAAAAACATAAAAAGGGGTGTTCTTATGTCTGAGTTTGTCGCTGAACTGATTGGTACCATGATCCTGATTATCTTTGGTGGCGGAGTTGTAGGAGGAGTTGTTTTAAAAAAATCAAAAGCTGAAGGAACTGGGTGGGTACTCATCACTATTGGTTGGGGGCTAGCTGTTGCAATGGGGGTATATGCAGTTGGAAACTTTACAGGTGCACATATAAATCCTGCAGTGACGATTGGCTTTGCTGCTGCTGGGGAATTTCCTTGGGCAAAGGTTCCGATGTATGTAAGCGCTCAAATGATTGGCGCCTTTATTGGCGGAGTAATCGTATTTCTGAATTACCTGCCACATTGGAGAGAAACAAAAGACCAAGGTGCAAAGCTAGCTGTATTTGCAACAGATCCAGCAGTCAGAAGTCCTTTTTCCAATTTACTAAGTGAGATGATTGGTACGTTTGTTTTATTACTTGGTCTTATGTTTATCGGTGCCAATGAATTTACGGAAGGATTAAATCCATTGATTGTTGGAGCATTGATTGTCGCGATTGGGATGTCTTTAGGTGGAGCAACTGGTTATGCGATTAATCCAGCTCGTGACCTTGGACCGAGAATTGCACATGCACTTCTTCCGATACCTGGAAAAGGTAGTTCAGACTGGGGATATGCATGGATTCCTGTAGCAGGACCAATTCTTGGCGGTGTGTATGGTGCAGTATTTTATCAAGCGATATTTCTTGGAAATTTTTCAGCACTATTCTGGATAATGAGTGGTTTTGTTGTCATACTTATAATTGGGGCAACTAATATAGAATTGAAGAAAAATGACTCAGCTGAAGATGAATTAAATAAAAAAATAGTATAGGGGGATATAAAATGACTGGAGAATTTATTTTATCATTAGATCAAGGTACAACAAGTTCGCGGGCGATTCTATTTAATCAAAAAGGAGAAATTGTGGAAACTGCTCAAAGGGAATTTGAGCAGTTCTTTCCAAAGCCTGGCTGGGTTGAACATGATGCAAATGAGATTTGGACATCAGTGCTTGCATGTATAGCTGATGTATTGCGAAAAGCCGATATAAATCCAGAACAAGTTGCAGGTATTGGGATTACGAACCAACGGGAAACAGCGGTGGTATGGGACAAAACGACAGGTAAACCTATCTATAAGGCGATTGTGTGGCAATCACGTCAAACAGAGGCTATCTGCAGAGAATTGAAAGAACAAGGGCATGAGGAATTAATTCGAGATAAAACAGGATTATTAATTGATCCTTATTTTTCTGGAACTAAGGTGAAATGGATTTTGGATAATGTGGAAGGAGCAAGAGAACAAGCAGAAGCTGGCAATCTATTATTTGGAACAATTGATAGTTGGCTAGTGTATAAGCTTTCAGGTGGTAAAGCGCATATTACAGATTACTCCAATGCATCCAGAACATTATTATTCAATATTTATGATCTCAAATGGGATGATGAATTACTGGAGATTTTGACAGTACCTAAATCAATGCTTCCTGAAGTCCACGAGTCATCAGAAGTTTATGCTACAACGGTTGGGTATCATTTCTTTGGACAGGAGGTGCCAATTGCAGGTATTGCTGGTGATCAGCAGGCAGCGCTATTCGGTCAGGCATGCTTTGATAAAGGAATGGCGAAAAATACGTATGGAACTGGTTGTTTTATGTTAATGAATACTGGAGAAAAAGCTGTAAAATCTGAGCATGGATTGTTGACAACCTTAGCCTGGGGTGTTGATGGTAAAGTAGAGTATGCCTTAGAAGGTAGTATTTTTGTTGCTGGTTCTGCTATTCAATGGCTTCGCGACGGGCTGAAGTTGATTGAATCAAGCCCGGATAGTGAAGCATTTGCAACAAGAGTTGACTCAACAGACGGTGTTTATATGGTTCCAGCGTTTGTAGGACTAGGCACACCTTATTGGGACAGCGATGCGAGAGGTGCAGTTTTTGGTCTTACACGTGGTACGACAAAAGAACATTTTATTCGAGCAACATTGGAATCACTTGCATATCAAACAAAGGATGTGCTTGATGCTATGATTGCAGATTCTGATATTGATTTAAAAACATTACGGGTTGATGGCGGGGCAGTCAAAAATGATTTCTTAATGCAATTTCAAAGTGATATGCTCGGTGTTTCTGTAGAGCGTCCTGTTGTCCAAGAAACAACGGCTTTAGGAGCGGCTTATCTTGCAGGTCTGGCTGTTGGATACTGGAAAGACAAGGATGAAATCAAAGAGCAATGGTTAAATGATCGCACGTTTGAAAATAACATGGATGAAGAAAGAAGAGAAGATCTGTACATTGGCTGGAAAAAGGCAGTAGAAGCAACGAGATCGTTTAAATAATAGGTAGGGTAGTGAATAAAGAGATCAGTTCTTATCATGGAATCTGGTCTCTTTATACTCCATTAATTAAGATGCATGGACGAGGAGGTAAGGAAAACATGAAAAAAATTATAAATGATCCGAACCAGGTAGTGCAAGACATGATAGAGGGGATGATTGCCGCTTATCCAAATGAATTAAAACAAATTTCGGGAACTACTGCCATTACGAGGAGTGAAGCTCCAGTACAAGGTAAAGTAGGTTTAGTTAGTGGAGGAGGCAGTGGGCATGAACCAGCCCATGCTGGTTATGTAGGAAAAGGAATGCTAGATGCTGCTGTACTTGGCGAAGTATTTACATCGCCTACACCGGATCAAATATATGAAGCTATAAAAGCTGTTGATGGTGGAAACGGTGTATTCCTAATTATTAAGAACTACACAGGAGATGTACTTAATTTTGAAATGGCAATGGAATTAGCTGAAGCTGATGGGATTCAAGTGGACAAGGTCATTGTCAATGATGATGTGGCAGTGGAAGATAGTTCATTTACTATAGGGAGAAGGGGGATTGCTGGAACTGTTTTAGTTCATAAAATTGTCGGCGCTAAGGCAGAGCATGGTGCAACACTGGAAGAAGTCAAAACCTTAGCTGAGAAAGCAGCAGGCAATATCCGTTCGATTGGAATGGCTTTAACACCATGTACTGTGCCGGCAGCGGGTAAACCGAGCTTCCAACTTGCAGAAGATGAAATGGAAATTGGAATTGGAATTCACGGTGAAGCTGGAATTGAAAGAAAACCGATAACGACAGCGGATGAAATCGCCTCGGAATTAACAGAAAAGATTTTAGCGGATATGAATTTAAATAATAATGAGGAAGTAGCAATTATGGTTAATGGGTTGGGAGCTACTCCAGAAATGGAATTATACATTATTAATAAAAAAGTTAACCAGCTTTTGACTGAAAAGGGTATACAGATTTATAAAACCTTTGTTGGTGAATATATGACAGCACTCGAGATGACAGGTTGCTCTGTTACGTTATTGAAATTGGATGATGAATTAAAAGAACTGCTAAATGCAAAATCAGAAGCACCAGCATTTCGTAATTAGGAGGTATATGGTGGAACTTCAAGTAGAGGATACAATTCAGTGGCTCGAAAAATCAAATGAAAAAATACAGCAAAATAAAGATTATTTAACAGCTTTAGACCAAGCAATCGGAGATAGCGACCATGGCATTAATATGTCACGAGGATTCCAAGAAGTAGTAAATCAAGTGAAATCGAAACCGTACGATACAGTTTCTGATGTATTAAAGGATACAGCAATGACGTTAATGTCAAAAGTCGGCGGGGCTTCCGGACCGTTGTTTGGTACTGCTTTCCTACGCTTTTCAATGAGAGTGAAAGGAATAGATCCAATTAGTCAGGATGCATTTACAAAGGGAATGGAAGACGCACTTGCTGGCATTATACAGCGCGGTAAAGCAGCAACAGGGGAAAAGACAATGGTTGATGTATGGTCTCCGGTAGTGGATTATTTTAAAGGTACGACTATTGTTCAAGCAGACGAGGTTGCTCAAACCGCTAAAAAGGCAATGGAGCAAACAAAAGAAATAACGGCTACGAAAGGAAGAGCGTCTTATTTCAAAGAGAAATCGATTGGACATATTGATCCTGGTGCGGCATCTTCGTTTTATATATTTGAAGCATTGTCAGAAGTAATCAAGGGGGAAGGTTAAGATGGAACGTGTTGGTATTGTGTTAATCTCTCATAGTTCCAAAATAGCTGAAGGCTTGAAGGAGCTTATTTCCCAAGTGATCACAGATGTTCCAATTGAAACTGCTGGTGGTACAGAAGAAAATGAAATTGGAACAAGCATTGAAAAGATTATGGAATCTATCCATCGTGCTGATTATGGAAAGGGTGTATTGCTTTTTTATGATATCGGAAGTGCAAAAATGAATGCTGAAATAGCGATTGAAATGGCAGAATCTATTGAGATAATACTATCAGAAGCTCCATTGGTAGAAGGATCCTATGTGGGAGCTGTGGAATCGGGAATGGGGAAAAGTTTGAAAGAGGTTTATGATGCTGTCGAGAAAGCGTTTTAACTTTTTTTAAGAAAGACAGCTAATTACTGTACATGGCAGCTTGAATATGCTATGATGTAATTAAGTTAATACGTATTGGACGGAGAAATGGAGAACCGCAGACGACTAGTGCATGGATGCATTAGTATGTTCGCGGTTTTTTTATTTTTTTCACACATTAACGGGCTGAAGTACCCCACATCTATGCGTGACAGAACAAAAGATTGTGTAGGTGTTATAAACTGCTCGTAAATTCATGATTCCGTTCAAGGGCCTGCTGGTCTCTATTATGGTGCTAACATTTAGTAGGGGTGGAAGGAATTCCACTAAATGAAGTTTCACTTTATCACATGATTGATGAGTTAAACGGGTATAGCTAGCTAGAATAACAGAAGTTTTAAGGGAGCGTGTAAACATGACATTATTTTCAAGTTTTAAAAGAGATGCTACGTTGAATAAATTAGAAAATGAAGCGTTAGATGTTCTTGTAATTGGTGGTGGTATTACGGGCGCTGGAATTGCTCTCGATGCAGTTACTAGGGGAATGAAAACCGGTTTAGTGGAAATGCAGGACTTTGCTGCTGGAACTTCAAGCCGATCAACGAAACTTGTCCATGGTGGATTGCGCTATTTGCAGCAGTTTGAAATAAAAATGGTTGCAGATGTAGGGAAAGAGCGTGCAATAGTGTATGAAAATGGCCCGCATGTGACAACACCAGAGTGGATGCTTCTCCCATTCCATAAAGGGAGTACGCTTGGTCCGTTCACAAGTAATATAGGATTAAGAGTGTATGATTTTCTAGCAAGTGTTAAAAAAACGGAACGAAGAAAAATGTTAAACCAAGAGCAGGCATTACAGAAAGAACCTCTTTTAAAAAAGGAAGGATTAAAAGGGGCCGGCTATTATGTGGAGTATAAAACAGATGACGCAAGACTGACGATGGAAGTAATGAAAAAGGCAGTTGAACACGGAGCACAGGCAGTAAACTATGCAAAGGTCACTGATTTTATTTATGAGCAATCAAAAGTAGTTGGAGTTGTAGTGGAAGATCAATTAAATCGAAAAATGTATAAAATTTTCGCTAAAAAAATAATTAGTGCTGCGGGTCCATGGGTCGATGAAGTTCGAGAAATGGATGGATCAAAGCAAGGAAAGTCATTACATTTAACAAAAGGAGTCCATCTCGTCTTTTCGCAGCAGGACTTTCCGCTGCAAAATGCTATTTATTTTGATGCTCCAGACGGTCGAATGATTTTTGCAATCCCACGTGATAAGAAGACATATGTTGGTACAACTGATACGACATACAGTGGAACAATTGCTCATCCGCTTGTAACAGTAGCGGATCGGGAATATTTGCTAGATGCAATTGAATATATGTTCCCATCTATGAAAATAAAGGCTGATCAAATTGAATCGAGCTGGGCAGGACTCAGACCGCTTATTGCAGAAGAAGGGGCGAACAGTCCAAGTGAAATATCACGTAAGGACGAAATATTTATTTCTGAAACTGGATTAATTTCAATGGCGGGCGGTAAACTGACAGGTTATCGAAAAATGGCAAAAGAAGCTGTGGATTTGCTTGCGGATCAATTTAAAAATGAAAATGATGTGCTTTACTCTGCTTGTGAAACGAAACATCTTCCGATATCCGGTGGAGATGTAGGGGGATCAAGCGGATTCCAACAATTTAAAAAGAATAAGTTAGAGGAAGGATTGCAATTGGGAATTGAAAAGGAATCAGTTGAAAAGCTGATAGCGAGGTACGGATCCAATGTAGATATTCTTTTTCAAACCTATCAAAACAACATTGAAGTGGCAGAGCAAGAGGGTATCGATCCAATCGTGTTTGCGGAATTGATCTATGCAATGGATTACGAAATGACCTACAAACCGATAGACTTTTTTGTAAGACGTACAGGGGCATTATTTTTTGATATCGATTGGGCTAAATTACACAAGCAACCAGTAATTGACTATATGGCGAAAGCTTTTACATGGAATGCAGAGCAAAAATCGGACTATACGAAAGAATTGGATGATGCGATCATGGAAGCTGTGACAGCAGTACAATAATCATTAAAAAGTCAACCTTGGTTGGCTTTTTTTATTACAGGAAATGATAAAATTTAAATGCTGTGGATAACTTAAGGTACGCTAACAGTCACGTTCACAAAGCACTAAAGCCGGAGCGGGACTTCCCTCAGCTTCGTACGTCACTAACAGAAAGTTTGCGATTTTCTTCTTGATGCCTAGACATTTTAGTTAGTAGAACAACGTTTTATTCGACATTTTTCTTAAAACGGAGAATATAGTTCCAGATTTCTTCCAATCTTATAGGAATAGCCCTCAATCTATGGTATAATTTTGTCGGATGTTGCGAATTTAGGGGGAGACCTATGCACGTGAAGAAGAATAAGGAAATGAAATCAAATAAGATCATCCCTTTTATCCCTGAAAGTGAATTTTATTTTACGAAAGGTGTAGAAGCTTTTCAAAAAAGAAAGTTTGATGTAGCGATAAAATGGCTGAATAAAGCGATTGAGCAAAATCCTAATGAACCATTATATAAATGTCAAATGTCGATTATATATACGGAAACTGGTGCTTATCATACAGCGAACCAACTACTTACCAATGTATTACAATCCAGCGACTATATTGATTGTTATTATTTAATAGCGAACAATTATGCACATCTCGGACTTTTAAATGATGCCAAAAAGTATGCTAACTCTTATTTGGAAAAAGAACCAGATGGAGATTTTAGCGAGGAAGCAAAAAGTTTAATTGAAGTGCTTGATATCGACGACGATGAAGAAGATGAAGACTGGTTTTTTGAGGATGAAGATGAACTGTTAATTTTACAGGAAACAGTGTTTTATCATATGGAAAATAAGGAATGGGATAAAGCAATGCCTCTTCTTGAAGAGATGAAAATCCTTTTTCCAGAATACACAATGGCACAGCATGATTATACACATGCATTGTTTTTTACTGGTAAGCAACAGGAAGCCGTACAGCTGGAGCTAGATATGCTAAATGAGGATCCGAATGCATTGTACAGTCACATTAATCTAGCTTTATTTTATTATGAAATGAATGAGAAACAGAATTATGAAAAACATATACATGTATTAAAAAATATATATCCCATTCATGAACAGCAGAAGCTGCGAATCGCAGTAACATTTTCAAGAACTGGAAATCATGAAGAAGCTTTCTCTCGTTTTCGTACGTTAACGAAAGAAAAGGTGAAAAACCATCTGTCTTATTATAAATGGTACAGTGTATCCGCATATCAAACTGGAGACCCAAGTAAAGCACTAGCACTGTGGGAAGAAGGCTGCAAAAAGCATCCCACGCTTTCAAAAGAAGACGGACCATGGAGTTAAGTAGTGACTCCTTGAGCAGAAAGATAGACGGACGTTGCAGGATTTTATACACTGAATATGATAAAAATATATATGAATTGAAGGGGCGATTTTAATGTCCGAAGAACGAATGTATGATGTGATTATCGCAGGAGCTGGACCAGCGGGAATGACTGCTGCCGTTTATGCTTCTCGTGCAAATTTAGATACGTTAATGCTAGAGCGTGGTATCCCTGGTGGACAAATGGCGAACACAGAAGATGTGGAAAACTATCCCGGTTATGATCATATTTTAGGGCCAGATTTATCGAATAAGATGTTTGAGCACGCCAAAAAATTCGGTGCTGAATATGCTTATGGCGATATTAAAGAGGTCATTGACCATGGCGATTATAAAACAATTGTCACTAGTAACAAAGAGTTTCAAACGCGAGCTATTATTATTGCAACTGGAGCACAATACAAGAAATTAGGTATCCAAGGTGAAGAAGAACTTGGAGGACGCGGTGTGTCTTATTGTGCTGTATGTGATGGGGCTTTCTTTAAACAGAAAAATCTTGCCGTAATTGGCGGAGGAGACTCAGCAGTTGAAGAAGGAATTTACTTGACTCGATTTGCTGATAAAGTAACGATTATACACCGTCGTGATGAGCTTCGTGCTCAAAGAATTATTCAAGAACGCGCATTCGATAATGACAAAATTGATTTCATTTGGGATACTGTTGTGAATACAATTAATGGTCCTGAAGGGAAAGTAAGCAGTGTAACCTTGGAAAATAAAAACACTGGTGAAGTATCGGAATTTGCGGCTGACGGCGTGTTTGTATATATTGGGATGGTTCCACTTAGTGAGCCGTTTAAATCACTTGGTATTACAAATGGTGAAGGCTATATTCCAACGAATGAAAATATGGAAACAAAGCTTCCGGGAATTTTTGCGGCGGGGGATATTCGTGAAAAAACACTTCGACAAATTGTGACAGCTACTGGTGATGGAAGTATTGCAGCAGAAGCCGCGATTAAATATGTTGAAGACCTTGCAGAAAAGTTGAAAACAGCAAATAAATAATATATGTGTAAAAAAATTTACTATTAGTAACTGCTTCTTAATGGTGTTGTAATACGTTCGCAACATAAATGGGGTACACTATAAATAACTAATTGACCCCCTTTTAATAGATAAATTAGTTTATTGCACAGGTGTATATCACCTGTGTTTTTTTTTGAGTGTAAGTTTGTCCATATTTGTCAAAAATACTCTTTTTTTCTATCCTTGTTGGAAAGGTTTCGTTCATAGTATAATGAAAGTAAGTACTTAAATAATAGTTAGTTAATCATGAATGTAAGATATTGGCCTCAGCATATCTTAGTTATAGATGGAATACAAAAGGAATTAGCAGACCCAAACATCCTTTTATGTATAAGAAGGAGAGATACTTAATGAATATCGACCAGGAAACAAACATGGTTATTATTACAGGTATGTCTGGAGCTGGTAAAACAGTAGCAATACAAAGTTTTGAAGACTTAGGATACTATTGTGTAGATAACCTTCCACCAGCATTGTTGCCTAAGTTTTTAGATCTCATGAAGGATTCCACGAACAATATTCGTAAAGTAGCATTAGTAATGGATTTAAGAGGCCGTGAATTTTTCGATTCGTTATTTGAAGCATTAGATGTTCTTGGACAAGAGGAATGGCTAAATGAGCATATCCTATTTTTGGATGCAAAGGATGAAGCGCTTGTTTCACGATATAAGGAAACGAGACGATCACACCCACTAGCCACAGGAGGACTTCCGTTAAATGGTATAACAAAAGAACGTGAAATTTTGGATGAGCTTCGGGGCCGGGCACAGCGGATTATAGATACAACGAATTTAAAGCCAAGAAATCTTCGTGAGAAAATTCTAAAAGTCTACTCGGAAGAAAAGCAAGAAATTTTTTCTGTTCATTTCCTATCTTTTGGGTTTAAGTATGGTCTTCCAATTGATGCGGACTTAGTGTTTGATGTACGGTTTTTACCAAATCCTCATTATGTTGCTAACCTGCAACCACTAACAGGATTGAACCAAGATGTAGCTTCATATGTGTTCAAATGGTCGGACACACAGAAATTTAATGATAAAGTACTAGACCTGTTAAAATTCATGCTTCCGCAATACAAAAAAGAGGGGAAATCCCAGCTTGTTGTAGCAATTGGTTGTACTGGAGGGCAGCATCGTTCTGTAGCATTAGCTGAGTTTTTTGCAAAAGAGCTCTCAACCGGCTATATTACGCATGTCAGCCACCGGGATATTGATAAAAGAAAGGGACATTAAAATGAATAATCAAAAATTCCCTCGAGTTGTTGCTATTGGTGGTGGAACAGGCATGCCAGTATTGTTAAGAGGACTAAAAGATTTGCCAATAGAGCTTACTGCACTCGTAACAGTTGCTGATGATGGGGGCAGTAGTGGCCGGTTAAGAAATGAAATGGCAATGCCAGCACCAGGTGATATTCGAAATGTAATTGCCGCATTATCAGACGCAGAACCAATGCTTCTCGAACTATTTCAACATCGATTCGCAGAGGGGAATGGTCTGTCTGGTCATTCATTAGGCAATCTTCTGCTTGCAGCAATGACATCTGTGACAGGTAATTTTAATACAGGGATAAAAGAAATATCACGCGTTTTAAATGTGAAAGGAAAGATTTATCCAATATCTAATGACAACATGTCATTACATGCAGAAATGGTGGATGGAACAATAGTCTCTGGGGAATCAAATATTCCGCTTTTGAATAAACGAATCAAACGTGTTTTTTTAAGCCCACAACCAATTAAGCCACTCCCGAATGCAGTTAGAGCGATTGACGCGGCGGATTTAGTCGTCATCTCACCAGGGAGTCTATATACAAGTATTATGCCTAACTTGATCATTCCCCAGGTAAAAGAATCTCTCAAGACTACGAAAGCAAAAGTTGTATATGTTTGTAATGTCATGACTCAATTCGGTGAAACAACTGGATATGCTGCTTCTGATCATGTGCGAGCAATTACCGATCATATTGGAGAAGGGTGTATTGATGCAATAGTCGTACATAATGAACCAATTGAAAAGTCGATTCAGGCAGTTTATGCAGAAGAAAATGCAGTACCAGTTATTTATGACACGGAACGATTGATCGATATGGGACTTGAAATTATTGAAGGAGATATCATTGATCATTCACAAGCTACTGTGAGGCATGATAATACGAAAATTGCAAAGCTATTATATTCAATCTTATAAGTACTTGTTCAAAAAAGGAGAACCGTGCTTTTTGAACAACACCACTACAAAAAGAATAACTCATATATATGAGGAATGGTAAGGGGGGCTATCATGTCCTTTGCTTCGGAAATTAAAAAGGAATTGACAACGATAGAAGTTGAAGAATGTTGCCAAGTTGCAGAGCTAGCGGCTTTAATTCGAATGAATGGAGCGGTTTCATTATCAAGGTATGGTTATTCACTTGATGTACAAACAGAGAATGCAGCTATTGCAAGGAGAATATATACTTTAATTAAGCAGAATTACTCACTGCCAGTTGAACTGCTGGTTCGTAAAAAAATGAAATTGAAAAAAAATAATGTATACATCGTACGAATGAAAAATGATGTCGAACCTTTTTTGGAAGACTTAGATATTATCCATGAACCTTATAAGGTCGTACGTACAATTTCAAAGAAATATTTGGAAAGCGAATGCTGTCGAAGATCTTATTTGCGTGGTGCATTTCTTGCAGGTGGCTCGATTAACAATCCAGAAACCTCATCCTATCATCTTGAAATCTCTAACTTCTATCAAGAGCATAATGATGCATTATGTGAATTATTGAATGCTTTTGATTTACGTGCTCGCACATTAGAAAGAAAGAATGGATATATCGTATATATTAAGGAAGCTGAGAAAATAACGGAGTTTTTAAGCATCATTGGAGCGCATAATGCACTTTTTAAATTTGAGGATGTCCGAATCGTAAGAGATATGCGGAACTCTGTCAATCGATTAGTGAATTGTGAAACAGCAAACTTAAATAAAACCATAGGAGCAGCATTTAGGCAGATTGAAAATATAAAACTAATTGAGAAAACAGTTGGTTTAGATCAACTGCCTGAAAAATTGCAGGAAATTGCAAAGCTTCGTGTACAGCATGAGGATGTTTCCTTAAAGGAGTTAGGGGAATTGGTAACAAGTGGTAAAATCTCCAAATCTGGAGTGAATCACCGGTTGAAAAAAATTGATGATTTCGCAGACAAAATACGGCGTGGGGAAACGATGTTAAAGAATTAGTAAGTAAATTACTACATTCGTTTTGCTATTCATGTTATAATACTGATAATTCAAAGGATTACCGTTTAATTAAAGTAAAATCTTTAGAGGCAGATAGAAAAGATAAAAGCCTTCCTATCTGCTTCTAAATCAAAGAGAATTTCAGTAGTGTATGTAGATGATAGCGTTTTCTAAAAATGAGGAGGATGGATGATTTGATTGAAAGGTCGGTTAAGGTTGAATTAGAGACAGGGTTACAGGCTAGACCTGCAGCGCAATTTGTACAGGAAGCGAATCGCTATTCTGCAAATATATTTCTGGAGAAAGATGGTAAGAAAGTAAATGCCAAAAGTATTATGGGGTTGATGAGTCTCGCGATTACAAAGGGTGAAGATATTGTATTAATTGGTGATGGGGCTGATGAAGAGATGGCCGTTGATCACCTTGTTTCGTTTGTTGCAAAGCCTTAAGAGGAAATTTGACTCATTAGGTGATGCATCTCTGTCTAAAATTACGTTTTTTGATATAACGTTTTTATAAAAGCTATGTAAAGAGCCTGCAGGAACATTATAATGTTCCTGCAGGCTCGAGTTATTGATGGGTTTATTTTTCTTCTTTACGCTCTAAAATTTTATCAATCAAACCATATTCTACGGATGCCTGTGCAGTCATAAAGTTATCACGTTCTGTATCACGTTCGATAACTTCTAGTGGTTGACCAGTTTTTTCAGCCATAATTTCGTTCATTCTGCGCTTAATTTCAATAATACGCTTCGCATGAATTTCAATATCTGTTGCTTGCCCTTGAGTTCCACCTAAAGGTTGGTGAATCATAATTTCACTATTTGGTAATGCATAGCGTTTTCCTTTTTCACCGGCGGTAAGTAAGAATGCACCCATTGATGCCGCCATACCGATACAAATTGTAGATACATCTGGCTTGATGAAATTCATTGTATCGTAAATAGCCATTCCAGCTGTAATGGATCCACCCGGTGAGTTGATGTATAATGAAATATCTTTGTCTGGATCTTCAGCTTCTAGGAAAAGCAATTGGGCTACGATTGAGTTGGCCACATTGTCATCGATTCCACTGCCTAGTAAAATAATGCGGTCTTTAAGTAAACGTGAGTAAATATCATATGCGCGCTCTCCACGGTTGGTTTGTTCAATAACTGTAGGTACTAAATTCATTGTAAATCCTCCTTTAGTCTGTAACTTCGTACACCCATTTGATTGTACATTTTATGGATATAATTTCATAATAGCTTAATGGTCAATAAAGGTCAAACAAAAAGAAATATATTTGTTAAAAAATCTATACTCCATGATTCCCTTATTTTTGCATTATAAACCTTTTTCTTGAGTTAAGCATCAATGTGCGGAAGACTATATGAATAAGAGCCAAGTAAGTAATTATACCTTCATTTCTTACTTGGCTCTTATTATATCACGGATAACAACTAGCTAACTAATGGAATTGCAGCTGCTTAATTTGGTTTCATGTTCTTAAAAAGTGTTTCGATCTGCGCATGAAAGATGATGATTTCATTCAATCGCGCTGTTAGGATTGTTTGCTCTTCTAAAGTTAACTCGTTGCTGCTTTTATCTTTATAGTGGTTGTTTATTTCCTCTAAGGAGATTTTTTGACGACGTGCTATGTCAATCCATTTCCTCTGAAAGGAAGTCATAAATGTTTTAAAAAGTTGGGAATTTGCTTGATATAAATCTTTTCTTACCCCTTTTTTCCACACGCGTGTAACAAGGTTTAATTCAGCCAGACTTCGAATGTTCGTGCTAATAGATGTTTTGCTTTTTCCTAATGCGTCTGCCATCTCATCTAATGTTAGATCCTCTTCTGATAAATAAAGATATGCAAACAATCGTGCTTCTACAGTTGTTAGTCCAAACAATTCAATTGTCTTTGAGAATTCAATCATGATATTCACTATTATATCGTTCGTTTGAAGCTTGCCCATAGCATCCTCCTATACTGTCCCAATAAAAGCATACATCAAAATGGTAGGTATTAAAAATATGTTGTTAAGCAGTATTTTGGAGCAAATAAACGGAAATAAGCGAATAACAGAGGTGAAGTTCGTGCAATTTAAACTGTACGTATAAAACATACAAAAACAACCGAATTTAAAGTTTGTAGTTAAAATCGGAAAGGTTTATAGTTGTAAAGTGACTAATTGCTGTTCGGGTATAAGTGGCTTTGCTTTTTTGAGAAATTTTTCTTTTGAATTACAAATAATGTTTTAGAAATTCAATAAGATATTGCACACTTTACGTAGTGAAAGCTTTGGCGTCTAGCCAATTTTCTAATGGCTTATGTCTGGTAGAAAAGTAGTAAGACTATTAACATATGTCATTCGTACACACTGCAAGACTAAAAGAGAGGTGAGAGGCATGCCAGTAATTGAGGCGAAAAACTTATCGAAGGTTTTTGGTAAAAACAAAAAACAGGCATTAAAATTATTGGATGAAGGTTTAACAAAGGAAGAGATTTTAAAGGAAACAGGAAGTACCGTTGGGGTAAACCGGGCTTCGTTTTCTGTTGAAGCCGGTGAAATTTTTGTCATTATGGGATTATCCGGAAGTGGTAAATCTACTTTAGTTCGCTTGCTTAACCGATTAATTGAACCTACTGAAGGTAATATATTAATTGATGGAGAAGACTTATCGAAAATGGATAAGTCTTCGTTACGCCGGGTTCGTAGAGAGAAGCTAAGTATGGTTTTCCAACAGTTTGCTCTATTTCCGCATCGAACCATTTTGAAAAATACGGAGTATGGGCTTGAAATTCAAAATGTGCCGAAAGAAGAAAGGGAAGAAAGAGCAAAAAAAGCTTTGGAATTGGTTGGATTGGGAGACTATATCCATCAAAAGCCTAGTCAATTATCAGGCGGAATGCAGCAGCGGGTTGGTCTTGCAAGGGCACTTGCTAACGATCCGAAGGTATTGTTAATGGATGAAGCATTCTCTGCATTGGATCCACTTATTCGTAAAGAAATGCAGGATGAATTGATAGATTTACAGTCTACGATGCAAAAGACAATTATTTTTATTACCCATGATCTAGATGAAGCGCTTCGTCTTGGCGATCGGATTGCTTTAATGAAGGATGGTGTTATCGTTCAGATTGGTACACCTGAAGAAATACTAGTAAGCCCTGCTAACGATTATGTTGAAAAATTCGTTGAAGACGTAGATATCTCTAAAATCTTGACTGCACAGCATATTATGAAGCGTCCTGAAACAGTAAATATTGAAAAGCATGGTCCTAGAGTTGCACTAGAGCGGATGCGTGAAGAAGGAATATCAAGTATTTTAGTCATCGACAGCAAACGGAATTTAAAAGGTTATGTTACAGCTGAAGATGCTTCAGAAGCCCGCAAAAAAGATATTAAGGATTTAAAAGAAATAATTCGAACAGATATACCGAAAGTAAATCGTGACACAGCGATGCAGGATATCTTCAATATCATTTATGACTCTCAAACACCAGTAGCAGTCATGAAAGATGAGAAGTTAGAAGGAATCATTGTGCGCGGAGCTGTAATAGCCGCACTAGCAAGCGATAGTGAGGTGAACTTAAATGCTTAATAATGCATTAGATTTTATACCAGAAATACCGTTATCAGATGCAGCAACTGCCGTAACGGACTTTATAACGGATAAATTTTCATTTTTATTTAATCCAATCAAGGAACATTTTGGAACCTTTATGGAATTCATGTCAGAAGACGTGCTAATGAATATTCCGCCGATAATATTTATTATCGTAATTGCTATTCTAGCATTCTTTATTTCTGGTAAGAAGTTTGGGTTAGCTGTCTTCTCTATTGTTGGTCTTTGGTTGATTTATAATCAAGGACATTGGGATAACCTGATGAACACTGTGACACTTGTGTTATTGGCTAGTATTTTATCTGTTATTATCGGTGTCCCAATCGGTATTCTTATGTCAAAAAGTAAAACGGCAAATGCAATTTTTACACCGATATTAGATTTCATGCAAACTATGCCAGCATTTGTTTATTTAATTCCAGCCGTTGCATTTTTCGGTATTGGAATGGTACCAGGTGTGTTTGCATCTTTAATATTTGCAACTCCTCCTACGGTGAGATTTACAAACCTAGGTATTCGTCAAGTTTCGAAAGATTTAGTGGAAGCTGCGGATGCATTTGGCAGTACTGGAGCGCAAAAATTGTTTAAAGTGGAACTGCCTATGGCAAAAGCGACAATTATGGCAGGGATTAACCAGACTGTTATGCTTGCTTTATCGATGGTTGTTATTGCATCGATGATTGGAGCACCAGGATTAGGAAGAGAGGTTCTTTCCTCCTTACAACGTGCGCAAGTCGGACCGGGATTTGTTGCTGGTATCGGTATTGTAATTTTAGCGATTATTATTGATCGAATTACACAAAATATGAATAAGAAAAAAGATTAATACATGTTGGCATCTTTTCAATGTGAAAAGTTTCCATATATAAATTTTAAAAAAGGGGAGATCAATAGCGATGTTAAAACGTAACAAGAAATTATTAAGTCTAGTTGCTGTACTTTTATTAGCGTTACTTGCTGCATGTGGTGGATCTGATGAGTCTGGTAATGGTTCGGAGGATGCTATTGTTGATGGGGACGCGATTGAGTTAGCATACGTAGAGTGGGATACAGAAATAGCTTCTACGCATGTTGTTGGTAAAGTGTTAGAGGATTTAGGATATGACGTTAGCTTAACCCCACTTGATAATGCAGTAATGTGGGAAGCTGTTGCAAGCGGTGAAGCAGATGGAATGGTTTCAGCATGGATGCCAGGTACTCATTCTGCTCAATTTGAGACGTATGGCGACCAAGTTGTTGATCTTGGTGAAAACCTTGAAGGAGCGGCAATTGGTTTAGTTGTGCCATCTTATATGGATGTTGATTCCATTGCAGATTTAACAGATGAAGCAGGTATGACAATTACAGGTATCGATGCTGGTGCTGGAGTTGTTGCTGCTGCAGAGCAAGCAGTAGAAGACTATGATAATCTTGATGGCTGGGAAGTCCAAACTTCTTCTGGTGGTGCAATGGCAACGGCTTTAGGTGAGGCTTACAATAATGAAGAAGAGATTATTGTTACGGGCTGGTCCCCGCACTGGAAATTCCAAACGTATGATTTAAAATATTTAGAAGACCCTGAAGGTACATTTGGAGAAGCGGAAGTTTTGAAAACAATGGTACGTGAAGGGTTAGAAGAAGATCTTCCGGAAGCCTATCAAGTTCTCGATAATTTCTACTGGGAATTAGAAGATATGGAAGAAGTAATGGTAGCAATTCAGGAAGGTACAAGTCCAGAAGATGCAGCAGCTGAATGGGTGGAAGCAAATCCAGATAAAGTAGCTGAATGGACTAAAGGGTTAGAATAAGGTTATCCTGAAAGCAAGTTATCGATTTTCGATAACTTGCTTTCTATTTAATCAAGATAGAAAGTATCTTTGTAAGCAATCATTTGTAAAAAAGGCTTGTTTCCCTATCAAAATCCGGTTATAATAGAATATGTGTTAAATTTATAAAATCTATGCGCCCATAGCTCAGTTGGATAGAGCACTGGTTTCCGGTACCAGGTTTGTCGGGGGTTCGAATCCCTCTGGGCGCGCTTGGTAAAGTCAATGATGACAAGGGTTAGAGTGATATTCTTCCCTTGTCTTTTTTCTTTTAAAAATACCTTTTGCAAACCAATTGCAAACCTTCGAGTCTCGAAATATATTTTCATCTCTATTTTTTAGTCATTGAAACAACATTTTCTGGTTTCTTTTCTTTCTTTCCATAAAGTGATCGTTGGATACTTGTTGCTGCAATTTCTTGTATGCCAGGAATGATATGTGAATAAATATCCAATGTTGTCTGTATGGATCTGTGTCCTAATCTTTCCTGCACTACTTTTGGATGCACCCCAGCTTGCAATAAAAGGGTAGCATGCGTGTGTCTTAATCCGTGAAAGCTAATTTTTTTAATTTTACTTCTTTCGATGATACGATTAAAAACAGTCCTAAGATATGTTGGTTTAATAAAACCTCCGGTTGACGTAGCACATACCAAGTCCATTTCCTCATAATCTGGACCACATTTCAATTTATCTTTATCCTGTTGTCGTTTATGGTTTCGAGTATCTTTATTGTCTCGTCATCAATGTCCATTGTGCGGTAGCTAGATGATGTTTTTAATTGGGGTGATAGTTCCCAAATTCCTTCATTATCCTTTTTCAACTGATGGGTTACAGATATTACTTTATTATCAAAGTCGATTTTAGACCATCTTAGACCAAGAACCTCACCACGGCGCATACCTGTTGCTAATGATAAGAGTATGGGTAATGCGTGATTCTTACTATTTAAATTCTGCATAAATAATTCAACTTCATGATTTGTCCAATATTCAATTTCTTGCTTACCGACTTTTGGTGCTTCAATGTCCTCCATAATATCTTCTTTAATACCGTATCGCTTTCCTTTTGAAAGGGCGCTAGATAATATCCTATAGATATGCTTCTTGCTTCGTTGCGAAAGTTTCTTGTCGTTAATTTCATCCATAAATGATTCCACATGATGGCTTTATGGAATGTATGTTCTGTTCTGTTTTATTTTGTAAGAGATGGTGTACATAAGTTTGTACACCATCAATTTTAAGTTTTATTCTTCCAGTCCTTCTTTAGATATAAATTCAAATTCTAAACGTTGTTCTTCTCCCATTGCTCCATTAATAGGATCAACAGCGCCGTCTTCTACCTTATAAGGTCCGTCCATAATTAATTCGATGCTTTCAGGTACAGACTCGTCTTCCTCCATTACGATGGTGAACGCTCCTGTCTCTTTTACTTTTCCGTAATACTTTTGAACAACTGGATTTTCGGATAGGATACCGGAATCACTATTTAATTGTTCACCATCACTAGTAATCACTATTATATTACCGTTGTAACTAACATCGAAGTCATTAGTATTCTCAACATCTGTTGTTATCTGAATGGCTCGGATGCTTTCTTGCTCATCATACATATATTGATATTCTTCATTCACATCGATATCTACTAGTGCAATAGCAAGATCAACCCTAAAACCGTCGAAGTCTACTTCGTACATACCGGTTTCTTCATTAATCTCATCATTCAGGTACATACCAAGCATATAAAATTTACCGACATTAGTTTCAAATTCCCAGAAGCCATCCTCTATTTCTTGTGGTTCCTGTTCGCTGTCTTGTTCTTCCTTCCATTCGGCTTGTTTTTCAGCTGAACTTCTATTACCTTCTGTTTCTTCAACAGTTGGGGTATCACTTTCATTACATGCTGCCAAGAATAATATTAAAGTTATAAATGCAAAAAATAGATATTTTTTCAATTTAATTCTTCATCACCTTTCTTTAATATATAAACGAATGTCAGTTCTTGAATCATTTTACCCATAGTGATATTAAAATTTTTTTAAATGACTGACTTCTTTAGGTATACAGTATGTTTCAGCAATCTCGTGCAATGTTAAACGGTCTGAGCAAGCCACTTTTTTAATACAAAAATATTAGGAGGAATTTATTATGTCAAAAATTTATTTAGATCCAGGTCATGGTGGAACAGATCCAGGTGCAATTGGTAATGGGTTGCAAGAGAAAAACGTAACATTAACTCTTGCATTGAAAACTCGGGACATTCTTAATAGAGATTTTGAAGGTCATACAATTCGTATGAGTCGTACTACTGATGTCACCAGAAGCCTCGCCCAACGTACTAACGGTGCTAACAGTTGGGGTGCTGACTATTTCGTATCAATTCATATTAACGCTGGGGGCGGTACTGGATACGAGGACTTTATTTATAATGGTAGTGTATCCAGTAATACAGTGACATATCGTGATAAATTACACGCTGAAATTATGAAGCAAGTCGATTTTAGAAATCGCGGTAAAAAACGTGCTAACTTCCATGTTTTACGTGAATCGAACATGCCAGCCGTACTAACGGAAAATGGATTTATTGATACTGTGGCCGACGCAAATAAACTTAAATCTAATGCATATTTAGATCGCATTGCTTTAGGACACGCGAATGGTATAGCGCAAGCACTAGGTCTAAGTCGAAAATCTGGCGGTGGAGGCAATACGTACACCGTTAAATCTGGTGACACGCTATGGAGCATTGCTCAAGCATATGGATTAACTGTGCAGCAGCTTAAAAATCTAAATGGATTAACTGGTGACGATATTTACCCTGGACAAGTTTTAATTGTCAGTGGTGGCGGAGCAGTTTACCATACTGTGAAGTCTGGTGAGACGTTGTGGGGTATTGCACAGCAGTATAATACTACTGTTAATGCCATAAAGAGTTTGAATGGGCTGACTAGTGACGTAATCCAGCCAGGTCAGAGACTAAGAGTTAAGTAAATTAGTCTATTATTTTTCTAACAAAAAATAGTATTTCTTGTAATTGTAAAAATGTGTTTTCTACTATTAACTTTGTCCACCCCCTTTAATTCTTAGTTGCATAATTTATAATGAAGGAGGTGGAAGTTATGAGCTTTTTTGATCCATGTAAAAAGAAGTATGTCTGTTTTGATCCATGTAAAAAGAAGTATGTCTGTTTTGATCCATGTAAAAAGAAGCATGACTGTTTTGATCCATGTAAAGAGAAGCATGACTTTTTTGATCCATGTAAAGAGAAGCATGACTTTTTTGATCCATGTAAAAAGAAGCATGACTGTTTTGATCCATGTAAAAAGAAGCACGATGATTGGTGTCATTGCCACCACCACTTTAATAATTGTAAGAAGAAATTCTGTCATTGTTGTAACAGATATTACTAATAAGAACTTTTATAAGAAAAAAGCCCTCACGATTGTGGGGGCATTTAAGGGTTAGGACGGCTTTAAAGCCTTCGCGTTAAGTATTATTTACTGTAAAATTTAATTTATACTATGTTTTTCTTCATGCGGCGTTTGCTATAGTCTCCTTATTCAGTATTATTTTGTAAAAATTACACATAATACAACAGAATTAGTGTGCGTAAAAGAAAGGTGGCACATAAGTGAATTTACTAAGGAGGATATCAATGGGCATATTAAGTGGAAATCCACAAGACGAGCCAATGCATTACGGAGAAGTATTTAGTTTATGGAACTTTGTTTTAGCAGGTAATAAAATGATACTTGACCAGCGAATTTTTTTAAACCATGTAGGAGATGAGGATTTAAAGAAGTTAATTAAAGAGTCTGTAGAAGGATGTCAACAAGAGGTAAAACAAGTTGAAGAAGTATTAAAACAAAACGGTGTTGCTCTACCACCTGCAGCTCCTGAGCCACCGCATGTAGAGCTTAATGATATTCCTACGGGTGCACGATTTCAGGATGCAGATGTAGCAGCCTCAGTATCTGCAATAACAGCATCGAGTTTAGTTACTTGTAGTCAAATAATAGGGCAATCTATTCGTGAGGATATTGCAATGATGTTTGGACAATTTCATATGAGTAAAGTTGCATTTGGAGGTAAATTATTAAAGTTGACTAAAGAAAAGGGTTGGCTCATCCCTCCACCTCTACATTATTCTTCAAAGGAAAACTAATTATAATTAAAGGACTTGTTGGTTTGAACAGGTCCTTTAATTTTGGAATAAAAATATTCTTCAGTGGATAGGCTACACTAAATTGGACAGATAAAATAAGGGCTTGTAAACTTAGACTATTAATTAAAGGGAGCATCTATTATGACACGTCAACGTCGAACTTTTACACCCGAATTTAAACTGCAATTAGTGAAGCTTTATGAAAATGGCAAATCTCGTGCAGACATTGCTAGGGAATATGATATTACGCCTTCTGCTTTAGATCGTTGGATTAAAAATCATAAGGAAACAGGTTCATTCGCCGCCAAAGATAACCGTTCTGAAGAGGAAAATGAACTGGCTCGACTGCGTAAGGAAAATCAACGTTTAATGATGGAGAATGATATTTTAAAGCAAGCAGCGCTGATCATGGGACGAAAATAGATGTGATCCGAAATAATGCTCACAAATATTCAGTATCAGCAATGTGTGACGTCCTCCATATTCCAAAAAGTACGTATTACTATCATGCCAATTTGTATGGCAAACATGTGCTTAAAACGGAAGATAAAGAGATTTCCAAAGAGATTGCCAGGATTTTCAATGAAAGCCGAAGCAATTATGGCACGCGAAAAATCAAGAAAGAACTGAGTAAATTACCAAAGGCAAAACACGTATCGCGTCGTCGGATTGGTCGTTTAATGAACTACTGTATAGTTCGATACGAGTCCAAGTTCTTTTAAAACTATTCTACAAACACATCATCACTCGCTAAACCTAACCCTCGTACGATCCTCATTATCAAACATCAATCTATCATTATTTACACTCAATAACTTCCTTCTTACCTCATGAAAATCATGACCCTTAAAATATTTAACCTCTACAGTCAAATTACCATGTATAGCCAGTTGCAGTTTCATTGCATTCTCTTCAATTTTCTGTCATCAAGGATAGGTTTTTCTTTATATTCAAGTTCCTTTTGTACCTGTTTTAGCATCTCGATATGTTAAGGCATCATGAGGCTGTCCATTGTTTAGTTCCGCGATTATTTATCATATTAACACCTCTATAAAAAATGATTATTTTTATTTTAACACAAAATCAGAACAAATATTCGGCTTTTATTGATAAACTATTAAAATTCATTTAGAATTTGATTAATAATCTTATGTTGAGGTGATTATTTTGGATACTGTGAATCAATTTATTGCTACGTCATTAGCAATTAAAGTTTTTAAGTACGACCAAAAGCTGTTTAATGATTTCAAAATGGGAATGGTTTATTTAGATGTAACTGACGCGGTTATCGATAGGTTGTATGAGGATTTTAATAATTTGAAGAGAGATATGTACGCTGTACACCATATTGATATCAGACAGCTGGATGAAACTAAATACATTGTTAAAAGCAGAGATAAGAATGAGGTAAGTGAATATACGCCAGAGCAACTAAAACAGATGACCAGTGATGTAATGGATAGATGTTTAAATGGAGATAAAGCAGGCCCATACGAAAGAATGGACAGAAGATGGGATGTATTAAAAGGACTTGATACACATTATGAAAGGAGTGAGAGGAGTACTCATCCCAAGCGTTAGCTTTTACTTAACTGGTATGTCAACACTAAACTGGACAAAAATTATAAAGTCTGTTGCTTGAATTCCACTGGTGTTAAATAGCCTAGTGTTCCGTGAATTCGTATGTTGTTAAACCAGTGAACATAATCATCCAGTTAAAGTGTGAGCTGTTAAAGAGAAGAGAAATGAGCACCGTTAGCGAATTCTGTTTTAAACACCTTAAACATCGCTTCAGCCACGGCGTTATCATAAGGACATCCTTTCATGCTCAGTGATCTTTGGATGCCGAATGTTTCAAGTGCTTTTGAAATAATCTTATTATCAAACTCTTTTCCACGATAAATGGGTAATATTGGTGAATTTTATATTATTTTGTAAAAAAAGTAGGAAAATAGTCCTTTTTCGTCGAAAGTGTTAGATGAAGAGATGAAGAGGGTGAAATGATATGGTAGAAAATAATATAAATGAGCAGATTATCCACAAAAGGTATACTAAATGATTAATGACCCAACATATAATGAGTTAAAGTCTGTTAAAGCTGAAATATTAAGCTTTAATAGGAAATACTTTAGTAATCTTAGTGAAAATGAACAAAACTCTATTAACTTTTTTATTAAAGAATAGTATTTTTAAAATATTTATTAAGGGAGTCTACTTCAAATTATTTAATTCAAGCCCTTTTATCAGACTACATTTATTTAATAGAATGCCTAATAAACAAAAATATACGTTACTACTATTTAAATGTTCGATCAATTATAGAAAATTCATTGAGATTTATTAATGGATATAACTCTTCTAACACAATTAGTACACAGGAGTTAATTGTTTTAACAAAACAGTTTATTCATGCTAAAAATATTTCCAACGTTAATTTTAATGTTATCGAAAGTGAATACTCAAAGGCTTGTGACTTTGTACATGGTAACATAACTGCCAGAATGCCGTTAGCTCAAAGTTTCGAAGATTGTTTCGGCGAAAAAAATAAAATGCCGAAGATGAATATAATGCTGCAACAAAGCATTAAGTTAATTGATGAGCTTTTTAAAGTAATGGCACATTCCCATATACAACTTATAGATTCAGCATTCCATAGGAGAAAGACTATATTGCGATACTTAGTAAATGACAATTTTCTTTCTGTTATTAGAGAGAATAAGTAACCTAATTTTACAGAAACCCTCATTACGAGGGCTTTTTCTTTTTAACCACAACATGGCCAGAGTTCTCTTCGCAAATCAGATCACACTCTGCAACACTTAACTCATCCTTAAACCGCAACTTCATACCAGCATCTGTAAAATCATAATCATCATCTCTCCATAGATCATTCACAGACCAAAATCCAACTAAATGACCTTCCATTATTTTTTCCATTTTAAAAAACTCCTCACAGTAACAATCGTAATGAGTTGCAAAGAGGGGGGCTAATTTTTAAAAAAGGATAATTAATATTTTTGTCGAATCAAATTAATCAGGAGGGATAGCATGACTGTAATTGGTAAGCTTCACTGTGGAGGTTGTCAACAAATCATTAAATTTAATGAGGCAGTAATCATAAGTGATTTTTATACGGTTGCCCACGTTAGGTATTTTCATTTAGTAAAAGAATATGTACTGGATAGAGGTTAGTTTGGTTACATAGTAAATAAATATTTTGATTAGCTTCTCTTGATAAAGTAACGGGTCAGTTTAGCATTCCTGTAGAACGTTAAATTTCAGGTTTGAAAAAAATAGAGCTCCTCGATAAGATAAATTTACACACACAAGCAAATCAATCTTAGGAGGAAGCTCTATATGAAGTATAAAATGCAAGATAAACAAAATCAACTGATAGAAAGAATATCAGATCAACATCTAGTCATTGGAGTCGATATTGCACAACAATTCCATGTAGCTCGTGCTGTAAATTATAGAGGTATAGTGATTGGTGACCCCCTCACTTTTGAAAATGATGAAATAGGCTTTGCTAGATTTAGAGAATGGATGGACGAATTAAAGGATTCAAAAGGATATCATACGGAAATAGTTGGTATGGAACCTACCGGTCATTACTGGTTAAACCTATCTAAGTGGCTCTATGATCATGAAATTGATGTTGTGACCGTCAATCCACACCTTGTCAAAAAGAATAAAGAAAATCGGGATAACACACAATCGAAGAGTGATAAAAAAGATGCACTCGTCATCGCTGACATGGTGAAGAACGGATACTATTCATTTATTCGCCCAACATCAGAGGCATTAGAAACACTAAGAGTTCTAATGTCCAACCGTGATGTAATCGTAAAACGACTTGTCAGTTCCATTAACCAAATAAACCGTTGGGTAGATGTAGTATTTCCTGAACTGAGAGAAGTGTTTAAAGATGTAAAAGGGAAAGGTTCAATCGCAACGCTTCGCTTATTCCCTACACCAATCGAACTTCGTTCGATGGAAGCCCAGGATATTATTGCTGGGTGGAAAACATTGATGAAACGACAACCCGGGTTAAAGAAAGCACAAAAGTTAATTCAACTAGCCAAGAGAACTGTAGGTACTGCCCAATCTCTTGATGCCTATAAACTCCACCTAGAACAATTACTTGAAGAATTTGACCTCGCAACAAGCCAACTTGAAAAGGTTGATGAGGAAGCAAGGAATGCACTTAAAAAGATTACATTCGCCAATAAAATACTTGGTATTAAAGGGATTACCGAAATTACACTCGGGGGCATCGTAGGTGAAGCTGGAGATTTAAGTAAATTTGCACATGGAAATTCTCTATTAAGACATGCAGGTTTAAATTTAGCAGAGGCTAGTTCAGGTAAGTGGAAAGGACAAATTGTCATTTCTAAACGTGGAAGATCTCGGCTAAGACGTTACTTATTCTTGGCAACCATGAGTCTCGTCGCAAACAACCCTGAGTTTAAAGAATTACATGCATACAATGTCCAAGTGAAAAAGATGAAAAAAATGAAATCTATCATGAAATTGATTGGCAAATTCGCAAGAATTTTAGTAGGTATTGCCCGAAGTAATGAACCATATTGCCCTGAAAAAGTATACCCCATAACAGTAGAAGCAGCATAACTAACCATTTAAGAAATACTAATAGTACAGTGAATGTTGGCTTATTCGTAGGATTTCAAAGAAAGCACGGAGTACTGGAAGTATTCAACAAAAGGGCACTGACCCATTAGTTTAGCAAAACCGGCCTCCACCCCTTGGATAGGCATAACGAAGGAATGAGAGGGCATTAGACCCGTTGAGACATGGGAGGGACAGCCTCTAGGGGCGATGTGGAGAATGCGTGCAGTATACTTTTTAGAATATTTGGAGTTCGTGACTCCTTTATTCCTGTATGCCTTCATGAAGCCTTTATTATCAACACCCATTCCATTTATCCGTTATTGTACTAAAAAGTGGCTTGAAATCCTGCGAATAAGCGAGCATTTACAAGTAAATCGAATCTATCTGAGGGAGTTGAAGAAGAAAAATTGAAACTTATCTCATAGTATTTCGTAATTAAGCTATATGTCAAAGCGTCATTACGCTATATGAGAGGTAGTGATTAATATAACTGTTAAAAAGATATTTATCTCAATTGTTTCTGCGGTTCTAGTTTCAATGATTACAGTTGGTGGAAGTACCACAGCAAATTTTTTATACTATTACTTCAACGGTGAACAATTTGGTGAAGTGATTACAACCTCACGAGTAATATGGTTTTCATTAATATTTGTCTTATCTTTTTTATTTATATTATTTAGCACTAGCGTTGCATTAATTAAAAGTAAATATTATGAATACCCAAAATGTTCACTAATTTACTGTTGTGCAAAGAAAAAGTCCTTTATAATGGATATAGTCAGGTGGTAACCCGTCCAAATCCAAAAATAAAGGACCAACTCATGGACAAGATTACACCAAAAACATCATTTGGACAATGGTTTTCATCCATAAATCTCAAAAAATTTGAAGATAATGTGAAAACCATGAAATTAGATTACTATACGAAAAAGTTAATGACAGAATCATTCTTAAAGTTATTACTTTACGCACAGCTGGAAGAAGTGGAGAGCCTACATGAATTAAATGCTCGCCTTTTCAATAACGACCTTCAAAAGAAAGTCGGTCTTGACTCGATTAGCGTCTCCCAGTTATCTCGTCGACTAAGCGGGTTGAATCCGGATATATTCCAGGGATTATTCCTTGATTTAGTATCTCAAATTCATGCAAAAACACACTATTCACAGCTGCACATGCCTTTAAAAATAATTGACTCGACCACCTTACCCTTGAATTTAACCAATCATCGTTGGGCTGAATTTCGGAAAACAAAAGCTGGTGTAAAAGTACATCTCAAGCTTGTGTTTATGGAAAAAGGGACATCCTATCCAGAGCAAACTGTGTTGACCAACGCGAAAGAACATGATCGTAGTCAGCTTGAGGTCTTGGTAGACGATAAAGAGTGCATGTACGTGTTTGACCGTGGATACCTGGATTATGAACGTTTAGACCGCATGACAGATGATGGCTACTTTTTCCTGACAAGACTTCGAAAAAATGCGTTTGTACGAGTAGTTTACAACTTTAAACTTCCTGAAGACTCAACTGTTTTATCAGATCAAATGGTTTTGATCGGGACATCGCAAAACCGTGCAGAAAACTATTTTCGGTTACTCAAAGTAGAAGATACAAAAGGAAATATCCTTCAACTTATTACCAATCGCTTTGATTTAAGCCCCGAAGAGGTTTCAGAAATGTACAAATCACGCTGGGCGATTGAATTGTTTTTCAAATGGATGAAACAGCATGTGAACATTAAAAAGTTCTATGGCCATAGCGAATCAGCCGTTTACAATCAGGTGTTTATTGCACTTATCGTATTTTGTTTGAATGTACTCATTCAACTCAAGACGAACAGCAAGCGAAGTTTATTACAAATCAGTCGTTATTTAAGAGCAGCCTTATGGAAGCCAGGTTATCTTTGGCTTCGTAAAATAGAAGGAAAAGGTGCATCTTAATAATAGAATGTCGCTGTCGCTATCGTTTAATTGTAAATATATTCCAAATGGATGGAGCCACCTTAAGTTGGGTATTTACTTTTTTGGCTTTCTTGGGAAAAATATTAAAACTGAAAATTCAGTTACTATTTATGCAACGCTAGTGATTATTTAGACTAGATAAAAAAGATAAGTAGTAACTTTCCTGTGTTCTATATTATAAAAGCGTGAGTGATGGCTATTAATTTTATTTATACGTTGCTGAAATACACCTAATAGGAGGCTGATTGCACTATTAGGTGTATTGCTAAAAGAAGGGAAATGATTCATCCTTTATCAACTATCTGGTGCTTTAACGAAAGAAGGAGTTGTAACTCCTATCGCTTGTTGTGCTAAGGGATCGAATTATTTAACAAAGGGGAAGAAATACAATGTTTAAATCTGAGGTAGTAAATAGAATAATATCATTGGTTGGGTTTTGGATAGTTGTATTTTTTATATTGTTTAGTGACAATATTGTAGGTGGTCCAATAATTTGGATCACAGTGATTGTAATTACTGCTTTTCATTTATACGGAATCATACATTCTTTGAAGAAAAATAGGAATAATTCACTAAAGTAAAGGGTGCTATGCAAAAAGAAGGAAAAGCACGTTTTATGGAATTATAAAATAAAGAGCAGAAGAATTGAATATGAATTAGAGTGTTTACAAAGAAGTGGAGGAAAACCAATGAAAAAATGGTTAGTTGCATCGTGGTTAATTGTTGGGTTTACACTTTTTGGTTGTTCAGATATGAATAATGGAATTACAGGGGAAGAGCCTCCAGAAGCTGTGGTTAAAGTAGGGAATAAATCATATGAAACGACATTGGGTTCTTATTGCTGGGATGGAAATGGTCAATCAATATGTGTCGATACGGCTGGACCAAAAGAACTTTTGAAAGGGAGAGAACCAATCAAAGTAAAATCTGGAAAAAAATAAATTTTGTGATGAACTATGAACCGAAACCAAACGAGTTCCACGTATTACAGATAAGTGAAAGTGATGAAGTTGAAGTAATTGTTAAAGATAATAGTTTCACAGCCCCTTTACATGAAGGAATTTATTACTATTCTTATGGCGTATGGTGGATGGATGAACAGGAAGAAAACATATCTAATGGCGATGCTTTTTATAATTTTGTTATTGAAGTTGAATAATTTTTTATTCAACAAACTGGTGCTTTAGTTATAGAAAGCCATAGTATTTTGAGTAACTCCATTTAGGGGTTATTTTTTATGTAAACAAAAAACCGCAATAAATGCGGTTTAAATTATGCTAGGTTGAATGTTGTATCAGTCTCTATTTATGGCGCATTAATGGTTTTATTCTAAATACCTTGCAAATTTTTTTGCTAACGAATCCGCAAACAACTAATAGACATAACCATACAATTAGATAGACAACGCATTCGCAATAGTACGCAGTATCACAGTCGGAACTTACCGAAATACGTTCGCTTGGTTTCCGGTACCAGGTTTGTCGGGGGTTCGAATCCCTCTGGGCGCGCTATATAAGTCATGAAGGCAAAGGTTTGAGTGGTTCTCATTCCTTTGCCTTTTTTCTTTTTACGAACGATCAAAAAGTAGTCCAATTTCCTTGTGCTATAGAGTTTCTGATGCCTGAACAAATAGATCTATTGATGATGGATACTGTAAAACTAAAAATGTGTTATATACTATTAGATTTGTCTAATCCCTTTTTTCTTAAGTGCGTATATTGAAAGAGAAAGGAGAGATAAATTATGTATTGTTACGATCCATGTAAAAAGAAGCACGAAGATTGGTGTCAATACGATTACTTCCACAAGAAAGATCCATGTAAAAGGAAGCACGAAGATTGGTGTCAACAACACTGGTTCAACAAGAAGGAAGAGCACCATTATTATGGTTATCCAAAAAATAACTACATTGGTGATTTTCAGACAGATTGTCATAAATGTAAGAAGAAATTCTGTCATTGTTGTAAGCGACATTTCTAGAAGGAAACATTTAGAAGGAATAAGCCCTCATGCTGTTATGGGGGTTTATTTATCCTTGTTTTTCGTACTATATAATCACTAGGAGGATGGATTCGAAATAGAAGCACGATTGTTTTCATAGGTTAATAGGTATAGTTAGCTGCCTGATTTTAAGCTTTGTATTTCGCCTTCCAGATTTTTAAGTTGATCCTCTATGGTTTTAAACCTTGCTTCTAATGATTCTTGAGCTTGTTTATCTGCTTCATTTTGGATACGTGCTTCATCAATAGCTTCTAATGCTGCAAAGGTGGCAATTAAATCAGCTAACGTAGTAAGTGCTGACGCAATTAAAGCGAGTTGAAGACTATTATCTAAGGATGTATCCTGTGTATCCTGGCTGTCGGTATTAGAGTCATTTTTCATCCAACCCCTCCTATTTTTATAAAGGAAGTACATTAGAATATATGTTATTTTAAAAATTTAATGATGGAAAAGATTTCACGCTTATAACATGTGATACGGATATACTTATTGGGGGCCAGCATTTAAAATGTTTGGTATTCAAGTGAATGAAGGTTAATTGACTAAGACATTATGAAAGCGCATGTAAATTAGTGTGCTTCTGTTTTTGTATGTATATAATAGAAAGCATATAACGAATTAAAAACAATAACTGATTAGCAAATGTTTAGTGTTGGGAGAGAGAATATGCTGTTAAATAATGAATATAAAGAAGAAATCATTGAAACTATTTTCGAAAAGTCGAATTTTTGCTTTGTTGTTGTAGATGGTCAAGGTTTAGTTACGTATCTTAATGATAATTATTGTAAGTTTATAGGTGTTAAATTAGAGGATGCTATCGGCAAACATGTACAAGATGTCATTGAAAATACAAGAATGCATATTGTCGCTCAAACAGGTAAGGAGGAAATTGCAGATATTCAATTCATTAGAGGGAATCATATGATTGCTAATCGAGTTCCGCTTTGTTCAAAAGGGAAAATAGTCGGTGCAGTCGGTACGGTACTATATCGGGATACAAAAGAATGGATGAAAATGAATTCGCATATTAAGGATCTATTATTGGAGATTGAACAATATAAAAAGAAGTTAGGCAATCAAAATGGAGCAACTTACTCCCTGCAAGATATTGTTGGCAGTTCCATACAAATAAATAAAATTAAAGAAAAAGTTATGAAGATTTCTTCTGGAGATGTTTCTATTTTATTAATGGGAGAAAGTGGTACAGGAAAAGAATTGTTTGCTCATAGTATTCATCAATTAAGCGAACGAAGTATGAAGCCGTTTGTAAAAGTAAATTGTGCAGCAATTCCAGTAGATTTGCTTGAGTCCGAATTGTTTGGTTATGAAGGCGGTGCGTTTACAGGTGCCAAAAAAGGAGGCAAGCTAGGGAAATTCCAATTGGCAGATAGTGGCACACTTTTTTTGGATGAGATTGGGGATATGCCATTAGATGCCCAAGTGAAAATTCTCCGTGTTCTACAGGAGGGAGAAGTTGAAGCAATCGGCTCGGAAAAAACACAAAAAATTGATGTGCGAATTATTGCAGCAACGAACCAATCATTAGAAACATTAATTAAGGAAAATCGTTTCAGGGAGGATCTTTATTACCGGATCAATGTCATTCCGATAAAAATTCCTCCTCTACGCGAACGGGTAGAGGATATTCGGGTGCTTGCAAAATTTTTACTAGCTAAAATTACAAAACGTACAGGTAAACGAGTGATCAGCTTTGAAGCGGCAGTAATGGATTTTTTCATGCATCATGAATGGCCGGGCAATGTCAGAGAGCTGGAAAATGTAATTGAATCCGCTGTACATCTTACAAACACGGAAATTATTAAACTAGAAGATTTGCCAGATCAAATGCAGTCAAATCATTATACAACGAAGCAAAGTATGAATTTAAAAGAAGTTTTAGCTAGGGCAGAGAGGCAAGCAATCGAAAATGCGATTGAAAGGGCAGGTGGAGATAAATTAAGAGCGGCTAGCTTACTTGGTGTCGGAAAATCTAGTTTTTATGAAAAAATGAAAAAACATCAATTATAAAATTCCACAAATACGGAATCTATTCCGCAATTTTGGAAAGTATGAAAAGCACGAAAAGAAAGGGCTTACATTCGTAAAAATGATAATGAAGAACCTTCTTTCCACGAAACTGGAAGGAAGGTTTTTAGTTGACTTCAATTATACTGCTAGCTTTCTATTTTTTGAGATATCTTTATTGGCACGATTTTTGCAAGTAAAGGAAGGAAAGGGGAGTAGCATAGATGAAAACAATTTATACATCCTTTGCAGAAGCAGTAGCAGAGATTCAAGATGGTTCAACGATTATGGTTGGGGGTTTTGGACTTGTTGGAATTCCTGAAAATCTTATTCTAGCTCTTGTTGATTCACAGGTAAAGCATTTAACCGTGATCTCGAATAATTGTGGGGTGGATGATTGGGGCCTCGGTTTACTACTAAAAAATAAACAAATTGATAAGATGATTGGCTCCTATGTTGGCGAAAATAAAGAATTTGAGAGACAAGTATTAGCAGGTGAGCTGGAGGTAGAGTTGACACCACAAGGTACACTTGCAGAAAGAATTCGTGCGGGTGGAGCAGGAATCCCAGCATTCTATACGCCTGCTGGAGTGGGAACTCCGATTGCAGAAGGAGAAGAAGTACGTGTATTTAATAACAAAGAATATTTGCTGCAAACAGCTTTAAAGGCAGATTTCAGTTTGATTCGAGCTGCTGTTGGTGATCATGCGGGGAACTTGGTTTATAACAAAACAGCACGCAATTTTAATCCGATGATGGCAGCGGCAGGAAAAGTAACAATTGCAGAAGTAGAACAATTAGTTGAACCCGGAACAATTAATCCTGATCATGTTCATACACCAGGAATCTATGTACAAGCTCTAATTGAAGGGGCACAAGAGAAGCGAATTGAACGATTAACCATAAGACAAGAAGCATAGCACAATTTTAGGAGGTAATGGCGGATGTTAAACCAATTGGATAAGGCATTGGTGCGAGAGCGAATAGCTAGAAGAGCTGAAAGGGAAATTGTAAGCGGTTCCTACGTTAATCTAGGGATTGGGATGCCAACAATGGTTGCCAATTATATTCAGGGTGGTAAACAGGTAGTCCTTCAGTCAGAAAATGGATTACTTGGAATAGGAAAATCACCACTAAAAGAAGAAGTTGATCCTGATTTAATTAACGCTGGTAAAGAAACGGTAACTGCTCAAGAGGGGGCTTCTTATTTCAGTAATGCGGAATCGTTTGCGATGATTCGTGGAGCACATTTGGATTTGGCTATTCTCGGTGGAATGGAAGTATCTGAAACAGGTGATTTAGCAAATTGGATGATTCCAGGAAAAATGATTAAAGGTATGGGGGGTGCGATGGATATCGTGCACGGAGCAAAAAAAATTGTTATTATTATGGATCATGTCAATAAGCATGGGACATCAAAAATTTTAAAGAAATGCAGCTTACCACTAACTGGGAAGCAGGTTGTAAACCGAGTAATTACAGACCGTGCGGTTATGGATGTTGAGGAAAGTGGTCTTGTACTTATAGAAATAGCAGAAGGCTGGACAGTTGAAGAAATTGTGGAATCGACAGAGGCAGAGCTAAAAATTAGTGAGCATTTACGAATAGGAACGTATTAAAAAAGGAGGATTTATTCATGGTAGACAACAAAGTGGTATTTATAACTGGAGCAGCAAGTGGAATCGGATATGAGATGGGTAAGGAGTTTGCCAAAAACGGTGCCAAGGTTGCTTTGTCAGACATTAACACTGAAAAGGTTCAGGCGGTTTCCGAAAACTTAAGAAAAGATGGTTATGATTGTATTGGATTGAAATGTGATGTTACGAACGAAAAAGAACTACAACAAGCTTTAGATGAGACGGTAGAAAAATATGGAAGATTGGATGTGCTAATTAATAATGCTGGCTTACAGCATGTTGCATCCATTGAAGATTTCCCGACTGAAAAGTTTGAATTCATGACGAAGGTAATGCTAGTTGCGCCATTTATGGCAACGAAACATGTTTTTCCGTTAATGAAAGAACAAGGATTTGGACGGATTATTAATATGGCTTCGATTAACGGAGTAATTGGCTTTGCGGGCAAGGCAGCATATAACAGTGCTAAGCACGGACTTATAGGTTTAACGAAGGTAGCGGCATTAGAAGGAGCTGCCAATGGAATTACAGTGAATGCTATGTGCCCAGGTTATGTGGATACGCCGCTTGTTCGAGGACAGTTTGAGGACTTAGCGAAAAATCGTAATATCCCGGTTGAAAAAGTATTAGAAGAGGTGCTTTATCCATTGGTACCACAGAAACGCTTGTTAGCTGTGCAGGAAATAGCGGATTATGCGTTGTTCTTATCAAGTGATAAGGCCAAAGGGGTTACAGGTCAAGCCATTGTATTAGATGGCGGGTACACGGCACAGTAATAACAAAATAGGAGAGTGGGAAAATGACAAATGTTTATATCGTTGAGGGGGCAAGAACACCATTTGGTACATTTGGAGGGAGCTTGAAGGGGATAGATCCAACGGAACTAGGAGTTATCGCTAGTAAGGAAGCAATTCGCCGAAGTGGCATCCCTGCAGAAGATATTAATTTGACTGTGTTAGGGAATGTCATCCATTCCGGAAAAAACGCGCCTTATTTATCAAGGCATATTGCACTGCAAACTGGTATTCCAATATCCAGTCCCGCACTAACAGTAAATCGTTTATGTGGTTCAGGATTGCAGTCAGTTATTTCAGCAACCCAATCGATTATGCTAGGTGAGGCAGAAGTGGCACTAGCTGGAGGGATTGAAAATATGAGTCTATCTCCTTATGCATTAAGAGGGAGCAGATTTGGTACGAAATTGAAAACACCACAAGTGGATGACATGCTCTGGGCAGCCTTGACAGATGAATATATCGGTTCGGGAATGGGGATGACGGCAGAAAATCTAGCAGAAAAGTATGGTATTACGCGCGAGGAACAAGATGAATTCGCTTATTTAAGTCATAAGCGTGCAGCGACTGCACGAAACGAAGGAAAGCTTAATGAGGAAATTGTGCCTGTTGAAATAAAACATCGAAATGGCACAACCTTCGTAAACACAGATGAACATATACGAGAGGATACAACGGTTGAGAAGCTTGCAGGTTTAAAGCCGTCCTTTAAACAGGGTGGAACGGTGACCGGTGGGAATGCGAGTGGAATTAATGATGGAGCTGGAGCGGTTATTGTAGCGGGGGAAAACTATGTAACAGAGCATCAATTGCAGCCGCTAGCAAGAATCGTATCTTACGGCATTGCTGGGGTTGAGCCAGAATATATGGGAATCGGCCCAGTTCCAGCGATTCAACAAGCTTTAAAAAGGGCTGGGCTCACACTTGAAGATATCGATTTGATTGAAGTAAATGAAGCATTTGCTGCCCAGTATTTAGCTGTCGAAAAAGCTTTAGGTTTAGATCGTGAGAAAGTAAATGTGAACGGGGGAGCGATTGCATTAGGGCATCCGATTGGAGCAAGTGGTACGAGAGTGCTTTACGCTGTGGTAAAAGAGTTGAAAAGAAGAGGGCAGAGATATGGTATTGCCTCACTTTGTATTGGTGGCGGCCAGGGAATTGCAATGGTTATTGAAGTTAGATAAATAAAGAGATGGAGGGGTATCATGTTTGGGATAATTTTAGGGCTTATTGTCTTAATGGCACTTGCTTATTTAGGGTGGTCAATCATTTGGATTGCGCCAATTGCTGCTGGTGTTGTTGCACTAACTGGTGGGCTGGACTTGCTAGATGCATATACAAATACGTATATGAGCGGCTTTGTTAACTTTGCAAAGCAATGGTTCCCTGTATTCATGCTTGGGGCAATTTTTGGAAAGCTGATGGAAGACACAGGGATGGCAAAGTCGGTCGCCATCGCATTAACAAAAGTTATCGGAACTAAGCGAGCAATACTAGGGGTGCTTGTATCCTGTGCAGTTTTAACATATGGTGGGGTTAGTTTGTTTGTCGTTGTTTTCGCTGTTTATCCACTTGCACTAACACTGTTCCGTGAAGCAAACATTAGCAGGCGTCTAATACCAGGCACAGTTGCATTAGGGTCATTCACATTTACGATGACAGCAATTCCTGGGACACCACAAATTCAAAACTTAATCCCAACGCCTTACTTTGGTACAACCGCAATGGCAGCGCCAATTATGGGGATAGTCGCTGCGATTATTATGGGTGTCGGTGGTTATTACTATATGCGATGGAGAGAAAAACAATTATCTGCAAAAGGGGAATTTTATACAGAGCCAAAGGATAATAAGATTGTGAAGGTAGAGGGAGATACCCCACATTTTATATTATCGATTTTGCCATTAATAACCGTAGTTGTTACGTTGAATGTTTTGGAGTGGGATATTGTAGTTGCCCTATTGTCTGGGATTATCCTGTTGATGATTTTAAATATTACCAAGTTCAAAGGGTTTGTTAAAGCAATTAATAATGGTGCAGTTGGTTCCGTAACCGCCATCATTAACACGAGTGCAGCTGTTGGATTTGGTACTGTTGTGCAGGCGGTACCAGGATTTGATCGTCTTACAGCACTATTGATGGGGATTAAAGGAAATCCGCTTATTTCAGAAGCAGTTGCTGTTAATATACTTGCTGGTGCTACAGGTTCGGCTTCTGGAGGAATGGGAATTGCTCTAGAAGCATTGGGAGAAAGATATTATGAATTAGCGTTAAGCACAGGTATTGATCCAGAGGCTTTTCACCGAATTGCGTCTTTATCATCTGGAGGACTCGATGCCATGCCGCACAATGGAGCTGTATTGACTTTGCTTACGATTACAGGCATGACACATAAAGATAGCTACAAAGACATTTTTGTCGTAGCTGTTGTTATCCCGATTATATCAATTGTTGCGGCTATTTTATTAGCGTCTGTTGGGATTTATTAAATATTTTTTTATAAAGAATAACAAGCTAGAATAACGTTAAAAAGTACCGATTTTCTGTTTTGGATATACGGTACTTTTTTATGTTTTCCATATTTGAACCCGACTATTATTTGTACTACAATAAAGAAAATAGTAGTAGGGAGTATGTATCATGACCAAACATCGGATTTACACAATGAGTTTCTCAGGAGTGTATCCCCATTATATTACCAAGGCTGAGAAAAAAGGACGTACGAAATCAGAAGTCGATGAAATCATACATTGGTTAACAGGCTATAGTCAGGAAGAGTTAGAAGAACAACTGGAAAAAAAGACAGACATTGAGACATTCTTTGCGGAAGCTCCTCATATGAATCCTTCCCGGAATTTGATTAAAGGTGTGATCTGCGGTGTCCGAGTGGAAGACATCGAAGAACCGCTTATGCAGGAAATTCGCTATTTGGATAAGCTGATCGATGAATTAGCAAAAGGAAAAGCGATGGAGAAGATACTGCGTAAATAATAATTAAAAACGAAGAAACACTGATTCTATACATGTAAAAGAGTCAGTGTTTTTTTAGCAGACGAAGGAGTCCAGTAATTTGATTTTTGACCATGAAGATGGGGAAGTATCATTTATACCTATTCAGGTAAATTTCAAAATTAAATTTGGAATTTTATACTAGTATAGGGGTGTAGAGAAATTAAGCCGGGCTTTTAATAATTATGCATTGTGTTAAAGGTAAAAACGAGAGGGGGAGAGAAATTGATGTTTCCAACATTAGAGACTGAAAGACTATGTTTAAGAGAAATCTCCAAGGATGATGCAGAAGCCCTATTTGCTTGTTTTTCTAATGAAAATGTAACTCGATATTACGGTCAAGAGACATTGCAAAATTTAGCGCAAGCAGCGGCATTTGTTGATTTTTTTGCTGAAAATTTCAAAGAGAAAAGGGGAATACGCTGGGGAATCGAAATAAAAGGTAATCGAGGAATAATTGGAACCATTGGATTTAATGCTTGGTCCCCTAAACATAAACGAGCTGAAATTGGTTATGAAATACATCCTACACAATGGAGAAAGGGTTTTACTTCCGAAGCAGTATCCAAGGTAATTCAATATGGGTTTGATGAATTGGGTCTTATTCGTATAGGAGCTGTTGTTTTTGTACATAACGAAGCATCTAACAATTTGTTAAGCAAGGTTGGTTTTCAGCAAGAAGGTGTTTTGAGGGATTATATGTATCAAAATGGAACTGCACATGATACATATGTTTACTCGATACTTAAGGATAATTAATAGTATCTTTCTTTCACTTCGGATGCACATGAACAATATTCATTTGGCTTGTGTTTTTTCGAAATTGATCGTATGCTGTCCAGTTTGGTGTCTATTTCATTGAAGTTGGACTGCATCCAGTAGGTACAGATTAATAATTTAGTGATGGGGCAGCTTGTTATTTAGAACTTAACGTGAAACTTTAAAAAATAAATTTATTTAATAAATTAGAAAGTATAAAGAGTAATCGTATTGGAAAAAATAGCTTACTGAATTACTGAATTAGTCCTTAATGTTTTTAGAAGGTAGGCGAATAAATGACTGAGTTAAATAGAATTGCTGATGAACTGGAATATATGATCACGGAGAATCTTTTTACTGAACCTAAGGATATTAAAGTTCGATCCTTCATTAGGGCGGTTCATTTAGGCGATGTGGATATTGCTGATTATCTAGGCAAAAACTCAAAAGAAAAATATGGTGAAGATTTAGTGGTGGCTATTCGGGAAGCTGCTGAGAGGCTTGCTTAGTTTGCGACCTTATTAGGATGAAGATGAAACACAAAATAACCCTTGAAGGGTTATTTTGTGTTTTTAGCTTGGTATCTAACTATTCTCTTTAGCCCTTTGGTTTTTTAATTCGGTTCATAGATATCCCAAGCGGTTTTCAGGGACTCTGTAATGTAATCTGCAACTTCATCCACTGGTAAATTATCCGTCACGACTCTTGAATGATGTTCCTCATAAATCGGTTGTCTATTATAAAATAATTGTTTGATTTGATCGATATTTTTCCCTTGCAGGACAGGGCGGCTATCAATGAGCAGGCTAATACGTTCTTTCCAAGAATCCCAAGATAAATCTAAGAAAAAGATAATACAATGTGACATGCATGCCTCACGAACTTCATCCTGTAAGAATGCGCCACCGCCGACAGAGATGATTTTTAATTTTTGTTTACAGGAATTGATAATCATGTCTTTTTCGGTTTGCCGAAATATTCGCTCGCCATATAGATTAAAAATCTCTGAAGTTGGCATATTATATTTCTTTTCAATTTCTTCATCAATATCGATAAAATCACGATATAATTTCTTCGCAACTGCTTTGCCAATTGTAGTTTTTCCTACCCCCATAAAACCAATGAGTACAATACTTTGTTCCCGTAGCGACACATCATTCATCGGTATCCCCCTAATTTGCTAAGACTAGTATCTGTTAAGAATTTAATTTTTACGAAATGAAGAAATGTAAGTTAATTAGAAAGTTGAATTAAGCTTGATCATTCATATGGATCGCTTTTCTTGCCAAACGATCTGCATGACCATTTTTCTTTTCTGGAATCCACTTGATAAAAAAGTGCGGAAAATTCTTTGATTCTTCTCTAATGCATTCAAGTAAAGGAAGAAAGAGTTGATTCTTTGTGAAATCTTTTTCGATTACATCCACGACAACCTTCGAATCAGAGCGAAAGGATATAATTTCATTCGGAAATGATTGCCGACAAATCTCAAGCGCTTTAATAATTGCGTAGAATTCAGCTTCGTGATTTGATAGATATCCTAATGGAATGGTATATTCGTAAGCGTTTTTGCCGGATTTGATATATATGCCCGCACCACTCAGTCCAGGATTTCCACTTGCTGCACCATCTGTATATACTTCGATCACCTATCTAACACTCCCAGACGAGAACTTATTCTATTTAGTATAAAGCAACTCACAATTTATGTGAATTATAATTATGTTTTTATTTTGTTTTAAAAAGTATAAATAGTAAATATTATTTTTTTCTTGCAATATTAGGTAATTTTCAGTATATTATAGAAACATAAAAGAAATATATTCCACGTCGAGCTGAAAGGGGAGTATCAATTGTCTCATACCGTATTAGAGATAAAGAACTTAAGCACCCACTTTTTCACAGATAGCGGGGAAGTACCAGCAGTTGATCAAGTAAGTTTACATGTACATAAAGGGGAAGTAGTTGGGGTTGTAGGGGAATCAGGATGCGGAAAAAGTGTTACATCATTATCCATTATGCAGCTTGTTCCCAACCCGCCTGGAAAAATAGTGGGTGGGGAAATTAATTATAAAGGAGAAAACCTTGCATTTGCTTCCGAAAAACGAATGAAGAAATTGCGAGGCAATGAAATATCCATGATATTTCAAGAACCAATGACCTCACTAAATCCACTGTTTACGATTGGAAATCAAATGAGAGAAGCCTTTCGATTTCATCAGAAAATAAGTAAAAAAGAAGCAAGGGAAAAATCAATTTCTATGTTAAAGCTAGTCGGCATTCCAAGAGCTGAATCAATTATTGATGATTATCCCCATCAGCTTTCAGGTGGAATGAGACAACGAGTCATGATTGCCATGGCGATGTCTTGTGATCCAGAGCTTCTTATTGCAGATGAGCCAACGACAGCTCTCGATGTAACGATTCAAGCACAAATATTAGACTTAATGCGAAAGTTAAACGAGGAAAAAGATACTGCCATACTGTTAATCACGCATGATTTGGGTGTTGTAGCAGATATTTGTGACCGAGTCGTAGTGATGTATGCTGGACAAGTTGTTGAAGAAGGTTCGAAACGTGAGATTCTAAAAGATTCAAAGCACCCATATTCACAAGGACTAATCCGTTCTTTACCAAGAATTCATGAGCGTGAGCAGAAGCTATACTCCATTCCCGGAACAGTACCAAAGCCAAAACTAGGACGTGTAGGCTGCCGTTTTGCTCCTAGGTGCGAGTTTGCATTTGATCGTTGCTTTAAGGAGAATCCTGATTTGTACGTTACAGGTGAAGGTAGGCGGAGTCGTTGCTTCCTTTATGACAAACAGGAAGGAGAGTCGATAAACGATGCGTCAACAATTACAGAAGCCGTTATTGGAGATTAATGGATTGAAGAAGTATTTCCCGATTAAAGGTGGTGTACTTGGTCGAACGGTTGGTGAGGTGAAGGCAGTTGACGATGTTAGCTTCACCGTTTTTGAAGGGGAGATATTAGGCATTGTTGGAGAATCGGGCTGTGGAAAGTCAACAACCGGTAAAGCGATTCTTCGCTTAATCGAACCAACTGCTGGAGAAGTAAAGTTTGAAGACCAGGATATTACACATATCAATGCAGAGGAAATGCGCAGGTTACGGCGAGATATGCAGATTATTTTTCAAGATCCGTATGCATCTCTGAATCCAAGGCATACCGTAGAAAAGATAATCGGTGAACCGTTATTGATTCATGGGGTGAAAAATGCCAAGGAGCGGACAAGCCGTGTAAAAGGGCTTCTTGAAGTTGTTGGTTTAAGTGCTTATCATGCATCAAGATACCCGCATCAATTCAGTGGTGGGCAACGGCAACGAATTGGAATAGCACGGGCACTTGCGAATAATCCGAAACTTATTATTTGCGATGAGCCTGTCTCGGCGTTGGATGTTTCCGTTCAAGCACAAATTCTTAATCTAATGGAAGCTTTACGTGATGAATTTAATCTTACGTATATTTTTATCGCCCATGATTTAAGTGTAGTAAAGCATATTAGTGATCGTGTCGGTGTGATGTATTTAGGAAGAATGGTAGAACTGACAAGTAAAGACAAATTGTATGATGATGCCAAGCATCCGTATACACAAGCACTCTTATCTGCAGTTCCGGACCCAGATCCTGATATAGAAAAAGAACGGGTTATTTTAAAAGGGGACGTCCCAAGTCCAGCTGATCCACCAGCAGGATGTGCATTCCATACGAGATGTCCGATGGCGATGGATATTTGTAAATCTGTACGTCCGGCATTTATACCTGTTGAAGATAATCATTTTGTTGCTTGTCACCTTTATGATGGACAGCAGCAAAATCTATCACGCATTAACGGGCTGTAATATCCCCACTTCATAGCGTGAGAAAACTAAAAACGTGAAGGGTGGGGATAAACAGCCTGTAAATTCCAGATTCTGTTCATCTAACATTCAATGGGGTAGAAAGGAACACCCATCGAATGAAGTTTCACTTTACTACAATATCTACTAAACAAAGAGGGGGAATAGGTATGAGATTAAAAGGCAGCGCATTTTTGTTTCTGCTACTAGCATTTCTTTTGATCATTGCAGCATGTAGTGGAGATGGTGGTGCAAATACGGATACATCGGATACTGACGGTGATGCAGGAAATGAAGAAGCAAGTGATGATGATCCAGCCACTGATGCAGAAGCGGCTGGAGATCAGGTGTTAGTTTTTGCTCGTGGTGGTGATTCGGAAAGCCTTGATCCAGGAAGCACCACAGATGGGGAGTCATCTCGTGTGACACAGCAAGTATTAGAAGGGTTATTAGAATTTGATAAAGAATCCTTTGATCTTACGCCAGGTTTAGCACATGATTGGGAAGTTTCCGAAGATGGTTTAACCTACACATTTTTCCTGGAAGAAGGAGTTACCTTCCACGATGGTACAGACTTTAATGCCGAAGCTGTAAAAGTTAACTTTGAGCGTTGGGCAGATCCAGAGCATGAATATGCATTTACGGATGACGGCTATGTTTATTCGATGTATGGAACCATGTTTGGTGGATTTGCCGGTGATGATGGGCATGTGATTGAGGAAATTAATGTGGTCAATGATCATGAGATTGAATTTGTTTTAAATCAACCATTAGGATTTTTCTTACAGAATCTGGGGATGAGCTATTTTGCGATTACTTCTCCAGCCGCATTAGAGGAGCATGGGGCAGCGATTAATGAAAATCCGGTAGGTACAGGACCGTTTAAATTTGTCAGTTGGAGCAAGGATGACTCCATCGTATTAGATAAATTTGAAGATTATCGAATGGATGGATTACCGAAGCTGGATCGCGTTATTTTCGAAGTCATTCCTGATAATGCAGCACGATTAATTGCATTAAAGTCTGGTGAGATTGACATTATGGATGGCTTAAATCCAGATGATGCGGCTGGTGTAGACGCTGATGAAGGTTTAGAGCTGTTGACACGTTCAGAAAATAACTTCGGTTATGTTGGCTTCAATACGCAAAAGGAGCCATTTGATCAAGTCGAGGTTCGACAAGCAATTAATCATGCAATTGACAAGCAAGCAATCGCGGATGCTTTATATGCTGGCTATGCGACAACTGCTAAAAATCCTCTGCCACCTGGATATTTAGGTTATAACGACGAAGTAGAGGAATACGCGTATGACCCGGATCGGGCGAGAGAGTTATTGGCTGAAGCAGGGTTTGAGGATGGGTTGGATATTGAACTATGGACGATGCCTGTAGCGAGACCGTATATGCCAGATCCCGAAACGGTGTCGCAAATTGTTCAGAATAACTTAGCAGAGGTTGGCGTAAATGCGACAATTGTACGAGAAGAATGGGCACCGTATTTAGAAAAAACATTACAAGGTGAACATCAATTGTTTATTCTTGGTTGGTCTGGTACCAATGGGGATCCGGATTACTTCTTGAGTAGTTTGTTGCACGGATCCAATGTTGGAAGTAGCAACCGTAACTTTTACCAAAATGATGAAGTAGATGAGCTGCTGGATAGTGCCAAACGTGCTATTGATCAAGATGAACGCGCGGATCTTTATGCACAGGCACAAGCTTTGATTTCTGAGGACTCACCAATGGTTACATTAGTACACTCTACACCAGTTATGGCAACAACGACGAAAGTAGTGAACTATGTTCCACATCCATCAACAAGTGAGTCGCTGAAAGAGGTTGAATTAAGTAACTAAAACCAAAGCGGAAGCGCCCGGTTAGCGACAGCGACGTATGGAGGTGAAGGAATTCTCGCTACCACGTAATCGCTGGAGCTGACCGTGGCTATTCAGGTTATATACAATCTTAGATATTCTATAACTTACTTTCAAAAAAAGAGGTAGCAGTATGATGCTGCTGCCTCTTTTTTAGCAATCATTTGTACATGATTAGAATAGGGGTGAAAAAATGTTTTCCTATATTCTACGACGTTTATTAATGCTTATTCCCGTATTGATCGGTATGACATTGATTACCTTTTCGATTGTTCATTTAATTCCGGGAAATCCAGCACAAGTAATTTTAGGGGAAACAGCTACTGCAAATGCAATCACAGAGCTAGAGGAAAGTATGGGATTAAATGAGCCTTATTTTGTTCAATATGGTCATTATTTAATGGATCTAACACAAGGCGATTTAGGGACTTCTTTACGATCGAAAGCTGAAATTTCAAAAGAAATTTGGCCATACATAGCAGCCACCTTTGAGTTGACCCTATTTGCGATGATTTTTGCTGTTGTCGTTGGAGTAAATGCAGGAATCATTAGTGCGTGGAAACAGAACTCTTGGTTTGATTTTTTGGCTATGATGGTTGCATTAATTGGCGTATCGATGCCGATTTTTTGGCTTGCTTTAATGGAGCAATGGATATTCGCCCAAGAACTTGGCTGGCTTCCTGCATATGGAAGACAGGATAGTAGAGACCCAATTGCCTCAATAACGCATTTTTATGTGTTGGACTCATTAATTCATTTGGATTTTAGCCGTGCCTTAACGATTTTGAAGCACTTAATTTTACCAAGCATTGCACTTGGGACAATACCAATGGCTATTATTGCAAGGATGACACGTTCAAGTATGCTAGAAGTGATGAAGTCCGATTATATTCGTACGGTACGTGCTAAAGGATCTGGTCAATTTCTTGTGATTTATAAGCATGCACTAAAAAATGCAATCATTCCTGTATTAACAGTAATTGGTTTACAAACGGGAGTATTACTTGGTGGAGCAATTTTGACGGAAACCATTTTTAGTTGGCCAGGGATTGGCAGATATGTATATGAAGCGATAAGCTATCGAGATTATCCAGTTATCCAATCAGGGATACTCGTTATCGCATTTATATTCGTATTAATCAACTTAGCTGTGGATATCTTATATAAAAAAATCGATCCGCGGATTAAATATTAAAGGGGGCTGCAGATGATGAGGATAGAAGAAAAAAAGAAATATTCAGAGCAGCAAATCCCAAATCCTGCAAAGGTCGGACAGCATATTGATTCAGAAGAGATAGAGGCAATCTCACCATGGAAGGATACAGCAAAGCAATTACGTAAAAATCGCTTTGCAATTATCGGTTTTGTCATTATCTTATTTTTTATCGTACTTGGATTGGCTGCGCCATTAGTAACTTCCTACTCGGTAGAAGAACAGCAATTGGTCAATCGATTACATCCTCCTTCAGAGGAGCACTGGCTTGGTACGGATCATTTAGGAAGAGATATTTTTACCCGAATTGCATATGGAGCTAGGGTATCACTTCAAGTTGGTTTTTTCGCAGTAACCGGAGCTTTATTTTTTGGAACACTTCTCGGGATTATTGCTGGTTATTTCGGTCGTTGGGTCGATATGGTTATATCAAGAATATTTGATATTCTACTAGCTTTCCCAAGTATCTTACTAGCGATTGCGATCGTGGCCATTCTTGGTGCTTCCTTGCAAAACGCATTAATAGCGATTGCGATCATTAATATCCCGATATTTGGTAGACTTGTTCGTTCACGTGTTATTAGCTTACGAGAAGAAGAATATATTATGGCCGCTAAAGCACAGGGGATGAAAAACGGTCGAATTATTATGCATCATATACTGCCTAATAGTGTTGCACCTATAATTGTCCAAGCAACATTGGGATTCGGAACCGCAATTCTTGAGGCTGCTGCACTTGGATTTCTTGGTCTGGGAGTTCAGCCGCCGGTACCAGAATGGGGACAGATGCTTGCAGATGCTCGTGACTTTATCCAGCTTGCTCCGTGGACATTACTCGCTCCTGGTATTTCTATTATGCTCGTTGTGCTCGGGTTTAACTTAATTGGTGATGGACTGCGAGATGCGCTTGATCCTAAGATGAAGAACTGAAACACTGTGATGAAGCGTCCTTGTCTGAAACCTTTACTTTTCCTTAATCGTATTAGTAAAATAAGAACGATAAGGAGGGTAAGTAATATGAAGCGATTCATTTATATAGGAATATTGGCACCTTTTATTTTCGTTTTAGCAGGTTATTCAGATGGAGAGCGCTCTTTTTCAATCGACGAAGTAATCATTGATGCCCAAATTCAGGAAGATGGGACGATTGATGTGCGTGAACAATTTACGTATACATTTAACGGTTCCTTTGAAGGGGTCACAAGATCCATACAGTCGGACAGTCAGCATTTTCAGGCATTTATAGTAGAAGAGGGCGATTTTCCTGAGGACACGAATGAATCAAATTCATTAAAAGTTGAAGAAGATGATGATACGTACCGGATTTTTACAGAATCAATGGATGAGGCCAAGACTGTGCTGTATACCTATACAATAGAAGGATCTGTAAACAAGTATACAGATGTTGCTGAGTTGAAATATGCATTTTTTGACGATTCCAATGAAACGGATTTAAATAATGTACAAATCATGATTCACCCCCCAAATCAAAGCATGGAAGATACGCATTACTTTTTACATGAAGATGAATCAGGAAGCTTGAATAGTTCCGATAGTGGTTTAGTGTATACAAATTCAATGCTAGAAGCTGGTGAAACATCAATGCTTCGATTTGTCTTTCCGTCTAGCCAGTTAGCTGGTATGGAGCTTACAAAAGATTCTCCGATGTTAGATGAAATTATATCAGAAGAAAAAGACTATACTGAACGATTGGAGCATCTTGATGCTAACATGAGTAAAGCTGAACCAATTATTTGGGGATTATTTGGGGTAGTTATTCTAACAACGATTCTCGTCTATTATGTTCACCCCTATCGTTACCGAGGAAATAAAAGCGAAGATGCATTCATACAAATTCTCGAACAAACAGATCCATTGTTAGTAAAATATTTGCGAAACAGTTTACATTTGCCGTATGACAGCTTTATTGCTGGATTATTCTCATTAAAGCAACGTGGGATTGTCAGTTTAAAAGAGGTACCTTCTCTTATAAAGAAAGGTGAGCATACTTTCCGCTTTACATGGGTTAGTGGAAATGAAATGGGCGACATGGCTGATTCGTTTTTGCGATCCTGGTTATTTACAAAACGTGATCATTTAGGAGATTACTTTTTATTAGAAGATTTACTTGATAATAAAGAAGAAACGGATGAAGTCAAAAAGAAAAAGGCAGAGCAATTTGAAGCGGATTTTAATAGGTGGGCTGGTTTGGTAAAAGGAAGAGAGGATTACCAAGGATTGCGCAGGAAATGGAAGGGTTATTCCTTTCTATCAATCCCACTGCTGATTATTTCGTTTGTTCTATATAACTATTTCGTTACGATTGATACAATTAGTCAGACAGAGCAATGGGTGTTGCCTCTGATTGTTGGTTTATTAACAGTAGTTACGTTAGTGTTTAATCGTAATAAGTGGGTAAACATTGCTTATTATTTTATCGTTTTGCTGATGACGCTAATTGGATTTAGCATTACCCCAGCTGTCATTTTAGCTAGCGTATTCTATTTCATTACCTTTGTATCCTTGCTGATTATCCCAAATTATTATTGGAAAAAGGGGATTAAAGAAATAAATTATGCGACTTTTAAAGGATATTGGTTGTTTATTCGAAATCGTTATCCTGTTGGCTCTGAGCCGGGTAAATTAGAAAGAAGATTAGAATATGCAATCATCTTGGGTGCGGGTGAAAAATATGGAGAGAAATGTGGAAAAGCTGAGCAGGCTATAAAATGGAATGCTGATTATCCACTGCTTCATAATCCTGTATATGCAACAACTTCATTTAGCCCAAGCAGCCTTATACTGTATACGGCTGTCCTGCATAGTACGACAAGCGCGAGTACTTCATCGTCCCCTTCTTCAACTGGTGGCGGTGGGGCAGGAGCATTTTAAAAGCTAGCGAAACTAGAAAGGGAGAAAAACGCTTTCTAGTTTTTTTCATAACTTTTTAACATTTCGATACAAATTTTTGAGTGTTTAAGATAGAAGTGATATTATCTAAATAATGACGCAATTGGAAGAGGTGCTAAATTTGAAGTTAATTAGTTATATACCAAAAGGTTCGAACCATTCATGGAGAATTGGTGGTTTAAATGAAGATATTGTAATTGATTTACAAGATGCTTATCGTAATTTACTTATTTCGAAAGGTGAGAAGGAAAATGTGGCGATGGAGTCTATTTTTCCAGCAGATCCAAATCAATTCTATTCGATTGGAAACGGCATTATCAATCAAGCAAAGGAAGCTTTTCATTACGCATTGTCGCATACAACTGGCAAAATATCTTTCCAACGAGAAGAGGTTATTCTTGGACCACCGGTACCAAATCCATCAAAGATTATTTGTGTAGGTAGAAACTATGCAGAGCATGTTGCCGAAATGAAAGGCGATTTGCCAGAAAACCCGGTTTTATTTGCTAAGTTTACAAATGCTCTCATTGGACCAGAAGATGCGATTGAAAAGTCAGACGCAACGGAAAAGCTTGATTATGAGGTAGAGCTCACGGTAGTTATCGGAAAAGAAGCTTCAAAAATAAGTCAGGAGGATGCACTTGATTATATTGCTGGTTATACTATTGGAAACGATACCAGCGCTCGAGACTTGCAGAAAAGGACGCCTCAGTGGCTGCAGGGAAAATCATTAGATCGCACGACCCCAATTGGACCTTGGATAGTTCCAGCAGAAGAAATCGGTGATCCATCAAACTTAATGATTAAGTCCTATGTAAATGGAGAAGTGAGACAGGTCTCCAATACAAGTAATTTGATATTCACCATTCCATTTCTTATTGAATTCATCTCGAACTTAATTACATTAAATCCTGGAGATATCATTATGACTGGCACACCTGATGGGGTTGGCTTTGCAATGGATCCACCTCAATTTTTAAGAGATGGGGATATTGTTACATTAGAAATCGAAAAGATTGGTCGAATGGAAAATAAAGTGTTTGCAGCTGATTGATTTTTATAAGTACTTTTAAAGAAGACTTTTCGTTCATTGGACTCATAGAAGGTCTTCTTTTTCTCTGTTTCTAGTAAGATATGCACATGCATGTACGTGTGAGGAAAGCGTATAAATAGGTAATTTTCATCTTAACGTTAAGATTTATTTCAAGTACGATTAATATAACGTTTTCAGAGGAGGATTTCCGATGACTCAAAAAATTGCTATTGCAGTAATTCATGGAGCGGGTACTCCAAAGAAAGATTTTGCAGATGAAATTATTTCACATATCTCTAACGGTTTTGCAAAAAAGCTTACCATTAACAATGCAGAGCAGGAATTAGTATTTGAACCGATTTTCTGGTCATCAGTTTTCGAATCGGAGCAAACAGAATTATGGAAAAGGTTACAGGAAAACAGGAACTTAAATTATTCTAGATTAAGACGGTTTGTAATTGAGTTTTTAGCAGATGCAATAGCATACCAGCCAACAACTTTAGGGAATCAGAATTATGATAAAGTTCATTCCCTTGTTGCAGCATCTATCAATAAACTGAGGGAAAAGGCTGGAGCAAATGCGCCCTTGTGTATTATTAGTCATAGTCTGGGTTCTATTATTGCAAGCAATTATTTTTATGATTTGCAATTTAAGCGAGAAAACATGGGGATCGAAACAGTGAAGTGTACAAGTAATTCACCAATAGAGCAATGTGAAACGCTAACCCTATTTTATACAATGGGGAGTCCAATGGCGTTATGGTCATTGCGCTACATTGATTTTGGATCTCCAATTACCGTTCCCTCCCCAATGATATCGCGGTTTTATCCAACTATTCAAGGTGAGTGGTTGAACTTCTATGATAAAGATGATGTATTAGCTTTTCCGCTAAAAGGAGTAAATGAAGCATATCAACAAGCGGTTACCGAGGATGTTGCGGTGAATGCTGGAGGGGTGTTAACAAGCTGGAATCCGTTGTCGCATCTATACTATGATCGTGATACTGAGGTGATTACCCCGATTGTTGATGGTTTAGTGAGAACATGGAAAGCTATTAATATGGATAAAAGTATACAATACAAAAAAATTGAAAATCAGGTAATGATCACAAGCAATAATGAACAGTAATTTTTTCTGAAGTTTAGATGGATGGGATGGGAGTACTATTTGTGATAAATTATGATGACCGTAAATTTGTATCAGTCGAAAATACCGCGAACGGAGAAGTATCCTCCAAAACTTTTTTTGAATATAAACAAGAAGGTAATATACTTTCAGCAACATATAGTGGTGGAGAAATTGTAAAAGGAACACTGATTGGAATAGTAAATGAAGATGGCAGCTTACAGTTTAGATATAATCATGTAAATAAAAAAGGCATGGTAAAAGGTGGGGAGTGTTTTTCCGTTCCTGAAATTCTAATTGACGGTCGGATTAGGCTGCATGAAAGCTGGAGATGGTCAGACCAAAGTGAAGGGAAGTCTATTGTGGAAGAATTAAAATAACATCAACCAATTGGTGGAAGAAGAGATTTCCTTAAAATTTAAGAACAAAGCAACAGTGTAATGTTGAAAAAAAGAGGGAGCACATCGTGAAGGATGCTGTTCCCTTTGTGCTATTCCATAGATTATAAGCTACGAATAAATTTTTCGAGTTCACGGTTAAATTTTTCCGTTTCTTCAAGGAATAACAAATGACTACTATCCTCAAATGGAATCAGTGTTGCATTTGGAGTTCTTTCTTTAATATAGTTTCCTGCTTCAATCGGAAAAAATCCGACAGTACCAAAGCAAATTAATGAAGGGACTGTCACATTGGAAAGCGTCTCACGATAATCGACAGCTGTCTGATTTAATACAATTGTACTCGCAATGGATGCAGGTAGCTTATTCATTTCCTGTAAAATCCAAGTGAATTCATCGGGGTCTGGTTTTTCTTTATACATTCCATAGATGAAATTACTGTTAAATGTCGCTTGATCTTCTTGAATGGCTTGCACAACATTGCTGATTGCTTGAAAATCAAAAGCGCCAAATTCCCAGTCAGGCCAGGTATAATCAGATGCCGATTGATCAACAATGGTAATGCCCTTTATATTGTCTGTTCCGAATTGATTGATATAATCCCAAACAACAAAAGCTCCCATTGACCAGCCTACTAAAATAACATCTGTTAAACTTAATTTCTCCATGAAAGCTTTTAAATCCCGTGCATACTGTGCAACAGTATGACCGCTCTCTACCTTGGATGATTTTCCATGCCCTCGAAGGTCTAAAGCAATCGTGTGATAGTCCGAGCTTAGTTGTGCTAGCTGTTTATAAAAAAATTTACTGCTCATCATTACGCCGTGGATAAAAATAACGGTCTGGCCCTCTCCTTTTTCCTCATAGAACAAAATTGTTTCAGAATCCACTTGTAAATGCGGAATAATAATCCCTCCTGCACACCATTTTGGTAACAAACTTCGCTTCTCTCTATAAATAGTATGTTCGTTTGATTTTGGAGATGACAATATAGGAATTATAAAAAAGAGTCATCGTGAGCTGAGGGCAAAGAACGGCAATTGTAAACCTTCCCACTAAAAGGTGCTAGTGTGCAGTTGAACTTAAAGTGTTCATCATTAACCAAGTCCATGTGTTTTGGAGTGTAATATAGTAGAACAATGTACTTAAGAACAGTGCCCAACATGATAGCTTTCGTTTAGATAGTAATCGATTCTGACATGGCAATAAATTCACGAACTGCATACGGTATGTATTTATCCTTTTTCCAAATCATGGCCAAATCTAAATTGACAACCGTTTTTTTAAAAGGAATTGCTTTAATTTCATCATTGGTTATTTGGGCACATATTTTACTCGGTAATAGAGCAACACCTAATTTTGCTCCGACCATCTCAATCATAAAGTCCTTTTGTGAGCTCTCACATACAACATTAGGATAGAATCCATGTTCTTCACAAGCTTCTATAATCCTGTCATGGAGAGAGAAATCATGCCGATACATGATAAAGTGTTCCTTTTTGATATGGGAAAAGTTGATTGCTTCTCTGTCCGCTAATGGATTGTCCTTTTGTACAACGAGCATTAGCGGATCGTTTAGTAGTTTGATTGTTTCAAAGTTTTCTGTTTGTATGGGGAGATTGCAAATCAAACCGATATCCAGTTCACCTTCACGAACGCCATGTTTAATTTTGTTGCTGCCGACCTCCGTCAATAGTAAATCAATGGAGGGATAAGTGTCCTTGTATTTGCTAATTAATGTGGAAAAGAATGCAGCACCGATAATTGGAGGAATTCCGATTTTTATTTCCCCTTTTTTTAAGTTAATAACATCAATTAGTTCAGATGTTAAGTTTTCAAAAGCATCCATAACATGTTTCGCATTGATTAAGAATGCTTGTCCAGCATCCGTTAATTCCAATTGTTTGGCCTTTCTATAAAATAGGGCGGCACCAAGCTCGGCTTCAAGGCTTTTAATTGTTTTGCTTAGTGAGGGCTGTGATATGTGAAGAGTGGATGCTGCTTTTGTAAAGTTCAGCTGTTTCGCAACTTCTGCAAAATATTCTATTTGCCTTATGTCCATGATAAACAACCTCCCTGACAATAATTGATTTTTCTTAATTATACGTCAAGTTATAACCAAAAGGAATAACATTCATGCAAAACTTATATTGTTGTTTCTAATCTGTTCCTATTAAAATAGTAATATAGTGAGTAAGAGGAGGGAATTTGGATGTGTGGTTATGTGAAAATAGGAAATCTTCAAGTGGCAAAAGTGCTTTATGATTTCGTTAATTCGGAAGCACTTCCGGAAACAGGTCTTGACAATGAAAAGTTTTGGGACGATTTCGGGAAGCTTGTCTCAGATTTGGCTCCGAAGAATAAAGCGTTGTTAATAGAGCGTGAAGAATTACAAAAGAAAATAGATGCGTGGCACAGAGAGAACGATGCATTTGAATTTAATAGTTACAAATCTTTTTTAGAAAATATCGGCTACTTGGAACCTGAAGTGGGAGAATTTACGATTACGACCACGAATATTGATGATGCTATTACACATCAAGCTGGTCCGCAGCTCGTAGTGCCAATTGACAATGCGCGCTATGCCATTAATGCAGCTAACGCACGTTGGGGCTCCCTCTATGATGCATTATACGGAACTGATGTAATAAGTGAAGAAGGTGGAGCTGCTAAAGAAGGATCCTACAACCCTGTTCGAGGCGGAAAAGTAATTGCTTTTGCGAAAAACTTTCTTGATGAAAATTTCCCTCTACAGACTTCCTCGCATCAAGAAGCAACAACCTATGCTGTTGTTAGCGGGAGATTGGACGTGACTCTGAAAAGCGGTGAGACAACTGGACTGAAGGATAGTTTTAAATTTGTTGGATACCAAGGTACGGCGGAAGAACCTAAAGCTATTCTATTTAAAAATAACGGCTTGCATGTTGAAATGCAAATCGACCGCAATCATCCTATTGGAAAAACGGATGCAGCGGGAGTGAAAGATATATACCTGGAGTCTGCAACCTCCACTATTATGGACTGTGAAGATTCTGTTGCAGCCGTTGATGCTGAGGATAAAACGCTCGTGTACCGCAATTGGCTTGGTTTGAACAGAGGAGATTTAACTTCTGTTTTTTCTAAAGGCGAAAAGAAAATTACACGTAGCTTAAATCCTGATCGTACCTATACAGGCCTGAACGGCGAAGAAATAACGCTATCAGGGCGGGTTCTTATGTTTGTCCGCAATGTTGGGCACTTGATGACGAATAACGCCATTCTTGATGAATCGGGTCAGGAAGTACCTGAGGGAATAATGGATGGTGTCTTAACAAGCTTGATGGCTAAACATGGGCTATTAGGAAATGGCCAATACCAAAATTCTCAAAAAGGTTCCGTCTATATTGTTAAGCCTAAAATGCACGGTTCAAAGGAAGTTGCTTTTGCGAATGAATTGTTTAATCGTATAGAAGATATGCTTGATTTCAAACGTCATACACTTAAAATTGGCGTAATGGATGAAGAAAGACGTACAAGCCTAAACTTGAAAAATTGCATTTATGAGGTAAGGGAGAGAATTGCTTTCATTAACACAGGGTTTTTAGATCGTACAGGTGACGAGATTCATACATCCATGGAAGCAGGAGTCATGATTCGAAAAGGTGAAATGAAAGTCTCGCCATGGCTGAACAGCTATGAAAAAAATAATGTACGTATTGGTCTGGATACTGGGTTTAAAGGAAAAGCGCAAATTGGAAAGGGAATGTGGGCAATGCCTGATCTAATGGCTGAGATGCTGAAGCAAAAAGCAGGCCATCTACAAGCAGGTGGAAATACAGCTTGGGTTCCATCTCCAACAGCAGCTACATTGCATGCGCTTCATTACCATGCTATTGATGTCCGGAAAGTGCAGGAAGAACTGCAAAATGAAGTGAAAAATTACCGCGAGGATATTTTACAAATTCCGATTGCAGGAAAACAGAATTGGTCAACTGCAGAAATCCAGGAAGAGCTTGATAACAGCGCACAAACATTGCTTGGTTATGTTGTTCGCTGGGTGGAACAAGGTGTCGGCTGTTCAAAAGTCCCGGACATTAATAATGTAGCACTTATGGAAGACCGTGCAACATTGCGAATCTCAAGCCAAATGTTGTCAAACTGGCTTCACCATGGTATTTGTACCAAAGAACAAATGCTGGATACGTTGAAACGCATGGCACAAATTGTTGACAAGCAAAATGCAGGAGATCCATTATACAATCCAATGGCACCCAACTTTGATGAATCAATTGCTTTCCATGCAGCATGTGACCTTGTTTTCAAAGGGAAAGAGCAGCCAAGCGGTTATACGGAGCCAATTCTTCATCGCAGCCGTCTGGAGGCAAAAGAAAAACCACATGTAAGAAGTTGATATAGAGTTGAGAGGGCCGATAACTAGAAGTAGGTCCTCTCTATTTATCTTTGTACTTACGGTGTTTTTCTGATCTTTTTTACTCAACTCACTACGTATGTTTCCTGATGATATTATTCGAATCGGATAAACAATTACGCAAAGGAATTTCAGAATCATGAAGGAACAGTCTGTGTAACGAACTATTGGAAGCGTTTACTATGGTGATAATAGGAATGATGGAATCATATCTTTCCTAATAGAGAATGATAATTGAAATTGAAAAAGAGTGAGCTAAAAAAGAACTGCTTTTAAACTTTTGCAGGTTCAACTAAAAAGGGGGTTTGAACAATATGATTTATTCAGATATAGAAGGGGTTTTGCCAGCCGAACAAATAAAGCACAATGCTAAATGTCATTCGCTGGGTAATGATGGAAATCAAATCATGGAAGCCTATTCTGAGGAAGATATATCGAAGGTTCTTTCCTTTGCATACCAACAATCCAAAACGGTTAATATTATTTCTGGGGGTACGAAGCGTGGTTATGGTGGCGAACTGGAGCAGGCAGATATTTTATTGTCACTGGGTAACTACAAAGGGATCGTGGAGCATTCAGTTGGTGACCTTACACTGACTGTGAAACCTGGGACGACTTTAAGAGAAATAACAGAAGAATTGGCTAAACATGGGCAGCAAGTCGCAATAGACACACCTTGGCCGGAGCTGGCAACAATTGGCGGCATTATAGCAGCAAATGACAGTGGGCCAAAGCGATTGCTTTATGGATCTGCAAGGGATTTAGTTATCGGCACGAGGATCGTCTATTCCGATGGAAGAATAATCCGAACAGGTGGAAAAGTAGTCAAAAACGTAGCAGGTTATGATATGAATAAGCTTTTCATCGGATCGATGGGAACGCTTGGTGTCGTTAGTGAAATCACATTAAAATTACGTCCGCTTCCAAGTTTTGAAGGGTTGTCCCTTTTGCAATTCCCACAGGGTGGTCAACAAGCAATTCGTGAATTTTCCATGCAGATCCTTGACTCAATGATGGAACCAGTTTCATTGGAGATCTTGAACCCTTCTTTTGCTGAAAAAATGACCGGTAACAGAAATTATACGTTGGCCATTGCTTTTGAAGATCGGAAAAAAGCTGTTCAAGAACAGGAAAAATGGGTGAAAAATCATGTTCCGATTGATGCTAAACATTGTGTGATGCATGAGGAACAGGCAAGACGATGGTGGGAGAAGTTCAGGCATTTCGGACCCAATGGCCATAATGATGAAGAATATAATGATTCAAATACACAGGCTGCATTGAAAATTGGAAGCAATAATTTCGATGTCCTCATTATTTTAGAGGTGTCTGAACGGCTTTCAAAGGAACATCAAGTGACAACAGAAGCGCATGGTGGGGTAGGACATGGTATTTCAAGAGTGTTTATAGAGGGGCTTCCCGAAAATATTGTTGCTTACATTAAAGCACTTAGATCAGAGGTAGAAAGAAGACATGGGTATGTAGTTTGTACACATTTACCGTTTAAGTTAAGAAAGTTGGTTTGTGTTTGGGGTGAAATACCACCATACTTTGCTTTGCTGGAAGGTATTAAACGTACGAATGATCCGAACAGAATTCTTAACCGACAGCGTTTTGTAGGAGGTATATAAATGAGTGTAGGTCAGAAAGAATCTGCTAATCTAGTGAATCTCCTGGAAAATGGTCCAGCCTGTCAAACAGCGACGCTAGGAAACTATCTTTGGGACGATTTACCAGATCAGGATAAATGGGCGGACTGTGTACACTGTGGTATGTGTCTGGAAGCCTGTCCGACATATCAGGAAACGGGTGAAGAACAGCATTCACCAAGGGGACGCGTTTATTTAATTAAAGCTGTTGCAGAAGGGAAAATTGATGTAAATGAAGCTTTTTCCAAGCCTGTATTTGATTGCCTGGATTGCCGTGCGTGCGAAACGGCATGCCCCGCCGATGTTCAGGTCGGTGGTTTGATTGAAGAAGCTCGTGGCCAAATTCGTCAGGCGATGCCTCTGACAGGTCTTCAAGGAAAACTTAGTAATACTGCTTTAAAAGAGCTCTTCCCAAAGCAAAACCGGATGAATATGCTCGGTGGCCTTATGCGATTCTATCAAAAGAGCGGGATACAAACGATAGCTAGGAAAACTGGCTTATTAAATATATTGCCAAATCCCTTACAAGAGATGGAATCGATTCTTCCAGAGGTTGGAAAACCAGTGCTTGGCAGGTATCCAGAAATCGTTCCAGCTGAAGGAATGACGAAAAAGCGGGTTGGAATGCTGACAGGCTGCATAATGGATGTGATGTTCAGCGATGTTAATGAAGCGACCATTCGAGTTCTTACGCATAATGGATTTGAAGTCGGTCTGCCGAAACAACAGGGATGCTGCGGTGCACTCCATGTACATGCTGGAGAAAGAGAAACAGGAAAAATGCTAGCAAAACAAAATATCGAGGCTTTCAAAGATTATGATAAAGTACTCGTAAATGCAGCGGGCTGTGGCTGTGCACTTCAAGAGTATGATGAACTTTTCAGAAATGATCCGAACATGCAACCTTTGGCAAAGGAGTTTTCGGAGAAGGTTGAAGATGTTTCCAAGTTTTTGTATGATCATGATTTTAAACGTCCTACCACAGAAATGAAAACAAAAATTACGTACCATGATGCATGTCATCTTGCTCATGGACAGGGGGTTCGTTTTGAGCCTCGTCAACTATTAAATGAAATTCCAGGGGTGGAAATGGTTGAGCTGCCAAATGCAGACCGTTGCTGTGGCAGTGCTGGAATCTATAACCTGACACACCCAGAGATGGCAGGTAAACTGCTTGACCGAAAGATTGATGATGTCCCGGATAATATTGAAATGATCTCCATGGGGAATCCAGGTTGCATGCTCCAAATAGCAATGGGTGTGAAAAAGCATGGCAGAAGTGAAAAGGTTGTCCATACCGTCCAATTGCTTGATTGGGCTTATGAAAAAGATAAAGCCCAAGTTAAAGAAAACATACCTGTGAAATCTTAGCTGGAAAGGATGTGAGCTATATGTTTGGAAAAAAGCGACAAAAACAGAAGCCAGATGATGCTGTTATACAGCAATTAATGCAAATTGTAGGTGATAGTGAAGTTCTTTATTTGAAAGAAGATCTGATAGCATATGAATGTGACGGTTACACCCTCTCAAAAGGAATGCCAAAAGCAGTTATTTTTGTGAAAAGTACAAAACAGGTTTCTGACGTGGTGAAATACTTAAATACAGTAGGAATACCTTATATTGCCCGAGGAGCCGGTACGGGATTAAGTGGTGGAGCGACACCACTCGGTGGTGAAGTGATTATTAGTTTGGTCCGAATGAAGAGAATGCTTCATCTTGACTTGAAAAATAGAAAAGCGGTTGTAGAACCGGGCTATATTAATTTAAAGCTGACACAATCGATTTCAGATAAAGGTTATTATTATGCACCAGATCCTTCGAGCCAATATGCATGCACGATAGGTGGGAATGTTGCCGAAAATTCCGGTGGTGCTCACTGTTTGAAATATGGGGTAACGACAAATCATATTCTAGGGCTTGAGTTTGTGCTTCCTAGTGGTGATGTTATAGTGCTCGGAGAAGAAGGAATTCCGGATCGTCCCGGCTATGATTTGCTCGGTCTCTTGACCGGTTCAGAGGGAACACTAGGAATTGTAACTAAAATTACAGTGAAGATATTAAAAAATCCTGAAGGGAAGAAAACCGTTCTTGCCTATTATGATGATATTGGTGATGCAAGTCAGGCTGTTTCAGATATTATAGCTGCAGGTATCATTCCAGCTGCGCTTGAAATGATGGATTCCATAGCCATTGAAGGGGTAGAATCAGCTGCCTACCCGGTTGGGCACCCGAGGGATATTGCTGCATTTCTACTTATCGAAGTTGATGGGATTGATGCTGGGATTGAGGACCAAATCGACGAAATTCTTACTGTATGCAAAAATAACAATGTTCGCGAAATAAAAGTGGCGAAAGATGAGGAAGAGCGTGGACTTTGGTGGGCCAACCGGAAAATGGGATTTGGTGCAATGGGGGCAATCTCCCCGGATTACCTTGTTCAGGATGGGGTTATTCCGAGAACGCGATTGCCTGAAGTTCTTGCTAAAATCAGTGAAATCAGTAAAAAGTATGAGCTTCGTATTGCGAATATTTTCCATGCGGGAGACGGAAATCTGCATCCGCTGATATTGTTTGATGCCAGCATACCCGGAGAAAGTGAACGTGCATCCAAGGCTGGTTCGGAATGTTTGAAGGTTTGTGCAGATGTTGGAGGTTCTATTACTGGTGAACACGGTGTTGGTATTGAAAAATCAGCAGAAATGCGCTTTATATTCACTGATGAAGAAATGACTGCCCAAACGAATATACGCGCTGTGTTTAATCCGGAAGATTTATTGAACCCTGGGAAGTTATTTCCACAACCAGGCCGTTGTGTAGAAATTAAGCGGGAAATTACAAAAGAAGTAGTATCCTAATTTAATAGATCGGTAAGTTTAAGCATTTAGTGAGAGAAGGAATTAAAATCACTTAGCCGCTTTCCTCCTAATAAAGCTTTGCATCCTTGTATAAGCGAACAGCCAATTCACTATTAAAGTAAGCGTAAATACCTTCAATCAATCAGAAATAAGGAGAGGAAACAATGAAGTTTGCCAGATTTAGAAGAGAAAATGATGAAACAATATTACAAGGAATTATAACAGATGGCGGCATTAAGGAAATTAAAGGGGACATTTTTTCTGAATGGGAGCAAACAGATTCAATGCATCCTGTGGATGAAGTTACGATTTTGGAACCGCTCGTTCCACGACATATAATTGGAATCGGTGCTAATTATGTTGCTAAGACAGATGATCTGCCATCCGATCTGCCGAATTTACCTGTGTTTTTTTATAAGCCGGTTTCATCCGTTATTGGCAGTGGAAAACCGATTAAAATCCCAAACAAAATAAATGAAGTAAAATTCGAATCTGAACTTGCCGTTGTTATTGGTAAACATACACGTAACATTTCAGAAGAAGAAGTGACAGACCATATTTTTGGTTATACGGTTGCCAATGATGTGACGGCACCACAGTATTTCCATGAATCTGGACATTGGACAGTAGGAAAGTCATTTGACACGTTTACTCCACTGGGTCCTTATATAGAAACAGAACTTGACCCTGATCAAGTCACTGTTGAGGCCTACTTGAATGGCGATCGAAAGCAGGCTAGTGCAGTATCGCTTATGATCATTTCAATGAGAAAAATGATTGCCTATTTATCCAATGTGATGACACTGGAACCAGGTGATGTAATTCTAACAGGCAGTCCAATTGGGGCGGAAATGATGCGGTCGGGTGATGAAATAGTATGTCAAATTGCTGGAATTGGAAAGCTTCGAAATTCTGTAGAACAAGCCTAATTTTATCTAACACGTAATTGGAAGTACGATTTTTAGTGAAAAGATTTGGTTGTAAAACAAAGATAAGAGGGGGGAGTGTGTCATTCAATGATGGTATTAAACTGTGTAATTGCCCGATTCTAATTAAGAGCAAAAAATGGTAATAATAGGAGTGGGATAAGGCGATTTAAATAATTGAAAATTCTATTTGCTGAAACAGAAGCAAGAAATAGCTGGTAATTGTAATAAGGGCATCTTTATCGAACATTATTATTTTCCAATCATTAATATTGTTATTCATATATTAAAACCTTTCAAGGGGGAATTTAAATTGGAGAGTGGAATATTAGCTGTTTTGGCGTTCCTTCCAATTATTGTTGTTGCTGTTTTTCTTGTTGGGCTTAAATGGCCGGCAAGTAAAGCGATGCCGCTTTCGTACATCACCGCTGTATTACTGGCTCTTTTTGTTTGGGATGTAGCATTTCCGCAAGTTGCCGCTGCAACTGTTCATGGTCTTATCGTTGCTGTCACTCTCTTATTCATTATTTTCGGTGCAATATTACTGCTGAACACGCTACAGGAAAGTGGGGGACTCCACACGATTCGTCGTGGTTTTACGGATATTACACCTGACCGCCGTATTCAAGTAATTATCATCGCATGGCTTTTCGGTTCGTTTATTGAAGGTTCAGCAGGGTTTGGTACACCAGCAGCCGTTGCAGTTCCATTGTTGGTTGGTCTTGGTTTTCCGGCGATGGCGGCTGTTGTCTCTGGTCTGGTTATTCAAAGTACACCGGTTTCATTTGGAGCAGTTGGTACACCCATGATTGTAGGTGTAGGTACAGGAATTGAACCACTTAGCCAAATCAGTGAAGTTTCCACTTTTGTGTCCAATGTTTCTGTACAAGTAGCCATTCTCCATACTATTGGAGGTCTGTTAATTCCATTATTTTTAGTTGGTATCATGACACGATTTTTCGGGAAAAACAAATCATTCAGTGAAGGATTAAAGGTTTGGAAATTCGCATTATTTGCGTCGTTGGCAATGACCATACCATATTTAATCGTTGCAAATCTATTGGGACCCGAATTTCCTGCAATGCTTGGTGGCCTAATTGGATTGGCGATTGTCATACCTGCGGCCCAAAAGGGCTTTCTGATGCCGAAAGTAAATGAAATTTGGGACTTCGAAGCAAAAGACCGCTGGGATCCAACGTGGACAGGGCGTGTTGAACTGAAACAGAGCGAAATATATGCAGGTAAAATAAGCATGTGGCGTGCATGGGCCCCATACGTTTTAATAGCTGCATTCTTATTAATTTCAAGGATGACTGTCGTTGGAGATTGGCTTAAATCGGCAACGATAAGAGTACCAAATATTTTTGGTACTGATATTTCTTCCAGCTGGGAAATTCTATTTTCGCCAGGTTTTATATTTATCGTAGTTGCAGTAATCACTTTTTATATGCATGGGATGAAGGGGAAGGAGTTTGCCAGGGCTTGGAAAAACTCTGGTAAAACAATAATAGCTGCAGGTTCGGCTCTTGTGTTTACAGTGCCTATGGTACAAGTGTTTCTTAACTCTGGCGGGGGAGCTGCGGGTTATCCAGAGATGCCAATAGCTTTAGCGGAAGGTGTTGCAGGTCTTGCGGGAACGTTGTATCCAATCTTTGCAACATTTGTTGGAGGACTTGGCGCATTTGTAGCCGGAAGCAATACGGTAAGTAATATGATGTTCTCCCTTTTCCAATACGGGGTTGGTGAGCGAATTGGTGGTGATCCATCATGGATGGTTGCACTTCAAGCGGTTGGTGGTGCAGCTGGCAACATGATCTGTGTGCATAACGTTGTCGCAGCATCTGCAGTTGTTGGACTTGTAGGGAAAGAGGGGCATGTCATTCGTAAAACACTTCTTCCGTTTATCTATTATGCACTATTATTAGGTTCCGTCGGCTATTCAATTATGTGGACAGCTGAAAGAGGTATTTTCAACATCGGATCGATTATCGCTGTCATTATTTGGACAATTGCTATTTACATTATCGCGACAAATAACAAGCGTTTGAATGCGATTGACCGAAGGGCCGCTTAACGAACGGAAATCACGGTTCGATTAATATGCTAAAATTGAGAAGTGTGTACATTTCAATTTATAAGGAGCTATAGGATTGAAAGAGAGAGTGGGTTGCTTGTGTCTAGTGATCGGCTCTCTTTTTGTTTAGATTAAATATAATGTGTAACAGGCTGGCCAATCAACCTGAACCAACCCTCTATTAAGAGTGCCGGCTAATGCGCTGTTGTCTTAAAGCGTCCACCATGAACCTCCTGTGTATCCATAATGGTCGTAAAGGCTCTTGAATCGGAGTCAAATACAATTTGTTTTAGTTTAGCAACTTCAAGTCGAGTAATAATAACGTAGAGAACTTGGGTATCTGTTTCCTGATGATTATGCTGTCCGTATAATTTCGTTACCTTGCGCTTTAGAGACTTCTCAATTTGATTGGCAATTTCGCCTGATACATCGGATACAATCAGTGCTGCTTTTGTTTCGTTGAGAATACCTTGCCCTACAATATCAATGGTTTTCGAGGCAATATAATAGGTAAGAATGGATAGCATTGCTTGCTCCCAGCCAAGGATAAATCCTGCCCATACAAAAATAAAAATGTTAATGAACATGACAAACTCGCCAACGGAAAAGGGAAAACTTTTGCTTATAATAATTCCAAGTATTTCTGTTCCATCTAATGCACCGGCATTTCGGATAACAATACCTACCCCCGCTCCCAAAATCAAGCCGCCAAATACGGTTGCTAGTAGTGGTTCATCCGTAATCGGCTGAAAATGGTGCAAGAATCCTTCAGCAATTGCTAATACGACAATACTAAATAGCGAAGCGATTAAAAAGCCTTTTCCTAGTCTGTGATAGCCAGACAGAAGAAATGGAATATTGATTATTAAGACCAATATGCCAAAGCTGACTCCAGTGAGGTAATTCAGTAGCAAAGAAATACCGATAACCCCTCCATCAATGATTGCATTTGGCACAAGAAAGAGGTCCAGAGCTACTGCTGCAATGGCGGCGCCGACAACCAACATAAAATAACGGCGAATAAGATGTGCTAAGCTTTCCTTTTTTTTTGTTCCACTCATTATATAAAACATCCTTTTGACATTGAATCGAAATAACGTTTTTTAGACTTCCCATAAATAACGCTGTCAATATAGCTATTTTTACCAATTTTGCATGATTTGATGTATATCATGGAGATGACATTACGAACTTTTCGTGGCAAAATAGAGATAGATGCATCAACAAAGGGGTGTTATGCATGAAACAAAAGCTTAACTTAAATCAGTCTTTACAGTGGAAAATGAATCAGTCGCTTGTACAGTCCATTAATATTCTGCAATTCTCAAGTGGAGAGCTGTTGGAGTATATAAAAGAGATAGCAAAAGAAAATCCGTTAATTGAAGAAGTGAATTCCGATATGGATTGGGTTCAATATCGCCCAGCTTCCCCAGAAACGTTTTCTATTGGAGAAATTAATACAGCAGAAATGTCTTTGTATGATCAATTGAAATCGCAGTTATTTACTATTTCATACCCAGAAAGTTTAAAACCAATTATTGAATTTGGGATAGATTCCCTCAATGAAGATGGTTATCTTGAAATCGATTTGAGAGAGTGGGCAGATAAATGCGATACAACAATTGAAAATGCGGCATACGCATTGGAAAAAATCCAATCATTGGAACCAGCGGGAATTGGGGCGAGAAATCTTCAGGAATGTATTCTATTACAGTTAAAGCAGGCGAATAACTTCGAACCTTTTGTAGAAGAGTTACTTGAAAATCATTTAGAACTAATTGCGAATGCAGATTTGGAAGCCATAAGTGAAATAGGTGGAATAGCTGCAGAAAGAGCAGGTTTGATCATTGAAAGTATTAAACTATGTCATCCAAAGCCAGGGAAATTACTAGAACCACCTGAACCAGACTATATTATTCCGGAAGCTTCAATCTTTAAAGAAAATGGTGAATGGAAGCTGTCTTTTTATCGATGGTCTACACCAAAAATAACACTAAATCCGACTTACCAACGTTTAAATGATCCTATGCATGAAGCAACTGATTATTTGAGAGAGAAGCAAAAAGAAATCGAACAATTACAGCAAGCAATTGGCTATCGAGGAAATACAATCGAACTTGTCATTCGAAAAATCATGGAAAAGCAGTATCTATTCTTCGAACATGGGACATATATGATCCAATCACTTACCTTAAGGGAGATTGCAGAAGAACTGGGACTTCACATCTCAACAATAAGTAGAGCAATCAGTCAGAAATATGTGCAAACAATACATGGGGTATTGCCATTAAAATTTTTTCTGCAACGGGGAGTTAAAAACGAGAATGGCACTACTGCTTCATTTGCTATTAAACAGCTAATGAAGGAGATGATCCTCCATGAGGATAAACAAAGCCCACTGTCAGATGAAGCAATAAAACGTAAACTGATGAACGAATTTCAAATTGAAGTAGCGAGACGGACTGTAATGAAATACCGTGACCAGCTACGAATCCCATCATCGATTAAGCGAAGGGAAAACAGGAGGAACTAATATGCGGCATGTTATTTTATACACAAAGGAAGCTTGTACCTTATGTGATGAAGCAGAATTATTATTATCTTTTTTTATGGAAACGCATCCATTTGAATTGGAAAGAAGAGATATCAATACAAATGATGAGTGGTTTGAAAAATATCATTTGGAAATTCCGGTAATTGAAATGGGTGGCAAGCAGTTATATGGTGAAGGAATAAATTATGAATCGATAAAAAAGTTATTCCAAGTCAATAGAAGTAAAGACATACCGTCCACATAGTGGCACGGTATTTTTTACACCTAAAATAGGTGATCATTTAACAAAGAAACCACTTTTTTTCGTTTATAATTGTAACCTTTGGGAAATGTAGAATGTGTAGTCTTTTAAAAGATAAATGTAAAATTTATGTGTTTTCATTTGTATAACTTTCTGATTATGGTATAATAAAAATTGTAACTGGGACATAATATATCCTTCCGGGACAATTTATGACCCAAAGAAGGAGAGCCTTTAAAATGAAAGCTTTAATTAGTCTGCAGCAAAAGCTTGTTCCTGATCTTTTAGAAGTCATGCAACAACGATATGCATTGTTACATAGTATAGATCTATTCCAGCCTATTGGCAGAAGAGGTCTGACAGAAAACACAAACCTCACGGAAAGACACGTTCGTGGCGAGATTGACTTTCTTCATGAACAAGGTTTAGTCGAGGTAACAGCTAGAGGAATGTATATCACAAATGAGGGAAAAGTAATACTAGAACAGCTTACAAAATTTATCGGCGATCTAACTGGGTTACATGTTTTAGAAGAACAAATTAAGGAAATATTACAAGTAGACCGTGTAGTTGTTGTACCTGGTGATAGTGATGACAATACATGGGTCCAAAAAGAAATGGGAAAGGCTTGTATCGCTTCGCTCAAGAAACTTGTTGGAAAACAAAATACGATTGCTGTAACTGGCGGTACTACAATGGCAGCTGTAGCTGAATCAATGACTTCCTTGAATAAGGAAAGTGAATTTCTGTTTGTTCCTGCTCGTGGTGGTATTGGTGAAAAGGCTGAAAACCAAGCTAGCAGAATTGTTGAGGAGATGGCAAAAAAGGTCGGTGGAGAATACCGGCAATTATATGTTCCGGATCCAATCAGTGATACGACCTACGAAACCATTATCAATGAACCATCTATTATGGAAGTAATCCAGCGCATCAAAGGTGCTGACATTGTTATTCACGGGGTGGGGGATGCATTGAAAATGGCAGAACGCAGGAGAACGCCAGATGATGTCATCACCTTATTAAAGGAAAAGAATGCTGCAAGTGAAGCATTTGGTTACTATTTTGACCAAACAGGTAATGTTGTCCATAAAGTGAAAACGGTAGGAATACAGTTGGAGGATTTGGACAACGTAGATAATGTCATTACAGTGGCTGGAGGCAGATCGAAGGGAGTGGCAATTGCTTCTTACTTCAAGCGAGGCAGAGGTGACTTGCTGGTAACAGATCAAGGAGCAGCAGAACAGATATTGAGAGGTTCTCCTCTTTAAATATATCAATAAAAAAGAATTCTAGGAGGAATAATACATGGCAGTTAAAGTAGGTATTAATGGATTTGGAAGAATTGGACGTAACGTATTTCGTCAATCATTATTAAATGATGAGGTAGAGGTAGTTGCAGTAAATGATTTAACAGATGCAAATATGCTTGCACATCTATTAAAATATGACTCTGTACACGGTTCACTAAAAGAAGAAATCTCTGTTAATGGTTCCAACATTGTTGTTGACGGTAGAGAAATTAAAGTACTATCTGAACGTGATCCTGCACAATTAGGTTGGGGAGACTTAGGTGTAGAAGTTGTTATTGAATCTACAGGACGTTTCACAAATGCAGAAGATGCACAGAAACATATTGATGCTGGAGCGAAAAAAGTAATCATTTCTGCACCTGCAAACAATGAAGATTTAACAATTGTTATGGGTGTAAACGATGATCAATACGATCCAGAGAAGCATCACATCATTTCAAATGCATCTTGTACAACAAACTGTTTAGCACCATTTGCTAAAGTATTAAACGATACATTCGGAATCAAACGTGGATTAATGACAACAATTCATTCATACACAAACGATCAGCAAATCCTTGATTTGCCACATAAAGATTACCGTCGTGCACGTGCAGCAGCAGAAAACATCATCCCTACAACTACTGGTGCTGCAAAAGCGGTTAGCTTAGTATTACCTGAATTAAAGGGTAAACTAAACGGTATGGCTGTTCGTGTTCCAACTCCAGACGGTTCATTAGTTGACTTAGTTGCAGAGCTAGACAAAACGGTAACTGCTGAAGACATTAATAATGCATTAAGAGAAGCAGCTGAAGGTCCATTAAAAGGTGTGCTTGAGTACAGTGAGGCTCCATTAGTATCTACAGATATCATTGGTAACCCACACTCTTCAGTTGTTGATGGGCTTTCTACAATGGTTATGGAAGATAACTTCGTTAAAGTTGTATCATGGTACGATAATGAAATGGGCTATTCTTCACGTTGTGTAGACTTAGCTGCATTCATGAAAAAACAAGGACTATAAGAAAAAGTGAGACGGAGGAGGATTCCATTCCTCCTCCGTTTTTTCGCATAACTTACTTGGCAAAAGGACTTCTGAGAAGGTGAAGAACACTTTCATAAGAATCCCTTTAACGAATGCCAAGTTTTAAAAAATACTTTAACAAGCGCGTACGTACTTGTTAGTATATAATGATTACGAATCATGTAATCATGGAAGTCTATGTTCAGGGGTTACTTACTCCATGAATAGATTACATAGGCAGAAATAAGGAGGGGTTTATTCATGAATAAAAAAACACTTCAAGACCTTGACGTAAAAGGAAAAAAAGTATTTTGCCGTGTCGATTTTAATGTTCCATTGAAAGATGGAGAGATTACGGATGATACGAGAATTAGAGCGGCATTGCCGACAATTAACTATTTAACAGAGCAAGGCGCTATTGTTATTTTGGCAAGTCACCTTGGACGACCAAAAGGCAAAGTAGTGGAAGATTTACGTTTGGACCCTGTTGCCAAGCATTTAAGTGATTTAATTGGAAAACAAGTAGTGAAAACAGATTCTGTTTACGGTGAAGAAGTGAACGAAGCAATTGCTTCCTTACAACCTGGCAATGTACTCCTAATCGAAAATGTTCGATTTGAAGCTGGAGAGGAGAAAAATGATCCCCAGCTAGTGCAAGCATTTGCTGATATGGCAGATCTCTATGTAAACGATGCTTTTGGTGCAGCTCATCGCGCGCATGCATCGACAACTGGAGTTGCAGAAAAACTTCCAGCAGCTGCTGGTTACCTATTGGAAAAAGAAATAGATGTACTAGGAAAAGCGCTTGAAACGCCAGAACGGCCGTTCACCGCAATTATTGGCGGTGCAAAGGTGAAGGATAAGATCAATGTAATCGATAATCTATTAGATAAAGTAGATAATCTAATCATTGGTGGCGGACTTGCTTATACATTTATTAAAGCACAAGGACATGAAATCGGTAAGTCCTTATTAGAAGAAGATAAAATTGACCTTGCTCTTGAGTTTATCAAGAAAGCAGAAGAAAAAGGAGTTAACTTTGTGCTTCCTGTTGATGTAGTAGTAGCTGATGATTTCTCTGAATCAGCAAATACAAAAATTGTTGGCATTGATGAAATTCCTGCCGATTGGGAAGCTTTAGATATTGGTCCAAAGACAAGAGAGATATACAGTCAGCTTGTCGCTGAATCAAAATTAATTCTTTGGAATGGTCCAATGGGTGTGTTCGAACTAAACCCATTTGCTGGTGGAACGAGAGCAGTTGCAGAGGCTCTAGCTGAAACCGCGGGTTACTCCATTATTGGTGGTGGAGATTCCGCTGCAGCTGTGGAGAAATTCGACTTTGCAGATGAAATGGATCATGTATCCACTGGTGGAGGGGCTTCCTTGGAATTCATGGAGGGTAAAATTTTACCAGGTGTCGCTGCTTTAAATGATAAGTAATAGCAGGCAGTGATACAAATTAACTTGTGGGGTGATAAAATGCGTAAAAAAGTGATTGCTGGAAATTGGAAAATGAATAAAGTTTTATCGGAAGCAACAGCATTTGTTGATGATGTAGTTGGAAAAGTACCCAATAGTGATCAAGTAGAAGCTATTGTATGTGCGCCGTTTCCATATCTATCTTCCTTAGTGGAAAAAACAAATGGAACAAAACTTCGTGTAGCTGCACAAAATATGCATTTTGAAGAAAATGGTGCATTTACTGGAGAAGTAAGTCCTGCAATGTTGCAAGACCTTGGTGTAACACATGTTGTACTTGGTCATTCAGAGCGTCGTGAATATTTTGCAGAGACAGATGAAACAGTAAACAAAAAGACACATGCGGCATTTAAGCATGACCTTACTCCAATCGTTTGTGTTGGTGAAACGTTAGAGCAACGTGAAGCGAATCAAACAATGAACCATGTTGCAACTCAAGTTAAAAAAGCACTTGAGGGTCTTTCCGATGAGCAAGTAGCTAACACAATTATAGCTTATGAGCCAATTTGGGCGATTGGAACAGGAAAGACGGCATCTAGTGAAGATGCCAATGAAGTATGTGCGCAAATCCGCCAGGTAATTAAAGAAGTGACAACTGAAGATACGGCAGAAAAAGTTGTTATTCAATATGGTGGTAGTGTAAAACCTTCGAATATTGATGAATTACTTGCAACTTCCGATATTGATGGTGCATTAGTCGGTGGGGCAAGTCTAGAAGCTGAATCATTTCTACAGCTTGTGGAGGCAGGTACAAAATGACTCAAAATAAATTAGCTGCATTAATCATTTTGGATGGATTTGCGATCCGTGATGAAGTAATGGGAAATGCAGTAAAACAAGCAAGTACACCTAACTTTGATCGATATTGGGACAAATACGCCCATAATCAATTGATCGCAAGTGGAAACGCCGTAGGATTACCTGATGGCCAAATGGGGAATTCTGAAGTAGGGCATTTGAATATTGGTGCTGGTCGCGTTGTTTATCAAAGCTTGACTCGAGTGAATATGTCCATTGAGGAAGGTGACTTTTTCAAGGTCGAAGCTTTTCTAAGATCGATTCACCATGCGAAAACGAACGATAAGGCGCTTCACTTATTTGGATTGTTATCTGATGGCGGTGTGCATAGCCATATCAGTCATTTATTTGCATTGTTAAAGCTAGCAAAGGATAATGGTTTAGAAAAAGTATATATACATGCATTCCTAGATGGTCGAGACGTCGGCCCACAAACTGCAGGTGAATATATTGTAGAAACCGAGGATAAAATCCGTGAGCTAGGAATTGGTGAAATTGCAACCGTTTCTGGAAGGTACTATTCGATGGACCGTGATAAACGCTGGGATCGTGTTCAAAAGTCCTACGAAGCAATGGTTCATGGCAAAGGTCCAAAGTATAAAAACGCAATGGAAGTTATTCAGGATAATTATGAAAATGGAATTTATGACGAATTCGTTATACCTTCCGTTATTGTCGATGAGAATGATGAGCCTGTTGGACGAATTCAGGATAATGACTCAATTATTTTCTATAACTTCCGCCCTGACAGAGCAATTCAAATTTCACGTACATTTGCAAATGCAGATTTTCGTGATTTTGATCGAGGCGAGAATGTTCCAAAAGACTTGGATTTTGTAATGCTAACGAATTTCAGTGAAACAGTAGATGGTTTTGTTGCCTATGAACCGATTAACTTGGATAATACCGTTGGTGAAGTACTTGCTCAGAATAATCTAAAGCAACTGCGTATTGCTGAAACGGAAAAATATCCGCATGTTACCTTTTTCATGAGTGGGGGACGTGAACAGGAATTTCCGGGTGAGAAACGCATTCTGATTGATTCGCCAAAAGTTGCAACTTACGATTTAAAACCTGAAATGAGTGCCTATGAAGTAACGGATGCGCTTCTTGAAGAACTAGATAAAGGTGAACAGAATGCCATCATTCTAAACTTTGCCAATCCAGATATGGTTGGTCATTCAGGTAAGCTACAACCAACAATTGATGCTATTCAAGCAGTTGATCAATGCTTAGGAAAAATTGTTGACAAAATCGTGGAACTTGGTGGACATGCAATTATTACTGCCGACCATGGTAACTCCGATGAGGTTGTTACATTGGAAGGTAACCCAATGACTGCGCACACTACCAATCCAGTACCAGTTATTGTTACAAAAGATAATATTCAATTACGTGATGGTGGCAAGTTAGCTGATCTATCACCAACATTATTGGATTTACTTGATGTTGCCAAACCAGAAGAAATGACTGGAGAATCATTAATTATTAAATAAAAATAAAAATTAAAAGTAAAAAAGGAATGAAAAGGACCGAGAAGTTCGAGGCGGCGTAGCTCCCCGTACCGGAACGTATGCAATTAATACGTGAGGAACGGGCTTGCACAGGATGTGCTGACTTCTACGTTGCCCACAGGACGTGGGCGTTCTTAGTAGAAGTTCCATTATCGCCAACGAAGAAATTCGACGTGTCATTTTCACCGGACTTTTTTACAACCCATAAAAAAAGGAGAGATTTACATGCCATACATTACAGACGTATACGCTAGAGAAGTATTAGATTCACGTGGAAACCCAACGGTTGAAGTAGAAATTTTTACAGAATCCGGAGCATTCGGTTCTGCGTTAGTTCCAAGTGGAGCATCGACTGGGGAATATGAAGCAGTTGAATTACGTGATGGTGATAAAGACCGTTACTTAGGAAAAGGTGTCTTGAAAGCAGTTGAAAATGTAAATGACATTATTGCACCAGAGCTAATTGGTCTTGATGTAACACGTCAAAACATTATCGATGCTTTATTGATTGACCTTGATGGTACAGAAAACAAAGGGAAATTGGGTGCTAATGCAATCTTAGGTGTTTCGATGGCAGCAGCTCATGCAGCAGCAAGCTACCTTGAAGTTCCTTTATATAACTACCTAGGTGGATTCAATGCAAAAGTTCTACCAACTCCAATGATGAACATTGTAAATGGTGGAGAGCATGCAGATAATAACGTTGATATTCAAGAATTTATGATTATGCCTGTAGGAGCTCCTACATTTAAAGAAGCATTACGTACTGGTGCAGAAATTTTCCATGCATTGAAAAAAGTACTAAGTGAAAAAGGTTTGAATACTGCAGTTGGTGATGAAGGTGGTTTCGCACCAAACCTTGGTTCCAACGAAGAAGCATTACAAACAATCATGGAAGCAATTGAAGCAGCTGGCTATAAACCAGGTGAAGAAATCAAGCTAGCGATGGACGTTGCTGCATCTGAAATCTATGAAGATGGAAAATACAACTTAAAAGGTGAAGGTGTTGTTCGTTCCTCTGAAGAAATGGTTGACTGGTATGAAGAAATGATTAACAAATACCCAATTGTTTCCATTGAAGATGGTCTTGATGAAAATGACTGGGATGGTTTCAAATTATTGACAGATCGTATCGGTGACCGTGTTCAATTAGTTGGAGATGACCTATTTGTAACAAACACGGAGAAGCTTTCTCAAGGAATTGAAAAAGGTATCGGTAACTCAATCCTGATTAAAGTGAACCAAATTGGTACACTAACTGAAACATTTGAAGCTATTGAAATGGCCAAACGTGCAGGATATACAGCAGTTATTTCTCACCGTTCTGGTGAAACAGAAGATGCTACAATCGCTGATATTGCCGTTGCTACAAATGCAGGGCAAATTAAGACAGGTGCACCGTCACGTACAGACCGTGTAGCGAAATACAACCAATTACTTCGCATTGAAGATGAATTGGCTGGTATGGGTGAATATGCTGGTCTAAGTGCATTCTATAACTTGAAAAAATAAAAAAGTATTGATAAGAGACGGAGAAATCTGTCTCTTATTTTTTTGCGGAAAGTTTCGATTAGAAACTTGACAAGTGATAAGTTTTTTAATTAATTCCCGCTTGTAAATGTTTACAAAATCCAAGCATAGATAAGTGTCCCCTGTAATACAGTTAACTAAATGGAATTATTATACAGAGAGGGGGGCTTACATGGCTAAAAAAGTATTGCTTTTCGGTGATATTGGTATTGACGATACAATTGCTATACTTTATGCATACATGAATGATGAAATTGATATTGTTGGGATGGTTGCTGACTATGGAAATATATCGAGGGAAAATGCTTTAGCAAATATCCAATATGTACGAAGCCTGTTCGACTCCGAGGAAATTGAAAATGTCAAAATCATTGTAGGTGCTGAAATACCAATGACAGGTGAACTGCCTGAATATGTTCCGGAAATTCACGGAGAATATGGACTCGGACCAATTATACCTGAGACGGATGGCCAAGACGGGGTCAGTGAAAATTTCCACGATATTGTAGAAATAATAGAGCAATACCAGGATGAATTAGTCATTGTGAATATCGGCCGTTTGACATCACTTGCTACCATGTTTTTACTGTACCCGGATTTAATGAGAAAGGTAAAAAGCTATTATATAATGGGAGGAGCATTTTGGGTTCCAGGAAATGTAACCGCGGTGTCAGAGGCAAATTTTCATGGCGATCCTGTTGCCGCTCAGTTGGTATTAGCAAACACGAATAATAATGTCACAATTATTCCGTTAAATGTAACCCAACAAGCAATCGCTACACCGGAAATGGTGGATTATATAGATCAGGTTGGCGAGCTTCCAATTGTAAAAACATTATTGGATTACTACTACGATTATTACAAAGAGAGGGATCCTAATATCCAAGGTAGTCCCCTTCACGATGTCCTCACGTTAATGGCGATTAATCAAGAAGATATGTTTACATTTCAAAATTTACCTGTGCAGATTGTTCAGGCTCGAGAGGGTACAGAGCGAGGGCAAAGTATAGCTGACATTCGACCATATAGTAATATGGAGGAAGAAGCAGACGAGGAGGTTCGAACCCACCGTATCGCCTTCGGACTCGATTATCCAAAGTTCTACACACGTTTTATGACCGTTATGTCAGGTCAGCGATTCGACTAAATGAGATGCATAAAAGCGATATGAATTATAACATCGCTTTTATGTTTTTTTGTGCTAATCTATAACAATAAGAGGTGATTAAAATCGATATTCTAAAAACAATTAAAGAACGCAGAACCATTCATACATTTAAACAGCAAGAAGTTGACCAAGTACTATTGAAAAAAATATTTACATATGGGTCTTATGCCCCTACACATTATATGAAGGAGCCATGGAGAGTTAAAATCTACCAGGGAGAAGGAAAGCAGTATTTTGTGAAGGCAATTATTCGAAGCTACCAGCGGTTAGGAATGATTAAAAAGGATAATGATCCGAAAACAGCAAAACTGATAGCCTCTATGTCAAAATTTCTGTTGGATATTCCACATCATGCGCTTATTTATTTTGAAACAGAAGATGATCCCATTCGTTATGAAGAAGAATATGCAGCAGTATGTGCGTTTATTCAGAATACACAACTCGCGGCATGGGAATTTGGTGTAGGCATGCTCTGGACGATAACTCCCTATATGCACGACAAAGAATTTTTGAAGAATCTAGAACTAGATTATAAGAAAACAAAAATTGCTGCAGTAATGCAAATTGGCTACCCGAAAAAAATACCGCATGTTAAAGAGAGGACCCCGATTGAAGAAAAGCTGACTTTTATTGAAAAATAATAATCAATTGAGACACGGGTTCGACACTTTTCCAAACAAAGCTCTTGTCCAATCCGAAAACGTGCTTGCTTCACCATAAAAAGCGATCCCACAGCTCAAAAATGCTTTCCCATCCTAATGTAATCAATTAAAAAAGTGCTCAGACTAAAAGTCTGAGCACTTCATCAAAATCTTACTCTGTTTTTTCTTTAATAAATTCTACAACTTCTTCAGCAGTTCCCATAGCTAGTATCTCTTCTTTATAGGAAACCATTTTCTCTTTAGAAAGGTTACGAATTTGCGTACGTGCAGGTAAAATGGATGTAGCACTCATACTGAACTCGTCCAATCCAAGCCCAAGTAAAATTGGAATTGCGATGGAATCTCCAGCCATTTCTCCACACATACCAACCCATTTACCTTCTTGGTGCGCTGCTTCGATAACCGTGTTTACTAGGTTAAGGATTGCAGGGTGGTATGGCTGATACAGGTAAGAAACCTGTTCATTCATTCGGTCTGCAGCCATTGTATATTGAATTAAATCGTTTGTTCCAATACTAAAGAAATCTACTTCTTTGGCAAATTGTTTAGCAATTACAGCAGTTGAAGGGATTTCTACCATGATTCCAACTTCGATATCATCGGAGACCTTCACACCGTCTGCTACTAAAGCTTCTTTTTCATCAAGAAGAATTGCTTTTGCTTGACGGAATTCTTCTAATGTTGCAATCATCGGGAACATAATTTTTAAGTTTCCAAACGCACTTGCACGCAGTAGAGCACGTAACTGTGGACGGAAAACTTGCTCGTTATCTAAGCAGAATCGAATTGCACGGTACCCTAAAAATGGGTTCATTTCTTTTGGTAAGTCTAAATAGCTGAGCTCTTTATCTCCACCAACATCCAATGTTCTTACAACAACGGGCTTATCACCCATTTGCTCAAGTACAGATTTATATGCTTCGTACTGCTCGTCCTCAGACGGTAGCTCAGATTTACCCATGTACAGGAATTCTGTTCGGTAAAGTCCGACACCTTCTCCACCATTATTTAATACTCCATGTACATCATCAGGCGTACCGATATTACCTGCTAGCTCAACTTGTTCGCCGTCGCTAGAGAAAGTAGGCTCGTCTTTAAGCTTCGCCCATACTTCTTGTTGTTTTGCATAAGCTTCTTGTTTATTGCGATACGTCTCTATTTCTTCTTCAGTAGGGTTAATAATAACATTACCTTCAAGTCCGTCTACAATAATGATGTCGTCTTTTGCTACAGTAGAAGTAATATCCTTTGTACCTACCACGGCAGGAATTTCAAGTGATCTTGCCATAATCGCAGAGTGAGAAGTACGACCACCGATATCGGTAGCAAACCCTTTCACGAACTCACGATTTAATTGAGCAGTGTCTGATGGTGTAAGGTCATTTGCAATGACGATTACTTGCTCGTTTATTAGAGCTGGATCAGGGAAGCTTGCCCCTAATAGATGTGCAAGTACGCGTTTTGTCACGTCCCCGATGTCAGCAGCGCGTTCGCGCATATATTCATTATCCATTGCTTTAAACATATCAATGAACATCGTTGCAACTTCATCTAATGCAGCTTCAGCATTTACTTTTTCAGTTGTAATCTTGTCCTTCATCGGATTGACAAGCTCAGGATCACTAAGAACTAATAGATGTGCAGAGAAGATCTCAGCATGTTCTTCATCAATCTCTTTTCTTGTATGCTCTTTAATTCTTTCTAACTCTTGTTTTGAAATTGCCAAAGCTTGGTCTAGTCGTTCTACCTCTTGTTCTGTATCTTCAATTGTTACCTTTTCAAACGATAAATCCGGCGCTTTCAATTCATAAGCTTTTGCAATTGCAATGCCGGATGATGCAGCTATTCCCATTACTTTCTTCATGATGCTAGAGTCCATCCTTTCAAATTAAAAGAGTATTAGAAAACGTGGCGTTTGGCCAGGTTTCCTGAGTGGATGTCTTATTTGCCCAAAAACGCTCCATATACATTTTACCTTCATGTAAATGCACATGCAAGTAAATGATTGTTACAGATGTAGCACAATCCATTTGTTAATATCAGCAAATATTTCCATGCGATTAATTTCATTTAATATCTCATGTCGCCCATCAGGATAGAGCATGACTGTAATGTTTTCTAGCCCTGCCTTTTCGTATATGTTAGCAGTTTTCCAAACGCCTTTTGCATAATCGCCAACAGGGTCAGCATCACCACTAATGATTAGCATTGGAAGATTTTTGCGTATCAATTGATTCTGTTTCTTGTTTTGCATGGAAAGTATACCGGAAAGTAAATCATAGAAGAATCTTCCCGTTGGAATAAAACCTGAAAATGGATCGTTTACATAATCCTGAACAATTGCTTCATCTCTCGAAAGCCATTCAAACCCATTCTTTTTATCTTTGATTTTCTTATTATTGCTGCTAAAGGAAAGGTAATTCATGAGGTTAGATTGTCCTTTAGGTGGTAAGGTTTTTGAAAGTGCTTTACCTAGGGTGGATGTGACAGTCGAGAAATACCCGGTACCAGATAACACGACACCATCAATTAGGTGACTATGGATTTGAAGATAGTTTCTTGCTAAAAATGATCCCATACTGTGACCAAAGAGAAAAATTGGCGTGTTTGGATGATCGTGCTTAATATGCTTCGTTATTTCATAAAGGTCATTAGTTGCTTTTGAAAAACCGTCCTGATCTGCAAAATAACCTTGTAATCCTTGTTTTTCACCTGTTTTTCCATGTCCTCTATGGTCATTACCATACACAAAAAATCCTTTCTCAACTAAATAATTGGCAAATTCATGATATCGTTCAATATGCTCCACCATTCCATGTGCTAACTGAATTACTGCTTTTGGTGTTGTATCTGTGGTATACCATTTCTTTACATAAATAGCAGTATTGTCTTCCATTGATAGCCAACAAGTGTGTTCCATTCAAAATCCCCCCCACGTTTTTCTACTATTTATATTTATATTAGAAGGAATTTATCATTTCGTCTAAATTTAAAGCAAATTTAACACGATTTATCTTGCTAGTTTTAAGAGAAATATGATAAAGTAACATGTAGGTATTGTCGGTGCAGGAGGAGGTCGTGAAACATGGCAAGTGTTGTGACTATATTATTAGTAATTGATGCAATTGTGATGATCGTTTTAGTACTATTACAGTCGGGAAAAAGCGCAGGACTATCCGGAGCTATATCTGGTGGTGCAGAGCAATTATTCGGTAAGCAAAAGGCACGTGGGATTGATTTAATTCTCCATCGTGGAACGATTGTTACTGGCGTATTGTTCTTTCTATTAGCTTTTCTAAGTGCATATGTATTACAATAGAAAGTAACCCCTTGTCACGAGTTAGTGATAAGGGTTTTTTAATTATAGATGTTGTATAGTTATACATAAAGGGAAAAGTAATAAGAAGACCGTGCAAGGAGATGTCGCAGAAAAATGAAAATCAAATTACCACAACCATTTACGTTTGAAGCAGGACCCCGTGCTGTTCTATTATTGCACGGGTTTACAGGACATACCGCAGATGTAAGGATGCTCGGCAGGTTTTTAGAAAAGAAAGGCTATACGAGTCACGCACCAATTTATAGAGGGCATGGTCTACCGCCGGAGGAATTGATAAAATCCAATCCAGACCAGTGGTGGGAGGATGTTAACCAAGCATTACAGCACTTAAAGGATCTTGGCTATGAAGAGATTGCTGTAGCAGGTCTTTCACTTGGTGGTGTCTTAGGGTTGAAGCTTGCTTATTCAACGAGCATAAAAGCAATGATACCAATGTGTGCTCCGATGTTCTTCGATAATGAAACACAGCTATCGCAAGGATTTAAAGCCTTTTCTAAGGAATTTAAGCAATTAGAAGGAAAAGATGAAGCTACGATTGAACAAGAAGTGGAAAGACTTGTTGAGAATTCGAAGGAACTTTTTGAAGGATTAGGTAAAACCATTTCAGAAGTGAAAGATAATATTGACACCATTTACACACCGGTATTTGTCGTGCAGGCAAGACAAGATAAGATGATTAATACGGAAAGTGCAACATACATTTATGAAAATGTTGAATCAGATGTCAAAGAGCTGACATGGTATGAAGATTCTGGGCATGTTATTACGTTGGACAAAGAGAAAGAACAATTACATGAGGATATCTATCAATTCCTAGAAAGCTTGGATTGGAAACGATGATTAAATAGGACTAAAAAGTGGAACAATAGAAGGAAAGAGGGTGAGCAGATGAAAGAAAGAATACTTGAATTTTTTAAAGAAAATGATAGGAAGCCATTAGCAGTAGAGGAAATTGAGCAAGAACTTGGGATTGAGGACGCTGTTGATTTTAAGGAGCTTGTAAAAGCGCTAAATGCGCTCGAAGAGAACGGTGATCTCGTTCGAACACGTAAGAATCGTTTCGGCCTGCCAGATAAAATGAACCTCGTTAAAGGGAAAATCCAAATGCATGCAAAGGGATTCGCTTTTTTAATTCCTGAGGATGAAGACGCAAAGGATGTCTATATCCATGCGAATGATCTTGGCTCAGCAATGAATAATGATAAAGTCCTCGTGCGTTTGGAAAAAACAGGTACTGAGGGAAATCGTCCTGAAGGAAAGGTAATCCGAATATTGGAACGTGCGGTTATTCAAGTTGTCGGAACCTTTGAAGACAATCGTGCATTTGGTTTTGTTATTGCCGATGATAAAAGGATTCCTAATGATATTTTTATACCAAAGGGCAGTTCACACGGAGCAGTTAGTGGGCATAAGGTTATTGCGCGTATAACGAAATATCCAGAAGGAAGAATGAGTGCAGAAGGGGAAATTATTCATATTCTAGGGCACAAGAATGATCCTGGGATTGATATCATTTCCATTATATATAAACATGGGATTGCAATTGATTTTCCAGAAGAAGTATTAGAGCAAGCAACGAATACGCCAGACACCATTGCACCTGAAGAATTAGAGGGCAGACGAGATTTGCGTGATGAAATGATTGTGACCATTGATGGTGCAGATGCGAAAGACTTGGATGATGCAGTAACTGTTAAGCAATTGGAGAATGGTAACTACAAGCTTGGCGTATACATTGCAGATGTAAGCTATTATATAAAAGAAGATTCGGCAATGGATACGGAAGCATATGAACGTGGTACAAGTGTCTATTTGGTTGATCGAGTTATTCCAATGATTCCACACCGACTATCGAATGGGATTTGTTCATTGAATCCGCAAGTAGACAGACTTACGCTTGGTTGTGAGATGGAAATTAACGCTAGTGGACAAGTAGTTAACCATGAAATTTTCCAAAGTGTGATTAATACAACGGAGCGAATGACGTATTATGATGTGAATCAAATCTTAGTAGACAAAAATCCAGAGCTTCGTGCTAAATATGAGTCTCTTGTACCGATGTTTGAAGACATGGAAAAGCTAGCATCAATATTACGTTCGAAACGTATGGGACGCGGTGCAATTGATTTCGACTTTAAAGAAGCAAAGGTACTTGTTGATGAAAGTGGAAAACCGACTGATGTAGCTATTCGTGAACGCTCTGTAGCAGAACGTTTAATTGAAGAATTTATGCTGGCTGCAAATGAAACTGTTGCGGAACATTTCCATTGGTTGGATGTTCCATTTATTCACCGAATCCATGAGGATCCAGATGAAGGGAAATTGGAGAAGTTTTTTGAATTTCTCGCAGGGCTTGGCATTTCTGTTAAGGGAACTGCAAATGAAGTGCACCCACAAGCGTTACAGAAGGTGCTGGAGTCCATCGAAGGTGAGCCAGAGGAAATGATTGTTTCCAAATTAATGCTTCGTTCCATGAAACAAGCAAAATATGATCCACAAGGAATCGGCCACTTTGGACTAGCGACTGAATTTTACACCCATTTCACATCTCCAATTCGGAGGTATCCAGATTTGATTGTCCATCGTTTAATCCGCACGTATTTGATTAATCAGCAGATGGACAGGGATACTCAGAAGCACTGGAAGGAAAACCTACCTGAAATTGCGCGACATACATCTGAACGAGAACGAAGAGCGGTTGATGCAGAGCGTGATACAGATGACTTGAAAAAAGCAGAGTTCATGAAGGACAAAATTGGTGAGGAATTCACTGGTGTCATTAGTTCGGTTATGAATTTTGGAATGTTTGTCGAGCTTGAAAACACCATTGAAGGTCTTGTTCATGTTAGCTATCTAACGGACGATTATTACCATTTTGATGAGCGCAGTCATGCATTAATTGGAGAACGAACTGCAAACATATATCGGATTGGCGATGAGGTTGAAGTAAAAGTGGTCAGCGTCAATACAGATGAGCATACAGTTGATTTTGAATTGGCAGGAGCAGGCTCTCATAAGAAGCAAAATAGAAAATCAAGACCACCCAAAAAGGTGCTCCAATCAAGTAAAACAAAACCAAAGAAGAAGAAAAAGAAGAAATGAGCCTTTACAAGTTAGGCTCATTTCTTCTTCTGAATTGGACAAAGCAGAAGTAGGCTTACAAAAATATGTTATTGACACCTTACAGGTCGTTTTGTACACTACTTATAAAACTGTCGCAATTTTATATGAATGCAATATTATTTTTCTGCATAAAATTACAACGCATGCATTTGCCTCAATGTGATAGCAAGTGCTAAGTTTTTCTAATTGAAGTTTGGAGGATTTTGGATGAATGATGTACTTCTTGCTTTCCTGTTAACATTATTCGCGGGACTTGCAACTGGAGTAGGAAGTGTACTTGCTTTCTTTGCTAAAACGACAAATACAAAATTTCTATCATTTGCTTTAGGATTATCAGCCGGGGTTATGATTTATGTATCGATGGTTGAGATATTTTTTAAAGCAAAGGACGCCTTAACAGCATCCTTGGGCGAAACAGAAGGATATTGGTTTACGATTATTGGATTTTTCGCTGGGATGCTTTTCATCGGTCTAATTGATAAATTTATACCTAACCATAGCAACCCCCATGAAGTAAAAAAGGTAGAAGATATGGAAAAACCAGGGGCAGCTCTGAATGATCCAGCCTTAATGAAGATGGGAATGTTTACAGCGTTGGCTTTAGCTATTCATAACTTTCCAGAGGGAATTGCAACATTTGTTTCTACACTACAGGACCCAACGATTGGGATTGCTATTGCAGTAGCTGTTGCCATTCACAATATACCAGAGGGAATTGCTGTATCTGTACCAATTTATTACGCAACTGGTGATCGGAAAAAAGCTTTTAAGCTTTCCTTTTTATCAGGACTTGCAGAGCCAATCGGAGCACTTGTAGCAATTCTGATATTAATGCCTTTCTTAAGTGATATTCTATTTGGAATTATTTTTTCCATGGTAGCAGGAATTATGGTGTTTATTTCCTTAGATGAATTGTTGCCTGCAGCGAAACGATATGATGAGGCGCATCTATCCATTTATGGTGTGATGACTGGGATGGCAGTTATGGCGGTGAGTTTAGTTCTGATGGCTTAATGTTTGGGCTTGTTTCGTTATAGTTAGGTGTTCTTATTGGAATCGCAGCAGATTTCTGATAAAATAAAGTTCTATGTAAGTAGTAGGAGGAACACTCGTATGCCAAAAGGACAAGGAAAAACAATCGCGCAAAATCGAAAAGCATCCCATGATTATTTTATTGAAGATACGTATGAAGCAGGAATTGTATTACAAGGCACAGAAATCAAATCACTACGTAATGGCCGAGTAAATATAAAAGATTCCCACGCAAGAATTGATCGCGGTGAGGTCAAATTGATTAACCTTCATATTGCAGAATATGAGCAAGGAAATCGATTCAATCACGATCCGACACGGACACGTAAATTACTTTTGCATCGGAAAGAAATCGATAAATTAATTGGTCTGACACAGCAACAAGGCTATGCGCTTGTTCCCTTAAAAATCTATATTAAAAATGGCTATGCTAAGATTTTAATCGGATTAGGAAAAGGGAAAAAGAAATACGACAAGCGTGAAGATTTGAAGCAGAAGCAAATGAAACGTGATGTAGACCGTGCAATAAAAGATCATATGAGATAAAGCAAGCATAGTAGAGCCTGTAAATTCTGCCAGCCCTTGAAATTAGCTGAGATTCTGCTATAATAGAGTATGTAACACAATTTAATAATGCTCAATTATCCTAGAGCGTTTCTCTTAAATGGGGACGTTACGGATTCGACAGGGGTAGTTTGAGCTCAGGTCGCACGTCGAGGTTACGACTCGTAAACCGTTATTCGCCTAAATATAACTGGCAAAGAAAACAATTACTCTTTAGCAGCTGCGTAAGTAGCACTAAAGGATCCTTCCTGTCACTCGCCCGTGGTGCAGATTGAAGGGTCTCAACTTAAGCGGGCTATGCTGGTATCCTCCGTCTGAGGATCTCCAGGTGAACTAAATCAGACTAGCTATCTGAAAGCCTGTTGATAGGCTGCAGGATTAGCGAATGATAATATATCAACTACGCGTGTAGAAGCCTGAGTGCCGATATCTCTGGACGTGGGTTCGATTAGTAATTTAGTCGCCTTTTGTGGTAACACAAAAGTGATAACTCGGCTTTATCGGTGAAACCTAAGTTGTATTTGATGCAATAAGGCAATACCGAGTGGTATGTGGAGCAATTCAACAGCCATCTATCGACTTATAGGCTGCCAATATGGTAGTACTAGGATACGAAATTCTACCAAGCGTGGTAAATTTACATTTCGTATAATACGCCGAGAAACCTTAAAAATTAGGTTTAAGATATAGTCAGTGCCATGACGAAAGCATGGAAGAGCATGTCCCACCGTCTCCACCAATACATAATGTTGGTGGTTTTTTGCCTTTTCAAGAAGTTTGGTTATTCTATAGATTAAAAAAATGTTCTTCAAATAATAGTTTACTTCTTAACATAGCTTCATTATATTTACCGTTTCTCGGAGTTACGGAATCATATTTATTTAGCATTGGCATGGATCTTCACCAGACCCTGAAATGACTCATCTTGAATTAGAGCTCACGGGTATCTTCAAATAGAGGAAGAACTTGCAAATCTTGAGATTCACGGAAATCGTACAGATGAAGATATTGCCAAATTGAAAGATCTTTAAGGTATTAGAAACAAGGAAGCAGTGATTCTGCTTGCTTTAAAATTAAAACACATATCATGCAGAGCAAATTCTGACTATATTTGAGAATTTAATACGAAAAGGTGTTATGTATCTAAACAATTTTTAATCAATTAACAATACTTGAGAACACATATAAAGTACCATTCCCCAAGTAAATAATACTAAGACCATCCGTTAAGTTTCATTCTTATAAAATAAACAAACTGTATTCTTATGTTTATTATTCAAATAATCATTTGACTATTTGAATAAAGTTGCATATATTAATAGTGAATCTATATTCAAATATATGTTTGAACAAGGGGGTAAGATATCATGGTGAAAGATATTTGTGAAGTTACGTGTATTAACGAAGATAAAGTGTCAAGAGCTAAACAGCATCTTACGGAACAAAATCCGATGGAAGTAGCTAAAATTTTCAAGGCTTTGGCTGATGATACTAGAATCAAGATTGCTTATGCTTTATCGTTAGAAGGTGAGTTATGTGTTTGTGATGTGGCAAATATTATAGGTTCTTCAATGGCCACGGCATCCCATCATTTAAGATTACTAAAAAATTTAGGCCTCGCAACATATCGAAAAAAAGGAAAGCTAGTCTTTTATTCATTAGACGACGAACATGTTAAACAACTTATAGAAATAGCCTTTCAGCATCAGAAGGAGGCTATTAAAGTTGAATGATCCAGTAAAATCCGTAACGGAACATAAACATGTTTATCGCGTTGAGGGGTTCTCCTGTGCGAATTGTGCAGGAAAGTTCGAAAAGAATGTAAAACAGCTTCCAGGCGTAGAGGATGCGAAAGTCAATTTTGGAGCTTCCAAAATTAATGTTTTTGGAAATACAACTGTCGAAGAGCTGGAAAAAGCAGGTGCTTTTGAAAATCTTAAAGTAGTTCCTGAAAAGCTTGGAACACATACTTCACATGCGGTTGAAAGGGAGAACAAAGAAGAGAAAATCCCCTTTTATAAAAAGCATAGTACATTACTTACGTCGGTATTGTTTCTTGTTTTTGGATACCTATCTATATATATGAATGGTGAAGGAAACATTGTGACGACATTATTATTTTTAGCATCGATGCTGATTGGAGGTTTATCCCTTTTTAGAGTCGGTTTACAAAACTTAATTCGCTTTGAATTTGACATGAAGACCCTTATGACAGTAGCTGTTATTGGCGGAGCTATTATTGGCGAATGGGCAGAGGTTGCTGTTGTTGTTATTCTCTTTGCAATCAGTGAAGCACTGGAGCGATTTTCAATGGATAGAGCAAGACAGTCGATTCATTCCTTAATGGATATCGCTCCCAAAGAGGCTTTCGTTAGACGTAATGGGCAAGAATTAAGAGTTCATGTAGATGATATTGTTGTAGGGGATATTATGCTTGTAAAGCCTGGACAGAAAATTGCAATGGACGGTATAGTCGTAAATGGCTATTCTGCTGTCAATCAAGCAGCTATTACAGGTGAATCAGTTCCTGTTGAAAAATCAGTTGATGATAACGTATTTGCAGGTACATTAAATGAAGAAGGAATACTTGAAGTAAAAATTACAAAGCTTGTTGAAGATACAACCATTGCTAAAATTATTCATCTGGTAGAGGAAGCGCAAGGAGAACGGGCACCAGCACAAGCTTTTATCGATAAATTTGCGAAATATTACACCCCGATCATCATGATCGTCGCAGCATTAGTTGCGATAGTACCGCCTCTACTCTCTATTGGTAGCTGGGAAACATGGGTATATCAAGGGTTAGCCGTTCTTGTTGTTGGTTGTCCATGTGCACTTGTTATATCGACTCCGATTTCTATTGTCTCAGCGATTGGAAATGCTGCCAAGAAAGGTGTTCTTGTAAAAGGTGGAGTATATTTAGAAGAAATGGGTACCTTAAAGGCGATTGCATTTGATAAAACAGGCACATTGACAAAGGGAGTTCCAATTGTAACAGATTTTGAATTACTGGATCAACAAATTGAAGAAAGGGAACTACTTAATATTATTACAGCACTGGAAAACCGTTCGCAACATCCGCTTGCTTCAGCAATTATGAAAAAAGCAGAGCAAGAAAATATCTCTTACTCAGATATAAAGGTAGAAGACTTTTCTTCGATTACAGGTCGAGGTATTGAAGGCTCTGTAAATGGAACGACTTATTATATAGGAAGTCCACAACTTTTCAGCGAGTTATTTGTTTCTGATTTTACTCAAGCATTCGAAGACAAGGTTAATTATCTTCAGAATCAAGGGAAAACGGTCATGATTATTGGGACGGAACAAAATATTCTTGGCATTATTGCAGTTGCTGATGAAGTACGTGAAATAAGTAAAGAAGTGATTCAAAAGTTAAATCAGTTAGGCATCAAAAAGACAATTATGTTGACTGGCGATAATAAAGGTACTGCGGATGCAATTGGTGCACACGTAGGCGTATCTGATATTCAGTCAGAATTGTTGCCGCAGGATAAATTGGATTATATGAAACAATTGAGGTCAGAGTTTGGTAAGGTGGCTATGGTAGGAGATGGTGTTAATGACGCACCTGCATTGGCAGCATCAACCGTTGGTATTGCAATGGGAGGAGCTGGTACTGACACAGCTCTAGAAACGGCAGATGTTGCTCTTATGGGAGACGACTTAAGAAAGCTTCCATTCACTGTAAAACTCAGCCGAAAAGCGCTAAATATAATTAAAGCTAACATTACTTTTGCAATTGCGATTAAGTTTATTGCCTTATTATTGGTTGTGCCTGGCTGGTTAACGCTTTGGATTGCCATCCTTTCAGATATGGGCGCGACCATCCTAGTAACGTTAAATGGTTTACGACTTATGAAAGTGAAGGATTAAAGACAGGGAAGCTCTCCATTGGAAGCGACCGTCCCCGAAAGTTAGAGCAGAAAATCTAACTTTTGGGTTATTTTTGATAGGAGAATTATTGAGAGTGCAGTGTTCCCCGCAGCTTTTTCTTGTTCTGTTCGTTTTCCCTTGAAAGAATGCATTGATTACTGCTAGTCAAGTAAAAGTTAAATATATCTCCTTTTATTGAAAAATAATAGATTTCTAATCTCTACTGGTATCCTTATTGATCCTCTATCGTTTAATATCATTAATAAAAACCAAACAAAAAAATACTCCAACAAAAAATGGTTGCAATCATTGATTTATGATGATTGCAACCATTTTTGTGTCCTGTTTTTCTAATGTACTTATAAGAACTCATTCTACAGGTGATAATTCACTTTCTGTTACCCATTTATGGTTCGTTACTTCTTCTCCACCTGTGGTCGGAACGAAATCAACCATATATACCGTAGTTTCTTCAGCAGAGTCAATTTTAGCTACTGCCCCATCCATACCTTTCATATGGTCGGCATTCATTGTTACTTCAGTACCTTCTTCTAATGGAGCATCGTCTGGATTTTCTAACTCTTCATGAATGACCCATTTATGATCAGTAACTTCCTCTCCGCCAGTTGTTGGGGTATACGAAACAGTATAGACTGTTGTATCATATGCACCCACAATAGTCGCTTCAGCACCTTTCATACCTTCCATATGATCTGTCTCTATCATTGCTTGACTTCCAACTTCATATGTTGGATTTTCAGCTTCTTCTAAACCCTCAGGGACTTCTCCTGTACTGGACATATTCATTTCAGAATGATCCATACCTTCATGTGAATCAGACTCCGATTCCATATCATTTTTCTCCTCCGTATTTGATTCTGTTTCTGTACCTGTGTTTTCTTCTGTTTCATTTGCACATGCTGACAATAACAGTACGGCAATCATAGAAACAATACCGATTATAAGTTTATTTCTTTTCATTTTAAATATCCCTCCAATATTCTAGTTACTATTTAATCTACCCTGTAAATTTGCATTTTATTTGCAGATTCACAGCTAGAGAGAAGAATAAGCTAAAAGGCACAGATATAATAAAATGAGAATTTCATTCTGCAAACTTTCTTGACTAATTTTCTATATACTTATTTTAATAATAAAAAATGAACTTGATGCATCGTTATCGTTCCATTTGGCCAATGGTATGTATCATAATAGCTTAGTTAGGTTTAAGATATATTTAATCAGAAACTATTTTTGTGGAGAAATTAAATCTAAAATAATCTTAAAAGGAAGATTTGCAAGAGGCGAAAGAGATAAATAAGAAACTGAGCGTTTGAAATAGGTCTAAAGTATTGATTTTGTCGGGATAATTACGATCTGCACAAAAAATGGACACTTTTTAAATAAAATACATAGACCATCATTATCATTTAAAGATAGACAGTGCTTATACAGAAATCAGTTAAATAAAATGTGGTTGATGTATTTGCCATATCCCAAAAAATCGAAGGAGCTTTTCTTTTCCTAATTGGTATACTAGATGCATTAACCCATATGTAATAAAGGAGTCTTGAATGTTAAATAAACTATCCTTAAAAATTGGATTATTGTTTTTTGTTTTTATCTTGATTGTTGAAATTTTCCTGTATTTCATTTTGTATACGAACCTGGTAAATGAACGGATTGAAGAAGTGATGGATAATCTTTTGTCTCGTGGAAATACACATCGCGATGTTTTAGAAGAAAATTATAATCAATCGACATTAGAACACGTTGCTATCATGGAATCCGAATCCAACTTTGCTGTGGTAATAACAGATGCATCTGGTAATGTAATCACTGAATCGGATCCAATTGACGGGGAAATGCTAGATGTTATTCAACATACGGATCTAAATCAAATACCCTTAGAGGGAAGCATATTAGTAGAAGGGTGGACAGAGAAAAAATATATTGCAACGGACAGTCCTATTACGATAAATAGGGAACACCAAGGACATGTATTTATGTTTTCTGATACAGATCATATCAGAAAAATTGTTGATCATTTAAGCCATCAATTCTTAATTATTGGACTGCTAACACTCCTTCTGACAGTCGTAACGGTTTTTATACTCTCGAGGCTGATTACAAACCCATTAATTAAAATGAAAGAAGCAACCGAACAGTTGAGCAGAGGTAGGCACAGGGTGGAGTTACATACGGATCGCAGCGACGAACTAGGAGACCTGGCTAATTCAATTACAAGACTTTCAAACGATCTAGAACACTTAAAAAAATATAGAAATGAATTCTTGGCTAGTATCTCCCATGAACTACGAACTCCCTTAACTTACATAAAAGGTTATGCTGATATAATTAGTCGTGATGATGCGTCGGTTGAAGAAAAGAAAGAGTATATTGAAATTATTCGGGAAGAAACTGAACAGTTAACGGTACTAGTTAAAAGCTTATTTGATCTGGCAAAAATAGATCAGAATAAATTCATAATCAAAAGAAGGAATATAAATTTTGAACCACTAATTCATACGGTTACAGAACGCATACGACCTGCATTCGAGGAAAAATGCCTTATATTATCAGTCAATTGTCCAAGCCAGATTATCGCATATGTTGACCCAGATAGAATCCAACAGGTGCTCTTGAATATATTGGACAATGCAAAAAAACATAGTTCACAAGGAAACCGAATTTCAGTAAATATATCTCAAAATCAATATGAGATTATAACGATTATTTCAGATGAAGGAGAAGGGATTCCAGAAGAAGACTTACCTTATATATTTGAGCGTTTATACCGTGTGGAGAAATCTAGATCTAGACGTAGTGGTGGAACAGGATTGGGATTAGCCATTGCAAAAGAAATTGTGGAATCCCATGGTGGTAACATTGAGGTGAAAAGTAAACAAGGTGTTGGCACTAGCTTTATGATATCGCTGCAAAGAGGTGACATAGTTGAATAAGGTCTTACTAATTGATGATGAAAAAAGAATGGTAGATTTATTAGCATTGTACTTAAAGCCACATCATTATTTATGTTATAAAGCGTATGGGGCAAAAGAAGCTCTATCAGCTATAAGAGTAGAAACATTTGACATCATTCTGCTTGATATTATGATGCCGGAAATGAATGGGTGGAAGCTTTGTAAAGAGTTAAGACGTTTTTCAGGGGTGCCAATTATTATGGTGACTGCACGAGATCAAAAGGAGGATATTGTGAAAGGATTGAAACTCGGTGCAGATGATTATATTACGAAACCTATTAATGAAGAGGAATTATTAGCAAGAATGGACGCATTGTTACGAAGAATAAAGCCATCTAGTCATATTAACGTACAGGGTCTTATATGGAATGAAGACCGGTTTGAACTGACCTATAAAAATAACCCTATAAAATTAACACCAAAAGAATTTTTTATGGTTGGCCACTTAATGAAAAATCCGAATCGTGTTTTCACTAGGGACCAGCTAATTGACTTGATTTGGGGATTTACTTCTGAAACAGAAGGAAGAACTGTGGACTCACATGTTAGAAATGTAAGAGAAAAAATTCGTCAGGCTGGTTTTCCAATAGATGTGTATTTTAAAACTGTTTGGGGTGTTGGGTACAAATGGGTTCATAAATGATACTACAAAAGTTGCTCAATGAGTAGATTACGTGCATTGAGCAATTTTTTTCAGATTTTCCGAACGAGAAAGCCCACTGTCTTTAGATGTGGGATGAAAGTGAGGTCAAATACGGAGTGGTATTAAAAACTGAAGGCTTGTACAACTTCAAGTATTTAAAATTCCTTGAAATTCTTTTCTTGAAACCCATATATAAGTAATATTTAAAAACGAACTATATATTTCCCAAAGTTACGCAAATAAACAGATTCTCGAAAAGTGCACAGAATTTGCATAGAAACCTTAATAAATCAACAGGTTTATACAGGTTTATATCATACCTAAGGGGGGTAAAGTATAGTATTGCAAGGAGATAGAATAAGATATCTAAAGTCTCCTTAAACTAGGGTGAATAAGGAGTGAAAACAATGGAAAAGCAAAGTAACGGAAAGAACAAACGCGATAATGACCAAGAAGGACACAACGAACAAAGTCATTCACACCATCATTATGGCAGATATGATAAAGGTCATGAGACACAAAATCATGTCAAACATGATCACTATAATGGTGGAAATATGGATCATAATCAACATGTACATGCTGATCATGAACACCATTTACATGAAGGGCATGAGAACCATAATGATAACGAACACAACCATCACGGAGAACATGGGGGTGGTCATTCAGGACATCATGAACATATGATTGAAGATTTTAAGAAACGCTTCTGGGTATCTTTAGTGCTGACAATACCAATTTCTTACTTATCAGAAATGATTCAAATGCTTTTTGGATATGAAGTTAACTTTACTGGCCATACATTGTTATTATTCCTGCTATCCACGATTGTTTTTTTCTATGGTGGTAAACCTTTTTTATTAGGTGCTTGGGATGAATTAAAAACGAAGGCGCCTGGTATGATGATGCTCATTTCTTTAGCTATTGTAACGGCATATGTTTATAGTACATTGACAGCCTTTTTTATAAAAGGAAGCGATTTTTTCTTTGAATTAGCGACGTTAGTTGTCATCATGCTCGTAGGACATTGGATCGAAATGAGATCCATTATGGGCGCTTCAAAAGCATTAGAAGAGTTAATCAAACTTATGCCAAAGGAAGCACATAAAATTAATGAGTCTGGAAATATTGTAGAAGTTTCTGTTGAAGAACTCGTACCAGGCGATCAAATTTTAGTTAAATCTGGAGAGAAAATCCCCCTTGACGGAGAGATTTTCGAAGGAGAATCCACTGTTGATGAATCGATGCTAACAGGTGAATCAGTTCCTGTTGAAAAGCATCCTAGGATGGAAGCAATTGGTGGAGCAGTGAATGGTGAAGGCATATTAAAAATTCAAGTAAATAAAACAGGTAGTGAAACATATCTATCTCAAGTAATTCAATTAGTCAGTGATGCTGAAAAGACCAAATCAAAAGCGCAAGGATTTGCCGATGTTGCTGCGAAATGGTTATTCTATGTTGCTGTAGTTGTAGGGATTATTACGTTAGCTTATTGGATAACTACAGGTGATTTTGAATTCGCATTAGAGAGAATGGTTACCGTCTTGATAATCGCTTGCCCGCATGCACTAGGTTTAGCAGGACCATTAGTTACTTCAAGATCAACTTCCATTGCTGCTAGGAAAGGGTTGTTAATACGTAACCGTACACCATTTGAAAGTGCTTGGAAAGTAGACCGAATTGTATTTGATAAAACTGGTACGCTAACAGAAGGTAATTTTGGAGTAACTGACGTACATCCAAGTGAAGGAATAACTAAAGAAGATTTATTGAGGTTAGCATACTCCGTTGAAGTACAGTCGGATCATCCAATAGCTAAAGGAATCGTAAAAGAAGGAAAAGAACGTAATTTAGAAGTATATGAGGTAAAAGATTATCAAAATCTAACTGGTAAAGGTCTTGTTGCGAAAATAAAGGATGAAGAAATAGCTGTTATCAGTCCAGGTGCAATGAGATCAAATAACATCTCATTTGATGAGAAGACCTATGAAAAACTTGCAGCACAAGGGAAAACTGTTGTTTTCGTTCTAAAAGATAATGTGCTGCAAGGGATGATTGCTTTAGCTGACATTATTCGAGAATCTTCATTTAAAGTAATCAAGGAATTAAATAATCGTGGTATCGAAACGATCATGATGACTGGTGATAATAGTAAGGTAGCAAATTATGTCGGTGAACAGCTTAGAATGGCAAAAGTCATTGCAGAAGTATTACCACATGATAAATCAAGCAATGTTAAAGATTTAAAACAAGGCGGCAAAATAGTAGCGATGATTGGTGATGGTATTAATGATGCCCCTGCCTTGGCAGAAGCAAATTTAGGGATAGCTATCGGTGCGGGGACAGATGTTGCAATTGAAACTGCTGATGTAATATTAGTGAATAGTAATCCAGTAGATATTTTAAATATCTTTAAATTGTCAAAAGCGAGTAGTCAAAAAATGATGCAAAACTTAGGTTGGGCTGCTGGATATAATATTGTTGCAATTCCACTGGCAGCAGGTGTTTTGTATAGTATAGGGATTGTGATAACTCCAGCAATTGGAGCAGTGGTGATGTCATTAAGTACCATTATTTGTGCAATTAATGCCCAGTTGTTAAAGATAGACTAGTTCATAATAAAAGACTAGGGTAAGCATAAAAGAATCAAAGTATGCTTGTTGTATCTATAAACTAATGCAGCTTATCATTTGTGGTAGCGTTGCGCACAATCAAGCGCGAAACGCTACCTTTTTTCAGCCTAAACTTAAGGCCAATAGGATTCTACTTCCGATTTCAGCATCTTGTAGGTTACAGGGCTACAGGGCGATGAAACTTAGACTGTCCAGGTTACTTTTTATAAATATTTTTCGCGTCTTTAGTATGCGTAAATTTTTCTCCCCTTTCTGCCCGTTCCTTTATTTCATTTTTTAATGTTGTGCAAAAATCTTGATCCAACTTTAGTTTGATTGCCTTTCTCAAGGATTCCTCTAATAGTTCATCTGACAAATGTTTTAGACTGTTCAATGATCTTTACCTCCCATGTTTGCATTTTTTAATACCTTTGAATCTGAATAATCGGAAGTAGAATCTACCAAAAATAATACAAAGTGGGACAAGCAAAGACAAAAATTTGACAATAACTGCGTAGATTAATTATATTTCGGGTTTCGTTTTTGCTTTAGGTGAACATGGATTTTATCAAGTACATCTATGTATACCAACAAATGGTGACGATATATGAAGAAAAACGTCGAGGCATGCTCATATATTATGGCGGAGGTATCATCGGCACTGTATTCAGATAAAGGTGTCACTATTGACATTATACCTGGAAGGGTATAATATAGTGCTTGCCTGCTATGTATCGAATAACAAAAAAGGAGCATACCGATGGAATACAATGATCAAATCAAAAATAGAGTAAAGCGTATGGAAGGGCAACTTCGAGGAATTTTAAAAATGATGGAAGACAACAAAGATTGTAAAGAAGTTATTACACAGTTGTCAGCCGTCCGTTCGGCAGTAGATAGAACAGTAGGTGTAATTGTAAGTTCGAATTTAGTTGAATGTGTTCTTGAAGCTGAAGAAAATGGAGAGAATACGGATGAGTTAATAAAAGAAGCTGTCAACTTGCTTGTAAAGAGCAGATAATATTTAGGAGTTGACATTCTTTTTTTTATCTTATAATATACCCATAGGGGTAGAGGTAAAATAATTGATTGGAGGATTTAAAATGAATGTAGATAAAGTATTAGATGCAAAGGGACTGTCTTGTCCAATGCCAATTGTAAAAACAAAAGTCGCTATAAGCGAACTAGAAGAAGGTCAAGTATTAGAGGTTCATACGACTGATAAGGGAGCTAGAAACGATATTCCAGCATGGGCTAAATCAGGCGGACATGAACTTCTGAAACATGAAGAGGAAAATGATGTGTTAAAGTTTTGGATAAGAAAAAGGTAATTTTTTACATTAATAAATACCCATGTAGGTATATATTGGGTGGAAGGGAGAGATAGAAGGTATGGACTTTGTAATGTATATTATTATTGCAGCTTTCTTGTTTTTTATCTTGCAGCGAGTTCTACCTGCAAAAGGTATGAATCATATAGCAGCAACTGATTTAAAAAGGGAACTAAATAAGAAAGAAAAGCAGTATATCGATGTCCGAACACCAGGAGAATTTAAAAGAAATCACATCAGCGGATTTAAAAATATACCACTTCACCAACTTTCTCGAAAAGCGGATAAAGAGCTTTCGAAGGAAAGAGAAGTTATTGTCATTTGTCAAAGTGGAATGAGAAGTTTAAAGGCCGGAAAGGAACTAAAAAAATTAGGTTTTACAAAAGTAACAAATGTAAAAGGTGGTATGAACAATTGGATTTCATGAAAAGGAGAAATTATGATGAAAGAAATTACAGCAAAGGAAGTTGAATCGTTAATAAAAGAAAGAAATGCATTAAATATTATTGATGTGCGTGAAGTAGATGAAGTAGCTGAAGGGAAAATACCAAATGCCGTGAACATCCCAATTGGAGCAGTGGAGTCTCGAATCCATGAACTAGACAAGTCAAAGGAATACATTATGGTTTGTCGTTCTGGAGCCAGAAGTGGCAGTGCTACCGAATTTCTTGAAAGCCAAGGTTATCATGCCATAAACATGCAAGGTGGAATGCTCGCATGGGAAGCAGATGTGGAATGATGTTGGATGTTGGTAATTCCAATACCCATAATGGTATAAATAGATTATTATAAATGGATTTAAGAGAACTAAATACTATTTTTAATGGATTAAGGAGAGGTTTAAATATGAATAGAGTAATAGTATATACAACAACCCAATGTCCGTACTGTGTCATGTTAAAAAATTTTTTAGCGGAGCAAAATATCTCTTTTCAGGAAGTGAATGTTGAAACAAACCCCGATATGATGCAAATGTTGGTTAATACAACAGGGCAAATGGGAGTACCGCAAACGGAGGTTAATGGTCAATGGATTGTAGGATTTGATCCAAATAATATTAAGAAAGCATTAAAAAACTAGGAGGAAAAAACATTGAATAAAAAAGTAGCAATTATTGCAAGTAACGGTGGATTATTTGATGCATACAAAGTGTTTAATATTGCAACTGCAGCGGCTGCAACAGATCAAGAAGTAGCCATCTTCTTTACATTTGAAGGATTAAACTTAATTCACAAAGAAGCACATCAGCAACTCCCTATGCCAGAAGGGAAAGAACACTTTGCAGAGGGATTTGCAAAAGCAAATGCTCCATCCATTCCAGAGTTGATTAAAATGGCGAATGAAATGGGCGTTACATTTATTGGCTGTCAAATGACAATGGATGTTATGGGATTAGAAAAAGAGACATTTATTGATGGAGTTGAAGTGGGCGGTGCTGTAACATTTTTAGAGTTTGCAAAAGACGCTGATGTAACATTGACATTTTAACTTGCTTTAACAGAAGTTTTTCGATTTCCGTAGTTCTAGGTGAGAAAATTTTATAGTTTGCCTTTTATTAATTTTAATGGAGGAATGTAACGATGGCTGAATTAAAAACACTTGTGAATGCGGTTTGGAATGGTGGAACAACAGGAAATGGAATTCTTAAAGCAGCGTATTTGGATACAAAAATTGCTATCCCAACGGATTTAAAAGGAAGTGGAAACGGGACTGATCCGAAAGAGCTACTAGTCTCTTCAGCGACAACTTGTTATATCGCAACACTTACTTCCATACTTGAAAATAGAAAATTACCTATCGTAGAACATACAATAAATTCTGAAGCAACGATAACTGATAATGTGTTTACAATTACGCACAATCCACAAATCGTTTTATCTAATGAGGCAACAAAAGCACAAATTCAATCTGCAGAACGAGCAATAGTGGGAGCAGATCGAGCTTGCGAAGTTGGGAATTTACTAAAAAAAGCAGGTGTGATTATTGAAACGAAAGGGAATGTGTCATTGAAATAACGCAGACAAGTTGTTAAACCAGTTTTCTGAATCTATAACATGTAAAGAACTTTACAAAAGATACTGATGTAAGCATATTTTTTTAATCTTAAATATACCGTAGGAGGTATTGGTGTGAAAGTAAATACAATGACTGTGAAAGAAGTAACGAAAAAAGTATTTAATAAAGAAGATCTGTTTATTTTAGATGTTCGTAATGCAAGTGACTTCGCAGATTGGAAAATAGAAGGAGAGCATTTTGATTACCTAAATGTTGCTTACTTTGATTTACTAGACGGTGTTGAGGGAATTTTGGATAAAATCCCTTCTGATAAAGATATACTTGTTGTTTGTGCCAAAGGACATTCATCTATAGTAGTTGCAGAGATGCTTTCAGATGCAGGACTTTCTGTTTCTTCCCTAGAAGGTGGGATGACAGCATGGAGTGAACATTTAGAACCTGTTAAAATTGGAGATTTAAAGGATAGGGGAGAAATTTATCAATTTGTACGAATTGGTAAGGGATGCTTGTCTTACATGATAGTTTCGAACGGTGAGGCTGCTATAATCGATTCAGCAAGAATGACGGAAGCCTATCTTGAATTTGCAGCTCGTATTGGAGCAAAAATTACCCATGTATTGGATACACACCTGCATGCCGATCATATTTCTGGAGGAAGAAAACTTGCTGAAGAAGCAAACGCAACGTACTGGCTTCCACCAAAAGATGCGACAGAGGTAACATTTGATTACCAACCATTAAACGATGGAAATGAAGTAGTGATTGGTAGTACTGCCATAGCAATTCATGCGTTATATTCTCCTGGTCACACAATTGGATCAACATCCTTTGTTGTAGACGAGAAATATTTATTGTCGGGAGATATTTTATTTATTGATTCTATTGGAAGACCGGACCTTGCGGGGTTAGCAGAAGACTGGGTTGCAGATTTAAGAGAAAGTCTATACACAAGATACAGAGAATTACCTGGGGAACTAGTCGTTTTACCAGCGCACTTTATGATCATTGATGAATTAAACGCGGATGGTAGTGTATCTGAAACATTAAGCACGCTATACGAAACAAATCATGGATTAAATATTGAGGACGAAAATGAATTTAGAAAACTAGTGACCGAGAATCTACCACCTCAGCCAAATGCATATCAAGAGATTCGGGAAATAAATATGGGTAAAATCGAGAGAGATTTAGTGAAACAACAAGAAATGGAGATTGGGCCAAATCGTTGTTCGGTTCGATAAAATAACGGAATGCAACGAAAGCTCTTCGAAGAAATTTAAGATAATAAAAAGGGGATCCATCTGCTGCGATTCTCTTTTAAGAAGGAGGAAAAAATGGATATAGACTTTGTCGTTGCCATTTTCCTAATCGGCTTTATAGGATCCTTTTTTTCAGGAATGATAGGAATAGGTGGCGCCATTATTAACTTCCCGATGTTGTTATATATCCCAGCCGCACTCGGCATTGCTGAATTTACAGCATATGAAGTGTCAGGCATAACTGCAATTCAAGTATTTTTTGCAACACTTGGTGGGGTCATCGCCTATCGAAAAGGTGGATTCTTAAATAAAAAATTAATTGGTTACATGGGGATTAGCATATTAATCGGCAGTTTTGTTGGTGGATTGGGCTCTACACGCATGCCCGAAAGTGTGATTAATGTAGTCTATGGAATTTTAGCGATAACTGCGGCTGTCATGATGTTAATCCCGAAAAAAGGACTTGATGATATTCCTCTTGAGCAAATAAAGTTTAATAAATGGCTCGCCGCATCACTTGCATTAGTTGTTGGGATTGGAGCAGGTATTGTTGGTGCGGGAGGGGCATTCCTGTTAGTACCGATTATGCTTACGGTTTTAAAAATACCTACTAGAGTGACGATTGCTTCCTCCTTAGCCATAACACTTATTTCATCAATAGGTGCTATCATTGGAAAAGTATCCTCTGGGCAAGTGGAAATCTTACCATCATTTATCATGGTGGTTGCTAGCTTAATTGCATCACCACTTGGGGTTTTGGCTGGAAAAAAAGTAAATACGAAACTATTACAGCTGATTTTAGCTATACTAATTGTAACGACTGCTGCGAAAATTTGGATAGATATATTCGTTTCTAGCAATTAATATTCAATATGGTTTAAAAGTCTTGTTTAAGTTGTTCGTGATTTCGATAATATGAGTAAATATCCGTCCAATTTTTTGGTGGATATTTACTCATAGTTACTAATAAAATTGCTACAAAATAAAGGTAGGTTGTTTACACAAACATACTTACAAAAATCGCTGTAATAAAGCTTGCCATCGTCCCAGCGATAATTGCTTTAAAGCTCATCGATGCAATTTGTTTTTTCTTTGAAGGTGCCAAGGAACCAAGACCTACAATTAATTGTCCAATAGAAGACAGGTTTGCGAAATTACATAATGCAACGGTTAAGATTGCAACAGTTTCTGGCTTTAGAACCTCTTGGAGCTTGAGTACTTCCTGGAATGCAATTAATTCGTTGGCTGCAAGCTTTGTTCCAATAATGGATGCAGCACGAAAAGCATCTTCAAAGGGAATCCCAACTAGTAAAGCAAATGGAAAGAAAATATAACCAAATATGGTAGCAAGATTCATTCCGATAACCCCTAGCAAACCGTTTACGAGAGCTAATAAACTGATAAACGCAATAAGTAAGCCACCAATATTAGCAGCAAGCTTTACGCCGCTCACGGCGCCTTCGGAAATGGCTTCAAAGATGTTCGTATGTCCTGCATCTTCCATTTCGATAGTTTCATTTGTCGCAGATTCTTCTGTTTCAGGTTCCATGATTTTAGACATTACAATTGCAACAAAAGGTACGGAGAAAACGGATATAAGTAAATACTTAATATCAATCCCCATTTGTGCATAAGACAATAGAATTGCCCCACTTGCTGAAGCTGTTCCCCCAACCATCACGGTGAAAAGCTCCGAACGTGTTAGTTTTGCCAGATAAGGCTTAATGAGTAATGGGGATTCTACAACACCTAACATCGTATTGGCAACTGTATTAAACGATTCAACACGAGTGGTACCAAATACTTTACCAACAATCCAACCGAGTACACGTACAACGAATGGGATGATTCGTAAATAATACAGTGCTGAGACTAATGCAGAGATAAAAATAATGACGGATAATACCTGGATTGCAAAAACAAATCCTACATTTGTTCCTTCTGCAAAAAAACCACCGAATAGAAATTCGATGCCCTCCTGGCTATAGTTCAAAACGTGTTGCACGCCCCCAGCAGCACTTGTAAGGAGCCAACGGCCAAGGGGAACATTAAGCATAAAGTAAACGAATATTCCTTCTAATATTACACCTATTAGAATTGTACGCCATTTGATTGCCTTTTTATTTTTACTTAGCAACCAAGCTATAAATAGTAATCCCACAAGGGAGAATAAACCAAATATAATATCCATGATAACCTCCTGATAAACGTTTCAATTTCATCTATCCTTATTGTCGTCAGAAGTCTGACCTTATAAACGAAAATAAAAAAGTGCATCCTCTCAATCTATAAAGAAAGAAGAGAATGCACATATACATGTGGTATTCTAACTTTCCTTATAGTCCGGCATTTTACGGCTGCCAGGTAGAAACGTATGGACCATATTTCCATAGATATATAAGGATCAAATGAAGTTGATTTTAGAAGTTTATCAGAGGATTTCTAAATATACAATAGGAGCATAAAAAATAATAAAATACTAAATTTTTAAATCTTATATTTACTTTACAGTAAATACCTACTAGATTAACTACTGGAGACCAACAATATTGTGAAAGTCTCAAAAAGGAGTAGAAGTTGAAACCTATGTGGAAGTTATCGTAGATGCTCTGTAATTCTGTTGAAAATTGGATTGCGAGGGACATAGCTAGAGTTGTAACTGAAGTTTGGCAAGTTACTTGTATTAAAGGTATGAATTATCGTACTTAAAAGCAAACGATCTCCCTTAAGAGAAGGAGAGCCCCTTAATGATTACCTGTTTAGAAAAGTTTTCTTAAAAAGTGTAAGACTCTCCGTCGTTTGGCAATAAAATATTAGAAGATATAACTGCATGGATAATTGATTCAATGACCTTTATAAACTAAAAAAAGTCGTTGACCATTTATGGTAAAAACGACTTTTTAATAAATCTCTTTTTTATGCAACAGTTTTACATGCTTCTGCGCATTTAAAGCAAGCATCTGCACATTCTTGACAGTGCTCATGATCATGCTTCTTGCATTCATTTCCACACGCCTCACAAATTTTAGCGCAAACTGAAGCTAGTTCAGAAACAAATGGTGTGTTTCTTGATAAAGCGTGTTCTAAATAAGAGCAGATATCTGCACACTCTCTGTCCAACCGTATACAATCAGCCATCATCTTCATATCTTCCTCTTTTAAGCAAGCGTCATAACAATGGTTACATGCTACGGCACACTCATGCAGCTTCTTGATTAGTTCTTGATGTTGTTCATGTGACATCTTTTGAAAACCTCCTGATTTAGAATCTTTTCACTATATGTATTCCCATAGTTATTTCAATTAAACTGATTTTCAAAACTGCATAGAAAATTGTCCAGAAACAATTACTAAATTTCTTTACCGCAGGGAAGTATAATTTGGAAATTCAATTAACAAGATGGAATTGTATCGTTTTTGATTAAAGGAAGGTTCGGTGTTAATCTAATTAAGATGAAATGATAAAGAATTTGCCTTTGTTATGCACTTAAACAAGAATGCATTTTTATTGAGTTAAGTAATGATGATTGCAACGTAAATTGTTATATGCTAATATGTTCATATAATGATTGTGAGCTTCTAATCCAGGTATCATAATACGGAATGACACAAGGAGGTTAGGGAAGAAATTGGAGGACTTTGAATATGAAAATGGCTTTACTCAAGATTTAGATAGCGAAACACTATTTATCGTATCACAAACATTTAAAGCATTAGGTGATCCGACAAGAATTCGAATTCTTAATTTACTTTTTAATAAAGAGTGTTCTGTTAACGAAATTGTAGAGACGTTGGATATCCGACAATCGACTGTATCTCATCAATTACGTTTTCTGAAGAATTTAAGGCTTGTGAAATTCCGTCGTGAGGGGACGACACTTTATTATTCACATGATGATGAGCATGTTATGTTAATCTTGAAGCAAATGATAGACCACGCTTGTCATAACTAACATTTACTATTTTAAATAGGTAGTAGATGATGTTTTTATATCATTATATGCATATATAGTAATATAAGCATATGGTGGGTTGCTTTGGAATATAATAACACGTATGTAAAAATATAATAAATCTCTTTTTGAAATGCTTTTCGTATATATCAGTACAATATAAAGTGTAGGAGGTTTTAACATGGGACATGGACATGACCATACACATGGTGCAAATAAAAAAGTTTTATTGATATCACTTTTCATCATTACAACTTATATGATAGTAGAAGTGATAGGGGGATACTTAACAAATAGTCTTGCTCTTCTAGCAGATGCTGGCCATATGCTGAGCGACGCTATTTCATTAGCGATTGCATTAATTGCATTTAAATTAGGAGAAAAGGTAGCGAGTAAAAGTAAGACATTTGGCTACAAACGATTTGAGATCCTAGCTGCTGTATTAAATGGTGTGACGTTAATTATAATTGCTTTGTTTATTTTCTATGAAGCAATAGAACGTTTTGCGAACCCACCAGAAGTCGCAACAACAGGGATGTTGATTATCAGCATCATTGGCTTAGCTATTAATATTCTTGTTGCTTGGATTATGATGCGTGGTGCGGATGTAGAGGGAAATTTAAATATGCGTGGAGCTTATTTACATGTACTAAGCGATATGCTTGGTTCTGTAGGTGCGATTGTTGCTGCACTGCTTATCATGTTCTTTGGCTGGGGCTGGGCAGATCCACTTGCGAGTGTTATTGTCGCGTTTCTTGTATTAAGAAGTGGCTACTATGTAACGAAAGCAGCTATTCATGTTCTAATGGAAGGAACGCCACAAAATGTTAATGTTAATGATGTTATACAAACAATCGAAAAAGTAAAAGGCATTCAAAGCATTCATGATCTACACATCTGGACAATTACGAGTGGGCTAAATGCACTTTCTTGCCATGTTGTTGTCGATGCTGAGCTAACGATTGCAGAAAGTGAGCGTATGTTACGCAAAATTGAACACGATTTAGAACATAAAGGGATTATGCATATAACAATACAACTGGAAACAGCGGCACATAAACATGACAATTCAATTCTTTGTAAAATAAAAAACGAACCGACACATCATCACCATCATGGGCATAGTCATTAATAAATCCGTTAAAAACCATGTTATTATGACATGGTTTTTATTCATATAAAATATCATATTACACGTACCTAATGAACTTTATTTTTTTGAAACTTTATCATACCCAACAAGGGTATGGAGTTTAAGAGAATTAAAAATTAGGTGGTAATTGAAATGACAAATAAAACACATACTTAACGTACAGGGCATGTCTTGCGGACATTGTGTGAAAAACTCTATAGAGGATAGCGTCGGAAAACTGAACGGTGTGGAAAAGTTGATGTGAATTTAATGAAGAAAAGGTAGATTTGGCAATTGAAGAACAGGGATACAATATCCAATATAAAAGAAGCTTGTACAACATTAGCAAGAAAGGTTTTATTTTCATTATCGCAAACAAAAATATCCATGATATCATACATATTATATTTTTTATTGACAATAATACTGTGAGGGGGTATAGTATTATTATAAAAGAAAAGGAAGTGATTTATTTGGATAAATTCTTACATAATCACCCAAGTAAACCAAGAACACAAGCTGAAATTCAAAAAGTCATTAATCGTTTAAAACGTATAGAAGGTCAAGTGCGAGGAATACAGAAAATGGTGGAAGAGGATCGATATTGTGTCGATATTCTAGTACAAATCAGTGCCATTCAATCGGCACTAAAGCAAGTAGGTTTCTCTGTCACAGAACGCCATATCAATCATTGTGTCAGTGATGCGATTAAACAAGGCGAAGGGAAAGAATCCATCGAGGAATTAATGAGTGTATTGAAGCAGTTCTCGAAATAGGAGGGACTAAGATGAGTGAAACAAATCATGCAACGCTTGGAATAACTGGAATGACTTGTGCTGCATGTTCTACTCGAGTTGAAAAAGTATTAAATAAGATGGACGGTGTCGAAGCCCAAGTCAATTTAACAACGGAAAAGGCAACCGTAGACTACGATTCAGAAAAAACAAGTTTGGAAGATATTACGAAGAAAATTGAGAATGTCGGCTACGGTGTTTTAATGGAAAAAACAGAACTAGATGTTTTTGGAATGACCTGTGCTGCGTGTTCTACTCGGATTGAAAAGGTATTGAATAAACAAGAGGGTGTAAAGCAGGCAACTGTAAACTTAACAACCGAAACGGCATCGATAGAATTTAACCCTGGATTAGTTGATACGAAGGCGTTAATTGAAAAAATCAAAAATGTAGGTTATGATGCAAAACCGAAAGCTGAATCAGCAGATAAGCAAACACATAAAGAAAAAGAAATTAAAATGATGAAGACAAAATTAATTATTTCGGCCGTATTATCTGCACCGCTATTAGTAACCATGCTGGTTCATTTATTTAATATGACAATACCACATATATTCATGAATCCGTGGTTCCAATTTGTTTTAGCAACACCTGTTCAATTTATTATTGGTTGGCAATTTTATGTTGGTGCCTATAAGAACTTGAAAAATGGCGGAGCCAATATGGATGTGCTTGTAGCATTGGGTACAAGTGCTGCTTATTTCTATAGTTTATACGAAGCATTGAAGACGATTGGTAATCCAGCATATATGCCACATCTATACTTTGAAACAAGTGCTGTATTAATCACATTGATTTTATTTGGTAAGTATTTGGAAGTACGAGCGAAAAGTCAGACAACGAATGCATTATCCTCATTGCTCAATTTACAGGCAAAAGAAGCTCGTGTTATGAGAGATAATGAGGAAATGATGATCCCAGTGGAGGAAGTTATTGTTGGAGATCGTTTGGTTGTGAAACCAGGAGAGAAAATACCTGTAGACGGTATCGTTGTGAAAGGAAGAACCTCTGTCGATGAATCAATGATTACTGGTGAATCCATACCAATTGAAAAAGACGTGGACGCAACTGTCATTGGCTCGACGATCAACAAAAATGGCTCGATTGAAATGGAAGCGACAAAAGTAGGAAAAGATACTGCCCTTGCATCGATTGTAAAAATAGTGGAAGATGCACAAGGTTCCAAAGCACCAATCCAACGATTAGCCGATGTCATTTCAGGTTATTTTGTACCAATCGTTGTCGTAATTGCCATTTTAACATTTACCGCTTGGATTGTACTTGTTGAACCTGGCCAGTTTGAACCAGCTTTAGTCGCAGCAATTGCTGTACTAGTTATTGCGTGTCCATGTGCGTTAGGGCTTGCAACTCCAACTTCTATTATGGTTGGTACAGGGAAGGCTGCAGAGAGTGGGATTCTTTTTAAAGGTGGAGAACACCTAGAAAGAACGCATCAGTTAGAAGCAATTGTTCTTGATAAAACAGGTACCATTACGAAAGGAAAACCAGAAGTAACAAACTTTACAGGTGACGAGGAAACATTACAATTACTCGCAAGTGCGGAAAAAGGTTCAGAGCATCCACTTGCAGAAGCGATTGTCGCATATGCAACAGAAAAAGAAATTGATTTAGTAGAAGTAGATAATTTCAGTGCTATACCTGGACATGGTATCGAAGCTGCTCTATTAGGCAATAACATTCTTGTTGGAAATCGAAAATTAATGCAAGACCACCAAATCGAAGTTGGTGGTGCGGAACAAGAATTGGTAAATTACGAAGTAGAAGGTAAAACCGCTATGCTGATTGCTATTAATGGTGAGTATCGTGGAATTGTTGCTGTTGCAGATACAATTAAAGAAACAGCACCTCAAGCTATTCAGGAATTAAAAGCGCAAGGCTTAGAAGTTATCATGCTAACTGGGGATAACGAACGAACTGCTGGGGCCATTGCAAAACAGGTTGGTATTGACCAAGTAATCGCTCAAGTTTTGCCTGAGGAAAAAGCTGATAAGGTGAAAGAAATTCAGTTGCAGGGTAAGAAGGTTGCAATGGTTGGAGATGGCGTCAATGATGCTCCTGCACTCGCAATTGCCGATATTGGAATTGCAATTGGTACGGGAACAGAAGTAGCGATTGAAGCTGCTGACGTAACGATTCTTGGTGGTGAATTACTGCTTATTCCAAAAGCGATCAAAATCAGCCATGCGACGATTAAAAATATCCGTCAAAACCTTTTCTGGGCTTTCGGCTATAATACAGCAGGAATCCCAGTTGCAGCAGTTGGATTACTTGCACCATGGGTTGCTGGTGCGGCAATGGCATTAAGTTCAGTGAGTGTTGTTTCAAATGCACTTCGCTTAAAACGAGTGAAATTATAAAAGGAATCCTTTAAAGGAGGTGAAATTAGATGCAAACAAAATCATTAGATGTTAAAGGAATGACTTGTGGTCATTGCAAAATGTCAGTGGAAGGAGCACTAAATAAATTAGACGGCGTAACTGCCGCAGAAGTTGATTTGGGCTCTGGTAAAGTTGAGGTTACGTATGATGAAACTAAAATTTCATTGGATAATATGAAAGAAGCTGTTGAGGATCAAGGTTATGATGTAGCATAAAAATACACAAAAAAAGCTGGTTTCCTGAAAAATTAGGGACCAGCTTTTTTAATTGGACTAAGGATAGTGTGACTAAACCCATCAAATCCAATTCTCAGCATGATTTCGTATTATAGAAATCATACTATTCATAGACGGTGAAAGCCATTTATCTTTATGATAAGCAAGAAATGTAGCGATCGCCGGATGTTCGGGTGCTACTATTTCTCCTCTTAGTTTATTACTTTCTATTTCTTCTTTCACGGAAAAGTATGGCACCATAGAAATTCCTAATCCACTTCGAACACATTGTTTAATCGCCTCAATACTTTGAAAATCTAAACTTTCCTTAACATCCATCTTTTTATACCTTAAATAAGCATCAAACACAGACTTGTAACTGCATGATCGCTCCGTATAAAGAACTGTCCTATTGTCTTCTTCTATCACTGGGGGACTAATCAAAACCATTTTTTCTCTTATTAGTTTTTCATAATGAATCTCAGAAAGAGACCAATCTTCCTCTTCTAATACCAATACTAAATCGATATCTCCATTTTGAAGTTGTGAGGAAACAATATTATTCTCGACCGATTTTAGTGTAAGGTTTACTTTCGGGTAAGTCTTTTTATATTCTAAAAGAATGGGTGGAACACGATCAATTGTCAGTGACTCCGATATACCAATTATAAGGTCACCAGTTGGTTCCTCGTCCGTACTTAAAGCTTGAGCGTGTAAGTCAATGATTTTAATTGCATAAGAAAGAAGTCGTTCACCATAATGAGTCATAATAACTTTCTTGCCTAACCGATCAAATAAAGGCTTGCCTACCTCCTCTTCTAATTCCTGAATATGCGTTGTAACAGAAGATTGAGCATATCCAAGGTGTTCAGCAGCCTTTTTGAACCCCCCCTCTTTCAACAATTGTTTTAAATGTAATAAGGTGACGAAGCTCCATATACAACTCTCTCCTTTATAGTTCGGTTTTAGTGAACTAATCGTTCGATAATATCTATTTTACTAAACTCAGATGGTGAATTACAATAAAATAGTACCCACAATATGTGATAATGGTTCCGATCTTAAAGAAGACGACCTTAAATAAGCATATTGCTTTTGTTAAAAATATATCTTGAAGTCAAAAAAGGAGTGTTCATAATGCAAGATACAGAATCGTTATTTGACATCGTTACATTAGGTAATACAACATTATATAATCGGGTAGGTGTTGCACCAATGACGCGCATTAGTGCAACACCTAATGGTTTGGCTACAGATCAGATGGCATCTTATTATACATCATTTGCTATAGGAGGATTTGGGCTAATCATCACCGAAGGCATTTATACCGATGATAAGCATAGTCCAGGTTATATGGATCAGCCAGGTATGGTGAATAATGAACAAGAACAAGCATGGAGGCAAGTCGTTGATGCAGTTCACCAAGCAGGTTCGAAAATTATTGCACAGCTTATGCATTCAGGTGCTCTCGTTCATGGAAATCCTTTTGATCAAGATTCAATTGCTCCTTCTGCCGTTCAGCCCAAAGGAGAAAAAAGTGAAATATATGAAGGAATTGGAAAATACGCAATGCCAAGAGAAGCAACAAAGGAAGAGATTGAAGAAGTGATATGCGGGTTTGTTGAAACTGCTAAGCGTGCGAAATCAGCTGGATTTGATGGGATTGAAATTCATGGAGCCAATGGCTACTTGCTTGATGAATTTCTGACTGATTATACAAATCAGCGCACAGATGAATACGGAGGCTCGACGGAAAATCGGGTACGTTTATTGGTAGAAGTATCTAAGGCGATTCGGAAAGCGGTTGGAGAGGAGTTCACTGTTGGCATTCGGATTTCTCAAGCGAAAGTTAATGATTATGCACATAAGTGGTCCGGGAAAGAGCGAGATGCTGAAATCATATTTGGAAGCTTGGGAGAAGCAGGACTTGATTTTATCCATGTTACCGAATACGAAGCATGGAAGCCTGCGTTCGATACAAACGGACCATCGCTTGTTTCTCTTGCCGAAAAATACGGGAAAATTCCTGTAATCGCCAACGGTCATTTAGAGGATCCAAAAAAAGCTAGCGAAATCATCGAGAATGGAGAAGCTGGTTTAGTCACTTTAGGTAAAGGTGCCTTGGCTAATCATGATTGGGTTAACAAGGTCAAAAACGGAGAAGCCTTAGCAACGTTTAAACCTGAAGAAGTGTTGATGCCCAACGCAAAAATTAAGGTGTTTGAAGTTTAAATTTCCTTTTATGGTGTATATGCCAAAATGCACATGTTTAGATTAAATGTTGTTTTTTTAAGTATATTGGAACAGGGAGGAAGGATAGAATGGCAAAACTTTTTTCACCAATTGATATTAAGGGAATTACATTGAAAAATCGTATCGTTATGTCTCCAATGTGTATGTATTCTTCAGTGGATAAGGACGGACTAGTTACTCCTTTTCATTTATCACACTATATTTCTCGTGCTGTTGGCCAAGTTGGATTAATTATGGTGGAAGCAACAGCTGTTCAACCTGAAGGGCGAATTTCAGATCAGGATTTAGGAATATGGAATGACAAGCATATTCTGGGATTGAAAAATTTAAACAAAGAAATTCATAGCTATGGTGCGAAATCAGCGATTCAATTGGCACATGCCGGAAGAAAAGCTGAATTGAAGCACCCTATATATGCACCTACTGCCTTGCCATTTGATGAGAAGTCAATAAAACCTGTTGAAATGACAGTGGAAGTTATCAAAGCGACAATTGAAGCTTTTAAACATGGAGCTAGACGTGCAAAAGAAGCAGGCTTTGATATGATCGAAATTCACGCGGCACATGGTTATCTAATCAATCAATTTTTATCACCACTTACAAATAAGCGTAAGGATGACTATGGTGGAAGCAGGGAAAATCGCTATCGTTTTCTAGGTGAGGTTATAGAGGCAGTGAAAACAGAATGGGATGGTCCGCTTTTCGTACGTATTTCTGCTGATGAATACAACGAACAAGGAAATGCGGAGAGAGATTTCATCTATTTTACAACAGAGATGAAAGCACAGGGTGTTGACTTAATTGATTGCAGTACTGGCGGAGTGGTGCCAGCACGTATCAAACCATACCCTGGATACCAAGTGAAGCATAGTGAAGTAATTCGACGTAATTCAGAAATAGCTACTGGGGCAGTTGGTTTAATTACTAATGGCATTCAGGCAGAAGAGATTGTACAAAATGAGCGTGCAGATCTTGTGTTCATTGGCAGGGCCTTACTCAGAAATCCATATTGGGCCAGAGAAGCAGCCAATGAACTTGGATATGATTTGGAAGCTCCAAAGCAATATGAACGAGGCTGGAAGTAAATTGGTGAGTGGCAGCCAATGAATGACAAAACGTTCAATAGATTGAGAGAATTAAGGAAGAATACTGCATCGTGTAAAATATGAAAGAATTAAAAAATCCCTTGTATTATAAGCAAGGGATTTTTAATCTTATTGTGGCAGACCTGAATTTTTTAAGAAATGTAATTGAACTTTGAGATACGGGTAAGTATTATCATAAATAAAGTATAAATAAATATAGTATATAACGTTCTTGTGTGATCTATTAATTAGGAACTAAGATATCTATTACCATGGAAAGATAAGAAAAAGGGGGAATTCTATTGTTAACGATACCTAGAAAAGTCGGAATAATCAGCTGGTTAGCTACTTGCTTTTATTTTGTTATAGAGCCATTTTTTATGATGACTTCAACAGCTCCATATAGTCTAATGCAGCACGCAATGAGTGATCTTGGCGTTACATCTTGTGGACATTTTACGTACGCGATTGCACCACATGAAATTTGTTCACCATATCATTTATGGATGAATGTGTTATTTATCATAAATGGAATCACAATGACGGTTGGTGTTTTGTACTTGGCGCAATACTTAGAGAAAAAAGTAAGAACCAAATTGGCAACCATTTTCATTATTATCCTAGCTTTGGGGAATATTGTGTCTGGATTTATACCTGCTGATGTCGATTTTTTCTTGCATTCAATCGCAGCGCAAATTGGTATGATTACTGTTTTGCCTGGACTATGGATTTATGCAAAGATGTTAAATAATGGTAAACGTTGGACTTATATTTGCTTATTTGCCCTCATTGTAATTTTTGTCCTAATTATTCTTCTATTCTTTGTACCACTCCCAGCAGGATTACTGCAAAGACTATTTTACGGTATCGTTTTCGTATGGGGAACAGTGTTGACTTTTATTTTAACGGATTCAAGCTTTGAATCAAGTTAACTTTTAACGAACAGAGGCTAGGACAAAAGTATTTTTAGGGAATAAAAACCGAGTATAATTGTTGCAAAATAATTCGCTAAGGAAATATACTCCGCGCATCCAATGGCAGCTGGTGAGCCCCCTTTTTGCTATCGCACTACGGTGTTTCACCTATGCCTTTCCTGCCGCAGGAGTCTACGTATTTTTCCTTCACTAAGTTTGAGCATCGTGCGTCTTTAACATGAAACACTGTCGTTATATCCCAACTCTTATTATTTCTCCCAAATTTCCATGTGAACCTTCCTGGCGATTCAAGTTTTTTAAAGCGTAAATAGGGAAATGTTATAAAAAGGAGAATATCACAGAATGGAGATGGCACTATGTCTGATACAAATCAAATGCCTCGTGAGGAAGGGATAGATCATAGCTTGAGCCTTATGAGAGAAGGATATATGTATATTTTGAACAGGCGACACAGTTTTAGTTCTGAAATTTTTGAAACCCGATTGCTTGGAAAGAAAGCGATCTGCATGGGAGGAAGAGCCGCTGCGGAAGTCTTCTATGATACGGAGAAATTCAAAAGAGAAGATGCAGCACCAAATCGTGTAGTTCAAACATTGTTTGGGAAGAATGGTGTTCAGGCTTTGGATGGTCGTGAACATAAACAACGGAAGGGAATGTTTATGTCCATTATGTCTCCTGAGGGGCTCCAAAGATTAAGAGAAATTGCGCAAAAACAATGGAATCAAGCGCTTGTTAAATGGGAACAGATGGATGAGCTTGTTCTTTATGAGGAAGTAAAAGAGATCCTTTGCAGTACAGCTTGCCATTGGGCAGGTGTTCCTTTGGAAGAAGAGGATGTGAAGGAAGTGACAAAAGACTTAGCAGCGATGTTTGAGTCACCAGCTGCTGTGGGTCCAAACCATTGGTCAGGAAGACATGCACGAAATAAAGTAGAAAAATGGTTGAGTGAATTGGTTGATAAGGTGCGCAGAGGGGAATTAAATCCACAAGAGGATACTGCTTTATATATATTTAGCTGGCACCGGGACTTAAAAGGAAATCTTTTGAATACCGATACGGTTTCTGTGGAAGTCATTAATATCTTGAGACCAATTGTGGCAATTGCTATATTCATCAATTTCACTGTACTGGCATTGCACCATTATCCGAAAGAAAGGGAGAAGCTTAAAACGTCTGATGAAAGATATGCTCAGATGTTCGTACAGGAAGTCCGTCGTTTTTATCCATTTTTTCCATTTGTAGCAGCGTTGGTAAAAAAAGATTTCACTTGGAACAACTATAAATTTGAAGAAGGTACATTAACATTGCTTGATCTTTATGGTACAAATCATGATCCTGAAATTTGGGAGAATCCTGATATTTTCGATCCAAATCGGTTTGCTAAATGGGATGGAAGTCCTTTTAACTTTATTCCGCAAGGTGGCGGTGACCATTTTATGGGGCATCGCTGTGCTGGAGAGTGGGTCACCATTGAGGTAATGAAAGTAAGTCTTGATTATTTGGTTAATCAGATGAATTATGAAGTACCAAACCAGGATTTAAGTTACAGCATGGTTAGTATACCAAGTATTCCCCATAGCAATATAATTTTAAAGCAGGTTAAACAAAACAGGGAGATTCCATAAAACAAAGCCCAGTTTTTCTCAAATCATGAGAGAGACGGGGCTTTTATTGTAAATGTGCTTTATAGTACATATTAACTTCAATGATTCCAATTCCATCTATATGTTTGTTTTAGTACCTAAAAATCAATCTAATCGAAAAAGTCATTGTATATATAAGCAAATAATTATATAATGATATGTGAAAATAGTAGGAGGGATAATCCATGTTCAAAACGGCTGTTGAAATGGAAAAAGCAGCAATGATTTTAAAATTATTAGGTGATAAAACCCGTCTAACGATGGTTAAAATACTAGATTCTCATGATTGCTGTGTATGCGAATTTGTGGAGATTTTTAAAATGAGTCAGCCAGCGATTAGTCAGCATTTACGTAAATTGAAGGATGTTGGATTGGTAAAGGAAGAACGAAGGGGGCAATGGATCTTTTACTCGGTAAATAAGAACAATGCGTATTATTCATTCGTTGCAGAGATTCTTAAACAATTGCCAGATCAAGACGAAAAATTAAAAGTTTTAGAAGAAAATGGTACACGAATGACGTGTTGTTAATTGGAGGGTAAGGTTTTGTCAGTAATGGTTATTTTATCAATTTTAATCTTTTTAGGTACGCTAATTTTAGTTATTTGGCAGCCTAAAGGGTTATCAATTGGCTGGTCAGCAATGGGTGGTGCAATATTCGCGCTTATTGTTGGTGTCGTTAATTTTGAAGATGTAATTGAAGTGACGAGTATTGTATGGAATGCAACCTTAACATTTGTAGCAATCATACTTATTTCTTTAATATTTGATGAAATTGGGTTCTTCGAATGGGCTTCCTTACATATGGCGAGAATTGCAAAAGGAAACGGTATAAAAATGTTTGTTTATATTAGTTTGCTTGGTGCAGTTGTGGCAGCATTCTTTGCAAATGATGGAGCGGCATTAATTCTAACTCCGATTGTGCTTGCAATGGTACGAAATTTGAATTTTACGGAAAAAATGGTCTTTCCCTTTATAATGGCTAGTGGGTTTATTGCCGATACAACCTCACTGCCTTTTATCATTAGTAATCTAGTTAATATCGTTTCAGCAGACTTTTTTAATATTGGTTTTGTGGAATATGCATCACGGATGATTATTCCAAATCTGTTCTCATTGGCTGCGACGATTATTGTGTTATTAATCTACTTTAGAAAAAGTATCCCTAAAACGTATGATTTGTCAAAATTAAAAGAGCCGAATGATGCAATTCGGGATGCGAAAATGTTCAATTTATCCTGGTATGTACTAGGAATCCTACTTATTGGTTACTTTACGAGCGAGTTTATTCAGGTCCCTGTTTCGTTAGTTGCAGGAGTCATTGCCATCTTCTTTATTCAAATGGCAAGAAAAAGTAAAGTGGTCAACACAAGGGCTGTTATAAAAGATGCACCATGGAATATCGTCTTTTTCTCAATTGGAATGTACGTGGTCGTTTTTGGTCTGCGTAATGCCGGACTAACAAATCTATTGGCTGATCTTATTCAAGCAGCTGCAGAACAGGGATTGTTTGTGACAACAATAGCAATGGGATTCATCGCAGCTGTTCTATCATCCGTTATGAATAATATGCCGACTGTTATGATTGATGCTATTGCAATTTCTGAAACAAATACAACAGGTGTCATCCGGGAAGCATTAATATATGCGAACGTAATTGGATCGGATCTAGGTCCGAAAATTACACCGATTGGTTCACTTGCCACCTTACTTTGGCTGCATGTGTTGTCAAAAAAAGGCGTGAAAATATCATGGGGAACTTATTTTAAAACCGGTATTGTCCTCACAATGCCTATACTGTTCATAACTTTACTCGGTTTATATTTTACACTTTTACTTTTTTAACATGAATTAGTGAAATAATAAAAGAAATGGAGCTTGATGATGTCTAATAAAACAATCTACTTTTTATGTACAGGAAATTCCTGCCGAAGCCAAATGGCAGAAGGATGGGCGAAGAAATATCTCGGTGATGGTTGGGAAGTCAAAAGTGCCGGAATTGAAGCACATGGATTAAATCCGAATGCAGTAAAAGCAATGAAAGAAGTGGATATTGATATATCCAAACAAAACTCTGAAATAATTGATACCGAATTCTTGAACAATGCAACATTGGCTGTTACGCTTTGCGGAGATGCGGCAGATAAATGCCCAGTAACCCCGTCACATGTTAGACGAGAGCATTGGGGCTTTGATGACCCAGCAAAAGCAAAAGGTACCGAAGAGGAGAAATGGAAAGTATTCCAGCGAGTTCGTGATGAAATAGAAGAGCGAATTAAACGATTTGCAGATACAGGTGAATAAATTTGAAAAGGTATAATAATCCTCCCCTGAAAGTTAACAGAAGAAACTTTCAGGGGAGTTTTTGGAACGCATAACTTGTAAAATACAAAGTATTTTAAATAGGGCTAAACCAACAAGTGCACAGACTTTTGTTGGCAAGTTGGTTCTTAAAATATTAGAACATGCATAAAAATAAAAAACTGTATGGGCTAGTTTATCTGCTTGTAATCTAGATTGAGCAGGGAAGTCTAATGAGGTCTTTTCATGAGAAGTAATGAGACAGTAAGTTTGTAAAATGAAGATGGAACTGATTGTAATGGTCCTTAAGTAATAATTGTATTAGAAACAAGTGAAAGGAGGAGATATAATTTAGCTAAAGTACAATATAGTCAATTGAGATAAAGCATTCGTTAGCCATACAGTTGATTTAAAAAGAACCATTTGATTCTTAACTTATAATTAAGAAGGGTGGAGCTATATGAGCTTAACGAAAAAGATTTTAATAGCTCTGGTATTCGGTGTCGTTGTAGGGATAGGGTTCACATTTGTACCGGAAAGTATATTTTCGAATATAGATACCTATGTGTTAACGCCTGTAGGTCAAATCTTTATTAACTTAATTATGATGATTGTTGTACCAATTGTATTCGTATCAATTGTTCTTGGAACCGCTGGTCTTGGAGAGCCAGCTAAACTAGGGAAAATAGGCATTCAAACCATTTCTTTTTTCCTCGTTACTACTGCAATTGCTATTTGTATCGGCCTTGCATTAGCATTTTTAATAAAACCAGGTGCAGAAGGTGTATTTGATATAGGCAATGCTAGCTATGAAGCAAATGACGCACCCCCTGTGATGGACACGATTATTAATATCATTCCTGATAATCCCATTAGTTCAATGGCTGCAGGAGATATGCTGCAAATTATCGCATTTGCAATTTTCATTGGGACTGCTCTTGCCTTCTTAGGTGAGAAAACTCAAGGCATCAATCGTTTATTTGAACAAGCAAATGAAATATTAATGTTTCTAGTAACTCTTATTATGAAAGCGGCCCCATATGGTGCCTTTGCTTTAATTGCCTCTGCAATTGGAGGTGCTGGTTTAGATGCTGTTGGTTCAATGGGAGCGTATATGGGAACGGTTATATTAGGATTGTTTATTCATGCAATAGTCATTTATAGCTTAGCCATCTGGCTGGTTGGAAAAGGAAATCCAATCAATTTCTATAAAGGATTTTTTCCAGCAATGTCTGTTGCGTTTAGTACGTCCAGTTCAAATGCAACTCTGCCAGTTTCCATGAGAGCTGCACAGGAAAATCTTGGTGTAAGTAAAGAAATCAGCAGTTTCGTACAGCCATTAGGGGCAACGATTAATATGGATGGAACTGCAATTATGCAAGCAGTAGCTGCAGTTTTTATTGCCCAAGTATATGCAATAGATTTGGATTTTACTGCTATCATCATGATTATTTTAACTGCAACCTTGGCTAGTGTTGGAACTGCCGGGGTGCCAGGAGTTGGATTAATCATGCTTGCCATGGTATTGCAACAGGTTGGCCTGCCTGTTGAAGGCATTGCTCTCATTATCGGTATCGACCGCTTATTGGATATGCTGCGCACGTCCCTTAATATTACTGGGGATGCGGCTTGTGCCTATATTATTTCTGAAAATGAAAAGCGAATCCAAGCAAAAGCAAAATAATCATTTTTCAAAGATGTTGTGTTTAATAGATAAATAAAGCAACCTCCAAGTACGTGTCCTTGGAGGTTGCTTTATTTTGGCTTAGAGTATAATCGACAATAATTTCTAATGGAGATATAAAACAACTGTGATTATTATTATTCAATTCTATTAAAATTGACTTCCGTAAGATTGTTGTAATTTAATTAGTTAACATTATTAAGGAAAATAAACTTACACCCCTCTGTGAAATACAATTGTAATATTATCATAATATCTATGACATTTGATAATGGTATACTACAACAAGCCTAGAACAGGTAAAAATTAGTATAAAATACATAATTCACATAACTGCAGACAATCAGATTCTATTATCTTGTCTATAAATAGAGACGTAGTCGTGAATTGGAAAACGGGGGAGTCAATTTGAATAGAACCTTAGCAAAACTAATCGCAGTAGTGATGATTGTTGGTTTAAGTAGTTCGTTTTTTAGTATCCCGACCTTTGCAGACAGTACAAACGAATTAGAAACAATTCGTGAGCAACGCTCAAACATTAAGGAAAATCTGACAGAAGCTGAAAGTGAAATCGCAGATGTTATCATAGAATTAGAGACATTATCAAAAGAAATAGAACGTGTTGATACAGCTTTACAAGAAAATCAGAAATTGTTGAGTGAAACAGAAAATAAGGTTGACGGTACATTAGAAGAAATTTCGATCTTAGAAGAAGAAATGAAAGAATTAGAAAAGAAGATTGAAGAAAGATATGAAATTTTAAAAGGTCGAATCGTCTCTACACAACAGTCAGGCGGTAAGATCAGCTATTTAGAAGTTATCTTCGGTTCTCAAAGCTTTAGTGATTTTATCTCACGCGTGTCAGCAGTTAATACAATTACGAACTCGGATGCAGCATTAATCGAGCAGCAAGAGGCTGATATCCAATTAGTAGCGGAAAAACAAGCAACTGTATTCGATAAACTCGATCAATTAAATGAACTAAAAGCAGAACAAGAAGAAACACAATCATTGATTGCTCAGCAATTAGAGCAAAATAAAGAGCAAAAATCATCATTGGAACTAAAGCAAAACCAATTAGCCACGTTGGCAGATGAATTACAAATCGAAGATAGTACACTTGCTTCATTGGAAGGTGAAGTAAAACAGCAAATCGCAAAGGAAAAAGAACAGCGCGAAATTGAATTAGCACAAGCAGAAAAAGCAAAGGAAGCGGCAAAAGCGAAGGAACAGGAAGTCGCAAAACCTGCTAAAACGCAAGTTGCATCAGCTCAAGATAAGTCGGTCGATGAAGGTAAAGTAGTACAACTGGCTAAAGAAGAGAAGAAAGAGTCGAAAAAAGAACCAAAAAAGGAATCGGATAAGAAGGAATCCGCTTCTAATGGCAAAACTTTTACGGTGACAGCTACTGCATATACGGTTAAAAGTGCGGGAGGCTCTGGTGTTACATCAACCGGAATTAATCTCAGTAAAAATCCAAATGCAAAAGTAATTGCAGTTGATCCAAGTGTAATTCCATTAGGCAGTATTGTTGATGTTGAAGGCTATGGTCATGCTATTGCTGGGGATATCGGCAGTGCGATAAAAGGGAAGAAAATTGATGTTTTCGTACCAACTCAAAAAGAAGCTTATAATTGGGGAGTTCGTACAGTAAAAGTTACCATTGTTGAATAAACGATATATAAATAACCGCCCGATTAACGGACGGTTATTTTTTTGCGAAAAAATCATCCCCTTGCATGAACAGCAACCATACTGAAGATCTATTACAAACAGTAATTGCTTAAAAAGAAATAAATGACTCTTATGAAAAATTGGATGTGAGAATATACCTTTAACACATGGATAAAGGAGGAGATTAATGACTATTTTATCAAATCAGGATGGTATTGATGCATCCATGATTGAATGCTGGTTTTTTAGATTTTACATTGTTAACATTTAAAAAGTACTCATTCTTAAAAAATGATACAGAAAGTTGAAGCTGACATAGAATGGAATTAAAATAAAAAAGTATAATAATAGAATATAGCCAAAGAAAGACTTGGTAAATACTTCGATTCGAAATCTGATAAAATGAAACCTATTGCGCTTCTTTTACGTAAATAGAAGTGATGCATATCAATTCTAGGGGGCCTCTTTATGTATGAAGAAATAAATGATCAGCTCATTCGAGTTAGAAGTGCAATGAGCAAGAAACAGAAATGGGAAAAACAGCTTGCTGATTATGAGACAGAATTAATAGATGTTGAAAAAGAGATTAGCAGGTTAGAAGTGCAGCTGTTTGCTGAGAAAAAAGACGTTCAGAAACTGGAACGAATTGGAATAACAAATTTAATACAAACACTTTTTGGATCAAAGCATGAAAAGCTGAGACAGGAAAAGCAAGAAGTTATTGCAGTACAGCTGCAGCTTGAAGAGGCTGAAAAAACGAAGCAAGAAATTAGTAATTCGATGAATGAATTGCATCATAAATTGCAAAGCGTTGTGGATGCAGATCAAGATTACGAATTTCTTTTGTCGACGAAGGAACAAATTATTAAGGAAAGAGATGCTGCATTCGGAAATCGCTTATTTGAATTAAATGAGCGTGAAGGTGATATAAGAGCATACATCACAGAGTTAAATGAAGCGATTGAAGCAGGATATAATGTAAAAGATGCATTAAATAATGCAATGAGTTCCCTTGAAAGTGCAGAAGGTTGGGGGACATTTGATATGTTTGGTGGAGGGATGATTTCTAGTATGGTTAAGCATGATCATATTGATAAAGCGACAAACCATATCCACCAAGCACAAACTAGGATGCGAAACTTTCAGAAAGAATTATTAGATATCGATGAAGTGACAAACCTGCAAATTGATATTTCAGGAATGTTGAAATTTGCGGACTTTTTCTTTGATGGTTTAATTGTAGATTGGATGGTTCAAGGGAGAATTCAAGACTCTTTACAACAAGCAAGGGATCAACATGCAAGCGTTGTATCGGTTATTCGAAAATTAGAAATGACCTTGAATGAAAAAGAAATAGAGCTTTCTGCCACACAAACTGAGAAAACAACTCTAATAGAACAGCTATAAATGATACCTTCCTCAACTAATAGACATAGGAGAGGGAGGTAACATTTATTTAATTGGAGAGTTTTTCCTTTATTTCTTGTAATGGAAATTCAATTGCGATATCAACGCCATCTAAAATAAGTAATGTCGAATCATATGCAAGTTTTTTTACCTTTTCAGGATTAACATCGTCCTTCATTTTATATTCTAAGTGAACAGACATTTCAGTATTAGGTTCGAAATATCCGGAATGGCCACTCCCTAAAGACAACATTTTATTATAGTTTGTACGTTTCTCCATTACCATAACTTCAGATAATTTCTCATTTGGCCGTATGACGAATTCAATTCCAAATGGATGCTGTCCAGGATAATCAAAATCACTTTCAATTGGTATTTCACCATTATTTTTGATTTTAAAATCATAACGCAATAAACCTTCTGATTGAATAACAGTTATCTCTGTATCTGTAATTTCAAGCTTATCTTGATGTTCAAAGCCTGTTAGGATACTAAATGCGAGAAATAAAACAAGCAAAAATCCATTCTTCATGTGTACCCTCCTTTAGTTGTGTCATATTGTAGTGTGGAAATAATTAGAAGATCCTATGCATCGATTGAAAAAATTATCGTTCGAGGAAATATAAAAGGACAGATGATCAACTATAAATATGTAATTAGTGAGTTTATGGCTCAATCAATTCAAATTTTCATATTTTTAGTAATGCATTTGGAGAACAATCCCAAATCAAAAAAATGTATTGTTTATATGAACGAACAGTGCTATAATTATTAAAATAACTGAATAGTTTTAAAGATATAGGTGCAATAATATTTACTTTTATTGCTTAAAAGGGAAGTTCGGTGAAAATCCGACGCTGTCCCGCAACTGTAATTGGGAGCAATTCGATGGATACCACTGTTTATTGCTGTAAATGGGAAGGTTCGAATTGTGATGATCATATAGCCAGGAGACCTGCCTATATCAGACGGCATTTAATCCTACGAGGATAGGAGGTGTTACGTGTATAATGAAGCCTTGTTATTTTTAAAAACAAGTTTTGCTTGTATTTTATCATGCATGCTGACAACTTCCATTTGGATTGTTAGTGTGCATTTTTTTGGTTTTTGTAAGTGCTTTCAACAAAACTGAAACATACTCATTAATAAAGGAGGAAAGCATATGGAAAAGGTTGAATCAACTAATAAGCATACGTTATTCCCGAACGAGCAATCAGTCATATCGTTAGATTTTCAAGAAGAGGAAAAGCTAATTGCGAGGACAATTGATAAATTCATTCAAGAACACGTAAATCCATCTATAAAAAATCTTGAAGCGTATGATTACGAGCTTGCGAAAAAGCTGTTTCGCGATGCGGGTGACCTTGGATTACTGGGTGCAGATGTTCCCGAATTATACGATGGAATGGAACTCGGTAAAAAGACAGCAGGTTTAGTTGCAGAACGAATGGGATATGGAGCGTCTTTTAGTGTATCCTTTAACATTCATACAGGAGTAGGAACATTGCCATATGTCTATTTTGGTACTCCAGAGCAAAAAGAACGATATTTGCCAAAGCTCGTATCGGGAGAATGGGTAGGAGCTTATGCATTAACAGAACCAAATGCCGGATCAGATGCATTGGCATCCGAGACAAGTGCTGTATTAGATGAAAAAAGTGGGGAATGGGTGTTAAATGGGGAAAAGCAATGGATAACGAATGCCCATATTGCTAGTGTCTTCGTTGTTTTCGCAAAAACGGAAAGTGGTATTACGGCATTTATTGTAGAGCGATCAATGTCTGGTGTTTCAATCGGTTTAGAAGAGAAAAAAATGGGCATTAAAGGGTCATCGACAGCAACTCTTATTCTGGAAAATGTCAGGCTGTCAACTGATCAAGTGCTCGGTCAGATTGGGAAAGGACATTACATTGCACTCAATATTTTAAACCTAGCTCGTTTAAAACTTGCCTTTGCTAATGTTGGTACGGCAAAACAAGCACTGTCTCTGGCAGTGAATTATGGGAAAGCACGCAAACAATTTAAACAAGAGCTTACCCGGTTTACGATGATTCAAGAGAAACTGGCTAACATGGCTTTAGCTATTTTTGCATCTGAAAGTGCTGCCTACGTGGCCGCGAATCGATTGGATGAACTACATGTAAATTCTTCCAACGAAGATGATATACTAGGTAAGCTTTCTAATTATGCAGTTGATTGTTCGATTAATAAAGTATATGCATCAGAGGCTTTAGACTTTATTGTTGATGAAGCGTTACAAATTCATGGTGGTTATGGATACATGCAGGAATATGAGGTTGAGCGTTTATACCGAGATGCAAGAATCAATCGATTATTTGAAGGAACAAGTGAAATTAATCGCCTTACAATTGTGAGGTCTTTTCTAAAATTATATAATAAAGATAAATCGATAATCGAACAGGATGAAACACAAACCCATTCTCAGAATCTATATATCCACTATTCTAAAGAACTATTAAACATAATTATGAAAGCGTTTTCCAATAGTGATAATGTAGTCCTTAAACAGGACCAAGAGATTCAAAGAATGCTTGCAGATGTTATTAAGGAAATTTATGTGATGGAATCTGTACAGTTAACTGCTCAAGCAACAAGGTCAAATCAGGATTTAAAAGAAACGATGGCAGAAGTACTTTGTGAAGAGGGATATTTCGGAATTGAAAGGAATGCCGTTGTGATTATATCCTCGATCATTTCAAATGATGATAAAAAGCAAGCCTTTCTTGATGAAATAAACAATTTTACCTTGCCAATGTATTCTAATTTAGTTGCTAAGAAGCGTAAGATAGCAATGGAAGTTATCTCAAATAATGGGTATAAGAAATGAGGGTGAACATGAAGAAAGTCGGTTTTATTGGTTTAGGGAATATGGGGCTTCCAATGTCAACTGGATTAATCAATGCAGGTTATCATGTTGTTGGGTACGACTTAAATGAAGAAGCAGCACGTTCATTCAAGAAAGCAGGTGGGGAAATTGCTGCATCCATTGCACAAGTCGCAGAGAAAAGCGAGCTCATCCTGACAAGTCTTCCATCGGTAAAAGCAGTGGAAGAAGTCTTCTTAGGGGAAGAAGGGTTAGTTAATAATGTCAAACCAGAACAGCCGTTAATAGACACGAGTACAGTTTCACCTGATTTGAATGTGGAAATTGCAAAGGTCTGTAGAGAAAACAGCCTTGATTTCTTGGCAGCACCTGTAAGTGGGGGAGTCATTGGCGCAGTGAATCAAACATTAACTGTCATGGTTGGAGGGCCGAAGCAGATTTATGAACAAGTGCTTCCAGTGTTTCAAGTTCTTGGAGAAAATATATTCCATGTTGATGAACAAATCGATAGTGGAACGACGGTGAAATTGATTAATAATCTACTAATTGGATTCTACACAGCTGGAGTTAGTGAAGCGTTACAACTAGCAAACAAAAAGAATCTTGATTTGGATGAGTTATTCTCCATGCTGAATGTGAGCTATGGGCAGAGCCGTATATATGAACGAAATTATAACAGCTTTATTGCTAAAGAAAACTATAACCCAGGATTTTCTTTAAAACTGCTACGAAAGGATCTCGAATTTGCAATGGAGCTAGCGGACGAGAATCAGCTTGATTTGCCAATTAGCAAATCGTTGCTCGCTTTATATCGAACAGTTGAACGTGAAGGTTACGGTGATCAAGACATGGCGGTACTCTATGAACAAGTAAAAAAACAATCCAATAAGAAGGAAGCAACACAATGATTTCTTCAAATGTAAGGTTTTTGAAAAGCTCTTTAGGATGTTGCAGTTGCGGTAATTTACGGTCGTGAAGTCCAACTTTAGGGCTTTGTAGATGTGACTGTTCAGCTAAATATGTTATGTACAACAGCATTAGAATTAGAACGCAGAAAACCCGATTCCTTTCACCTTAAGAATCGGGTTTTTATTGTATGTTATAAATCAGAATGAGTGCTGAAAAAAGGAATCAACCATCATTGAGGATACCTCAGATAATTGTTTGTAGTTGTATTGCGGATTCTGATCTTTGTCAATAACTACTGACCGCACCCCTTCGTAAAAGTCTTCCGAACGAAGGAAATTCGCTGCTAAAGTTAAATCTGTATCTAGACAATCCCGCAGAGACTTCATTTCTCCTTCTATTAGCTGCCTTAAAGTAACCTTCAGCGATACGGGTGATTTGGATTGTAGTGTTTTCATTGTTTGTAAGGAAAAATCACTTTTATCTGTCTCTAAAGATTCAATAATTTCTTCTACTGTAGAATGAGCAAAATGTTTATCAATCTCCAACTGTATGGAAGCAAGTTTTCCTGTATGTTCTGGCTCTCTTTTGAAGTTATGAATAATTTTATCAAGTGCAGCAGCCGGGTTCTCATCTTGATGCCAATCCGTTTTATTAATTAGTTCAAACAATGAGTTTAAGCTCTCACTTGGAATAAAAGCATCAGCACTATTTGCATAGATAACATCAGAAGCTTTTAACACTTTTGCAGTAAGGGCTAAGTACCGTCCAATCTGTCCAGGAGCCTTGTTTAGAAAATAGGCTGCACCGACATCCGGAAAAAAACCAATATTCATTTCTGGCATGGCCCACTTTGTCCGCTCTGTTACAATTCGGTGGCTAGCTCCTTGAGAAAGCCCGATACCGCCACCCATTACGATTCCATCAAGGCATGCAAGGATTGGTTTTGGGAAGTTGGCAACAAGCTGATCTGTTTTATACTCCTCTTGAAAGAACTGAATCGACTGCTTGAATGCTGCTTCGCTTTCCTTCGATTGATATAAGGTTTTAATATCTCCTCCTGCACAAAATCCTTTCTCTCCTGCTCCTTGAAGGATAACAATCCGAATTGCAGGATCATCTTCCCACTGGATAAGTTTGCTCTTTATCGAGACGATCATCTGATAGTTTAATGAATTGATTGCTTTCGGCCGATTTAAGGTGATGGTCGCAACCCCATTTTCAGTAATTGAAAATAAAACTTCACTCATACATATCTCCCCTTATCATGACTAATTTTTAAAAGCGTTTTCAATACTTTATACTTTATCATGCTCGTAATCTGTTTCGATTCTCCAATAAATTCGAAAACTTCAAAGGTAACTAATTCTAATTATATCATACCAATTTCTACCGTCCTTTTGCCATCAATATATTTGTGGATCATTAAAATAAAAAAGGTTTACTAAATAATTCACTGCTACGTAATAGATTAGGACCTATTCATAAAAAAAGTATGAAATAGTGCTATTTAGAAATAATAAAAAGACAATCTGATTAAAAGTACTTAATGATAATATCATTCCACATTCAATAAAACCGTTCATAGTCAATAGATCCATGGTTTAAATACCTATGTAGCTTCTTTGTCATCTAAGAGGGCCTATAGATTGTAATCAATACTTTTTCTAGGTATACTGTAACTTTATCAATGTCAACATCAACTATTGAATTATACATATCTTGAAAATTGTATCGATACTTAGATGATGTAAAGCGTACTAAAAGGAGTTTTTATGAATGAAGTCAACAAACAAAGTACAACCTGTTTTTTACTGGGCAATCGGGATACTGGCTGTGATTATTTTTTCTGGTGTCATATTTCCAAACACACTTGAAAGCATAACGGAAAGTATCAAGGGGTTTATTTCGGCTACTTTTGGTTGGTATTATTTAATAGTCGTGACATTTTTTGTGATTGTATCCTTGTATTTGATTTTAAGTACTTATGGGAATATTAAGCTTGGAAAACCAGATGAGAAGCCCGAGTATGGCTATTTGACATGGTTCGCAATGCTATTTAGTGCTGGTATGGGAATTGGTTTAGTCTTTTTTGGTGCAGCAGAACCACTTTCACATTTTGCAATTCAGTCACCTACGGTTGATGAAGGAACAACTGAAGCAGCAAGAGAAGCCATGCGGTTTGTTTTTTTTCATTATGGTGTACATGCTTGGGGTATTTATGCTGTGATTGCACTTTGTATTGCATACTTTAACTTTAGAAAGGGAAAATCCGGTTTAATCAGTGCTACTCTTTCACCAATTATGAAAACAGATGGAATTGCAGGTAAGGTAATCGATACGTTTGCTTTGGTTGCAACGGTTACAGGTATTGTAACTAGCCTTGGTCTTGGAGCAGTACAGATGAATGGCGGACTCTCATACTTAACTAACTTACCAATTTCATTTTTTATTCAAGTAATTATTATCATTATCGTAAGTATGCTATTCTTAACTTCTGCTATGACAGGCCTAGATAAAGGGATTCGTCTACTTAGTAATTTTAATATGATGTTAGCTTTAGTTTTGTTTTTATTTATCGCGATATTTGGCGGTGCTACGCTATATTCGTTAGACCTTTTCACAAACACAATTGGAACATATATACAGACCCTTCCTGAACTGAGCTTTCGTAGTGCCCCAGGTAGTCCTGTAGATAGGGAATGGATTACGAATTGGACATTGTTCTATTGGGCATGGTGGATAGCTTGGTCTCCGTTTGTGGGTACTTTTATTGCAAGAGTGTCAAGAGGACGTACAATTAGAGAATTTACGATTGCAGTTTTAATCGTTCCTTCTTTAGTTGGATTTATATGGTTCTCATTGCTAGGTGGAACTGGAATTTTGCTTGAAGCACAAGAAATTATTAATGTTGCGTCGCTTGCAGAAGAAGAAATGTTATTTAGTATCTTAAGTACAATGCCGTTTAGCACGATTGCATCTGTTTTAACAATCCTTCTAATAGGGGTATTCTTTATAACTTCTGCTGATTCAGCGACATTTGTTTTGAGTATGCATTCTACCAATGGATCGTTAAATCCGAAAAATCGAATTAAATTCGTTTGGGGAATTGTACTTTCATTAACTGCAATTACACTATTATACAGTGGTGGACTGCAAGGAGTACAAAATATGATGATTATTGCTGCTTTTCCATTTTCGATTATTCTGCTGTTGATGGTGTTTGCGCTTATGAAGTCACTCCGATTGGAAAAGTTAAAACAAAAAGCTAAGTTAAGAAGTAAGGAATAAGGAATCATTTTTTGTTCTAAATTCAAAAATACCAATGGATTTTTATCTGTTGGTATTTTTTTATGGATAAATCACTCGGCATATTGCATTATAAAAAGAAAAACTGTATTATTATAAAAATTAAATTATTTGGTTGGTGAGAAAGATGAATCCAGTATTGAAAGAATTTCCTGAAGAATTTACAACAGAACGATTGATTATTCGCATGCCAAGACCGGGAGATGGAAAAGTTGTTTATGAAGCAATAAAAGCCTCAATGAAGGAATTGAAGCCGTGGATGCCCTTTGCCCAGCAGGACCAAACAGAGCAGGATGTTGAGCTGAATATTCGATCGGCTCATACTTCTTTTTTGACGAGAGAAGATCTTAGATTACTTGTTTTCCATAAAGGGACTGGAGAATTTATTGCATCTTCTGGTCTGCATCGGATTAACTGGTCTATTCCTAAATTTGAAATTGGTTATTGGATTGATACTCGCTTTAGTGGAAAAGGATATATGATAGAAGCGGTACAAGGTATTGCGGACTTCGCTTTCGCGGAATTACATGCCAAGCGGCTAGAAATACGTTGCGATACACATAACCAAAAAAGCCGAGCAATTCCGGAGAAATTAGGTTTTGTGTTAGAAGGTATTTTAAAAAATGATGATCTTTCTCCAGATACGAATGAACTGCGAGATACATGTGTTTATGCGAAGCTTGCTTAAGCTAAGTTTGGTTATACTAATAAGGAAAGTAGGTTAAATTTATGAAAAAATCGGTTTGATAGGGAGGATAATATCGATGACGACTTTATTTTTAGTCCAACATCAAAAAAAATACGCGGAAGAAATATCCCGTCTATCCTCAGCAGTTCAAGTAAAAGAGGCATTGGGATTGGATGACGAACAGACTTCTATAGAGGGGACAATAAATTTTATTACCCATGTTTTCGAACAGGAACGGCTTGGGAAACAGTTTTCCAGAGTAATATTGAACGATGGTGGGGAACTAATAGGTGTGATTACATTGAAGGATATTGATCGGATTCATAATAGGTGTCACATTGGTACTTGGATCGGTTACCCCTACTGGGGAAAAGGCTATAATGCAATGGCTAAAACTGAAATTCTGCATATAGCTTTTTCAAAGTTCCGATTAAAAAATGTATTTGCAGGTGCAAAACGAGAAAATATCCGTTCCCAAAAAGCACAAGAAAAGCTACCATACATAAGAATTGGAGTGGAGAAGGAATTTCCTGAGGAGCATCGAAAGCTTGAAGCACAGGCTGAGGCACCATGCATATTAAATGTAATTGAAAGGCAGCGGTTCATGGCGTGGTATAGAAGTACAATATGAATTTTCGAAGAGGAGCATATAATAGGAATGAACATTAGAGAAATCCAACTTCATGAAAGTCCACCAATGGACTTATTGCTCATGGCCGATCCTTCTCAAAAGCTTGTTGCTGCGTATTTAGAAGGAGGGGATTGCTATGTTTTAGAAGAGAAAGATCAAATAATCGGTGTTTATGTTCTTATACCAACAAGAACAGGAACAGTTGAATTGATAAATATTGCGGTGGCAGAGACTGCACAAGGAAAAGGGATAGGCAAACTACTAGTAATGGATGCACTTAAGCGAGCTAGACGGGATGGATTTAAAATAATAGAGATAGGGACAGGGAATTCCAGTATTGGACAATTGGCTCTCTATCAAAAATGTGGATTTCGAATAACAGCTATCGATAGGGACTTTTTCATTCGGCACTATGATACACCTATTTATGAAAACGGCATATGGTGCCGAGATATGATTCGACTGTCACAAGAGTTATAAATTCGATGTGCAGTATATAGCAAAAGGCATCATAAGTAGATTAGTAGGGGGAGATAAAACGTGCAATGAAATTAATTTCTCCTGGTATAAAATACTATAAAGCAACTAATTTGATTTCCGGCAACGCTTTCATTAAACTGTAGTTAGAACTACATCGTACTAAAGGAGGAATTTAAATGGAAGATAAGGTTGTGTTGATCACAGGTGGTGCTGGTGGAATCGGGCAAGAAACGGCACAGTTATTTTTGGATAATGGTGCGAAAGTTGTATTAGTAGATATTAATAAAGATGCACTAGAACGTGCAAAAGCTTCACTAAATGCAGAACCTGATAGGGTAGTAGTTATTGGTGCCGATGTAACAAATGAGGAAGATGTTAAAAATTATGTCAAGCAAACGGTTGATGCATTTGGCAAGATTGATGTATTCTTCAACAATGCTGGAATTAATGGACCTTTCGCACAAATTAAAGATTTGGAGAAAGAAAAATTTGAACAAATACTTAATATTAACGTTACAGGTGTATTTCTTGGATTAAAGCATGTTATTAAGCAAATGGAAGTTCAAGGTTATGGAAGTATAATCAATACTGCATCGAATGCAGCATATATCGGTTCTGCTGGTATGGCAGGTTATATTGCTTCAAAACACGCAGTAGCAGGTATTACAAAAACTGCTGCACTTGAAACAGCTTCTAGCGGAATCCGTATCAACGCAGTTGCGCCAGCTGCAATAGATACGCAAATGCTGGCTGATATTCAAAATAATATTACGCCAGGAGAGCCAGAAGCATCCGGTGAGGCAATCAAACAGGGGATTCCAATTGGGCGTTTTGGTGCACCGAAGGAAGTTGCTCAAGTAGTCCTATTCCTAGCTTCAGAGCATGCATCGTTTGTAACGGGGTCACTATACAATGTGGATGGTGGTATGCAGGCGGATTAAGGCTGATAGGTATATTTTATTACACAATCCCCCCACCAAAAGCAAACAAACATGTTTTTTGGTGGGGGGATGGTTTATACATAATAAAGTTTTAATCTACATCAATGGAACATACCAGATTCCCTTGATTTTTTAATTAATTTACGTGTCTGTTTATTAATCGGTTGTTTCAAAAAGACTCCGAGTAAGAAAGCCGCGAGTCCAAATAAGGATAAGGATATGACATCTCGTAACACACGGCTCCAGACAATTCCACCAACAGCTTCACGCATCAAGTCAATTGCATACGTGAACGGAAGGAAGGGGTTAATCATTTGGAAGAAGTCTGGCAGCAATACAACTGGATAGGTTCCCCCAGATCCTGCAATTTGCAGAACTAAAAGAACAATTACGGTTGCTTTCCCTATATCACCAAACACAGAAACAAGTGTATAAATGATAACCATGAATATGATGCTGATGAACAGACCAAACACAATTAACCAGCCAGGATGAGCCGCCCCGACATTTAACAACAAGAGGTCACCTGAAGTTATTATTAATGTCTGCAAGATTCCAATTGTCATAAAGGTGAATAGTTTACCGAAATACTGTTCACGTATTGTAAAGCCTTCGGGATTGTGAACGTCGGTTGATAATAGAGAAATAAGTAGTAAACCACCAACCCAAATTGCTAACACCGTATAAAATGGTGTCATCCCTGTGCCATAGTTGGCAATAGGGAAAATCTTATTCTCATCCAATACTATTGGTTCTGAGAAAAATCCTTTTTCAGCATCTGGGTCATTTTGCAGCAGCTGAATAATTTCTTCCAAGTCTGTTTCACCTTGAATCTGTCGGATTCGATCTGCTATTTCCTTAATTTTACTGTTCACATATGGATACTCACCAAGGATGCTTTCCAATAATTCTTTTCCCTCACCGAGATTGGTATCGGTTCGAGCCAAAATATTTTCAATCTCTGGGATAGTTTCCTGAATTTCAACCAATATTCCTCTTGCATCGTTTAAGGTTGTTTTGGCGCTATTTACATTCTCTAATACAGTAGGCTCAATGTTTTCTTTATATTCCTTTACAAATGCATCGACGGATTCATTTGTAGTTGCTGCACGTTCTTTCAATTCATCAAGAACCTGTGTCATCTCGACTTTTGATTCATCTATAAATGATAGGAGGTCGGAGCCAGCATTTTGAATATTTTCAAGCTCCGTTTTCAATGTAGCAAGCTGTTCCAATGCCAATGTTATTTCTTCTTGCTTTGGCTTAATTTCATTTTCATTTCCGTTTTCGTTCCCAATTTCATTCTCAGACTCATTTTCATTCTCAGAACCCGATTGAGGTTGCTCCTGTAACTGCCGTAAAATTGTTTCAATCGATTCGATTTGCTCGATAGCTTGCGAAGTTTTTGTATCGATTTGTTCAGACAAGTTTTCACCATTTGTAAAATCAACATCAGTTGATTGTATATCTTGCATAAATGAATTGATGTTCGCAGTTACTTCTTGTGCTTGTTCTAATCTTTTTTCTATTTCAGGAGCTATTTCATTAAGACGGTTTTCAGCTTCGTTTAGAAATGCTACGGTATCATCAATTGTATGAAGTCCATTTTCAGTTATTCGTTTCGCATCTGGTATTAGTGCTTGAGCGTTATGAATAATATCCGTAGCATGATTCGCATCCGTTAACGAACTAGTTAAGACGTCATGAATTTCCGGCAGTTTTTCTTCCATTTCAAAAATGTAGTTTTTAAAACGTTCCATATCCGGCAAGTCATTTTCTAATTCAATGCCAATCGTATTAAATAAGTCAAAAATAACACCATTAACAGTTGAAATGAATTGGCTGCTTACATTTTCTACAATGACACTTGCACCTTTGTCTGTCATCTTCGGACTAATAGCATTTATTTTTTCATTCACATAATATTCAACATTTGCTTTCTCAGGCTTGTCACTAATTACAGTAGCCAGCTTTTCTGAAAAATCTTCTGGTATGATAATAACGGCAAAATAATCGCCATATTCAACGCGCTCCATTGCAGTCTGACGGTCTGTGAAGTTCCAGTCCATCGAGTCATCTTCTTTTAACGTCTCAATTAATTCATCACCAACATCAATATCTTCATCATGAACAGTTGCTCCCAAATCCTCATTTACAATACCAATTGGCATTCGATCGAGCTGACCATATGGATCCCAAGAAGCCTTTATATTAAACCAAGCATAGAGGGAGGGCAGCAGTACAAGTCCTCCAATAATCACTAATGCAATCCAGTTTGTTCCTGTTTTTTTCATATCGGTTGAAAATATCTTCCAACTATTCTTCATTGTTTCGCTTCCTTACTTTAATTTTTGTTTAGATAATAGTACAAATTATAACAATGCCTTTACAATAATGCCATATTGGCAGCGTTGATCGAGTATTTAGAAATTTATTAGCTATTATAAAATCGGACTATAATTTGTGAAGCGTTCTTGTTTTAATCACCAAATGATATTTTTATTCTTCTGTTTGAAAAGCAATAATGATAAAACATAGAATGGATAATAAAAGAATCAGGATAACGGGAAATTCCTATAATGAAGTTTTACTTCAACGGAGAGTTTATGGCTTTATTGGACACCATGATATTACATTTATGTATCGGTTTAAACATATAAAAAAAGACCAGTGAGATCACTGGTCTAATTCTCCTATCGATTCGTGTTCGGTTTATAAACAAAGTAATCGAAATCAGCTGGTAAACTTTCTCCAGATGTATCCTGGCATTGCATACCTACAAATGCTCCTGTAAAGAACCCGCCGCCCCGGATGTAATCATCGGATAGCTTATAGGAATGGAAGGGGATATCAATTTTATTCCAATTACTTCCGTCAAATGAATAAGAATAATAATAAATAGTTGTGTTAACATCCACACGCAAGTAAACATCTTTAATATGATCGGGTATTTCAATTTGCTTATCTTTTAATGGTTGATCAAAAGAAAAGTTATCACATGTTGATAAATCTAGTACTCTGCCTTTTTCTTCATCCCACGTAATTTGCAGTGCAGTCCAGTTTTCGGTATTGTAGTAGTTTACTAACCCTGCAGCTTGTTGAAATGAATTTGGATAAAATGCTACTTTGGTTTCGGCAGTGAAATCAAAGTGCTGCCAGCGTCTTGCCACAAATCCTTGTGTAAATTTAGATGTTAAGGATTCTTTTCCATAAATACGTAAATGTCCTGGATTATCATCCAACGAGACAATATCATCCCCTAATGGGACACGTAATGTTTGAAAATTTAAGTCTAATGTCTTGGATTCGAAATCATCTTTTTCATTTGCTTGTTCCCATGTTACTTCCTCGATTGCTGGTCCTTCTATCTCAAGCGAAGGTTCATTTCCGCCTACTACATACGGCCATTCGTTTTTCCATTCGAGACGCTGTATGGCTGTCTCACGGCCAAGTGGACAGAATCCGCGTGGGTCCAATAAAGGCTGTCCTTCTTTAGGTAATGGGCGACCAGTTAAATGCACTAAGAACCATTCGTCTGTATGAGTTTGTACAATCGATGCATGACCTGCTTTCTGCAGTGGGTTTCTAGGATTTGGCATGGAAGTTATTAATGGATTATCTGGATGGACTTCATATGGTCCCCAAAGGTTTCTGGAACGAGCAATAGTAGCTTGATGCTCATACTTTGTACCACCCTCAGCAGTCAATAGATAGTAATAACCGTTTAATTTGTATAGGTGCGGTGCTTCCGTTAACATAACATCGGTACCTTTAAAGACAATTTCTTTTTTACCTACGAGTTTCTGTTGCTCTGCATCATATTCTTGCAGAACAATACCATAAAAGTTATGGTTGCCAACACGGTGATCCCAAAACATATTTAGGAAATATTTTTTGCCGTCATCATCGTGGAACAGGGAAGGATCAAATCCAGAGCTATTCATGTGAATTGGTTCAGACCATTCTCCATCGATTGTATCACAAGTAACAAGATAGTTATGACTATCCTTCCATTGTCCCTCTGTTACTTTAACATCTGTATAAATCAGCCAGAACTTGTCATCACTATAGGAGAGAGCAGGGGCCCAAATGCCACCAGAGTCTGGATTTCCCATCATATTTAATTGGCTAAGGCGATTTAGAGGTCTAGCAACCAATCGCCAATTTTTTAAATCCTTTGAATGGTAAATACCTACACCTGGAAACCATTCAAATGTTGATACAGCAATATAGTAATCTTCTCCCGAACGACAAATGCTAGGGTCAGGATGAAATCCTGTTAGAATTGGATTTTGTATAGTTGACATATTAATCACCTCAAAAAGTTAATTTAATTATTTAAAAACCGTATGCGCTTTCTTTTCTTTGTTAGGATACCTCAACAATAAACGGTATCCGCAAATTTCGGTTCAGTAGTTGCTATACTATTTTTTACCTTTTCATGTGAATTAAAGCGCTGAAACAACCTTATCTTCATAAATGGTACGATATAAAAATTCTTCAGCAGAAAATGCAGCGACACCTAAAGCTGCTGAGTGCTTTAATAAATTGGAAAAATTAATATTTAAATCTTTTTGGCTAAACCATAAGGATTGATTATGAATCCAGTCTGTCATTGGTTTCTTTAAATATTTCTCCGCTTCAGCCATGCGATTTCCAATGATCACCTGTTCTGGATTAAATATATTAATGATATTATTAATGCCTACACCTAGATACTTTCCTATCACTTCAAATAATTGTATTGCCTCAATTTGACCGTTATGAGCAAGATCAATTACAGTATCTAACGTAAGATTATTGCGATCCTCATGTTTTAAGCCTAAACGTTCTGCATTTAGCAATAATGATTTTTCCGATGCGTATAGTTCCCAGCAGCCTTCACTGCCACAGCTGCATTTTGATCCATCCACTTCAATCGTCATATGTCCGAATTCTCCCGAGAAACCATTATTGCCTCTGTATAATTGACCATTTAAAATTAGTCCCACTCCAATACCGATGCCGACACTTACGTAAATGATGTTATTAAACTCTTTTCCAATACCAAAGTTCTTTTCGCCATACGCTCCAGCGTTTGCTTCATTTTCGATCGTAACAGGAACACGATATCTTTGTTCGAGTGTTGATTTAAGGTCAATGTTTCTCCAGTTCAGGTTGGGGGCGAGTAAAATCCTTTTATCTTTATTGACCACGCCTGGTACGCCAACACCAATACCGATAATACCGAATGGAGTACTAGGTGCAGCAGCAATAAGGGAGTCGATGATTGTATAGACGTTCTCTAGGATTTCTTCATAGGTTAGATTAGAAAAGTTCACTTGCTGCTCGGCACAAATATTTCCTTTTAAATCTGTTAATACCCCTAAAATATAATTAACACCTAAGTCAACTCCAATGGAATAACCAGCTACCTGATTGAAAAGCAGCATTACTGGCCTTCTGCCGCCGCTAGACTTCCCTGGACCGGATTCATTGATTAGCTTTTCATCCAATAGCTCATTAACTAATGAAGAAACAGTACCTTTATTTAGTCCAGTTGATGTTGCAATATCTGCCCTTGAAATAGGGGAGTTGTGGATAATTGTTTCTAAAACTAAGAATTTGTTTTCTCTTTTAACTACGTGTTGGTTCCATGTCTTGTTTGTTTTCATCTGATTTTCAGCTCTTTCTCCCATTTTTTACAATAGTATAGCATAAATTAATACTACCACAAACTTTGTTCATCGACTAGACGAACGATGTTGTTTTTGGTATTATAAAAATAGCTTATCAAGCATAAGCGAAAAATATTGTTGGAGGGGGTAATCATGAAAATGAAGAAAGCGATTACAATGTTAGCGTTCCTGGTTGTATCTATTCTTCTATTAGCTGCTTGTGGCGGAGAGGATGCAGGAGGTACAGGCTCTGGGAATACAAAATCGATAAAGTTTATGCATTTATGGCCAGAGGGGAGCTCCGCACAGCATTATAAAGTGGTAAATGAAATTATTGCAGATTTTGAAGCTGAAAATGACGGAATCACCATCGATCTTGAGGTATTAAGCAATGAACAATATAAAGATAAGATTAAAGTATTATCTACATCAAATGAACTGCCTGATGTTGGTATGACATGGGCGGCAGGTTACATGGAACCTTATGTGAATGGAAATATGTTTGCATCAGTTGATGATATTATTGAAAGCGATTTATCAGATAGTTTTGTACCTGGTACTGCAGAAGCGTTTTCTATAGATGAAACAGCTTATGGACTGCCATTGGAGTTAAATATTTCTACAATTTTTTATAACAAAGCTATTTTTGATGAGTATAGTTTAGAAGAGCCACAAACAATGGATGAATTATATGAAATTATTGACACGTTAAATAAGAATGGCGTTAATCCAATCGCACTTGGTAATAGAGATGCATGGACAGGATCCATGTGGTATATGTATTTAGCTGATCGATTTGCTGGAGAGGAAGATATTTTAACCCAAGCAATTAATCGTGAAGGATCTTTTGAAGATCCTGCTTTAGTACAAGCTGCAGAAGAAATCCAAAGTCTCGTTGATTCAGATGCATTTGTTCAAGGATTTAATGGTCTTGCAGATGAAGAAGCGAAAAGTATGTTTATGGGAGAGCAAGCGGCAATGTATTTAATCGCAACTTGGGACCTTCCGAATTTTACCACTAATGAAGATGTACCACAAGAATTTAGAGATTCAGTAGGTTATTTTAAATTTCCAACTGTAGCTGGAAGTGGGGATCCAAACAGCTATGTAGGTGGTCCAGGAGTTGGATTATTTGTGTCAGAAAACTCTGATGTTAAAGAAGATGCTAAAGAATTTGCTTCTTATTTCGTTCAGCAATGGGGGGAAAGAGCCGTAACAGAGGTTGGAATAATTCCTGCAACCAAAGTTGATGCAGATTCATTAGAGCTTCCGGAAATGTATGTCGATGTGTTAAATGATTTAAATGAAGCAACAAATATTACATTATATGCAGATGTTCAAATGAGTGCAAGTGCTGCCCAAGTACACTTGGACATGATTCAAGCGTTATTTGGCGGGGAAATAACAGCGGAGGAATTTGCTAAAACACATGAAGACACACTTTCAGCAGAAGATTAGTATCTGCCAAAATTGAATAGAAAAGGGCAAATTCTTCCACAGGATTGTCCTTTTCCACTCTAAATAGACTATGGGGTTGAATGGTATGAATAAAGTTATGTCCAATAAATGGATTATTTTCTTATATACGTTTCCTGCACTCCTGTTAATTGCCGTTCTAATTGTTATTCCGTTAATTCTTTCAGGATATTTTGGGTTAATGGATTGGGATGGTATTGGAACAATGGAATTTATTGGGTTAGATAATTATATAACTGCAGTACAAGATTCAAAGTTTTGGGATAGTACATTACATTCGTTCTTACTAGCTTTATTTTCTGCATGTAGTTTAATTGGATATTTAGCTGTTGCTCTGATATTAGCTTCCAAAATTAAAGGTGCTAGTCTCTTAAGAAAGATCTATCTAATACCAATGCTTCTATCTTCAGTTGCAATTGCACAGTTATGGATTAAAGTTTATAATCCTTCAAACGGGATGCTAAATAGTATTTTAGTAGGTTTAGGCATTGAAAATCCACCAGCATGGTTAGCTGATCCCTCTATTGTTCTTTACGCGATTTTTGTTCCAATCATTTGGCAATATGCTGGATTTTACATTTTGATTTATTATGCTGCTTTAAAAAACATTCCTGAATCGTTAATCGAAGCAGCAAAAATTGATGGAGCAACGCCACTGCAAATTGCGTTAAAGATTAAAGTTCCCTTAATTATGAATGTATTTAAGGTGACTATTGTTTTATCAATTGTTGGGTCGTTGAAATACTTTGATTTAATCTATGTGATGACAGGCGGCGGACCAAACGGAGCAAGCGAAGTAATGGCATCCTATATGTATAAACTAGCATTCTCAAGCTATAACTTTGGTTATGGTAGTGCAATAGGATTCTTGCTATTGATTATAACCTTAATTGTTACAGTAATTATACGTAAAATAACAGCTAATAAAGATGAAATTCAATATTAACAGGAGGCTTCTATCATGCGACGAATCGGTTATATACTACTTTATATTTGTTTAGCGCTTGTCGCTGTATTTCAAATCTTTCCGATCATATGGCTGTTTATGTTCTCATTAAAGACAAATCAAGAGATTTTCGCTGGCAATCCTTTTGCGGTACCTTTAGACCCTAAATGGGGAAATTATTTAAAAGTGTTTGAGGGCGGAATTGGTGTTTATTTTTGGAATAGTATTTGGATTACTGCACTAGCAACAGTTCTTACTATATTAATAGCAAGTATGGCAACATTTGCGATAACAAGGATGAAATGGAAGTATAGCGGACTTGTATTAGGAGTGATAATGGTGGGCCTAATGATTCCGATTCATTCCGCATTAATACCTTTATATAACATGTTTTTAAATGTTAATTTAATCGATAATCCATTATCCATTGTCATTACATATATAACATACAATTTACCTATTACTGTAATGATTTTACTAGGCTTCTATACAACGATCCCTCGTGAAATAGAAGAAGCTGCAATCATTGATGGAAGTTCCATTCATCGCTTGTTTTTCCGAATCATTCTGCCAATATCGGCGCCGATCATGTCCACAACTGTCATTATCAATATGATTTATAACTGGAATGAATTTGTATTTGTTAATACATTCATCAGTTCTGAAAAATATAAGACACTTACAGTTGGTATTCAGAATTTTATTGGACAGTACATGACAGATTGGGGAGCAATTGGAGCTACGTTGGTTATCAGTGTGCTGCCTATTATTGTTGCTTTTCTTTTCTTCAGTAATAAGATTATGGAGGGAATTACAGCAAGTGCAGTTAAAGGTTAGTAGTCCATATATGGAAAGATATGGAATGGGCTGCCACTGTGGAGCTAGTAAAGGAGACCACCTCATTATTATAATAGGAAGGAAGAGGTGGTCTTACAGTTTTTAACCTTTTTTATCTTGTATCCTATGAAAAGCATGTAAACTGAGCCACGTAGTAATGAAGGCGTACGTAACACTACCGAAAATAAAAAATAAAGCTGGAACAGCACGCATGATGAAAAAAGTTGAAACGATGCATACTAACATGAAAAAGCTATGTATTGGACTGATGATCATAATTAGTAATGCATTTTTCATTAGTTGTCCTACCTTTAAATCATAGTGTACAAAACTAGGAAAAATATAAAATAAAAACAAGGCAACCAAAAGCATAAATGCGAATAATGGAATATGTGTCCAGGATAGGGTTTCATTCATACTGACCTGGATATAGTAAATATCAGTAATAATAAAGACAAACAGAATATTGATGAACAATCCCAAGATGTTGCTCTTAAGAAAGTCACGTTTGTAATATACCCAAAACGTTTTTAAAACAGGGAGGTCAGATTTGCCGCGCAACCAGTCGCGAACCATCGCGAACATAGCAATGGTGGCTGGATAAAAACCAAGTACAACACAGCCGGCAAAAGTGAAAACAATCCATAACAGGTTGACATAAGCAAATTTTGTAATCCATTCCAATATTTGATAGATAGTGTTTGTTTTACTGTTCAAATGAATGACCTCCTTAAAGGACTAGATATAGGTTAAAGCGAATTTTTTTATCCCACAGAAAAAAACGAGTAATTTGTCTGCTACAACTTTAAATAGTTTCATAGAAAATCTCAGTAATTAGGATTAAATAATTTTTGAAAATAAACTTTGTTCATCCGATAGACGAACAAATTAAACGATGCTATAATTATAACATGAAAGCATTTACAATTGTATCTTTTTAAAACTACTACCATAATATAGGAGGATGTAAACAATGTCTTATTTTAGTAATGTAAATAAAATTCAATATGAAGGTTCAAAATCAACAAATCCATTCGCATTCAAATTCTATAATCCGGAAGAAAAAATCGGAGAAAAAACAATGGAAGAAATCTTGCGGTTTGGTGTTGCATACTGGCATACCTTCACGGAAGATTTATCTGATCCGTTTGGTACGGGAACAGCGATTCGTCCATGGGATAAGTATACGGGAATGGATCTTGCCAAGGCACGTGTGGAAGCCGCATTTGAATTCTTTGAAAAACTGAATGTGCCATTTTTCTGTTTCCATGATGTGGACATCGCGCCAGAAGGGGATACATTAAAGGAATCAAATGAGAATCTAGATACGATTGTCGCCATGATAAAAGACTATATGAAAGATAGTAAAACGAAGTTACTGTGGAATACAGTCAATAACTTCAGCCATCCGCGTTTTGTTCATGGAGCCGGATCAGCGAGCAATGCTGATGTTTTTGCCTATGCAGCAGCTAAAGTGAAAAAAGGATTGGAAGTAGGGAAAGAGCTTGGTGCAGAAAACTACGTGTTTTGGGGTGGGCGTGAAGGCTATGAAACACTTCTCAACACGGATATGAAATTGGAAATGGATAACTTGGGACGACTTTTCCATATGGCAAACGATTATGCGAAGGAGATTGGCTTTGATGCACAATTTCTGATCGAGCCAAAGCCAAAAGAACCAACGTCACATCAATATGATTTTGATGTAGCGAGCGGCTTCGCCTTTTTACAGCACTATGGATTGCAAGATGTATTCAAGTTTAATATTGAAGCAAACCATGCCACATTAGCAGGTCATACGTTTGAGCATGAACTGCATTATGCGCGGATTCATCAAATGTTAGGGTCGGTGGACGCAAACCAAGGCCATCCGTTGCTTGGCTGGGATACGGATGAATTTCCGACCGATCTGAACATGACCGTACTAGCCATGTACGAGATTTTGAAAAATGGTGGATTAGGCAGGGGCGGCTTGAACTTTGATGCGAAAGTGCGCCGCGGTTCATTTACCCCGGATGATTTATTCCACGCGCATATAGCAGGAATGGACAGCTTTGCGGTTGGGTTAAAAGTGGCCCATCGTTTACTCGAAGATAATGTATTAGAAAATATCATTGCAGAACGCTATCACTCCTATCAGGAAGGTATCGGACGAGATATTGCAGAAGGAAACACCACTCTTCAGAAACTAGAAGAATATGCGTTAGGATTAACAGAGATAAAGAATGAATCTGGCAAACTAGAAAGAATCAAAGCTACGATTAACCAATACCTATTAACAACAGTTGCTGGGGAATAATATATTACTAATTCGTTATAAATAAATTAGGAGGGACGAAGATGATGGAAGAACGCCTTCGTCTCTAATAACATATTTAGATGCAGGAGATGTTTAGCATGAAATATATAATCGGGGTAGACTTAGGGACAAGTGCTGTTAAAATCCTATTGGTCAATCAGCATGGAAAAGTAGCTAAGGAAGTTTCCAGGTCTTATCCACTCATCCAGGAAAAGGTCGGTTATAGTGAACAAGATCCAAATCAATGGGTAGAACAAACGGTTAGTGGATTATCCGAATTATTGACAGGTTTTAAAGGAAGTCCAGAAGATATTGAAGGTATCAGTTTTTCTGGTCAAATGCATGGTTTAGTATTGCTCGATGAAAATAACGAAGTATTACGAAATGCGATTCTGTGGAATGATACCCGTACAACCAAGGAATGTGAAGAAATATATGAAAAAGTGGGTAAAGATCGCCTGTTGGAAATCACAAAAAATCCTGCGCTCGAAGGCTTCACATTGCCAAAGATTCTATGGGTGAAAAACCATGAGCCAGACATTTTTGAAAAAGTAAAGACATTTGTGCTGCCAAAGGATTATGTTCGTTATAAGTTAACTGGGCAGCTGCATATGGACTATTCCGATGCTGCCGGGACATTGCTTTTAGATATGGCAGAAAAAAGTTGGAGCAAAGAAATCTGTAATTATTTAGGAATTGACCTGGAGATCTGTCCACCGCTTATTGACTCCCATGATAATGTAGGAGGTTTCACAGAAGCAATCATAGAAGCGACAGGATTAAGCGCGAGAACAAGAGTATTTGCAGGGGGAGCAGACAATGCATGTGGTGCAATTGGTTCTGGGATTTTAGAGGATGGTAAAACATTAGCAAGTACGGGAACATCTGGTGTTGTATTATCGTATGAAGCAAATAGTGACAAAGACTTTGATGGAAAAGTTCACTATTTTAATCATGCCGCACCGGATGTGTATTACACAATGGGTGTGACGCTTGCAGCAGGCTATAGCTTGTCCTGGTTTAAAGATAACTTTGCCAAAGATATTAGTTTTGAATTGTTATTGAAGGATGTTGATACAGTGCCGGTTGGCTCAAATGGTCTAATCTTCACGCCATATATTGTAGGAGAAAGAACCCCCCATGTGGATGCTAATATACGTGGTAGTTTCATTGGTATAGATGCATCTCATGAAAGAAAGCATTTTACCCGGGCAGTATTAGAAGGTATCACATTCTCTTTAAATGAATCGATCGAAATTTTCCGTAGGAATGGAAAAAACATAGATACAGTCATTTCAATTGGAGGAGGAGCCAAAAATGAATCCTGGTTACAGATGCAAGCAGACATTTTTAATGCGCGCATCGTGAAGCTGCAAAGCGAACAAGGACCAGGGATGGGGGCTGCGATGCTTGCTGCATACGGCTGTGGGTGGTTTGATACTTTAAAAGATTGTGCCGCTGAGTTCTTGAAAGAAGATATGGTTTATCAACCGATTCAAGAAAATGTTGGAAAATATAAAGGCTTGTTTGAGATTTATAAAGAGATTTATGGTAAAACGAGAGAATTAAACAAGAAGTTAATGAACTATCGTAACTAATTAAAATACAAAGTGGACATAAATCAAGTTTAACTTTCAATAGGCAGAATACTTAGCATTGCGATTCTTCTCGAGAGGCAACAGCAACCAGCGCAACGAGCCTAACCAGTAGCCTCTTGAGGTGCGAAGTATATTTCGGGTTGTTATTTTGTGTATCAAACATTGCTGTGTTTTATTAAATGTAAATACTTTTTCCTGGTTTCGTTTCTAAAAAATGAGGAAATCGGATGAATTGTGCTTTATTACAATGGTACATTCAGTTCATCGCATAATAAGGAGTGTTACGTGTGAATAAAAAACGCATTTTATTCATCGGAGACAGTATTACAGAATCAGGACTTCATGAGGATAAAGCGAAGCTCGGAACTGGTTATGTTCGAATCATACATGATTATTTGCAAGCAATTTATCCTAATTCTTTTGAGGTTTTTAATAAGGGTATAAGTGGAAACAGGGTGATAGATTTAGAAGAACGATGGGATAAAGATGTTCTTAAATGTAATCCAGAAATTCTTTCGATATCAATTGGTGTGAATGACGTATGGCGTCAATTAGACAATCCGGGTTTAAAGCAAATCTATCCAGAAGAATTTGCAAGCATCTATAATGAATTATTGATGCAGGCTCGGGAAGAAACCAATGCCACCCTTGTATTAATGGAGCCAACACTAATAGAAGAAGAATTAAATTCGGCAGGAAATGAAAAGTTAAAAATCTATGTTGAGATTGTTCGACGTTTAGCAGATAAACATCGAGCTATTCTCATTCCGACCCATCAGGATTTCATTGATTATGTAATGACAAATAGTGGATATCCATTAACGATAGATGGTGTACACATGAATTCTGTCGGTAATATGCTAATGGCTAATAGCTGGATAAAATCAGTTATCCCCACCCTAAAATAAACCAACTCAAAATAGGCAGTATAAGTAAGACAAGAAGAAAAATTAACGGCAGTGAGCTAGCGAAAGGAGTAAGTTATGAAAGGTAATTTGACGCAATGAATATGCGCAATATTCGTAGTAGGTAGAAGCTTTGGTTAACTATGATGTTCGATTAAACAAAAGGGGGAGAAAAGTAAATGTTGGAACAAACAATCAAAAACGAACGAACTCTAAAAAGTTATCGTGCATGGCTGCAATATGACAAGATTGAAGACATTGACCGTAAATTATATCTGAAATGGTTTACTGCAATTGGTGTTGCGACCGATACTAAAATTACAAAATCAGCGGTTAATGAAATTATCTGGGCAGCAGAATCAATGCTTGAGAAGACTCCAGACATTAATGAAGAAACGTTGGATCGAACTTCTATTATTCTCGGAACGTACAGGCATATTCATTTAGAAGAATACGGACTTTCTTCCGATTTGCTTGAAGATGTGAACGAGGAAGGATATGTAATAAAAACAGTAAATAACAATGAGAAACAGCAAATTTTATTGATTGGAAAAACCGATAAAGGAATTTTATATGCTACTTATCATTTATTACGTTTAATACAAACCAAAGCATCGCTGGAAGATCTTCATATAAAGGACGCGCCTAAAAATCAATTTCGGATGATAAATCAGTGGGATAATATTGATGGTTCCATTGAACGCGGGTATGCAGGAAACTCAATATTTTATGTTAACGATAATATTACCGATAATTTAGAACGTGTGAAAGATTACGCAAGGTTATTATCTTCCATTGGGATGAATGCCATTTCTATTAATAACGTAAATGTATGGGACGAGGAAACAAATATCATTACTGAAAAGTACCTTCCCAAGGTGAAAAATATCGCAGAAGTCTTTAGAGCTTACGGAATTACCATATATCTAAGCATCAATTATGCAAGCCCGATTGTATTGGGGAGTTTAGAGACAGCCGATCCATTAGATGAAAATGTGCAGAATTGGTGGAAACAGAAGGTAGCGGAAATCTATAAATATATCCCTGACTTTGGTGGGTTTGTGGTAAAAGCAGATTCTGAAAATCGCCCTGGCCCATTTTCATACGGCAGGAATCATGCAGATGGTGCAAATGTCCTCGCAGAAGCATTAAAGCCATTTAATGGTATCGTCATCTGGCGCTGCTTTGTTTATAATAATTTGCAGGATTGGCGGGATAAGGAAACGGATCGTGCACGAGCAGCTTATGATCATTTCACACCAATTGATGGAGAGTTTCTTGACAATGTTATATTGCAGATTAAAAATGGACCAATGGATTTTCAGGTGAGAGAAGGTATCTCGCCATTATTGGGTGCTTTAGAAAAAACAAATCAATTCATAGAGCTGCAGGTTACTCAGGAATATACTGGTCAGCAAAAAGACGTATGTTATCTGGTTCCACAATGGAAGGAAATACTCGAATTTGACACGTATGCCAAAGGGCAGGGAACTAAAATTAAAGATATTGTTAATGGCAGCGTATTCAAGAATAATTATAGCGGAATTGCAGCAGTATCAAATATTGGAAATGATATCAATTGGACAGGTCATACATTGGCACAGGCGAATTTATATGGTTATGGTCGTTTAACTTGGAACCCTGATTTGACGACAGAGGAAATTACGAAAGAGTGGATATATTTGACCTTTGGACAGAATGATCAAGTTGTCGAAAATATCACCTATATCCTGCTCAACTCCTGGAAAACCTATGAAAATTATACGGCACCTCTTGGTGTGGGCTGGATGGTAAATCCTGGTCATCACTATGGTCCAAATGTTGATGGTTATGAATATTCGAAGTGGGGAACTTATCATTTTGCAGATTGTCACGGGATTGGCGTGGATCGCACTGTTGAAACCGGTACTGGCTATACGTCTCAATATTTTCCCCAAAATGCTGAAACTTTTAATTCATTAGAAACATGTCCAGATGAGTTATTACTGTTTTTCCATCATGTACCATACACATATGTGCTCCATTCTGGTGAAACTGTAATACAGCATATTTATAATACGCATTTTGAAGGAGTAGAAGAGCTAAAAGAGTTTATTCAAAAGTGGAATGATTTAGACGGACTTATTGATAAGGTTATTTTCGAGAATGTTAAAGAACGGTTCCACATGCAGCTGGAAAATGCCAAAGAATGGAGAGATCAAATCAATACGTATTTTTATCGCAAATCTGGGATTTCCGATGATAAAAACAGAAAAATTTATTAGGAGTATCGTGTATGAACTTAGAAAAAATAGAAGGCTGAATTAGAATGGAGCCACCCAATCGCTGGTCATTGGTGTATGGACACATGCAGATTTAGAAAGACGTATGTCCTGAGATAGGGTGGCCATTTAGATTAATTGACCCTTTTTTCTGCTTTAATAAAGGAACGGTTTGCGTACCACGTAAGTACTAAACTAGAACTTGCTACTAAGAAAAAAGGAATAAGCCCAGGGATTTTCTCCATGACCAGACCAATAATAAAAAGAGATATTAGCATAGAAAAAGTAATGAATGGAGAAGAAAAACCAAGTATAAATGCATTTTTGTAGTATTGGAATATATTCTTGAACTTAAAATGAACATAGGTTGGAAAAATATAAAGTATAGTAATTAAATATAAAATGAGAATATTAACAAACACTACTAATAAAACAAAAAACAGCTGACCATCTACTAACATTATATACTGATAGTCAATATACAATATGTAACCAGCTATAAGTAATGGCCAAATAAGTAGATTCGATTTTACAAATTCTCTTTTATACGTGTTCCAAAAAATAGGTAGTATTTTATCATCCGTATTTCCCTTCAACCACTTTCGTGTAAGTGTAAACATAGAAGTTGTTGCAGGTGCAAATCCAGTAACAATCAAACCAAGAACAGTAAATAATACCCATAGAATATTCAAGTAGGCAATCCTGGTTATCCACTCCATTGTAAGATATATGATACCTAATATGCCTTTTCTTTCTATCATCATCATCACCTCTATATTATTTTAACACTTTGTTCGTCCATTCGATAGACTAAGTTGAAATTTTATGTTAAAATCCCTTTGAAAGGTGAAAGAATATTGTAACAAATCTAAATGATAGACTTCAGCAGTACTTAAATATTGAAACTATTTTCATATACTTGGTGCTTTGTGATCAGGCTTCCATTTAATTTGATAGCTAACGAAATGGAGAATCTTCGCCTAAAGTAATCACAATTATGTAAACGCTTTTATTTGTGAGGCTGTCGAGCAAAATTGGAAATTAGCGACAGCATTTTTGACCCAGAAGAAATATGAAAGGAAAAAAGTATTGGAAAGGGGGGATGGAAGAAGCTGCAGGTTAGTCGGTTGGTTTTAGTTATAGAGAACATCGAACTATTTATTAAAGGGAGGAAACCAGATGTTTAAAAAGTCATTTGCTTTAATTGGAATTACGATAATTTCAATGTTACTTATCGCAGGATGTATGCAAAAACAAGAAACAGAAACCGAAGATGGAAATCCTATTATTACGACAGTTCGTACGCTTGATGATGGGACCGTTTTTAAAGACGGGGAGGATGTCAACAATAATGTTGTTACTCAATGGGCTGAAGATGAGCTTGGCATAAAGTTTAACACTTTATGGACACGGCCAAATGATGAGCAATATAATCAGCAGTTGCGTTTAGCAATGTCTGCGAACGAACCATTACCGGATGTTTTCCAGGTAACAGATGCACAAATGATTTCGGATTTAATTGAATCTGGAAGAGTGATGTCAATTGATGATGCGATTGAAGAACATGCTTCCCCTAGACTGAAAGAGTTATTTGAGCAATTTCCAGAAGCATTCTATCAGGCAACGGTAGATGGTGTACGATATGGAATACCTCGTCTTTCGGGAGGGAACGGATCCGATACAGTGATGTATGTACGTCAGGATTGGCTAGATGAATTTAACTTAGAAGCTCCAAAAACAATTGAAGAACTGGAAGAAGTCATGGAAATTTTCGTTCATGAGGATCCGGATGGAAATGGAGCAGACGATACTATTGGAATTACCCTATCAGCTGGTGACGTTGGTTTTGGACGTACTAATGTAGGGGATACATCTTTTATTTTCGGATCATATGGTAATTTTATGCCAGGTTTGTGGAGTGAAGCAGAAGATGGTTCCATTCAATATGGTTCTATCCAGCCAAATATGAAAGATGCTTTAGCAAAACTAAATGAATGGTTTGAAAAAGGATACCTATCAAAAGAAATTGCTATTGAACCTGAAGACCAGGCACAGCAAAGCTTTATCGCTGGAAAATCCGGGATTATTATTGCACCCCCATGGGCTTTCGACTATCCAATTGGTGATTTATTCTCGAATAATCCAGATGCGGTTGTAAAACCATATGCTCTTCCAGAAGGAATAGATGGTGAGGCAGGGCGAAAAGGTGAACGATTGATGACAGGATCTTTCTTATTCAGCACTGAGTTTGAGCATATGGATAAATACTTCGAATATCTGGACGCAATATATGGATATACATTTGGTGAATCAGATTATTTCGAAAATGGTTTATTTGAAGGCTATGATTATGTGATGCAAGATGGTGATCCTGTTTATGATGCTGCAGGTATAGAAGAAATCACGGGTGAGCAAAAGGTTGACCCCGGGCGCTATTTCTTACCAACCAATGTTCCTGCTATACCATATCAAATGTACGGTATTTTAGAAGAATTTCATGAGACAGAAAGAGCTCCAGAAAGTGCATATGAAGCTAGTCTGGCTGGAAGAGAACCTGAATATGTAGAAGCAGCTGCACTTGTAAACCAGCAAAATGATATACGTGTTGAAAATTTGTTTACTGGTCCTCCAACAGAAACAATGATTAAGAGCTGGGAGAATCTGGAACGAATGGAACTAGAAATATTCGCAAATATTGTTTACGGCAACGAATCGATAGATGCTTTCGATGACTTTGTTGAAAGATGGAAAAGTACTGGCGGAGAACAAGTTACGACAGAAGTAAATGAATGGTACAATTCCGTTCAATAAAATTGCAGATAAATTTTAGGTGCGAACTATATAAAAACGTCACTGATTGATAATCTCGAGAAAATAAAAGGTGCGGACGGACGTATGATGAGGTTGGAACATTAACCGATTGCTTAAAGATTGAAAGTGAACGTTGCAAAAGCTTTGCTTAGGAAGTGTGCGTTTTCTTTTTCCCTTCCTCAGTTTTAAAAAATGCGTATACGCACCAAACCTTTCTAATGGATGTAGATTATAGTTCGAACCTTCCTTTATACAACTAGTAACAGTCTAGTAGAGGAGGAGTTAGTATGGAGGTTAAGGACACAGCAATTAAAGAAAGTCATATGAAAGCAAAATTAAAGCTGGCTCCAGAAAAACAGAAAAATAAAAAGAGGAAACAAAAATGGGCCTTCCGGAACAACTGGCCATTGCATGTATTATTAATACCTGGAGTAATTTTAGCGCTTGTTTTTCAATATGGACCCATGGCAGGTATTGTCATGGCATTCCAGGATTTTAAGCCATGGCTTGGATTTTTTGGTTCCGAGTGGGTCGGGTTCGAACATTTTAGAGCAATGTTTGAGTTTGATTATGCGAGACAAGTTATTTGGAATACATTAATTATTTCTGTAATGAAATTAATTACAGGAATCATTGTTCCGATTACGATCGCATTACTGCTGAATGAAATCTATCGAATGAAATTTAAACGCACAATTCAAACGGTTATCTATCTGCCATATTTCCTTTCTTGGGTTATTTTGGGCGGTATTTTGATTGATATTTTGTCACCAGATGGTGGACTTATTAATAATGTGCTGGGGTTATTTGGTATAAACCCAATCTTTTTTCTTGGAAGTAATGAATGGTTTCGCTCAACTATTATTATGACAGATATTTGGAAGGAGACTGGATTCAATACCATCGTATTTTTGGCAGCGATAACAGCTGTTAATCCGAATCTCTATGAAGCAGCTGCAATTGATGGGGCGAATCGATGGAAACAAACACTTTATGTCACTTTACCTGCAATGCTGCCAATTATAATTGTCGTTGGGACAATATCACTGGGAAATATCCTTAATGCAGGATTTGACCAAATTTTTAACCTTTATAATCCGCTTGTATATGAAACTGGTGACATTATTGATACTTATGTTTATCGAGTTGGTTTAATTGATGGGAATTTCAGTTATGGTGCGGCAGTAGGGTTATTTAAATCCTTCATTAGCTTGATCTTAATTGTTATTGGTTATCGGTTAGCTTATAAGTATGCAAATTACAGGATTTTCTAGGAGGGTGAACGATGCAATACAAAACAAAAGGGTACAAGATTTTTACGGTATTCAATTATACGTTTCTATCAATCTTTGCATTGCTATGTATGTTGCCGCTTATTCATATTTTTGCAGTTTCTTTAAGTGGCAGTGCAGCTGCTTCTGGAAACCTTGTTACATTATGGCCTGTTGACTTTACTTTGGATGCCTATGAAAAAACAATCGGGAATAGTAACTTTTTGAGGTCATTTGGGTTATCGGTGGTTCGTGTTGTTTTAGGCACAGCAATCTCCATGGGTGTCTTGCTTTGTGCTGCATATGCATTAGCCAAAGATGATCATGAATTCAAAGGCAGAAAAATATATATGTGGTTTTTTGTGTTCACGATGCTATTTAATGGCGGGTTAGTTCCAACCTATATTCTTGTGACGAACTTGGGGCTGACCGATACGATATGGGCGCTCGTTTTACCAACAGCAATTAATGCATTTAACTTAATATTACTAGTAAATTTCTTCCGCACTTCTGTTCCAAAAGCATTGGAAGAATCGGCATTTTTAGATGGCGCAGGACATTTCACGATTTTTTTAAAAATTTATCTGCCGATTGCTGTACCAGCTATTGCAACAGTTACCTTGTTCACAATGGTGTTCCATTGGAACCAGTGGTTTGATGGAATGATTTATATGACAAATGAAGCAAATTATCCCCTGCAAACATTTTTGCAATCGATTGTTGTAAAGAAAGATCTGAGTAATATTGCAGATCCGGAAACATTGCGAAATATGTCCCAGCGTACGGTCGAGGCTGCGCAAATTTTTATAACAGCATTGCCGATGTTAATTGTGTATCCATTTCTGCAAAAGTATTTTGTTAAAGGGATTGTATTAGGGGCAGAAAAAGAATAATTTCCTTAAATAAAATCGTGCCGATACATGCTGATTATCTTGTTTAGTGATGATAAAACAAAGATGTCTAACAACGTATAAAGGAGGATGTAAAAATGAAGATGGTATTTCGCTGGTTTGGTGAAGGAAATGACACCGTCCCATTAGACTATATCAAACAAATACCTGGTGTCGAAGGAATTGTTTGGGCACTTCATGATCTTCCAGCAGGAGAAGTCTGGCCGCTTGAAAAGATACTGGAAGTAAAACAGCAGGCAGATGATGCTGGACTTCATATGGATGTGGTCGAGAGTGTGAATATTCATGAAGATATTAAGCTTGGGCTGCCTTCAAGAGATATGTATATAGATACTTTTATTCAAACAATTGAAAACCTATCACAAGCTGGTGTTAAGGTTATCTGCTATAATTTCATGCCGGTATTTGACTGGGTGCGAACAGAATTGTCTAAAAAGCTTGAAGATGGATCAACTGCACTTTTTTATGAACATCATAAAGTTGCTGACTTGGATCCGATGGAATTGGTGAAGACTATTTCTCACAATTATGAGTTTACGATGCCGGGCTGGGAGCCAGAGAGACTGGAACTGCTATCGGATTTGTTTGAACAGTATAAAGAAGTAACCGAGGAAAATTTATGGAGAAATCTGCAATACTTTCTCGAACGGGTTATCCCAGCTGCAGAAAAAAGTGAAATCAAGCTCGCCATTCATCCTGATGATCCACCATTTACTGTGTTTGGATTGCCGAGAATTATTACGAACAAAACAAATTTGGCGAGAGTTTTACGTATAATGGACAGTCCTGCAAATGGTCTAACTCTATGTAGTGGTTCGTTAGGGGTACGCTCAGATAATGATATTGCTGAGATGGTCAGAACATTTGCAGATCGCATACCATTTGCTCATGTACGTAATATTAAAACATATGAAAACGGAGATTTTATCGAAACATCGCACCGTACAACGGATGGTTCAATTGACATTTATGGAATCATGCATGCATTCTATGAAACAGGTTTTACAGGTTATTTACGACCGGATCACGGAAGGCAAGTATGGAATGAAAACTGCCGACCGGGCTATGGGCTATATGACCGTGCCATGGGAATCATGTACCTTTTGGGGATTTGGGATAGCTTTGTACGATCTGGAAAGGAGGCTGAATCATATGTTGCAACAAAATGAGAATTTAAAGGACAAGGTAGCAGTTATCACCGGCGGAAGTGGCGTCTTATGCAGCGCTATGGCTAGGGAATTAGGCAGACAAGGTGTGAAGGTTGCGATATTAGGAAGAAGTCAGGAAAAAGCTGATGCTGTTGTGCAAGCCATTAAAAATATTGGTGGAGAAGCGCTTGGGGTTTCTTGTGATGTACTGGATATAAAAAGTTTAAGGAAAGCTGAGCAAATGATTACAGAAACTTTTGGTACATATGACATTTTAATTAATGGGGCTGGTGGAAATCATCCAAAAGGAACCACAACACATGAAACCCTGAATGCTGAGGACATCGATAATAATGATTTGTTCACCTTTTTTGATCTGGCTCCTGAAGGTTTTCAGTATGTATTTGATTTAAATTTACTAGGAACAATACTCCCTACACAAGTTTTTGCAAAAAATATGATACATCGCAAAGGTGCTGTAGTCATTAATATGTCATCAATGAGCGCACCATCTCCAATGACGAAAGTTCCAGCATACAGCGCGGCCAAAGCAGGAGTTGAAAATATAACCCAATGGTTAGCTGTTCATCTTGCAGATGTCGGAATTAGAGTCAATACGCTCGCCCCAGGCTTTTTCCTAACTGAACAAAATAAAAGGCTGTTAACAAATGAGAATGGATCGCTTACTGAAAGATCAAAGAAAATTATGACACATACACCGATGAGGCGGTTTGGAGCTCCCGAAGATCTCTTAGGAACAATAATCTGGTTAATAGATGAGAATATGTCTGGTTTTGTAACAGGTATTACAGTACCTGTTGATGGTGGATTTTTAGCTTACTCTGGGGTCTAGGGTGTAGGTTGGAATCCCAGTATACGGTAATGCTTATGACATGGAGATAAGTCATTCCATTATCTCTAATGTAGTGGTTGATTCGTGACTTTTATAATAAAAAAATTATGAAGAGGTGAAACTATGAAAAAAGCTTTACTATTTCAAGGCGGTTGGGAAGGACATGAACCTAGAGAGGTAGCAAATATATTAGCTGAGATTCTTACAGAAGAAAAATTTGATGTGAAAGTTACAGATACATTAACAACATTAGAAGAAGATGACTTAAACGGTTATGACTTAATTGTTCCTAACTGGACACAAGGCACAATTACGAAAGAACAGCTGCAGCCTCTTCTTAAAGCCGTTGCCAATGGCACTGGTTTAGCTGGATTGCATGGTGGCTTAGGTGATTCATTTCGTTGGGAAACAGATTATCAATTTATGGTTGGTGGTCAATGGGTAGCACATCCAGGGAATGACGGGGTCACGTACGACGTGCATATTTCAGACCCTGATCACCCTTTAACAGAAGGCATGAAAGATTTTACAGTTGTATCTGAACAATATTATATGCATGTGGATCCCGCTGTTCAAGTTCTTGCAACAACTAGATTTCCAGTAGCGGATGGTCCGCATCAGCCAAATGGTGAAGTAGAGATGCCAGTAGTATGGACAAAAAAATGGGGGGAAGGGAAAGTCTATTATTGTTCTTTAGGACATGTTGCTGAGGTTGTGAGAATGAAAGAGGTTATGAATTTAATGCGAAAAGGGTTTATTTGGGCAAGCAGATAAAAAGTTTTTTATCGAAAAGATTGGATGTGGATTATGGAAAGCTTAAAAGCAGGAGTTGTTGGATGTGGAACAATCAGTGAAATATACTTTGCAAACGCAAAAAGATTTAAGGAGTTTGATATTGTTGCTTGTGCCGACCTGGATCTAAATCTAGCAAGGCAAAGAGCAAAGGAATTCAATATTTCAAAAGCCTATACAACAGAGGAACTGCTGGCAGATTCTGAGATTGATATAGTTATTAATCTTACTACACCACTTGTGCATGCAAAGATCGCCTTAGATGCTCTTGAATCAGGAAAACATGTTTATGGTGAAAAACCGCTTTCGGTTAAACGCGAGGACGGACTGAGAATATTAGAAACAGCAAATGCCAAAGGTTTGCTTGTGTGCAACGCTCCAGACACTTTTCTAGGTGGTGGTATACAGACTTGCAGGAAGCTTATTGATGACGGTTATATTGGTGAACCTGTTTCTGCGACCGCCTTCATGATGAACCATGGACATGAAAGGTGGCATCCAAATCCTGATTTTTATTATCAAGAAGGTGGGGGGCCAATGTTAGACATGGGTCCATACTACCTTACAGCATTAATTGCATTAATGGGTCCTATTAAACGTGTAGCTGGTTCCACAAAGATTACGTTCAGTGAAAGAACTATTACAAGTGAACCAAGATTTGGTGAAAAAATTAAAGTAAATACGCCGACACAAATTAATGGAGTGCTTGATTTTGAAAGTGGGGCAGTTGCTTCAATAATTACCAGTTTTGATACATGGCATCATCATTTACCCAATATTGAAATCTACGGGTCAAAAGGAAGTTTAGTAGTACCTGACCCGAATACATTCGGTGGTCCTGTTTATGTAAGAAGGTATGATGAGAATAGCTGGACGGAGGTCCCTTTAACACACAATTTTACCGATAATTGCAGAGGACTAGGCATTGCCGATATGGCTTCTTCCATTATGGAAGGAAGGACTCCGCGTGCGAACGGCGATCTTGCATTTCATGTTTTAGATGTTATTCAAGGTTTCCAGAATGCTTCAGAAACAAACAGATATTATGAACCAGTTAGTACATGTAACCAACCTAGACCATTTCCAAACATCTAAGACACATGAGCGCTATAAAACTAAAAAGGAGCGGTTAAAATGAAATTAGGTGTTTTTGCTGTTTTATTTGGAGATAAAAAGTTTGAGGAAGCTTTGGATATGATTGCTGAAATGGGATTGGAGTCTGTGGAAATAGGAACTGGTGGCTATCCAGGGGATGCTCATTGCAACCCAAAAGAGCTATTAAGCGATGAAAGTAAACGCCATAAATTTATGAAAGCTATCGATGATCGAGGTTTGAAAATAAGTGCACTAAGCTGTCACGGCAATCCACTTCATCCGAACAAAGAGATTTCTGATATGCATCATGAACAGTTTCAGAATACCGTACGTTTAGCTCTAATGCTTGAGGTGGAAACGGTTATTACCTTTTCAGGATGTCCTGGTGAATCGAATAGCTCTCTTTTTCCAGTTTGGGTAACATGTCCCTGGCCAGAGGACCACACGGAAGTACTGGAATGGCAGTGGAAGGAAAAACTTATTCCTTACTGGTCAGAACAAAGTAAATTCTTAGCAAAGCATAATGTTCGTGTAGCAATAGAGCCACATCCGGGATTTGCAGTATACAATAACGAAACGGCATTACGTCTGCGAAACGAATGTGGTGTCAATATCGGAGTTAATTTTGATCCAAGTCATTTGTTCTGGCAGCAGATGGACCCAGTTTCCTGCATAAAAGAAATTGCCGAACATAATGCTTTGTATCACTTTCATGCAAAGGATACAGCAATAGATGCACAAAACACTGCGGTTAATGGCATGCTCGATACAAAATCTTATCGTGAAGAGCTAAGCAGGTCATGGATATTCCGTACGGTTGGTTATGGTCATGGAGAGGAAATGTGGAGGAAGATTATAAGTACTCTGCAGCTAGTAGGCTATGAAGGCACTATTAGCATTGAACATGAAGATAGTCTTCTGTCAGTTGAAGAGGGGTTCCAAAAAAGCGCTGCATTTTTAAATAATATTCTAATAAAAGAAAGGGTCGGTGAAATATGGTGGGCATAAAACAAAAAGAAATTCGAATTGGAATGATTGGATACCAGTTCATGGGGAAGGCTCACAGTCATGCATACCGTGATCTGCCATTTTTCTTTGATACAAAAATTAAACCGGTACAAAAAGCGATTGCAGGCAGAAACGAGTCCACTGTAAAAGAAGCTGCCGAGAAAATGGGATGGGAATCATATGAAACGGATTGGCGTCGTTTGGTTGAACGAGATGATATTGATGTAATCGACATTGTAACACCAAATCATACCCATGCAGAAATTGCAATCGCAGCGGCTGAGGCGGGAAAACATATTATTACAGAGAAGCCGCTTGCTCTCACATTAGAAGAAGCGCACCAAATGTATGAAGCGGTGCAAAAAAACGGCGTAACCCATATGATTTGCCATAATTATCGTTTTGCTCCAGCGGTTCAGTTTACTAAAAAGCTAATCGAAGCGGGTCGATTAGGAAGAATTTATCATTTCCGAGCAAATTATTTACAAGATTTTATAATGGATCCCCAATTTCCACTTGTTTGGCGTCTGAAAAAGGAAGTTTCAGGAACGGGGGCACTTGGTGATATAGGAGCACACAGTATTGATTTAGCACGATTTTTAGTTGGCGAGTTTAAAGAAGTGGTTTCGATGATGGAGACCTTTATTAAAGAGCGTCCTATGGGAGAAATGTCCAGCGGTCTTCAGGCAAAATCAAATAATAGCACTTTAGGTGAAGTAACAGTCGATGATGCAGCTTTATTTTTAGCGAAATTTGAAAATGGTGCTCTCGGAACATTTGAAGCAACTAGATTTGCAGGTGGAAATCGGAACAAAAATAAGTTTGAAATTAATGGAGAGAAGGGTTCTGTTCGTTGGGATATGGAAAATATGAATAACCTTGAAGTCTATTTCGCAAATGATGAGCCAGGATTACAAGGGTTTCGATTAATAAATTGCACGGAAGAGATTCATCCATATGCAGGAGCTTACTGGCCAAGTGGACATATTATTGGGTATGAGCATACATTTATCCATTTAGTACACGAATTTTTAAATGGAATTGCTAATAACTACCAGCCAGAACCAAATTTTAAGGACGGATTAAAGAACCAACAGGTATTGAAGGCAGTAGAGGAATCGGCTGAATTAAAACAGTGGGTAAACGTTGCAGAACAATAAAGTTGATAGCTTGTAATCTGACTTATTATATAAAAAAGAAATCCAATTTAATGGTATAGGAACTCATTCCATTATTCCAACTGGCCAGCTATCCGATGCATAAGGATAGAATCAATTCAGAAATACGGTGGAATTAAATATAAAGTATACAGCTTGGATGAATTTTTACTCTATCGATATAGGCATCCCTTACTCTTTTTGAATGTATCACGTAGAGATTAAGTATGTCTATTTTAACTTAATAAATCCTTAAAATAAATTAGTAACTTACTTTGTTCATACAATAGAAAAAGTAAGTTAAGGTTGATATAATAACTATAAAAACAGTTTCGAAAATATGTTTTTGAAGGCGATATGAATGGTACATATTAATAAAATTCAATTTGAAAGTACTAAATATAGAAATCTCTTTTCCGATTAACAAAATGAGTGAATAAAATAGAATCAGGTTATTCGCTATTATTTTGTAACCGCTATTATAATATGAAATGGTTTATAGACGGGGGTTAAGATGGAGAATTTCAAATTAGATGTACAAGCCACAAAAGAAACAAGTTTCGAAAGAACACCAAAGCTTAAAATGATTGAAAAGCTAACTTTTGGTATAGGTGATTTTGGTGCTAACTTTAGTTGGACGTTTATAGCATCTTTTATTACGATTTACATGACTGATACTGTAGGAATCAGTGCAGGGATTATTGGTATCATTATTTTAGTTTGTCGTATTTTTGATGGGTTCAGCGACATATTTATGGGTACGATTATTGACAACACAAATTCGAGATGGGGAAAAGCAAAGCCGTGGGTTTTCATGACTGCTCCGGTACTTGGGCTATTAACGTTCTTGTTGTTTAATGTCCCAGGAGGATTCGGAGATACATGGAAAATTATTTATGTATTTGTTGTTTACTTTCTGATCTCTGTTATATTCTACACTGCGAATAATGTTGCTTATTCATCACTTACATCGTTTATGACAACAGATGAAAAAGAGCGTGTTTCATTAGGAAGCATCCGATTTATTTTTGCTAATATTGCCGTATTATCCATTAGTGCATTTACGACCGTGTTAGTAACTTCATTTGGTGGTGGGCAACAGGGATGGACGTGGACTGCAGCCATTTTTGCTGTGTTATGTGCGGTTCCGCTAATGATTACGGGTTGGTTTGTCAATGAGCGAAATGTTGCTAAGAGGAAAAATAAAGAGCAAAAGACTTCTTTTATACCTACACTAAAAGTTTTATTCACCAATAAATACTTCATTTTAGCGATTGTTTTATATTTACTTTGGTATTTAAGACAAACGGAAACAGGCGCAAGAATCTATTATGCAACTTATATTTTTGATAATCCGAATGTAATGGGAATTTTGAGTACAGCATCTTTACTTCCTTTAATTATTGGGTTATTCTTTGCTCCACAAATTGTTGGAGCTTATGGACTTAGGAAAAGTGTTAATGCCGGATTGTTGGTTTCTCTACTAGGTACTGGTCTTATGATATTTTTCTCGGAAAATCTAACTGGTTTAGTTGTGGCAACCGTAATTAACGCATTAGGTCTAGTTCTTTTACAGGCTGGATTAAGCGCTATCGTTGCAGATGTTGGGGATATTGTATATTGGAAATCTGGAGTACCGGTACAAGGATCGGTATTTAGCTTAACTAGTGCAGGTATGAAAATAGGACAAGGATTGACAGCTGCACTGGTGGGGTTTGCTCTTGAATTTGGTGGCTATGTTGCAAACGCTGCTGTTCAACCTGTAGGTGCAATCTATGCGATTAAAACAATGTTTATTTATTTTCCATTAGTAATGATTATTTTAATGTTTATAACAGTGACCTTGTTAAACTATGAGAAGTTCATGTCAAGAATTAGATCGGATATTTCAAACGGTCATGTAGGTAGTGAACGAGATAAAACCATACTAAATAATTAATTTCTCATTAACGGAGAGTGGATGTTTATGAAAGGGATTAGTAGGATTTTCGAAAACAATATGAAGTATTTTATCTGGACAAACACTCTTTAAAATGAAGATCGGAGAAAAAGATGAAGGTGGACGTTAACAATATCAATGTGAATAAAGATCAAGTGTGGAAACTTTTTACCTTGACCAATGACAATGGGATGACAGTTGAATTTATGAATTATGGTTGTATCATCACGAAGATTCAGGTACCTAATAAATATGGAAACTTCGAAAATGTAGTCCTTGGTTTTGAAGATTATCAGGATTATAGAGCAGATTCATTCTATCTAGGCGCTTTAATCGGCAGAGTTGCGGGAAGAATTAAAGGAGCATCGTTTCAATTAAATGGAAAAACGTATACTCTTGATGCGAATGATGGAGATTCCTGCCTTCATGGTGGTTCGATTGGATTAAATCAAATTGTATGGGAAGCAAATCCTTTTCAAGATAATAATCGCGTAGGTGTACATTTATGTTATCAATGCGTTGATGGTGAGGCTGGGTTTCCAGGAAGTGTACGTATTCAGGTAACATATAGTTTAGATAATGCTAATCAGTTTACAATTCAGTATAAGGCAGAAACGGATCAGACGACACCTCTTGCATTAACCAATCATTCTTATTTTAACTTGAGTGGAGATTTAAAAAAGACGATTCATAACCATCACCTTGTTTTAGATAGTAATCGTTTTGCTGAATTAGACGACACTATGCTGCCAACTGGAATGCTGCAACATGTTGAAGGAACTTCCTTCGATTTCCGAAAGGGTATTGAATTAGGGCAGGGGTTGAATGATAGAAGCTGGCAAAATCAAGTTGCAAACAATGGATATGATCATTACTTTATTTTTAATCATAAGTTAGTTCACCAAGTTGTTATGAAAGATTTTGATTCTGGTCGTGTATTAACAATTAAGACGAATGAACCTGGGGTTGTAATGTATACTTCGAATACATTAACGGATGGGCTTCGGTTTGCAGAAGGCATATCAAGGCAATACCTCGGTGTCTGCTTTGAAACACAAGCATCTCCGGCATCTTTGCATCATGAAGGGTTTCCAAGTGCAATACTTCAAGCAGGAGAAACATATGATAAACAAACCATTTTTACATTCTCTGTTGAGGAGTAGAGTGATTCTCATGGTTACAGGGCAACCTTAATAATATTTTCTTTTCACCGTTTTAGATTTCTAACAATTTCTGCAAATAGTCTGTAACGTTTTCGGCTCTTTTTTAGACTAATGAATAAAGGGCGGTGAGCGGATGAAAAAAATAATTGGATATTCTGTGTTTTTGTTGGGTTTTATAGTAGTGGTTAGTGCTTGTGGCACAACAAATGAATTGGATATTTCGAGCGATGTGGACTTTGGTGAGAATGATTATGAGCAAATTGTTTCTCCTAACAATGAACTTGGATTCAACCTTTTAAGAGAAGTTGAGCCAGATGAAGATGGCAACCTATTCATGTCACCAATGAGTTTATTCATGGCATTATCCATGGTATACAATGGGGCAGAAGGTGAGACGAAAGGAGAAATTGCGAAAGTTTTGCAGGCAGAAGGGGTAGATAAGCAGGCTTTAAATCAGGCGAATGCTTCACTAATGTCTTTGCTCCACAAGCATTCAGAACAAGTTGAACTGAATATTGCAAACTCAATTTGGTTAAACGATGAATTCCAATTCCAAGATACATTTGCAGCAAATAATAGAGATTATTTTAATGCTGAAATAGAAGAGATGGATGTAAACGATACGAAGAGCTCTGAGAAAATTAATAAATGGGTAAAAGATGCAACAAATGATAAAATTGAAGACATTGTCGAAGCCCCATTAGATCCCAATCTAGTCACAATTCTCGTTAATGCAATTTACTTTAATGGGAATTGGACATATGAATTTGATAAACAACAAACTGAAAATCGAGCGTTTCATCTAGCTGACGGCACAACAAAAGATGTTCCGCTTATGTCGCTAAAGGAGAATTTAGCTTACTTGGAAAATGAAGATTTTCAGGCAATCGCCCTTCCATATGGTGAAGATGAGTCGATAAGTATGAACATATTTTTACCAAAGGAAAATACAAGTCTTAAAGATTTCCAAAGTCAATTAACAAATGAAAACTGGGAATCATGGAAATCGGAATTTCAGAAAACGGAAGGAACAATTCTACTTCCAAAATTTCAATTAGAATACGAAGCTATACTAAATGACACGTTGAGCAAGCTTGGAATGGCTGATGCATTTAACGAAGAGAATGCAGATTTCTCAACAATGATCAAATCGGAAGATCCACTCTGGATTAGCCAGGTAAAGCAAAAAACATTTATTGATGTAAATGAAAAAGGAACAGAAGCGGCTGCTGCAACTTCGGTTGAAATGGAAACAACATCCGCACCGATTGAAGAGCCATTTTATATGGAAGTTAACCGACCATTCTTTATTGCCATAACAGACGACGAAACAGACGCGATTTTATTTATGGGGCTTATTGCTAATCCGCTAGAGGGAGAATAACTTGTCTGTTAATAAAATAGGAGACTCTTTTCTTTAAAGTCCATCGAGCTGCAATTATAACTTGACGGCTCTCAATTAGAGAAAGGTTATGTAATGTGGAGTAATAAATGTAATCCTACTAGAAGCTGTGATCCAAATCGGGTTGCGGCTTTTTAGCAATTTAACAAAGATACTTTTTGGATTGACTTTGTTTGAATATTTATTATATACTATATTCAACAAAGTTGAATCAAAATAAACATAGTTGAATATAATGGTTGTAAGGTTTTCTCTGTGATTAGTATATGTGTTGATGTTAATCAATGTGTAATAAGGGAATATATTTGTAAGCGTATTCAGAACTGATATCTCTGTTTAAAATGCCTCTTTCAGGCAATATGAATTTGTTTCTAACATTGAACGGAGGGCTTGAATGAAACATTTACCGAAGTTTGTCCAATTGAAAGAAGTAGGACCACGTGACGGCTTGCAGAATGAAAAGAAATGGATTTCTACTGCTGATAAGATTGCATGGATTAATATGCTATCAGAGTCTGGTGTGAAAGAAATTGAATATACTTCTTTTGTTAATCCCAAAATGATACCCGCTTTATCCGATGCACGTGAAGTAGGAAAGCAAATCAAGCGAAAGGCGGGAGTGTTGTACTCGGCGCTTGTTCCAAATAGGAAAGGTTTAGAATTTGCGCTAGAGGCAGGAATCGATGCAGCTTCTGTTTTTATGTCAGCCAGCGAAACACATAACCAGAAGAATATTAATAAAACAATTGATGCTACGTATCCTATCCTGCATGAAGTCATTCAGGAAGCAAAACAAGCTGGCAAGCGTGTAACTGGCTATGTTTCAACCGTTTTTGATTGTCCATATGAGGGGAAAATCACTCCGGATAATGTGTTAACTGTATGCGAGCATTTATTTGCTTCTGGTGTTGATGATCTCTCACTTGGTGATACGATTGGCACTGCAGTTCCTACCCAGGTTGAGCAGCTGCTCGAGGTATTGATGAAACATTATCCAAAAGAAAAGCTGATCTTACATTTTCATGATACGAGGGGAATGGCGATCGCAAACATTATGACGTCGATGCATTATGGGATCAACCGGTTTGATAGCACCATTGGTGGGTTAGGCGGTTGTCCATATGCCCCGGGAGCAGCGGGGAATGTTGCTACAAATGATGTGCTTTATCTTTTGAATGGCTTAGGAATTGAAACAGGTATTGATGAAAAGAAAATTCAAGACGCTGGTATATTTATTCAAAATAAACTTGGGAAAATCCTGCCGAGCCGTTCGTTAGCATACTTCGCAAATGCACAGTAAACCTTATAATACCGTCACTACAGCAATCTGATTTTGCTTTGGTGACGGTTTTTCTTCTCTTGACTAGTACTTGCCGCTATCTTATGATTAAAAAAATGCATACATATGATTAGGTGGAAGGAATGAGTTCGATCGATCTTCAGAGCATAGGAAAAAAAGTGAAGCAAATACGATTACGAAATAAAAAAACCCAACAGCAAATAGCTGATGAATGTGGTATTTCAAAAAGTCTTTTATCAAAAATTGAAAATGGCCAAACAGCATCAGCGATAGCAACATTATCCAAAATAAGTGATGCATTGGGTGTACAGCTTTCCTGGGTGTTGGATGATGAAACAGAACAGAATCTTGTACTGCAGCAGAATTCTAATCGGCAATCTAAAGTAGGCGATGAAAGCATGGGGTATTCTTATGAGCTTTTAGCAAACAGATCCAAATATAGTGGGATTGAACCTACTATTGTACATGTGACCCCGAAAAATATAAACCTGCGTCAGGAAAAAACTTATACACATTCCCAGGATGAATTCATTTATATTCTTGAAGGAGCTATTCATTTGCTTTATGATGGTGAAAAGCATTATATGGAAAAAGGGGATAGTGCCTATTTTCAAGGATCTAAGCCACATCTATTTGTACCAGTGAATGATGAAGAGGCCAAAGTATTAACATGCTTTATTGATCGTGTCTAATAATTGTAATCCGAATATTAACCAGTATACGTAGGGAGGTGTATACTGGTTTTCTTTTTATTCAAAAGTTTGAGAAACATAACAAGTTAATTAGCTTAATATTACGTATTAATTACAATTTTAGAAAGGTATTTACACACTTGTTCCATACGTTTAGTTTAGAATAAGGCATGATTTGTTTTTCTAAGCGCATCTTTCCGCAATGTGATAAACCATCGAATGGAAAAACAAATAATGGGGAAGTGTTCGTATGAAAGAAGTTGCTTGGACAATTATGATAATTGTCATCATGAATGTAGTACTTGTTCCCATAGCACACGCTGATTCAAGAGAAGAATCAATGCAGATAGAGAGTGACTCTGCAATCGTAATGGATGCATCGACAGGGAAAGTCTTATATGAAAAACATGCGAAAGAGCCGATGTATCCTGCTAGTTTAACGAAAATAGCAACTGCCATTTATGCAATTGAAAACGGGAAACTTGACGAAGTTGTAACAGTGAGCAGCAATGCTAGAAAGGTAGATGGTACGACTGTCTTTCTGGAAAAAGGGGAACAAGTAACGTTAAAAAAACTCATTCAAGGATTGTTGATTAATTCTGGAAATGATGCCGGAGTTGCAATTGCGGAGCATCTGAGTGGGAATGTGAAGACGTTCGCAAAGGATTTGAATACGTATCTAACAGAAGTAATCGGAACAAAACAAACAAACTTTGAAAACCCGCATGGTTTATTTAACGAAGATCATGTAACAACAGCAGAGGACTTAGCAAAAATTACACAGTATGCGATGAACAATGATGTATTTATGGATATCTTTAGCACGAAGGAATTGGAATGGAATGGAAAAACGTGGGATACAACAATACAAACACATCATAAATTAGTCAAAGAGGAGATTCCATATAAGGGAGTTACTGGTGGAAAAAATGGCTTTGTAGCTCAATCGGGTTTTACTTTAGCGACAACTGCGGAAAGAGATGATTTAAAATTAATCACCGTCACCTTAAAAAGTGATGTTGTAGAAGATTCATATAATGATACAATCAAACTATTAGATTATGGATTTGAAAACTTTACGACATCAAGTATCCCTAAGGGGACAACTTTTACGTTTGGTGAGCAGGAATACGCCGCAACTGAGGAATTAGTTTATACACATGCACATAAAGATAAGCTTGAAGAAGAAATGGATGCAGATGGAATATTAAAATTGGTGAATGAAAATGGTGAAATAGTCAATAAATTTCAGTTAGATGAAGTTAACAGGGACAAGCCTGTAGTAGCATCGAAATCATCGAGTAATCAACCAAACATAGCTTCCATTATGGAAAGATTTTTTTCTAGTACCTATCTTTATTTAGCCTTTTTTATTGGTGTGCTTATGATCTTTTATTTTCAAGTGCGCAAGTTAAGGCTAAAAAGGCGAGATAAGTACTTTTATTAATGCATGTTAGCTTAGAAAAATAATGAATCATACGAGACGCCTGTCACAGGTCAACCTTCTTGATACATATGCTATCAGGAAGGTTTTTTTAGTTTGCGAAATTTTTAAACTGTATCATACACAACAAATTTTGTCGATCAGAATATTTTGCAATACAAGGTTTTATATTATGACGGGAGGAAAGAAAGATGAATCCGAATTATCCTTATTGGCCGAATAGGAATTATTATGAAAATACCTCTTTTCAATCCATACCAGATGGGCAGCAATCTACTTATGATTATCAGCATGCTTATCCTACAAACTCTAATCATTATGGTCGTCAGCAATCGGTAAGAGGTCAAGCTACATGGACAGACGGGGGACAAGTAACTAAGTGCGGAATGGCATGGTCAGATAATGAGTATATGACAGCAGCTGTTGGAGAAAATTCCCCATATACATGTGGGCAAACGCTTAAAATCAGAAATATTTCTGCTCCATATGGAAGAGAAATCATTGTAAAGGTTGTCGATCAAGTTGCGGGGTATCCTGCGAATCGGATAAATTTACATCGGAGAGCTTTTCAAGCGTTGGGTGTTAATCCGAGTGTTGGAGTTATCAATATTGAAATAACCCCATCTCCTCAATTGGAGCAAGAAAAATGGGGGAAATATTTGTTGGAAGTTACCGAAGTGGCGTATCCTGGTTATAATGTTACAGACTATCAATCAGTTGGGAAAACGATGATGTCTTCCACTTTAGTGAGAGAAACATATGAATTTGTATTACAATCTCCACAAGAAACATTAAGAGTACAGGGGAATGTTGTTTATAATCCGAACACCGACCGCATTGTGTCTTTTAACTTGCAGGAAGTGCAGTAAATATTGTTCACGAGTCGTAGTTTACAGGGGAAAGTCTAGTGACACCGTGTGCTTCAATTGTAAGGCATGTCAATAGATAGGGTTCTTCAATGCATAAGAATAATAATTTGGAATTCATGATTTATGAAACTGCATAAAAAGCTAGCATTATCAATAGTAGTTGAATGCTAGCTTTTTAAGTTAAATTGTATGGGAGGAATTTATGCAACAATACCCAAATTATCGTTAAATTGGATATATAATCTTAGCTGATTTACCAGCATTTTTACAATTTTGATGATTTCTACTGGTGATCGTACGTACTTAATCATGCTATCTAAACATTATTTGATAATGAACCATATTTTGAAATGAAAATTGACACACCAATAGATTTGAAAATAAAATAGAGGGTAATAATAAACTACATAACAAAAACATGAAATGAGGTAGAAGAAATGGGGTTCCATATTAATCCGTATATTATGTTGGATGGTAGAGCAAAAGAAGCGGTAGAATTTTATAAACATTCATTAGGAGCTAATATTGTTGGTATACATACTTATGGAGAAATGCCACAAAGCCCCGAATTCCAACTACCTGCTGAAGCAAAGGACCGTGTCCTCCATGCTAGATTAACGATAGGGAATACGGAACTTATGATATCGGATATTTTTCCGGGACAACCCTATCAGCTTGGATCGCAACTAACAATTGCTTTGATACCAGATCATGAAGACGAAGCGAAAGAAGTATATGAGAAGTTACAAGAAGATGGACAAGTAGTTATGCCTATGCAAGAAACGGATTGGAGTCCAGCTTATGGTCAGGTAATAGATAAATTTGGGGTTACTTGGCAAATATCAATGGAAATAGATGCAAATTAGGGATGAATTTTTGAATCACGTCATGTTTCAGCTTGAAGCTTGACGTGATTTTTATGTGCATTTTCTTGATATTCAAGCAACATTGTAGAAATATTTTTTTGTACATGTATACTAGGTATGAAATAATTTAAAGAAGGAGTTACAGCATGAGTCAACAGAATACATCGAAATCAATTCGATTATTAAATTTTATTGAAGAAAAAGGGAACAAGCTACCGCATCCGGTTACAATCTTTATCCTTTTTACGCTTATTGTTATCGCACTATCTCATGTACTCTATGTATTAGGAGTAAGTGTAAGCTTTGAAGGTGTGAATAATGAAACAGGGCAAATTGAAACACTCAACGTGGAGGCTGTTAGCCTGCTAGTACCAGAGGGCATTGCTTATATGTTCTCAAGTGTTGTCACGAATTTCACATCTTTTGTGGCTTTAGGTCCTGTTCTCGTTGCTATGCTTGGTGTAGGTGTTGCAGAGAAGAGTGGTTATATTAGTGCTCTTATGACGAATACAGTGACCAAAGCTCCAAGGAAGCTTGTCACTCCAATCGTTGTATTTATGGGCGTTATGTCCAATGTAGCAGCTTCTGTCGGATATGTCGTGCTTGTACCATTAGGTGCGATTATATTTTTAGGATTCAAAAGACATCCGTTAGCAGGGCTTTCCGCTGCATTTGCTGGAGTTTCTGGTGGTTATTCTGCCAATTTACTGTTGGGGACGAATGATCCGCTACTAAGTGGGATTTCAACCGAAGGTGCACGGATATTAGATGCTAATTACATTGTGAATGCTACAGATAATTGGTTTTTTATGGCCGTATCTACTTTTTTAGTCGTTATTATCGGTACAATTATTACAGATAAGATTATTGAGCCGAAATTAGGGAAATATACGCCTAGTGAAATCGAAGAAAATAAAAATGAAGTAACAAGTATTGAGAAAAAAGGATTATTTTGGGCAAATATTTCTATCCTAATTACAGTTGCTGTTATCGCATCACTTGTCATTCCGGAAAATGCCCCATTACGTGGTGATGAAGGAAGTATTATTGTTTCGCCATTTATGAGCAGTATTATCTTTCTAATGATGCTCATTTTTCTAGTCCCGGGTGTCGTTTACGGAATTGTTACGAGAAAGGTAAAAAATGATAAAGATGTAGCACATTTAATGACAGGTTCTTTAGAGACGATGGCAGGATTTATTGTACTCATTTTCTTTGCAGCTCAATTTGTGGCACTCTTTAATTATACGAACTTGGGAACAATCATAGCGGTAAATGGCGCTGCATTTTTACAGTCGATTAATTTTGCTGGTGCTCCATTGCTTGTTGCATTAATTTTTATTACCGCATTTATTAACCTGTTTATCGCTGCAGATTCGGCGAAATGGGCAATTATGGCACCTGTGTTTGTCCCGATGTTTATGCAGATGGGAATCTCTCCTGAAGTTACACAAGTAGCATACAGGGTGGGGGACTCATCAACGAATATCATTTCTCCACTTATGCCATTTTTCCCATTAGTTGTGGCATTTGCACAGCGCTATGGCAAGCAAAATGGAGTAGGGACAGTAATATCTCTCATGCTGCCATATTCAATAACAATTCTTATTTGCTGGAGCCTATTCTTTGTAATATGGTATGTATTGGGAATACCAGTTGGTCCAGGTACGAGTTTAACTTATTAAGAAAGGAAGTTTAAAAAGTCCGGTGAAAAATGACACATCGAATTTCTTCGTTGGCTTGCTTTTCCGCTACTCACGTATTAATTGCATACGTTCCGTTTCTCAAAGCTACGCCGCCTCGAACTTCTCGGTCCTTTTCATCCTCCTTTTTAACACATACTATTAAGAAAGGAAGTTTTAAATCATGAAAGTAACTACAACATGGACAGGTGGACGAGCGTTTGAATCAGTTGGTGATTCTGGTTATGCCACCTATATGGATGCAACAGAAGCCTATGGTGGTTTAGGTAAAGGAGCGACGCCAACTGAAATGCTGCTTGGTTCTTTAGCTGGATGTATTGGAATTGATGTAACGATGATTTTAAGACCACACCTGGAAAAAATAACTAAAATAGAAATTATTACAGATGGAACGCGTAAAGAAAAGGCGCCAAAGGGTTTCACAGCAATTGAAGTAACATTTATTGTTGATGGAGATATTGATAGCAAGAAAGTTTGGCGTGCAATTAATCTTGGTGAAGAAAAATATTGCTCTGTATCGGATTCATTAAAAGCGAAGATTGATTTTAAGCTGATTTTAAATGGAAAAGAGAGCTAATAAAGAAGGAACGGTCTGTAAAATAGACCGTTCCTCTCAATTTAATTTGAATGATCAGCTTCACTTGCAGCTAATTCATTCTCTTTTTTCGTTTCATAGCGAACACGATCAAAATCGATATCGTCAGGTAAATTGTTCTTTCCTGTGATATTCTCCAGCAAATCTTTCACATCAATACCAGAAGATGCTTTTAGGGATTCCTGTAAAGTTGACATCAGATTTGTTGCATAGCCGGTAACCTTGTTTGCCCCACCATCTGTACCGCTGCTTCCAGTATCAACAACTGTAATTTTATCGATGTTTGCAAGTGGGCTAGCAATTTCTTTCGCATATTCAGGAAGCATTTTCATAACCATATCGAGTACAGCTGCTTGACCGAACTGTTCGAATGCTTCGGCGATTTTTTCTTTTGCTTCTGCTTCTGCAATACCTTTCAGGCGAATGATTTCTGCCTCAGCTTCCCCTTGTGCGCGTTGAGAATCGGCTTTTGCAAGTCCATCTACGCGGACTTGTTCTGCTTCAGCTTTTGCTTGTGATTCAATGCGATATTGATTCGCATCTGCTTCTGCAATTTGTCTAGCCTTTTCGGCAACAGCTGATTGCTCAACTGCATAACGATCAGCATCTGCTTTCTTCTTAACCTCAGAGTCGTATTGTCGTTCACGACGCAGAATTTCTTTTTCTTCCAACTCAATTTGTTTTTGTCGTTCTATAATTTTAATTTGCATTTCTTGCTCTGTAACCTGCTGCTTCGCACGTGCAGTTTCATAGTCATAGGCTTGGTCAGCTCGAGCTTTTGCAATATCCTGTTCACGACGGTATTCAGCTGTCTTTAATTGATTTTCTTTCTCAGCTTCTGCAATTTCTGTTGAGCGTTCTAATTCAGCTTTTTGTGCGTCCTTGGCAGCTTCAGCGCGTTTGATTCGTGTTTCTTTATCCGCTTCAGCAGTTGCGATATCTGCATCACGTTTAACTTGCGCAATCCGTGGTTTACCTAATGAATCAAGATAACCATTTTTATCTTTTACATCTTTAATTGTAAAGGAAACAATGATCAATCCCATTTTTGCTAAATCCTGGGAAGCGACACGCTGCACTTCCTGGGAAAATTTATCCCGGTTTTTATAAATTTCTTCAACAGTCATAGAACCTAGAATGGAACGCAGGTGTCCTTCAAGAACCTCTTTTGCTTCATTCTCGCGGTCTGATCTGGACTTACCTAAAAATTGTTCAGCAGCTGTAGCAATTTCATTGATCGAGCCACCGATTTTAATGATTGCAGTTCCATCTGCCATTACGGGCACACCTTGCTCCGTATAGACTTCTGGGGTGGATACTTCCAGTTTACTAGATAGTAAGCTTAGTGGTTCCGCTTGTTGGAAAACTGGTAATACAAATGTACCACCACCGCGAATGATTTTAATTTTATTCCCAGCTTCATCTGTATGTACATTCTTACCACCTAAATAACTACCCGTTACAATGAGAGCTTCGTCGGGTCCTGCTGTGCGGTACTTTGTCATAAATACAGCAATAAGTGCAATTAATAGAAATACAACAATAGCAATTACGACCCAAATACCAACTGAAATACTTTCTAACATAATTTATCCTCCTTTTTTTGTAGTTGTCAGATAAGAAATTATAAAACTTTCTTATCTGCATAAGTGCAACTAAGGTATTCACCTAAAAGCCTAAAGAATCCCAAGTTTGCTAAAGTTTTTATTAAAATACTTATCCAAATGGATTAGTAGATTAAACAGAGTATTCGGCATCTAAATCTGTTTCATAAGGAACAACATAAAGAACACCGTTTTCTATTTCAATAACAAGCACTTGCATACCAGCTTCAATCGGCTGATGCTCATAAGCTGCAGCAGGCTTTGAAATCATCCCGCTTTTACTATCGATAATAATCTCGCCAAATCCATTCTCTGGAATTGGAATGATAATTTTGCCTACTCTTCCTTTTAAGGAATCCTCTGTATAGCTAAGCGATTCTTCTGCTGAGGAAATGGGAATTAAAACAAATACATTTAGCAATGTAGTTAATAAGAAAGAAAAGACAATCGAGATACCAATAATAAGCAAACTATTAAATGATGTGAGAACTTCAAAAATATAACCTGAGGCAGAGAAAAAGGTTATAAAAGATAAAATGAGAACTGGATGAACAAAGCTGATTGCCTCTGTGATGACTTCTAAAATATCACCAAATAAGAGGTAAAGAATGGTTAATATACCCGCTATAATTAGCGTTATTAAGTAAATCGTTTCGATCGGTGTATCAAATAGCATCATATGCATCCATCCCTTATTTATAGGTGCTTTACTTTATATACGAATAAACGATAATAAAGGTTTCGTAAAATTGGAAAAAAGTACTTCAAATTATGAAAAATTCGTTATGTATGAAATGAATATTGAATGAACAGGAAAAATCATACATATTAAATATATTCGAAACAATGTTTATTATCAATGATTTTATGAAATTGGGTTACAATTTGTATTTGGGAAGTTGCAAGGGAGAATGCAGGTGATTTCAATGAAGGTGATACAAGAAAGTATTAAAAGGGGAGGAGAGAGGAAGATGACCTAATGAGGATTCGATCATCATCCTGTGTATAAACTCCAATTTAGACTTAAATGTTGAAAAAATTAGTTTCCTGCAACATCTCGCTTTGTAAAGAAAATCCATGCAAGCAGCATAAATACAATATAATAGATTAAAAGCATTGTAATTGAAAAACCTAATGTCATGCCCTCGATGAATGGTGTATTTCCATCCGCATACTGACTCAAGTCTGTGTTCGCAAACAGGATATATTTTGCCCATGAGCGTTCTGCAAAAAAGAAGACAATTTGGTTTCCAACAAACATAAGGAAAATCGCTAGTCCGATTGCGAGTGCACTATTACGGAATACACTTGAAATCATAAATGCGAAGGTTGCCATCATAAGTAATATAATAAGTTGATAACCATAACCTGAAATAATCTCACCAATAACAGATACGTACTCCAAGCTGCCATTCTTTTCTAGCAATGTATATGGATTGATCCCCTCGATACCAAAGAGAATAGCACCTGTAATACCAGAGAAAATTAAGACAAATAATAGGGTGAATAAGGCGAATAATAGTACAGATACGTATTTGGAAATTAATATTTTGGTGCGTGAAATAGGACGAATCAGAAGAAGTTTAATTGTTCCCCATCTAAATTCATTCGCTATAATTCCTGCTGCAACAATAATCGTTAATAAACTTACTAAGGATAAGAGCATTTTGTTTTCCATAATAAAATGCCATGCACCATATCCTGAAGGCTGAATATCGTTTTCTAAGTAGTAATTATTTTGCTCGATCACCATCGAGTTATAGGTTTCTAAATAAGTCTCATCTTCCATTTCTTGTGTTAAATTTGCGTTTTCTTCTTCTAGCTGTGTACGCCATGAATCCGATTCATAGCTGTTTTGAATATCCCCAACTGTATTATTTAATATTCCAGTGCCAACTATAATCACAGCTAATACTATATACATAATCCATGTTGATTTCACAACGTAGATTTTTTTAAGTTCATTCGAAATAAGTTTTAAAAAATTACTCAATCGTATTCTCTCCAATCAAATCAAAGAATTTATCCTCAAGCGATGCTTTTGTAATGCTTACTTGATAAACAGATATATCATGTTTTACAAACACGTTAATAACTTTTGGTATTTTTTCCTTTTCTAGCTGGAAGAGAAGATTTGCACCCTCCAGAGCGGCTTGAATTTTAAACTCAGTTTTTAATATTTCTATTGCCTTTTCGCTAGGTGATACTTCGATTTTAACCTGCATTAAATTATCGGTTGCTACATTTTCATGTACCTGTTGGGTGGCTACGAGCTCACCGTTTTTAATAATACCAATTCGGTCACACATCAACTCGATTTCTGATAAAAGGTGACTTGAAATAATAACCGCAACGTTATTCTCCTCTGCCAATTTTCGAATGTATCTCCGGATCTCACGAATTCCAGCGGGATCAAGGCCATTTGTTGGCTCGTCTAATATTAAAATCGAAGGTTTATGTAAAAGTGCTTGTGCAATACCTAAACGTTGGCGCATCCCTAAGGAATATCTGCCAACTTTTTCCTTCATAGCCTTTTCGAGTCCGACAATTTCTACGACCTCTTTGATTCGGTCCTTTGTTATCCCAGGTATCATTCGGGCATAATGGGCTAGATTTTGTTCACCTGTCATAAATGGATACATTTCTGGGTTTTCAACAATTGCTCCAACCTCGCGTACAGCTTCCTTATAGTTGGATTTAATACTATTCCCTTGGATGAGGACATCACCATCTGTTAGCTTCATCAACCCAACCATCATTCGAATCGTTGTTGTTTTTCCCGCACCATTTGGACCAATAAAGCCAAACACCTCTCCTTTTTGGATTGTAAAAGAGAGTCCTTTAATAATTTCTTTCTTGCCAATTGTCTTCCGTACATCAACTAACTCCATTGCTGCTTCTGACATTGATTAATACCCCTTTTCTTATTTCTTGATAGGTTGTACGTTGAACGAAGATTAGAAGTTTCATATTTTGTATATTTTTATAAAAAATTCAAGAAAAATGTGGTAATGTTATCTATGGGAGTGATTGTAGGAATATTTATAAAATTAATGTTATTTAATCTCTCGCTGTTTGTTAAGCTTATCTCCTAAGTACAAAGAAAGGATTGTCTATATGAAAAATAAGCTTGTGGAATTGCAAAAAAGAAATAATTTTTCAGGAACAATTATTGTTAAAGATAGCAATGGAATGAATGTGGAGCTTAGTTCAGGTTATGCTAATCGATCAGACAAGCTGAAAAACAAACAAAATACGAGGTACGGTATTGCATCCGGCTGTAAGCTTTTCACAGCAATTGCAATTTCTCAACTTGTCCAAGCTGGTAAATTAAGTTTTGAAGAAAAATTAGAAAATACAATTGATGTTGTCTTTCCGCATTGGGATGATTCCATAACAATTCATCATCTGCTAACACATACATCCGGAATTCCAGATTACTTTGATGAAGAAGTTCTGGATGACTTTGAAGCTTTATGGAAAGAGACACCGATGTATATATTGCGTCGTCCAGCTGACTTTTTGCCACTATTTCAAGATAAGCCGATGAAAGGCAAACCAGGGGAAAGGTTTCATTATAATAATGCTGGTTATATATTATTGGGACTTGTAGTTGAAAAGGTGAGTGGGCAGCAGTTTACCGACTATGTACATGAACATATTTTTCAACGAGCTGGCATGTTGAATTCGGGGTATTTTTCTTTTGATGCACTTCCGGCAAGAACTGCCTTCGGTTATATTGATGAGGTGGATGGGTCGTGGCGCACGAATCTGTATTCTTTGCCGATTCGCGGAGGCTCAGATGGAGGTGCATTTGTCACAGCACCAGATATGATTAGGTTTTGGCATGCATTGATTCATCATGAGCTACTTGATGAATCTTTTACGAAAAAGCTATTGACACCTTTTGTTCATGAAGAAGATAGCACATATTATGGTTATGGGATATGGATAGCAAAAGAACCAGAAGGAATTGTGAAATATCACATGATGGGCTATGATCCAGGTGTTAACTTTCACTCAGCGTACTATCCAACTCATGAAATTACATTTGTTGCATGTTCCAATGTATCATCTGGGGCATATAAGGTGATGGAGGTACTAGAAGAGGTTATTAATAATTAACTTACTGTAAAAGCTAATAGTACAAAATTAATAGCAGTTGTACCAAGTAACACATCAATTATAAGACCGAGTCACACAATGATTTGGTCTTTTATTTTGGCTATATAACTTTTATAAAGGTATACCATCTTAAAACAGCGTAGTAAATCGTAATCGTGCTAATTCTGTCATCTGATTTTTAAATATATTCTTTGTTAATCATCCATTAGTCGATACTGCATACAAGAATATGAATTCTATATCAAAACTTTTGGCAAGCAATTTGAACAGTAATAAGTGTTACACAATGGAAAGTCTAAAAACTAGTCTTGAACCCTTCAATTGTAAAGTCAATCATTTTTGAGGCAATAAAATATGTTATTAATGAATACATTGCTCTATCCCAACCGAAAACAAAACCTGCACTGAAAAAAATAAAAACATTAATAAACAAAACAACCTTACCAACAGAGAAGGGTGTCTTTCGATTAAGTAGAATTCCCAAAATTTCTGTACCATCAAGAGAACCACCGGACCTGATTACCATTCCAACACCAACTCCTAAAAAGGCTCCACCAAAAATTGATGCCAGTAATGGATTTTCAGTTGGAACAGGTACGTTCAATAGAAAAAGTGTTCCTAGTGATAAAACGCTTAATCCAAATAAGGTAGTTACCACAAATTTTTTACCGATTTGCCTATAACCTAAATACAGGAAGGGAACGTTTAATATCAACAAAAATAACTCTAATTTAATGCCCGTTAAATAGGACATTATTATTGAAATTCCAACGATCCCACCATCAATGATATTATTCGGAACTAAAAAAATCTCCAATCCAAATGAAACTAAAAGGGCTCCTAAAGTAACCAAAAGGGAACGTACTATTAGTTTCAATATCGGAAATTGGTTTCGTTCCATCCTGATATTTTTTAAAGGGAGGAACTTGATTATGAAGAATGCCGGTAGTAAAAAACCAACTGTTTCTCCAATGAGCGCAACAATCCTAGACCAACCATAAGGGACAATGTAACCATAGCCATCGAAAAATAAAGTTCTTGCACTTAGGTATAGTGAATTCAATAATTTTTGTGAGAATAAGCTCTGTGATTCATTAAATGAAAAGGAATTAACTAAGGTCCCAACATTTAAAATATCTAATAGAAGGTATATACTACTAAATGTGATATAAACGTTTATGTAAAGAATTAAAAAAATCAATAATACGTATACTTTTTCTTCTCTGATTAAAGAAAACATATAATTGCTTTCCTTTCTTATTAACAGGACGGGTCGTTAAAATACTATGATATAAATTCTATTCTTAATACTTGATTTTGAGAAGTAAACTTCAAAGAAACCTCTCTCACGTGTTTTTTGCCTTTGTCGCATCTTTAGACTGTTCATTGATCTTCCTCCCGCATTATTCTAATGCACATGAAATGCTTCATAAAATCAAAAAAACTACAGATTCAAAGGACTAGGATTTGTTACGTTTATCATCATAAGACAAGTTGAGCTATTACTAAGCTCAACTTGTCTTCACCAATAATTAAAAGGATTACATATTAAATCTTTTGTACTAAATAATTCCTAGCAATCGTTTTCGTGTCTGTTTGCAGCGACTCCACCATTAAGTGGAATTTGTTGAACCTGTAACACTTTTAAAGTAAGGTCGGTAACGATTTTTTCACGTAATTTGTTAAAACTGTCGTTATTAGAGCATTTGCCTTTGTGTGAGTCAAATGAATGTGGAGAAAAGTCAAGTTCAAAGAATTCCGCGCTAATAAGTTCACAGAATGGCTGTTCATTGTAAATGACACTATTTTGGAAGTAGTATTTATCCAAACGAGGAGATTCTCCGTGTTTAGGATCAAGAAATTGTGCTCTTCTTTGCTCTCCAAAGCCGAAAATCGGTAAATTCATTAGATCACCAGTTAAATCTGCAAAACCAGAAAATGGAACCTTGGCTGTTAAAGTACGTAGTGCGCTATTACAGCCATATGGTGCGTACTCGATGTTTTTACGAATATACCCTTCTACGAATAACTTGGCTCCTTCAGAAGTGAAGAATCCTGAGTCGTTTATTTCTGTAAATGGACCTACAGGAACGAGTTTGCATTGTGTTAAGAAAACATCCTTTAATACTCTTTTAATTTCCGTTGCTGGCGGATCAAGCGGAATGTCAGCTTCTACTACCACTTGAAGCGTTGTCTCAGCTAGAACAAGCGGGACTTTAATAAGTGCACCAGTTAGATCTGGATTAACGACAGGAGTAGCTGGAGTATCCTGAAGTTGAACCTCTGTACGTGCTTTAACATCACAGTTTACTTTACCGGGATCTGGAGCCTTCTTCGTGTTATTTCTATTCACGATAGTATTATTTAAATAGCTTTTACCAAAGCCTACCATAATAAAAATTCCTCCTATTTATTATTGTTAATAGTCTATTACCTTTACATTAATAAGATATTCGATTAGTAAGATTATGACTAGACTAATAATAGGAGTCAATCGTTGATTTTTATTAGTAAATTGAAATTTCATCATCTCAGATTCTATGGAATTTATTAAGTTGAACTAAAGGCCTACTCCAAAAAATAATTTTTAATCATTCTTATGGTGACAATTAATAGCAATAAGAAATAGCATTGGCTCTTGAATAAAGCCTTCGATAAATACATCATTTGACCTTGTCCGTTCCATCAATACATGTAATCATAAAACAAGTTGAGCCATTACTAAGCTCAACTTGTTTTCACCAATAATTAAATGGCATATTTATTAATCTTTTTGTGTTAAATAAATCTTAGCAATCGTCTTCGTGTCTGTTTCCAGCGACTCCGCCACCATTAAGTGGAATTTGTTGAACCTGTAACACTTTTAAAGTAAGATCGGTAACGATTTTTTCACGTAATTTGTTAAAACTGTCGTTATTAGAGCATTTGCCTTTGTGTGAGTCAAATGAATTCGGAGAAAAGTCAAGCTCAAAGAATTCCGCGCTAATAAGTTCACAGAATGGCTGTTCATTGTAAACGACACTATTCTGGAAGTAATATTTATCCAAACGAGGAGATTCTCCATGTTTAGGATCAAGAAATTGTGCTCTTCTTTGCTCTCCAAAGCCGAAAATCGGTAAATTCATCAGATCACCAGTTAAATCTGCAAAACCGGAAAATGGAACCTTGGCTGTTAAAGTACGTAATGCGCTATTACAGCCTTTTGGTGCGTACTCGATGTTTTTACGGATATATCCTTCTATGAATAACTTAGCTCCTTCAGAAGTGAAGAATCCTGAGTCGTTTATTTCTGTAAATGGACCTACAGGAACGAGTTTACATTGTGTTAAGAAGACATCCTTTAATACTCTTTTAATTTCACATGCTGGCGGATCAAGCGGAATGTCAGCTTCTACTACGACTTGAAGTGTTGTCTCAGCTAGAACAAGCGGGACTTTAATAAACGCACCAGTTAGATCTGGATTAACGACAGGAGTAGCGGGAGTATCTGGAAGTTGAACCTCTGTACGCGCTTTAACTCCACAATTTACTTTGCCGGGATCTGAAGCTTTCTTCGTGTAATTTCTATTCACGATAGTATTATTTAAATAGCTTTGACCAAAACCTACCATAATAAAATTCCTCCTATTTATTATTGTTAACAATCTATTAGTTTTACATTAATAAGATATTCGGTAAGTAGAATTATGAATGGACAAATAGTAAGAGTTTAACGTGGAATTTTATTATGGCAATCTTAGAATTGAACTAATTGCAGCAATTGAATCTTTAGATCTACCGCTATTTTCTGATCTACTCGATAATAAACTTTTTTTAACCATTCCCTTGGTGACATCTTTTCCCAATTAATTGCCGGGAGATATTCCATTGATTCTTGAATAAAGCCTTCAATAAATAAGACACCATTTGAAGCTGTCCGTTTCGTTTGATCTGACGAATAATTGAATTTGGAAGGTAAGAATTTACAATTTGTCAATACAACCTCTGTTGAAACTTCCAAAATCTCCATGATTCCTTTATCCATTAATGTGTTTTCCTCTAATGCGATTTCAATATCATATTCCCCAAGTACTATTGGAATAAGAAACTTTGCATATGGAAATGCATTCCTAAAAACGTCATGCTCTTCTAGTGAGTTTGATTTCTGTTTAAAAGGTTTCGTTATTTCTTGCTGGATGTTGTTACTATTCTTAGATACTTTAGAAGACTCTTTATTTAAATTCATCATTGCATGTACGTTAGAAAAAGCCAATCTGCCATATGGCTGCTCATGATAATAAGTGGATGTATTAAGGTGATATGTCTCAAAGTCAGGATTCATCCCAGTTTGATCTTTGAAGTTAAATGAACGCTCTGCTGTATGAACGAAAATTGGCTGTTGAAGGAAATCGTCAATTTTTATATAAGTGGAAAATGGAACTTTAATGTGTTTCACTTGGTTACCAATAGATGTATTATACCCTGCTAAAACAGTGTTTTTGTTAACATTATTATGGTTAGATATCTCTACTGCTTTTGTATTGTTTGTTGCAGAGAGAGACGTAATCTGATAATTATTATTAAATTTCATTTCAATTTCACTCCTTGAACAATCCTGTTTGCCTACTATTTATTTATGCAGTTAATCATCTTTCGTCCCTGTTTACACGAATTTTAGCTCGTCCAAAACGGGCTGTAAGAGTGAAGGACGGTTAGAAGCAGAATTTGAGTATGAGATGTAAGAAAAAATTTAACCGTTTGTAAAAAAGGCTCCGTGATTTTACTTCTTGTGGATATTATAAAATTTGAGGTTAGTGGTGTATGAAACTATATAATGAATTATCAATCTGGTGGTCATTGCTGTCACACAACACAGAGTGGTTTAAATGGGATAACAAACATCTCTCAGAGAGCTAGAACAGATGATAATCTCACCCATACAACAAAATGAGAAGCTGAACTAGAGCATTATCTCAGTTTCGTGTGTTTTGCAAAAAGTGGCCATTATTGAACGACACCTACCAGGTAATCTGACTACTATAACGATAATATTTTTCTAGTTTGCAGCATATGTTTAAAGAGAGAAATCACATTTCTACTTTTTCCATCAATACAAAAGGGAGGATTGTTTGTTATGGTTACGAATACGGATTTAAAAATTAGGTTTTCCCAGCTGGAAGCTGAATTAGGACAAACCCAGAATTATATAAAAGAAAAGTTAAAAAATCTTAATAAATCAAGCTTCGAAGGTGCAGCATTCTGTTATTTTAATCAAACTGTCGTATTGGATTATGAGCAGTATTCAACACATCAAATTACTGGAGATTTTCACATAAAAAACTTGTCAGCAACTCCAGTGGAATTACCAAGAATACTTCTCAAAATTACTACAGAAGATGAATTTAAGTTTACTGGAAAATATAAGTCGTCTAACCAAAATCAACAAACCCATAATTTTGAATGGGAGCGTATTGAATTAGGAAATGTTGACCCAATTACCCATTACTTATTAAAGCCTGTCCAAGCAAAAGAAATTTACCCTACTGAGCAATTGTCATTTCAGGACTTTCAAATCATCATTCCATTCGGTACTACTATACGTGTTGACGGTTTTGTTTATTTTGAAGGGAAGCAAGATGGTATCTCTGCAATTAATTCCATTAATATTGCAGGTTAAAAGAAGGAGAGTGAAGTTGAAGTGAATCATAAAATAAAAGAATTATTGGAACGTTCAGTTATTAAAATGCTTGAAGAAGAATTAGAAAATAGTCCATCGGTAATGTCCAGTAGCGATGGCAAAACAATAGTAACGATGAAACAGAATAGTATGGTTTCTCTCTTGCTTTATCTTCATTTAATCAATAGGGAGAGTGTACAAAGCAATCATAAAGAGAGTCATAACAATGTGGATGAAACAAAAGCCATGAATGAAACTGCTTCTGAATCTGGAGTTAAGGATATGAATGATGAAGAGGCAGAGGATTTATTTCAGATAATTAATGATTTACAACAAAAAAATAACAACTTTCATCAGGAAATAGCTGATTATTTTAAAGATAAAACATAATAATTGATTGTTTGCTTGTCGCTTCTGCTCAAAAGATCGTCATGATCACCTTGGGGCAGATTTTTTTGTGTTGATAAAACTTCTCTTATGTTTTAAAAGTTGAATAACGTAGTCTTTAATCTTATAAATTCAAATTATCTGGTTTAATCCTCTCAAGAATTTGTCACGGCAAATAATCCTACTTCATTGTGGATTTTCGTAAAAATTATTACAAAACTAGACGTATACACGGGCAAATTAATTATAGTCGCGTAACTATGTAAAGAGGAACAAAAGGGGTGGGTGAAGCAGTTGAAATATAATCGTGTTATGCATTTAGAAAGAACTTCTTCCGGCAGATTTCGTGAGGTAAGAAATCCAGTGGTACGTAGTACACAAACGAAAGGACAGCAGGAGGATAATAGTATGTCGGAACTATACGATAAAGTGAAAGGAATTATGAAAACCTTAAATACGTCAGAGGTTAAATTAGCTGGAAATATGGCTAAAGATTATATCAAACAATTTTTCCAAAATGATTCAATGAGTCAGGAGGAACAATACTCGGAAGAAGAGGATGAACATAAATCACAGCAAGAGACAGAGTCAATCGATGAAGATAAAAGCCAGCAAAAAATAGCATCCAAGGATGTTATTTTGATAATGTTACGCCATGCTTTAGATGACCCTGCGGTGCAAGAACAGATTAGACACTATATTAGGAAGCTAGGAAACGATGAGGAAAGGTTTAATCAGTTGATATTGATTATGTCAGATATACTTCAAAAGAAATAAGTTATGAAAAGGAGTCTTAAGGTCACTTCTTACTTTATGAGCTATACTGGATAGCTATAAAATAATAAAGTTTATTTTATTATAGATTGATAAACTTTTCCTGTAAGAGTGTCTCCACTAAACTAGTTGAATACAGTTTTCCAATGAAGCTATGTTAAGCAGCTTCTTTTTTTATGGTTACATGCTTTGTAGAAACTGCATAAACCAAGTGTGTGAGAAATTGCTTTTAGGGGCAAATGATTCCTTATGGCAGAAAGCTCTGTTGTGCTTGAAGTTGTTAATTTCACATATCATCAACCACTGCTATTATAACTTAAATTTTCTCTGCTTCTAAATATTCATAGAACCGATTCCCTTCTATTAGGAGGATCGATTTTGAGCCAAAATGATATGAACAGTTGTCCGTGTTAATAAAACACTTGATGAGGTGTATATTTTAAATTCCCACAAGCGTTTTACTGAACGTTTAATATAATTTTTAAATATATCAAGGTGCCTATTTGAATTTTATATAGTATTAATGAAAAGAAACAACGACCAAATTACATATGCAATGCTGGGAAATCCGCACATATATAAGAAAAAAATTGATTAATAGGTTAGAGTCTTTAACTCATATTCTCTTTATGAATATATATAGTATCACACTGTACAAGACTAAAATTGTTTAAAGTGCATCATAAATTTAGTGAAAATAATAGAAAAATTCAACATAGCACAGCGTATGCGCTAGATTGTAAGCTCGAAGGGAGCCAAAGACTTTCGCAGACCATGGATGATTTTGATTTTAGCAGATATATTTTGAGATTAACTTAGAACTTTGCTGTGTTATTTTTACCGTATTTATGGAATCACCTATGGCAGTATACGAATATTTAAATAAAGAGAGTAGGAACTAATGTGTATTTTAGTGAAAAAAAAGTATTGGTTATCGGAGGTACCGGAACGATAGGTAAAAGTATAGTGCAATCGATCATGAAAGAAAATCCAACATTAATAAAAATATTTAGCAGAGATGAATTTAAGCAGCACAAACTTCGATATGAGCTAGATAATAATGAAAAATTACGGTTGGTAATTGGAGATATTCGTGATTATGATAGCTTGTTTGCTGCTATGCATGATATTGATTATGTATTGCATTTAGCAGCAATGAAGCATGTTGATCTGTGTGAATACAATCCATATGAAGCTATTAAAACGAATGTACAGGGAACTAATAATGTAATTAAAGCTGCAATTTCACAAAACGTAAAAAAAGTAGTGTTTACGAGTTCAGATAAAGCTATTTCTCCTACTAATACGTATGGTGCGACTAAACTTATTGCAGAACGGTTAATTTCTTCTACTGAATATAGCACAAACGGGAAACAGACGATATTCGCAAGTGTTCGATTTGGTAATGTAATGGGATCAAGAGGTTCAGTAATCCCACTTTTTAAGGAGCAAATTCTTAAAAATAGGAAAATTACAGTTACTGATAAGGATATGACTCGTTTTATGATGTCGTTGAATCAGGCCACACAGTTGACAATAAAGGCTTTGAAAGAAGCAAAAGGTGGGGAGGTTTTTGTATTAAAAATGCCTGTTATTAGACTAGGAGATTTAGCTGATATTTTAATAGGAGAAACATGTAAAGAACACGATATGAAAATGGATGAAATTAATGTTGAGGTGATGGGGTTACGACCAGGGGAAAAAATGTATGAAGAATTGATGACCTACGATGAGTCTAGGGAGGCTTGGGAATTAAAAGATATGTATATTATTCCAGGAACTGAAAAGGTAAGATACAACAATGCGAAAAAGTGTAATCATGGAACATACAGTTCGATGAATCAAGCACCATTAAACGTTAATGAATTACGTAAATTGCTAAAGGAAGAAGAACTAATTTAAAGGAGGTTATGAAGTCATATGGATACTTTTGTGAAAAATTATTGGTCTTTATACCTTGACTTTCTAAAGGATTTTGAGAAGTTAAATTATAAAGGTTTTTCATTACCGTATTTATGTCATTTGCCTAGCTTTATTATAAACAGAGAACCAATTTGGGAGGAACTGCAGGATGCTAAGTTTGCTAGAAAGTTAAAAAATCAAGTTAATGATCAAAGTGAATTTCAAGAGGTATTTAATAAGTTTGTATACTCACACAAGAAAAAAGCATCTGTGAAAAATAAGGATGGTAAAGTAGTATTACATGTTGACAAATTGCTCCGTTTTCCACAGGATACAGTTACCGATTATTTTGATCCGTCGAATACAATCCAATTATTTTCAACTGGCAAAAGTAAGGGCCAAAAGGCTAAGCCACCAGCCGCAGCCGTTAGCAAGACTAAAGGAAATAAACCTGAATCAACAACTAAAATTAAGAAGAAGAAAAAAGCTGTACCTCTATCAAACACCATAATTATAAAAAAAGAAAATGTAAAGAGAAAGAATGTTGTAAGACCAAACAAAATAATGAATAAGTTACCCGTATATTACTTTAATAATTACGCAACGAATACAGAAAAAGTGGTCTCACAAGTTCAAAACCAGGCAAAAGTTATGATTAAAGCTTATAAAAATCATCATCTCTATAAGCATAATCAATTTCAAGAATGGTTGCTAAATAATATAGCAACGGTTATTAATCAAATTGAAATGTCGATAAACTTTCTGAATGATGTTTCTGTCTCTTGTATTGTTGTATCAACAACGCATAGTTATAAAAGTCGGGTATTAGCTTTAGTAGCAGCAAAAAAAGGAATACCTACTATTTGTATGCAGCACGGAATTATTTCGAGTGAACTTGGTTATATACCCAAAATTGCCACAATTGATGCTGTATACGGGAACTTTGAAAGAGACTGGTTTAAAAAAATAGGCTCACCTGGTAAATCACTTGAAATTATTGGTCACCCTAGATTTGACCAGGTATATAAACGTTCTGTTATTACTCGGGATAAGTTCAATCGTACATTAGGATTGAATCCAAATAGACAGACATTAATGATTGTTGTCAGAGGAGACAAAGATAATAACAGTTGGAGATCATTAATTAAAACAATCTCCAAAAAAGTTAATCTTAATATAGTAATTAAGAATTATCCAAGTAAAAAACCTCATGCTTTAACAAAAGAATTCCCATTTGTTTATTCAACGCAGGGTTATAATATTTATGACATATTCCCTAATGTTGATGCTGTGGTTGCTTATTCTTCTACAGTAGGTTTGGAAGCAATGTTAGCAAAGAAGCCCGTATTTATCTTAGAGGAGACCTTCGTCGGCTATACAGGATATTATACAAGTCTTGGTAATTTGGTTCAGTCAGATGCAAGAAAATTAGGTGATGAAGTAAGGAAATACTTTACAGATGTTCAGTCAAGAAGCTACGCAGAGAATAAGAGGAACAAGTTTCTTCGATACGCGTACCCGAGTTCCACCAAGTCTGGGGAGCGATTGAAAAACTTGATTAATAGGCTGATAAGTTAAAAGTAGATGTACGCTTTCCGAGATCTAACTTGGTGGATTCCAACAGTCTAGGAATACAAAGGAGTAATCGAATGAATACAACTTCACGTAATTATTGGTCATTGTATGTAGAGTTTTTAGAAGCCTTTAAGGATTTAAAGTATAAAGGGTTCTCTATCCCCTACTTATGTCATTTTCGTAGTCTGAATCATAGAAATAATTATATCTGGGAACATTTATCATCAGAGGAATTTATAAAATCTTTATCGCATGAAGTGAAAGATAAAAAAACAATGCAACAAATTTTCAGTTCATATAAACAAACCCACATAAACCGAAAAGGCAGCAAATTATTCAAGAAGGCAAGCCATGCAAATGGAAAAGTAGTTTTATATGATGTCTATAATTTGATGCGTTTTCCGAAAGAAATAATGACAAAACATTTTCCTCCTGCAGACACTATTTTTCTTCAAGACTATAACCCTAAGGAACAGCCGAAAGTAATTGAAGGTATTCCAGAAGCAGGGATTCCCTCTCATTATTTAGATGAATACAGGGTTAATGTAAGTTCGAATATCCAAATTTTAAAAGGTAAAGTGGATGAAATTATATCGACTTACACCGATCATCCAATGTTTAATAACGAAACATTCAAACAATATTTTTATATGCAAATAGAGGGTATAGTCAATCGTATTGAGGAGACCAATAGGTATTTTAGAATGAATCCAGTCTCCTGTATTGTTTTTTCTTCTACACATTATTACCAGAGTAGAACAATTGCCATGGTCGCAGCTGAGATGGGAATTCCTACGATATGTATGCAGCATGGCATTATTGGAGATGAAATTGGTTACATGCCCAAGATAGCGGATGTAGATGCTGTTTATTCAAACTTTGAAGTCAACTGGTTTAAGCAATTAGGTTTATCGGATCAAGCTGTAGAAATAATTGGACATCCAAGGTTTGATGCTATTCATCAAGGTCCTTCTATCTCTAAAAATGAACTCGAAAAACAATTAGAATTAAAGCCAAATAAGAAAATGATATTAATGATTGTCAGGGGTAAAATACAAATGGAGAAATGGGAAACATTCATTGATAATTTTGATGGTATAGACAATTATAATATTGTCATTAAAGATTTTCGGTACTTGAAGCCACATGAACTGACTGCTAAATCTCCCGACGTCTATCCATCTAAACACTTTCAATTATATGATTTAATTCATCATAGTGACTTAGTCGTTTCTTATATTTCTACTGTAGGATTGGAGGCTATGATTGCTAAAAAGCCAGTTTTTGTTTTGTCCAGCCCTTTTCCGACGTATACCGGTTATTTTGACTTTTTAGGTGAATTAGCACAACCAGACCCTTTAATAATCACTGAAATGATCAATAATTATTTTATAGATGAAAAGTTTAAAGAGCTAGTTGAAGAAAAACGAGAAGCATTTTTATCCCAAGCATATCCTGCAGCGAAACCCTCTGGTGATAGGCTGGTCGACTTAATTAATCGGTTGGCAAATTAGGGTATAGGTACTTTTAGTTCAACTTCACTATCTAATTTGTGAAAAGTAAGGGGTTAACCAATTGGAACAGAATTATTAATCCTCATATAGAGACTTTGTGAAATTCTTAAATGATTAAATTAGTTATAGCAGATACAGAGATAATCCTAGCAAATTAGTGAAAGCTCTGACAACCGATTTAGAAGTTAAATTCAACGTTAAAAAAGTGGAAAAAATGAAAGATGATTTTATTGCTTATAAATACTATGATCCATCAAGGACACCCGTTGATAAATTGAAAGCATTATTTCACAAGCTACTTTATAAAAATGATTTAGCTCTCAATATCTTTAGGGATAGAGGGCTTTTTTGAAAAAGTAATGGCTTTTTCAAACAATATTTTTAGGAAACTAAAAAATATGACCAACAAGCCTATTAAACCATTTTATCAAACCAATAAAATGAGGATAAGTCGATCATTTTTAGGTTGTTACCCTCTATCATATGCCAATACGCTTTCTTTTTTTTTACATATTATATTGTATCCTGTATGAAAAAGTGGAGGTATTAACGTGACAGAATCAAAACTTAACGAAATTCATGATCATTGGGTTAAAAACAGTACTCCAATGAGATATGCGAATAAACTGGAAAGAAGCGAGTTTTTATTGAAGTATGTAGAAAAATATGTAGAGAAAAAGGGAAAGGTTCTTGAGATTGGCTGTAACGTTGGTCGTAATCTGAATCACCTCTATGAGCATGGTTATAAAGGAATGACTGGCATTGAAATTAGTCAAGAAGCGGCTATATGTCTACAGGAAATGTACCCAAAACTTGCGGACGATGCGGTAATTATTAATTCTCCAGTAGAGGATGTAATTAAAAAGTTTCTTCCTGATACTTTTAACTTAGTATTTTCGATGGCAGTTTTTGAACATATCCATCCAGACAGTGAGTGGATTTTTGAGGAAATAGCTAGAATTACAGGGGATTACCTAATAACCGTTGAAGCAGAAAAAACTTCACATTGGCACATTTTTGCAAGAAACTATAAGAAAATTTTCGAAAATTTTGGTTTTAAACAGGTGGAGGAAAGTAACTGTAAAGAAGCTGGTTTAGAACTCTATACGCTTCGTGTATTTAAAAAAGTAAGAAAATAACTTTTCTTACTCGCACAAGGGAATACGTATTGAACAGCGTAATTGCTGTTGATTTTGAGTTGAAAATGTCATCGGGGGATATATTGATATAGGAGGATACTATGAATACCTATGTAAAAAATTACTGGTCACTATACCTTGATTTTCTTCGCGACTTTCAAAAGTTGAATTATAGAGGATTTTCCTTATCATTTATATGTCATTTTCCTAGTTTAATCCGAAAAAATACAGAGCTTTGGAAGGATTTGTATGATGATAAATTCACAGCACGATTAAAAAATGAGGTGAAAGATCAAAAGGAAATTCAGGAGGTATTTAATAACTACATGCAGTCTCATAAGAAAAAACAATTAGTCAAAGGTAAAAACGGAAAAATAGTAGTAAATTATGATACAATACTCCGGTTTCCGGCAAAGACATTCGATGATTATTTTGATCGCTCAAAAACAATGATTGTAATGGCGGGCAGTAAAAACAATAAAAAAAAATCTAGTAGTGGTGTTACAAAGAGAACGCTATTTAATCTTCAAGTCAACTATTTAAGTAACTATAAAATAGATACAAAAAAGGCTATAATTAGGCTGCAAAATCAAGCGAAATCCATGTTCAAAACCTATAAAAATCACCATCTATATAAGGATGCAAATTTCCAAACGTTATTCTTGAAAAAAATAGCTGAAATAGTAAATTGTATTGAACGGTCCATTCATTTTTATGATGAAGTTCTTGTCTCTTGTTTACTTGTAGCTAGTACGCATAGTTATATAAGTCGTATCTTATTGTTAGTTGCTGCGGAAAGGGGCATACCAACTATTTGTATACAGCATGGAATCCTTGCAAATGAGTTTGGTTTTATACCTAAAATCGCTACGATTGATGCTGTATATGGCAATTATGAGGTGGAATGGTATAAGCGATTGGGTGTCTCAAAAAAAACTGTTGCCATTACTGGGCATCCAAGATTTGATCAAGCATTTCAGCCATCCACAGTAAAAAAGTCTACGTTTTATAAACAACTAGGGCTTGATAAAAATAAAAAAACAATAATGATTGTCGTTAGGGGGAATCGCGATATTGCTAAATGGAGGATCTTAATTGATACAATTTCTAAAAGACTACATTTAAATATAGTGATTAAAGACTATCCTATTAAAACTCCACACGATCTCACTAAAGAGTTTCCATTTGTTTATTCATCACAAGACTACGATTTATATGACATCCTTCCAAATGTTGACGTTATCGTTTCTTATCCTTCTACAGTGTGCTTAGAAACTATGCTTGCAAAAAAACCTTTATTTGTATTGGAAAAGAAATTACCAAGTTATACAGGTTATTATAATAGTTTGGATGATTTGGTTCAAAAAGATCCTAAAAAGTTAGGAGAATTAGTAATAAAATATTTCACTGATTTAAACTATAAAAATAAAGTAGAAGAGAAAAAAGAAAATTTCCTTCGTGTTGCTTATCCTGATTTCAGCATGTCTGGTGAACGACTAAAAAGGTTAATTAGTAGGCTAATAAGCTAGGGTTTAATTAGGAAGTCACCATTTTTATTCATGTTTACTCATATACTGATGTAAGTGCAAGCGAGAAATGGAGCTAAATGATGTATCAAGATATTTGGGCAATAGGGTAAGGTAATACAAAAGAAAAGCAGAGAATTCGAGAAAAGGCATAATTTTATAAAACAGTCATTAGAATGATAAGAAAGAAGCTGATTGTGTCCATTTACTGGATTCAGTTAGCTTTTACTTTAGATGGTTTGATTTTTGGCATTTCTCTTTCGTTGTTTGTAAACCATTAAAGATTTTTATGTGCATTCTTTGTGATATGTTCTCAGGTTAACAGTTTTCCAGGGCTAAGGTGTTAGTTTTTTGAAACTGAGGATGTCAATCCATCGTCTTAATAAAAACAAACAAGCTTGTATAATTTTAAATTGAATGACCGGTAATAGTTATTCAGTGAAGATTAATTAATGTCGGATTCACGATGTATTTTTTATTTATAATTGCATGATAAATATATCACTAAGCATAATATTCTATTCTATATAAATTGATCTGGATATCACCAGTCTCCCAAGACCTTTTCAAATAGTTGAACTTTAAGTTGAACCCGAACATATTTTGTCAGCTGTAAATATGATGTTTTAGAGGGGTTTTATGAAAGGGTGAAGGTATTGAAAATTCTTGTAACAGGCGGTGCGGGATTCATCGGAAGATGGGTAGTCGACCGACTATTAAAAGATGGTCATCAAGTATGGGTCTTGGATGATCTTTCAAATGGACGCATAGAAAATGTAAAGGATATGAGAAACGAAAAGAATTTTATGGAGTTTATCAATGGAGATATAAAAGATATTCGCATTCTCAATCATTTGTTCATCAATAAGTTTGATATTTGTTATCACTTAGCTGCGAGTATAAATGTGCAAGATAGTATTGATGATCCGCGAACTACTTTCAATAACGATGTAATTGGCACCTTCAATATTCTGGAGCAATGTAAAAAAAATGATGTAAAGGTTGTATTTATGAGCACATGTATGGTGTATGAACGTGCTTGGAGTGAAGAGGGAATAAATGAAGCGAATGCGGTTAAACCAGCTTCACCATACGCCGGATCGAAACTGGCTGCAGAAAATATGGTGTTGTCTTATTATTATGCCTACGATCTTCCCGTAACAATTATACGTCCATTCAATACGTATGGACCATATCAAAAAACAGGGGGAGAAGGCGGGGTGGTCGCTATCTTTTTAAAAAACAAGTTAGCTGGTAAGCCATTGCAAATATATGGTGATGGAAAACAAACCCGCGACTTGCTGTATGTAGAAGACTGTGCACGCTTTGTTGTTGAATCTGGTTATTCTAACAAAGTAGATGGCGAAATTGTTAATGCCGGTCTTGGCAAAGATATCAGTATAAATGCTTTAGCAAAGTTAATGGTTGAGGATGAAGACCATATTAAACATATCACGCATATCCATCCTCAGAGTGAAATACCGAAATTGTTATGTGATTACAGTAAAGCTAAGAAACTATTGAACTGGGAACCAAAATATAGTTTAGAAGAAGGGATTAAAAAGACAGAAGAATGGATTAAAACAACGAATCTAATCTAAAGGAAGGAGTAAATGATGAATAAAAAAGAAGAATTAGCACTTAATGGCGGCACTCCAATAAGAGATTCCTATTTGCCGTATGGCAAACAGTGTATTGATGATGAAGATATTAAAGCCGTAAACAATGTATTAAAAAGTGATTTTATTACAACTGGACCAGCCATTTCTCAATTTGAGAAGGAGATTGCGGATTTTGTAGGAGCAAAATATGCAGTAGCATTCTCCAGTGGTACTGCAGCATTACATGCTGCGTGCTTTGCGGCAGGAGTCAAAGACAATGATGAAGTGATAACCACACCTATGACTTTCGCAGCAAGCTCTAATTGTATTCTGTACGTTGGAGGTCAGCCGGTATTTGCAGACATCGATCCCAAAACCTATAATATATCCCCTAAGTCCATTAAATCCCTTATCACAGAAAAAACCAAAGCGATAATAACAGTTGACTTTACTGGTCAACCAGCGGAGTATGATGAAATTATTTCGCTGGCAAAAAAATATGGACTTATTATCATTGATGATGCTGCGCATGCATTAGGTGCTACCTACAAAGATAGGCGTATCGGATCCATTGGTGATATGACGATGTTCAGTTTTCACCCTGTAAAACACATTACTACAGGTGAAGGTGGAATTATCACGACGTGCAATGAAGATTATTATGAAAGGTTGCAACTGTTTAGAAGTCATGGAATAACTCGTGATTCCTCGAAGCTAAAAAACAACCAGGGACCTTGGTATTATGAAATGCAAGAACTGGGATATAATTACCGGATGACAGACATTCAAGCAGCGTTAGGTTCAAATCAGCTTAAAAAGTTAAGCAGATTTCTTGAAAAAAGAAAAGAGTATGCGAAAAAATATACTGAAGCTTTTTCAGGTATAGACGCAATTACAACTCCATATCAGCAAGATGAATGTATTTCTAGCTGGCATTTATATATTGTTCGATTGGATACAGAGAAATTAAAAACAAATCGGCTCGAAATATTTAAAGCTTTACAAATGGAGAATATTGGGGTGAACGTTCACTACATTCCGGTACATTTGCATCCATATTATCAACAGTTGGGTTACAAAAATGGTTTGTGCCCTAATGCTGAAAAAATATATGAAGAAATCATAACACTACCATTGTTTCCGACAATGTCTGAACAAGACCATTATGATGTAATAGCTGGAGTGAAAAAGGTAATTTCCTATTATTCTGGTGACCTGAGGTAAGAAAATGAAGGTGGTACAGTAGTAGCAATTATCAAAGCTTCGAAGAGTTCATCTCAATTATCCAGAAAAGTTTTTAAACAAATACTTGGGGTCTCTGTGAGTATCATTGAGATATAAATAACACTTAGTGTTAAATCTCGACTTTCTTCAATACAATCCCAAAGTTTTGTCTGCTATTAAACAGTTTGGGGAGGTCAAAAAGTTGAAATATTTAATGCTGTCTACGTACCCCTCAAAAGGGTCGAGAAATTCTGGAGATGATTTAATTGGAAAAAGTCTAATAAAACTTTTGAAAAAGCTTAAAGGAAATGATATCCAAATAGATACCGCATATATTGCAGATGCAAATCTTACCGATAATTTAAAGTTTAATTATAGCGCTATATTAGCTCCAGCTTTAAGACCAACGGCACTAGGCGAAGTTGTTGCACCAAAATTCCGAAATGATTATGTGAAAATAGCTCTTGACCATAAAATACCGTTTTACACTATCGGCGCTGGATGGAGTCAGTATCCTGGTACTGTTTCTCAGTCAAAAATCCTTAAGCTAAATCCAACTGAAATTGGAACCTTTAAAAAACTTTTTAACCAAAAGATGGGGACAAATAAAATATCGTGCAGAGATATTTATACGGAAAATGTTTTAAAAGGTAATGGTATTTCATGTTATGGTACTACTGGAGACCTGGGGTTGTTTGATACTGATTTTTTAGGATTACCGTTTAAACATCCTAATAAAATTAAAAATATTGCCGTTTCGATGCCACATAATAAGCATCACCTCTCAAAGGCATACGAAATAGCTATGAACCTAAAAAAAAGGTACTCCTGCAATGTTAAATTGGTATTTCACGGCTATTTTGGAAAGTTAGGTTCTTTATTACCAAAAGACTGGTTAGATAACCAAATTCAAATTATTGATTTAGCTGGAGGAGCAGAAAAGTTAAATTACTACGATAAAATTGATTTGCATGTTGGATTTAGACTTCATGCACATATTTGGTTCTTAAGAACTCGTAAACCTAGCTTACTTATTGCTGAAGACGGTAGGGGGACTGGGCATCTTACCACAATTAATGGGCTGGGCTATTCAGCTGCTCCTAATTCTGTTTTTAGTTTGGCAGAATTTCTACCTGATAAAATTAATGAGTGGAGGAAATATTTAAGTGAAATTCCTCCTTCTGACGATGTTTATAATATGTTAGATAGCGAGATTAATTCTGGATTTGATCAAACAAAGAATTCATTAAAAATTATTGATCATCTATGGAAAGAAAAAATGAAACCATTTTTAAATAGCATCCCTGAGTAACTTTGCGTCTTTTTTCATAAATTATTTACCAAAAGACAATTTAAATTTATTACATTAATAAGTTATTATAAGTTCAAATTAACAATAATGTGTAAATATATTGAAAAATGCAATAAGGAAATGCTTTAACTTTTACAGAATTTGATAACCTAATAGTTGGAGTAAAAAAAGTGATTTCCTATTATTCTGGGGACCTGAGGTGAGAAAAATGAAGGTAGTAGCAATTATACAGGCACGGATGGGTTCGACTCGATTACCAGGAAAAGTTCTTAAAAAAGTACTTGGCAGGCCTTTGTTAGCGTATCAGTTGGAGAGGGTAAGTAGATCTAACTATATAGATGGAATCCTTGTCGCAACAACTGACCAACTTCAGGATGATGCGATTGTTTCTTTCTGCCAGATGGCAAAAATACCGTATTACAGAGGGTCAGAGAGTGATGTACTAAAAAGATATTATAAAGCAGCTAGTCATGTAAAGGCAGATGCAGTAGTCCGTTTAACCTCTGATTGTCCAATTATTGATCCAACACAGATAGATAAAGTTATACAAGATTATTTCCTCCATAAGCATCCTCTGCAATACTCTTCAAATGTATTAAAACGGACATTGCCAAGAGGTATGGATACTGAAGTATTTTCTTTACAGGCCTTAAAAGAGGCATATGACAAGGCAACATCTAAAACAGATCGTGAGCATGTAACAAGGTATATGATAAACAATCCTTTAGATTTCAATTTAACGAATGTTTCCAATAACGAAGACTATAGCCACCACCGTTGGACGGTAGATACGATTGAGGACTTTATACTCATAAATAAAATTTTTGAAACTCTTTATCCATATAATCCGGAGTTTACAATGGAAGATACCATCGAATTACTCGATACATTTCCAGAATGGCAGTTGATTAATACGAATATCCAACAAAAAGAAGATTGAAAGTGTGAATCCATGAATATTTTTATAAGAGCTGATGCATCGACCAATATTGGAACTGGCCATGTCATGAGATGCCTGGTTTTGGCAGAGGATCTTCGTAAGAGAAGCGTAAATGTCACGTTTATTTGTCGGATGTTACCCGGTGACTTAATCGCACATATAGAAAACAAAGGGTTTTCCGTCATTTCCTTACCACCAACCGAAAATAATATATCGGCTAACGAAGATGAGATTAGCAATGAAAATTGGTTAAATCTAAATTGGAAAACAGACGCACTACAAACGATTGAGGCGATATGCAAGAAGCCTGAAATTGACTGGTTAATAATTGATCACTATGGCATCGAAAAAAAATGGGAACGTAGCGTAAGACCGGAAGTAAAAAGAATAATGGTGATTGATGATTTGGCCAATCGTTCGCATGACTGTGACATATTGTTAGATCAAAATCTTTATAGAAATCTAGAAAAGCGATATGAAGAATTGATACCTGAATCTACCTCAACGTTATTGGGGCCAAAATATCTCTTATTAAGACAGGAATTTAGGGATTTACAATTTGTAAAAAATAAGAATGTCACCATAAAACGCATCCTGATATCGTTTGGTGGGAGTGATCCTACAAATGAAACAATGAAAGCAATCAAGGCTATAAAAATAATCAATCGTCCAGAGATTGCTGTCGATGTTGTTGTCGGGATTTCTAATGAGAAATATTCAATTATCAAGAAATACTGTGAAAAACTCCCTAATATAAAAATCCACTATCAGATTGACTATTTAGCCAAACTTATGTCAGAAGCTGATTTGGCAATTGGAGCAGGGGGAAGTACAACGTGGGAAAGATGTTATGTAGGCTTACCTGCTATCACAATTGAAACTGCTGAGAATCAATCTGAAATTTTGGCGTATTTATCAGAAATAGGTGCAATATGGCATTTAGGTGTTAGTGAGAAGGTGGATGAAGAGGATATCGCAAACAATATATTAAAATTAATTAATTATCCAACTGTGCTGGTTGAGATGGTGAATGCTACAGCGTCAATTATGGGTGACTTTAGTGATAATCTTGTTGTTGAACGGTTACTTGAAGGAGAATAGCGATGATTAATCAGGAAGATTTTCAATTGAAACCAATCCATTCTGAGAATCTGAAAATTGTACTTCAATGGCGTAATTCTCAGCGGGTTAAATCATTTATGTATACGGATCACCAAATCACATGGGATGAACATTGCAAGTGGTTTGAAAGTCTGAAAACAGATCCGCTTAGGGAAACTTTTTTGTATTATCATAAAAACCTTCCTTTAGGATTAGTTAATTTTACGAATATTAATAAAGAAAACGCTCGATGTTATTGGGGTTTTTATATAGGCGAAGAAACTGCACCTAAAGGATCTGGAACCATTATGGGAATATTGGCTCTGGATAAAATTTTTAATGAAGTAGGGATGAACAAGGTATGTGCGGAAGTTATTCATACGAATAGTGGAAGCTTTCGTTATCATAAGAAATTGGGATTTATAGTTGAAGGCAGATTTGTCGACCATGTGTGGAAAGATAATCAATACTTGGATGTTATCCCTATGGCACTATTCAAAGAAAATTGGGCAAAAGTGAGAATTGAACTTTTAACCGATCTGAAAGGAGGTACATGATGAAAAAGATAAGCTTGGGGGGGAGGGAAGTAGGTCCGGACACCCCTCCATTTATAATAGCAGAAATGTCCGGAAATCATAACCAGTCGTTAGAACGCGCCCTGGAAATAGTGGAAACGGCAGCGAAGGCTGGAGCAAATGCGTTAAAAATACAAACATATACAGCAGATACAATGACATTAAATGAGGCCAAGGATGACTTCATGATTCATGACTCGAAAAGTATTTGGAAAAACAAATCGCTATATGAGCTATATCAGGAAGCATATACACCTTGGGAATGGCATCAGCCTATATTTGAACGCTGTAAACAATTGGGTATGATTGGTTTTAGCTCCCCATTTGATGAAACAGCAGTTGATTTTTTGGAATCGCTGAACGTTCCCTGTTATAAGATTGCTTCATTTGAATGTACTGATTTGCCTTTAATACGAAAAGTAGCTAGAACCAAAAAGCCAATGATCATTTCAACAGGGATGTGCTCTGCTGCAGAAATAGAGGAAGCTGTAAATGCTGCAAGAGAAGCAGGCAGTGAGGATCTAATCTTACTCAAATGCACAAGCACGTACCCAGCGTCACCAGAAAACACCAATATAAGTACAATTCCGCATATGAAGGATTTATTTCAATGTCAGATTGGCTTATCTGATCACACCATGGGGAGTGGAGTAGCTGTTGCAAGTGTTGCATTAGGAGCAACTATTATTGAAAAGCATTTTACTATTTCCAGAAAAGATGGTGGAGTAGATGCAAGTTTTTCCCTCGAACCTCATGAATTGGAAGCATTGGTTACGGAAACAAAAAGAGCTTGGCAATCACTTGGGAAAGTACAATATGGTCCATCTGATGCTGAAAAATCATCAGGAAAGTATCGGCGTTCTCTATATGTAACTCAGGATATGAAAGCTGGTGAGATATTAACAAAGGAAAATCTTAGAGTAATTCGTCCTGGCTATGGTCTCCCACCGAAGTATTATGATATAGTATTAGGAAAGACAGTAGTTCGAGATGTGGAAAAGGGCACTCCGGTCAGTTGGGATATACTCTAGATTCTAATCTTTTCATTAGAAAACTTTTGAATTATCGTTTGAACTTATGGGAAGGAGTTTAGAGTGTCTTATCCTTCAACTAAAAATACCTACTTTCATTTAATCAGCAAAAAGCAGTTTTTTGATAAATTTTATCAAAAAACTGCTTTTTTAACTAGCTGGTAATGGATTTTTGAAGTGATTTTAGCCTCTATAAATAGAGCGGGATTTCCATTTATAAAAGGTCAAGATTTGTATCTATAATTATTCAGCACTCAACTCTGTAATTTTTTAGGGAGTTTTAATCTATTATACTCTATTAATATATAGTTATTGTTACCTGCTCTCTTTTTTATGTAAGTTGCTCTATAATGTATTCTGTTAATGGTAGATTAAGATTATTTTCATTTGTTTTATTCTCATATTATATGTGTTTACTTTCTCTGATAATATTGCTAGACCTCTTCGTTTCATTACTCTCTCAACTTTTTAGGTTCCATTGGTATAACTATTAACTATTAATTACTGTATAAATATTGCTCAGAGTATAGAAGAGGCTTTCTTGGAAGGGACTGAAATCCTATACTAGACACTGTGGATAAGTAGGTAATCGACTTTCTCTATATCCAGATATTGATAATCAGCCCTTCGTTTAATAGCCTCAAATCTATATGTTAAACACTAGTTCATATACAAGACCGCACAATTAATCCTATTCGGAGGAATGAATAATGGTCTTCTTAATTACCTTATTTTCATGCAGCACCCACTTCTTCCACTTACTTCTATCGGTCTTCTTTTAATGGATGACGAATCGATCACAATTGGTGTATTAGAAGGTTTTATCATTTTATGATTATTTTTTTGATTAATCAGTTTTTTGGATTTCAAATTTATCAACTCCTTGGATGTTATACTGCATTATAGTATATATGTTGTAAAAAAGGTCGGGCTATAGCGAGGGATTTATACAAAAAAGGCATTCTTCATAGCTGTTTTTTTCAATTTGATAACATTTAGTAAATGGAGGATTTGTTTTAAAAGAAATAATCACCATTTTTACTTTATTATCAGGGTGATTGGTAATATCATAAACTGAAGGAACAGGTGCTGTAGTAGGGTGGGAGTGATAGACAGCTAATACCTGCTCGCTCAGTTTTTTAATTTCTTGAATGGTTTTTTCAATCGTTCTTTTTTCTACAAAAAATCGTCTATCAGACCTTAGCCTATTTTCTAACTGCCAAATTGAATTTATTTTATGATTATTACCCGATAACAAACCACATGCCTCGAAAGGTAAACTCGACCTCCCATGTTTCAGCATATTATTATATATACCCTGAGGAATAATTATCTTTTTCTCTTCCATGCTAAACCTTACTTTTGAAGAGAGAAAAAAAGGAAGTGAATTCTTTTTTATTGTCGGATTTTTTTTCTTGATTATTCGATTTCTTCTCTTCATCATTGGAGGTTTCATTAGCAGGAATTTCTTTGGCAGTAGTTTCTCTTGGCTGTGTCGAAACACTGGAATAATCATCTTGTTGTTTATTCGTTTCAAAATGATTCTCAACATCTATGTGATCTGTTTGATGTTCCATAACTATATTTTCGTCAGTAAGAGCCAGATTATCGCTATGAGTAGTTAAAGAATCATTTTCTTGAATAATATTATCGTCTTTTTTTTTCTCTTGATTATTTGATGCTGTGGTTTTGGTAATGATATTTTTATTTAATTCATATGGATTATGCCGATAAGTCTTCCTCCCTTTACTCTTTAGAGTAGGTTTTTGAACATCATTATGAGAGTCAATTGGATGAACGATTTGATCTCTGGTTGTTGATTGCATGAAATTTCGGAACTTTGTTACGTCATTTTTTTTTTGGTTTGGTGCTTGCTCAATATATCTGGAAGATTCAAGCATATTCTGTAATTGTCTGTACTCTGATTGTCTAGGGGAATGTTGAATGTTGTTTGTATGGTGCTTTTGAGTATTTGATTGCATGTGTTCTTTTAATTGTAAAATTTCTCCTCTTAACCGATTGATATCATTTTTACCTTCTACCAACATGTTATCTTGCTTTAAAATAACATGATTTATATTTTCAAGCAGTTCCGTAAAACGGACTTGATTGACCTTTTCCATTATCTTATTAATATCTTGCTTTAATTGAATTACCGAATCATTCATGGAATTAATCTTTGCGGAAAGTTCTTTTTCCTGATGTTCGTATTCATTTATTTTATGCTGGAAATTATCTTCCATTATTCTCACTTCTCCTTCAAATTCAGTAAATTTTAATTTTAAAAGATGAAAATCATTTTTCGTCTTAACGTAATCATCTATCATATCTCCGATTTCTAATGATTCGAGCGTATATTTGTAGAAATTGAGTCTTTGATTCAATTCTTCAATCTCCTGAGCATTGTATAATTTGAATTGCTCCATCATTAATCACCCTTTTACAGCACATTAATATACTATTGATGAAACACCAATACGTGACAAATGTGCAGAATTTAAATACTTCTTTTTCTGATCTCTCATTATTCTAATCGTATGCATCGTTTATTTTTTTTAAGCTAAAGAAAATCACGTATGATTTGTGTTTGCAGCAGACCGCTTTGATATTTATGATATTTTCCTTACTTAATATCATGAAATTCCGCTAAATCATTATACGGCTTGGTGCATTTGTTCATATGCTACGAATGAAAGAAAATAAACTTATTCGGAGGTGTTTGCAGCTATGCAAGCAGAAAACTTAACAGGGGGTCAAGAACTCCTATGTATCAACACAGAAAAGGTATATGACTGGATTCTAAACGAAGCAACGTTTGATTTAAGCCTGGCTGATTTGGAATTACCAGTTAACCCTGCTACTGGCGCTCAATTAGAGTGTGACGACATTGACATCGATACGGTAACCTGTGCAGTTGCTCCTACTGCTGTGGATCCAATTGTCATTTTAGATCGAGTAGATCAGCAATTCGTTATCGATGGTGCACAGGTAACACTTCAGCTGGTGAACATTCGTAAGAACTTTGAAGTAACAATTTTCGTAGACTTAATACCAGAACTTGGAGGTGCGACTGTAGAAGTCGGTACTGCCGAATTTACACGTTGTGAACAAGTAATTCTGTGTGCACCAGAAGGTACAGATGTTAATGTAACTTACACAGATTTAGATTGCTTTGTTTGTACAGCAATTTGTGATCCTACAACAACAGCAACTCCTGATGAGCTAGATGTGACAGTTACTGTTCGTCTTTGCCAAAGTATTCAATCAGTTTTTGATGTAACACTGGAGATTGTTGCAGACTTCTGTCAACCAAGGGATATACTTCCAATCCCTCCATGCCCTGCACCTACAATCCCACCTCAATGCCCGGTAATTTTCCCAAGTAATAATACTGTCAGTGGTGATAAGTGTTAATCTTCAAGCATAGAAATAAAGAGAGGATTATTTCTCTCTTTATTTTTTATGGAGGTGAATTATTACATGAAAAGAACTGATGAAATACGACAAAAAATCGTAAAATGGCAGGAAATGAATACTTCATATCTAAATGAAATTAAATCTTTGGTAACAGAAAGGAAAGCATTGAACGAGTTCCACGTAATCAGCTACTTCTCATATTCACTAAATATATTTCATAAACCGGGAATCGAAAATTACTGCCTAGGTTCTTTTCATATACAGAATGTAGGAGGAAGACCGCTCACTAATCCATATATATGTATAAAAGTGTCCCAAGATTCTCCCTTTGACTTTTCTGGGAAATATTTATATAAGGATTCCAAGCAAAAAATGAGACTGACAAATGCGTGGGAACGGATAAATGATCCAATGGATAAACAGGAGTATTGGCTAAAGCCTGTTGGGAAAAGTGTGCTTAATCCTTCTGAAACACTTACTTTCTCAAATTTTCAAATGAAATGGTTACCGAAATCTACCTATGCAGGCAGTATAATGGGATTTACTTATGGGGATGAAGCAAAAGATGGAATTAGTTCCTTCAACCAGATTAATGTCAATGGAACAATAGTGGAGGAGGAGGGGAATGAATAATAACCAAAACAATTCAAACATAGAAAAATTAATTAAACAATTAATAGATGGGTATAAGAAGGAACATTTGGAGGAATTAGGAAGTGACAATAGGAAAGAAAACAACAGTTTTGTTTTTTTGGAAAAAAATACATTACATATGTTTATTAGTTTTATGTTAATACTTTTGGAAAAACAACATGATATAGGTGTAAGAAGTGATGAATCGGAATCATCTGTTAAAGAATTATCGTCTTACCTGGATTCCATAATCGAAGATAATCAAAAGGATTTTGAGGAACTTATTGATATATTAAAAAAAACCTAATGTTAGCTTATGCTAAAAATAAAAATTACTTTCTGCCGACTATGTTGTTTCTATAGAAAGGTTACGAGGTGATTAAATTGGGTAATCATAAAAGCTGGTTATATCTCCCGGTAGAAATAAAAGTCAGAGAATTAGATGCTAAGTTGCTTTTAGCATATTATGCTGTAAAAGAAGGTTACCGTGTCATTATTGGTGAACATAGAATGGTTGAGTTAGCATCAGCAACATATCCTAATGGAATCTTTTTTTCAAAAGGTTATCCAAAAGGATTTAGAAAAAGAATTATAACAAATGCAAAAAATAACGGACATATGATAGTTGAACTGGACGAAGAGGGGTTAATTTTGAGCAATACAACACAGTACCTAGATGACAGGATGAGGTCAGAAATGCTTGAATTGGTAACACAAGAATATTGTTGGGGAGAATTTCAAAAAGAAACCATTACCAAAGTTACACAGGAATTTGCAAGTAAATGCCATATTGTAGGCCATCCAAGGTTCGATCTTTTAAAATCAAAGTTCCAACCTTTCTATGAAAAAGAGGTTGAAGATATAAGAAAAAAATATCATGACTTTGTTTTGATCAATACTAGGTTTACACTGTATAATTCTATAACAGAAAAGAAAAACCAAAATACAGATGAGCTTACTTTGTATATAAAGCGCTTATACGATTATTTCTTGAATCTGATCAAAGATGTGTGTGTGAGATTTCCTGATACTAACTTTGTTGTTAGACCACATCCAGGAGAGAATATAAACGCTTATCGGGAAACATTCTCCCAACACCATAATGTACATGTAATTCATGAAGGAAGTATTGTTAAGTGGCTTATGGCTGCTAAAGTAATTATCCAAAATGGTTGTACTTCAAGCATCGAGGCTTTTTTAGTTGGAAGCCCGATCATTTCATATATACCAGTTACTTCAAAAGAATTTGACGTGGAATTTCCAAATGAATTAGGGTTCAAAGCTAAAAACACACACGAGGTTAATAACATATTAAAGAATATACTAAATAAGCATTCCGCTGATCATCTATACAAACAACACGTAATAGAGAGTGAAAAATATTTAAATCAGTACTATGAATGGTCGAACGAAGAATTTTCCTACGTTGAAATATTACGTTTATTAAGTACCATTAAACTAACACCATCTTCCAGAAGATTATCTTCCTCACAAAAAACATTCTATTTAAAAGAAAACAAGAAAGTGAAGCATTTTTTTCCATCGCTTACAAATACGGAGATTGTGCACTTTTTTAGTAAATTAAATGAAGTAGAGAAATCTAATAGTGGTTTTATTATTAAGAAATTAGGAAAGAATCTTTATGATATATACCAAAAATAAATTTTGAGATTTAGACATGCCAATTTTTTTAGGAAAAAAATATAAACACCTTGTTTCCCTTCCGTAATGTAATAAATGTACAAAGCTTGGCTTGTGGTTGCATAATACCCTCCTCTAAATTGTATTTTTTTAAACCATATTCCTTTCACAACTTTATGTTTATATCAAAACACTATAAAATTGCTTATCGACCTTGATGAATGCAAAAAAAAAAGATACTTTTAATGAGTATCTTTTGTTGTCAACATATGAGATGACTACTGGAAATAAGCTAGCCTAAAAAAGAGGTTTGACATATGAAATGAGAAACGTAATGGCTCAGTCAGGAGATGAAGGAGCAGCCATATGCAGCTTTGCAGAAAAAACATCGTCAGATAATTTATTTTCCATAACGTCGTAATTAACAGAAGGCTATCGGTAAGTTTGTGCTTAACGATTCTTTATCTCTATGCCGTGTTTTACAACGTAGTGAGTTCGATACGCTTATCATATATCGATACTCATTATATTCTATGTAAATATGTATAGCTTGTTCAGGCGAACGACCTAATTTAAATGAATATTGACTAATTGGACGTATACTATCGCCTTTACCTTTATTTATTGGAAACATATACTAATTTAGTGAATAGGAAAAGAGGTGTCAAGATGAGTGGAATTTCTGTAAAAGCACAGAAGATCCGAAAAAAAGGTTGTGGATGTGGATCAAGTCAAGTATTAAAGTCACGTCGCCTTGATGGTGCAACGAATAGTAGATGGGCAATAAATCGACCAATTAAAGCAAGAAATTTACGATAAGTTTACAAGAAACAAATTGAATAAATAACAAACCAATGGTGGTTACCATTGGTTTGTTATTTAAAAAGAAATCCAATTAAAAAATCGGTAGCAATACTGAAAGGCTGTTCAAAAGGCGGATTTGCTACTTTATCAAATACATTCCATCAAAAGGGACTACTTGTCTTGTTAAACCCATCAATATCCAATCGAATTTTTTCACACTAGTGTGGATTTCTCAATTTTTTTCTGGTTTCCTTTTCAGAGCTTTTAAAAGCAACGGTTGTTCCTTCTTATTCTGTAATTTCCTTAACATATTTTCAAGTATGAAGTACTTTACCCATTTCCATCGCTTACATATTGAATGGGTTACCAATTACATCCATAAATCATCAAATGTAAATTCCTTTCCGCTGTTTACAATATTCAACTCCATTCCTCGTGTGTAATTTCAACTAAACGTTTTTGTTACAACTACAATTGAAATGAAATCTGACTTGGAATATAAAATTTAAAAGGGATATATTATTTAAAAAATACTCCTGTTATAATCAGGAGTAAGTATGTTTTATTTCAGCTTAAATGAATTTTAGGAAGACTGCTAGATAAAGTTTATTTTATTCTTCGTTTCAAAAAATGAAAACGTTCTCTTTTGGTGTGAACAATTTAGCTGAGATGGGAGGATTTAATTATGAGCAATTTAAAATGGAATCAACCGGAAAAGTTACGTGCACTATTAGCAGAAGTAGTAAGCTGGAAGAGTATGACGCTTTCGGAGGGGGAGCGGCAATTTCCTGCAAAGCTACAAGCAAAGCTGCAGGACTTGCTGTATTTTCAGCAACTTCCAGATCAATTGGCGTTACATGAAGCAAATTTTAGGAGGAAGTTTCTAACAGCATTATATAAACATCCTAATGCAAAAGAAACCATCTGCTTGATGAGCCATTTTGATACAGTAAATACAGAGGAGTACGGCTCTTTAGAACCATTAGCAACGCAGCCTGAAGAACTTACAAAGGTATTAAGAGAAAATCAAGAAGCGTTGCCCAATGAGGTGCAGAGGGATTTAGAATCTGGTGAATATTTATTTGGTCGAGGGACGATGGACATGAAAATGGGACTTGTCATGCATATGAGCTTATTAGAAAAAGCGACCGTCGAAAAATGGCCAATTAATTTGTTATTATTAACCGTTCCTGATGAGGAAGTGAATTCATCTGGTATGCGGCATGCTGTTCCGATACTTTTGGAGCTGCAAAAAAAGTATCATTTTAGCTATAAATTATTTTTAAATAGTGAACCAGTTTTCACCCAAGAGCCAATGGATCGAGCACACTATTTATATACAGGTTCTATGGGTAAATTACTTGCAGCTGCTTTGTTTTATGGTAGGGAAACACATGCTGGTGAGCCATTGAGTGGAATGACTTCACCATTTATTGCATCTTTTTTAACACGAGAAATGGAATGGAACGATTCGTTTCAAGAGACTGTATTAGGTGAAACCACACCACTTCCGGTTACATTACAGCAAACAGATTTAAGATTACTCTATTCTACGCAAACACCATACAGATCTTCGGCATTATATAATATTTTTATGATGAAGCGCAGCGCAAAGGAGATATTTGATATTTTTGAATCCGTAGCTCAAACCGCTGTGGCTAAATGTAATGAAGCGTACAAGAAAATTTGTGAGAAAAACAATGTAGAGCCGATCGGGAAGGTACAAGTTATTCGTTACAAAGATTTATTAAACTACGCTATAAAAAAGTTAGGTGAAGGGTTCGTTAACGATGTTATAGCTGATATTCAGTATGAAGAAGGCTGGGATGAGCGAGAAAAATCGTTACGTATAACCGACAAGTTAATGCTCCAATGTCAAGAGCTTGCTCCGGCAATTGTAATTCTTTTAGCACCACCATATTACCCCGCAGTAAATTCAACTGGTAATGAACTCGTTGAAGCTTGTACAACATTTATAAAAAAGTTAGCAAAAGATAAATTTAATTTAGAGATGAAACGCATTCACTATTTTAACGGGCTATGTGACCTTAGCTATGTAAACTATATGGGGATGTCAGATGGTTGGAGTGCATTTGAGGATAATACACCAGTATGGGGGGATAGCTATTCGATTCCATTTGAGGGAATGCAGCGGCTGAATGCACCGGTACTTAATGTCGGCCCCTTAGGATATGATGCCCATAAACGTACAGAACGACTAAGTTTAAAAAATGCTTTTGAAGAATTTCCTGTTATAATGGAAACTTTAATCCATAAGATTAGTAGATTATAGGTGCTTGCTGTATTTCCATTGCTGATGAAGATGGTTTTGTTGGACGTTATGTAGGTGATGAATTAGATAATGGTATGGTAAAAGTTGGGGATAAAGATGTATAATACGGGTACGTAACAAGGGATTATATCTTTTGATACGAGTCAAATTAAAGAAACCATTCATTCGGCAACTCTAAGGCTTCATCCAAATGCCATTCAAGGTAATGTAACTTCCATTCAAATTATATGCATGCTGGTGTATTTGGAAATCATGCATCACTTGAACAGTTGGATTATTCATATAAAGCAAGCGAATCAAATCTTGCTACCTTCTTGCTATTCGTCCGATAAAGCAGCATTTTATTGGACGATTGTTATGTATTCAGCAGCTTTCCTAACGAATTGTATTTGTTAGTTATGGGCAAACAATTAATACAAATAAAGATAGGATAAGCATTTCCAAAGAATGCCGGACGCTATGTAAAAGTTGGATTTACTAAAGTTTTATTTTTTTTAATCATAACATGAGATCTTAATGTTATGACCTATTAGCGAAAGTGTACATTAATACAACAAATATAAAGACACAGAACCTCCTGGCACGATGTACGTAACTACGGAGGTTCTTTTTTATGTCAAAACATAACTTAACTATTGTCCCGGTTATATCACAAACTGAAAGTAAAAAGTGTTGCTAACTAGAGTATAGATCCAGCCCGAAATTCGAAAAAACCCTATAAATAGACGATAGCACGGGCTAAACAGATTTTAAAACAATACTATAACTTATAAATGAAAGGAGGTAATTTATTTGGCTAAATATGAATCAAATAGATACAGGAAAAGAAGAAAGTATATTAATAAGCTAAATAAATATAATTTATTGCTGGATGAAAATTTAAATGCTGAAGCAGATGCAGACGCGGATGCTGATGCATATTTGAATGCAGAAGTGGATTCAAAATCTGACTCACAAGCAGATTCTGATTCCCAAGCAGATTCGAACTCAGACTCAGACTCTGGCTCAACTTCAAATGCAGATGCGACAGCGAAAGCTGATTCAAATTCCGACTCCGATTCAACTTCGGATGCAGATGCGACAGCGGACTCGAATTCCGATTCCGATTCAACTTCGGATGCAGATGCAACAGCTGATTCGAATTCCGACTCCGATTCAACAGCAGACGCAGATGCTACATCTGATTCAGATTCAAACTCTGACTCCGATTCAACATCGGATGCAGATGCTACATCTGATTCAGATTCAAACTCCGACTCCGATTCAACAGCAGATGCAGATGCGACAGCGGATTCAAACTCTGACTCCGATTCAACGTCAGATGCAGATGCAACAGCGGATTCAAACTCTGACTCCGATTCAACGTCAGATGCAGATGCAACAGCGGATTCAAACTCTGACTCCGATTCAACGTCAGATGCAGATGCAACAGCGGATTCAAACTCCGACTCCGATTCAACAGCAGACGCAGATGCTACATCTGATTCAGATTCAAACTCCGACTCCGATTCAACAGCAGATGCAGATGCGACAGCGGATTCAAACTCTGACTCCGATTCAACGTCAGATGCAGATGCAACAGCGGATTCAAACTCTGACTCCGATTCAACGTCAGATGCAGATGCAACAGCGGATTCAAACTCCGACTCCGATTCAACAGCAGATGCAGATGCGACAGCGGATTCAAACTCTGACTCCGATTCAACGTCAGATGCAGATGCAACAGCGGATTCAAACTCTGACTCCGATTCAACGTCAGATGCAGATGCAACAGCGGATTCAAACTCCGACTCCGATTCAACAGCAGACGCAGATGCTACATCTGATTCAGATTCAAACTCCGACTCCGATTCAACAGCAGATGCAGATGCGACAGCGGATTCAAACTCTGACTCCGATTCAACGTCAGATGCAGATGCAACAGCGGATTCAAACTCTGACTCCGATTCAACATCAGATGCAGATGCAACAGCGGATTCAAACTCTGACTCCGATTCAACGTCAGATGCAGATGCAACAGCGGATTCAAACTCTGACTCTGATTCAACAGCAGATGCAGATGCGACAGCGGATTCAAATTCCGACTCCGACTCAACATCAGACGCAGATGCGACAGCGGATTCAAATTCCGACTCAGACGCAACATCCGATTCAGATTCGAATTCAAACTCCGACTCCGATTCAACATCAGACGCAGATGCGACATCAGATGCCGATTCAACGTCAGACGCAGATGCGACATCAGACGCAGATTCAACGTCAGACGCAGATGCGACATCAGATGCAGATTCAACATCAGACGCAGATGCGACATCAGATGCCGATTCAACGTCAGACGCAGATGCGACATCAGATGCAGATTCAACATCAGACGCAGATGCGACATCAGATGCCGATTCAACGTCAGATGCGGACTCGACGTCAGATGCGGACTCGACGTCAGATGCCGATTCAACGTCAGATGCGGACTCGACGTCAGATGCCGATTCAACGTCAGACGCAGATGCGACATCAGACTCCGATTCAACCTCAGATGCGGACTCAACGTCAGATGCCGATTCAACGTCAGATGCAGATGCAACAGCGGACTCGGATTCTAATGCAACATTCGAAAATAACAATATTGAAGCCAATGCTGGTAATAATACCCTGACAACAGGTAACAATACGAACATTAATATTGGTATCAATGATAATACAAGCATATTAGTAGTATCATTACTTTCTATTATAGGTATATTAGAAGCTTTTAGAGGAGAAAACAACCCGGAAAATATGGATAATTTAATGACTAATCTTACAAATACACTAAATGTATTGTTAGAAAGAGAAGATAGTAATCGAGCAGCAATTCTTAATGCAATAGAATCTTTAAGAAATGAGTAAATAATCTGGATAAGGAGGAGATTAGATGGGTAAAAGATCCGTATCTACTTGTAGGATTAAGACGGATCAAAGTCAAGAAACGCTTACTGTAGCTATTAAAAATAGTAATCAAAAATATAGTCGTCCTTTTAAACTAAATGTATACGATGAAGATTCAAAAACAAAAGAAAAGCTACCAGTTTATTTGAATGAAGAACGAATAACTGAAGATACAATTGGCCCCTCAGAAGAGAAAGAATACAAAATAAATGTATCCAATGTAGATAGAAAAGTTGTATTCCAAATTATTCAGGAAAATAGTGGCGGTGGAATGAAAATGGGGGTAAGCAAAAGCAGTAAGCACCCAACACATGTAGAATTTCAGATGAAGTAAATTAATTATTTGGGCTGTGTGAAAGGTTAACAAACCTTAGGTCACAGCTCAAACTTTTAAATTAATTACGATAGATGTGAGAATGAAAGAATCTTTAACTTGAGAGGAGAATTCAAAATGACTATAGAAGAGAAACTAGCTGTAAAGCATGCGAATAAGGAAGAGAAACTAGCAGCAAAGCAATCGGTTAAGGAAGTGAAAGAGGCAGCTAAGCAAGCGAAAAAAGTAGCAAGAAAAGCGAAAAAGGAAGCAAGAAAAGCAGCTAGGGAGGAAAGAATAAAGTAGCTGAGCCAAACGAAATTCATTTAATAATAACTAAAGATGTGGATAACAAGTTTCTCTATACCACATAGGGGGGTGTCAAATAGAGTGTTAACGTTCTAATTGATTCAAGGTACTTTGACACCCTTACTTTATTGCTCAACGAAGTAAATTTGTATCATTTGAAAAGGAAGGGATCAAACGAATATATCACAGGGAATTATAAAAGATTATCCTATTCCTATCCCAGCTGTTTCCGACCAGAACCGTATCGTGGTTTAATTAAAATATGAGTCGTCTCCTTTCATTATACATACATGTTATAACCGGATTGTATGCTACTATATTTCTCTAGAGTTGAATGAAAGGTGCACAATATGTTTTAATTTTTTAGATAAAGGAGTATAATTGGTGGAGTATGGGGGTGACACAGATGGGTATCGCGAATATAGGAATTCCAGGACTAATCCTGATTGTAATTCTTGCGTTAATTATTTTTGGGCCGAAAAAATTACCGGAAATCGGTAAGGCGGCAGGGCAAACATTGCGTGAATTTAAGAGTTCTGCAAATAATTTGATAGATGATGATTCTTCGGATGAGAATAAAAATAAAGAAAAAGAAAAAGAAAAAGAGGATCAAAACAAAGCATAAAAAAGGCCAGAATCAATTGATTCTGGCCTTTGTGTTCTGGCTCCTGTGATAGTCGGTTAGCCTAATTGACTGAATAGTTCCGTAATCTCTCCATCACCTATGGGCTTACTGAAATAATAGCCTTGCCCCTCGTGACATTTTTGTTTTTTAAGATAATTTAGTTGGTCTTCACTTTCAATTCCTTCAGCAATTACCCTGAAATTTAAATTTTTTCCCATACTTATGATAGTATTTGCTATGATTTCACCGTCTCTATCCAAATCATCAATAAAAGACTTGTCGATTTTTAGTGTATCAATTGGTAGCCGTTTCAAATAGCTTAATGAAGAGTAGCCTGTCCCAAAGTCATCGATCGAGACATTGACACCAAGCTCCTTTAATTTATTGATTGTTCTAGAAGAAGTTTCGATATCAAGAATGGTCCCTTCTGTTATTTCGATTTCTAAGTAAGACGCATCTAATAGTGATTCATTTAAAATTTCCTGTAAATCATGTATGAATTTCTTATCCTTAAATTGCATTGGTGAAACGTTAACACAAATACGTTGTAGCAAGATTCCTTGTTCTTGCCACACCTTCATTTGGCTGCAAACAGTTGCCAATATCCATTTCCCAACTGGAACAATCATACCATTTTCCTCCAGGATAGGTATGAACTCATTTGGTGCGACAAATCCTAATTTTTTATTATGCCAACGTAGTAATGCTTCCAAACCAACGATTTTATTATTTTTAAGATTGACAATTGGTTGGTAGACAACTGTAAATTCATTTCGCCCAAGTGCCTCTTTTAATTCTAAGTCAATTTGATAATTTCGTTCGAGCAAAATATTTTGGTCCTCTGTATTAAAGCAGTATTGGTTACCGCCATTTCTTTTGGCATGATACATTGCTGTATCAGCCTGTTTCATTATGGATTCGATGAAAGTAATGCTAGGCCACTCCTTTGAAACGTATGCTTGCCTGCTAATTCCAATGCTTGCAGATGTCGACATCTGTTTATCGTCGATTTGATAAGGTAAACGGATCTGTTTCAATATAGTAGTTGCCAACGCTTGTATAGCATGTTCAGAGAGATTATTTTTCAAAATAATGATGAATTCATCTCCGCCTTGTCGTGAAATGAAGTCTGATTCAGTTAAACACTCTTTTAGACGATTAGCAACAGTTTTAAGCATGGCGTCACCAGTGTCATGACCAAAATTATCGTTAATGGCTTTAAACCGGTCTAAGTCTAGATATAAAACAGCTACAACTTCTTGTGGTTGTATTGGTTGATTTTCAACCCACTTGCGAAAGTGATTTCGGTTTGGTAGTTTTGTCACTGGATCTGTATACGCCATACGCTCGATATACGCCTCATGTTCTTTACGAGTTGTAATGTCATGACGTACTGAAATATATTGATAGACTTCTCCATCAGGTGTTAAAAATGGAACAATGGTCGTATCTACCCAGTAATAAGTACCGTCCTTTGCTTTATTTTTTATTTCGCCTCTCCATACATTCCCGTCTTGAATCGTTTCCCATAAATCTTTAAAAAAAGAGCTCGGATGAAAGCCGGAATTAATGATATTATGATTGCTGCCAATTAATTCGGCTTCACTGTACTGTGAAATTTCGCAAAACTTTTCGTTAGCATACGTGACAATTCCATTATTATCTGTTATGGCAACGATTGATGAAGCATCAAGGGCAAATTTAATATCCTTCAGCTTTTGGTATATTTTATCTAGCTCCGTTTTATGGTTCATTTTTACTACCTCCCTTGAAACTGATTCTATAGTTAGTACTATTATTATACTAGATTTATATCTTTAAAGCCAAGCAGACTCTTGAAATCAGGAGAGCTTTATATAACTTACTAGGATATTGGAACTATGGTGTGTGGTTTTATAATTTGAGTAGGGATTTTAGGTCATTTTTCGAGTTTGGAAGTTGACTCAGGGATTAGGGAGGATATAACCGAAAACCGTCTTTAAGCGATTTTCGGTTATCGTTTATTCTTCTGTTTTTTCGGGTGCTGGATAGCTATGCCCTTTTGTATCCACAGTGACTGTTTTAATGCTTTGATCTTCTAATGGCTTATCTGTTTCATCTCTTTGAGCGGCAACAATTTCATCTACTACTTCTATACCTTTAATTACCTTACCAAATGCCGCATAGTCTCCATCGAGATGTGACGACTGCTTTACCATAATGAAAAACTGGGAACCAGCTGAATCAGGATGACTAGACCTAGCCATGGAAAGTACGCCGCGTTCATGCTTTAATTCATTATCAAAACCATTAGATTGAAACTCTCCTGGAATCGAGTAACCTGGCCCCCCAGTGCCAATCCCTTCAGGATCTCCACCTTGAATCATAAAACCTGGAATAACCCGATGGAAAATTAAGTCATTATAAAAACCATCCTCAATTAATGAGATAAAATTTGCCACTGTATTTGGGGCAATTTTAGGATATAGCTCAGCAATGATTTCTTTATCATTCTCCATAGTAATGGTAACAATAGGATTTTCTTCAATTGTGGAGCTCTCTGCTTGTCCACCAGTATTATTTTCTTGCTCATTTTCTGTTTCGTTTCCGCAAGCTGTCACTATGAGAGCAAAAACCATAGCGATGGAAATAAGGAAAAATAGTTTCCATTTTGCTTTTATCTTTCGCACATAAATCCCCCTTACATACTAAAATGATTGAGTATAGTATAGCATGGGATCGATTTACATTCACAATACAAAAAGTCCTATATTTTCCTTGATTTTAGAATATTATTCGTAATCTTTTCTGCTGTTAATTTACAAGGTTGCTATTGTAGGAGGTGTTTTTCATCAAAAAAAGGATGCTAAAGCATCCCTCAAGGTTCCGTTATCTAATGAGAGGAGGAAAGAAAATAAGTTGATAAAAAAGGGAGAACACAACTTAGTACTACATAACAATCTCTAGTATGACTTTCCGAAAGATGTTCCAACGATAATTAATAGGATGAAAAGAACGACAATTAAAGCAAAGCTGCTATTGCCGCGGCCGCCACAATCACTCATATTTTACACCTCCCTGCTTTCGTTTACACATAGTATATGAACGGAATGGATTTTTGGCAGGGCGCTGGGGTTAAAATAAAAAATGATTTGTTGTATATGATGACGAAAGGGTTTTGTGGTATTGATGTAGAACTATTTGTCATAGAAGGGAGGCGAGCGTATATGAAGGAAGCATTAAATAGCTACATCGAAACAGATGCAAAGCTAGAGGGGGCAATAATTGGTATTAGCATTCGCTCCGCAGTATCTGGGGATGTTTTATATGAATATAATCATGATATTCGTCTTCGTCCCGCATCGAATATGAAACTTTTAACTGCTGCAGCTGCATTGAATGTATTAGGAGAAGACTATACGTTTTCTACACAATTACAAACAGATGGGGTGTTAAGAAAAGATACGCTTGAAGGCAACCTTTTTCTAGTTGGTAAAGGTGATCCTACTTTACTGAAGGAGGACTTTAAAGCGTTCGCAGAAGAAATAAAGAAAAAAGGTATCCATAAGATAACTGGAGATATTATTGGGGATGATATGTGGTATGATCATGTACGACTTTCTCGTGATTTAGTTTGGTCGGATGAGCAATATTATTATGGTGCAGAAGTTTCTGCGTTGACAGCTTCTCCAAATAAAGATTATGATACGGGTTCTGTGTTAATCGAAGTGATACCTACAGTTATTGGAGAGCCGCCAATATTTACAATATCACCGAACACAGATTATGTAACGGTTCAAAATAAGGCAATAACGGTGAAAGAGGCTCTGGACGATGATTTGATAGTGGAACGGGAGCATGGCAGTAATCGAATAACAATTTCAGGTGAAATTGCATATACTTCTGAGGCCGTTAAACGATGGATGTCTGTATGGGGCGCTAGTGAATACGCCATGAGGCTTTTCAGCAACGCTCTTACGAAGCAAGGAATAAGCTGGGATGGTGAAGTGAAAATAGGGGAATCCCCTAGGAATGCAACCGTACTAAGCTCAAAAGATTCCGTTCCGCTCTCGGAAATACTGATTCCTTTTATGAAGTTAAGCAATAATGGAATAGCGGAAATGCTAATAAAGGAAATGGGTAGAAGGATTCATAAAGAGGGAAGTTGGGAAAAAGGTATTCCAGTACTGGAGAAGGAAATGAAGCAGCTAGGCATTGCAGTAAAACATCTGTTAATCAAAGATGGCTCTGGTATATCACATAGTAATTTGATTCCGGCAAATGAAATTTCTCAATTATTGTATGAAGTTCAGAAAAAGGAGTGGTTTCCTGTATTTTTGCATGCACTACCAGTAGCTGGACATGCGGATCGAATGATTGGCGGAACACTTCAAGAACGAATGAAATTGTTTTCTGTGCAAGCAAAAACGGGAACTATTGAGGGGGTAAGCACGTTGTCAGGATATCTAGATATATCCAATGGAGAGCGGTTGATTTTTTCTATCCTGGTAAATAACCTACTTGGTGAAGAAGTAGGAAAGGTGATTGAGGATGAAATTGTAGAACGGATAGTGGTGGCGGAAGGTAAATAATCGTAATAGGCTTTATTCCCAGCCTTTTAAGCTGCAGTAGCTCTGTCCTTTACGCATTGTCTGAGGACAGAGCTCGCCAATAAAGCAATAATCTAAATTAGATTAAGAAGCAGAGGTTTTTACTGCAGCATAAACTTCAGCTGCATGGAGTGCTTGATCAAAATCTGCAATTAAATCATCTGTGAATTCCAATCCTGCTGAAAAGCGTAATAATCCATCTGTAATGCCTCTTTTTTCACGTTCTTCCTTCGACATCGCAGCATGTGACATTGTTGTAGGATAAGACAGAATGGATTCCACTGCTCCAAGACTAACAGCAAAAACAGGTATCTGAACATGATCTACAAATGCTTTTGCAGCAGTTCTATTTGGTAATTGGAACGAAAAGACAGCTCCAGACCCTTTGGACTGCCTTTGATGAATTGTAAATCCTGGGTGAGAGGCTAAACCAGGATAATACACTTTTTCAACAAACCGATGTGCTTTTAAGTAGTCAACCAATACTTGTGCGGATTGACTAGACTGTTTCAAACGAGCCCCTAACGTTTTCATTCCCTGCAGTAATAGGTAGGAATCTTGAGCACCAAGAATTGCGCCAAAGGAGTTTTGGATAGAAGCAAGTTTTTCCCCGAGCGATTCATCACGAGTAACAGCTAATCCTGCAATCACATCACTATGACCGGATAGAAATTTAGTTGCACTATGAAGTACAATATCTGCCCCGAGGTCTAATGGATTCTGATAAAGTGGTGTCATAAATGTATTATCGACAAACGTAAGGCAATTATTAGCCTTGGCAATTTTTACGATTCCGGTAAGGTCCGTAATATTCATACATGGATTGGAAGGTGTCTCAATATAAATCGCTTTTGTATTCGGCTGAATGGCATGAGCCGTTTCATTTAAATCGGTCATATTTACAAAGGTATGTTCAATTTGATATCGTTTCAAAACCTCTGATACGAAACGATATGTTCCGCCGTATACATCCGTTGTTACTAATACGTGATCACCAGCAGAGAGCAATAATAGTACAGAGGAAATGGCTGCCATACCAGACGCAAATCCGAATCCGTGTGAACCATTTTCCAGCTCTGCAATTTTGTCCTCCAATGCCTGACGTGTTGGATTTCCTGACCTGCTGTAATCAAACGGACCAAACGCATCAAAGCTGTTTTGGTGAAAAGTAGATGAAAGGTAAATAGGCGTATTTACCGCTCCAGTGCTTGTTTCCCCTCTCTGTGATCCATGAATGAATTTCGTTTCCACATGCCGCTTCACTTGATTCATTTCTCATCCTCCTCATTCAATTTGGATAGTGCTTGTTGTAAATCTGCTTTTAAATCCTCAACATGCTCAATACCTACAGAAAATCGGAGTAAATGATTGCTTATGCCTCGACGAATTCTTTCCTGTTCTGGTATGTCAGCATGTGTCTGCGTTGTTGGATAGGTAATAAAGCTTTCTACACCTCCAAGGCTCTCAGCAAAAACGATTAAATTTAATGAAGATAGAAATGGATCGACCCATTGTTCCTCTTTGAGAGAGAAAGACAGCATTCCACCCTTATTTGGATAAAATACATTTGAAACTGCTGGTTGCTTATTTAAAAATTTTGCTATGCTTTTTGCATTCTCTTCATGTCTTTCAACACGGAGCGCTAATGTTTTTAATCCTCTAATAAGTAGCCAAGAGTCAACAGGCGAGAGTACCGCACCAGTAGCATTATGATTCTGGGATAGCTTTTCACAGATTTCTGTTCCTTTTGCAACAACTAATCCAGCTAGTACATCGTTATGACCGCCAATATATTTGGTCGCACTGTGGATAACAATGTCTGCCCCTAACTGTAGTGGCTGTTGTAAGTAAGGTGTTAAAAAGGTATTGTCAACAATGAGTAAAAGCTTATGCTTCTGGGCTAATGTTGCGTAGCTAAGAATATCAATTTCCTGCATTAATGGATTTGTAGGTGTTTCGATAAAAAGAGCCTTCGTACGTTCATTAATTAACTGCTCCGTTTTTTCAACTGTTTCAAACGTATCGTAAGTAGTCTCAATTTGGTAGGTTTCTGCATATTGTTCGAAAATCCGATAGGTACCACCATATAAGTCTTCAGGTGCAAGGATATGATCACCTGAACGGAAAAGGGATAGTACTAATTGAATAGCTGCCATCCCCGAGCTACAGGCAAACCCCGAATCACCTGTCTCTAAGTCAGCAATACCTTCCTCTAAAATAGTTCGGGTAGGATTTTTCGTTCTTGTATAATCATATCCAGTTGACTGTCCAAGGCCTTTGTGCTGATAGGCAGTAGATAAGTAAATGGGTGGATTAATTGCGCCTGTTTTTTCATCACTCTTATTTCCTAGTTGTACGAATTTCGTTTGTAACCTGTTGTTTGTCATTTTTTTAGCCTCCAATAGAAAAAATAAAAAGAGCAACCCTCAGATAAGAAGATTGCTCTTAATAGCACAGCATTCTTCTTATCTTCTAAGCAACTTGGATAGTTGCTTACTGGAATTAGCACCGGACCGCTATCGGCTGGTTGCTGAGACATCAAAGGGCCAGTCCCTCCGTCTCTCTGGATAAGAATTAAATAGATTTATGTAATTTTTCGAAATTATATTAGTAATACCTTACATTAGAAATCTGAAAAAAGCAAGAGGCATTTCGTTTTATTGTTTTCGTTCGTAAAGCATAAAGCTGAGTTAACATTTAACCATTGACTCAGCTTTATGTGCCAGAGGATTAGTCGCACTTATCCCCCTGTGGTGAAAGCGGGCACTGACACCATGTAACAGAATGGGCGATTAAAACTAGACTACGCCCAAAGGGAGATGCTTTCTTTATCTCTTTCGTAGGAATGTTCGACCCGCCGGACCACCCGAAGTTCGGGGTGTCGTAGGTACATCGCTAAATCGGATGCTTCCGCTTTTGTTCTAAAGATGCTACCTTTTACGTTTGTTTTTCTTATTGTCTAAGTTTAGAAACTCACTATTTTCACTCGCGAATTCCGTATTATTGCCTTGCCTATTATGTTTATTGTGATTGTTTTGTTTTCCTTTATCTTTGTTTCGGTTTTTATTTTCCTCAGACATTATCGCCCCTCCTGTGAAAATTTGTGGTGATTATTTACACCAATGAGGCTAGTTTAACCATTCACTTGGAAAATATAAGCGTAATAAAAACCTAATATATTTTTGTGTATGAAAAAAGTATGATGTATTACTTATATCTGCCTTTTGATTGAAAAGATAGATGACAATATTGTTATGGCTTTAAATCTAACTGCGAAGGAAATGTATTCAATCTAATATCCAGAGGACAAAGAAATGTTAAGTAAACGAAAGCAAGATCTAGTTTTTACGTATATGGTAGAAGATTGGGCTCGTCAGAATAACTTCACGGATCGCAAAAATGTCTTTGTAGTGGTGCAGAAAAAAATATAACAGTATTTGAATGCAGCCTATCTATTCTTAGCCAAGTTCGGTATAGGAATCAATTAGAAAAAAAGTGTAATCTATGGCATAATAGTATATCGAACGAATGTTTCTAAACGAGAATAACGGAAAATTAATAGATATGGAGTTAAAGGATAGGGGATGAATTCGAATTGGGAGTCCAATTAATACTAGCAGAAAAACCATCCGTCGCAAAAAACATTGCAGACGCATTGAAAATAAAAACGAAGAAAGATGGCTATTTTGAAGGAAACAACTATATCATTACTTGGGCGTTTGGGCATCTTGTAGAGTTATACGATGCGAAAGACTATGATGGAAAAATGCGAAGCTGGAAAATGGATAATTTTCCTTTTATCCCTTCTGAATTTAAATATAAAGTAAAAAGCAATCCTCGGAATCGATCACAAACAGATGGTGGAGCTGCAAAACAGTTAAAAATAATCCATTCACTAATGAAACGAAATGATCTGGAAGCAATTATTTCAGCATGTGATTACGACCGGGAAGGGCAGCTAATCGGGGACAGTATTATCTACCGAGGTGGAGTAAAGCCGAAAGCTAGTGTATTTCGCTTGCTCTTAAACGAATGGACACAGAATGAAGTGCTGCAAGGGTTAGAAAACCTCAAACCGAACAATGCAATGCAACCATTGCGAGATGCAGGGATTAGCAGACAATGGGCCGATTGGGTTATAGGTATCAACCTAACCTCTGTTGCAACGTTAAAATATCAACAAGGAAAAAGCAAGGCGTTGAATATAGGCAGGGTACTCTTACCAACCTTAAAAATCATCTATGATCGCGATCAAGAAATAGCTAATTTCAAGCCAGAGGATTATTTTAAACTAACTGCAACGTTCCAGACTGAAGATAACCATGAATATGAAGGAATCTATATAGAAAATAAAGATGAAAAGTTTAAGAAAAAAGAAGTGTTGGAAGAAGTCCACAATTTGATTCAAAACAAACAAGCAACTATTATAGATAAGCAAGTAGAGAAGAAAAAAGAATTTCCTCCGTTTTTATTTAATTTATCCAATCTGCAGGGGTTTATAACGAATAAATATAAGGGATGGACGTCTGATAAAGTTCTAAAGGTGGCCCAATCACTTTATGAGAAAAAACTGATTACATATCCGCGAACCTCTAGTATTGCTTTAGAAGAAAGTCTGGTTGCGAAAACAGCCCACGTGTTAAAGGTGCATTCCGAGGACCTCCCATATGAAGATGAAATCAAATTTATGAAAACAAAGCGTGTCTTTAATAACGCGAAAGTGGAGAGCCATAGTGCAATCATTCCAACATATGTAAAACCGAAACGACTTTCAGCAGATGAAGGAATTGTATATTCGGCAATAAAAAACCGTTTTATAATGCAGTTTATGCCAATAGCTATATATGAGGAGACAAAGCTGGTCACGAAAGTTTTAGAAACGGATCTACGTGGTTTTTTTCATTCAAAAGGTAAAGTGCAACTTGTTGAAGGCTGGAAAAAAGTTGAGAAAATACAATCAAAAGATACGATTCTTCCGTTTGTGGGCTTAAATGAACATGTTCAATTAATTGGCTCTGAGGTCACTACGCATGTAACGAAGCCGCCAAAGCATCATACGGAAAGAACATTGCTTCGTGTTATGGAGACCTGTGGTAAAAGTTATAAAGAGGATGAAAGTGAAGAGCTAATGGGTAGTATTCTAACCGGATTTAGTATCGGGACAGCTGCAACAAGAGCAGAGACGATTAAAAAGCTGAAGGATGTAGGATATATTACTACAGAAAGTAAAAATTTACTTTGTACAGAGCTTGGCAAGCGCCTTGTTGAGACTTTTCCGGTTAAAAACCTTTTTGATTTGGAATTCACTGGACGTCTTGAGAAAGCATTGTCTGATATACAAAAAGGAAAAGCGAGCAAGCAAGAGTTCCTTCGACTAGTATTTCATTTTACAACGGAGTCGGTTGAATCAATTAAATGTGCAGAGGACGTTATTATTAACAAAGTAACCTCATCGCGCGCAACCAATGAAGTTTTAGGGACTTGTCCACAATGTGGCGGCAAGGTGACAGACGGTTTTAAAGCTTTTGGCTGCAGCAATTGGAAGAAAGGCTGTACGTTTGTGATTTGGAAAAATGATAAATATTTAGCTTCGATGCGTAAAAAGCCGACGAAGACAATGGTAAAAATGTTATTAAAAGAAAAGAAAGCCTTTGTTAAAGGCCTTACAAGTAAAGGTGGAAAAAAGTTTAACGCCTATTTAAGCTATGAAAAAAATAACAACAATGATTATTATAGCTGGAAAATGGAATTTTAACTAAGTAAATCTAAAATGGACGTAAAGAAAATGTGTAATTATCAGTTTTTAAGCTTTTAAGTGGAAAATGGTGTATACTTAATAGTAGAGGTAGCATAATTCTATAAACGGAGATCTTGAGAATTATATTTGCGATGCTAATTTTCCTCGGGACAGGATGACGAACATGAAAAAAGTTATCGTAAGTACAAAGGAGAACCTGGGTTATGGTACATTAATATGGGTAAATGCGAGCAACCGTAAAGTATATCGCAGCAGTAAAAGTATTTCTGCTGATACTTCTTTCCATAGTTATGATTCACATTTTATGGGAATGGTTGATAAGCTGTACAAAGATCAGGAAAAACATCCCCTTTTATTTAAACAGATGCTTGAAAAATCGAACCGGATTTTTGGTGTATGTTTAAACAAACGACGTAATACAGATGGTTCAAAAGACATGAAGGTTCTATTTTTCCGGGACTGGGACAGTGTTCAGGACTTTGCTGAAAATGGCTTCCCAAAACTTGTAAAAGCAGAAGTAAAGAGAAGGAAAGCAGCCAAACAAAAATGGTTGGAGAGAGGGAAGTTATTCTCAGAAACGAAAAAAATATCACAATAGAGTGAATCTTATTAGATAAGATAAGCTGTCCATCAGGTGTGTTGCCTGATAGGAACAGCTTTTTTGTTTGTATAAAAAGCAACGTACCCCTTAGAGAAGTATAACAAAACTGATAAAAAATTTGGAAATTAATCCAAATAAAGCTTACAATGGAAGAAAAGAGTTAGAATTTGATAAATATAGACAAATAATATAGGAGTGGAGTGAACGTGCGAAATAAAAAACTTATCGTTATTAATGTTTTGACATTAATCGCGTTTATTTTTGTAGTTATGATTGGAATAAACCGAATAGACGCTACAAAGGATGAATATGGGGCAATACAGGAAGAAGAAGCTGAAAAAGATGAGCTTGCAGACAAGGAATTGTTTGAACTTGAACCAAAAGAGGAGTTAAGCTTTCATACACCGGCAGCATTTATTATAAAAAGCAATGCTGGTTTACAATCTTTTCAAGAAATCGCCTTAACGCTAAAAAATAACAAACTAATAGTTGAGGCTGATGCTGCAGAAGAATCGGAAGAAGACCTGTTACAGGTTGAGGAGGAAGAAGTGGTTGATGCAGATCATTCAACTTCTAATATAATTAATGGTACGACAAATCAAGCGCCTACAAGCAATCATACTGTAGAAACGAAAATAACTACGGACCAGATTCAAAAGCCGAATAATGGGAAAAAAGACAAAACTAGAGAAAATCATCAAAGTAAAAAGAAAGAACATGATGATAAAGAAATAAAGGATGAACCAGACCAACCAAAGAATCCACATGAAGAAGAAGGACAGCCACAAAGCCCATCAGAGGAATCCGACGAAGATAATAAAGAAGTAGAAATCCCAGTTGAGACAGATGAACCGAATCCAGAAGATCCTGTGAATCCACCAGTTGATGGACCAAAACAACCAGATTCAGATTCCCCTAAAGAAATTAAAGAGAAATCGAGTGAACAAAATAGTAATTTTCAAGGAGGAATATAAATGTTGAAGCTAAAAGGAAAAACAGCAGTTGTAACAGGTGCAAGTAGTGGAATAGGAGTCGCCATTGCAAAGCAGTTGGCAAATGAAGGAGCGGATGTTGTCCTTGCAGCTCGAAGGAAGGACAAGTTAGAACAAGTTGTAAAAGAGATAAACAGCTTAGGAAAAGGCAAAGCATTAGCTGTTTCAACGGATGTTTCACAGCAGAATAATGTTGACTCAATGGTAGATTACGCGATTGAAGCTTTTGGGAAGATTGATATTTATGTGAATAATGCTGGTTTGGTTGGAGACGGTATAGTAAGAAATGAAAATGTTAAAGCATGGGAACAGATGATTGATGTGAATATTAAAGGTGTACTTTATGGTACTCATGCAGTCTTGCCAGGTATGATTGAGAGGTCTTCTGGTCATATCATTAATATTTCTTCTGTATCGGGTCAAGAAGTAACAAAGTCCACTACGGTTTATAGTGCTACTAAATTTGCTGTTCGTGCAATTTCAATGGGTTTAGAAAAAGAATTAGCAAGGACAGGGGTACGTGTAACGAATATTTCGCCAGGGATGGTTGAAACAGAAAGAAATAGTGAACGATTACCAAATGACCGAAAGCCTCTCCAGACAGACGACATAGCAAAGGCAGTCATCTATGCGTTGACGCAACCTGATTATGTAAATGTAAATGAGATCACAGTTAGACCCGTGTGATTAAAAATAAAATAGATTTTTTAAGAAAAAGTTAAGGAATATTAGCCTATTCTAAAGAAATTTGGTATTATAGCAATGTATGAGACAAGTTATGCATGGCCTTAAGCGTCGGGAAATTTAGTAATGATAAATGATTGGAAGCGCTTGTGCCGCTTGTGTTTTATGAATAATTTTAAGGAAAGTAGAAGGGTGGAAAAGATGAATGAGTAAACCAAAAATCGTTGTACTTGGAGCTGGATATGCCGGTCTCGTTGCAACAAGACGTCTATCCCAAAAACTATCCGCAGAAGAAGCGGAGATAGTATTAATTAACAAACATAATTATCATTATGAAAGTACATGGCTTCATGAAGTTGCTGCAGGTACAATTAATCCAAACCAAGCACGCTTTATGCTGACTGATGTAGTAAATCCGAAAAAAGTTCGTTTAATTTACGATACTGTACAAGAAGTAAAGAAAGACGAAAAGCGTGTTGTATTGGAAAACAGTGAAGTTTCTTACGACTACTTAATTGTTGCACTTGGATTTGTTTCAAATACGTTTGGTATTCCAGGAATGGAAGAACATGCATATGCAATTGAAGATATTGATTCAAGTCGTCTAATTGCAGAGCATATTGAATATCAATTTGCTAAATATGCAACGAATGATAATGCTAGTGAGGATAGCCTGACAATTTTAGTTGGTGGTGGCGGATTCACTGGAATTGAATTCGTTGGTGAATTAGCTGAAAAAGTACCACAGCTATGCAAGAAATATGATATTGATCGTAGTAAAGCTCGCATCATCAATGTAGAAGCAGCTCCATCTATTCTTCCTGTCTTTGACGAAGATCTTGTTACATATGCGAAAAAGTCGCTTGAAGATCGCGGTGTAGAATTTAGAATTGGTGCTCCAATTAAAGAATGTACAGAAGAAGGATTCATCGTTGGTGATGATAAAGAATTAATTAAAGCTGGAACTGTTGTGTGGACAGGCGGTGTCACTGGAAATCCTGTACTTGCAAAATCAGGTTTCGAAGTATTTAAAGGTAAAGTAAACGTTGATGCTGACTTAAGAGTTCCGGGTGTTGAGGACATCTTTATTCTGGGTGACTGCTCATGGACAATGGATAAAGAATCAGGTAGACCATACCCACCAACAGGTCAGTTAGCTACACAAGAAGGGGCAACGGCAGCTGATAATATTATTGCTTTATTACGTAACGAGCCATTGAAGGATTTTGTATTTTCTAATAAAGGTACAGTAGCATCTCTAGGTATTAGCGATGGTATCGGAAATATTCTTGATGGCACAAAATTAAGAGGTAAAGCAGCAGCAGCAATGAAAAAAGTTGTTGATGACCGTTCACTTTACATGGTAGGTGGACCAAAAACAGTTCTGAAAAAAGGTAAATTCCGTCTATTCTAGTGTGTGTTCAAAAAAGAGGCTGAAAAGGACCGAGAAGTTCGAGGCGGCGGAGTTTTGAGTACCGAGTTGCCACAGGATGTGGTGACTTCGATGTTCGACACAGGACGTGTCGGTTTTTATTTAGTCGAAGTTCCTTTATTCTCGATGTGTCATTTACACCGGACTTCTTTAACATCCTCTTCTAAGCAATTTTATCAAAATAAGCACTAAATCTGGGAGGTAGTTTCAATGAAAAAGCCATTATGCGGGTTATTGCTTGTGTTGCTATCCATTGTCGGATATCGAATTGCGAGTGATTATTTAGAAGATAATCGAGACTTTAGATAAGCGATAAAGACCATCAAAACTTTAGTTTTGATGGTCTTTCTTTATGAAATCTATAGAAGATAGAAACTTCGTACTAACTCCTCAGTTTCTATCTTCTAGTAACTTCAATAATCGCTGTCTGGGATCGCTACGGGCGAATTTTCCCTGACAAGTAGGTCACCTTGAACTCATCTCTGGCAAATAGAAAAAGAATAAGAAGAATCAACCGAGGGAAGGCTTATCAAGCAGATTAGAAAAAATAGTGAAAAATCTACTGAGATGGAAGTCAAGTCGACAACTCCATGCTTTGGAAATTAAGTTGACAGTGCTTTCCCCCTTAATGGCACATTACGACGCACTTTCTTTCAAATGTAATGATTAGCAAGTTTCTTCTCAAAAATTCAATGTCTCCCACAGGAATGAATTCATTCGTTTGATTCATACTAACGGTGGGAGGTGTTGTTTTGCGCTTGTTTTTATGTGCTTTGTTATTACTAGTAGGTACTCCGCTTTATGCCCAAGCCAGCCCTATTCAACTGAAAAACAAGGTGATTACCTTAAAAAAAGTAGAAATTGAACAGTATGGATTAGATGTAATTGATGCTTCTTTTATAGACAATAATAAATTACACAAACTTATGGATAGTCTGGAAAGTGAAGTTTACCAAGAGCCTCAGGACGCCTTTTTTAAAAAAGATGGAAGAATTATTGCTGAAAAGCTGGGAGCGGCTTTAGACAGAGATAAATTCGAGTATTTATTTAGGGAATTATATTATAGTGATAAAAATGGAAAGCTTCATGTACCTGTATTTCCAGTTTATCCTAAGGTTGACTCTGGTTTACTTAAGGAAATAAGCACAAAAGCACTTGGAAGTTATTCAACCTACTATAATCAACGTAATTCTGAGCGAACCGATAATATTGCTCTCGCTGCCGAAGCAATTAATAATACGGTTATTTTTCCTAGAGAGACATTTTCGTTTAACGAAGTAGTCGGAGAAAGAACTGTTGAAAGAGGCTATAAGAAAGCTCCCGTGATTGTAAAAGGCGAGTTGGCGGAAGATATTGGTGGCGGTATTTGTCAAGTATCATCAACGCTTTTTAATGCAGTGGATCTAAAAGGGATTCAAATTGTAGAAAGATATGCACATAGCAGACGTGTTCCATATGTACCGCTGGGAAGAGATGCAACTGTTAGTTGGTGGGGGCCAGATTTTGTGTTTAAAAATTTATATAATGAACCAGTCTTAATTCGAGCCAGTTCACAAAATGGAAGAATGCTTGTTACAATTTACTCCTCAGATACCGTAGAATATTTTAACGGAAATGCAGAATAATCTGTAAGCACTTGCTTTTTAGAGGCTAGGTTGAATATAGGTTAAAGTGAAAAGCACAAGTAACTTATGCAAGTCACTTGTGCTTTATGTGATTATCCTTGTTTGTGAAGTTCAAGTTCGAAGTGGATTTTAACATCTTCGCCAACGAGTACACCACCAGTTTCAACTGCTGCGTTCCACGTTAAACCAAATTCTTTACGGTTAATTGTTGTTGTACCACTGAAACCAGCTACAGTTGCTCCGCCCATTGGATCTTTACTTTGTCCTTCAAACGTTACGTCAAGTGTAGCAGGCTTTGTAGTTCCGCGAATTGTTAATTCACCAACAACATCATATTGATTAGAAGCTGTTTTCTTAATGTCTGTTGCAACAAATGTCATGTTCGGATGGTTCTCAGCATCAAAGAAATCTGCTGAACGTAAATGATTGTCACGATCCTCATTTCGTGTGTTAATACTATTTGTATCAATTGTTACTTCAATTTTTGCGTCTGTCATATCTTCAACATCTGCTTCAATTACTGCATCAAATTTATCAAACGTTCCTTTTGCTTTCGAAATCATCATATGCTTTACTGAGAAACCAACCTCACTATGAACTTGGTCAACGGTCCAAACTGTTTTTGCCATATTAAACTACCTCCATTTATTATAATTACTTTCTGTTACTAAGTATATATTCATAATCAACTGATGTCAACTGGTTTTAATTAAAAATAAATTAATTAAAACTAAATTAACATTTCATTATGGTATATTCCCGGAAGAATTGAAGGTAAAACATGCTTCATTCATTTTTTAGTTTTAAAGCACTTGATTTTAAGCGGGGTAAAAAAATAAGTATATAAATTTTTTCCAATTCCGTGATTATCATCTGAAATTTCGTTATAATATGAAGATAGGGTAAAAGATAAATTATCAAATTAAGGGGAGATTTCATGCAGTTGACTTTAAATCCAAGATGGGACTTGGATACACTATTTCCGGGTGGAAGCGAATCAGAACAATTTCAAGCGTACGTTGATAATATAAAAGATGAAATGAAGGGGCTTTCAGTGATGGTGGAGCAATTTAATCCACAGGAGGAAGACTATGAATCTGAATTTGTGCAGATTATACATAAATTAGAAACGACAGTCAAAAAACTTCGTGAGGCCTCTGCTTTTGTAAGCTGTCTCAGCGCACAAAACGTAAAGGATGAGAAAGCCGATATATTAGTTGGGCAGCGAAGTGTTTTATCAGCAGAGATGGGGTCTATTACAACAAAATTAGATCAAAAGTTAATTATAATTCCAGATTCGAGTTGGGAAGCCTTATTGCAACTCCCTGAATTAGTGGATATTGCATTTGTTTTAGATGAAAACAGAACAGAAGCAAAAGAAAAACTTCCTGAAGAACAAGAAGTACTAATCAATGATTTAGCGGTAGATGGCTATCATGCTTGGAATCAAATGTATGGAGCAATCGTAGGAAACATGACCGTGGAAATTGAAGAGAAAGGAGAACACAAGAGCTATTCTGTAGGTCAAGCGTCCAATAAACTAACAAGTCCTGATCGTAAGGTACGTAAACATGTTTTCGATCAGCTGAGTAATGCTTGGGAAGAACAATCTGCATTATTTAGTCAGACTTTAAATCATTTAGCCGGCTTTCGTTTGGAAACATACAAACACCGTGGATGGGAACATGTTTTAAAGGAACCGTTAGCAATAAACCGGATGAAAAAAGAAACGTTGGATGCAATGTGGACAGCTATTATAAATAATAAAAAGCATTTTGTAACGTATTTAAATAAAAAAGCAGATTTACTCGGTTTAGAGAAATTAAGTATTTACGATATCAGTGCTCCAGTCAGTACGACTGTAAAAACATCAAGCTATACAGAAGGTGCGAAATTTATTGTTGATCAATTTCAAACGTTCAGCCCGAAGATGGCAGGATTTGCAAAAATGGCATTTGAAGAAAGGTGGATTGAAGCGGAAGATCGTGCAGGTAAACGACCTGGTGGATTTTGTACGAGTTTCCCAGATAGTGAACAGACACGCATATTTATGACGTATTCAGGTACATCATCAAATATTTCTACTCTTGCCCATGAATTAGGTCACGCATACCATCAGCATGTGATGAATGATGTTAATGGTTTAAATCAGCGTTACGCAATGAATGTAGCTGAAACTGCCTCCACTTTTGCGGAAATGATTGTAGCAGATGCTTCTGTAAGAAATGCCCAAACGAAAGAAGAAAAACTCGCGTTACTGGAAGACAAAATTCAACGTAGTGTCGCCTTTTTTATGAATATTCATGCAAGGTTTTTATTTGAAACGCGATTTTATGAAGCGCGTAAGCAAGGGATGGTTTCTTCACAGCGCTTAAATGAATTAATGGTCGAAGCACAAAAGGAAGCTTATTGTAATAGTTTAGAAGAATATGATCCAAACTTTTGGTCCTCTAAACTACATTTTCATATTACAGGTGTTCCGTTTTATAATTTTCCATATACATTTGGCTATTTATTTAGCCTTGGTATTTACGCGTATGCAAAGGAGAAAGGCGGCAGCTTCGAGGATGATTATATTGCCTTACTAAGAGATACTGGTCGAATGACAGTAGAAGAGCTCGCAAAAAAGCATTTAAATGCTGATCTCACGAAACCGGAATTTTGGGAAAGTGCTATTGGATTATGTGTAGAAGATGTAAAGGAGTTTCAACGTTTATAATTGTTTTTGTAATTAATTTGTTCAATTCAAATAAATAAGGTACAATACAGGTAACAAAAAAGTAAATAGAAAAAGCCTGCAGGGGGAGTCGTTTTGACTGAGAGTGAACATTATTGTTCAGACCCTTTGAACCTGTTAGTTAATTCTAGCGTAGGGATGGTAGTCTTTTTGATGGAATAAAAAAAGTAATGTGAGCGAAGCAGACTACTTAATTGTAGTCACCATCAGAAAGCTTCCCTTGACATTACTTTTTTGCGTCTAAAATGCGATAAAGGTATATGTTCAAAAGGAGGATAAAAAGGACCGAGGTCGGCTACAGTTGCAACGCCCTGGGGCTGTGTTTACTCGCCCCACAGAAAAGCTTTGTTGCAACACCGACACTAGCACGTCCTGTGCGTCGAAGTTCGAGGCGGCGTAACTCCCCCGGACCAGGCTTCCACAGGATCTGGTGACTTCTGTGTTGCTCACAGGACGTGGGCGATTTTAGCAGAAGATCCCCTGCGATGCGTCATTTTTACCGAACTTTTTGAACTGCCTCTAAAAGGGAGAGTACTTAACATTGAATTCAAAACGTACGTTATTTTTGGTAGAGGTAGCGATTTTTACTGCTTTAGCACTTCTCTTAGACATCCTTCCAATATCATTTAAAATTTGGGCGCAAGGCGGATCTGTTTCGTTTGCGATGATCCCGGTTTTTATTGTTGCGTTCCGTTGGGGGATTAAAGGGGGATTGCTCTCGGGATTCCTTTGGGGAGTTTTGCAAGTGGCAACAGGAACGGCTTACGTTCTAGAACCATTACAAGGATTTATTGATTATGCAATTGCCTTTACGGTACTTGGCTTTGCTGGTTTGTTTGCTAAGAAAATTCAGGAGGCTGTTAAATCCGGCGAATCGAAGACGTATTTAACCTATATTACGCTTGGTGTTTTCGTTGGCTCTGCATTACGCTTCGTCGCTCATTATGTGGCGGGTATTGTGTTCTTTGGTTCGGCCGTCGAAGGGCAGCCAGCTTGGTTATATTCATTAATTTATAATGCATCTTACATGGTTCCATCTTTTATTATCAGCACTGTAATTGTATTTTTCTTGTTCCACAAGCAGCCAAGAACATTATTAAATGCTGCGTAAAATGTTATACATTCGCTCACATAAGAATAACCTCTTTTAAGAAGAGGTTATTCTTTTTAGGAAGGAGATAAAGTAATGCAAGAGTTAATCGGTATATGTGTGGAATGTTTGGAAGAAATCTATTGTGAGAATGGTTTCTTTGATGGTGTACACAAAGAGGGAAAATTATTTTGTAATGATTGTGCAGATAGGGAGGAAGGACATGGTATCACATAATAGAAGAAAAATCTCCCAAAAGTCTTAGGGAGAATGGGCAGTTGGGAATGCCCCATGCTCCTAAGACTTTTGGGAGGTCAGATTTTCTGTATACGTATTTACACGAGCATTTCTTCTACGAAATCATGATTGGTAACGATCAGTAGAATCTTGCCGTCATCCAAATCCTCTTCGTAATTTTCTGCTTCTACAGTAGTGACACCAATCTCCTTCAGCTTCGTACGTAATTCATCACCTTGACTATTAAACATATTCCCTACGGCACTTGAAAAATCCATCTCTTTCATCCCAATTGTATTCGCATCCACACCTTCTGCTAGACGACCAGTTCTTTCATCATCATGTGTAAGAATATAAATATCGTCTCTTGCTACACCTTTTGTTTTTAATTTCGTAATGTCAAGTTTAATTTGTGTTTCATCTACATATTCTTTTACATATGGTTTCATGTATAAATTCCTCCTTTTGAAGTTATATATTATGTACCCGTTGTTTAATTAATAAAACATCCAGTGTTCGAATCTGTCGCATAACGCGATTTTTACGCATAGGTTATAGCACATCCAAAAGGGAGGAATACGTAATGGTTTTAACATTTTCCCATGTGCTTTATGGCTTATTTACGCTTATTGTTATCTTAACAATGATATTTCGTAAAGGTGTTGTATTTCCGACACTATTAGGTACCTTTATTATTGGTTGTTTTTACACTGGGAGTATTGTAGATGGACTGACGACAATCTTTCGCGCTAATTTAGTAGCTGCGCAAGAGCTATTCAATATATTTCTAATTATCACCTTTATGCTTGCGTTATTACATGCACTTCGAGATTTAGAAGCAGACAGAAGGATGGTTGAACCGTTCGAGAAAATGATGGTGAATGGTCATGTTTCCTTTTTTGTCCTAGTAGGGGTTACTTATGTTATATCGCTATTCTTCTGGCCCACTCCTGCAGTTCCATTGATTTGCGCGTTGCTCGTTCCAGCTGCGGTACGTTCTGGATTACCAGCAATGACAGCAGCCGTTGCGATTGCTTTAGCGGGGCAAGGGATGGCACTTTCCTCGGATTATATTGTTCAGGTAGCACCTGGACTATCTGCTGCATCTGCTGGTGTTGATATTGCAACAGTTGCTGATAAAGCCATGATTTTATCGCTTGTTACTGGAGGAGTAGCCATTCTGTTTGCATATGCATTGCTGCGGAAAGGAATTCGAAAAAAGGGCGATGCACGAATTGAAAAAGATTTAAAAGGATTACAGTCTACAACAACTTCAAATCATAAAGCTCAAACAAAACACGTTACATTTTGGAGTAAAACGTTTGCTTTTGTTGTTCCGTTAACATTATTGGCTGTTGTAGGTTTCATGATTTATGAGAAGCTTCTTTCTGGTAGGATGAGTGGTTTAGAAGGAGGGGATGGTGCAGCATTTATTGGGGGAGTAGCAGCTGTTCTATTACTGATTATTACATTTGCATATGGGAGACACCACGCGCTGGATTACATTAGTAATCATATTACAGATGGATTTGTATTTGCATTTAAGGCGATGGGACCTGTGATCCCGATTGCAGGATTCTTCTTTCTGGGAAGCCCTGAATTTTCAGGGAGTATTCTAGGAGTAGAGGAGAATGCGCCAGCACTTTTATTTGATCTTGTTCAGTCAATACAAGATTATCTCCCGCAGAGTGCGTTTCTTGCAGCATTTAGTCTATTAATAATTGGAATCATAACTGGTCTTGATGGATCGGGCTTCTCTGGCTTGCCATTAACAGGGGCATTAGCAGCATCTTTACAAAACAGTGCAATAGATGCATCTACCCTTGCTGCAATCGGACAAATGGGAGCTATTTGGACTGGGGGAGGAACAATTGTAGCTTGGTCTTCCTTAATTGCAATTGCTGGATTTTGTGGGGTATCTGTGATGGACCTCGTACGGAAGAACTTTATTCCGGTAATATGCGGTTTAATTATCGCTACTGTATTTGGAATTTTTCTGCTTTAGGTGCGTTCCGATTTTATAATAGGATATTATTGGTAGAGGAGGAAGCAATCATTTGTTACACTAGAGAAAAGTCGGGAAAGTTAAGTAAAAAGAAAGGGAGTATCGTCATGCCAATCAATACAGTTGATATGATCGAGAAGTCATTGGATACCTTGTTTAATGGAACAGAATTCTTAAATGATATTCAAGACCAGAACAGGGAAAAGACTTTTCGAGCGTTAAGATCAATCTTATCCACTCCGAATCATGTAGCAAAATCCTTTCTTCGGGTTACACTTGAAAATGAAGAGGTAGTTCGAATTCCTGCTTTTCGAGTACAGCATAATAATATATTAGGCCCGTACAAAGGTGGTATTCGTTTTCATGAATCGGTTCATGAAGATGAGGTGATTAATCTTGCTACTCTAATGACGCTAAAGAATGCACTGCACGAAGTCCCTTTTGGTGGAGGCAAGGGTGGTGTTGTGATTGATCCGAGAAAATATAATACACGTGAGTTAAATTTAATATCGCGAAAATATGTACAGTATTTCAGCGATATTATAGGACCGGATAAAGACATTCCAGCACCTGATGTAGGGACGAGTGAACGGGAAATGGATTGGATGATGGGGGAATACAAAAGTATTCATCCAGGTAATAGCTATCGTGGAAGCTTTACTGGTAAAAGTGTTGTCAATGGAGGGTCACTAGGACGCAAAGAGGCGACTGGAAAAGGTGTCTATTACTCGTTTCGTTATTTATTACATGACTTCATCGAAGAGAAGAAAGCGTGGCTAACCGAACGGGAAAACACAGCTGCTAAGAATTTACTCCGTCATCAGGATAAGCGGTTGGAAGTAGCAATACAAGGTTTTGGAAATGTAGGATCAGTTGCAGCGCTAGAAGCACATCAATGCAAATTATTAAATAATAAAGTCATTTCTGTAAGCGATCACAATGTTGCGCTCTATAATAAGGATGGGCTAGATATACCAACACTTGTTAAATATACAACGAAAAACCATGGGGATTTACCGAAAACTACGCATGAATTACAAACAGCAGGCATAAATGCTAGTATACGACCACGTGAAGAATTATTAACATTAGATATAGATGTTCTATTTCTGGCAGCTCTTGAAGATCAGATTCATGAAGGAAATATGGAACAGATAAAAGCAAAAATAATCGTTGAAGCAGCAAATGCACCAATTAACAATGCTGCAGATGATTATTTAAATAAAAATGACGTTATTATAATTCCGGATATTTTAGCAAATGCAGGTGGCGCAATTGTATCCTATTTTGAATGGCTGCAGGGAAGGGAAACGCAATTTTATTCAGAGAAAGAAGTTTATACTAAGTTATATGAAAAAATGAAAGAGACCTTTCATGTTGTATATCCAAATTATTTTTCGGATCAGTTAACATTAAGACAACATTGTTATCGGCATGCCGTGCTGAAATTATCGACTATATTGTATAGGCAGGGAAAACTTTATTGAAGGTTGAAAAGAGAAGGCTATTTCGGTCTTTTCTTTTTTTTGCGTAACATGAATATAACATAATCTGATTACATAGCATGTACTGGGTAAGAATAAATAAAAGAGGGGGGAAATAATTGAATGCGATCCTAGTTGCTCTTATTGGCATGGTTATTTTTGCTTTAGGTTATCGCTATTATTCAAAGTTTATTGGAGAAAAGATTTTCAAGTTGGATCCCAACTATGTAACGCCAGCTCACCGGTATAAAGATGGTGTTGACTTTGTCCCGACTAATAAGTTTATCTTATGGGGACATCATTTTACCTCTGTAGCTGGGGCTGCACCGATTGTAGGACCTGCAATTGCCCTTTATTGGGGATGGTTACCTGCCTTTTTATGGGTAATTTTAGGAACAGTATTTGCAGCAGGGGTACATGATTTTGGTACGTTAGCATTGTCCGTTCGGAATAAAGGGCAATCTGTTGGAACGATTGCTGAAAAGTTAATTGGTAAACGTGGAAAGATTTTATTTCTATTTATAATTTTAACCCTTGTACTCATGGTTAACGCCGTGTTTGCATGGGTAATTGCAAACCTATTTATTACGTATCCATCGAGCGTTTTGCCAGTCTTCATTCAAATTCCGCTAGCTATTTGGATTGGTTATGCTGTATATAAACGCAACGCTAAAATGCTTGTGCCATCTTTAATTGCACTTGTAATTATGTATGTAGCCGCTATTTTATCAGCAGATATTGGATTTTTACAAATTGATTTAGTTGCATATATGGGTGGTGAAGATGGAGCAGGATTATTCGGTCTAAGCACCGTTTCAACGGCTTTCTTAATTTGGATCGTGATATTAATGATTTATGTGTACATTGCTTCAACACTTCCGGTGTGGAAATTGCTGCAGCCAAGAGATTTTATTAACTCCCATCAGCTTGTGGTTGGTCTTGGTATTTTATACCTGGGTTTATTATTTACAAACCCACAGATTACCGCACCAATAACAAATCCAAATACAGATATATCATGGTTGCCATTATTGTTTATTACAATAGCATGCGGTGCGATATCCGGTTTTCATGGACTTGTATCCTCAGGAACATCATCAAAACAATTAAACAAAGAAACAGACGCCCGTTTCGTTGGGTATTTTGGAGCGGTTGGAGAAGGTATATTGGCATTAATCTCGATTCTTGCTGTTGCAACATTATTTGCTAGTACAGCAGATTTTAATGCTGCTTATGCAAGCTTTACTCAGGCAAATGCTGGGGGCTTAGGCAATTTTGTTGAAGGCGCTGCCGTCTTGGCTGGTGGGTTAGGCATATCAACTAGCATCTCAACGACTATTGTTTCTATCATCGTTGTCAGCTTTGCTGCAACTACATTAGATACAGCAGTACGTTTAATGCGCTACATTATTGCTGAAATTGGTGCAGAATATAAGGTTAATGTCTTAACAAAACCACATGTTGCTACTTCTGTTGCAGTTTTATCAAGTGCAGCATTAGTACTAATACCAGAAGGGCCAAATGGATTTGGTTCGGGTGGATATTTAATCTGGCCATTATTCGGAACAGCTAACCAACTATTAGCCGGTATTAGTTTACTATTAATTTCAATTTGGTTAAAACTACTCGGAAGAAATTACGCTTACACATTAATTCCGATGATATTCCTAATGTTTATGACGCTATATGCACTGTTCCAGCAAGTGCTGTTTGAATGGTCATGGCTTGGCAACAATTCCAATACATTGTTATTTGTATTGGGAGCGATTATTTTCGTCTTTGCAGCTTGGATTGCGCTAACGTCCTTCCAGGCTTTGTCTGGAAAATTTGAGCAATCGATAAAAGATGATTAATAGAATGGGAGCGAAAGGGATCATATTTGGATCCCTTTTCTACATAATTTAAAGTAGGTGAATAGGATGCTAGATAAAGTAAAACAACTCATTGTGTTTTATGAAGAGGTATTAAGCATGCCACATCGACAGGAGATTGCACGCGAGCTAAGAAATGAAGACGATATGTTTTTATTACTGTTATATTCTGAAATGCTTGGCATCCCAAATCCAGTTTATTATTATACGTTAGAATTGTATCCTTATATGATGGAAAATTATCATGAATGGCATTTGCGCATGGGGATGGAAAAGTCCCCGATGGCAGGGTTTCGTTGCTGTTAAAATGCGGGTTAGGAGGGGAAGCGATGTCGATATTAAAGAAAAAAATTCTATTTGTAGGTGGCAAGGGTGGTGTCGGAAAGTCAACAACATCAGCCGCGATTGCCTTGAATTCTGCAAAACAGGGGAATAAAACACTGCTTATATCTACAGATCCAGCACATAACGTCGGAGATATTTTCAGTCAGTCAATTGGCGGAAAAACAAAGCGAGTAGCGGAGAATTTATTTGCACTGGAAATCGATCCAGCAATCGAGACGGAAAAATATATTAAAAGTGTCAAAGAAAATTTGAAAGGTACTGTGCAATCTTCGATGATAGAAGAAGTTAATCGGCAATTGGATACTGCTAAAGCTTCACCAGGTACAGAGGAAGCGGCATTATTTGATAAGTTAATCGCAATTATTTTAGAAGAAAGTGCACGCTTTGATCGGATTATATTTGATACAGCCCCTACTGGTCATACGATTAGGTTGCTTACTTTACCAGAGCTTATGGGAATATGGATAGAAGGTTTATTAAAAAAACGAAAAAAAACAAATGAGCATTACACCCAACTGTTAAATGATGGTGAACCAATAGAGGATCCAATCTATGAGGTATTAAAGAGACGTCAGGAGCGTTTTTCTAAAGCGAGAAAAATACTACTTGATACAAGGCAAACAGGCTTTATTTTTGTATTAAACCCAGAGAACCTTCCGATTTTAGAAACCAAAAAAGCAATAGAACTCCTTCAAACCTATCAACTGCCTGTAAAAACATTACTCATCAATAAAGTATTGCCGAAAGATGCAGAAGGCAGTTTTTTTAATAAAAGAAAAGAACACGAGCGTAAATATATGAAGATGATTAAAACCACATTTCATGAACAGAAACTTATTTATATACCGTTGTTTTCGGAAGATATAACGAGTAAACATCAATTAGAAGAAGTGGGTAATTATTTAGTGCAAGGGCAATGACCGTTGGTTTGAATAAAGATATAATGGGATTCGAATGAGAGAAAGATAATGATAGTCGATTTAACTATACCTAGAAAAAGCTATCATGGCTAGGGGCAAAAAAAATTAGAAAATCAACCTTGATGAAGCTTTATGCAAGAAAAAGTCCCTCATATAAATATGAAGGACTTACATAAACTAGTTACGTACAGGTTCTGTTTTATTTGAGATGATCTGTGATTTCTGTTGTGTTTTGCCCGGTCGTTTAACAAAGAACGAACATAGTAATGCTAAGACTGAAATCCCAGTAATAAAGAAGAACGCATATTTTACACCGGCAGCTAACACTTCTGGTTGAGTTGCATCAGGAAAATCGATAAGATAGCTGGTTTGGCCGCTTGTAAAGACCGTAATTGCAATTGCAGTACCTGCAGCACCAGCAACTTGATTTAACGTATTCATTGCAGCTGATCCATCTGCATATAACTGACGTGGTAATTGGTTTAGGGCATTTGTTTGGGATGGCATCATGACCATTGTTAGACCAAAGAATAGAACCATAAATGCTACAATAACTTGCCAAACTGGAGTTTGACTTGAAAGAACATTTACGAAAATAATGTTACCAATTACCAAAATAATCGATCCAGTAATAACAAATACACGTGGCCCCCATTTATCAAATAGTGCTCCGACAATTGGTGACAAAATAAAGTTAACTGCATTACCAGGAAGTAATATTAAACCGGCCACAACAGCACTAAATAATAGGGCGCCTTTTAAGTAAAGCGGCAGTAATATTGCTGTTGATAAAATAACTAAAATACCGAGGAACATCATCAATGTTCCTAATGTGAACATTGGGTATTTAAAGACGTGTAAATTAACCATCGGTTGCTCCATCGTCATTTGCCGAACACTAAATAGAAGAAGTGCAAGTATTCCTGCAAGTAGTGTTCCCCATACCTTTGGAGATGAAAACGGCTCTTCAGCCATTGTACTTAAAGCAAAAATAAGTCCTCCAAATCCTGCCGTTGAAAAAAGAATCGAAGCAAAATCGATTTTAGGCTTCGTAATTTCAGATACGTTTGAAATCTTAGCTATTGCATATAACGTTAATAGTACGTATAAAAGTGAACTGATCCAGAAAATATACGGCCAATCTAATGCGCTTATAATCACACCTGAAAGCGTTGGCCCTAATGCTGGAGCTAATGTAATTACGAGGCCCATCAGTCCCATTACTGTACCACGCTTGTGTACTGGGAAAATGATCAAGAGAACGGTTGTCATGACTGGAAGAATAAGCCCCGTTCCGATTGCTTGGATAATTCGGCCAAGTAATAGAACCATGAAGGTCGGTGATAATGCTGCTAAAATTCCTCCGAATAACGAAATGACTAAACCACCGATAACTAATTGTCTTGTCGTATACCATCTCATTAACAGTGCTGTGATTGGTACGAGAATTGCTAGTACTAATAAGTATCCAGTTGTTAGCCACTGAGCTGTACCAGCAGTAATGGAATACTCCTCCATGATATTTGTTAATGCCATATTTAATGCTGTTTCACCAAACAAACCAAGAAAAGCACCTAACATTAAAATAAATGCCATTGTCTTCGGATTTTTAACTTGAAGTTGCTTATTCATTGTAATCTCCTTTTACCTTATCGGTTATCTTATAAAATAATGTAACGAGATGAATTATTACATGTTTTAAAATATCACTAGAGCTGTTGCTTTTTTAGTGAAAGAGCAATTTAGACTATCAGTGAATTTTACCCCTTCCCGTGGCACACCTCCATAACGCCAATCGGTCTGTTTTTTACATTATCAAAAAAAATTTCTATAAGTCAACATATTTTTACATATGAAATTAATCGATTGTCTCAATTTATACATAATGAAAGCGTTCGTCCCATCTTCTTGTCTATCTAGCCCAAAAAATAGCGTTTAGCCTACTGGTTTAACGCTTAGAAAGATTTCTACTACTGTCTTTAGCAGTTGTTCCTTCTATGAGTTTTCTTACAAATTACTTGATTTTGACCGATCATTTGTTGAGCCTTTTTCATAATAGCTTCAAAAGAAGTATGCGATGCTACTGCCAATTCCTTAAATAAAATGTTCTGGATTGTAGATAGGAGTTTTTGATCTTGATCAGATAGTCCCCTGTTGCAACGCATTGCTTCATATTTTTTCGCATTAATGTAATGACGATGCTAGAGATATGTGTATGTCATCGATTTCACATAATCCATGTACAGAATAAACGAAACGATTGAATCTCCAATTTTAAAGATAATGTAAACTCCTAACACTTATTATTGTCAACTAAGTTTACGATAATAAGTTTAATGTCAGTGGATTAATTTGTCAACTTTGTTGACAAATTACGATGGTTTTTGTATAGTTAGGTCGATGATAAGGACAGGGGTGAAATTTATGGATAGGAAATTGCAAGGCTTGGACTTCATCGACAGTGTCAGTGAACGACATCAACAACTGCGAAAATTAACCGAGCAACTATGGAATGACAGCAGTAAGATTTATTTATCAAATTCAGAATGGTTTATTATGGCAAGAATTTATAAACGTAACCCTACTATCGCTTACGTTTCTAAGAACGTGGATATTTCAAGACAAGCAACCCATAAGTTTATTAAACAACTAGAGAATAAAGGACTATTGGAAATTAGCGATGCGGAGCATAACAAGAAGGATAAATGTCTACAGTTAACAACGTTAGGTGAAGCATGCTATGAAAAGAATGAAGCATTAAAGGCTGGCTTAGAGGAGCATATAGCTCACAAAATAGGCTCGGAAAATTTAATAGTATTAAAAGATATTTTAAAAATGGACTGGGGATTGTAGTCCGGAAATAAAACTATTTATGCTATTTCATTGTTTTCAAGGAATATAACTAGTAAACTACAATTAGAGAAAATAAGATTTATATCTGGAGGGGATGAATAGAATGAAAGCGTTTGTTCTGGAACATGGAGAACTGAAGGTTAAAGAAATGAAAGAGCCTACTGCAGGTCCACATGAAGTTGTTGTTTCATTGCGTACGGCTGGATTGAATCGTCGAGATTTATATCTCCCAAATCGAATTGGAGCCGACAAAGATGCTTTAATTCTTGGCTCGGATGGAGCTGGGATTGTTGAATCTGTGGGTGAAGCAGTAACTCGGATTCGTGTCGGTGATGAAGTAATTATAAATCCATCCCTTCGTTGGTATGAGAATAGCGATGCGCCACCAACAGAATTTGATATCTTAGGGATGCCTGACCATGGTACGTTTGCTGAAAAAATAGCCTTGTCCGAGGAACAAGTTGAGAAGAAGCCGAGTCATCTATCATGGGAAGAAGCTGGTGTATTTGCACTTGCAGCATTGACTGGTTACAGGGCATTATTCACGCAAGGAAAAGTAAAAGAAGGGGAAACCGTATTTATTCCAGGGGCAGGAAGTGGTGTTGCAACCTATTTAATTGCGTTTGCTAAAAATGTTGGTGCAAGAGTAATTGTCACTTCTCGTAGTGAAGAAAAGCGAAACAAGGCGAAAGAGCTTGGAGCAGATATTGCACTTGATACAAATAGTGATTGGAAAAAGGAATTAGAAAACGAAACGATTGACTTGGTGATTGATAGTGTAGGCGCAGCAACGTTTAATCGCTCAATAGAAGTATTGAAAAAAGGCGGTCGAATAGTAATTTTTGGTGCCACCACAGATGATCATATTGATTTTAATTTACGTTCGTTTTTCTATGGTCAATATAAATTACTAGGATCAACAATGGGGAGCAGGCAGGAGTTACAAGCTGCATTAAAGCATATGGAAAACTTTCAAATGCACCCGGTTGTGGATCAGACATTTTTACTTGATAACGCTCAAACTGCTTTCGATACGCTAGAAAAGAGCAAGCAATTTGGCAAGATTGCCTTACAGATATAGCATTTTTATTATTTAGCGAGAAAACATTTTTGCAAGAAAACTTAATAGGTAATTAAAACAAGAGCGTTTAGAAGAATCCCAAACGCTCTTGTTTTAACTAATCTAATCTACTGCAGCTTCCATCCAATGCGGTCCTTCTACCTGTCTCGTAACAAGCATACTGGATACAGCGTCACCTGTGGAATTGACCATTGTTGCAGGTGGATCCACAACTACACCAATTGCCGATATAATTGGTAAAGCTTCGATCGGTAAACCGTATAATGTTACAATCATTAATTCTCCAATAAAGCCGCCGCCAGGTATACCACTCATGACGATTCCGGAAAGCAGGGAGACACCAATTGCAGTTAAGAATGTATCGAATCCTGTGAAATCCATATTAAATACACCGAAAACAAAAGCAATCTTTAACATAGCGGAAAGGCAGGAACCATCCATATGTATGGTAGCTCCGAGCGGTATTATAGTTTCTCGAATATCCTTTGGAACTCCCATCTGCTTGGTTGCTTGAAGATTTGCTGGTATAGCTGCAACACTACTCCCAGTTCCTAGTGCGGTTGCTGCTGGAGCAAGTATATTTTTCCAGAAACGCGTAATTCCTTTTTTTCCACCAGCAATAAATGCATAACATGTAAAACCGACAGCAAAATAGATAATTGAAACAGGATAATAAATAATAATTGCTTTTGCATAATCACCAATTAATGCTGTTCCAAATTCACCGATTAATGCAGCAAAGTAAGCACCTAAACCGATTGGTGCATAATACATGACAAGCTGAATAATTTTCATAAATACTTCTGATCCACTTGTAAGAAACTTCGCGAACGGCCTTCCTTTTTCACCGGTTAACCCAGTAGCTATTCCAATTAAAACGGAGAAAATAATAAGTGCAAGCATATTCGACCTCGAGAATAAATCAACAAAGTCAGGGACAGTGAATGTTTCAACAAGTTGATCAGCTAGACTAATTTCTTCAACTTCTTCAGGTTCTATTAATGGTATATCCACACCAGAACCGGGCTGAAAAATAACTGTAGCTGCAAGCATGAAAAAAGAAGCAATAATCCCTGTAAGGATAAATACAGTCATCATGGAGCCCATAATTTTTCCGAGTCGTTTCATACTATCCATGCTTGCGATTGCAGATGAGATTGTAAAGAAGACAAGTGGAACAACAACCATAAACAAAAGGTTTATAAAGATATCCCCTAGTGGTTTGATCAATGTAGCTTGTTCTCCAAAAATAAGACCGATAATTGATCCGGTGACAATGGAGGACAACAAAATAATAGGGAAACGATATGCTTTGATTTTCTCTTTCACAGTATTCAATCCTTTTCGTGTATATTTTGGAAGATTTCTTCTTCCATCGTACACGAAAATGACTAAAGAAAATAGAGACTATTTTAAATAGGGGGAAATTAAATCAATTGCTTGTTGTATTTTTTTACTATTTCGATCATAAAGCGATTTTGATTCAGGATTTTCAGTTGCTAGTTTAAAGAGCTCTAAATCTGCTTGGCATTTCTTCATGGTTGCAAGTAATAGCGGCTTTTCAGTGGGTGCAGGAACAGCGATTTGGTCATCGAATAAGTCAATGAAAAGCTGCCCATCGTTATCTGCTTGGGCTAAAAATACATTTTCAATAGCAATATTACGTTTATCTAGCTCGGTTTCTAGCCAATTCGGATTTAGAGATAAATTTGCTAATGATTCAAGCAGAATCTTTCCATCCATAATTACGGTTTGTGGTTCTTTTGTGGGAGATAGTGTGATACCAAGATCTTTTGCTGTAAGTGGTAAATTTTCTCTTTTTGGTAATACATTTAACGATCCAGTAGGCTCCAAAACGGCGAATTCAACATCTGAGGCAAGGAATATATTTTTGTCTCGAAGCTTTTCCAATAAATCATCTGTAGAATAACCTTCTTTTTTAAGGTTGTCCTCCATGATTTTTCCGTCTTGAATGAATACAGTGCTTTTACCTTGTGTGAAATTTCTGAAAGATTTGCTTTTTAGCGCGATTTTTTCAACACCATAAGGAACGATAAACCAGATAATCATTGCGATGGCAGCGTGTGCGAAATTCGTATTTGGATCGATTGTATGAATAGCGGCAATCCCGCCAAGTACAATGCCCGAAATGGTTTCAAATATATTTAGCTGTGATAACTGCTTTGTCCCTAACCATTTCACCATGAAAAATAACAAAGCAATTAATGTTAGAGATCTCAAAATAATAATAATCCATTCTGGCATTAGCTTTCAATCCTTTCTGCTTGACAGATATTAAGGTATAGAACATTCTTTTCTGTATCACTTTAACTAAGGCTTTCGTCCATAAGCTTTTACTCTCTAGGAAAGCAAGGATGCTTTTTATGAGAACCCCTTTAATGAACCTTCTCTAATATTGCGGTTCCTGCTTCGAAATTTCAATAACTTGATAATGCAAATCCTGTTTTACATCTGAAATGATGTGTTCGACCTGGTTAAAAGCTTGCTTTGCTTTTTCGTCTTGAACCTTGTTAGCAAGTATTTCAAGACTCGCTTCAATACTTTTAATGGATGAATAACAGCCTTTAACCTGTGAACCAACAGTCATATGATCACCTCCGACTATCCTTTTGGTTTAAAGATGAGAGCACCAATTACTCCGAAAATAATTGCTGCTGAAATACCAGCACTTGTTACTTCAAACATTCCGGTGACAACCCCAATAATTCCATGTTGTTCAGCTTCTTGCATAGCACCATGGACGAGTGAATTACCAAAACTGGTAATCGGAACAGTTACACCGGCTCCAGCAAAGTCGATTAAGGGTTCATACCATCCGAACCCGTCCAGGATTGCTCCACTAACAACGAGAATGGTTAATGTATGGGCTGGTGATAGCTTAAAAACATCAAACATAATTTGTCCGATAACACATATTAATCCACCTATAAGAAATGCCCAGAAAAAAATCATAAAATTTCACTTCTTTCAATTGATACTGCATGTGCGATACAAGGGATTGGGTCACTTTGCTGGACACTTAAAGGAGAGTGCAAGGAGCCAGTAGCAACAACTAAAATCCGGTTTAAATCCCCTTGGATCAGTTGCTTTAAAAAATGCCCATAGGTTACAACTGCAGAACAGGCAGACCCACTACCGCCAGCAAGTACTGGTTGCCCCTCTCGATAAATTGTTAATCCACAATCAACATATTTCTCATCTTCAATTGGGATATTCCGCCCGTGCATATAATCAAGTGACACTTCTCTTCCGACATGACCAAGATCACCTGTAATGATTAAATCATAGAAAGATGGATCTACATTTCGTTCTTTTAAATGAACTTCGATTGTATCGGCAGCAGCTGCAGCCATTGCACCACCCATATTGAATGGGTCTGTCATTCCCATATCAACTACCTTTCCAATTGTGGCTGAAGTGACAATGGGTCCGACACCTTCTTTAGCTATTAAGGCACACCCTGCACCTGTAACAGTCCATTGTGCTGTTGGTGGCTTTTGTCCCCCATATTCTGTTGGGTAACGAAATTGCTTTTCGGCCGCAGCATTATGACTAGATGAGCCACTTAGTATATAATTTGCACCATTCCCGTTGATAATTGCAGCAGATAATGCCAAGCTTTCCATGGAAGTCGCACAGGCACTAAACAATCCAAAATAAGGGAGTCCCATCGTGCTTGCGGCAAAGCTTGTTGGCGTAATCTGATTGATTAAATCACCACTAATAAAGAATTCTACCTGCTCCTTATCAATTGGGCTTTTTTTAATGGCGGTCTGACAAGCTTCCTCCATCATTGTTTGTTGTGCTTTTTCAAAGGAGTCTTGCTGTAACCATATATCGTCATGCAAAATATCAAATGCCTCGGGAATGTTGCCATTTGCTTCAAAAGGCCCGCCGATCGTTCCGGTTGTAAGAATAACTGGCTTGTTTTGGAATATCCATGTTCGATGTCCCGTAAGCATTATAAACCACCCCATTGTATGAGTATCGTCTTAATTAAAGCAATGACAAATGCGGCGAATACACCGTAAACAATGACTGGCCCAGCTAATTTCAGCATATTACCACCAACACCCAAAATAAAACCTTCCGTTCGATATTCGATGGCGGCTGAGATAACCGCATTACCAAACCCTGTAACAGGTACTGCCGATCCAGCACCAGAGAATTGACCAATCCGGTCATAAAAACCGAATCCTGTCAGTAACATGGTGATGAAAATTAATGTTGCAGTTGTAGGGTTTCCAGCGGTTTTTTCTGTAAAATGGAAAAAATAGATGTAAAAGGTAGTTATAATTTGCCCAATAAAACAAATGAAACCGCCGACGAGAAAGGCTTTAATGCAATTTTTTAGAATAGGCCTTTTTACTTCTCTTTTTGATTGAAAATCCTGATACTGCTGTGATTCAGGAGGGAGATTTTTCTTTTTCTCATCTGACATTGGTTATCACTCTTTCTGCTAGGTCTGTTCTTTCGATAATTTAACAATCTGTTTCAATTTCTTTTTTAATTCTTTATTTTGAATTTCAGCATTAATTATCTGCTTTTCGAGTTTATTCAGTTCGATAATTATTTTTTTGTCTGTAGATAATTCAACATCTAAATCCTTAAACTGTTTTTTCATTTCTTTCTGATATTGCTTTTGTATTTTTGCTAACTCCAAGCGTTTCATGTGTTCAATTTCAATGGCTATCAACATTGTCTCATCTGTATTGACTGCTTTCACCGTTATAATCTCATCATGCTTACGGAGAAGATCTTTGGCTTTATTGGATGGCTGTTGACTTATTAATGTCTCATTCGATATTTTAGTTAAATCAATTTTTTCATTGTTATCAGCGGGTTCCATGGATAGGTCATTCCCACATGCTGTAAGTAAAATTACGAAACCAACGTATAGAACAAAGCTTTTTTTATACATATTCACACTCAACTTTCATTAAAGATATGTAAGAGGCTGCCAGAAGACAACCTCTTTTATATCGGGAAATACATATCATACGAGCGTTGACGACTTTATATTACTGTTTATATTGTGGTTCTTCTTGCTCGATTTGAGCCATTCTTGGTTCAACGGTTTGCAGTATGTTCATTGTTTGTTGTGCAGCATTTTGATAGACCTGCTTTGCTTGTTTATTTTCTGTTTGAAGCGCAAATTGTTCAAAACTCGCTTGAGCACTTCGTAAGCCAGCTATTGTTTGTTTTACTTGGCTTGCTACTGTCACCTGGATCCCTCCTCGAGTATACTTACACTATTTATAGTGAATTAAAATGGAGTTAATATACTTTGTATTTATTTCCATTTACAGTTAAAATAAGTAAATAATACTATTTTTGAAACATTTTAGTAGGTTGATTCGTCATATATAGTGGGAGATATTTTGGTGGAGGAGGGGAAGTCATAAAAAGGGGTATTGCTTTTTTTACTATCTTGTTAATAAGCTTTGTTGCGATGGTTATGTTGATTGATGGAGAAGGGAAAGGGTCGGTTGTAACATCAACCTCCACGATTAAAGTTGAAGATAACCTGCTTATTCATATGAGGGTGGAAGACGTAGACGATGGAATTCAGATACAATGCTCCCTTCAATATGTTGGAAAAGAGGATATTTTACTCGAACATCAAACGCCATTAGTATCCGCTCGTTTTGATGAAACGATACATAATTTTACTGGAGATAAGTTAGCGAAGACACTTCGGCGGGGGAGTATTTATCACCAGCCAACAATTTTGCTTGATTATCCGGAAATTTCAGATTTAAATTTGGAAATTAGTGCTAAGTTTTGGGTGGATGGAGAACCAATAAATTTTCAACATATCGAAAAATTGGAGTTCGATTAAAAAACGATGCATTCTACTTGAATACATCGTTTTTATATTTAGCTTTTATTTTAAATTCAATCCTTTTTGTTTTACAAAAGGGGATACATCCATTCTTGTTGGCTGACTAAATTTGCGTACCATTTGATCAGACCACGTATCTATTTTTGTATTTGAGGAACGTGTTTGATAATACTGCTTCATCTCGTGATCATATGCTTCAATATGCTTTTGCTGCTCATAAAATGGCAAGTATTTATTTTGATGATAAACAGCTTCTAAAGGTAATCTTGGTTTAATATCTGGTTGATGGTCCGGGTAGCCGACGACAAGCCCAAATAGTGGGATAACATGATTCGGCAATTCTAGAAGTTCATTTACACGATTAATATCATTTCGAAGACTGCCGATATAGCAGATACCTAGTCCCATCGATTCAGCAGCTATTGTTGCATTTTGTGCTGCAAGTGAAGCATCAATCGTTGCTACAATGAATTGTTCTGTACTCTCTAAATTATCTTCAATGGAAACCGATTCATCTGCATTCGCAAGTTGGTTGATACGGTGCAGATCCCCACAAAATACCAATAGATGAGCATTGTTTTTTACATGTGAATGACCGGAAACCTTATATAGCTCTTCTTTTAATGCGTTATCGGAAATACCAATAATGGTATATGCCATTACATTACTGGATGTCGAAGCTTGCTGTGCAGCTTTGATAATTGTGTTGACTTGTTCGTCCGTTATAGCTTCAGCTTTGAACTTTCGAATGGAACGATGGTTCAGTATTGTTTCGATTGTTTGATTCATATGTAAAAGCCTCCTTATTTAGTTAATCTGAAGTGAAACTAAAAATTGTATGAATTGTAGGGCCATCCTCGATTTCATGCCACTCTGTGAGGAGTTCGGGAGTTGGTTCAATGATATCTGGAGTAGCTATTGTAATGCTATCATTATCTAACCAATCAATAGAAAGAAATGGCCACCTATAATTTAAAATAGTATCATTACTTTTTTCATTATTCAAAGAAAGCAGCTTCCAGTTATCTAGATCAACAACTACTATCGTATCTAAGTTGCTAATACTTGCATGGAATCGACTAAAATGGAGAACAACTTTTGATTCATTTGGTGAGAGAATGGAACCACTGAATTTTGCAATATCTGCAACAAGATAAGCTAATTTTTCATTCGTTGGATGAAAGAGTAGATAAGAGCATAAATCATGAACACAGGAAAACTCAAGTAAATAAATGTCATGGGATTCAGCAGATATTCTTTCTAAATGCATTTTGTTAATGACTTGTTTCCTGTTACTTACTCCTTTTAGGTATTCGTTTAAGATAGGCACCATCTTTAGGCTGATTAGAATTTGTTCATCCTCCAGAGAAAACTCAATAAATTCCTCGCTTTCTTCCTCTTCTTGCTGTTCAATAAGAACAGGTTCTTTTTCTGTTTCGTCCGGTACGGTATCTATCTTTTCGATAATAGCTGGAGCAGAACCGGAACAACCTGTTAACAGTAATAATATGACCAAAGGAATCCATTTCATCATACAAATCGCTCCATTTGTTTATTATATTCATCAAAGTGGTGATGGAGTCTTCAGTCGGGGAGATTAGAATATTCCACTAGATGAATATATTTAATTATACAATAATCACAACGATTTTATTAGCCTGAATAATTAAAAAGACACACGAACCAATCACACTCCTTAATAATTTATATAAACTGTGGATTAGTGTATTTAAATGGATTGTGCGTCTACCCGCTCCGGAAATATACTTCGCTAGTATATGCTCACCAATTATTACTTGTGGAATTAATAAAAACGATATCGATGCGCTACCAGTCCGGGTGAGCACAGGGCGGTGACTCCAGTGGGAACAGCACGTGTCTGAAGACTCACCGGAAGTGGGTTTCTTCCGGAGAGGCTGAAGCCGTGCCCACGGAAAGCATCCGCCCGGAGCGATCCCGGACGGCGATTGTTGCACATACTTGAAGAAAACAGCCGAGAAGTTAGTTCGCAGTTTCTTTCAAATATAAACTTACAATCCATATACTGTTCTATTCGTAATCCATTCGTTAAGTCAAGGTTTAATGGTTAGCTATGTTGTTTGTAGTAAGGTTTGACTATACTTTAGAAAAATTTCATGGATACATACTAATTTTTGTTTTTTTTTGATACACTCTATTTAATGAATTAGAAGCAGGAAGAAGGGGAGTAAGGTGAAGACATTTAAGTTGAAGCGTTTAGAAGTTGTTGACCATGATGATGAAGAGATCGAACAAACGAATATTAAGCTGCTTGATGGTCTTATTATCAACAGAGAAGATGATAAAGGACAGTGGTTGATTGAAGCTTACACGGATACATCATATCTTAATTACTTCAATAAGCTTCATGGGGAGCAGGGGGAAATAATGGTTCAAGCAACGATTACAAAAGAAAGCAATGAACCTGCTACGTTTATCACGACTATTCTTGGAATAAATGAGATTGGAGACAAGATCAATGTGTTGTTTATCGGTACCATTATCGACCGACGAAAACACATAATTGAAGACTTGCTAACAGACCTTATTGAGCAAGGTTATCAGGGAAGGGAATTACTTGTAAAATTTAAAGAACTGGCTTAGTGTTCTTTGATTCTATTTTTTAGCAGCTAGGAGAAAAATTATGAAAATGCATCATTCGAAGTATCGGATATTAAATCGCTTATCACCGGTACAAATGTTATTATTGTTCTACTTTATTGCCGTATTGCTATCCACATTTACACTGGCATTACCGTTTACACATCAAGATGGAGTAGAGATAGCCTTTGTTGATTTGTTATTTACATCGGTAAGTGCAATTAGTGTTACTGGATTAAGTACAATATCGATTGTCGATTCGTTAAGTACACTCGGAGTTATTGTGCTTGCAATGATTATGCAATTAGGTGCAGTCGGTATTATGTCTATCGGCACATTGATTTGGCTCGTTCTAGGAAAACGAATCGGCCTTAAAGAGAGAAGTTTAATTATGACGGATCAGAACCAGTCAAGTTTTCAGGGTATGGTACGTTTAATCAAACAAATAATTTATGTATTACTTGTCATTGAATTTATTGGTTTTCTTATTTTGGGGACGTATTTTCTACGATATTTTCCAACAGCAAGTGAAGCATATTTGCATGGCTTTTTCGGCACAATTAGTGCTATTTCCAATGCGGGTTTTGATATTACTGGTCAATCATTGATTCCGTACGACCATGACTATTTCGTGCAATTTATTTATATGTTGTTAATTATCCTTGGAGCGATTGGTTTCCCGGTCTGGATAGAAGTAAAGGAATACGTATTTTTTAAAAAGGGCAGGCGAAATTTCTTTCGGTTCAGTTTGTTTACAAAGCTAACAACGTTCACATTTTTCACCTTAATTGGAGTAGGGGCATTAGGTATTTTTTTACTGGATATAAATCATTTCTTTGTGGGGAAATCATGGCATGAATCGTTATTCTACGCTTTATTCCAATCAGTAACAACTAGGAGTGGCGGTCTATCAACTATGGATGTAAGCTTACTTTCAGAATCAAACCATTTATTTCTTTCGTTCTTGATGTTTATCGGGGCCTCACCGAGCAGTGCGGGTGGAGGAATTCGAACAACAACATTTGCTTTAGCGTTAATTTTCATCATTACTTATATTCGTGGTGGAAGGAGTGTACGAATATTCAATCGGGAAATTTATGAGGGAGATATGTCTAAAGCCGTAACAGTTACATTAGTTGCATTTATTTTTGTGTTTAGCTCGATTTTACTCATGTCAATTGTTGAACCATTTTCATTAGATCAAATTCTTTTTGAGGTAACATCTGCCTTTGGAACAGTTGGATTGTCACTAGGAATTACAGGAGAATTGAGTACGTTTAGCAAAATAATTCTTATGTTGCTTATGTTTATTGGGAGAGTTGGAATTATAACCTTTCTACTCATGTTTACAAAAAAGAAAAAGAAAGAGAAATACAGTTATCCTAAAGAAAGAGTTATTATTGGATAAATAATGACAAAAAAATGTTGTCAATGAGGTTAAGGTATTCAGCATTCAACTACTTCCATTTAAATAAAAATAAAAGTGGCTTGTGCTATATGTTGGTTAGCACAAGCCATTTTTTTAATGATTAGCAGTAAAACGCAGCTCCTACAATAATCAATAGTATAAAAAGCACAACGATTAGTGCGAAGTTGCTTCCGTAGCCACCACCGCAGCCGTAGTTGTAGCCTCCTCCACAGTCGTATCCGCCATATCCAAAGCCCATGCTTTTTCACCTCCCGATTGTACAGTATTACTTTATGCAATTAGGGAAATTGTGTATAGACGTTTGCACTAATTTTTAGAATTATCGTTCGCCATGTTTAAGGCCAAAATCTACAAAGTCCTTTACATATAACTATTCTATTCAGCTTGTTCCTTGTAACTGAGAATTTTTAATTGATCATTTTCATATCCTATAATAAACTCATATGGTTTCGTTTCTTTTTTGGTTTTCTGCTTATTCGGCACATTCCGTTCTATAGTTATATCGACCACTGTCTTGATTCGATTGTTCTCAATAATGGTGCTATCCACTTCAGAAAAATCAAGTGATACGATGTTAATATACCTGTTTCTGAATTCCTGATAGGAGGAATCCAATTGGAGTGAACTTCCAAGCAGAGTATATGCTCCAACATAGTCGCGGATAGATATATTCTCTAAAAAGTATTCGGTTAAGTACACTGCTCCATCAAGTACTTGCTCGGAATCAGAAGAACGAATAAGGTCTGTAATACTTGAGAATTCAAGCTGTTCGTTCTGTGCTTCATTTGACCATTGTGTGATCTGGTCCAGCACCTCGACAATTGGAATGCTAAAACCAATTGTACCGTCTTGTGTTCCTACAGAATTAATACCAATAATTTCACCAGTTTCTCGTTTGATTAATGGACCACCGCTATTCCCCTGAGAAATTTGTGCTGAAATTTGGTAAACATTTGAGTAATTATATCCGTCCACATTAAAATGACGATCACTACCAGAAATAATACCAAGTGTTACTGTATTCTGAAAGCCATGCGGGCTCCCAAGCGCAATTACTTCATCGCCAATTTCAGCTATGTGTTCTGTTGCAATAGAAAGGGGAGTCCGACTGGCTAACTGTGGTACTCGAATAACAGCAACATCAATATCTTCACCGATTCCTACGACAGCAGCAGGATATATTTGGGCGTTGGCGGTACGAACGTAAATTGCATCCGCATCTTTAATAACATGTGCATTGGTAATAATGTCACCTTTTTCATTATATAGAAAACCGGAACCAGTAAAGGTACTTTGCTCATTCTGACCTTCAATTTGTATGACCGTTTTTTCGGCTTCATGAATAATCGATTTTAAATCGATTGCCGCCAGATCCTGTGTAATTTTGGTTACCATCGGATTATTTATTGGAATTTCTTGTGCTTTCCAGTTACTATGAAAATTAAAGATTACAATCGTGCCGATGATTAATATGATGACCGATGTAATAATAGGCAGGTGTCGCCTGCTTCGCATAGATGTTCACCTCGTTGATGGTACTATTATAGAGCTTGTATTTAATCCTTTTTTTTGAACTCGTTTTTTGCTTCGAATTATTCTGTATACCATGTAATTTTACTTATCTTTATTTCAAGATTGCTCGGTTTTTTATCTAAATCATAATGTGTGAATTCAAATTTACCAGTTTCATCGGGATAGAGGACATCTGGAAATGTAACAACCTCGTTTGTCAGAATTTCCGAGCCATCTTTTTCTTTGATTGTGTATTCAATAACCACCGAGTGTACCGGCACAGTGGCAACGCTCTTTACCTTGCCTTGAACAAAGATGTTGTCTTGCTTATCCTTTTTTATACTTGCAGAAACGAGCTCAATCGCATCATTTTCATTTAACTCATTTTCCTGTGCAGCACTATTCATTGCTTGCTCAATACGTTGCTGAACAGCTGTTTCAAATGCAGTTTTCTCTTTTCCAATCGTTATTTGAAGACTATCAAGCTTTTCTGATTCTGGTGCATATTTTAATCCGTCTTCTACTAACAATAGTGCATCATTAAACTGTTTTTGGTTCAGTTGTTCACTTGCTTTTGTGAAGGAATAATTAATGATCTGGTTACGTATTGTCTGTGTAAGCTCGTCCGCCCCCTCGTGATTAATAGCTTCTGCATCCCAAAGCATAATCTTTAAGTCATCGATAGTAGGATCTTGCTCTAAGTTATGTGTGAGCTCTGCGATTTTTAAATGGCTGCGGACAGTTTCTATTTGGTTAATCATTTGGTCAACTGCTAAGCCATTATAATTATTTAAAAGCGCAGATGCATCATGTATGATGGTGTTGGCTTCTTGGAAACGTTTTTCCTCTTGTAAGTGTTTTGCATCATTTAACGATTCCTCAATCTGTATGGCAATATCAGAGAACTTAAGTGATGTTTCTGCTTGTTCAAAATTATGGTGAACATCGATCGATTTTGAGAAAAGCTTTTGTGCTTCTTCATAGTTCCCTTCTGTGAATTGCTGTTCCCCTTGTGCATATAGCTCTTTAGCATCAGCAGTTTGATTTTTTAAAATTAAGTGATATACCCCTGAAAAGGAGGTAATAAGAAAAGCAACGATTATTGGAACAAGCCAGAATTTATTGAATTTCTTTTTATTAAAAATTCGGCTTTCTATATCATTTGGTAACGGTCTACCACATTTAATACAATATTGTTCCTTTTCCTTTACGTTGGTGCCGCAATAAGGGCAGTGGAACATGATAAGCCACCTCCAGCTTTAACTGCACATATACCGTGCTTCGTGTTGTCTAAGAAATGACAAGCTTGGTAACCGTTAAAAACATTGCCTGACAAGGTTTTTGTTTTATAAAATAGTACCATTGAATGTTTTGTTTTAATATAAAGCTAATTAAATTGCTTGAGATTTCCTTATATGATTTTATCATATTTTGCTTTATTTAGGGTGAGGATATTGGTATGATAGAGGAAGTTTAAGATATATTATTGTAAAGTTAGCAGTTAGGTAAAATGAAAGGGGTGCCACATCGATGGAAATTTTATTTGGTGTAGTTTGTTTTGGAATTCTCGCGCTTAACATAGGATACTGTTTGCTGGATAATGAAAAGTAATAGGAAAAGGGGCAGCGAAGAGCCGCCCCTTTAAAAAAGGATACGTATGATTTTTTATTTCGTTAATGCCCATTCACTGAATGGATATATAATTAATTCGGATCTCCCAATTATTTCCTCAGCTTGAATAAATCCGAGCCCATTTCGACTATCCTTACTAATTGCCCGATTATCACCCATAACAAAATAGCTGTTCTGTGGGATGGTAAGTGGTCCGATATTTCCGGTTTTATAAAGTGCATCATCCGTTAAAAAGGTTTGGACATATTTCTTACCGTCGATAATAAGATCGCTTCCGTTTATTTCAATGGTCTCACCAGGCAACCCAATAATTCTTTTTACATAATTTTTAGTCGGCCTTTGAATGATGACAACATCTCCGCGGTCTGGTTCACCTAAAATATAAATTATCTTATTAAAAATTACTCTTTCTCCATCTTCTAAGGTTGGATCCATACTTTCCCCCTCTACAATAGAGGTCGCAAAGATAAAGGTTCTAAGGAAAAGAGCGATTAAAATGGCTATAATGATAGCTTTCGTCCATTCGAGCCATTCGTTTTTCTTTTTGACTTCCGACATAGAAGTCACCCCTCCTGTACAAGTTTCAATATTAATAGTACCACAGACATAGGAAGTAATCGAACTTTAACTTATGTAAGGGTTTTACTGTACAAAGAAATAATCGGAGTTTTGTTCTAATTATTTGGTAATTTTGATTATAAATAGTATACTAAATTATAATAAGAACGTTTGTTTTGTTTTCGGGAGAGGAAAATTTTTTGGGTTGTTATCTTATTGCTGAAAATGATTGAAAATTAGATTTAGTTAAGAATGGAGAATGTTATTTTAAATGGAATCTACTGAAAATATTCTTAGTCGTATTGAATTTTTGCGTAAAAAAATGACTGATGTAGCTTTAAAAAAGGGATTTACGGATAATGAATCTGTCTACATCAGTCAAGAACTTGATCGGTTATTAAACCTTTATGAAAAAGTAAAACAAGAAACAACATCAACGAAAAGCTAATATCTATGTGCGTGGATATTTTATATAGCTTTTGCTATTTACAGTAACTGCTCGTGTTGTAAAAAGGATTCAATTCGGTTCAGTCCTTCTGTTAAGGTATCCAGATTATAAGCATATGATAATCGCATGTATCCTTCTCCCAATGAAGAGAAACTATCGCCGGGAACTAAAGCCACTTTCCCTTTTTGGACGAGAGCGATTCCGAGTTCAAACGAACTCATTTCCTTAATTGGGAATTTAGGGAAAAAGTAAAAGGCTCCATCGGGATTGCTTACGGTTAAACCCATTCGATTTAAACGTTCATATACATAGTCTCTTCTTTTTTTATATGCTTCCCGCATGAACTGAACGCTGTTTGAATTACGTGTTAGAGCTTCTAATGCTGCGTACTGACTAATAGATGAGGCACATGAAACATTATATTGATGAACTTTTAAGATATGTTCACTTATCCAGGCAGGAGCTAAAACGTAGCCGATACGAAAACCTGTCATGGAATGTGATTTGGATAAACCATTAATAACGATTGTTTTATTTTTTACTGATGGAAAACTTGCAATCGAAACATGCTCTCTATCAAAAAGTAATTCACTGTATATCTCATCTGCTAGAATAAAGATGTCTTTATCCTTTAATGCATCGGTTAAGTCTCGTAATTCTGCTTTTGTAAAAGATGCCCCTGTAGGGTTTGAGGGATATGGCAGGACAACGCATTTAGTTTTTGGTGTAATCTTTTCGGCTAATGCTTGTTTGGTTAGTTTAAAATTAGAACCAGTTGTATCGACAAATACAGCTTTGGCTCCTGCCAGTGTAATTAATGGTTCGTAACCGGGATAGATTGGTCCAGGTAAAATGACTTCATCTCCCGGAGAAAGAATCGTGCGAAATGTAATATCAATTGCTTGTGAAGCACCGGTAGTTACAATAATCTCTGAAGCTGGATTATAACTGATTCCATAATTTGTTTCATTGAACGAAGCGATAGCCTTTCTTAATTCGATAATACCAGCATTATGTGTATACGTCGTTTTATTTTGGAATATTGCATCTGATGCTGCTGTTTTTACATAATCTGGTGTGTGGAAGTCGGGTTGACCAATTGTGAGTTGGACTACATCCTTTTCGTCGGCAACCATTTGAAAAAATCGTCGGATACCTGATATTTGGATATTTTTAACATTACTATTGATTAAAGATTGCATGGAAATTACCGCCTTTTCTTGTAAAATAATATAATATGACAAAATTTTGAAGAAGTGTGACAATTTTTTAATAAAATGTTCAAATAATTTCGATTTATAACGATTAATTTGAGGTATAATATAGTTAGAACATTATAAGGAGTGTAACAGATGAGACCTAGAGCATTAAATTTTGAACAACTAGTTAAGCAAAATAAGCAAGATCTATTAAATGACGAAGAGAGAATTACACAAATAGAGATGCGTTTAGAGAAAAGGCAAGAAGCAAATGTAAAAGCTCTCCGAAATAAGGATCTTGAAATGAATCGTTAAGGAGTTACATAGAGCAGGATGTGAAAACATTCCTGCTTTTGTGTATATATGAGGATGTTCAAAAAAGTCCGGGAAAAATGACACGGCGAGAGCAGAAGATATTCAACTAAGACCGACATGTATAAAATGTCAAAGTCACCACAATCTGTGTAAACTCGTTGTTTTGTTTTTCCATTCATCACATGTTAAAGGATGCAATGAACTTTTGTAAAAACGTCTATATCATGTAGAAGCCCGGTACTCAAAACTTCTTGAATTTTTGGTTCCTTTTATCCTCTTTTTTGAAAAGGTACTATATGATATTTTGAATAAAATTATTTCACTAACCGTTAAAGGATAGATTTGCTCTTTTGTTTATAGACTCGTTTGTTTCTCCCGTAGAGCTGGACGATCAGCACAGCTCCAATAATACAGCCCATACCTAGCATTTGTACAAATGTAAAGGTCTCTAGAAAAATAAATATACCAATTAGTGTTGCTACAACTGGTTCGATAGTTGATAAGATAGAAGCTTTTGAGGCTTCTGTATACTGTAAGCCATACGTATAGAGTATGTATGCCAATGCAGTTGGCAAAATGCCGAGCCCTATTGCATAGAATAAAGCTGTTGCATCGAGCAGCAATGAGAACTTTTCCTGATATGGAAAAAAGGGTAGAAGTGTCACTGCAGCAACAATAAATGTAAATGACGTTACTTGTAAACTGGAATACTTTTGTAAGGAATATTTGCTGAAAATACTGTATAGTGCATATCCCAAACCAGAACCAAGACCAAATAATATACTTGCGAAGTCAAGGTTATTCAAATTTCCTGGTGATAAGCCAACCACTAAACACGTTCCCAATAAAGTCATAAAAAGGGCAATAATTTTGATGCGTGTAAAAGGCTCTTTAAATAAGAAAAAGGAAATAATTGTTACAAAAGTTGGTCCAGTATATAACAGAGCTGTAGCTATCGGTATAGTAGACAATTCAATGGCAGTAAACATACAGTAATTAAAAAATATTATACTGCATACTCCAGTCCCGATGAAATATTTAACGTCGCTATAATGCTTTAACTTCAGATTGCTCGATGAAAGGCTAAGCATGTATATAATTAATATAATAGCTGAAGACCATACTCGTAAAGTAACAACTTCCATTGGAGTGAAACCAAAAGCGTAAAGATGTTTCACAAACCAGCCAATCGTTCCCCAGAGTGCAGCACCCAAAATAATAAATAATATAGGTTTATTCAATCCATATTCCCTCCTTGTTCTCATCGTATTTACCTTAGAGTATAGCAAAAGAATGAAACGAATATAGTATATGAAATAAAAACATTGGAAAGAATGGTTAAATAAACAGTTTCGGAGGGATGGGAGCGGATTGAAGCACATTGAACTAATGTCATTTATCCATATTGGTAATGTTGGTTTTGATGCGAATTATGTTTATTTATTTTGTGGTCTTGTAAGTATACTGATTCTATATTTTTGTGTGAAATCACTTATTATATGGGTAGTTCAAATGAAATTTGATAGACTTCTTATCTACACTATCAGTAGCTTATTTATCATAGCTATCGTTTCTGGAATAGACTTAATAGTCGGGAATGAGATGGATGTGGCAAAAATTGCACTTCAAAGCATATCCTTATTTGGATTCCTCTTATCAATCGCGATATTGATTAAGCATTTTATCATAAATTAACATAGATAAGTTTAAATCCAACTAAATAGAAAAAGGTGAACTAAAGTGCAAGCGGTCTGATTGATGATATATCAATTTGAACGTGGCTGTTTGGTAGACGGCACGTATAGAAACATCCTATATAATTTCCATAAAAAAAGCACATGCAGTTTAGACTGCAATGTGCTTTAACCATTTTATTCTCGTAATCGATGGATTGCTTCCAGCCACTCATATACGGGCTGGAAATATTCGTTAGGTGCTTTTAACCTTGGTGGGGCTACATTCATTACTAACTCTTTCTCTGTTTCGGAGAGCTTCTCAAACGCGTCCTTCAAGGTGTGTGTTTGATCCGCGTAGCGTTGCAATTCATAAACAAAATTTTGAAGCTCTTGCATGGTAAACTCCTCCTTTGATTGTGTGATACCCTTAAGTCAATAAGGAATAAACATACAGGAGTTGGAGTTACGAATTACGACGTGAACTAGTTGGAGGCCATTCCATTTTTCCTAGTGCGGAAGGAGTATAGTAGGATGAAGTGTAACGTTTTTGCCTATGCTGCTCTTTCTTTTCCGGTTTCCAATCAATAAATCGGTAGACAATCCGTTTCGCTTGAGATAATGACATCTTTGATTGGGGGTTCCGATAGTTTTGGTCAAGGGAACCAAGATGTTTTAGCTGTTTGAAGTCTTCCTTTGATGGAGGTACATGGAAAAAATAATCATCTACTTTCACAAGTAATGTTGAATGTTGATTACTGCGCTTTGGATGATCTGAAAAATGTAGACCTATTTTTTCAGCTCTATTTTCGTCCAATAATTTATTGATTGTTGCTTTTTTAATTTGATATAAATGCTTTGGTTCAGGTGCTGTTTTTGCATGGCGATTAATAGTGAAAAGCGCTTGAGCCAAGTCTTGCAGTGGTATGTCCTGCTTCATTATTTTTCTCCTTTCCATCGTTCAATCCTAAACCTATCGTACCCCAAAGCTTGTCCGGTGGCAAATAAATATTATTTTTTATATTTGGGTGAGATGCATTATTCACTTAGCTGCATAGCCAACAATTTCCTGTGGGAAAATTAAAAAAAGAAGAGTGGCAGGTCTACTTCCGCTCTTCAGATTTTGAAACGTAAACTATTGAACTTTCTTTAAATCATTAACAATTAAATCTATTTCATTTGATTCTGTACCGCTATAGTATTTGATTACTTCGCCTTCAGGACTTACAAGGAAAAATCGGGTTCCGTGATATACTTGATCAGATCCTTCAGGGGGAGCTTCTACAAGGTTTCGAAAAGAATTGACAGAAAGTTCTTTGATTGTATTGAAATCATATCCAGTAAGAAAGTACCAATTAGTGAAATCCGCATCATAGCTCTTACCATATGCCTTCAGCACATCAGGTGAATCAAAATCAGGATCAACGCTAAACGACACAAGCTTCGCATCAATTCCTTCATCTTCAAGTTTTGTTTGTAATGCAGCCATGTTTGCGGTCATTGGCAGGCATACTGTTGTGCAATTTGTAAAAATGAAATCAGCAATCCACCATTCACCTTTTAGATTCTCAAGGCTTAATGTTTCATTGTCTTGGGTTGTAAACTCAAAGTCTGTAACCATTTCGGAGATGTTTGAATCGATTGCATATCCTCCGCAAGCTGATAAAAGGATACTAAGTCCTAAAAGTATAAATAAATGCTTCATTAGAATCTCCTTTCCAAATCTAATCTATAATTGAAAGACCTTTTTTAAGATAACCCTTGCAATATTTAAAGTAAGTATAACATTGCCTGTTAAATTCGCTGCACATTCCGATGAATTCTTTATGACAATTTCAGGCATTATGGAATGTCACTCACACATCCATGGATGACGAAAAGAAGTACGTAAAGATGGGGGGCATTCCATAAAATTCTACTTCTGCTCAAAAACCAGGCGGTCATACCACTATATATTCAGCAGGGATATTAGGAACTTTCTTGAATGAAGTTCTTAGATTATATGTGCTGATTTTGAAGTGTGTAAACATGCAATTCCGGCTTGCAAAGGAAGCGATATGGTAATCTTGTTGTTCCAATTCCACTGTTTACGAATAGTTTAAATTTATCGTCGTTTAAGTAATATTTACCTTGAACATATTTTTCTGCAAGCAAGGGTGTATATAAATCTCCAATAAACGGAAATCGCACCTGACCACCGTGACTATGGCCAGAGAGTTGGACATCAATAGGGAATTCGGCTGCAGTATCCGCGTAATCAGGTTCATGTGCAAGCAGTAGAGTGAAAAGGTTGGGATTTGCTTCATTTAAAGCTTCAGTTAAATCGGGATTTCCGAGCATGACATCATCGACACCTGCAAGCGTGAAATGGGAGTTATCCTTTGTAATAATAGCATGAGAGTTTTGGAGTAAATTGAAACCTGATTGTTCCATCACTTCATAAACAATATCCGTCCCGTAGCCGCCATGATCATGATTTCCATATATCCAATACTTGCCGTAGGTTGCTTGCATCGATAAAAGAATGTTGTTTAGCTCTTGTCCCCAATGATAATTATTAGGTTCGTCAACTAGGTCACCAGTAAAAACAATCAAATCGGGGTTTAGTGCATTTATTTTCCTCGCAAGTTCTTTAAGCTGATTTAATGAGTAATGAAATCCAATATGTGTATCCGAAAACTGAATTACTTTGAAATTATTAAAAATGGGATCTATTTTAGGGGAAGAAATGGTTTCTTCGGTAACTTTTAATAAGTGTGTTTCAATTTCTTTAGAATAATAGTAGGTGCCACCGCTAAGACCAATGAAAGTAAGCAAGCTTCCAATGGATCTTTTAATAAAAGTACGTCGATTCATCTTTGTCATACCTTTCTTGAATCATTAAACAGATGGTAAAATTATAGCACGAATGTATGGTAGTATAAATATAAAAGAATCTTTAGTACTAATATCGTTTCAATTCGACTAATTGACATTATTCAGCCATTTACTTATAATTAATTTGTATGGAATTTTCTAAAAATGAAAGACGCATCAACTGTTTTTGGGTTAATGCGTTTAACTATTAGCTTATTTTTCCTCAAAACTTGGCGGATGCTTTCCGGATATATCATGAGCATAAAATTTAATTGAATTGTTAATTGTACCGAAACGGCTACGACCACGAAGCGCTAAAGCGGCAGCGAGACTTCCTTCAACTCATGACAATCTGAAGAAGACTTGCCGGCTGGCTAAAACTCATAAATACACCAATTCCATGGGTAATTGCATTTACAATTTCTTCATTTTTACTGAATTTGTGTATTTTCATTAGCTACCCCTTTATTGTTAGGCATATATATAGTAGTAAACATCCGTTATTCCGTTATTTATTACACAGTCAAACATAGGAATCACAGCTATTGTGGAAATGAGAACCTTTCCCTTCAATCTGGATCGTACTGTGATTAATATTAAATTGTGTTTTAATTTTCTCATTAGCGGTTTGTAATATTTGATCACGATCAACGGTCTTATTGACAATAAGATGGCAGCTCATGGATGGAAATTCAGATGCAATGGACCAAACGTGGATATCATGAACATCTCCAACCCCGTCTAATTCCATTAAATTATTTTTAATGATTCATCAATACTAGCTGGTTTACCTTCCGATAAAATATGCAAAGACTGTCACGTCACCCATAAAACTACAATTAAATAGCTGCGAGAACACTTGCAATCGGTTCTGCAATATTCCATCCAAATAGTATAATCAGTAACCCAGCAGTAAGTGCTCCAACGGATCCGAGTAAATCACCAAGTACGTGAAGCGAAGCACTGCGAATATTTAAGTTTCCTTTGATTCACCACGCATCAGTAGCCAAGCGACAAAAATGTTAACGCTCGCTCAACCCGATAAATGCAACAATCATTATGCTTCCGCTCATGTGATGGTATTCCGAAATATTATACCTCCAATGTTGTATGTACTAGACTAACCTCATTGTATATGAACATATGTTCATGTTGTGAAATAAGTGCACAATTTTTGCAACTAAACTTGTTATAAGATGTATCCAAATTTTAGTTATGTTAATATAGATGTGGTGGCAAGTCCGAAATTACAGGCATTCGAAATGAAGTTACAAATAAATAGTATAGATTTATAAAGGGGCGTATGTTTTATGAGTATTATTCAAGATAAGGAATTTGCTAATATCTCGGTGGATGAATTACTAATTCCATCAGAGAAAGTTGCCCATGTACAATTAAATAATCCGTTAGAGCATGCATTGTTAGTATTGGTGAAATCTGGTTATTCTGCTGTTCCAGTGCTTGATGCATCGTATAAATTTGTTGGAATCATTGGAAAAACAGTTATCTTAAATCAAATATTAGGCATGGAACGATTTGAAATTGAAAAGCTTAGCGAAATGCGTGTTAAAGAAGTGATGAGTAGTGATATACCAACTCTTACAAGGGAACATACACTCTTAGACGGATTAAATGCAGTTATTGATCACGCCTTTGTCTGCTTAGTGGACCAAGACGGTTATTTCGATGGTATTTTAACGAGAAGAGCTATTTTAAAACAGCTGAAAAAAGATATCTATACGAGCTCGTATAAAAAATAAACTTTTTTCCCAGCACCTCAAAAGTTAGTTTCTATATCTAACTTTTGAGGTTTTTTTGTCTAAAATTATTGCGATGAGAAAACCACTCTGTTAAAGTATAAAATAGCTTTTTATCAGGAGGAGAAAAAACATGAACATGATGGATGCAAATGAAATAATCAGTTTTATCTCAAATAGTAAGAAAAGTACACCAGTTAAGGTTTACATCAAAGGAAATTTAAGTGACCTCGATATGGATGATTCAATTCAAGCATTTTTAGAGAATCAAACTGGAGTTTTATTCGGGGAATGGAGCAGCATTCAGATGTTCTTGGAACAGAATAAATCCTCAATTGCAGATTATGTCATTGAAAATGATCGCAGAAATTCAGCGATTCCATTATTAGATCTTAAAGGAATTAATGCGCGTATTGAACCGGGTGCAATTATACGTGACCAAGTTGATATTGGTGACGGTGTGGTTATTATGATGGGAGCTTCCATTAATATAGGAGCTGTTATTGGTGAGGGCACAATGATTGATATGAACGCTGTACTTGGTGGACGAGCTACTGTAGGCAAAAACTGTCATATCGGTGCTGGGACAGTACTTGCTGGAGTTATTGAACCCCCTTCAGCTAAACCAGTTATTGTGGAAGATGATGTTGTAATAGGAGCAAATGTTGTCGTATTAGAAGGAGTTTCAATTGGAAAGGGTGCTATCGTAGCTGCTGGAGCAATTGTAACAAAGGATGTTGCTCCATATACACTAGTCGGTGGTACTCCCGCTAAAGTATTAAAAGAAATTGATGAGCAAACGAAATCAAAAACAGAAATTAAACAGGAGCTTCGTAAACTAGATAATTAAGTAGGCGATGGTAATGAATTTACAGGAATTGCAAGAGATCAGAAGAGATCTGCATCAAATTCCAGAATTAGGTTTTCAAGAATTTAAAACACAGCAATATATATTGAAAAAAATCGAAGCAATGCACAATGAACGAGTTTTCGTTAAGACTTGGAAAACTGGAATACTTGTTAAAATAGCTGGTAATGCACCAAAGAAAATGATTGGTTTCCGTTGTGATATGGATGGTCTGCCAATTGTGGAGTCCACAGAGTTAGCATTCCAATCAACGCACACGGGAAAAATGCATGCTTGTGGTCACGATTTTCATATGACAATTGCACTTGGTGCAATGAAGCGCATTATCGATCAAAAAATCGACGACGATGTAGTGTTTATTTTTCAGCCGGCAGAGGAGGGGCCAGGAGGAGCGTTCCCAATGCTTCAATCTGTTGAGTTCCAGCAATGGAAGCCAGATGTTATCTTTGCATTACATATTGCTCCAGACCTTCCAGTTGGAACAGTGTCAACAAAATCCGGACTTCTTTTTGCTAATACAAGTGAATTGTTTATAGATTTTAAAGGCCTTGGTGGACATGCTGCATATCCACATCTGGCAAAAGACATGACAGTAGCTGCTAGCAATTTTGTAATCCAAATACAGCAAATTATTTCACGAGGATTAGATCCACTGGATCCTGCGGTTATTACGGTTGGGAAAATGGAAAGTGGCTTTGTTCAGAATGCGGTGGCGGAAACAGCGAGACTTGAAGGAACAATTCGAACATTAAATCCAAAATCACTTCTTATTATTAAGGAAAAGCTTGAAAAACTGAAACGAGGATTTGAAATTAGTTATGATTGTGAAATAACAATTGATTATGGAGCAAACTATTATCAAGTCTATAATGAAAAGAAGTATGTCGATGAATTTTATGAAACGATGAAACGAATTGGTATAACGTATCATGAGGCTAAAGAAGCGATGACTGGCGAGGATTTTGGAGATATGTTAAAAGTGATTCCAGGTTTTATGTTCTGGCTTGGGGTAAACTCTCCATATGGACTGCATCATGCAAAACTTAGCCCTGACGAAGCTGCATTAGAAGTTGGAGTGAAGGCAGTCGTACATACGGTTCAAACTCTCTCGAATTAATTGGTATATTGTTTACAACTTTGTAGATACTACAATTGTAAATGGATGCTTTAGGAGGGATTACGTATGGCAAGAATTGCTGTAGAAGAGAACTTAACCGATATTAAAACGGCATTAATGGAAATGGGACATGAAATTATTGACCTACGTACAGAAAGAGATGCGGCACATTGTGATTGCTGTGTAATTTCTGGTCAGGACAAAGATGTCATGGGTATGCAAACGACAAGTATAGCTGGACCAGTCATTAACGCGCAAGGTCAGACTTCTGAAGATGTTTGTCAAGCGGTCAATGAAAAGTTGAGCCAATAAATAAACGACTAATGATGTGAGTAATTAAGTGCGACAATCAACTATCATCTGGAAGGTGATAGTTGGTTGTCGCTTTTTTATGTGAATGGCACAGTCGATTTATACTTATCATATATAAATTAAAGAGCTATAAAAAAGATTTTCAAACATATTTGTGCTTTTTCGGAAAGTCTGAAACTTTCCTGTTTGCACAGTACAATTAAGGCATCCGTATAGGAGGTTTGTACGCTGAATTATAAAAGTTTCTAAGGAAGCAAAGAACACTTGCATAAGAAAGTCCTTTAACGTATGTCAATTTTTCTAAATTTAAGGAGGTTTCTCGATTGAGATTAAGAGATCATATGCCTGAATTAGGGGAGAGTATGTGGATTAATAGTAGTGGTGTAAGGAGGGAGGACATAATTGGTGAGATACCAACACTGATATATTTTTGGTCGATAAGCTGCGGATCTTGTAAAAAATCGATCCCTTCCATAAATCAAATCCGTGATGAGTTAAAAGGGAAGTTAAACGTAATAAGTGTCCATACACCACTTTCAGAGTCCGATAATGACCTTTCAAAAATAAGAGCAGCAGTAGTGGAGAAGAATATTACAGATCCAGTGCTTGTGGATATGGATGAACGTCTATCAGATTCGTTTAATTTTCGTTATGTTCCTGCTTATTATGTGTTTGATAAAGCTGGAATGCTTCGGCACGCACAATCTGGATCGGAAGGAATTGCACTACTGCGCAGAAGGTTGGAAAGAGTGTTAAAGGAGAATAGCTGATTCAGAGAAAAGTACACCTTGACAATTGCTCTGGTGTGCTTTTTCTTTTGGTGAAAAAAGTGAAATACTTCTATTGTAATAAGTGCAACTAAGACATTCACTTAAAAGCTTTTCGAACGGTACGTTTTCTTGGAATAGAAAGCATAATAAAAATTTTAAAAATATTTAACAAAAAATGTAGCAATTTATTTCGGAAACCGTTATATTAGTAAATACGGTAAAACAACTTAGAGGGGAGTGGAAATATTATGGAGACATTTAAAAAACTGAAACGCTTTTATTGGCCATACAAGAAATACTTTTTCTGGTCTTTATTCTTTTTAATTTTTGTAACAGCTATCACTGTTGTTTATCCCATAATTTTGCAAATTACGATCGATGAAGTGGTTAGACAATCAAGATATGAATTAATACCAGTGATTGGCATTTCTTTTCTTGGCTTAATGATAGTAAAAGGGGTTTCTATATTTTTCTTTCAGTACTTAGGAGACCTTTTCGGAATGACATCGGTTTATAAACTAAGAGAAGCTTTATATGATAAGCTTCAACGATTAGCATTTAAATATTATGACAATGCTAAAACAGGTGACATTATGTCGAGATTAACGGCTGATGTGGAAGGATTTCGCTTCTTTCTTTCTGTGGGGTTTGCAGAGCTTATTCGTGTTGTGTTGCTTATTCTGATTAGTTTGGGCATTATGTTCTATTACTCTGTTCCACTCGCACTCGTCACGATGGCTGCTATTCCTTTTCTTGCTATCGTTGTATTTAAGTTTGATAAACGGGTACATCCGGCATTTCGAGAAATCAGAAAATCCTTTGGCAGGCTTAACACCCGTGTGCAGGAAAACATTAGTGGAATGAATACAGTTAAATCCTTATCAAGAGAGGACTTTGAAATTGGAAGGTTTTCAACGAATAATGATAACTATCGGCAAAACTATTTGAAAACCTCTTCGCTTTGGGCAAAGTATTTTCCCTTTATGGAATTCATCGGTAATGTTTGTGTCGTAGCATTATTGGCGTACGGTGGATATCTGGTGATGCAAGGAAGTTTAATGTTGGGTGAGCTCGTTGCGTTTTTTAGTTTAGTATGGTATATTCTCGGACCATTAATGAATCTAGGTTTTATCGTGAATCAGTTTTCACAGGCGAAAGCTTCCGGTGAAAGGCTTATTGAGATCCTGGATGCAAATGAAGATATTGTTGAAAAAGAAAATGCGGTTGTTGAGCCACTCAAAGGTCATGTTACGTTTCATGACGTTACATTAAATTACATTGAAGGTGATGATGCTGCACTTTCTCATATCAGCTTCGATGCACCGCCTGGAAAGGTAATTGGACTAATTGGTGCAACTGGGTCCGGTAAAACAAGTATAACACAGCTTATTACTCGTTTTTATGAGCCGCAGCATGGTGAGGTATTAGTTGATGGAAGACCTGTAGCAGACTATAAATTGAAAAACCTCAGGAAACATATTGGTTTCGTATTACAAGAACCGTTTTTATTCTCTACCTCGATTCGCGAAAATATTGCATATGGAAATCCAGATGTAACAGGGGAGCAAATCATAGATGCTGCTAAACGTGCGCAGGCACATGATTTTATAATGGAAATGCCAGATGGCTATGAAACAATGCTTGGTGAACGAGGCATGGGGTTATCTGGTGGGCAAAAACAACGGATAGCAATTGCCAGAGCGATTTGTATCAATCCAAGTATTCTAGTTTTAGATGATGCCACATCCGCAGTAGATATGGAAACAGAATTTAAAATTCAGCAAGCATTGAGAGAGGTAATGAAAGGGCGAACAACGTTTATTATTGCTCACCGCATTTCTTCTTTAAAATATGCAGATGAAATTATAGTGTTGGAAGATGGTAAAGTTGTGGAGCGTGGTACACATGAATTTCTTGTGAAGAATCATGGTCCATATGAACGTATTTATAATATCCAATATCAGGACAGGGAAGAGATCATGAATGCTGTTCATTAACAGGGGGTGACGTTTTATGGGAAACACTCAAACAAAGAGAGAAAGCCGGCACTTAAAACGGTTTTATTATACCGTCGATCAGACAATTGAAAAACCATTTAACTGGCAGCAGATGGGAAGGTTACTGCAATTTTTAAAACCATATGCGAAAACCTACCTTCCCGCAGCAATCATCGCAATGCTTATTTCAACGATAATTAGGCTTGCGATACCTATTCTGATTGGGAAAGTAGCTATTGACATCGCACTTGAAGAAAATAATGTGTCTTTACTAATCCAGCTTGTTGTTGGTATAGCTATCATGTACTTGATTAGTTATGTAGCGAATACGCTGCGGATTAAATGGGTGAATATTCTTGGTCAAAATGTGATTTACGATCTAAGACACACATTATTTTCGCATGTACAGCGATTATCACATCGATTTTTTGATAGCCGATCAGCTGGATCTATTCTGGTTCGAATATTGAATGATATTAATTCCTTGCAAGAGTTGTTTACGAATGGAATTATCAATTTATTAATGGATGCTTTTATGTTGGTTGGAATCATTGTAATACTATTTGTACTAAGTCCTCCACTTGCATTTGCAGTAATTATTGTTATTCCATTAATGTTTTTTATCTCAACGAGGCTGCGAAGAAAGATTCGTCGTTCGTGGCAAGAAGTACGTCAGCATCAATCACGTATGAATTCGCATTTAAATGAAGGGCTACAAGGAATGCGAATTACACAATCCTTCTCTCAGGAAAAAGAAAATGCAGAATTTTTTGATGGGGTAAATAAAGGCTATTTCAACAGTTTTAAAGATGCGGCGAAAAAAAGTGCAATGTTTCGACCGCTAGTAGAGATCTGTGATGCTATCGGAACGATTATATTAATCGCGTTTGGATCATATTTAATTTTGAGTGAGGTTATCGAGATTGGTACATTCGTTTCTTTCGCATTTTTCCTTGGAATGTTCTGGGAGCCTATTTCAAGGCTTGGTCAAATGTATAACCAGTTATTAATGGCGATGGCATCATCCGAGCGTATTTTTGAATTCTTAGATGAACAGCCCAACGTAGAAGAGAAACAAGATGCCTACGCCTTAAAAAAGATGAAAGGTCAAATTGAATTTGACCGTGTTGGTTTTTCTTATAATGAAGAACGGATAGCCTTGCATGAAATTTCACTTGAGATGAAGGCGGGGCAAACAGTTGCGCTGGTCGGCCATACAGGAAGCGGAAAATCAACAATAGCAAATTTGATTAGTCGATTTTATGATCCGACAACAGGTGCTGTTAAAGTTGATGGACATGATTTAAGAGAAGTAAAGCTAGATAGTTTAAGGCAGAAGATTAGTGTTGTATTACAGGATACTTTTATTTTTTCTGGAACGATTATGGAAAATATTCGCTTTGGGCGTCCAGCGGCATCGGATGAGGAGGTCATAGAAGCTGCAAAAGTTGTCGGTGCTGATGATTTTATACAGCGGCTCGCATATGGCTACCAAACAGAGGTAGAAGAGCGCGGGAATATTCTTTCTGCAGGTGAAAGGCAGCTACTTTCCTTTGCGAGGGCATTACTGGCTGACCCAACTATTATTATTCTTGATGAAGCAACAGCTAGTATTGACACTGAATCCGAAGTGAAAATTCAACAAGCATTACGAAAGCTGCTAAAAGGAAGAACTTCGATAATTATTGCTCATCGCTTATCAACGATTCGAGAGGCAGACAATATTTTTGTATTGGAGCAAGGTCGAATATTAGAGCAGGGGAGCCACCAGGAATTAATGGATAAACAGGGAAAGTATTTTGAACTTGTGAAGTCACAATTTACCATGCTTGATGCTATATAAAACAGATTTAGGAGCAACTTTCAACATGAAAGTTGCTCCTAAACTTTTGCAGGCGTATATTAGATACAGAGAATTATTTTTGGAGGGTTAGAAATGGTAAAGGACTATGCTGTTATAGGGCTTGGTAGATTTGGTGGTAGTATTTGTCGGGAACTCTCTAAAGAGGGGAAGCAAGTTCTGGCAATTGATAACGATGAAAACCGAGTTAATGAATATAAAAAGATTGCATATCATTCGGTTATTGCAGATACAACAGACGAAGATACGTTAAAGGATATTGGGATTCAAAACTTTGATCACGTTATAGTAGCGATTGGAGAGAACATTCAAGCGAGTATTTTGACCGCTGTTATTCTTGTTGACCTTGGAATAAAGAAAATAACTGTGAAAGCTAAAAATGATTATCACGAAAAGATCTTAGATAAAATTGGTGTGCATCATATTGTGCATCCTGAGCGTGATATGGGGCGGAAAATTGCGCACAGTATTATTTCACATAACATATTGGATTACCTTGAATTATCAGATGAACATAGTATTGTAGAGGTGAAGGCTGGAGAAAAAATGATTGGTAAATCCTTGATTGATCTAGATGTTCGGGCGAAATATGGCTGCAATATTGTAGCTATTAAACAAGGCAGATCAATTAATGTTTCGCCAAGTGCGGAAGATGCATTACAGGAAAATGATGTTTTAATCGTGATTGGGGCCGATGAAGATATTTCGAGGTTTGAAAGGAATCTTGTTATCGATGATTAAAAAAGACATGGAAGAAAATTCTTCCATGTCTTTTTAGAGGTTGTTCAAAAGTCCGGTGAAAATGACACATCGAATTTCTTCGTTGGCTTGCTTTTCTGTTCCTCACGTATTAAATCCATACGTTCCGGTACTCAAAGCTACGCCGCCTCGAACTTCTCGGTCCTTTTCATCCTCCTTTTGAACACGTACTTATACTTAAACTTCCATGATAATAGGTAAAATCATAGGTCGACGTTTTGTTTTTTCATAAAGGAATGGAGCAATTGTATCTGTAATCTCATTTTTAATTTCAGACCATTGCGTTGTTCTTCTTTCCATCACTTTATTTAAATGAGAAGATACAAGCTTTTGTGCTTCGTTAATCAAGTCTTCGGATTCTCTCATGTATACAAAGCCCCGAGAAATAATATCCGGACCTGAAGCGATTTTAAATTCTTTCATGTTGATACTTACGACTACTATTACGAGTCCTTCTTCAGAAAGAATTCTACGGTCTCGTAACACAATATTGCCAATATCACCAATACCACTACCATCAACATAAATCGAACCAGAAGGGATCTTGCCGGATATGGAAGCCTGGTCTTTACTCAGTGCAAGAACATCCCCATTATCCATAATAAATGAATGATCAGGTTCTACGCCACAAGATTCGGCTAGTTTGATATGTTCTTTTAGCATACGGTATTCCCCGTGAATCGGCATAAAGAATTTTGGTTTAATCAAGCGAAGCATTAATTTTTGCTCTTCTTGACTCCCATGACCAGATGTATGAATATTGCTTAGTTTACCGTGAATAACATCTGCACCGGCACGATACAATTTATTAATTGTTTTGCTAACACTAACGGTATTGCCAGGGATTGGTGAGGAAGAAAATACAACCGTGTCACCAGGTATAATTTGGATTTGTCTATGTGTACCATTAGCGATTCGAGATAGAGCTGCCATCGATTCGCCTTGAGAGCCTGTACAAAGAATCGTTACTTCATTTGCTGGGAATCGGTTAATTTGATTTCCTTCAATAAATGTCTCTTTAGGCGCTTGGATGTACCCTAACTCTAAACCGATGTTGATGGCGGACTCCATACTACGTCCAAACACAGCTACTTTACGGTTGTGCCTGACAGCTGCTTCTACTACTTGCTGTAAACGATAAATATTCGATGCAAATGTAGCGAATATCAGTCTTCCATCAACACGGCTGAAGATATCGTGAATGCTTTGACCAACAACTCGTTCTGACATTGTAAATCCTGGAACTTCACTATTTGTGCTATCGGATAAAAGGCAGAGTACACCTTCCTTGCCGATTTCAGCCATTTTTGTAAGATTAGCTGGTTCACCAACAGGAGTAAAGTCGAATTTGAAGTCACCAGTATGAACAATATTTCCTGGTGGGGTTTTTACGACAATTCCATATGAATCAGGGATACTGTGTGTTGTACGGAAAAAACTGACGGAAGTTTTACGGAATTTAATAACATCATCTTCTTGTATTGTAATTAATTTAGCACTTCTTAATAAGCCGTGCTCATCCAATTTATTGCGAATTAATCCGATTGCTAGTGGTCCTGCATAAATAGGCACATTTACTTCACGCAAGAGAAAAGGAATTCCACCAATATGGTCTTCGTGACCGTGAGTTACGAATAAACCTTTTATTTTATCCTGATTTTGTACGATGTACGTATAGTCAGGGATAACATAGTCGATTCCTAATAATTCATCCTCTGGGAATTTAATCCCAGCATCGATAAGAATGATTTCATCCTGGAATTGGACAGCGTACGTGTTTTTTCCGATTTCACCTAGTCCACCTAAGGCAAAAACGGCTGTTTGATCATTTTTGACAAATTTCATAACTTACACGTTCTCCAACTGAAGTTTTCCAGTTTCTTTCTCGTAATTTAGATGTGCCTCATCTAGTTCTTGGATATATTCGATGTTATATTTCCGATCTTTTAATTTCTTTCTTACCTCTCTAATTGAATCCGCTTCAACGTAGGTGCTTTCTGTGCGTTCGCGAACAGGAACTTCACTAGGATCCTTTTGATATAAAACTTTAAAAATCATTTCATCTCTCCTAACATATTTCTATATTTTTTTGTTCAACTAATAGGAGCTATGCCTGTAATAGGCGATAACCCATTTTAAATTGGATGTTATTACCTTTCCGTAAAAACTTTCGCCTGGCATGTTTCCGTCGCAATACCAGTTTATCGTTAAATATCATTCGTTGGTGTGATTGGTTGCATCCTTGGTAGTCTTATTTAAAAGTCGTAGGTACACGTCCTTCTTTGCCTAAAAAGTCTCTCCACCGTTTCTTCAGCTTATCTTTTAGGCGCTTTAGCATGAGGACACACGTCTCCTTTCAGATATCTAGAAAAAGCAACAAAACATTCTACCGTCCAATCCTCTTATATACAGTATAGTACGAAATGAGGAAGATTTAAATAAAAATACATCATTTTTAAAAAAATAATCAAAAAGTCTAGCAAGTTTTAGTTGTAATTTTATCTTTTACATGGAATGAAATCTTATACATTTTGGTAAAGTACTTCATCTGCAGCAAAGCGTAAGTGCCCGGTTGAAGGTGAGTGGAGAGTAAGGTCTGGAGCTGAACGGGTCATGCTGTTTAATAGCTATCCACAGCAATCATCCCGGTGTAAGAAAAAAGGTGTCCATAAAAACAGACACCTTGCTAATTATTCGATTGCGGTGGAATTATCAGGTATTGAGAATGGATTATTTGGATTGATACGATCGTAAAACATAATTCCATTAAGATGGTCGATTTCATGTTGAAATACGACAGCAGGGTATCCTTTTAATCGTAGCTTTATTGGTTTTCCGTCCATGTCGGTTGCTTTCACTGTGATTCTTGCATGTCTTGGAACATAACCTTCAACAGCCCGATCCACCGAAAGGCAGCCTTCTCCACCAGCTAAATAGGATTGTTCAACGGAATGACTGATGATTTTGGGGTTTACTAAACCGTAGCTATATAATTTTCCGTTAAAATCTTCAAAATGAATGGCAATGAGTTTTTTTTCGATACCAAGTTGAGGAGCAGCAAGCCCAACTCCAGCTCTTAAATCGTATTTTTTCGCGATTTCCTCGTCTTGACTATTCTTTAAAAACTGCAACATATCTTTTAATAGTTGTTTTTCATCATCATTAATCGGCATGTCCACTTCAGCAGCAATTTTTTTTAGAGAGGGGTGACCTTCACGGACAATATCTTTCATTGTTAGCATAATCAATTCATTACTCCTTACTGGTTATATTTTATGTAATAGAGGGTATAAAAATATTGATCCTCTTTTTTAATCCAATACCATACCATTGTATTATACTAACATAACTTCAATGAATAAATCATAATTTTAAATTTATATCTGATCAAGTTAGTACGTATTAGAAAATTGGACGAGGTTGTAATCCGGCATCACATTAAATTATATGTTGCAAAAGGTTCGAGACGTCGTAGCCCCTTGTACCGGCTTGCTCAGGATGTGTTCGGTGTTCGACATAGGACGTGCCGGTACATAGTCGAAGATCTCATGCTCTCGAATCGTCATTGTTACCGGAATTTTTGAACAATCTCTTAAAAAAGTCACCACTGTATGTAAGATTAGATTATGTTATACTTTAAAAATACTTAATGATAACTAGAAAACATAGGAGGAAGAAACGTGCATTTTAAGAAATTATTATTACTGATCTTATCAATTAGCTTGATGGTGTTGTTCACTGCATGTAACAGTCAATCAACTGAGGAGCAGATACATAATCATCTTGAAGAAGCAGTTACACTTGAAGAAGAATTTGAAAAACAACAAAGTGAAATTACGGACTTAGAATTAAAAGAACAAGAAATTTATAATCAAATTATTGATTTAGGTATGGATGACTTCGAAACAATTAAGGAATTATCAAATCAAGCATTAGAAATAATTGAGCAACGAAAAGAAAAAATAGGACTAGAGAAAGATAGTATTGTAAGTTCAAAAGAAGAATTCAATGAGATTGAAGCGTTGCTTGATGACATTGAAAATCAAGAGCTAAAAGATATTACAGAGTCAATGTATGAAGTAATGAATAATCGTTATTCCGCTTATGAAGATCTTAATGGTGCTTACACGGAATCTTTAAAATTAGAACAAGAGCTATATGAGTTACTTCAGCAAGAAGATCTTGAGCAAGATAGATTAACAGATCAAATTAATTCAATTAATGAAAGCTATGAACAAGTGCTTCATTCCAATGAAGCATTTAATAACTACACAGTTGAATACAATGAATTTAAGAAAGAATTTTATGAAACGGCAGATATAGCAGTTTCATTTGAGGAATAAAATTTAAAAACAGACCTATAAACAAGCAGTTTGGGTCTGTTTTTTCATGCAAATTTTATGCTTATGGTAGCTGCACTTGAAAAAGTGACTGTTGGATAGTATATATAAACTGTGGATTAGTGTATTTAAATGGATTGTGCGTCTACTCGATCCGGAAATATACTTCGCTAGTATATGGAATTAATAAAAACGATATCGATGCGCTCCCGGACGGCGATTATTGCACATACTTGAAGAAAACAGCCGAGAAGTTAGTTCGCAGTTTCTTTCAACTTTACTATTGCAAAAAACATAACAAGGAATAGTGATTGAATTGTTCTAAGGCAATTTTACGTTCGCGGAATCTTGATACTTGTGATTGCAAATACAGCTTTTCCCGATATGTAAGGCTTTAGAGTTCGTAATGAACTGCTTCGACAAACTTAAACTTAATAATAGATACAGTTTAATAGTACAGTTCGAAAGCTATATTATAACAGTTAGATCTTGTTGTTCATCAAATACCTCCGCTTAAAATGTAAATCCTTTCATTTGCTTGAAATGTATAAGCAAACCTGTTGACCGAATATAAAAAATGGGTTACGATCTAGTAGCAAGCTGGATTGTATCAATAAACTTTACATAATTTATGTAACAGGTTATTATTTATTATGGGTTGTGATTATTTATGACCTTAATAGGGTACATCATTAATATATAATTTTTTGTAGAGATTTACCTTATTCTGGGTACGCTAGGAAAGACAATAATATTAAGGGTATAAAGAAAGGAAGAGGTGAACCATTTTGAAATATGTACTTGATAATGTTGAAAGTCAGTTCGAAATGTTCCAGATTCTAAATGAAGATGGGAAAATTGTGAATAAAAATAGTATGCCAGATCTATCGGATGAGGAATTGAAAGAGCTTATGCGTCGTATGGTTTATACACGTATCCTTGATCAGCGCTCAATTGCCCTAAACCGTCAAGGTCGCTTAGGTTTCTATGCTCCAACAGCAGGACAGGAAGCTTCACAACTAGGAAGTCAATTTGCGCTGGAAAAAGAGGACTTTATTTTACCTGGTTATCGTGATGTTCCACAGTTAATTTGGCAAGGTCTACCATTATATCAAGCCTTTTTATTCTCGAAAGGACATTTTCACGGAAACCAATTCCCAGATGATTTACACGCACTAAGCCCACAAATTATTATTGGTGCACAATATGTTCAAGCGGCTGGTGTTGCTTTAGGAATCAAAAAGCGCGGCAAGAAAAATGTTGCGATCACATACACAGGTGATGGTGGTACTTCGCAGGGTGATTTCTATGAAGGAATTAACTTTGCAGGTGCATATAAAGCGCCAGCAATTTTCATTGTACAAAATAACCGCTTTGCTATTTCTGTTCCAGTAGAGAAACAAACAAATGCGAAGACATTAGCACAAAAGTCTGTTGCAGCTGGTATTGAAGGAATTCAAGTTGATGGTATGGACGTGTTAGCAGTTTACGCAGCAACGCAAGCAGCCCGCGAACGTGCAATCAATGGCGATGGACCTACTTTAATTGAGACACTAACATACCGCTTCGGTCCTCATACAATGTCTGGTGATGATCCAACCCGTTATCGTACAGAAGACATGGATAACGAATGGGAAAAAAGAGATCCACTTGTTCGCTTCCGCAAGTTCTTAGAAAGCAAAAAGCTATGGACGGAAGAAGATGAAAACAAAGTAATTGAAGAAGCAAAAGAAGATATTAAGCAGGCGATTAAACAAGCGGAACAACAACCAAAACAAAAGGTTACAGATTTAATCGGTAATATGTTTGAAGAACTTCCATCTAACCTACAGGAGCAAATGGAAATTTATAAAGAGAAGGAGTCGAAGTAAATCATGGCACAAATGACAATGATTCAAGCAATTACAGATGCAATGCGCGTTGAATTAAAAAATGATGAAAACGTGCTTGTGTTTGGTGAAGATGTTGGTCAAAACGGTGGAGTATTCCGCGCTACAGAAGGTTTGCAGGATGAATTCGGTGAAGACCGTGTATTCGACACTCCTCTTGCAGAATCAGGAATTGGTGGTCTGGCGATTGGGCTTGCATTACAAGGTTATCGCCCGGTTCCGGAGATTCAATTCTTTGGTTTCGTATATGAAGTAATTGATTCTATTAGTGGACAAATGGCTCGTATGCGTTACCGTTCTGGTGGACATCATACAGCACCAATTACAGTTCGTGCTCCATTTGGTGGAGGTGTGCACACACCTGAAATGCACGCTGATTCTCTCGAAGGATTAATGGCACAGCAACCAGGTCTTAAGGTTGTTATTCCATCAACTCCATATGAAGCAAAAGGATTGTTAATCTCAGCAATTCGCGATAATGATCCAGTTATTTTCTTAGAGCATATGAAGCTTTACCGTTCTTTCCGTGGTGAGGTTCCGGAAGGGGAATACACTGTAGAAATTGGGAAAGCAGATGTGAAAAAAGAAGGAAATGACGTTACATTAATTGCTTACGGTGCAATGGTACATGCATGTCTTAAAGCAGCAGAAGAACTTGAAAAAGACGGAATCAGCGCAGAAGTAATCGATTTACGTACTGTATCACCAATTGACTATGATACGGTTTTAGAATCTGTGAAGAAAACAAGCCGTGCAGTTGTTGTGCAAGAAGCACAACGTCAAGCAGGGGTAGCAGCGAATGTAGTTGCTGAAATTCAGGAAAGAGCAATTTTGCATCTTGAAGCACCTGTATTACGAGTAGCGGCAGCAGATACGGTTTATCCGTTCTCGGACGCTGAAGAGGTTTGGTTACCAAACCATCAAGATATTATTGAAAAAGTAAACACTGTAATTAATTTTTAAATAGAAGACAGGAGGTAAGATGTATGGCATTTGAATTTAAATTCCCAGATATCGGGGAAGGTATTGCTGAAGGCGAAATTGTAAAATGGTTCGTTAAAGATGGCGATGAAATAAAAGAGGACGACGTACTATGCGAAGTTCAAAATGATAAAGCTGTTGTTGAGATTCCTTCACCAGTAGAAGGAACAATCAAAAAGATACATGTTGCAGAAGGTGAGGTAGCAAATGTAGGAAACGTATTTGTTACCATTGATGCTGAAGGTTATGAGTCTGATGATAGTGGTCAGGAAGAAGCGGCAGCTGACAAACAAGCAACAGAGGAGCCTGCAAAGGAAGCTCCAAAAGATGCTAAAGAAGAACCTGCAGAAACAGAAGGTAAACGAGTTATTGCAATGCCTTCTGTAAGAAAATACGCTAGAGAAAACAACGTAACTATTGAAGCAGTTAGTGGCACTGGTAAAAATGGTCGTATCCTAAAAGCTGATATTGACAGCTTCCTAAGTGGTGACCAACCGGCAACACAAACGGAACAAACAACTGAAGAAGCAGTTGATACGCAAGCTGCAAAACCAGCTGCAGTTCCAACTGGCAGCTACCCAGAAACTCGCGAGAAGATGACAAATATCCGTAAATCAATCGCGAAAGCAATGGTTAACTCTAAATCAAAAGCACCACATGTAACGTTGATGGATGAAATCGATGTAACAGAGCTTGTTGCACACCGTAAGAAGTTTAAAGCAGTTGCAGCTGAACAAGAAATTAAATTAACGTACTTACCATATGTTGTGAAAGCACTTGTGTCGGCGTCTAAAAAATTCCCAATTCTAAACTCATGGATTGACGATTCAACAGACGAGATTGTTCAAAAGCATTACTATAATATCGGTATCGCTGCTGATACAGACAAAGGATTACTTGTACCTGTTGTAAAAGATGCTGATAAGAAATCCATCTTTGAAATTTCAGCTGAGATAAATGAATTGGCAGGAAAAGCTCGTGATGGTAAACTAAAACCAGATGAGATGAAAGGGGCTTCTAACACAATTTCAAACATTGGTTCAGCAGGTGGGCAATGGTTTACACCAGTATTGAATTACCCTGAAGCTGTAATTCTTGGAATTGGTCGTATTGCCGAGAAGCCAATTGTTCGTGATGGGGAGGTTGTCGTTGCTCCAGTTCTTGCTTTATCTCTAAGCTTTGATCATCGTATCGTTGATGGTGCAACTGCACAGCTAGCTTTAAACCAAATTAAACGATTACTAAATGATCCACAATTAATTATGATGGAGGCGTAGGTAATGGTAGTAGGAGATTTTCCGGTAGAAGTAGATACACTGGTTGTTGGAGCAGGTCCTGGTGGTTATGTTGCTGCTATCCGTGCTGCACAATTAGGACAAAAAGTGACGATTGTTGATAAAGGTGCTTTAGGGGGAGTTTGTCTAAATGTTGGATGTATTCCATCAAAAGCATTGATTCAAGCGGGTCATTTGGCAGAAAGTGCAAAAGGCTCTGAAGAACTAGGAATCAAATCAGAAGGTGTGACAATTGACTTTTCCAAGGTTCAAGAGTGGAAAGGCAGCGTTGTTAACAAATTAACATCTGGTGTTGAAGGCCTTCTTAAAGGGAATAAAGTAGACATCGTAAAAGGGGAAGCATATTTCGTAGATAAAAACACTGCGAAAGTTATGGACGATAAGTCTTCTCAAACATATAAATTCAAACATTGTATCGTTGCAACTGGTTCATCACCAATTGAAATTCCAACATTCAAATTTTCAGATCGTGTACTCGATTCAACAGGAGCTTTGAACTTGAAAGAAGTTCCTAAGAAATTAGTGGTTATTGGTGCTGGATATGTTGGAAGTGAGCTAGGTTCTGCTTATGCAAACTTCGGAACAGAAGTTACTTTCCTTGAGGGTGCAAAAGATATCCTAAGTGGATTTGAAAAGCAAATGACACAGCTTGTTAAAAAGCGCTTGAAGAATAAAGGTGCTACAATCATCACTGAAGCGATGGCTAAAGGTGTTGAAGAGTCAGCTGACGGTGTGAAAGTTACGTATGAAGCTAAAGGAAAAGAAGAAACAATTGAAGCAGATTACGTACTTGTAACGGTTGGCCGTCGTCCGAACACAAGTGAAATCGGCTTAGAACAAGCTGGAATTGAGCTTGATGAAAAAGGACTTGTTAAAATCGATAAACAATGTCGTTCTTCTGTAGACAATATATTCGCCATCGGTGATATTGTTGCAGGTCCTCCGCTTGCTCATAAAGCATCCTATGAAGGAAAAATTGCTGCTGAAGTAATTGCTGGAGAAAAATCTGAAATCGATTATCTTGGTGTGCCAGCCGTAGCATTTACAGATCCAGAACTTGCAACTGTTGGAATGACAGAAAAAGACGCAAAAGATGCTGGTTATGATGTAAAAGTAGGGAAATTCCCATTTGCTGCAAATGGTCGTGCGTTGTCCTTAAACAATAGTGACGGATTCTTGAAATTAATCAGCCGTAAAGAAGATGGCTTAGTAATTGGTGGCCAAATTGCTGGTCCAAATGCGAGTGATATGATTTCGGAAATCGGACTTGCTATTGAAGCAGGAATGACTGTTGAAGATATCGCATTAACTATCCATGCTCATCCAACGTTAGGTGAGATTACAATGGAAGCTGCAGAAGTGGCACTTGGAACTCCAATTCATATGTTATAAGATATTGAATATGAACGTTATTAAAAAGGATGCCTTTTAGTTTAAGGCATCCTTTTTATCTTCTTCTAAAGTGACCTCTAGCTGCTCCATAATTTCATCTTTGGGCATGTTGCGAGATAGCTGTGCAACCGTCTGACCATTCTTTTGAATGATAAGAGTAGTACCTTTTGTGTCTAATGGTATATCCATTTCTGTGGGATCGATTTCGACCATTTTTGCATCTGCAAATTCATAAGGGTATTCTGCTTTTAAATCAATAATGGCATCAATGTATATTTCATCAATTTCTTCAATTGATTCTTCTGGGATAATCATGACATTATATTCCGTCGGATTAAACGAAATAGCCTCAACGACTTCGTCTTTAGACTGACAACCTGTAAGTAAAATTAGTAGGGTAGAAATCATCAATAAGAACTTGTTCATCAACTTTTATTCACTTCCTCATTGTGAATTTATCTCATGACAATGTAAAGATAGTTTATCAAATGAATAGTGCACTTTAGATAATGTTATCGAACTGTTATTAAAATGAAAATCTATTGTCGGAAATTGTAAACATGAAGCAACATTGTTTGGGGTATATAATAGAAGTGGATTATATTGGTATATCGTGAAGTCATTTCCTATTTGGTTTGTACAGGAATATTTTTCGATCGGAAATGACAGTTGTTTCACGAATGCTTTATACTAAATCTAGTAATCTATTCTTACAGCTAGGAGGAGGTTCTACATATGAAACGTATTACATTCTTTATCCTTGTTATTGGTTTTGCAATTCTATCAGCCTGTGCAAGCGATACAGAAACGACGAGTCAGGGAAAATCACCATCTGCAAATGGAGAAAATGAAGAGCAGAATCAGACAGCAGAGAACGAAAAACAAGGTGAGGATGAGGTGAAGGAAGAAGAATCTGAAGAAGAGAAGGCTACGGACGAGCCTTCTATTGAAGCCCAGTATACAATTTCGGAAAATTGGTCAGTAATTCCAATAGAAGCAGAAACGAATGAAGATGTTGTCTTGTTGACAATTGATGATGCGCCTGATAAGTATGCTGTTGAAATGGCCAAAACATTAAAAGAATTAGATGCTGGGGCGATCTTCTTTGTAAATGGACATTTTATTGATACACCTGAAGAAGAGGAAATGCTCAAAGAAATTCATGAAATGGGCTTTATGATTGGAAATCATACGTTTACACATGCAACATTACCAGAGATATCTGAAGAAGAACAGAAAGAGGAGATTATAAGTCTAAGTGATCGTATAGAAGAGATTATTGGTGAACGTCCGTTATTCTTCCGAGCCCCGCACGGTGCTAATACAGAATATTCAATTCAAGTTGCCGAAGAAGACGGTATGACAGTAATGAACTGGACGTACGGCTATGATTATTTCGAGCCTTATATGAATGCGGAAAAGCTTACGGAAGCAATGATTTCAGGAGAAGGGCCAGAGGTGGATGTACCGTATTCATTATTGAAACCGGGAGCGAATTTACTCATGCATGATCGGGAATGGACAGCTCAAAGCTTACCGAGCATTGTCGAAGGCTTAAGGGAAAAAGGGTACGAGATAGTTGACCCAACACTTATCGAAACAAAATGAAGGGTAATTAATAAACCAGTTAAAAACCTTACTGAATTCAATCATGAGAAGTTCAGATTTAACGTATAATGGACACAACCATAAGCCTTCATACATATGGTTGTGTTTTTTTTTATGAATTTTAGAAGGAATAGCAATAAGTCCTCTTATTCAATGGGATATCTCTAAATATGTTATACTAATTAACTATTGACTCTTATAATGTGTCATATTATAATATGAATATGTTATCAATAAAGTTGGAAAAGGGGATGACTTAATGGGTACAATAATTTGTCAAGATTGCCAACAAGTTATTGAAGATTACGAAGATGAAAAAGTAACAACTCTTTACGGTACATGTCCTACTTGTGATAAAAAATAATACAATTATAGGCTAAGCTACATTATATAGTGTAGCTTATTTTTTTGCATATACAGGGAAAAGATAAACGAACAGGTTAATTAATTCCCGTTTACCAAATAGAAGTAGATATGTATTATAATAAGTATCACGGAAAAACTTATTGATATAGGTCTATATGCACAAAAGGTATAATGAGGTGAATAAGAATAATGAGTTATGAGTACCCGATAGATGAGACGTGGTCAACGGAAGAGATCATAGATGTTGTGAATTTTTATTCACTTGTGGAAAAAGCTTACGAAAAAAAAGTAAGTCGCGAAGAAATTCTATTGCTGTATCGTAGATTTAAACAGATCGTACCTTCAAAAAGCGAGGAAAAGAAGCTGTTTACAGCATTCGCAGACTCATCAGGCTATTCGTGTTACCATACTGTCAAAAAAGCGAGAGATTCAGCCGACGACTTTATTAAAATGTAATAATGCTGGTATTACCGTTTAGAAAAGCAAAGACCTTATTCACATACAGGTGAATAAGGTCTTTTTTTCTTAAGGTTTTTGTAACGGGTAAGATCAGCTAGTTACGAGATTGTAGTGCTAATTGATAAAATGGGAGTAAGGTATGAAAGGTTCGTTTCGCTGTATCGACTAAATCTCCTCCATTTGCAGCTAAATCACTTTCAGATGGAACATGAATTCCGATTAAAAACTCCGCTTTTTTTACATCTCTAAAGCGTTCGAGATGTTTCATCTCCAAATCCTGAAGCGTTATGGAATCTTTGCTCATATGATCTAAAGAAACAACGAAATTGTCTGGAAGCTGTTTAATTTTATCAAATGCTGAAATAAACGATTTCGCAATTTCTTGTTTATTTGGTAATTCGTAAATTAGTGCTAGCCACATAAATAGATGATCATCAAACAAACCTATTTGAAAGTGTGGGTGTTTTTTGTATCCTCGTTTATTATCTGCTATTGCCAGCCAGGTATCCTTTGGGGGATTTACGGTTCTCCTTGCGTGTTTAGCAATATGTAAATACATTTCATTTCCTAATTGTGCTGCTACATAGTCAGCGAGTTCAGATCCGATTTCTTGGAACTTCGGCTGAATTCTTGTTTGGATTGCTTCCATTCTTTCATCAAGACCATCTATCGTAAATGTTTCAAAATCTTCACGTCTAAATCCTTGAAAAGTCAAAAGTTTCATTCCTTCCTTCATGCATGTTATTTATAATAATTATTATTAAATATAGAAGGTTGTAAGTCAAGTTATACATACTTATTGATTCTGTAACAGAAAACATTGGCAATATGGTGTGAAAGCTTTAAATGTTAAGTTTCAACCCTATGTGATCAGGCTTTAAAGAGAACTGAAATTCTCAGTTATGTTTAAAAAGGCTAAAAACGGGAAATGATAATAAAAATAATCATTAATTTCAGAAAAGCTATGAACAATATAATTTCCAAGTCATAAAATAAAGAAAACACATGAAACTGATAAAACAAGCTCTGAGAAAGGAAGTGGCGAAGTTGAAATATGTTATGGAAGCGTTAAGGAGAAAAGAGGCTGAAGAGCGACTGCCTGTTATCCGAATGGAGATTGATTATGAGCTGGTAACGCTTTATGATGCGATGCAAGCTAATGATAAAGTTTCAATTATTAAAGCTAAGGAACGTCTAGAGGATTTAAGGAAACAGATGTTACAAATTGAAAATGAGCACGCTTAATAACTGACCCCAATATGTATTGGAAGCATTAAGAAATACTCGAATACATATTGGGGTCATTCATATACAATGACGGGGTCCCTTCATTTTGTTACAATTGGAATTATAATCATAATAGTGGAGGGCGTACATATGGATAAAGCGATTCGCAATGACATATATGATCAAGCTGTAAAATGGGTGTTGGAAGCAGGGACGATCATTCGAGATGAAATGAATGCTCCATTGAACATTGAAACGAAATCAAATCCAAATGATCTTGTTACGGTATTGGACAAACGTATAGAAGCGTTCTTTGTTCAGAACATAAAGGAAAAATATAGCAATCATTTTATTATTGGAGAAGAGGGCTATGGTGATTCCGTTACATCTCTTGATGGAACAATTTGGATTATTGATCCAATTGACGGCACCATGAACTTTGTTCATCAAAGAAGAAACTTTGCAATATCTGTTGGCGTATACCAAGATGGTATTGGTGAAATCGGAATTATTTATGATGTGATGTCAGATGTGCTGTACCATGCGAAAAAGGGCGAAGGAGCTTACAAAAATAATCAGCAGTTACCTCAGCTTACTTCAGATGTTAAATTAACAAATGCAATTATAGGAATGAACCATTTTTGGTTGTGTGAGAATAGACTTATAGATGAAAAAACGATGCAGAATTTTGTGAAGAAAGTACGAGGCACGAGAACGTATGGATCTGCTGCATTAGAGTTTGCTTATACGGCAGAAGGAATTGAAAACGGATATTTATCCATCGGACTCGCGCCGTGGGATGTAGCAGCTGGTATTGTCATTGTGAATGAAGTTGGCGGTGTGACGAGTGATATAGATGGAAATGAAGTGAATATGCTTGAAAAAACATCGATACTTACTTGTAATCCGATCTTGAAGGACGAAATAATAACCTTTATCCGAAATGGAAGAAAGTGACGGGATTTTCGTCACTTTCTTCTTTTCTTTAATGATAAACCATAACCGAAAATTGCAAATCCGAGTATTAGGAATAATAAAATAAACCAAATATTGCGGAAAGCGATAGCGAGTCCAACAAGAAAGAACATCGCAACAACAAGAATAGCTAATAAAAGCATAGGAACATTAATATTCTTCATTTAAGCACCTCTATTTCAATAAATAGTATATATGAAAAAAACGTTTTCTTCAAAAAAAGTTAGACTAATAGAGAATACTATTTTTCGTGCTGTACAAATATAAATTAAAATATGACCTTACGCTTGTTAGTGGCAGGAATATAAAAGATTTAGTATGATAATAGAAGAGCTTAGTGAATATTGGGGGATACATATGGATGGCTTTAGGTTTGTATTTGATTTTGTAGTAGAAAAAAATGGTGTAGAGAATATATTTTGGATATTTTATGTAATGAATTTTATTCTTTGTGCAATTGCTTATGAACTTGGGTTTGCTCGTAAATTGTCACCGCTAAAAAAGCTTTTTGTTTATATTTTATTGTTAATTGGAACCTATATATTAACAATATTTACTACTGTAATGCGTATGCCAACAATTGAAAGCCTTATCGTTATTATTTTTATATTGGCAGTATATAGAATTAGACTTCATTACCAGAGAAAAGCAGATAATAAATAAAAAACGCCAATTTTGGCGTTTTTTTATTAGAGGAAACGATAAACTTTAAAAAATTGGAAATAGACTACAAGTACTGGTCCACTTTTTTATTTTCGCGATAAAGTCTAAAATTTCCTGTAGAAAGTCTTTCGTTAGTTTTAACCTCAATTCGGCCATAGCAACTATTACACAGATACATATATATTCTTCTGTTTCTTAGTCGTTTTGCTTGAAGGCAATAATCTTCAATTTCTTCCACTTTATCACAAAGAGAGCACTTTACTTGCATTCTTTCACCTCTTACTTCAAAAAATAATCTGTATTTAAAAACTTCTTGTAAGTAGTATATCACAAGATATTCACTTTAGTAGGAGATCTTTTATGTTTGATAAGAACTATTCGGGGGAAGATAAGTATAAACTTAACAATATCTATTTAAAATGAAAGGAAGATTTCATGAAAAAAAGATATGTATTATCAGCAGTAGGAGCACTAGGTGCAGGAGTAGCAGGTTACTATTTAAAGGATGAACAAAATCGTAATAAAATTAAAGAGGCTGCAAACGTTGTTGCATCGAAGTTTAAACAAAATTCGCATTCGGATGATCATGATCATACATTTGAAAGCTCAGGTGTACCGGATCAATTAGAGGAGAAAGATTTGGAGCAGCTAGAAAATTCCAAAATGGTATCAGAAGGATCACAGTTTGGTGTACAGTATTACAATGAAAAGAAAGAAGAAAACACTTCACGTAACCAAGAAGAGATATAAGGTAACCCAGGCTTCTATAAGAAGCCTGGGTTTTATTCTGCACGATTGTCATGGTGATTAGATTGTTCACCTTCGATATCATCCAGCTTTTGTTGCTCTTCATCAGATAATATTTCTTTGTTTTGGTCTGGTTCGGCAGGTGGGTTGTTCATGATTGGAAATTCAGGCATATAGCGACCTACAATCGCTGCAAGTTCATCTACAAATCCTTGAACAGGATGGCCTTGTGCCATTTTGTCTCCCATTCCCCTAATCCTCTCCATAACATCAGCATCGGCTACTACGATAGCTGTTTTTCCATATGGATCATGATAGAGTGCTTCGGAAACAGAATATTTAATTGTTCCTACCCGTGATCGATCAAGATCTTTATCAACATCAATCCCAACCACAGTGTAAGGACCAGCGACAATTGCAGCAGCATCATCCACACTTGGAACATCGCTAGCTACATTGGCTAGATGATTTGCAATTTCGGTATTGCTTAAATCTTCAAGTTTTGTTGGGTCTGAGTTTTTAACTTGGACTAATTGATTGTTTTCTTGTTCTTCTGCCAATGGGGGATCCTCCTGTTGTCCACAAGCTGCCAGGAGTATAATTCCAACCAAAAATAATAATGTAAAATGCGGCTTCATTCAGCATTCCTCCTAATTATAGTAGCTGATGCCCTTATTTTGGTTAGAATAAATGAAAATATACAGTGAAGGATATAATTATATTGGTTGGCAGGAAAGTAAGTATAAAACTTTCTTACTGCGTATATGCAACTATCGCAAGAACTTGGCGAATACGATTTTTTCTAATGAAAAAAATCTGCAATGCATGCAGATTTTTAGTGAATGATAATTTGTTTTATATTGGTTATTGGCTTGTCTTTATTTGATCCATCTTGGTAGAAAAAGTGAACAGGACCATTTTCTTTAATTGGTTTTCCGTCAATCGCAAAAAGAAAGTAGCCATTTTCGAGGTCAGCTATTGATATTTCCGTTTCTACCTCATCTGATACTAAAATAGCGTGCGTTGCACTGGCTTTAACTTCTGCATTTTTTATGAAATCATGCAATGGCATGACATAGGAATTTTTTAAAATTGTTTCTCCTTCTAATTTTGAGATACTCCTGTTTACAGGAGGACGATTCATTTTAACATCAAAAACTTCTCGGTTGAATCGTTGAGATGCTAATTCTAAATCATCAACTTCTTCCGAATTCCTGCCCTTGTCGGAAAAAGCGTCGCTCAGCAATATTTTTCTATCATCGAAAATCCATACGGTAGGATCTAAAGTGATGGAATAGAAAACGTTTCCCATAATCGGTACAATCATTATTTCACCCCTAATTCTGTATCTTCATCAAGAATAGCAGACATAAACAAATATTTCACCTGTAAAGAATTATTTTTTATAAAAATTTTACGCTTTTGTTTGCATTTTCTTGTAGCTAACGCTAATATAATATACAAAGAAGTCTTTCTAACGGAGGGGATTTTATTGATGCCAGAGGCGACTATTGATCACCGTGAAAAAGCCCATGCCCTTCTTAAGGCTGACGCTGACAACATATTACGACTAATTGAAGTTCAAATAGAGAATTTAACGATGCCACAATGTCCAGTCTACGAAGATGTTTTGGACACGCAAATGTTTGGTCTCTCGAGGGAAATTGATTTTGCTGTGCGTCTAGACTTAATCAGCGAGAACGAAGGAAGAGCACTTCTTGAAAATCTTGAGAAGAAGCTTAATATATTGCATGAAGCTTCACAAAATTCGGTTTGATTAAGCAGTCCATTGTATTGGCTTAATGATGTGATGTGACAAAGCAAAACTTTGCCAGTAAGTAAGCGGCAAGGTTTTTTTGTTTAATTGTAAGGAATATAAAGGAATTTAAATAGGAATTTATAGGTGAATTTGAAAAAATAATAACAATTTAGAAGACGCGACTTACAAAAATGTGTTATAGTTATTTAAATTTCTTTTCATCGATACTTAAAGTTCGTGTTTGAAAAAAGAGGATAAAAGGACCGAGAAGTTCGAGGCGGCGCAAGACCTGGAATCCGCAGGGTTTGTTGACTCGACTTTCGACACAGGAAGTGTCAGAAGTTAGTTAGTCGATGTTCCTCCGATCTTGATGTGTCATTTTTACCGAACTTTTTGAACAACCTCTTAAAAAACATATGGTTGGGAGAAGTAGGATGCTTAAGAGATTAAAAGACTACGATTTTACCTTAATGATTACACCAATACTATTAGCTGGGTTTGGAATTGTTATGATTTATAGCGCGAGTATGGTGACAGCTGTTGTGGAAGGAAATGAAAGTACCCATTATTTAATACGTCAATCGATTTGGTTTGTAGTCGGAATGATAGGTTTTATCATCTGTAGTATATTTCCATACAAATACTATCAGAAGCTAATGAAGTTTATTATTTTGTTTATTGTAATCTTGCTTGTTGCTGTGCTTATTTTCGGAAATTCCGTAAATAACGCGAAATCATGGTTCCAGATTGGTCCAGCTAGTATGCAGCCGGCTGAATTTGCGAAGCTCGGTCTGATTATGTATTTGGCTTCCATCTATTCGAAGAAACAAGCATACATAAGTCAGTTTAATACAGGTGTATTACCACCGCTTATACTTACAGGGATTATTTTAGGATTAATTGTTCTTCAACCAGATATCGGAACCGCATCGATTATTTTCTTGATTGCTTGTACTGTTATATTTAGTTCAGGAATACGATTAAAGCACTTATCAATCTTAATCGCTATCGGTGTTGGATTAGCTATATTAGCAGTGCCTTTTTTAGTGACTGATGAAAGGTTGTCTCGATTTACAGGAGCTTACCAGCCTTTTGCAACACCAGATTCTGATGGGTATCAATTAATCCAATCCTATGTAGCAATTGGTGTTGGGGGATTAACTGGGGAAGGACTAGGTCAAAGCGTACAAAAGTTAGGCTATCTGGTGGAAGCTCATACGGATTTCATTATGGCGATTGTAGCAGAAGAGCTAGGTTTTATTGGCGTACTTATTGTGTTAGGAATGCTAGCAATCATTGTATTGCGTGGTATTTTTATAGCTAGAAAATGCAATGATAGTTTCGGAGCATTACTAGCATTAGGAATTTCTTCCATGGTTGGAATTCAAACATTTATTAACCTTGGATCTATTAGTGGACTGCTACCGATTACCGGTGTACCACTTCCGTTTGTTAGTTATGGAGGCTCATCACTTCTCATCATGTTAATCTCAATGGGAATTCTTAACAATATTGCAAGTGCTGTTAAGAAGCAAGAAATTGATGGAACAAAAGAGAAGTCGAATGTAGAAAGAAAAACGATTAATTATAACAGGAGTGATAGAAGATGGCAGAATTAAAACAGATCAAAAAAGTACTGGTTGCTAACCGAGGAGAGATTGCAATTCGGGTGTTTCGGGCTTGCACAGAACTAAACATCCGTACTGTAGCGGTTTATTCGAATGAAGATTCCGCGTCCTTTCATCGTTTTAAAGCAGATGAAGCATATTTAATCGGTAAAGGAAAAAAGCCAATCGATGCTTACTTAGATATTGAAGGAATTATTGATCTTGCAAAAGAAGTACAAGTTGATGCGATTCATCCTGGCTATGGTTTTTTATCGGAAAATATTAACTTTGCAAGACGTTGTGAAGAAGAGGGAATTATCTTTATTGGACCTACTAGCGAACATTTAAACATGTTTGGAGATAAAGTAAAAGCAAGAGAGCAAGCGGAGATAGCGAATCTACCGATTATTCCTGGTAGTGGCGGTGCTATAGCAACTGTCCGAGATGTTGAAGCTTTTGGAGAGGAACACGGATATCCAATTATCATTAAAGCATCATTAGGCGGTGGTGGACGTGGTATGCGAATTGTTCGTGATGCAAATGAAGTCCGCGAGGCATACGATCGTGCTAAGTCCGAAGCAAAAGCTGCTTTTGGGAATGATGAAATATATGTAGAGAAATTCATTGAAAATCCTAAACATATCGAAGTACAAATCCTTGGAGATCAGCATGGAAATATTGTTCATCTTCATGAAAGAGATTGTTCTGTACAGCGCAGACATCAAAAAGTAATCGAAGTTGCGCCAAGTTTGTCTCTTTCAGATGACTTACGAGAACGCATTTGTAATGCTGCAGTTGACTTGATGAAAAATGTAGGTTACATAAATGCTGGAACTGTTGAATTCCTTGTTACGAATGATGATTTTTATTTTATTGAAGTTAACCCCCGTGTACAGGTAGAACATACTATCACAGAAATGATTACTGGTATTGACGTTGTTCAAACACAAATTAAAGTGGCAGACGGATACAGCCTGCATGATGAATCTGTTGGAGTACCAGCACAAGAAGAAATTACAATTCACGGTTATGCAATCCAGTCCAGGATTACGACAGAGGATCCACTGAATAACTTTATGCCAGATACGGGTAGAATTAATGCATACCGTAGTGGTGGAGGTTTTGGTGTACGGCTAGATGCTGGAAATGCCTATCAAGGTGCAGTCATATCACCGCATTATGATTCTTTACTAGTTAAAGTTTCAACGTGGGCATTGACCTTTGAGCAAGCTGCAATTAAAATGGTGCGAAATTTAAAGGAATTCCGAATTCGTGGTATTAAAACGAATATCCATTTCTTGGAAAATGTAATTTTGCATGAGAAATTCATGTCTGGTCAATATGACACAACATTTATTGATAATACACCAGAGCTATTCGTCTTTCCGAAACGTAAAGACCGTGGCACAAAGATGCTTACCTATATTGCGAATACAACGCTCAATGGGGCAGAGGGGATTACGAAAAAGAAAAAGCCTGAATTTTCGCCATTACTTATTCCAGAAGTAGATTCTCATCAAGAAATCCCTGCTGGAACGAAACAAATTTTAGATGAAAAAGGCCCAGAAGGGTTAGCACAGTGGTTGAAGGATCAGAAGGAAGTATTATTAACAGATACTACATTCCGTGATGCCCACCAATCACTACTTGCAACAAGGATTAGAACGACGGACTTGCTGCATATTGCTGAACCGACTGCGCGTTTATTACCAAATCTCTTTTCTGTCGAGATGTGGGGCGGAGCTACGTTCGATGTAGCATACCGTTTCCTAAAAGAAGATCCATGGACTAGACTACTCGCTCTACGTGAGAAAATGCCAAATGTACTATTCCAAATGCTATTACGTTCGAGCAATGCTGTAGGGTATAAAAACTATCCAGATAATTTAATTCGCGAATTTGTAGAGAAGAGTTCCAATGCAGGTATTGATGTTTTCCGTATTTTCGATAGCTTGAATTGGGTTGAGGGAATGAAGCTGGCAATTGAATCGGTTCGTGAAAATAACAAAATTGCAGAGGCGACAATTTGTTATACTGGCGATATACTCGATAAAGGTCGGGAAAAATATGATATTAATTACTACAAAAACATGGCGAAAGAGCTGGAACAATCTGGTGCCCATATTTTAGGGATTAAAGATATGGCTGGATTGTTAAAACCAGAAGCAGCCTATCAGTTGATATCTAGCCTTAAAGAAACGATCGATCTTCCAATCCACCTTCATACACATGATACGAGTGGAAACGGTGTTTATACGTATGCTAGAGCAATCGATGCAGGAGTAGATGTGGTCGATGTTGCTACTGGTTCGATGTCGGGATTAACTTCACAACCTAGTGCGCAGACACTTTATCATGCACTAGAAGGAAGCGCACGCGGGCCACAGGTTGATATTAATGCATATGAAGAAATCTCACATTATTGGGAAGGCATTAGAGAATACTATCAGGATTTTGAAAGTGGAATGAAAGCACCACATACAGAAATTTATTTCCATGAAATGCCTGGAGGACAATACAGTAATCTAAAACAGCAAGCGAAGGCTGTTGGACTTGGAAATCGTTGGAATGAAGTCAAAACAATGTTCCGCAAAGTTAATGACATGTTTGGAGACATTGTAAAAGTAACACCATCTTCAAAAGTAATTGGTGATATGACATTATTTATGGTACAGAACAATTTATCCGAAGCAGATATTTATGAAAAAGGACATTCAATTGATTTCCCGGATTCTGTTATTGAGTTTGCGCAAGGGTATATTGGTCAGCCATATCAAGGCTTCCCAGAAAAATTGCAGGAGATTATTCTTAAGGGGAGAAAAGCAATTACGGTTCGACCTGGGGAATTATTAGAATCAATTGATTTTGAGGGCTTAAGAGACGAACTATTTAAATCTTTGGATCGACAAGTAACTAGCTTTGATTTGATTGCCTATGCATTATATCCAAAAGTGTTTATGGATTATCATAATTTCTGTGAAAACTATGGAGATATGTCTGTGTTAGATACACCTACGTTCTTCTACGGAATGAACTTAGGTGAAGAAATTGAAGTAGAGATAGAAAAGGGAAAAACCTTAATTGTGAAACTTGTTTCTATTTCTGAACCTAAAGATGATGGTACACGAGTTTTCTATTTTGAATTAAATGGACAATCGCGTGAAATCAGAGTAAGAGATAACAGTGTTGAGTCCTTGCTTTCAACAAGACCAAAAGTCGATAAATCAAATGAAAAGCAAATTGGTGCGACAATGCCAGGAACTGTACTTGCAGTTAATTGTTCAAAGGGAGATTCAGTTGAAAAAGGTGAACACATTTTAACAACGGAGGCAATGAAAATGGAAACAACTATTCAAGCTCCGTATGCAGGTGTCATCAAGGCGATTCATGTAGATGCTGGAGAATCAATTGAAGTGAATGATTTGTTAATTGAGTTTGAATAATATTTGAATGGTAGTGTGTCTCTGATTTAATGAAATTATTATAATCGGAGACTCTCCACTAGCTTTTAATTGTTTTATAGACCCTTTGATGCAATTCAGCAGAAAAGATCTCAAATGTTACTAGAAAAAAGAAAAAACAGGGATGGCTATTTAGCCATTCCTGTTTTTTCTTTTTTAGCACTTCTATTAGAAAGTAGGATGAAATAACTAAGCATTCCAAAGTAGCAGGAGATCACTAATGCGTGCATAAGTGCTACGCCAAGATTAAGTAAAGTAAATATAATCAATGCTCCAAATAGAACCTGCAGGAAAATCAAAAAGAAAGTAATAATCCATCCCCAATACATTACATTGTTGAAACGGTAGTTTTTAATCATATTAAGCATCAGGATAAACGTCCAGATAAATAGTATCCCTGCTGCAAATCGGTGTCCCATTTGTACCCACTGATTAAAATCATAATCAGAAAACGAGAGGGGGGAGGTGTTCGTACAAAATGGCCAGTCACCACAAACAAGATTTGATTCAGTATGCCGTACTAGTGCACCTGTATACACAACAATCATTGTATAAATGGATAGTGCGTAAATATGCAAACGATGACTTTTTTTAATGAATAGCGACTCGGTATGTAATTTCTTATCTAATTCAAAAATTAGCAGCATAAGCAGAAAGACTGCTGCAAACGATACTAAAGATATTCCAAAATGGGCAGCGAGAACAAAATCTGACTGTCCCCAAACAACAGCTGCTGCACCAATTAAAGCTTGCAGGACAATAAAGAAAACAGAAGAAAATGCTAGGAATTTTACTTCTCGAACATGACCAATTTTAATCCAAGATAAAATTGCAAGCGTTAATACAACGATCCCAGCTACTCCAGAAACAGCTCGATGGCTTAATTCAATTACCATTTCAAAAGTGAATTCAGAGGGTATTAATTCACCTTCACAAAGCGGCCAGCTATCTCCACAACCATCCGCTGATCCGGTCTTTGTAACTAATGCTCCTCCTAATAGAAGAAAAAGCATTAAAATTGTTGCAATTAATGATAAGGTTCGTAAAAATTTAATCATACACTCAACAGCCTCACTTCTAATGATTAAAAACTATAATAGGATGTTCAAAAAGTCTGGTAAAAATGACATATTGAGAGCAGGAGACCTTCGACTACGCACCAACACGTTCTGTGTCGAACATCAAAGTCACCATAACACACGCGAGAAGCTCGATGGCGATGGCTTCTACTTAAAAACGCCCACGTCCTGGGGCGACACAGAAGTCAACACATCCTAAGTAAGCCCGATATTGGGGAACTAAGCCGCCTTGAACTTCTTGGTCCTTCATTTTCACCTTTTTAATGCGCACTATAAAAACTTTCAATAGATTAATCATAATAGCAGATTAACTTTTATTGCAACGAAATTAGCTTAGAAACTACTATTTATACGCACAATTGTAATAGTATCATGTTTTACATACGTTTTCACTATGCAAATAAGAAAAAAGCTTGCATTAATTTACGTTGTTTGCTAGAAATAGTATAGGGATGTTCGCTATCATCCTAAAAAAATGAGGTTATACATATTTTCAAGTGGTAGTAACGATCCATGAAAAATTCACTTAATTGTCACATATACATTGAAATTATGTTGTAAACTATTTAGTGAATTGATAAGTTAATTAGATTGTAATTTAATTCCGTGATACAATAAGACTTAGAATCAGAATTCATGGAATGAAGAAGACTTCTGGTTATTTAACGTGTCTTTTTGTCGGGGTTAAAGGGGGGAAATTAATGAATAAAGCGGAAACATCGTATTCTGAAATAATCGGCGATGCAGCATTGACCAACAAGGAAAAAATTGGAGTGTTTCTTAATGAAATAAAAGCGCTTATAAAAATAGGCATTGTAAACTCGAATATGATTACTGTCTTTGCCGGTTTTTGGTTAGCAGTTCATTTTTCGAACTCTTCCTTTATATCCCATTGGGGAACTTTTTTACTCACAATGGTTGGTAGTGTGCTCGTTATTGCTGGTGGCTGTATTATCAATAATTGGTATGATGCAGACATTGATCCTAAAATGAATAGAACTAAGAAACGACCGACGGTTACTGGATTTATATCTTTGAAAACAGCGTTAATTGCTGGGCTTGTAACGACTGCGGTAGGATTAATTATGTTATTGTTTACAACACTATTAGCTGCACTTTTTGCTTTTATAGGATGGTTTGTTTATGTCGTATTGTATACAATGTGGTCAAAGCGTCGTTATACATTAAACACGGCAATCGGAAGTATTTCAGGTGCTATGCCGCCACTAATCGGTTGGGCAGCATTTGATCCTTCGCTGCATATTGTTCCTACTGTTATGTTTTTAATTATGTTTATCTGGCAAACACCGCATTTTCTTGCTTTAGCAATGAAAAAAACCGAAGATTACCGAGCGGCTGGAATACCAATGTTACCTGTCGTGCACGGTTTTGAATTTACAAAACGCCAAATTGTAGTTTATACTGCCTGTCTACTTCCCCTACCATTTTTACTTGCATCACTGGGAACGACTTTTGTTGTTATTGCGGTATTACTTAATATTGGTTGGCTTGTATTAGGGTTTAGAGGCTTCTTTATGAAGGATGATTTGAAATGGGCGAATATCATGTTTATCTATTCTTTAAACTATTTAATTATTTTATTCCCGTTAATGATTATTGTGACATTGCCTATATTTAACTAAACGTTTGTCCTTAAATAAATATATATAAGGAAACAACAAGAAGAAAGAGAGGTATTAATACATGAAAGGTTGGATGGGAAAAACTAAGGCACTATTACTATTTACAATGTTGTCTCTATTTTTGACCGCGTGCGGGAAAGAAAATTTAACTGCACTTGTGCCAAAAGGGTATGGAGCAGAAAGCTCGATGAATTTAATTATTCTCACAACATTAATTATGGTTGGAGTTTTTGTCGTTGTTATGATTATCTACGTTATTGCTTTAGTCCGTTTCCGAAGAAAGAAAGGGCAGGAAGATTTCATTCCAAAGCAAGTAGAAGGGAATCACACATTGGAAACGGTTTGGACAATCATACCGATAGTGCTAGTTTTAATTATGGGTGTACCAACTGTTATTGCTACGTTTGATTTAGCAGATACGTCCAATGCAAGTGAAAACATCAATATTGAGGTTACAGGGAATCAATATTGGTGGCATTTTAATTACGATGGCGAAGAAATCGTAACAAGTCAGGATTTGTATATTCCTACTGGTGAGAGAGTATACCTGAACATGCAGTCCTCAGATGTTATTCACTCGTTTTGGGTACCATCTATTTCAGGGAAAATGGATGTTAGTCCTGAAAACGTAAATACAATGTACATTGAAGCTTTTGAAGAAGGCGTTTACTGGGGGAAATGTGCTGAGCTTTGCGGGCCATCGCACTCATTAATGGACTTTAAAGTAATTGCAGTTAGTCCGGAAGAATATGACCAATGGCTATCTGATATGCAAGCTGTTGATCCTGAGCAAGAGCCGCAGGATACTGTAGCACAAGAAGGTAAAGAATTGTTTGAAGCAAATAACTGTATGGCATGTCATGCTATCGGATCTTCACCTGCTGCAACTGGACCTAATTTAACAAACTTTGGGGACCGTACCACTATTGCTGGTATTTTGGAACCAACAAAAGAAAACCTAATTGATTGGATCATGGATCCTGAGTCAATTAAGCCTGGAAATAAAATGACAGGTGCATATCCGAGCGTTTCAGAAGAAGAGGCAAATAGTATTGCTGAATATTTACTGCAATTAAAACCTTCAGAAATAACACCTGAAAGTGCTGGGAACTAAAAAATATATAATTGGGATGAAAGACACAAAAGGGAGGTTTAAGCTTTGAGTAATGCAGCTACTCAAAAGAGAGCTTTTAGTGCTGTACTATGGGATTACTTGACCACCGTTGACCACAAAAAAGTTGGGATTCTGTACTTAATGGGTGGTGGATTCTTTTTCCTACTAGGTGGACTAGAAGCTCTTATAATTCGAATTCAGTTAATTAAACCTGAGAATGATTTTATTACTGCAGGTTTGTATAATGAAATGATCACGATGCACGGAACAACCATGATATTCCTTGCAGCCACACCATTATTATTTGGTCTTATGAACTATATCATGCCACTGCAAATCGGGGCACGCGACGTTGCTTTTCCATTTTTAAACGCACTCGGATTTTGGTTGTTCTTTTCCGGTGGTATTCTATTAAACTGTAGTTGGTTTTTAGGAGGAGCACCTGATGCAGGGTGGACTGCATATGCACCATTATCGATTCAGTCACCGGGACATGGGACAGACTTTTATGTTATGGGATTACAGCTATCTGGTGCTGGAACATTAATGAGTGGTATTAATTTCCTTGTGACCATCGTTGCGATGCGTGCGCCAGGGATGACTTATATGCGTATGCCATTATTTACATGGACTACTTTTGTAACGAGTGTCCTAACCTTGTTCGCATTTCCTGCATTAACTGTTGGATTGTTCCTACTAATGTTTGACCGTATGTTTGGTTCTGCGTTCTTTGATGTAGCTCTTGGTGGGAACTCCGTAATTTGGCAGCACCTTTTCTGGATATTCGGTCACCCAGAAGTATATATACTGATTTTACCTGTATTTGGGGTGTTTAGTGAGGTTTTACCTACATTCTCTAAGAAGCGATTGTTTGGTTATTCTGCAATGGTATTTGCAACCTTTTTGATTGCGTTTTTAGGATTTATGGTTTGGGCACACCATATGTTTACAGTAGGTTTAGGACCAGTAGCTAACTCCATATTCGCTGTTGCAACGATGGCGATTGCTGTTCCAACAGGTATTAAAATATTTAACTGGTTATTTACGATGTGGGGCGGAAGTATTGTTATTAATTCAGCAATGCTTTGGGCACTGGCATTTATTCCTTCATTTACAATTGGTGGTATGACAGGGGTTATGCTTGGGTCAAACGTTGCGGATTATCAGTACCATGATTCCTACTTCGTTGTTGCTCACTTCCACTATGTAATCGTTGGTGGAGTGGTGTTTGGTCTATTTGCAGCTTGTCACTACTGGTGGCCAAAAATGTTCGGAAGAATTTTACATGAAGGTATGGGTAAATTAGCTTTCTGGACATTCTTTATTGGATTCCATTTAACATTTTTCATCCAGCATTTCCTAGGATTAATGGGTATGCCACGTCGTTATTGGGTGTTCCTGGAAAACCAAGGGCTCGATACTGGGAATTTGATTAGTACGATTGGCGCCTTCTTTATGACAATTGGAACAATAGTTTTTCTTATTAATATTGTTTATACTGCTGTTAAAGGTGAAAAAGCACCTGCAGATCCGTGGGATGCTCGTACATTAGAGTGGACAATTCCTTCACCACCGCCGTTTTATAATTTTAAACAAATGCCTTTAGTAAGAGGCCTTGATCCATTGTGGATTGAGAAAACAGAAGGAAATGGAAAAATGACTCCTGCAGAGCCATTGGATGAAATTCATATGCCTAACGGATCTATTCTTCCTTTAATTATGACAGCTGGTTTCTTTATCGCATCTTTCGGTTTCATTTATCAAACTGATCATAAAGCTTGGTTAATAGCATTGTATGCTGGTATGGCTATTGCGATTGGTTGTATGGTAATCCGTTCCTTGAAAGATGATCTTGGATTCCATATTTCCAAAGAAGAACTAGAAAGGGAGGCTGACTGAGATGAGTCATGATCATTCCTTAAACCCGAAAACGATGCCAGAAGATCCTTCAAAAGCAACAATGGAAGGAAAACATAAATTTCTAGGTTTATGGTTCTTCCTTGGCGGAGAAACAGTTCTTTTTGCTTGCTTTTTTGGAACGTACCTAGCTTTAAGAAATTCAACGGCTGGTGGTCCAACATCACAAGATTTATTCGGATTAGATTTAGTATTCTTAATGACTGTTCTGTTATTAACAAGCTCACTTACAAGTGTATATGCTATCTACCATATGAAGAATAATGATTTTAAAAAGATGATGCTTTGGTTAGGAATTACAGCATTATTAGGTATTGGCTTCTTAGCTTGTGAGATCTATGAGTTTGCACACTATATTCATGATTATGGATTTACATTCCGTTCATCAGCATTTGGGTCAGCATTCTATACATTAGTTGGTTTCCACGGAGGTCACGTTATTTTCGGACTAAGTTGGCTAATTACGCTAATGGTACGAAATGCTAAAAGAGGATTAAATCTTTATAATGCTCCAAAATTCAATACATTTGCATTGTATTGGCACTTTATTGACGTTGTATGGGTATTCATCTTTACAGTAGTATATCTAATGGGGATGGTGAGTTAATTTATGACGGAAAATACAAGTACCAACAAAATTAATTCGTACCAAAAAGAAAAAAATCGAGAAGAGATGCGAAAGCAAATTATTACTTTCGCATTGATGATTTTCTTTACAATGATTGCCTTCTTCGCAGTTGCCATGGGAATCAGCTCAATGTTTGTTATCCCGCTAATACTTATATTGGCAATTGTCCAAGTTGGGTTCCAATTCTATTACTTCATGCATATGAAAGATAAAGGACATGAATTTCCAGCGTTATTAATTTTCGGTGGAATATGGGTTACGTTCTTAGTTGGAGTTACGTTTGTAACCATTATTTGGTGGTAAGACAACTTTGGAATCTGAATAGAAAAAGATCGGGATGTACATATCCCGATCTTTTTTTGGCAGATAAAGACGGGGATATAACAAAAGTGTTTAATGTAAAGAAGAACAATACACAAACTTAGCGAAGTATATTTCCAGTGCGCGTTATTGCAATAAACAGGTTCGATTTTTTATATCATAACAATGCTTTTGTCCCAATCTCTATTTGCATAAGTGCAACTAAGCTATTAATAAAAAGCATGTAAGAAGCACATGTATAGTTAGTTACAAAAAACGTTCTCATAAGAATTCGTTTAACAAATGGCAAATTTTCTAAGCAGAAAAGTAGCTAAGCTTAGCTGTCTATATTAGAGGACTCATTTGGAATCCATAATGAATGCTGACTTCTCTAACAAATTTGTCACAATAACGAAAGAATTTATTTGTTTTATACGTTATAATAAAAAGATAATCCACTATATGGAGTGATTAATGATGTGGTTAGAATTACAGATTTTTGGTTTCCGTGCACTGTGGAGTCCCTATTATTTTCTTTTTATCGTTGGTCTTGCTATTTTATACTATTTCATTACAGGAGCTTACCGTCATAAATTTGGTGGGGAAGCTAAACCAACTGGTAAGCAACAACTTCTCTTTTATCTCTCTCTTGTGTTGTTATATATTGTTAAAGGGTCACCTATTGACTTACTTTCACATATTACCTTAACAGCACATATGATTCAAATGGCTATTTACTTACTCGTTGTGCCTATTTTTTTGTTAAAAGGAATCCCAGAATGGATTTGGAGAAAGGTTGTTAATACGCCGGTTATTAAACCTGTGTTCACATTTTTTACGAAGCCACTTATTTCATTGTTGTTATTTAACGTGTTATTCTCTTTTTATCATATGCCAGTAGTTTTCAATCTTGCAAAAGAGTCACAAATTATGCATACATCGACATCGTTGATTTTGTTTATTTCAGCTATTATTGTCTGGTTCCCGTTATTATCTCCGATCAAGGAAATGGACAAGCTGCATCCGTTGATGAAAATGGCTTATATTATTGGAAATAGTGTTTTAATAACACCAGCTTGTGTGCTGATTATCTTTGCACCGGAACCACTTTTTGCTGCTTATTCACAAAACGGTTCATGGCTTCAAGCTTTGGCTTTATGTGTTCCTGGTGATGTACTTCAAGGCTTAGCGCCAGCTCTTTCAGGACCAGAAATGTTTACTAGCATGGGCACAGTGGAGGATCAACAACTGGGCGGCATTATTATGAAAATCATGCAAGAAATTACGTATGGAATCGTATTAGGAACGATATTCTTTAGATGGTTCTCTAAAGAAAGTCAAACTGTTGACCCACTTCCAACGTCTGCAGAATAAGAGAGAAGGATAAAACTTTATCACATGTTATGAAGGCAAGTGGACCATATTGAATAAAGTTTCACTTTATCTAGAAAGGATTCGTGAGTTATGCCATTTTTACCAACGCTAAGTACTTTTTTTATCGTTCTAAGCGCAGTCCTAGTTGCGATTGGATGGATATTAATTGTTAAAGGGAAGAAGAAAGCACATAAGAAGGTTATGCTTTTAGCTGCACTTAGTGCGATTCTATTTTTTATTATTTACATGTCTCGAACAATTTTCGATGGAAACACGAGCTTTGGCGGACCGGAGAATATTAAAATTTATTATACGCTCTTCCTTATTTTCCATATTATTTTAGCAACAACTGGTGCAGTGTTTGGAATTGTAACGATTGTATTAGCATTAAAACGAAATATAGCTAAACATCAAAAAATAGGACCTGTAACGAGCATTATTTGGTTCTTCACTGCTATTACTGGTGTTGCGGTTTACTTATTATTGTATGTTATTTATGATGGTGGCGAAACAACAAGTCTGATTAAGGCTATATTGGGCTTTTAGTACAAGAAACCAGCTGTTTGGTCTAAACAGCTGGTTTCTTGTAGCTTTAACAAAGCTTTTAATTTATTGTTTTACTTTTTATGATGCTGAATTTCCTCAGCAACCTTTGCAACAAGTGTGTGTGCTCTTTCCACTAGACTTTCTGGGAAATTTTCCGCTTCACCATATTCGACACCATGTGGGTAGTAATGCTTGCCGAGCAGTGGTGTTAATAATTTAATAACAGCGTCTCCTCTATCAACATCACCTTCGATAGCATATCCTTGAATACGAATGTAATATGTAACGTTCTTTTCTTGTGACCCAATTTTGTAATCATAAGTAACTCGCTCATAGTCCCATTGTCCTGCACGTATAAATGCATGTTTACCAGTTAAATGATCTAGAGGTCTTAAATCTACAATTGAATCTTCTATGCCCGTATTTTCCAATCTCATTTTTTTCACCTCATATATTAGTCCTCATTGTATAATGATAGTACGAAAACGCTTAATATGCAATTAAAAACCAATTATTATCTATTGAATAGGTATATAATTGCGATAATAAATATAATAATAGGGTAAAGAGAATATAAATCCCCCCACACCTGTTTTCTATGAAATGTGTAGTGGATACATCTGGACCACCCAACTTCTAAGAAAGCGAATGGGAGTTTCCCTCGCTTCGTTTTAGATAGGTCCTCTCTTCTGGTTACGATAGTATGAAGTATAAGATGATACTAATAAAGAAAGGGGGAGTCACCAATGCGAATAATTCAAAGCTTATTTTTTTTAACGTTGCTTGGAATCGCTGTTTTTTATTTTTTGGATAGAACGGAAACTTCACCGGAAGAAGTGGTTCAACAAGTCACAAAAATTGTTAAAGGGAAGCGACATGTATTAGATACAAAAGTTTCTCCGAGTGAAGAAGACACATCAGTCGTCCCATTAGAGGGAAATATATTTCAATGGATAGGTCAAACGAGTGAAGCGCTTGAAGGGAGCTTTGGCGTCCCAGTTCGGATTGATAAAAGTGCCTATGATTACGAATGGTGGGTTTATACGAATTCGACGAACCAGTATGTACAATTTGGAGTAGAAGATAATGTAGTTAAAACCATTTTTGCGACAGGAGAAGGGTTGGATATAAATCCTGTTTATATTGGGCAACCGTATGGGGAGGTTGACCAGGAGTTCAGCTTTTCGGAAGAAGTTTCATATAATAATGGAGTATCATCTTATAAATTTAGAATTTCGAAGGAGGATATACAAGTAAGACCACTTGTAAAATTAAATGATAACACATTTATTCAGCTTTACTTTGATACATTCACTGATAAGCTATCATCACTTCGAGTTTTAACTGCAGATACAATATTAAAGCAACGTCCATATGAAATTGAGTATAGAGGGAAGCTCCCAGACGATCCGATCTTTACGGAAGATGAATGGGAAGAGATTGAAAAGGGAATGGAGCAACAAATTTATGATATTACCAATATAATAAGGCATCGGCATGGCAAGGATAAGTTAGATTGGGAAGAAAGTGTAAGCAATGTAGCATTTCTTCATAGTAAAGACATGGAAGAAAATAATTATTTTTCACATTATAGTTTAAATGGGGATGGACTAAAAGAACGGTTAGAAGCAGGAGAAGTTTTTTATACTGCAGCTGGAGAAAATATTGCTGCTCAATATCCAGATGCACCAGCGGCGATGGAAGGGTGGTTAAATAGCGAAGGGCACCGTGAAGCTTTGTTAAGCAATGATTATACCCACATCGGTGTCGGTGTGCATCGGCTTTATTACACGCAGAATTTTCTCGGTAAACCATTATAATTACAGCTTTTATAACCTGTCAACATGAACAAGAAATCAACATATATAATAGTTGAAAGAAACTGCGGAGTAATGTGCAATTATGGGTTGTGCGTATACCCGCTCGCTGACTACTAGTATAGTATATCGAAACAGAAACGTTGCTCTAACCAGTCGGGTGAGCGTAGGGCGGTGACTCCAGTGGGAACAGCACGTGTCTGAAGACTCATCGGAAGTGATTTTCTTCCGAAGAGGCTGAAGCCGTGCCCACGGAAAGCATCCGCCCGGAGCGATCCCGGATGGCGATTATTGCACGAACTTGAAGAAAACAGCTAGTAAGTTAGTTCGCAGTTTATATATAATCCGTACAGTTTTTGTTTTACATTTTCACATATGAGTGACCTGTGCATAAATTAGTTAGTACAAATGACTATTTATTTTGCAAGGGGTGATCACATGGAAGATTTACATCCGTCGGTAGTTTCTTTTAAAAGCTTTATCAATTCGCATCCAGCCCTAATAAAGGAAATTAGAAAAAGTGGCAGATCGTGGCAGGAGTATTATGAAAAGTGGGCATTGTTAGGGGAAGATGATTCGTATTGGGATAAATATAAAGTGGATAAGCATGAAGAAAATGTGAACGAAGAAAAGGAAAGTGTAAAAAATACGGAGCTCGTCAGTCAGCTAATGAAATATACATCTAATTTGGATGTGAATAAAATGCAAGGTCAAGTTGAGCAGTTAAGTAAAGCAGTTACAGCTATCCAAGAAATGGTTTCGCAATTTAAAAAGACACAGAAAAATAATCAGCCCGAAAAGGATTCATTTAAATGGGTCCAAGACTGAGGTGACTTTTAATGGATCAACAAAGTATCCAGTATTTAAAAGCAAATCCAAAGTTAGCGACCTTTGTGCGATATAATCCAGTATGGTACCGTTATTTATCAAGGGAACCAGAAAGAATAAAAGAGATGGAAAAGGAAGCTAAAATTTTCTATGGTAAGACACTGCCACAGCAAATAAGTACACTAAATGATCGTATACAAATGATTAGTATGTTGACTGAAGTTGCAAAAGCAATGAAAGATTAGAATCTATTTTATTTTCAACTGTCCAATTAAATGATACTATATAGTAGTGGGGGTGTAATAATGATAGCTACATTGGAATATGTGGATATACTTGACCGTTCTGAGCAACTTGGCAAAATGGTTATGGCGTCTGATACGATGGAAGCCTATAAGCAAACCCGTGCTGCACTTCATGAGGATGAGGATGCTCAAAAGCTGATAAAGGCTTTTTTAGATATGAAGGACCAATACGAGGATGTCCAGCGGTTTGGTCGCTATCACCCAGATTACTATGATATCATGAAAAATATCCGTGTTGTAAAAAGAGAAATGGATATGCATGATAAAGTAGCAGCATTTAAAATGGCTGAGCGGAATCTCCAGATCTTATTGGATGAAATTAGCCAGTATGTTGCTGAGAGTGTTAGCAAGCAAATTAAAGCTCCAAAAGATGGTGCTGCACTTACAGATAGTGGCTGTGGTTGTGGCAGTGGTGGAGCATGTGGGTGTGCTTCTTAGCCAATTATGTTCGTCCTTAGGTTATTAACCCCTAAGGGCGGACAAAAATATAGCATAAATGATCAAATTCAGAACTAAGCGGATAGTGGGGTTTTCGAGTGAGGACAAATAGACAAGGTATTGTTGTCTGGTTTCAGCATATGAAGAATATTAAGCAACTAAAGCGATATGGGAATTTGGTATATGCTTCCAAACGATTAAAATATGCTGTAATTTATATTAACCAGGATGAGATGGAAAAAGTAGAAGCGAAAATATTAAAGCAACCATTTGTTTCAAAGATAGAAAGATCGTATAAACCATTTGTCCGTACAGATTATGAAAATGCGAAACCGGACAAAGCAAAACAATATGATTATAAGATGGGAATCTAAATAAGCCTTCTTGGAATAATTATTTCCTAGCAAGGCTTTTTTGATGTTTTGAAGCCAACGTAATATAAAAAGAAAAACCTGCAGAAGATATTTCTGCAGGTCCCTTTGTTTTTCGTCCTGAAAAACAAAAAGGCAAAGGGAGAGGAGAAACCGGAGCAAGAACTTATGGGGAAGTGTAAGTCTACTCCGTTTGAAACAACCAAGCTAATAACTAGTTGTTCATAATGCTAGTATGTACCATGAAATTAATTATATACATTTATTATCATCAGATGAACTTGACCACTTATGAGATCATTGTTTTCTAATGTTTTATTTTATGGTAGGATATATGTCGAATAGCATCAAATTGAGGTGAATTCATGCGAGTTATTGCAGGTGATTTTAAAGGCAGGCAATTAAAAGCGGTTCCAGGCAAATCAACGCGACCAACAACGGATAAAGTGAAAGAAGCTGTATTTCAAATGATAGGTCCTTTTTTCGAGGGTGGGAGGGTACTTGATTTGTTTGCAGGTAGTGGATCGCTCGGAATTGAAGCGCTAAGCCGTGGAATGGATTATGGTATATTTGTTGATAAGCATCCAAAGGCAATACATACGATTCAAGAAAATATCCAAACATTGAAATTGGATCAATATGCTGAAGTATTTCGAGCAGATGCACATCGTGCAATTAAAGCAGCAGCTAAAAGAGAGTTAAAATTTGATCTTATTTTAATGGATCCACCGTATGGAAAAGTGGATTATGTAAAACTTATAGACGAAATGATGGAGCTGGACTTACTTAATACTGGTGGTACAATTTATTGTGAACATGATCCAACAGAGAAACTCCCAAATGAACAGACGGGTTTAAGTTTGGTGAAGCAAGAAAATTATGGAGGCACGATTGGAATAACAATTTATCGCACATAAATGGGCTGTAGTAACCTATCCCGGAAATCTGAGTATCGAGAGGGATCTTGTTTCATATACCTATTGATGCCAACATCTCATACTTTCCTGATTATGTTCAGGATCTTGGTTCATATCCTTGTGGTACTAGCATTCCTTGGAGAAAAGGAAATCTAAGAATTAATCCACTTTATAAATCGAAATAGGAAGGAAGTTATCGATGGGAAAGTTAGCAATTTGTCCAGGCACCTTTGATCCGATTACAAATGGACATTTGGATATTATTAGCCGAGGAGCGAAGGTATTTGATCAAGTTATTGTAGCTGTATTTAATAATCAAGCTAAATCACCACTCTTCACGGTAGAAGAAAGAATTCATTTATTAAAGGAATCCATCAAGGACATTCCAAATGTCACCGTAGATGCTTCAGACCATCTGCTAATGGATTACGCGCAGGAGAAAAATGCACATGCTGTTATCCGCGGGCTTCGTGCCGTGAGTGATTTTGAATATGAAATGCAAATTACATCCATGAATAGGAAGCTAAATGAAAATATTGAAACATTCTTCATGATGACGAATAATCAGTACTCTTTCCTTAGCTCAAGCATGGTAAAGGAAATAGCTAAGTATAATGGGAATATTAGCGGACTAGTACCTGAATTTGTAGAGCAAGCACTGAAGGAAAAATATAATCATATTTAAAAAAAGAGAAAAACCAGCTCCGTAAGCATCTGCTTTTTAGGAGCTGGTTTTTATATTCATGAAGCATTATTTGAAACTTCTCCGATAGAGAATAAACACAGATAGTGCTAGACATACAATGGTAACAACAGGTCCCACATCTTTCAGATAATAAAGAATTATCACCCAAATATTTTCTGTTAAGTCGAGATGTGAAACGGGTATTTCATTCAAATCAATTGTCTGCCTGTCTAAATATAGCGGTTTGTAGAGAATGATCGTTAATATAACGGCAAAACAACCATGTAAAATTCTTGCAAAAAAATATGGAAGATAGCGAATATCTGTTTTTGCGAGGATACTAGCTACTTGTGCATGAATCGAAAGCCCGTTAAAACCGAGAATAAAGCTAATAATTATTGCTTGCTGTAAAAGGGTGTCTGTCATCGTTTGGGAGATCATATTTGCTCCAATAGTAATTTCAAATAAACCTGAAAAAATTGGAAGTGCCAAGTCCGTAGGGAAATCGATGATTATTAAAAGCTGCTCCCAAATTGTGGCGATAGCAGATGAAATACCAACTAAAAATAACAGTTTTATTAGTACTGAAAAAAGAATGATGAATCCCCCAACCATGACCAATGTTTTAATGGAATTCAATACAGCATCGCCAAGAATCTCACCAAGCGGTTTATTCGCTTTTACACGTGATTCGTGCATTTCCCGAAAAGCTTTTATTAGGGAAACTTTCTGTTTGCTCGTTTTTTTGCGATCTGTTGCTTCTTCCTTTCTTCCATAGAAACGCATGCAAATTCCAACCATTGCATTACTTGTATAATGACATACTGCTAAAAGTGCTCCTAGCTTTAAATCATGGAAAAAACCAGCGGAAATTGCACCGAAAATAAATAGTGGGCTGGAATTATTAGTGAATGAAACGAGTCGTTCCGCTTCAATTTTCGACAATTGCTTCTCTTCACGTAAACGTGCTGTTATCTTCGCCCCTGTAGGATAGCCGCTTGCCATACCCATCATCCAGCCAAAGCTTCCAGAACCAGGAACGTTGAATAAGGGACGCATAATTGGTTCAAATAATATTCCAAAAAACTTTACAACCCCAAATGCTAGCAATAATTCAGCTGTAATAAAAAATGGTAGCAGGGAAGGAAATACTACTTCCCACCACATATTTAATCCACGAATGCCTGCTTCCAATGATTGATCAGGAAAGCGGATTAAAGCAATAGTCAAAAAAATTGAAAAACTTGAATAGATAAAGGTTTTAAGTAATTGTCCCAATCGAAAGCCTCCTACGAAATGAACCTAGCTCTGTACAACTTATTTCGTTAGTAGTAGAATTATTCTAGCTTGTACTAAAACATCGTTGGAAAAGTACGGGTCTATACAATATACGCTCATACATCAGATAAATATTCCATAGACATGTTAAAGAAATGTTTGGAAGGAAGAAAGGGGCTTTAAGCTGCAATGAGAATGACAAAAAGAAATATATTATTTTTTATTATCATAATTGCTCTTGTTTACTTTCTTGGTACATATCAATTACCATACTATATTCAAAAACCCGGTGGAGCGAATGCGTTGAATCCTATTGTCGAGGTTGCGGATGGTTTTGAGAGTGAAGGAGACATGCACCTTGTGACGGTAAGTGGCCTCCAAGCAACACCGATTCAGTATGTACTGGCAAAAATATTCTCGTATCATGATATTTTACCATTGGATCAAGTTTTTCCTGAGGGAATTTCACAAGATGATTATATGCATGCTCAGCTGCAGGTAATGGAGAGCTCGCAGGAGGCTGCAACAGTAGTAGCCTATGAAGCTGCTGGTGAAGAAATAACAATCGATTATCAAGGTGTCTATGTTGTTTCCGTTGTTGATGGTATGCCAGCAGAAGGAAAGCTTGAAACAGGTGACCGTATTATTGGAATTGACGGTCAGGAAGTTCGCGAATCAGCAGACTTAATTCAGTATGTAGATGATAAAAAATCTGGAGATACTGTTCTAATCGAATTTGTTCGTGAGGAAGAGGCGATGGAGGCTGAGATCATGCTTGAGGAATTCAGTGACTTAGACAATCGAGTGGGAATTGGAATTAGTCTTGTTACGGATCGCGATGTAACAGTTGACCGCGATATTCAGTTTACAAGTGGAAATATTGGTGGACCGAGTGCAGGATTAATGTTCACGCTGGAGATTTATGACCAATTAACAGAAGAAGATATTACAAAAGGGCATGAAATCGCTGGTACTGGAGAAATCGATTATGATGGTAATGTACTCCGGATTGGTGGGATTGATAAGAAAATAGTCGCTGCAGATAAAGAGGGAATCGATATCTTCTTTGCACCGAATGAAAATGGAGCAGCGAACTCTAATTATGAAATTGCAAAGAAAACAGCAGAAGAAATCGGAACTGATATGCAAGTTATCCCTGTCGATACTTTTGAAGATGCATTACGTTTTTTAGAGGAAATGAAAGAATAACCTGGTTATGAAACAAATCGAAGTAAACTGAGAATGATTTTAAGAATAGCTAAACAAAAATAGATCTTGCAAAAGATCTATTTTTGTTTCATTACCGCTGATTGTATTTTCATTAAAGTATGATAGGTGCTTGCAGCTCCTGTTTAAACAGCTTTTGTCTGCTTTTGGGTGGCAGAATGCTGTAATAGGTATTACTTACTTTCTCTTCGATAGATAATATATTATGTTGATTTCTACCTATGCTTGACACGATTGGAACATTCATTTGCTTCTTTTGTTGATTTAAATAATTCCTCCCATTATTGGTTAACCCGATTACACGAACATACGGTACGGAGGAGTCTTGTGAGATCATCTCAATCTCAGTTTTTTTTGTATTCGTTAAAATATGCACAAACATTCGTTGAATTCTCGTCCATGTATAACGCTTCGTTTTAATAGCTTCCACCCAATTTTGAAAGGAACTAGCTATCTTAGCTGTAGCTTTAATTCTATTTTCAATCCCCTCATCAACACCTTGTATAGTTGCGAGCTCTTCTTTCGACATGGTCATTACTCGATAGTGTAATAGCGGGAAGTATTTCTCCCAATCATGCCAATGAGAAGCCGTAAGTACATATTGCTGAAGCTGATTGACTGTTTCCCCTGGAAGGCTATCGGTAATCTTAGATGTCAATGTATGTTGTTTCATTAGCTCTTTTCGAATGCTTGTTGCACTAGCAATCGTGCCAGTTATGTTTTCATCATGAAATGCATTTGCTTTCCTCTTAATGGTTAATGGCTCAATTGGTAGCTTGTTTTCCATAATTGCTTTTACATAGCTATACCCGAGAATATTATTTGGTTTTGATAAATCCATACTCGAATCTGTCAGCCCAATCTCTTTATAAGCATATGTACTAGCTTCTGGAAAAGAGTTTCCTGCATCTAAATAATATTTTAGTGTATGATTAAAAATTGATGATTTCGCTTTAAATGTATGGTAGCTTGATAAAAAGCTATTTATTGAGCCGGATTCACTTCCGAAACAAACACTGTTTACACCGAATTCATAGAGTGTTTTAACAGCCCCGGCGGCAAAAATATCACTATGCTGTACAGCGTAAACATAAGGGAGTTCGAGCACAACATCGATGCCAGTATTTAGTGCTGCTTTTGTACGGTGGAACTTATCAATTATCGCAGGCTCACCCCGCTGCAAAAACGATCCGCTCATCACGGCAACTACACAGTCAGCAGCTGTTGTTTTTTTAGCTTCCTCCAAATGATAGACATGACCATTATGGAATGGATTGTATTCTACGATTAGACCACATGCATTCATTTCCTCAACTCCCATGGGCTTAATGGTATATATTGTAACAAAAGATAGTCATTCGCGCATCTTCCATGCTATAATGATTAGTAAAATTGCTAACGGGAAGAATACATATATGTGTAAAGAAAAAATGTTGACAAAAGCTCATTTTTCTTTTAAAATAACTCTTGTTGCCTAGAGGTGATAATATTGAAATTTACATTAAGTCAAATCAGAAAAAATGCTGTCGATAAGCCATTTGAGTTTGATGAACTTGTGAATGTCCATGAACTACAAACAATGAACAATGATATACGTAAAATCAATGATGTTCGTGTCCATGGGAAAGCAGACATTCATGGAAATCAATTCTTTTTCTCTTTTCTGATTGAAGGGGAAATGGTATTACCATGCGCTAGAACCTTGGTTGATGTACCATATCCATTTACAGTTAAAGCAAATGAAGTGTTTTCAACTTCTTCTTATGATGGCAGCGATGAAGAAGAACATGATATTCATCTTATAGATGGAGAAGTGCTTGACTTAACTCCGATTATCAAGGAAAATATTTTATTGGAAGTTCCATATCGAGTATTTTCCGAAGAAGCAAATCCAGAAGAAGGTGCTCCTTCTAAAGGAAATGGTTGGGAATTTGTTTCAGAAGTGAAAACAGAAAAGACAATAGATCCCCGTTTGAAAAAATTGGAGTCTTTGCTTAAAAATAATAAGAAAGAAAAATAAGAATTACATTCAAGTTTTACTTTCATTTGAAGGAGGTGTAAGTCATGGCAGTACCTAAACAAAGAACGTCTAAAAAAGTTAAAAATCAACGTCGTACTCATAAAAAATTACACGTACCTGGCATGGTAGAATGTTCTAATTGTGGTGAATTAACAAAACCACACCATGTTTGTAAATCTTGTGGTCACTATGATGGAAAAGAAGTAGTGAGCAACTAATATCAGGATGTATAAAAAACAGATCACATTTTTAAGTGGTCTGTTTTTTCTTTTTTTGAAGGAATATGCGACATAATGCGCAATTTTGGTTAGAGCGTATATCCGCTCCTGATATATTCTTCGTTAATACTGGCTTACTACCTATAACTAACATAGATGATTGAAATACTATCGTTACTCTAAACAGCTCGGAACGATCCTGGACGGCGGGAGCTGCTCGAACTTAACAAACAGAAGTTAGTTCGTAATTTATATTATTGTATAAAAAAAGACTACAATTTTTAGCAGGAGTTGTTCTGATGGAATGTGCTTGCTGTGAAAAATTTTCAGTTTGAAACAAGAATCCTATTCTAGTACCCCTATTTTTTGCATACATTGATAGCAAACGTGTTAGGAGGGGTGTTATGAACGATACAAGGCAGGATGCATGGACAAAGGATGAGGATATTATCCTTGCTGAAACAGTATTACGCTTTATTCGAGAAGGTAGAACGCAGCTCGAAGCATTTAAAGAGGTTGCAGCCCAGCTTTCTCGTACATCAGCAGCATGTGGATTCCGCTGGAATGCTACTATTCGCAAACAATATCAAAATGCCATTCAGTTGGCTAAAGAAGAACGAAAAAGCGGGTTAAGGAAAGGGACGCCTAGTGCTAATCATAATGAATCTGCAGAACGATATACGATAGAGTCTGCTATACTTTTACTCGAGAAAATGAAAACTAATTTTGAAGATGCTGAGAAAGCGGAATTAGACAAAACGTATCAACAAAAATTAAAGGATATAGAAAAAGAAAACGAAAAGCTGAAAAATCAATTATCACGTTATGATAACGCATGGCAGGAAATGAATAAGCTATGGACTTGGGTAAGAGAAAGTAAGCAAAATTAATTCAAGATGAATGTAGAAAGTGAAACCATGATCTAATTATACTTTCATAAATAGTAAAAAAAACCTGAATGGAGCCGATCCATTCAGGTCTTGCTTTTCATTAATTGGGGTTGATTTCCTTTTCTTGAACACCTTCAGGAAGCCAGATTAGTGGGTTTTCTCCTAAATCTCTTTCCATTTCATAATGGGCTTTTACAAATCCCATCTTTTCCCAGAAACCATGGGAATTTATCCGTGGACTTGTTTTGATCGGTAGTTTAGACTCTTTTGCAAAATCAACCATTAATTTTCCAATCCCTCTACCTTGGTAATCTGGTAGAACTTCAAGCTTCCATATTGTTAAATAGTCCTGTTGTGGTGAAAAGTAATAATCGTATTTTTTATTAACCTCGTATAAACTCATTCTTGCAATTAGATTATCACCATAGTAAATTCCAAAAAATGGAGACTTACTATCGTTTTCAATGATGTTATTTTGTAAGTCTTCCATCATCGTTAATTCTTGATTTCCATATTCTTTAAATCGCTTAAATTTTTCGAGTGTCTTATAATTGACTAAAAGATTTTCGACTTTTAAATGATCCATTAGCTTTCTCCCCTATCTAAAGTTAGTACCTATTTTCCCAATGTTCCTACCTGGAACATTGCGGAAGCGTTTACCTCATGTGAGTCAAGTGTCTGTATAAATACAGTATAATACAAAAATGATAATTTTTAAATAAATTGTAAACCTATGAATGTATAATCACAAAATAACTAGAAATTTTAATCCATCTTGTATGCTTATCTGTTACAATAAAAAATAAGTTTATTGGGATGGTATTTAAAATAATTGAAGGATAATAGAAAAGGAGAAAACAAAAGCACATGCTTGATTATTTCATTTATAGTATTGCGTTTTTTATTACAATTCCACTTGTTGCAACTATACTCATTTATATAATTTCCATAAAAAAACATGGAAACAAATTGCGAGCCTTGCATCAAGCTGTTAATTGGACAACTTGTTTTTATATTATCGCAGTCTCGATTATGCTAAAACTAATTGTTGGAAGCAGCTTTGCTGGCTGGATGGTTGTTTTATTTTTGATTGCTCTTGGGAGTGTAATTATATTCCAATGGAAAAGCCAGACTGAGATAGTTTTTCGGAAGGCGATAAAGATCATATGGCGATTGGCTTTCTTGTTGTATTTTACAATGTACATATTACTAACATTTATCGGGGTCATCCAGCGGTTAATAGGTTAAATGATGAAGTATAAACAGATTAGGTGAAATGGATGCAGTTTTTATGTACAATACAATTTGTACATAATGATATATAGAAGGAGAACGGAATCCATGCGAATCAACCCTATACAACTGAAGACTCAAAGTCAGCTGATAACGGATTACCGTAATAATGCAGGTACTATTATGGATTTCTTTGATTATCTACCTCATGATAATTACTATCAGCGAGTCAGAGATCTACATGAACGTACTTTTGAGCGGAAACAGTTAACGGATGTATTATTTACGATGAATAAGGAGTGGGGCGCACCAGCGTCAACTTTGAATAATATTGAAAGGTTAAAAGAAACGGATAGTGTTGTGGTGATAGGAGGACAACAGGCGGGCCTCTTAACAGGACCAATGTACACAATAAATAAGATTGTCTCTATTATCCAACTCGCCGGGCAGCAGGAGGAAAAGTTAGGGATTCCGGTAATTCCTGTTTTCTGGATTGCTGGGGAAGATCATGATTTTGAAGAAATTAATCATGTTTATTTACCTGATGCCAACAATATGAAAAAATATAAAATCCGTCATCGTTTAATGGATAAACGCTCTGTATCGAATATATCCATTAATCGATCCGCTCTCGTTGAATGGGTAGATGAATTGTTTGAGCAGTTGAAAGAGACCAAGTTTACGAAACGAATTTATGCTACTATTCATGAAGCTATTGAGTTATCAGACACCTATACAGACTTTTTTGCTCGAGTGATTTTTCATCTATTTAATGAAGATGGACTTGTCGTTGTTGATTCTGGCAGTGCTAAGACAAGACAGCTGGAAACAGAACATTTCAAGAAAATGATAAGGCATCAGGAGGAGATCAGTTTGGAGGTGTTTAATGCTTCTGAACGACTTGCTAAAGATGGATATGCTATATCTTTAGAGCTAAGTGAGGCGGTCGGCCATTTGTTTTACCATAAAGATCAGGAACGAATACTCCTTTTTAGAAATGATGAAGGGGAATGGGTTGGAAAACAGAATGAAGTGTGTTTTCAAACAAATGAATTAATTTCTATTGCTGAAAACTACCCAGAACGGTTAAGTAATAATGTGGTAACCCGCCCATTGATGCAGGAGTTACTATTTCCAACATTAGCATTTGTTGGCGGACCAGGTGAAATTGGTTATTGGGCTGCATTACAACCTGCATTTCATGCTTTGAATATCAAAATGCCGCCAGTTGTTCCTAGACTTTCGTTCACTATTGTTGAAGACAAAGTGAAGAAAGCATTGGAAAAATTTGATATTGATATAGCTGATGCTATCAATAAAGGTGTTCGCGTTACAAAGGAAAAATGGCTGCAATCAAAAAGTAATCCTCCAGTTGAAGATTTATCCATTCAAATGAAGGAAGTTATTGAGACAGCGCATCAGCCGCTAAGGAAATTAGCTAAGAGTATTCGAGCTGATATTGGCGATTTGAGTGAAAAGAACTTAGAATATCTATATCGCGATATTGACTTTTTAACAGAACGGATCGTGAAAGTTTTAGAAGAAAAGTATGAAAAAGAATTACGAACCTTTGATGAAATAGAAAGGACGTTACACCCGCAGGGGGGATTACAGGAACGGGTTTGGAATCCGTTGCCATGGATCAATACCTATGGGATAGAGTTTATTTCAGAGCTAACATATCGACCTTATGATTTTGAGAAAGGTCATTATATTATTTATATTTAATTGTTTTAGGGAAACTTTCACCACTATCCCCCACCATTTTATAAAACAATAAGAAGAAGCTGTCAAACGTTGATATGACAGCTTTTTCTTATTGTTATTATCTGGTAAAAAAGACCTATTTTAATAAGAGGTAGATATTTTTTATTAAATAAAGTGGAGGATAGTGGAGGGATGTGGTAATATAAAAAATATGAAAGTGGGGCGGACTAGATGTTCATGGGCGAATACCTACATAGCATTGATACAAAAGGTAGAATTATTGTCCCTTCCAAGTTTCGTGAAAATCTCGGAGCTAGCTTCGTGGTGACGCGCGGATTGGATAAGTGTCTATTCGCATACCCTATGGAAGAATGGAAAATTTTGGAAGAAAAATTAAAGAAACTCCCACTTACTAAAAAGGATGCCAGAGCGTTTACTCGTTTTTTCTTTTCCGGAGCTGTTGAATGTGAAGTGGATAAGCAGGGAAGAATAAATATTCCTCCAACGCTTCGCAAGTATGCAAACCTGGAAAAAGATTGTAACGTTATCGGCGTATCAAACCGTGTAGAGTTCTGGGCAAGTGACAGCTGGGAAGAATATGTTACAGATTCTGAGGAATCCTTTGGAGAGATTGCCGAAAATCTAATGGATTTTGATCTTTAATAATACGAAAGCTTAGGCGCAGGGCGCTGGAGCTGGACGTAATCTTCTTGGAAAAGCTTTTTCACAGAGCGGCTGGACATTAGTCGTAAATCAATAAAGTGGGTGTAAGTATGTTTGAACATTATAGTGTTTTAAGAGAAGAAACGATAAAGGGATTGGCGATTAATCCGAACGGTACATATGTAGATTGTACGGTAGGTGGTGGTGGTCACTCGCTAGAAATCGCCAAGAGACTGAGTGAAGATGGATTACTAATTGCATTTGACCAGGATCTTGATGCCTTAGAAGCTGCGAAATCAAGGTTGAAAGCATATGAGGATAGAATATTGTTTGTTCATTCCAATTTTCGAGGATTGGAAAAGGAACTGACAAACAGACAAATAACGTATGTAGATGGAATTTTATTTGACCTTGGTGTTTCCTCACCCCAGCTAGATAGAGGGGAAAGAGGATTCAGCTATCATCTCGATGCCGAGCTGGATATGCGTATGAATCAGACAGAAGAGCTGACAGCTTATGAAATTGTTAATACGTGGTCTTATAGTCAGTTGGTCTCTATTTTTTTCAATTACGGAGAAGAGAAATTTTCAAAACAAATTGCAAGGAAAATTGAGGCCTACCGTGAGAAAGAGGAAATAAGAACAACTCATCAATTGGTAGAAATTATTAAAGAAGGTATCCCCGCAGCAGCAAGACGTAAAGGTGGACATCCTGCAAAGCGGATTTTCCAAGCGTTGCGTATCGCAGTAAATGATGAATTGGCGGCATTTAATGATGCACTGCACCAAGCTGCAAAAATGGTGGGTGTAGAAGGCAGAATTGCGGTTATTACTTTCCATTCGCTTGAAGATAGACTTTGTAAACAAGCATTTAAGAAATGGAGCACGGAAAAGGATACACCAAGGAATTTACCAATAATTCCAGCAGAACATCAAGCGCCATTTAAATTAATTACAAGAAAACCAGTTATGCCAGGGGATTATGAATTAGATGAAAATCGAAGATCGCGTTCGGCAAAATTACGTGTTGTTGAGAAAGTAACTGAATGGAGAAATGAATTTACTTATGAAGAAGGGTGGAAGAAATAATGAGTGCTAACGGAGCCCGTAATTGGCAGCAAATCAATCCACAGTATACTCCAAACACAGAAAAAGAAAAGAAAGTTTCTGTTAAAGTAAAAAATAATGGATGGATAACTAAAGGTGAGAAAGTTATATACTCCTTTATTGGGGCGTGTCTCGTCATTTCCGGTATTTATATGGTGTCATTTTCTTCGACAACTGATACAATAAATAGGGAACTTCAGCAGCTTGAACAAACCGTTAATACGCAACAGGTAACAAATGATGGTCTCATGTTTGAAGTGAAGGAATTGTCAAGACCGGAACGAATTATCGAGATTGCAGACAAAAATGGATTGAAAATCCAAAATGCGGAAGTAAAGCAAGCGCAGACGTTTAACAACTAAGCAAGGGGCTTGACATATGAATAAAAACAAGACAACGCATTTGATGGCGGGAGTATTCATCATTATCTTTGTCGCTGTTTTCTTAATTCTAACTGGACGGTTTATATACATCCAGGCAACAGGCGAAATAAATGGTGTTTCATTGGAGGAATGGGCCGAACAAAAACGGACCTCATCCTTTACACTAAGTGCTGAAAGAGGAAAGATTTACGATAACAATGGAATGGTACTTGCGTACGATAGACCAACTTATCGAATGTATGCAATTATTGATGAAACGTATTCTGAAAAGTCAGAGGCGCCCCTGCATGTAGAAGATCCACAAAAAACTGCAGAAATATTGGCGCCTCTTTTAGATGTAGAGGTAAGTGATATACTAGATCCTTTGAAAAGAGGGCTTGAGAATAATAGATTCCAAGTAGAGTTTGGTAAAATCGGTAAAGAGATTCCGCAAAAGAAAAAAGATGAGATTGAAGAATTAAATATTCCAGGTATTCAATTTGAAGAGGAAGCCTTAAGGTACTACCCTAATGGAATGTTTGCATCTCATATCATTGGCTTTGCTCGGGAAACTGAGGTTGAAACAGAAGAAGGAATACGAGATGAAATTGTTGGGATAGCTGGTATGGAAAATGAAATGAATGAACTTCTTGGTGGAAAACAAGGTTATATTTCTTATCAGCGGGATAGATACAATAAAAAGTTATTGGATCCCAAGGAAATCATTCACCTACCTGAGGACGGCGATGATGTTTATTTAACAATCGACCAAAAAATTCAAACTTTAATGGAAGAAGCATTATCTCAGGTTGATGAGCAATACAATCCTAAGAAAATGACTGCTATTGTTATGGATCCGAAAACAGGAAAGGTGTTAGCGATGAGTAGTCGCCCAAGCTATGATCCTAACAATCCAACAAATGTTGAGAACTGGTATAACGATGTTATTTCCACTCCATTTGAACCTGGCTCTACGATTAAAATGTTTACTTGGGCAGCAGCGATTGAAGAAGGGGTTTATAATGGTGCAGAAAAGTTTAAATCAGGAAGCTATCAGCCAAATGAAAAGATTAACAAGATTAATGACCACAATGGTGGGAAAGGCTGGGGACCGATTTCCTACGATGAAGGCTTCCAACGTTCTTCCAATGTTGCAGCTGCAAAGCTTGCATGGGAAAAACTAGGTGCTGATACATTTTTAGAGTATTTACACGCTTTTGATTTTGACGAAGAAACAGGTATTGATTTGCCGGGAGAGGTAAGTGGACAGATTTTGTACAATTGGCCATTGGAAAAAATTACAACTGCTTTTGGTCAAGGAAGTACAACAACACCAATCCAGCAAATGAAGGCAGCGACAGCAATTGCAAACGGCGGAAAGATGCTTCAGCCTTATGTCATCGATAAAATTGTTGACTCATCAACTGGTGAAACGATAGAACAGAAGGAACCAAGAGTGGTTGGTGAGCCAATATCAGAAGGAACTTCACAGCAAGTGCTAGAATTACTAGATTCGGTCGTTAATGGGGAAAATGGTACCGGGAAATCATATCAGCTAGATGATTATACAGTTGGCGGAAAAAGTGGTACAGCTGAAATACCGAACCCTGATGGACCTGGTTATTTAACAGGAAGAGAAAACTACGTCTTTTCATTTCTTGGTATGGCTCCAATTGAGGATCCGCAGCTAATGATGTATGTTTCTGTACAGCAGCCTGAGTTAGAACCAACGGAAGCTAGGTCTGCTCCAGTTTCGTTTATTTTTAAAAATGTAATGGAAAATAGCTTGCACTATTTAAATATCGATCCAAGTAACGAAGAAAAAGATGTCGTCCAACAATTAACCGTTCCTAAAGTAGTTGGCGGGAATTCTTCAGAAATAGTTGCGGAACTGAAAGATAAAGGGTTAGAAGTCTCCCTGGTAGGGGACGGAGAATCCATTGTTTCTGCAAGTGTTGAGGAAGGAGAAACGGTATTTCCAAGTGAGCGTGTTATTCTAGTTACAGATGAACCTGTGATGCCCGATATTACCGGATGGTCTCTAAGAGATGTAATGAAATTAGCTGAATTAATGCAATTAAAGACAGAGACATTTGGTAATGGATATGTAGTGACTCAGAACATACCTAAAGGAACTCCGCTTAAAAAGAATGATTACTTAGGAATTGAATTATTACCTCCAAATGAGGAGAAAGATGAAGAAACAAATAATAATGAAGAGGGTACGGAGGGAATATCAGACGAGTCCACGTCTCAAGAAGAGTAAATTTAGTCTTCGAATAACAGTTATGTAGTTAAACAGTGTTCTATTCAGTTTTTTTTACTCATATAGTGATTACAAACCAGCCTGGGAAAAGGGGATGGAGAATGAAACGTGTATCCACTGTTACAGTAAAAAAACGAATCGTCACTGTTTTTCTTTTGGGACTTCTTCTATTGGCGATTATTATTATTCGATTAGGGTATGTGCAATTTGTTATGGGTGAACGATTAACCGGACAAGCACACGACCTTTGGACGCGGGATATTAGTTTTCAAGCAGAACGTGGCTACATATTGGATGCAGAAGGAGATATTTTAGCTGAGAATGTTACTGCGCCTTCGGTAATCGCGATTCCGCGACAAGTAGAGGAACCAGAAGATGCTGCAGGAAAGTTAGCAAAAATATTGGGCATGCCAGAGGAAAAGGTTTTAGAAAATTTAACGAAAAATGAATCGAGTGTAAGCTTTCGACCGGAAGGAATTAAAATTTCGGAAGAACAAGAAACAGCAATACGGGAATTGAATATGAAAGGTATATACTTGGCAAAGGATTCAAAACGACATTATCCATATGGAGATGACTTATCTCATGTTCTCGGTTTTACAGGGATTGATAATCAAGGACTAATGGGACTGGAGTTGTCGTATGAAGATAAACTTGCTGGCGAGCCTGGAAGCCTCTCTTTCTATTCGGATGCGAAAGGACGAAGGCTGGATAATTTAGCGGATGTTTATAAACCTCCAACAGATGGCTTGAATTTAAAGACAACAATTAATTCCAAGGTACAAGCTATTATGGAGCGAGAACTAGATGCAGCTGTTTTAAAATATAATCCAGATGGAGCATTGGCAATAGCTGTTAATCCGAAAACCGGCGGTGTTCTCGGCATGACAACCCGTCCAAATTTCCATCCGGAAAATTATCAGGATGTAGATGCATCGATATTTGGTAGGAATTTACCGATTTGGAGTACGTATGAGCCTGGTTCGACTTTTAAAATAATAACACTTGCTGCAGCATTAGAGGAAAAAGTGGTTGACCTTGAAGAAGACACATATCATGATACTGGGCATATAACGGTAGGTGGCGCAAAAATCCGCTGCTGGAAAAGTGGAGGACATGGACATCAAAGCTATTTAGAAGTTGTTCAAAATTCATGTAACCCGGGATTCGTAAATCTCGGCCAACTCCTAGGAACAGAAAAATTGTTTTCGTATATTGATGCGTTTGGATTTGGAAAGAAAACGGGAATAGACTTACAAGGAGAAGGCAATGGGATACTCTTTAATCCTGAAAATGTAGGTCCTGTCGAATTAGCCACTACTTCATTCGGGCAAGGGGTTTCTGTTACACCGATCCAGCAGGTGATGGCAGTTGCTGCTGCGATTAATGGTGGCTATCTATATGAACCATATATAGCGGAAGAATGGATAGATCCGGTCACAGGTGAAACCGTTGAAAAGGTAGAGCCGAATATGAAACAGCGTGTGATTTCAAGCGGTACTTCTGATGAAGTTCGCAGTGCACTAGAAAGTGTAGTTGCACAAGGAACAGGCCGGCCTGCATATGTAGATGGTTATCGTGTTGGTGGAAAAACAGGAACGGCGCAAAAGGTTGGTCCAAATGGTGGCTATTTAGAAAATAATTACATTGTTTCGTTTATTGGGTTTGCGCCAGCGGATGATCCGGAGATTGTTGTCTATGTAGCAGTAGATAATCCGAAAAACACCATCCAGTTTGGTGGTGTCGTCGCTGCGCCGATTGTAGGTACAATCATCGGGGACAGTTTAAGAGCAATGGAAGTTAAGCCAAGAGATGACGGTTTGGAAAAAGACTATCTATGGCCGGAACAGCCAAAAGTCGAAGTTCCAGATATGATAGGACAAACGAAACAGGAGCTGGCCGAATATTTACTTGATTTGACGATTGAGACTAATGGAGAAGGTGAATATATTGCGGACCAGTCTCCAAAACCAGGTACAAAACTGGAACCAGGATCTACCGTCAGAATTTATTTATCTGATGAAAAACATCGTTAATTGGACGGAAATTTGCTATAATAAGGGAAGTAAAAATCAGTAAATGCTTCTAAATTAAGACAACTATATAAAAGAGGGTGGAGAGCACCCTCTTAAAAAATACAATTATGTAGAATACATATGTTGGATATAAAATAGATAGGGTGTTTGCTATGAATTTAGATGAATTACTACATGTGTTACCTTTTTATAAAACAACATCGATGATTGATGAAATAAAAGTCGATGGTATTGAAATGGACTCACGAGAAGTAAAACAAGGAAGTGTTTTTGTTTGTATTCCTGGATTCACAGTTGATGGTCATGATTTTATAGACGATGCAGTAAAACAAGGAGCCGTTGCGCTAATTGTTGAAAAACTTGTTGAAGCTCCTGTTCCAGTTATTTTGGTAGACGATACAAATCGGGCGTTATCCATGCTCGCAGGTAAGTTCTTTAATTACCCAACATCAAAACTGCCATTAATCGGAGTTACTGGTACGAATGGTAAAACTACAGTTACGTATTTGTTGGAAGAGATTTTTAAACAACAGATGAAAAAAACTGGCGTTATTGGAACGATTCAGCTGAAAATTGGAGAGGAATCATATTCGATCTCGAATACAACTCCAGATGCTCTAAGCCTGCAACGAACATTCCACAAGATGCTTGGAGAAAATGTAGATCAGGCTATTATGGAAGTTTCTTCCCACGCATTGGATATGGGGAGAGTATACGGGTGTGATTATGATATTGCCGTATTCACCAATTTATCCCAAGATCACTTAGATTATCATTCCGATTTACAAGATTATCTTCGAGCTAAAAGCTTATTGTTTTCGCAGTTAGGAAATAACTATGATGAAAAGAAACGGAAATTTGCTATTTTAAATTCCGATGATGCGGCAAGTGATTTATTAAAACGCAGTACTGCGCAGCATGTAATGACTTACGGTTGTAATAATAAAGCTACTGTTATGGCTAACGGAATTCAGCTTGACGCTGCAGGAACATCCTTTACGTTAACCTCACCGGTTGGAGATATTGAAATCTCAAGTCGTTTAATTGGTATGTTTAATGTGTATAATATGCTAGCTGCAAGTACAGCGGCAATAGCTGCTAATGTATCATTAACGACTATTAAAACGGCACTTGAGCAGCTAGAAGGTGTAAATGGTCGTTTTGAGCCAGTTGTAGAAGGTCAGCGTTATGCAGTTATTGTTGATTATGCGCATACACCTGATTCGTTAGAAAATGTGTTGCAAACTGCAAGGGAATTTGCGAAGAATAATGTATATGTGGTCGTTGGATGTGGTGGAGATCGAGATCGTACGAAACGTCCGCTAATGGCATCAATTGCAGTAAAATATGCAGATCATGCATTTTTTACATCTGATAATCCAAGAACAGAAGACCCACAGTCGATTTTAGATGATATGACAGCTGAGTTAGAGGAAAGTAGTAGTTATGACGTAATCGTTGATCGGAAAGCAGCGATTTCTCAGGCTATCGAGCAAGCTACTTCAGAGGATATAATACTTATCGCAGGAAAAGGACATGAAACATATCAAATCATTGGACATACGAAATATGATTTTGATGATCGAGAAGTAGCGAGAAAAGCAATTCGCAATAAGGAGAAATATTGATGTTATTTACTACAAATTGGTTAGCTAAACAATTCCCCACTAATCAAGGGGGAATACAAGACAATATAACTATAAAACAAGTAACGACAGATAGCAGAGCAAAGGGGGAAGGTCTATTATTTGTTCCGCTTGTTGGAGAGAACTTTGATGGACATGAATTTGTCAAACAAGCAATTGACAATGGTGCCTGTGCTATTATTTGGGATGAAAGCAAGCATTTGCCAGATGACATCCTGCCAAACCTCCCAATTTACTTTGTAAAAGACACCCTGAGTGCACTTCAGGATTTAGCGTCTGCTTACAGGACTGAGATTGATCCGATTGTAATCGGAATAACAGGCTCTAATGGTAAAACAACGACGAAGGATCTGACTTCCGCTGTTGTAAAAACGACTTATCGAACTCATGCTACGAAAGGAAATTTCAACAATCATATTGGATTACCATTAACAATTTTATCAATGGATCGAAATACCGAAGCATTAATTGTAGAAATGGGTATGAGTAACTTCCAGGAAATTGATTTATTAACACGTATAGCTAGACCAGATGTTGCAATAATTACAAATATCGGTGAGTCACATATAGAATTCTTGGGATCACGTGAAGGTATTGCTAAAGCGAAGCTGGAGATTGTTAATGGTTTGGATGAAGATGGAGTACTAATTATCGATGGTGATGAACCGTTGCTCCGTGAGAAACACATAAACCAGAAAAAAATTGCGTGTGGCTTTGGTGCAGAAAATGATTATGAAATTTCAGAGGTTAAGATACATACAACGGGAACAGAATTCACGCTTTCCGATGGCATGACTTATCAAGTTCCACTTTTTGGCAAGCACCATACAAAAAATGCTGTATTTGCGCTTGCTATAGGCAAGCTTTTAAACATTCATGCAGAAAAAAGCAAGCAAGCTTTGCAAAACCTTGAGCTAACTGGAATGCGGTTTGAACTACTAAAAGGCATAAATGATGTATCCATCATCAATGATGCTTATAATGCATCCGCAACTTCAATGAAGGCAGCTATTGAAGTAGTGAAACAAATGAACGGATTTGAGGAGAAGGTGTTAGTGCTCGGTGATATTCTTGAGCTAGGAGATCGTGCAAGAGAATTTCATGAGTCGGTTGCCGAAGTAATTGAAGCACCTATCACTGTGCTCTTTACATATGGAGTCCATGCTGAATGGATTCAAGCAGCAGTTCAAGCGAAGAGCCTTAATCTAAAATATACTCATTTTGCATCGAAGGAAGATTTAGTTCAGGCACTTAACCCCTATTTAACAAAACATTCACTAATATTATTTAAAGCATCACGAGGGTTAAAATTTGAAGAAATGATCGAAGCTATTACTACTGATGAGAATTAGATTACTACAAGGCAAGATAAAATTTTACTAAAAGTACAACCTAAAAAATAAATGAAACGTATTGATTCATCCAATCTATTTGGACGGTTATGTATGAGGAGGAAAGAAAGTGAATTTAACTGTTTTATTAATCACATTAGCGATTGCATTTCTCATTACCGTTCTTTTATCTCCAATATTGATTCCATTTTTAAGAAGATTAAAGTTTGGGCAAAGCATTAGAGAAGAAGGACCAAAATCACATTTGAAAAAAACGGGTACCCCTACAATGGGCGGTATCATGATTATATTTAGTGTTATTATTACGTCAATTATAATGGCTGCAAGAGTAGATGAATCTGGAATTGGTTATGAATTATGGCTACTCGTTTTTGTTATCTTTGGATATGGGTTACTCGGGTTTCTCGACGACTTTATAAAAGTAGCGATGAAACGAAATCTTGGTTTAACATCATTGCAAAAGTTACTTGGGCAAATTGTTATTGCACTTGTATTTTACTTTATTTTACGTAGTCAAGGATTTTCAACAGCGGTTCAAATACCGGGAACGGATATTCAGTGGGAACTAGGCTGGGGCTATGCACTATTAATCATATTCATGCTTGTCGGTGCTTCTAACGCTGTAAACTTAACGGATGGTTTAGATGGACTGCTAGCTGGTACAGCTGCTATTGCGTTTGGAGCATTTGCAATCCTTGCTTGGTATGGTACTGGTCAAAACGAACCAGCCATCTTTGCATTGGCTGTGGTTGGGGCATTACTTGGATTTCTGGTATTTAATGCACACCCAGCAAAGGTGTTTATGGGAGATACAGGGTCACTCGCGCTTGGAGGAGCGATTGCAGCTATTTCTATTTTGTTGAAAATGGAAATTCTGTTAGTAATTATTGGTGGCGTCTTTGTTATCGAAACACTTTCTGTAATTATTCAGGTTATTTCATTTAAGACAACAGGAAAACGTGTATTTAAAATGAGTCCATTACATCACCATTATGAACTGCTCGGCTGGTCAGAATGGCGGGTTGTGACGACATTTTGGCTAGTAGGACTTTTATTTGCCGCACTCGGCATTTATATTGAGGTGGGCTTATAATGAAGAGATTAACAGAATTCCCTTATTCTAACATTGTTGTTTTAGGACTTGCAAGAAGTGGAACAGCAGCAGCTGAAGCCCTTTTAGCAAATGATAAAACTATTCGAGTTCATGATAAGCAAGCAACAGAGCAGGATGAGACTGTTATACGACTGAAAGCGATGGGTGCTGAAGTTATAATAGGCTCTCATCCTATTTCCATTTTAGATGGAATGGATCTTGTTATTAAGAATCCAGGTATATCCTATGATAATCCGATTGTAGCAGAAGCAATAAGACGAGATATTCCCATTATTACGGAAATTGAATTAGCTTATTATTTATTTGACGGTCCAATAATTGGAGTGACAGGCTCGAATGGGAAAACAACAACCACTACTTTGGTAACGGATATGCTTAAGAAAAGCGAACGGCCAGTTAGAGTGGCTGGTAACATTGGGATTGTTGCTACAGAAGCAGTGCAATCCATGCAAGATGATGAAGCTCTTGTGCTTGAATTATCGTCTTTTCAACTACAAGGGACTGAAAAATTCAGACCAACAACAGCAATCTTATTAAATATATTTGAAGCACATTTGGATTACCATAAAACGTTGTCCAATTATAAGCAGGCAAAGTTTAATATCTTTAGAAATCAGACGAAGGATGACTACCTCATTTATAATGCTGAGGATAAAGCTATTGCAGAGGAAGTAAAGGACGCACGTGCAAAACTCATTCCTTTTTCCGTTCACCAAAAGCTTGAAGCTGGTGCATGGATCGATGACAAGTATGTTTATTTTAAAAATGAAAAAATCATCGAATTGAAAGAAATTGTTTTGGTCGGAGAGCATAATTTGCAAAATATATTAGCTGCAATTGCTGCTGCAAAGTTAAATGGAGCAACAAATGAAGGTATTTATCGTGTATTAACGACGTTTTCCGGAGTAGAGCATCGTTTACAATTTGTTGAAAATATTAATGGACGATTATTTTACAACGATTCAAAAGCAACAAATATTTTGGCGACTCAAAAAGCATTAGATTCATTTAAACAACCGACGATTCTTTTAGCAGGTGGACTTGATCGGGGGAATGAATTTACCGATTTGAAGCCACACCTGAAACATGTTAGAGCTATGGTTGTATTTGGCCAAACTGCAAGCAAGTTAAAAGAGTTAGCCGCTGAAGTTGGGATAGAAAAAGTAATTGAATCTGAGAATGTCGAAGATGCAGTCCATGCAGCATATTCGATTTCAGAGGAAAATGAAGTTATTCTTTTGTCACCAGCGTGTGCAAGCTGGGATCAATATCGAACATTTGAAGAAAGAGGAGACATGTTTGTACAAGCCGTGCATAAGCTAATGTAGGGGCAAACACAAAAAATGATTCGGTTGGTCATAAACATTGAACAGAAGTAAGATATCTATACCGAGAGTCTTAATTATTAAAACGATATAGAGCATACTACAAATGCCCCTGATCCAAAATTGGAAAAGGGGTGTTTTTTTGTTAAATAAATTACTAAAGGAGCAAAAAAGGCCAGATCTGCCTTTGCTTTTTATAATCGTTATTTTATTAGTCGTTGGGATTGTCATGGTTTACAGTTCATCCTACGTTTGGTCTGATTACAAATTTAATGATTCCTTTTACTATTTAAAAAGACAGCTTCTCTTTGCTGGTGCAGGAGTGGTTGCGATGTTTTTTTTCATGGTCATTCCGTATTATACGTGGAAAAAATATGCAAATTTAATACTGCTATTTTGTTTTATATTATTACTGCTTGTCTTAATCCCTGGAGTAGGGTTGGTTCGAGGTGGAGCACAGAGCTGGATAGGGGTGGGTGCATTTAGTATTCAACCATCCGAATTTATGAAGCTCGGGCTAATCATTTTTCTTGCTGCGATCCTTTCTGCAAATCAAAAATATATAACTTCTTTTAAAAAAGGCTTTCTTCCATGTATTTTACTTGTTTTTACTGCTTTTGGTCTAATTATGCTGCAACCAGACCTTGGAACAGGAATGGTTCTTGTCCTTACATGTATGATTATGATTTTTGCTGCTGGTGCAAGGTTAACACATTTTTTTGGTCTTGCTGCAATTGGAATGCTCGGTTTTGTAGGCTTGATTGCATCTGCACCATATCGAATTAGTCGAATTACGGCATTTCTAAATCCGTGGGAGGATCCACTTGGGGATGGTTTTCAAATTATCCAGTCCTTATATGCGATTGGACCAGGTGGTTTAATGGGATTAGGATTAGGGAATAGCTTGCAGAAGTATTTTTATTTACCTGAGCCACAAACTGATTTTATTTTTGCTATATTAGGTGAAGAACTTGGATTTATTGGCGGAACTGTTATCATTGTTCTATTTTTCCTGCTTTTATGGAGGGGAATTAAAATTTCACTCGAAGCACCAGATCTATTTGGACGTTTTCTAGCACTTGGAATTGCAGGAATGCTTGCAGTACAAGCGATGATTAATATAAGTGTTGTGATTGGTCTGATTCCAGTTACAGGGATTACATTACCATTTCTAAGCTATGGTGGTTCATCTTTAACATTGACTTTATGCTCTGTTGGCGTTTTGCTAAATATTAGTATATATTCTAAGATTTAAGGTGAAGTTCTTTTCCGTTCCTTGCTTGGAAAAAATTCACAGCCCTGTAACTGGAAAAACTTGATAAAGTATGGTAAGTACACTACATCTTCCGCTATGTTTTATGATATAATTCATGTAACAGATAAAAACGGCTTTAAGATTTGCCGTTTTATTCTTTTGCTAACGTAAATAAATGTAAAAAGGAAGAAATGGGGATGAGTAAAAAGAATATTGTTTCGATTGAGGATCGTATTCCAAAATTGAAACAAGCACGTAAGAAAAAAGCAAACCGTCGACTTATATTTTATCTTTCAATCTTTTTTTTCTTGATATCTATCATCGTATATTTACAATCACCATTGAGCCATATTAAAACAATTGCCGTGAATGGAAATACGTATGTAACAGATGAAGAGATTATCGAAAGTAGCAATTTAACGACTGATACAAATATATGGACAATTAACCGAGCAGAAACTGAACAATTAATAAATAAGAACCCTATATTAGAGTCTGTAAAAGTAAGCAGAAAATTACCATGGACAATTGATATTCATGTAAAAGAACAGCAAATCATTGGATATATTCGTAACGAAACAGCGTATAAACCAGTATTAGGTAATGGTGAAATTCTAAATGTTACGAATGGGACGTTCAATGGCGAAGCTCCGCTAATTTATGGGTTTGATGATGAGGAATATCTACATAGAATGGCAGAGGAGCTAAAGGAACTCCCTGGTAGCATCAGGAATGTTATTTCGGAAATCCATTGGATCCCAACTGATGAAAATAAAAATACGGTGCTTTTATACATGAATGATGGTTACCTTGTAAAAGGAACGATTCGCGACTTTGCTGAAAAAATGGAAGTTTATCCGTCAATTGTTGCACAGCTTGATCCAGAGGAAAAAGGAATCATTCATATTGGAGTCGGTATCTACTTTGAGTCTTTTAATCAGGAAGAGGACGAAGATATGACAGAAATAGAAGGAATTCAAGACAATGAGGAATCAACAGAATCCGAATAAATAAATGTTGTGGTAGGAAAGTCATATAAATAGTTGTGTTTACGAAAGATATATAAGATACTCATAAAAGGTTGTTCAAAAGCCTAGGGAAAAGGACATATCGACCTTCGATGCATAAGCCGTACTCGTATTGGCCTTGCAGTGGGGCCAAAACTCCCCAGAAATTATGACTTTAGTAGACTTGGGTCTTTTCTTTCTCTTTTGAACACATTTTTTTAGAGGAATTTAGTTTTTTTAAAGCGTTAAGAAGGGATATTGCCACCTTTTGTGGAATAACCTATATATGTTTTATTTTTTTACTGATTTCCTATAAAATAGTAGATTATACAATAGATAAAAAAGGAAGTTCATAGAAACGACAGTAATACTGGAAGTTTCTGATTCTGGAGGTGCCTTTCGTTGAATAATAGTGAAATATTAGTAAGTCTTGATATAGGTACAACAGCGATTAAAGTCATTATTGGAGAAGTTTTGAACGATTCATTGAATATAATCGGGGTTGGGACCGCTAAATCAAATGGTATGAAAAAAGGTGCAGTTGTTGATATCGATCAAACGGTTCATTCAATCCGAAACGCGGTAGAACAAGCTGAGCGCATGGTAGGGATGCAGATTGAAAGTGTTGTCGTTGGTATAAACGGAAGTCATGTTCAATTACAGCCTTGTCATGGGGTAGTAGCAGTTCAAAGCGAAAACCGTGAAATTGGTGATGAGGATGTGACAAGAGTCATCGACGGAGCACAGGTAATCTCAATTCCACCAGAACGTGAAATTATTGATGTTATTCCAAAACAATTTATTGTAGATGGTTTGGATGAAATCACGGATCCGCGTGGTATGATTGGCGTTCGGTTGGAAATGGAAGGTACAATTATTACATGCTCAAAGACAGTACTACATAATATTTTAAAATGTGTAGAACGTGCTAACTTGCAAGTGTCTGATATTTGCCTTCAGCCACTTGCAGCCGGAACGATTGCTCTTTCAAAAGATGAAAAGAATATGGGGGTTGCTCTAATTGATGTGGGTGGTGGCTGTACTACCGTTTCAGTTTTTGGTAACGACCATCTAATTTCAACAAGTGTTATTAGCTTAGGTGGAGATAATATTACGAAGGATTTGTCTATCGGTCTAAGGACATCTACAGAAGAAGCAGAAGATATTAAACTGAATTATGGACATGCATTTTATGATCATGCTTCTGAAGAAGAAACATTTGAAGTTTCAATCATTGGAAGCAACACAAGAGAAACCTATAATCAGCTGCAAATTTCTGATATGATTGAAGCAAGACTGGAAGAAATTTATGCTTATGTAGAAAGAGAAATTAGAAAAATGGGTTACGGCGAGCTTCCAGGTGGGTATGTATTGACTGGTGGAACGAGTTCGATGCCAGGAAGTCTTGAGCTTGCTGAGGACTTATTCCGATCAAATGTACGCGTTGCTATCCCAGATTACATAGGTGTAAGAGAAGCACAATATACAGCAGGTATTGGAATATTGCAGTTCGCTTATCATAATGCGAAGATACAAGGAAAAGATTTGTATCCATCTGTAGTTGAAGATACAACAGAACCGAAACCAAAAAGACCGCAAAAACAGCCAAAGGTCAAAAAAGAAACGAAAGAGAATAAGAAAAAAGACTCTAGTTTTGCTAATTTATTTAAGTATTTCTTTGATTAAGAATAACTGATGTGAATTCAAAAGGTAATGGAACTTTTTGACAGATAAAAAATATAAAACTTTTATTATTTGCATAAGTGCAACGAAGTCATTTGCCTAAAAGCCTGGCAAACGCCAAGTTTTCTAAAAAGATCACATTGAAATTAGCTTCTGGTATTCTTGTAATTTTGCACATTAGGAGGAAAGAAATATGTTAGAGTTTGATACAAATATGGAGGAATTAGCGACAATTAAAGTTATCGGTGTAGGTGGCGGTGGAAATAATGCTGTGAACCGAATGATTGAGCATGGTGTTGAAGGTGTAGAATTTATAGCGGTAAATACTGATGCTCAGGCTTTGAATTTGTCTAAAGCAGAAACAACAATACAAATAGGTGGTAAACTGACACGTGGTCTTGGAGCAGGTGCAAATCCGGAAGTTGGAAAGAAAGCTGCCGAAGAGAGCAAAGAACAGCTGGAAGAAGTATTGCAAGGTGCTGATATGGTATTTGTAACTGCTGGAATGGGTGGTGGCACTGGAACTGGTGCTGCTCCTGTAATTGCACAAGTTGCTAAAGATCTTGGAGCATTAACTGTAGGTGTTGTAACACGTCCATTCTCTTTTGAAGGAAGAAGACGCTCTACCCAAGCAATTTCTGGAATTGATACACTTAAAGGAAGTGTTGATACATTAATCGTAATTCCAAATGATCGCTTACTTGAAATTGTAGACAAAAACACACCAATGCTTGAAGCATTCCGTGAAGCAGATAATGTGTTACGACAAGGTGTACAAGGTATCTCAGATTTAATTGCGAAGCCAGGTCTAATTAACGTTGATTTTGCTGATGTTAAAACAATTATGTTTGATAAAGGTTCTGCACTCATGGGAATTGGTATTGCAACTGGTGAAACGCGTGCAACAGAAGCTGCGAAAAAAGCAATTTCATCTCCACTACTGGAGACTTCTATTGATGGTGCACATGGTATCCTAATGAATATTACTGGCGGTACGAACTTAAGCCTTTATGAAGTTCAAGAAGCTGCAGATTTAGTTACTTCAGCAGCAGATAAAGAAGTGAACGTTATCTTTGGATCCGTTATTAATGAGAATCTAAATGATGAAATTGTTGTTACAGTAATTGCAACAGGTTTTGATGAGACTGTACAACCAAAAGCAGAAATTAAGCAAAAACAGCATCGTCCTATGGCTAGTCATAACCAGCATGCTGCCACGAGGGAAGAACCTGTTCAAAGAGAGCAGCGCGAGCAGCGTGAGCAACAACAGCCACAGCCTCGTGTTAGACAAGAGGACGACGAGCTTGATATTCCTACATTTTTAAGAAATCGAAACCGTAATCGATAAAAAATAACTTGTACGAAGACATAATAGAGCAGATGAGCTACATTCATCTGCTCTATTTTCAATTCCATAACCTCTATTCACCACCCGGCATAGCTTCCTCCAAAACAATCCTTAACATTGCCCTCGAGGCGTGATGAACATATTCTCTATTTTACAATTAATATAAACTTCTAATTAATGCGCATTGAGAGATTGTGCGAATACCCGCTCCGGAAACACACTACGCTTTTCGCGGGTGACCCGTGAGCCTCTTCGAACTCCGTTCTTCAGAGTCTCACTCTGGCCACGTATCCCGCAGAAGTCTACGTGTGTTTCCTCCGCTAGTGCTGGTTCACTGGCTATACTAACATGGTTTATCAAAATAAAAATGTTGTTCTAACCAGTCCGGGTGAGCGTAGGGCGGTGACTCCTGTGGGAACAGCACGTGTCTGAAGACTCGCAGGAAGTGGTTTTCTTCCGGAGAGGCTGAAGCCGTGCCCACGGAAAGCATCCGCCCGGAGCGATCCCGGACGGCGATTGTTCCACAGATTAAGCAAATATTCACTAGTTCGGATTTTCTTTCAAATGTGATGAAGCATCTAGAATAGTGTTAGTTTACGTTAGCGCAGCAGATCACAAAGCGTATATATGTGAAGGCTTTGTATTTATATAGGAAGAATTATACAATTCCAGTTATATTGGTTTAGCGCTATTTTTATGCATGTTGATTTTAGAAGTATTTGACATAAAACGCAAAAATCGATAGACAGTCAATCCGTATGAATATACGTTAGCTTTAAAAGAGACAAATTATCCCCGACAAACTTATAGACAAATAGTGAAAATTAGCTTTTATACGCACACAAGAAGTGACAGACTTTGCTTCCGCACTCTACTATACTCGTTAGTAATTCCTCAAATCTGGGGTTTCGATTATCTATGAAAATACCTCCTGAAAATAAATATTCCGAAAATGATTTGCCGGGAAGGAAGAGAGAAATTGACCATTTATCTTGATGCCGTCTGGGCATTGAATTTTTTTCTGGATTTAATGCTGTTAATGCTTACAAAAGCTTTAGCAAGGGATGCAGTAGGGAAAATACGAATCATTTTTGGGGCATTTATCGCTTCATTAATTGTACCCATTACGCTATTTTTTCCAGACTCCTTTATAAATGGGGTACTGGGTAAATTAATTTATTCATTCTTTATTATCTTATGTACCTTCGGATATGCAGGTTTTTATCGCATGATGAAATTATTATTATTATTTTACTTTACATCATTTGCAATTGGAGGTGGATTGACAGGGATATACTTTATGCTTGCAAACCCTGTGTCAATTACAGGCAATGGAATTTTAACATTTAATAAAGGATATGGTGATCCAGTTAGCTGGCTGTTTATCTTAATCGGATTCCCAATCGTATGGTATTTTACAAAGCACCGTATGGACGAGCATGCAAGTGAGAAAATTCGTTATGACCAATTATGCGAAGTGACCATTCAAATGAATAACAATTCATTTATGACCAAAGGGTTTATTGATAGCGGTAATCAGCTAGTTGATCCACTAACGAAAAGGGCAGTAGTTATTTGTGATGAAATATTTCTGAAGCAGTGGTTTTCTGAAGAAGAATGGAAGCAATTAGAGGAAGTGCATCATCATTTAGCACTTGATCAAGTTCCAGAAAAATGGCAGCACAAAGTACAAATGATTCCGTATCAAGGTGTTGAAGGAAAAAGTGGTTTCCTTTTAGCGATTAGGCCAGATCATATTGAAATACATTATGGGAGTCAGAAGCTTACAACAAGCAATTTACTAATCGGTATTCAGTTTGGCGTATTAGTTAGGGATCAAAGCTATCATTGTTTATTGCATCCGCAAATCATTAAATTAGCTACTATACAAACAGCATAAGGGAGTGGAGAGTATGGCTCTATGGAAAATCAAACTGAAATTGCGCTGGTACAAATTATTAATTAAATTAGGATTAAAGTCATCAGAAGTCTACTATATTGGTGGAAGTGAAGCATTGCCTCCTCCCCTTTCGAAACAGGAAGAACAAGAATTATTAATCCTATTACCGAAAGGCGACAAGGCAGCGAGAGCGATGCTGATTGAGCGTAACCTTCGCCTTGTCGTCTATATTGCACGTAAATTTGAAAATACAGGTATCAATATTGAGGACTTAATTAGCATAGGTACAATTGGCTTAATAAAAGCGGTAAATACATTCAATCCAGAAAAGAAAATTAAGTTAGCAACCTATGCATCAAGATGTATTGAAAACGAGATTCTTATGTACTTGCGTAGAAATAATAAACTTAAATCGGAAGTCTCATTTGATGAACCATTAAATATCGATTGGGATGGGAATGAGCTTCTATTGTCCGATGTTCTCGGTACGGATGAAGATATAATTACAAAAAACCTCGAATCAAATGTGGATAAAACTTTGTTGAAAAGTGCATTATCAAAATTAAATGCCCGTGAAAAACAAATCATGGAGCTGCGTTTTGGATTAATTGGTCAAGAGGAAAAGACCCAGAAGGATGTTGCGGATATGCTTGGAATTTCTCAATCCTATATTTCACGTTTAGAAAAAAAGATTATTCGCAGATTGAAAAAAGAATTTAATAAAATGGTGTAGCCATATTTTATAAGGTTTTCATCAACATTTTACAGTATTTCTAAAATCTGTACGTGCATAAAAACCCTCTGCCGGGGAGATACTGTCCTTGAACAGCATCACCGACTGGGAGGGTTGACTTAAATGACTAGACATAAAGTTGAGATATGTGGTGTTGATACATCCAAACTACCTGTACTTAAAAATGAAGAAATGAAAAAGCTATTTGTAAGAATGCAGCAGGAAGGAGATATTTCTGCTCGAGAAGAACTTGTTAATGGGAATTTAAGGCTTGTATTAAGTGTGATACAGCGATTCAATAATCGGGGAGAATATGTAGATGATTTATTTCAAGTTGGCTGTATTGGACTAATGAAATCAATCGATAATTTTGATTTATCACATAACGTAAGATTCTCCACGTATGCTGTTCCGATGATTATTGGAGAAATAAGACGATACCTCAGGGATAATAATCCAATCCGAGTATCTAGGTCCTTACGTGATATTGCATACAAAGCACTGCAGGTGAGAGAAAAATTAATTAGTAAGACATCAAAAGAGCCTACTCCTGCAGAAATTGCCGCTGAAATGGGAATTCCACATTCCGATATTGTGTTTGCTCTTGATGCGATTCAAGATCCTGTATCATTATTCGAACCAATCTACAATGATGGTGGTGATCCAATATTTGTTGTCGATCAGATTAGTGATGATAAAGACAAGGATTCAACCTGGGTTGATAAAATTTCATTAAAAGAAGGGATGCACCAATTAAATGAACGTGAAAAAATGATATTGAATAAACGATTCTTTCAAGGGAAAACGCAAATGGAAGTTGCTGATGAAATTGGCATCTCACAAGCACAAGTATCTCGTTTAGAGAAAGCTGCAATCAGTCAAATGAATAAGCAAATGTTTGAATAAAGATTTAAATAAATCATGCAAAATCAGGAAGGACAGGTTTTTCACCTGTCTTTCCTGATTTTTTCTGTGTAAAGATGAAATAAATTGATGTGTTCGCATATAGTTTAATAAGTACGTGTTCAAAAAGAGGAGGACGAAAAGGACCGAGCAGTATAAGGCGTCGATGCATTGAGCGGACGTTCTTGCGGACAGTAAAAGCGATTTTCTTCTGCAATGAGTGTAAAAGCAAGCCAACGATCTTCTCGCTTGTTGTTTTGACTTCGATATTGGACACAGTACGTGTCGGTACTTAATCGATGGTCTACTGCTCTCGAAGTGTCATTTTCAACGGACTATTTTGACAACTAATAAGGCAGGTGAGGACAATGATTAAATTATCAGAATTACAGTTGAAAGAAATTATAATAATTGATGATGGTAGAAGGTTTGGCCATATTACAGATTTAGAAATTGACGGTAATACAGGGAAAATTATTGCAATTGTCGTGGAAACGAAGGACAAAAAGAGTGGAATGTTAAGAAAGGCGGACGAATTATTGATTTCCTGGGATCATATTGTTCGAATTGGTTCCGATGTGATTCTTGTCAATGATGTCCAGGGACCAAGTTTATATGGTACGGTAAAATAGAGATTGCATGAAAAAGCTTAGTTGAAAGCCAAAATATGATAAAATAAGACAAGTCTATTTTTGCAGTAAAGAAAATATAAAAATTTCTTTACTGCAGAAGTGCACTGTAGCATTAGCCAAGAGGATTGGTGAATGCCAAGTTTTCTAATCAGGAGGATTATAATGAATGAAGTCTTTAAAGAGAAAGATAACGCATATCTCAACATAGAAAAGTGGCAAACAGAACACCCTGGACTTGTCGTGGGCTTTACTACTAGAAACGGTGGTGTAAGCGAGTACCCCTATCATACATTGAATTTTGGGTTCCATGTTGCTGATGAACAGAAGCATGTTATAAGTAACCGTGAACGATTAGCAGATAAGCTGAACTTTTCACTGCAAAACTGGGTGTCAGGGGAACAAATACATCGAACGGAGATTGCACATGTTACGGATCAAGATAAGGGGAAAGGTTCAACTTCTTATACAAGCTCCATTAAAGGCACGGATGGGCTCTTAACCAACCAAAAAGGAGTATTATGTACAGCTTTCTTTGCAGATTGTGTACCCTTATTTTTCTTCGATCCGATAACGGAATATATTGGAATTGCCCACGCTGGCTGGAAGGGATCTGTTAACCGAATTGCTGAGAAGATGGTGGAAGCTTTTGCAAAAGTTGGTGTGAAACCGGAAAACCTATTCGTAGCGATTGGTCCTTGTATTTCACAGCAGAATTATGAAGTAGATGAGCGGGTGATTCAATCGATTCGAGCAGGGGAGAGGGAAAATGCGGTACGTTCACTCGGCAAAAATCGATTTTTATTAGATTTAAAGCAATTAAATGTAGATATCCTTTTACAATCTGGGGTATTACGTCATAATATAGAGGTAACAAATTATTGCACTTATCGTGATGATGAATTATTTTTCTCTCATCGGAGAGACCATGGTAAGACTGGAAGAATGTTAGGGTTTATTGGATTTCAAGGGTGATTACATGATGGAGGAGTTATACGTATTATGGAAGTCGCAGCAAATTTGGCAGTCATTCAAGAGAAAATAGGACAAGCATGTAAAAATAGTGGGCGCAAACCTTCCGAAATAAACGTTATTGGGGTTACGAAATATGCTACAATAGAACGAACCGAGGAAGCAGTTGAAGCAGGAGTTAAAAATCTTGGCGAAAATCGAAATGAAGGTTTTTTAGAAAAGTATCATCACATTGCTGATAAAGTAACATGGCATTTTATTGGAACCTTGCAGTCACGAAAAGTAAAAGACATTATTGACAAAATTGATATGCTCCATGCTTTAGACAGGGCTTCACTTGCAAAAGAAATTAATAAACGAGCATCAGCACCTGTCGATTGCTTTATACAAGTAAATGTCAGTGGAGAAGCTTCCAAACATGGCTTGAGCGTAGAAGAGGTAATTCCTTTTATTGAGGAAATCGAGAAATACGAAAAAGTTCATGTAGTTGGATTAATGACAATGGCACCCCATATTGAAGACAAAGAGGAGATTCGGAAAGTATTTCGGGATTTAGCATTATTAAGAGACCGTATCAAAGCAAAGAAATTGCATCATGCACCATGTGAATTTCTTTCGATGGGGATGAGCAATGATTATGAAGTTGCGATTGAAGAGGGTGCAACCCATATCCGCATTGGCTCCCAATTAGTTGGTGAATGATCGCAAACTTAAGTAAAGAGGTGAGAGAATGAGTATTAAGAATAAGATTAAAAATTATTTCACCATGGATGACGAGTATGAGTACGAATATCAACAGGAAGAGATTACCCCAGAGAGTAAAGAAAGTACGAAGCAACAAACACAAAAGGTTGTAAGCTTAACTAGTATGCAGCAATCTACATCAAAAGTGGTATTATGTGAGCCAAGAACCTATAACGAAGCGCAGGAAATTGCAGATAACATTGTAAACAGACGTGCCGTTGTCATTAATTTACAACGCGTTGATCATCAACAAGCAAAACGTATTGTTGATTTTCTAAGTGGCACGGTATACGCTGTTAATGGTGATATTCAGAAGCTAGGCTCTGAAACATTTTTATGCACCCCGGACAATGTTGAAGTTTCAGGAACAATATCCGAAGCATTTGCCCAACAAGATGAATTTGAAAAAGGATGGTAGTAGTGGATGGTTGAATTATATACAATATTACATTATGCATTTGTATTCTATGGATATGCACTCATTGTGTATATTTTCATGTCATGGTTCCCAGGAGCAAGGGAATCATCCTTTGGTCAAATGTTGACCAAAATTTGTGAGCCTTACCTAGAGCAATTTCGTAAATTTATCCCACCAATTGGTATGATCGATATTTCGCCAATTGTTGGGATCCTTGTTCTTCATTTAGCTCGAGCAGGACTGCTTCAGTTTTTCCAAATGTTTTTATTTTAGAACGTATAGCGTTATTATGCTAAAAAGATTTTGACGAACAAAATGTTAAAGGAAGTAACAGGATGGATATTTACCAGCATTTTAGAAAAGAAGAACAGCCTTTTATTGATCAAGTATTGTCGTGGAAGGAACGCGTTGAGCAGACATTCCAGCCAAAGCTGACAGACTTTCTCGATCCACGCGAACAACAGTTAGTCGAAATGCTTGTCGGTTTGAATAATCCTGAATTAAAACTTGATAAGCATGGCGGAGGATTAAATACGGAACGAAAACGAATGGTAATTGCTCCTTTTTATGAGGAAATAGCAGAAGAATCTTTTCAGCTGACCTTATTGCAGACAACCTATCCAGATAAATTTATAACCATTGAACATCGGGATGTAATGGGCGCATTTTTATCAATGGGGATAAAGCGTACGAAGCTAGGAGATATTTATGCGGCAGACGGCCTCATTCAAATTGTACTGGCAGATGAAGTAAGTCCATATGTTACAGCAAATCTGAATGCAATAAAAAAAGCGACGGTTACATTTGGCGAGCAGCCGCTTACTCTTTTGAAAGAAAAACAAGAAAGATGGGTAGAAGCAGACAAAACAGTTTCTTCTTTAAGACTTGATGCTGTTATCAAGGAAATTTATCATATTTCAAGAAAAGATGCTTCAGCATTTATTGAAAAATTGCAGGTGAAAGTGAATCATAAGGTTGTTGACGATACTAAATTTCAACTGCAAGAGGGCGATATGATTTCATTGCGTGGAAAAGGCCGAAGCAAATTAACTGCTATAAATGGGATGACGAAAAAGGATAAATGGAAAATTAGTATTGCATCTTTAAAATAATTTATAGTTCTTGCAGGATTTCCTGTTTTTTTGTCGAATTGATTTAAATACAACTTTGAGAACATTCGATTTTACGTTAATATATTTATACCTTGAGGAGGTGGCCACTGTGCCATTAACACCATTAGATATTCATAATAAAGAATTTACGAGAAAAATCCGTGGTTATGATGAAGATGAAGTAAATGAGTTCTTGGATCAAGTGATTAAGGATTATGAAATGGTCATTCGAGAAAAGAAAGAGCTGGATGAGAAAGTGAACCAGCTGAATGAAAGACTCGGTCATTTTACAAATATTGAAGAAACCCTAAATAAGTCCATTCTTGTTGCACAAGAAACAGCAGAAGAAGTAAAAGGAAATGCAACAAAGGAATCCAGGCTTATTATAAAAGAGGCAGAAAAAAATGCTGACCGTATCATTAATGAAGCGTTAAGTAAATCGCGTCGTATTTCAATGGATGTCGAAGAATTGAAGAAGCAGGCTAAAGTTTTCCGCACAAGATTACGCATGCTTGTACAGGCTCAATTAGATATGCTTGGTACGGACGATTGGGAAGAATTATTTAAAACAGAGTTAGGCGAAGAACTCGAGTTGATTGAAAATGAATCATAGTTCTTGACGTTCTTAAAAATATTACATATAATTCATACAAGATATGTCAATTATAATAACAATACGTTGAAAGAGAAAGTATAAAAGGACGTTGCTGAAAAGCGAGCTAGGAGATGGTGTGAGCCTGGTACAGCACTCTTTTAGAAAATCACTCTTGAGTATCCATTGTGAAATTTAGTAGTGATGGACGGCTTATCCCCGTTACGGATGTCGAGTGAATTTAAAATATCAATTTTGAATTTATAAGGGTGGTACCGCGAGTCTTCTCGTCCCTTTTGGGATGAAGAAGGCTTTTTTGTATTCAAAAGCGCAAGCGCCATTAAATAACTTAAGGAGGAAGCATAAATGGATTATAAAGAAACATTATTAATGCCGAAAACAGAATTTCCTATGCGAGGAAATTTACCAAATAAAGAGCCAAAACGTCAAGAACAATGGGAAGAAGCAAATCTATACGAAAAGAGTCTTGAACGTACAAAAGAAAGACCGTTATTTGTTTTACATGACGGACCACCGTATGCAAATGGAGATCTTCATATCGGGCATGCATTGAATAAAATTTTGAAAGACTTTATTACCCGCTATAAATCCATGACGGGTTACCATGCCCCATATATTCCAGGATGGGATACACATGGACTGCCAATTGAAACAGCTTTAACGAAGAACAAGAAAGTCAAACGAAAAGAAATGAGTGTAGCTGAATTTAGACAGCTATGTGCAGAATATGCACTCGGACAAGTGGATAGTCAACGCACACAATTTAAACAGCTTGGTGTACGTGGTGACTGGGATAATCCATATATTACACTGACGAAAGACTATGAAGCTGCACAAATTAAAGTATTTGGGGAAATGGCAAAAAAAGGCTATATCTACAAAGGCTTAAAACCGGTTTATTGGTCTCCTTCTTCTGAATCGGCATTAGCAGAGGCAGAAATTGAGTATCAGGATAAGCGTTCAGCTTCTATTTATGTGGCGTTTGAAGTTCGTGATGGAAAAGACTTATTCGATGGTGGAGAGAAATTCATCATTTGGACGACAACACCATGGACCATTCCAGCTAACCTGGGAATTAGTTTGCATCCCGATCTAGAGTACAACGTAGTAGAAGCAAACGGTGAAAAGTATGTACTTGCACACGCTTTACTGGAAGATGTTGCTGAAGAACTAGGCTGGGAAAATGTAAAGGTCGTAAAATCATTTAAAGGTCAAGAAGCAGATCGTGTTGTAGCAAAACATCCTTTCTATAATCGTGACTCGCTCGTAATGCTTGGTGAACATGTAACGACTGATGCTGGAACTGGTTGTGTTCATACCGCTCCAGGACATGGGGAGGATGACTTCTATGTGTCAAAAAAATATGGCATTGAAGCATTTTGTCCAGTTGATGATAAAGGAGTATTTACGGAAGAAGCTCCTGGTTTTGAGGGTTTATTCTACGATGCTGCCAATAAAGTGGTTACCGAAAAACTGGAAGAAACAGGTTCACTATTAAAAATGAGCTTTATTACACATTCCTATCCACATGATTGGCGTACGAAAAAGCCGACAATTTTCCGTGCAACAGCTCAATGGTTTGCATCTATTAAAGACTTCCGTCAAGATATTCTTTCTGAAATTAAGGAAGTAAACTGGTATCCAAACTGGGGTGAAACGAGACTTTACAATATGGTGCGTGACCGTGAAGACTGGTGTATCTCAAGACAACGAGCATGGGGTGTTCCAATTCCTGTATTTTATGGTGAAGACGGTACACCGATTATTACAGACGAAACGGTTAATCATGTTTCTGAATTGTTTAAAGAACACGGATCAAACGTATGGTTTGAGCGTGAAGCGAAGGACTTGCTGCCAGAAGGATTTACATCAGAGTATAGCCCGAATGGTCAATTCACGAAGGAAACAGATATTATGGATGTTTGGTTTGATTCCGGCTCCTCTCATGAAGGAGTATTAATGAACCGTGATGATCATCGTAGACCAGCAGATATTTATCTTGAAGGAAGTGACCAATATCGTGGTTGGTTTAACTCCTCATTATCAACAGCAGTAGCAGTTACAGGGAAAGCACCTTATAAAACGATTATCAGTCATGGGTTTGTACTTGATGGTAACGGAAGAAAAATGAGTAAATCACTTGGAAATGTCATCGTGCCATCCAAAGTGCAAAAACAGCTTGGCTCTGATATTTTACGTTTATGGGTTGCTTCTGTTGATTATCAATCCGATGTACGTATTTCGAACGATATTTTGAAACAAACTTCAGAAGCATATCGTAAAATCCGTAATACATTCCGCTTCCTGCTTGCGAACCTTGCTGATTTTAATCCAGCAACAGATGCAGTAGCTGAACATGAATTGGAAGAAGTGGATCGTTACATGCTGCATCGCTTACAGAAATTGCTATCTGATGTGCGTGAAAGCTATGAGAAGTATGAGTATGCACCAATTTTCCACCAAATTCATAATTTCTGTGCAGTTGATCTAAGCTCGTTCTATCTAGACTTTGCAAAAGACGTTCTCTATATCGAGGCAGCTGACAATAAACGTCGTCGTAGTATTCAAACTGGCTATTATGAAGTATTGACAACATTGGTTAAGCTACTCACACCAATCATTCCACATACAACAGATGAAGTGTGGGAATATATCCCAGGGGCAGAAGCAGAGAGTGTACAATTGACAGATATTCCAGAACCAAGAGAAATTGCTGGAATGGACGCATTAGCTCCGAAGTGGAATCATTTTATGAATGTTCGTGATGATGTACTGAAAGCATTAGAAGAAGCACGAAATGATAAAGTTATCGGTAAATCATTAGAAGCAAAAATTACAATTGTTCCAAAAGATGAGGAAACAAAAGAAGTCTTAACAAATATGGAACATTTACATCAATTCTTAATCGTATCTGAAGCTGTTTTAAGCGAAAGCAATGCATCTGCAAAAGAATACAAGTTTGTTGATGTAGCTGTTGAAAAGCACCCTGGGGAAAAATGTGAACGTTGTTGGGTTGCTTCAGAAACAGTTGGCGAGGACCATGACCATCCGGAACTATGCTCGCGGTGTGCAGCAGTAGTAAAAGAGCATTATACCGAATAATGAAAAGCGTGTAATTCATAATAGCCCTCTTGAAATAAGGGGGCTATTATTATTGAAAAAGTGAAGAATAAAGTATACTATAAAAAAAGACTTGATAGAGGTTTTTAACTTCTTGTGAATACGGATGAAGCGGGGGATAAAAGATGATCTGGTATTATGTCATCGCGCTCTTTATTATCGGAATCGATCAACTAACAAAATGGATAATTGTAAGCACGATGGAACTTGGTGAGCGGATAACGGTAATCGAAAACTTCTTTTATATTACATCACATCGAAATTCAGGAGCAGCCTGGGGAATCTTACAAGGTCAAATGCTGTTTTTCTATATTGTAACAGCGGTCGTTGTAATCGGCATTATCTATTACATGCAAAAGTTTGCCAAAAACGATACATTACTAGCAATTGGCCTTAGCTTCGTTCTTGGTGGCGCAATCGGTAACTTTATTGATCGTTTATTCCATCAGGAAGTAGTTGATTTTGCTGATTTCTATATTTTTAATTATAATTTCCCTATTTTTAATGTTGCCGATTCTGCTTTAACTATCGGTGTTATTATCGTCATTATTGCAACGATTATGGATGAACGAAAGAAAGGAAAGGCCAAAAAATGACACAATTTCAACATGAAGTAACAGAGGAACAAAATAAAACAAGAGTCGATAAGCTGCTTGCTGCCATTAACCCAGAGCGATCTCGCTCGCAGATTCAGGGATGGATTAGTAAAGGGCATGTATTCGTAAATGAAGCGGAAGTAAAGGCAAATTATAAATGTCAAACAGGCGAAGTGTTAACATGGTCTATTCCAGAAGTTGAAGAGCTGAATATTCAAGGCGAGGATATTCCATTAGAGATTATTTATGAGGATTCTGATTTAATAGTAATTAATAAACCAAAAGGAATGGTTGTTCACCCTTCTGCAGGACATCAGACTGGTACATTAGTAAATGCACTCTTGCACCATTGTAAGGATTTATCCGGAATCAACAGTGTAGAAAGACCGGGAATTGTTCATCGTATTGATAAGGATACGAGTGGCCTGCTTGTCGTAGCGAAAAATGACCACACACACATGAAGTTATCAGAACAGCTAGCAACGAAGGAAGTAAAACGTAAATATGAAGCGATTGTCCATGGAGAGATCGGTCACGAATCCGGTATCATTGATGCACCAATAGGCAGAGATCCAAAAGACCGACAAAAAATGGGAATTGTTGATAGTGGTAAACCTGCAGTGACGCATTTTAAAGTTATCAAGCATTTTCCTGACTATACCCATGTAGAATGTCAGCTTGAAACAGGACGTACGCATCAAATCAGAGTACACATGAGGTATATCGGTTTTCCGCTTGTTGGTGATCCGAAATATGGCCAACGTAAAACACTAGATGCAGATGGTCAAGCTCTTCATGCGAAGACATTAGGCTTTACGCATCCACGAACAAATGAATGGATGGAGTTTGAAGTGGAAGCTCCAAAAGTCTTTCAAGAAGTCCTGGGAAAAATAAAGAATATGTATTGACAGATGATAATTAGTTTGTAATAATGAATGAAGATTAATAAAGGTGACCTTTAAATAATAGTCCTGTGAGGCTAAAAAGGAACGGTTTGTTCGTTAGGTATCGTATGTTCAAAACCCTTTTTTCCTACAGGAGAAGAGGGTTTTTATTTTTTATGCAGATAAGAAAGTATAAAACTTTCCTACCTGTATAAGTGCAACTAAGACATTCGCCTAAATGCTTTGCGAATGCCAAGTTTTCTAAGAAACGGGGTGCAAGTGATTGAATAAAAAAACAGAGATATTAGATACAGCTGCCATCAATAGGGCATTGACCAGAATGTCCCATGAAATATTGGAGAAGAATAAAGGCGGCGAAGATATAGTGCTTGTAGGTATAAAAACAAGAGGAGTTCCACTTGCTAAACGAGTTCACGATAAGATTAAGCAAATAGAAGCGATCGACGTTCCACTTGGTGAACTTGATATTACACTTTATCGTGATGATTTGGAAAAAGCGACAACAGATAATGAACCAGAAATTAAATCTGCAACGATTGATGTAGAGTTAACAGGAAAAAATGTTATTTTGATTGATGATGTCCTCTATACAGGACGCACAGTTCGCGCTGCAATGGATGCCGTAATGGATATTGGCAGACCGTCAAGAATCCAGCTTGGTGTACTTGTCGATCGGGGTCACCGAGAGTTGCCCATTCGCGCAGATTATGTTGGTAAGAATATTCCAACCTCTGATAAAGAGATTATAGTCGTTCAACTTGATGAAACGGATGAAGCAGAACATGTTTCGATCTATGAAAAATAAATAGTTACAACTTTTAAGCAAATCCAGAGAGATTTGAAAGGTTGTGTTAAGAAATGCGTGTATACACTACACGTCTACCTCTTTGCAGCCTTTTTGCAAAGAGGTTTTTTTATTGCTCTTGTAACTATTCAAATGGGAACCACTGTAGGTAACTGGAGACCCGTAATCACATCCATAAAGCATTGAAGTTCGACCCGAAATCCTAAAACGCTCACTTAAAAGGAGAGGATATGATGAGACATTTTATATCGGTTGATCAGCTAACAGAAAAGGATATTTATTCCATGATACAAAGAGCAGAGAGCTACCGAAACCAGAAGATGAAGGATTTGACTCGGCAATTGTTTACAGCCAATCTCTTTTTTGAACCTAGCACGAGAACAAAAATGAGTTTTATCGTAGCGCAACGAAAAATGGGATTTGAAGCACTTGATTTTCATGAGGACACATCAAGCGTACGAAAAGGAGAGTCGCTTTATGATACAGCAAAGACATTTGAAGCAATCGGAGCGAACCTTTTAGTTGTGCGCCATCCAGATGATAATTGGTATGAGGCGCTAGAAGGAAAGATTTCCATACCAATGATTAATGCAGGGGCTGGTAAGGCAGAGCATCCAACACAATGCATGCTCGACCTCTTGACGATTTATCAGGAATATGGACGGATCGAAGGATTGAAGATTGTAATCGTCGGGGACATCAAACATAGTCGAGTTGCTCACTCCAATGCAAAAGCACTTGCTAGATTGGGTGTAGAAGTATACTTATGTGCTGCTCCCGGATTTGAGGACCCAGAGCTTGAATTTCCTTATATTTCAATTGATGAAGCAGTAGAGATATGCGATGTTGTGATGCTTCTCCGAATTCAACATGAGCGACATGTGCAAAAAAATGAAACAAACAATTACTTGGATCTTTATGGATTAACAAAAGAAAGAGAAAAGAAGATGAAGGAGGAGGCAATTATTCTTCATCCAGCGCCGATTAATCGTGGAGTAGAAATTGATACCGATTTAGTAGAATGCAGACGCTCACGAATTTTTAAACAAATGGAAAATGGTGTCTATGTAAGAATGGCAATTATGTCACACGTATTAAATGAATGGGGGATTATGAATGAAAACTTTATTGAAAAACGCCAAAAAGTTAGCAGCTACTAATGAATTCGAAGTATGCGAAATTTTAATCGAAGGAAAACAAGTAAAAGAAATTGCACCTATTATTTCTGAAGAAGCAGACGAGATAATTGATTTACAAGGAAAGCTTGTTTTGCCAGGATTTATTGATGTCCATATTCATTTACGTGAACCAGGTGGAGAGCATAAGGAAACAATTTTGACAGGGACAGAAGCTGCAGCACGTGGAGGTTATACGACAGTATGTGCTATGCCAAATACAAATCCGGTGCCAGACAGTAAAGAAGCATTGGAAGCACTATGGGGAAAAATTAACACGGATGCGAAAGTTCGCGTTCTCCCTTATGCAGCAATAACAAAGGGACTAAAAGGGGAAGAACGAACAAATATTAAGGAATTACAGGAACTAGGCGCATTTGCTTTTACCGATGATGGAGTAGGCATTCAAACGGCTGACCAAATGCTTTCCGCCATGAAGGAAGCTGCAGCATGTGACGCAGCAATTGTCGCACACTGTGAGGATAATTCAATTGTGTATGGTGGTGTCACTCATGATGGAGAGGTTAGTGAACGGTTAAACCTACCAGGAATTCCTTCTTTAAGTGAATCGGTACAAATTGCAAGAGACGTACTGCTTGCAGAAGCTGCGAATTGTCATTATCACGTTTGTCATGTAAGTACAAAGGAATCTGTACGTGTAATCCGTGACGCAAAGCGAGCAGGTATCCATGTTACTGCGGAAGTCACACCACATCACCTACTATTAAATGAAGAAGACATTCGCGAAGCAGATACGAATTTCAAAATGAATCCCCCACTGCGTGCGAAAGAAGATCAGCAAGCACTAATCGATGGATTGCTTGATGGGACGATTGACTTTATCGCAACAGATCATGCACCACATGCAGCCGAAGAAAAAGCAAAAGGGTTTATCAAAGCTCCATTTGGAATCGTAGGACTTGAAACGGCATTCCCGCTTCTATATACACATTTAGTAGAGACAGGGAAGATTTCACTTCTGCAGCTAGTTAAATGGATGACGGCAAAGCCAGCAGACGTTTTTAACCTTCCGTATGGATCGTTTGAGGTTGGAAAGGTTGCAGATATTACAGTAGTTGACCTTGAAAAAGAAAATGTTATCGATAAAGACACGTTCTATTCGAAGGGAAAGAATACGCCATTCGACGGCTGGCGTGTTAAAGGTACCCCAGTCGTAACCATGGTAGAAGGTAAAGTAGTGTATAAGGAGGCAGTTCATGCGTAAAAGACAATTGGTTCTTGAAGACGGAACGATATTTATTGGTGAAGCGTTTGGAAGTGATTGTGAATCAAACGGAGAAGTTGTATTCAACACTGGAATGACTGGCTACCAAGAAGTAATAACGGATCCATCTTATTGTGGTCAAATTGTAACAATGACCTATCCAATTGTCGGAAACTACGGAATTAACAGGGATGATTTTGAAACAGTCACTCCTTTTATTAACGGATTAATTGTGAGAGAGGTGTGTGATGCACCGTCTAACTTTAGGCAGGAGGAGAACTTAGACCAATTTCTTAAAGCGCATGGTATTCCGGGAATCGCCGGGGTGGATACAAGAAAGCTGACCAAAATAATTCGAAAGCATGGAACAATGAAAGCTATTATTTCAAATGTAGATGTTTCATCAGAAGTGCTTATTGATCAAGCGAAAAATCTACTTCTCTCCACTGATCAGGTGAAAAAGACATCAACAGTTAAGCCGTATGTTGTTCCTGGACGTGGAAAGCGGATTATCATGGTTGATTTCGGTGCAAAACATGGAATCTTACGAGAATTAACGAAGCGTGACTGCCATATAACAGTAGTCCCTTATAATTACAGTGCAAAAGAAATTTTGCGGCTAAAGCCAGATGGATTAATGCTGACAAATGGTCCAGGAAATCCAAAGCATGTTCCAGAAGCAATTGAAATGATTAAGGTTATTTTAGGCAAGGTTCCGATATTCGGTATTTGTCTCGGTCATCAGTTACTAGCACTGGCATGTGGTGCAGACACAGAGAAGATGACATTTGGCCACCGTGGATCGAATCATCCCGTGAAAGATTTAAAGAATGAAAGAACGTACCTTACTTCACAGAATCATAGTTATGCAGTTAAAGCTGAATCGTTGAAACATACAGCACTTGAGCTAACGCAATTAGCGTTGAATGACAATTCCGTAGAAGGTATTCGACACAGGAATTACCCTGCTTTTTCTGTACAATATCACCCAGAAGCATCACCAGGACCTGAGGATACAAATGATTTATTTGATGTATTTTTACAGATGGTTGAAGAGGCTCAAGTGAAACGGGGGGAAGAAGTATATGCCTAAAAATACAGCAATCCAAAAAATATTGGTTATCGGTTCTGGACCAATTGTAATTGGCCAGGCAGCGGAATTCGATTATTCTGGTACACAGGCTTGTCAAGCATTGAAGGAAGAAGGATATAGTGTTATTCTTGCAAACTCAAACCCGGCAACGATTATGACAGACCATACGGTAGCTGACAAGGTTTATATGGAGCCATTAACAGTTGAATTTTTGACAAAAATCATTCGCAAAGAACAGCCTGACGCATTACTGCCAACACTTGGCGGACAGACTGGACTGAATCTAGCGATGGCATTAGACCAAAGTGGTGTTCTTTCCCAGTACAATGTGGAGTTGTTAGGAACAACATTAGAGGCCATTCAAAAGGCAGAAGACCGTGAGAAATTTAGAGATTTAATGCACGCATTAAAAGAGCCTGTTCCAGAAAGCAAGATTGTCAATACGGTGGAACAAGCGCTTGTTTTTGCCGCAGAAATTGGTTATCCATTAATTGTTCGACCAGCGTATACACTTGGTGGTACTGGTGGCGGGATGTGCTATAACGAGCTGGAACTAAAAGAAATAACGAAGAATGGGTTAGCACTATCGCCTGCTGATCAATGTCTTATCGAACGAAATATCGCTGGTTTTAAAGAAATTGAATATGAAGTAATGCGAGATAAGAATGACCAGGCAATCGTCGTTTGTAACATGGAGAATGTAGACCCTGTCGGTATTCATACTGGGGATTCAATTGTTGTTGCACCATCACAAACATTAAGTGACCGTGAGTACCAAATGCTCCGAAATGCTTCGTTAAGAATTATCCGTGCACTGTCCATTGAAGGTGGTTGCAATGTGCAGCTCGCGCTTGATCCGGATAGCTTTAATTACTATATAATTGAGGTAAATCCTAGGGTAAGCAGATCATCTGCATTGGCTTCTAAAGCAACGGGTTATCCAATTGCAAAAGTAGCTGCCAAAATTGCTGTTGGGTATACACTTGATGAAATTATCAATCCGATAACTGGTACGACGTATGCATTATTTGAACCAGCACTAGATTACGTTGTAACGAAGTTTCCTAGATTCCCATTTGATAAATTTACAGCTGGTGACCGCAAATTAGGAACACAAATGAAAGCAACTGGAGAAGTGATGGCAATTGGACGTAATTTTGAAGAATCTTTATTAAAGGGTATCCGTTCTTTAGAGCTAGGAACTGAAGAACTCTGGTTGAAATCTCTAACGAATCTCTCCGAAACAGAACTCATAGAGCGTATGGAAAAGGCAGATGATGAACGGATTTTTGTTATCGCTGAAGCATTTCGCAGGGGAATGACGGTGGAACGAATTTTTCAGTTAACAAAGATCGATCGTTTCTTTCTTGTGAAATTCGAGAAGTTAGTAAAGCTTGAGCAAGAATTGCAGGAACAGCACTTTTCAAAAGAAATTTTGAAAAAGGCAAAACGTGTTGGTGTCTCTGATGCACAGATAGCAAGAATGTGGAACATATCAATAGATGAAATTTATACATATCGAATGAATGAGAATTTGAAGCCAGTTTATAAAATGGTGGATACTTGTGCAGCTGAATTTGAATCAGCAACGCCTTATTTTTACAGTACATACGAGGATGAAAATGAATCGATTGCATCAAATCGTAAAAAAATTCTAGTCCTTGGCTCTGGACCAATTCGAATTGGTCAAGGAATCGAATTCGATTATGCGACTGTTCATGCGGTGCTTGCGATTAAAGAAATGGGCTACGAAGCTATTATTATGAATAATAATCCAGAAACGGTTTCTACCGATTTTAGTATCTCTGACAAGCTTTATTTTGAACCATTGACACTTGAAGATGTTATGCATGTAGTGGACTTGGAGCAGCCAGAAGGAGTTATCGTACAATTTGGTGGTCAAACAGCAATTAATCTAGCTGCGGGATTAGAGCGAAGGGGCGTTGCTATTTTAGGTACTAGCTTGGAAGCAATTGATCGTGCAGAGGATCGTGATAAATTCGAAACATTACTAGATGAATTGAATTTACTAAGACCAATGGGCAAAGCTGTCCAGAAGCTGGAACAAGTTTTGGAGGTTGCAGACGAAATTGGCTATCCAGTACTTGTAAGACCTTCCTATGTGATTGGTGGAAGCAGGATGGAAATTGTTTATGATGACGAAGAGTTACAAGCCTATCTAAGAAAGACAAATCATTTAAACGCAGAGCACCCAATTTTAATCGATAAATACCTTACTGGTATTGAAGCTGAAGTTGATGCTATAAGTGATGGCGAAACAACGATTATACCTGGGATAATGGAACATATTGAACGTGCTGGTGTACATTCTGGTGATTCCATGGCAGTCTATCCACCACAACGGCTAAGTGATTCGGTAAAACAAAAATGTATGGCAGCTGCTGAACAGATTGCTAAAGCACTTCATGTAAAAGGATTGATTAATATTCAGTTCATTATTCGTGGAGAAGACGTATATATTCTTGAAGTCAACCCACGAGCAAGTAGAACAATTCCGTTCCTAAGCAAAATTACAGGTGTAACCATGGCAGCTATTGCAACAAAATGTATTTTAGGAGAAAAATTGAAAGCTTTAGGCTTTGAGACTGGCATTCTACCAGAAGATAGCAATGTATCTGTAAAAATCCCAGTATTTTCCTTTGAGAAACTCCGAAGTGTTGATACGTTCTTAGGACCTGAAATGAAATCAACCGGGGAAGCAATCGGTTATGATAAGACACTGGAAAAGGCATTGTATAAAGGATTAATTGCTGCAGGCTATACTGTCCCACAAGATGGTGGGGTCCTATTAACAGTGGCGGATAAGGATAAAGCAGAAATGCTGAAAGTCGCTGAACGTTTTCATCAACTTGGATTCGTGCTTTATGCAACAGAAGGCACGGCTGCATATGTAAGAGAAGCAGGAGATTTCCCAATTATTGAAGTAGCAAAAATTGGATCAATCGAACCAAATGTACTTTCGATTATGGAGAATGGGGATGTTCAATTTGTAGTAAATACACTTAATTCGGGTAAAAAGCCAAGGTCAGATGGTTTCTTAATTCGTAGGCAGACGGTTGAACATGGTATCGCCTGTTTAACAAATTTGGATACTGCAAATGCCATTTTAAATGTGATTGATTCAACAACATTTAGCGCAAAACCAATAGGAGAAAAAGAGGCTATAAGACAATGATACAAAAGGAAAAAATGATAATTAAATCTGTAACGAATATTGCACTGGATACAATTGAAATGGTACTTGAAAATACGTTTATTAGTAAAACTGCTATTCCGGGTCAGTTTTTGCATGCTTCAATTGAGGGACATACCTTGCGACGTCCTATTTCCATTGCGGATATCGATCGAGAAAAAGAAACAGTTACCATCTTATTTAAAATTTTAGGTAAAGGTACCGAAAAGCTTGCAACCTATCAAGCTGGTATGTCCTTTAATGTACTTGGTCCGAGTGGAAATGGGTTTCAGATTGAGGATAAACAAGGAACATATCTTTTAATAGGTGGTGGGATTGGCGTTCCTCCATTGTACTACCTTGGGAAAAAACTTGCAGAAAAGCAATGTCAGGTCATTTCAATTCTTGGATTCCAGACAAAAACAAATGTATTTTATGAGGAAAAGTTTAGAGCACTTGGAGAGACCTTTATTGTGACAAATGACGGTTCATATGGTGAAACAGGTTTTGTTACGGACATCATTGAAAGAGCTGGGGACTTTGATTCTTACTTTTCCTGTGGACCAGTTCCAATGCTTAAAGCAATTACGAAAAAACTTCCTACAAAACCTGGATTAATTTCCTTGGAAGAGCGGATGGGCTGTGGAGTTGGAGCATGTATGGCATGTGTTATTCCCACAAATGACGGGAAAAGCTATCAGAAAATCTGCAGTGATGGACCAGTATTTCATGCGCAGGAGGTATCCTTATGACAAATTTAGCAGTACATTTACCCGGTCTTGAGTTGAAAAACCCGATCATGCCTGCATCAGGATGCTTTGGATTCGGAAGAGAATATAGTACATTTTATGATTTAAGCAAGCTTGGTGCAGTTATCATGAAAGCAGCAACTGGAACAGAGCGTTTAGGCAACCCAACTCCCCGTGTTGTAGAAACAGCATCTGGCATGTTGAACGCAATTGGTTTGCAAAATCCTGGAGTGAAAAACATCATTGAAAATGAAGTTCCATTTCTTGCAGCATACGATACAAGTATCATTGCCAATATTGCTGGCAGTACGACAACTGAATATGAAGCAGTTGCTCGTGCATTTAACGAAACAGAGCTTGTACATGCTATTGAGTTAAACATTTCATGTCCGAACGTAAAAGAAGGCGGCATCCAGTTTGGAACGGATCCAGCAATGGCAGCGACGGTCACTGAAATTGTTAAAAATGCTAGCAATCTTCCGGTTTATGTGAAGCTCTCACCAAATGTTACTAATATAGTTGAGATGGCGAAAGCGGTAGAAGCAGCAGGTGCAGATGGTTTATCAATGATTAATACATTGACAGGAATGCAAATGCATTTGCAGTCAAGAAAACCATTGATTGCGAATAAAACAGGCGGTTTGTCTGGCCCAGCTATAAAACCAGTAGCAATTCGTATGATATATGAAGTGAGACAGCATGTTAATATTCCGATTATTGGAATGGGCGGCGTGACAAATGCAGAAGATGTGCTTGAATTTCTATTAGCAGGAGCAAGTGCTGTAGCTGTCGGTACAGCGAATTTTTCCAATCCGTATATATGTCCTGAAATTATTGATGCATTGCCAGCAACATTAGAGCGCTATGGATTTGATTCAGTGGAAGAAGTAATTGGAAAGGGGATTATACCCGTATGAAGGAGAAAATTTACTTAGCATTAGATTTTCCAAATTGGCAAGCTACAAAGCAATTTCTTGATAATAACCAGCTTTACGGCATACCTGTGAAAGTTGGAATGGAGCTATTCTACCATGAGGGCCCTGCTGTTATTAAGAAGCTTAAAGAACGGAACCATCCTATTTTTCTTGATCTGAAATTACATGATATACCAACGACGGTAATGCGTGCTATGAGAAATATCGCTAGTCTAGGGGTGGATATGGTTAATGTACATGCTCTTGGTGGAGGTGAAATGATTCGTTATGCAAAAGAAGGGCTTGTTAGTAGTAACAATGAGAAGATCCCAAAACTAATTGCTGTTACGATTTTAACCTCAATGGAGCAGCAAACACTGAATGAACAACTAAGAATTTCGGGTAATGTGGTTGATAATGCTGCTTATTTCGCAGCTGTTGCTCATGATAATGGTGCAGATGGTGTCGTCTGTTCTGTGCATGAAGCGATGTCAATCAAGGCATTATGTGGAGATACTTTTTTAACTGTAACGCCAGGCATTCGTTTGGCAGATTCAGATAAAAATGACCAGAAACGGATTGCAACTCCGAGCTTCGCCAAGGACAATGGTTCAGATTACATTGTCGTCGGCAGAAGTGTTACAAAGTCGTCGAATCCGTATGAAGCATATCAGCAAATAGTCGAGGAGTGGAAGCATGGCATTAAAGGATGAATTAACAAGGGAGCTATTAGAAATAAAAGCAGTACAAATTAATGCAAATGATTACTTTACATGGACATCGGGAATCAAGTCGCCGATTTATTGCGATAACCGTTTGACGATGTCTTACCCAGCTGTACGTAAAAAAATCGTAACTGCGTTCGCTGAAAAAATCGCTGCAATGGAGGAAAAACCGGATATTATTGCAGGCTGTGCAACTGCTGGAATCCCTCATGCAGCGTGGCTAGCTGAAAAATTAGACCTTCCAATGGTTTATGTACGTTCAAAGCCAAAAGGACATGGGAAGGGAAATCAAATTGAAGGAAAAATATCCAGGGGACAAAAAGTACTTGTTATTGAAGATTTAATTTCCACTGGCGGATCCTCCATCGAATCTGCTACAGCACTCCAAGCAGAAGGAGCCGACGTTCTAGCTGTCTTTGCAATCTTTACATATGGATTAAAAAAAGCAACAGATCAATTTGCAGCTGAAGCAATTACCTTTGATACGATAACAAACTTTGATGCGTTAATAGAAGCGCTTGTAGAAGACGGCAAGCTGACTACAACCAATAAATCTGAATTACTAGAGTGGCGTAATAGTTTATAGTGTTTGATTTAAGTTTATTATAAGAAAGAAACTACGAACTAACTTCTCGGCTGTTTTCTTCAAGTATGTGCAACAATCGCCGTCCGGGATCGCTCCGGGCGGATGCTTTCCGTGGGCACGGCTTCAGCCTCTCTGGAAGAAACCCACTTCCGGTGAGTCTTCAGACACATGCTATTCCCACTGGAGTCACCGCCCTGCGCTCACCCGGCCTGGAAGCGCATCGATATCGTGTTTATTAATACCACAAGTAATAATTGGTGAGCATATACTAGCGAAGTATATTTCCGGAGCGGGCAGACGCACAATCCATTTAAATACACTAATCCACAGTTTATATAAAATATAAATAAAGCAATATTTATTTTGTTACAATCCTAGTTCATGTATTACTTTTCATACAATGCCATCCATTCATCAATTGCAAAGGATTGTATATCGCCTTCTGCATTAAATTTAAATTGATAATAATTCTGAATAGTTTCAGGTGCGTCATTAAGGTAGTGGGATACTTTTTCTATTTTGTCTGTAGAATCAAGAGTTCGGTGGACCCATTCAGCATATGGAAGAGTCTTTTTTCGCTTTGTTTCTTTTAACAGTTTTAATTTATTTCTTTCAAGCAACGACTTCCATTCGGGTATTTTTCGAGAACGAATATGGCTATCATCACGCATCTTTTCAAGGGCATTAATGAACGCATCATAGTGCTTATTTTCGGGTGCAATATTGTCGATGAAAAGAAATTTTCCCGAAGGTTTTAAAACGCGTTGTACTTCATCAATGAATTTCCCTGCGTCTGGAAAATGATGTGCAGCAATACGGCAGGTAACGATATCAAAATAATTATCGATAAATGGTAAATTTTCCGCGTCAGCAATAACATAATGCGTATTCGTTAAATCACTTAAATAATTGGCTGTATTTTCTAGCATTTCCTTTGTAATGTCAGTGGAAATTACTGTTTTAACATATGGTGATATAGTCTTTGTAACATGCCCTCCGCCTGTTGCAATATCTAATGCTACCATGTCTGACTTTAGCTCTAACCATTCCTTTAACAGCTCTAAATCGGTACCGCCAGCATGTGTACTGCTCGTTACATAGGCTTCTTTATTTTTGCCGAATATTTCCTGCACTTTAATTTTTTCTTTCATAATATTTCCCTCCTTCTATAAAGTTGAGATTATTCTTATATTTATTTTATGCTTATATGTGCGATAAGTAAAATACTGATATATAATCAATAGTAATCATAAAAAGTTATCAGGGGGTTTCTAATGAAAATCGATGACTATGAGTTACTATTGAAATTGAATGAAGTTGGAACAATTAGAGGGACAGCAAAGCTAATTCTTATTTCACAGCCAGCTGTAACACAGCGTTTAAAATTCATTGAAGCGCACTTTGGAGAGATGATTTTTATACGAACATCAAAACGGCTTATGCCAACACCGAGTGGTGAAATTATTTTAGAGCATGCGAAACAAGTTGTTGAAAGAGAAAGAGAGTTAAAGAATAAATTATCAGAGACAGGAAAAGATATCCAGGGAACATTGTCAATTGCTTGCTCCTCATTAATAAGTCAACGATTTCTCCCAGCCATTCTTGGGGAATTCACTGCTGCGTACCCGAAAGTGGCGATTGATCTTGTTACAGGAATTAGTGAGGATATAAAAAGGGATCATAAAAAATACCATGTTTGTATCATTCGTGGTGAAAAGTTGAAGGAAACAACATCCATAAGACTTTTTGATGATCCATTATATATGTTTGACACAGAACCCTTCCCTGATAATAAAATAAAAGAACGTCCGCTTATTTCGTTTAAAAGTGATGACAGTATGCATGAACTAGTAGATAATTGGCTTTATCATCACCAAGATCAAATCAAACCATTGAAAACAATGACCGTAGATCAAATTGAAACATGTAAGCAATTTATGAAGCAGGGGATTGGCATGGCGGTATTACCTAAAAGTGTATCCTCTTCATTGATGGATACATATCCGCATATCCCACTAGAGTTAGACGGAGAGGTTGTAGCACGTTATACGTGGCTTAGCTACCAAGAAGGAATCCGCAAGCTGCCACAAGTTGATAAATTTATAGCAGCACTTACGAATACGACTTTTCTCACATGATGGCGTTTAAATTCTGCCATTCGATCATGATTTTCTAGACGATGTTTAACAATGGTGTGGAAAAGGAATGGTATACGTAAATACGAGAAAGGGGAGTGAACGTTAATGAGCGATGTAATTTTCACTGCAAAAGCAACAGCAACAAATGGACGCGATGGTCATGTAAAATCAGATGATGGCTTAATCGATTTGGAACTAGTTAATCCCGCATCAAATAAAGATGATAAGCAAGGTTCAAATCCAGAGCAATTATTTGCAGCTGGTTATGCAGCTTGCTATGATGGAGCGTTAAATTTAGTTGCATCAAAGCAAAATCTAAAAATTGATTCAGAAACAACAGCAGAGGTAAGTTTTATGAAAGATGAAACAGATAATGGATATAAAATTGGTGTGACATTAAATATTGAAATCGAAGGATTAAATCCAGAGGAAGCCCAAGATTTAGCAGAACAAGCCCATCAGGCATGTCCATATTCAAAGGCTACAAGAGGAAATATTGAAGTGAAATTAAATCCACAAGTAGTATAATATTGTTGTTTATATTTAAAAACGCTTCGACGATAAATAAGTGGTTGTAATTATTCCACGAAAGTTAAAGCTATAAAAAGCTGACTCTAATTCATTTTCGAAAATGATTTCGAGTCAGCTTTTGATTTTCTCGATTCTGTCACTATTTTTTTTTACTTAATTTGTCGACAGTATCTTTGGATGGTGTAACATAGATTGTTTTTTGGTTATCGTATGTGACATACCCTGGCTTGGCCCCATTAGGTTTTTTAACATGTCTTATTTTCGTATAATCGACCGGAACAGAGGATGAATTCTGCGATTTACTGAAATAGGCAGCTAGTTCAGCAGCTTCCAAAAGTGTTTGTTCACTATACTCTTTTGCTCGAATGATAACATGGGAACCTGGAATATCTTTTGTATGCAGCCAAGTATCATCTCGGTGGGCAAGCTTCATGGTGGCATATTCATTTTGCTTGTTATTTTTTCCTACGACAATTATCGTACCATCAGACGCCACATACGTTTCAGGTTCTGGTATTCTTGGTTTGTTTTTGTGTTTAGCGCTAAATTTTTGCTTTTTCAAGTATCCTTCTTCACGCAGTTCTTCACGTATTTCTTCTATATCTTCGACCCGTGCAACGTCGATCTGTTGCAGTAATTGATTAACATAATTTATTTCTTCTTCTGTACGGATGATTTCTTTTTCAACCACCCGTTTTGAGTTTTTAAGCTTCTGGTATGTCTTATAAAATCCTTGAGCATTTTCACTCGGTGATTTATTTGGGTTGAGCTCGATTGTTAGCTCTCTTTGATCCGGATCATAATAATCAATCACATTGATGCTCGCGTCTCCTTGTTTAACAAGGTGCATATGTGCAGTAAGTAGTTCTCCCATCTTTTGATAATGCTCTGCTTTTTCTGCCTTTTTAATTGTTTGCTGATGCTTTTTTAATTTACGTTCATTTTTGCTTTTTTCGTTTTTGATAAAACGATATAAGTCTTTCGCTTGTTGTTTAACTCGATCACGCTCTGCTTTTCCGGAAAAGAAAGAATCCAACATCTTATTAACCGATTGAAATTTGGTAGTCTCTCCATTGAAAGCAGAGATTGGAATAACGTGAAAATCTTCTTTGCCGGCTCGGTAAATTGCCGGTGTGTAATCATGATCGAGTAGCTGCTGCTGCACTTCCGCAAATTTTTCAATATAAACCTCATTAGACCCGAAATTGGTACGCGTTACAATTTCCTTTGTAATTAATGGGGAGAACCCTTCCAAGATTCCGACCATTTGCTGATCAATTTTTCCAGCATTGAAATCAAGTTTCCGTATCAATTGTTCTCCGTCAATTTCAAGTGGGTTTAATTTATTTTGTGAAGGAGGCAGTTTATAAACTTGCCCCGGTAAAATCGTACGATATCGATTTTGTGCCATGGAAATATGCTTGATGCTATCAATAATATGTCCTTTTTCTTTATCAACAATCATTACATTACTATGCTTTCCCATTAACTCAACTACGAGTAATTTATGACTTATATCTCCAATTTCATTCCGTGTTTTTAACGTGAAGGTTACAATACGTTCCATGCGAAATTGTTCAATTGCTTCAACAATGGCTCCTGAAAGATGTTTTCTTAAAACCATGCAAAACATTGGCGGCTCTTTTGGGTTCGTGTATGTATCTTCTGTTAAATGAAATCTTGCATAGGTGGGGTGAACAGAAAACAATAAGCTATGATTTTTTCCTTGGCTTCTAATCGTAAAAACTAACTCCGTCTGTGTTGGCTGATATATTTTATTGATTTTCCCATGTACTATTTCTTCTTGTAATTCTTCTGTTATTGCTCTCGTTACAATTCCATCGAATGGCATAACATCACCTCAAAAGCAATTATAGCATTTTTTTGGATGAGTATGCATAGATATGGAATTAGCTTGTACTATTTAAATGCCGGAGGAATGCAGATGAATTGGTATCAGTTAGATGCAGAAAAGGTAGAGGAGAAGCTTCATGTATCAGCAGACAGAGGGTTATCAGGAAAGCAGGCTAATGAGCGGAGAAAACAATATGGTGAAAATATTCTGGAAGCAAAGAAAAATACATCCAAATGGTTGATCTTCCTTAAGCAATTTCAGGATTTTATGGTCCTTGTTTTGCTCGCTGCTACGCTAATAGCTGGATTGCTTGGAGAATTTGTTGATGCTATTGCGATTATGGTTATCGTATTAGTCAATGGTTTTATCGGTTTTTTTCAGGAACAAAAGGCAGAAAATTCCCTGGAAAAGCTAAAAGAATTATCAGCTCCAATGGCAAATGTGCTGCGTAATGAGAGCTGGGAGAAAATATCCTCAAGAGAAGTAGTTGTAGGGGATATTGTTAAGGTAAATAGTGGAGACCGTATTCCTGCTGATATTCGTATTATTCGATCAAATGGGATGGAAACAGAGGAATCCGCACTAACTGGTGAGTCTCTTCCCGTTGCGAAACATGCAACAGCAATCATTAAAGATGATCTGGATGTACAGGATCAAGTCAATATGGGCTTTATGGGAACACTCATTACAAGAGGCTCAGGTGTAGGTATCGTTGTTGGAACTGGTATGAACACGGTGATGGGGCAAATTGCATCTTTGATGGCGAATACGAAAAAAATGATTACACCACTAGAAATGAAACTAGCAGAGCTCGGAAAGATATTAATCGTTGTCGCTATACTCCTTACTGTACTTGTTGTAGGCCTCGGAGTGATACAAGGACATCCAATGTATGAGATGTTTCTGGCAGGGGTTTCGTTAGCGGTTGCTGCGATACCAGAAGGTTTGCCGGCAATTGTGACAGTAGCCTTGTCACTAGGTGTGCAACGTATGATTCGTAAAAAAGCACTTGTAAGAAAATTATCAGCTGTAGAGACGCTTGGCTGTGCATCGGTGATTTGCTCAGATAAGACGGGAACAATGACTGAAAACCAAATGACTGTTAAAGAAATTTTCCTGAATGGGGAATACCTTTATGTTTCGGGAGATGGCTATCAGACTCAAGGTGACTTTTTCCTGCATCGTGAGAAAGTAGAGCCTTCATTGCCAAATTTAGAAACGATGCTTTCATATGGAATGCTTTGCAATAACGCTTCGATAGTAGTGAAAAAAGGGAAAAATTATATTGATGGAGATCCAACGGACGGTGCACTTCTTGTTGCGGCAAAAAAATTCGGACTGACAGATGAGCTTGGTAAAAAATTTCGGATCATTAAAGAGTTTCCATTTGATTCAGACCGAAAACGAATGAGTGTAGTCCTAGAAGACGAAAATCAAATGCGCTTTTTAATAACGAAAGGTGCACCGGATGTACTCTTACCTAGATCAGCCTTCTATATGGATAAAGATAGTCGAAAGCTATTAAATAAGGAAAACAAAGCACTTATTGAAGGTGCAATAAATGAGATGGCAAATAAGGCCTTACGAACAATTGCCATTGGTATGAGAAACATTTCAAATAATGTGTCACTAGATTCAGCTCTATTGGAAGATGAATTGACGCTTATTGGTTTATATGGTCTGATGGACCCTCCAAGAAAAGAAGTAAAGTCTGCAATTAGAGAGTGTAAGGAAGCTGGAATTAAAACAGTTATGATTACAGGTGATCATGTCAATACAGCTAGAGCAATTGCTGAAAACCTACAGCTGCTTCCGACAGATGGACTTGTCCTTGAAGGGCATCAGCTTAATCGAATGTCAACAGATGAGCTTAGCAATGTAATCGAGGATACGTATGTCTTTGCTCGGGTTACACCAGAGCATAAGTTAAAGATTGTAAAAGCTTTTCAAGAAAAAGGACATATTGTTGCAATGACTGGAGATGGCGTTAATGATGCACCAGCAATTAAAGCAAGTGATATCGGGATTAGTATGGGTGTTACTGGTACAGATGTAACAAAGGAAGCGTCTTCCTTGATCTTAATGGATGATAATTTTGCTACAATCAAGTCCGCTATTCAAGAAGGAAGAAATATCTATGAAAACATTCGGAAATTTATTCGATATTTACTTGCTTCTAACGTAGGTGAAATACTTGTTATGCTATTTGCGATGTTACTAGGAATGCCTTTACCACTTATTCCGGTACAGATTCTATGGGTGAACTTAGTAACAGATGGTCTTCCGGCAATGGCCCTTGGGCTAGACCAAGCGGAAGAAGATGTGATGAAACGTTCACCAAGGAATCCTAGGGAAGGTATTTTTTCAAGAGGTCTAGGCTATAAAATTATTAGCAGAGGGATTTTAATCGGGATTGTTACGTTGATTGGATTTATGATTACGTATCAAAATAATCCGGACAATTTAATGTTTGCTCAAACAACTGCTTTCTCAACTCTTGTTCTGGCACAGCTAATTCATGTGTTTGATTGCCGGAGTGAACATTCTGTATTTGCTCGAAATCCTTTTGAGAACATTTATCTTGTTTTTGCAGTAATTTCATCCTTGCTTTTATTATTAGTAGTCATATACTGGCCGCCTTTACAGCCGATTTTCCATACTGTCAGTCTATCATTGAGAGATTGGTTGCTAATTATCGGATTAAGTGCAATCCCAACCGTTTTATTCGGCTTCACAAAAAAATAAACATCATTATACTGCCCGAAAATGTGTCTAACTTACATTCTCGGGTTTTTTATTGCAGTTCTTGCATCGTACTTGAAAGAAACTCCGAACTAGTGATTATTTGCTTAATCTGTGGAACAATCGCCGTCAGGGATCGCTCCGGGCGGATGCTTTCCGTGGGCACGGTTTCAGCCTCTCCGGAAGAAAACCACTTCCTGCGAGTCTTCAGACACGTGCTGTTCCCACAGGAGTCACCGCCCTACGCTCACCCGGACTGTTTAGAGCATGACCTTGTTCAGTGTATTCTATTAATAATAAGCAGTGAGCCAATACTAGCGTAGGAAATATACGTAGACTCCTGCGGGAGGAAGGGCATCGGTGAGACTCCGTAGTGCGGTAGCACAAGGAGGCTCACCAGCCCCCGCGGAAAGCGAAGTATATTTCCGGAGCGGATATACGCACAAACATTATGTGTTAATTCGAAGTTTATATCTATTATATAATGTAAAATAAAGGAAGCTTACCGATTTGAATGGTATAATAGGTTTATAATTCTTGAGATTAACGTATAATAAAGGATGGATGTGATTGACATGCCGTTAAGCATGACGGGTTATGGAAGAAAAGTATTACATATCGAAAATACGATGGTTACAATTGAAATTCGCAGTGTGAACCATCGGTTTCTTGATATAGCAATCAAACTACCACGGACTTTTTTATTTTTAGAAGATAAACTAAAAAAAACCGTTCAATCTCAGTTTACTCGAGGGCGAATTGAGGTTTATATCAGCATTGAAGGAGATGGGTTTTCCAACCGAACGCTACAAGCAGATTGGGAATTAATAGATCAGTATGTGACTCATCTCGACAGAGCAAAGCAAAAATACCACTTGAATGGTGAGATTCCACTAACAGTTTTATCATCAATGCAAGACTTTTTTCATATTAAGGATACTGGTGGTTCTTTGGAAAAAGTACATCAGCTTATTCTGGAAGGAACATTGGATGCATGTAAGCAAGTTTCGGTTATGCGACAGGAAGAAGGAGTCTATTTAACAAATGATTTGACAGAAAGGCTCCGTTCAATCACTGAAACGGTGTTACAATTGCGTACGAAAAGAGATATCGTACGTAAGGAATATCAAGAAAGAATTATGGAACGTATTCATGTTTATGTAGATGATGAAATTTCTAAAGATGGGAAATTCTATCAAGAAATTGTCTTGCTGGCAGAAAAAGGGGATATTACAGAAGAAATAACAAGACTATTAGGTCATATCGAGCATTTTGAGAGAACGATGAATAGCAAGGAAGCCGCAGGTAGAAAACTTGACTTTATTATTCAAGAGATGCACCGAGAAGCAAACACAATTGGTTCAAAATCAACTGATGTTTCAATCAGTGAATGGACAGTTTCGCTCAAAAGTATGATCGAAAAAATGAAGGAACAAGTGCAAAATATAGAATAATAAAGGCTTTGTCTGAAAACCATTGTGAGCAAATATAGTTAATATAAAATAATGCTTCAATTCATATCAAATTCCTTGAAAGATATGCAATAAACCTTTACTGTTTTATTTTTTAGTGTAAATTTCCACTAGGATAAAGTATAATATAGATAATCTTGCCTTGATAATAAGATTGTATATAGATTTTTTACGGTATGTGAATAAAATATATAAAAAACAAAGCGAAATTTGTTGGCAGATAAGTTAGTCTAAACCTTTCTTATTTGCATAAGTGCAATGAAGGCATTTACTGGTGCATGCCAAGTTTTCTAAGAACTTTTGCAAGGGGGAAGTCAGTTGAGCTTGAGTTTAATTAATATCGGTTTTGGAAATGTGGTGTCGGCAAATCGTATTATTTCGATTGTGTCACCAGAATCTGCACCGATAAAACGGATTATTACAGTGGCTAGAGAAAATAATAAATTAGTAGATGCTACATATGGAAGACGAACTCGCGCTGTGATCATAACAGATAGTGACCACGTCGTTCTATCTGCTGTTCAGCCGGAGACGGTTGGACAACGGGTAATTAGCAATGATGAAATTTCAGATGAATAGATTATCCATCTATTCTTTAGAGCTTTAGGAGGTACTATGTTGATTGAAGAGAAAGGGATTTTATTTATTCTTTCTGGTCCTTCAGGTGTTGGTAAAGGAACAGTAAGAAAAAAACTATTTGAGGAAGCATCGGAACTGCAATATTCCATTTCGATGACAACAAGAGATATGCGCCCGGGTGAACTCGATGGAATCGATTATTTTTACAAATCCATTGAAGAATTCGAGACGCTAATAGAGCAAAATCAGCTATTAGAATATGCGAAATATGTAAGTAATTATTATGGTACTCCACGTAAATATGTTGAAGAAACGTTAGCCAAAGGGCAAGATGTCTTTTTGGAAATTGAAGTGCAAGGTGCCTTACAGGTAAAAGAGAACTTTCCTGAGGGCGTATTTATTTTTCTTTTCCCGCCGAGCCTAGAAGAACTTAAAAATCGTATTGTGAATCGTGGTACTGAGTCACAGGAATTAGTGGTTAATCGATTGAAGGAAGCTCGAAAGGAAATTGAAATGATGGATGCTTATGATTATGTTGTTGTAAATGATCGTGTTGAGCATGCGGTAGACAAGGTAAAAGCAATTATTAAAAGTGAGCATTTAAAACGAGAACGAGTTGCTAAACAGTATAAAAAAATATTGGAGGATGAATTAAAATGATGTTAGAACCATCAATTGATGCATTGCAAGAGAAAATAAAATCAAAATATACACTTGTTACGTTGTCAGCAAGACGAGCAAGAGAATTAAGTGATACAAAGGATATGATGATTGAAAAACCAAAATCTCATAAGTATGTTGGAATGGCGTTGGAAGAAATAGAAGCTGAAAAATTATATATTGCAAAAGATAATAAATAATGAAGTTTACCCTCCGTTCTTTTCTCACGGAGGGTATTCTTGTCATTGCGTCATTTATAAAGTAGCTTTATACAAGATATATGTATTGCGATATGTTATAACTAAATTAATGCAATAGTTGTAGTGTGATAATAAAAAATGCGTCTTGAACGAATGAAAAAAACAGAAGATATACTGTTCTTTAATTGACAGAAAACCAACTGAGCCTAAGGTAGTGCTTATAATATTTAATAGTGTAACTACATATCATCGCATTTGAAGGCAATTGCGAACTAACTGCTTTGGTAGGAGCAACTGTCGTCGTCCGGAATCGCTTCAGACGGATGCGCACCTTAGCGCACGGCTTCAGTCTTTCCGGAAGAAAACCACTTCCGGTGAGTCTTCAGACACGTGTTATTCCCGCAGGACAAGGAATGCTCCGTCAGCTTTTACATCGCACGAAGAAAATTGGTTTTTATTTTAGAGGAGTCACCGGCCTACGCTCATCCGGACTGGTTAGAGCGACGCTTTTGTTTTTGATAACGTTGTTGTAATAGCCAATAAGCCAGTACGAGCGAAGTGTATTTCCAAAGCAGTGCAAAAGCTCTATACCCCATCGCACATTTGTTCGCGGTTTAATCCTGTTATGTAAAAACAACAACTTTATTTTGATAGGAAAAGTACTCGTAGTCCAATTTTTTACTAAACTTGCTTAAGTACAAGGATAGTATGTTTTAGGGATGTTTCCAACTAGATATTAGGTTTGAAAGGGGTAAAATAAATGGTTAATCAAAAAAATATTCTACTCGGAGTTTCTGGTGGAATTGCCGTGTATAAAGCATGTGCGCTTGCCAGTAAATTAACTCAAAAAGGCGCAAATGTGAAAGTAATGATGACAGAAAGTGCAGCTAAATTTGTTTCACCATTAACGTTTCAAGCTTTATCAAGAAACCCTGTATATATTGATACATTCGATGAAAAAAATCCAAAAAAAATTGCTCATATTGACGTTGCAGATTGGGCAGATATTGCAATTATTGCACCCGCGACCGCAAATATAATTGGTAAACTTGCAAATGGCATTGCTGACGATATGTTATCAACAACACTATTGGCTACGGAAGCGGATGTTTACATTGCACCTGCAATGAATGTTCATATGTATGCCCATCCTGCAGTTATACAAAATATGAAACAACTTGAGGATTGGGGCTACCACTTTATCGAACCCGGAGCAGGTTACTTAGCCTGCGGGTATGTTGGAAAAGGTCGATTAGAAGAACCTGAAAGTATAATTGAAGCAGTTGAAAGTCATCAGCTTAAAGAGCAAATGCTTGCCGGAAAAAAGGTGCTAATATCGGCTGGTCCAACACGTGAAAAGGTTGACCCTGTACGCTTTTTTACAAATCGATCCTCAGGAAAAATGGGTTATGCACTTGCAGAAGTTGCTGCAGAACTAGGTGCTGAAGTGACACTTGTTTCTGGTCCTGTTTCGGAGCGTATTTCACACCCAAAGGTTAAACGGGTTAGCGTATTGACTGCTGAAGATATGTATAAAGCAATGCACGCACATTTTGCAGACCAAGATATTGTGATAAAAGCTGCTGCTGTAGCAGATTACAGACCAAAACTTGTACATGAACAAAAAGTTAAAAAACAAGATGGTAATTGGCAAATTGAAATGGAGCGTACGAAAGATATTCTAAAATCACTTGGTGAAATGAAAACAAATCAATTCTTGGTAGGGTTTGCTGCTGAAACAAATAACCCACTCGAATACGGAGAGAAAAAGTTATTGCAGAAGCATTTAGATGCCATCGTTGTGAATGATGTATCAGCAGAAGGTGCGGGTTTTGAAGGGGATACCAATATGGTGACCTATTTAAATAAAGCGATGCATCAAGATGAGGTTTCTATAGCTTCAAAAAGGGAAGTAGCAGCAAGAATCTTAGAATTTATTGACCGTGATATGAAGGATGAATGAATTTGAATATAGCTAGAGTTATTGTTGATGTACCGTCAAGTTCAACGAACCAAACGTTTGACTATGTAATACCTGAAAAATTTCAAGAAATGCTTACAGTAGGGATGCGTGTAATTGTCCCCTTTGGCCCCCGTAAAATCATGGGGTTTGTTGTAGATAGAGTAAGTGAATCTTCTTTTACCAAACTAAAAGAAATCATAAATGTTTTAGATTTCACACCAGTGTTGACAGAAGAATTGCTTGAACTCGGAAAATGGGTGGCTAATGAGACGCTTAGCTTATCGATTACTGCATTACAAGCAATGCTTCCGCAAGTATTAAAGTCGACCTATGAGAAGGAACTTGTGCGTATGACAGAGGAGCAGCTTCCTGAAGCGTTTGAACTATTATTTGCTGGTCGAGACTACATTCCATTTGCGGAGTTTGAAGCAGCCTCTATTCGTTACTACCAGCTTCAAAAGTTAATTGAAGCAGGAGATATTTCCGTTGATTATCTTGTGAAATCTCGTATTACCAAAAAGCATGTAACAATGGTTAAACCTACAAAAGATATGTACTTGTTAGAGGAAGCATTACACGATTTAAACAAAAATGCGAAAAAGCAAAAACTCCTCCTTTCGTTTTTTATGGAATATGAAAAGCCGATTGAACAGCAGGAATTATTAAAGAAAGTAGGGACCACCAAAAGTACAGTTAAGACGCTCGTTGATAAAGGTTTGCTGGAAACCTACCAACAGGAAGTAATGCGTGACCCCTATCAAAATCGTGAATTCGAGAGAACAACACCACTGACTTTAACCAAACAACAAGAGGAGGCAATTGCACCGATTAATGATGCAGTTCAAGCGGACAAGCATGATGTTTTCCTGATTCATGGGGTTACAGGCAGTGGTAAAACAGAAATTTATTTACAAGCGATTCAAGAAGTCTTGAATAAAGGGAAAGAAGCAATTGTACTTGTGCCGGAAATTTCATTAACACCGCAAATGGTCAACCGGTTTAAAGGCAGGTTTGGCTCCATGGTTGCTGTAATGCATAGTGCGCTTTCAGCAGGAGAAAAATATGATGAATGGCGCAAAGTTCAGCGAAAAGAAGTGAAAGTCGTTGTCGGGGCTCGTTCAGCCGTTTTTGCTCCATTCGAGAATTTAGGAATTATTATTATTGATGAGGAACATGAAACGACCTATAAACAAGAGGATCAGCCACGCTATCATGCGCGTGATGTTGCTATTCATCGCGGGAAAACCAATAGCTGCCCAGTTATTTTGGGAAGTGCCACTCCAGCTTTAGAATCTTATGCAAGAGCCAGTAAAGGCATTTACCAGCTAGCAACTTTAAGTGAGCGGACGAATCAGATGGACATGCCGGAAGTGAAGATAGTTGATATGCGGCAGGAGTTACATGCTGGAAATCGTACAATGTTTTCCAGAGACTTAATGGAAAAGATGGAACAATGCCTTGAAAATAGGGAACAAATCGTATTGTTGCTTAACCGAAGAGGCTATTCAACTTTTATCATGTGTCGAGACTGTGGACATGTAAAAGAATGTCCACATTGTGATATAGCTTTAACGTATCATAAAAACAGTAATCAAATGAAATGTCACTATTGTTCTTATGAAGAAAGGGTACCTGTTGTCTGCCCAGAATGTGAAAGTGATTTAATTCGCTATTTTGGTACAGGGACACAACGTGTGGAGGAATCATTAACAAAGCTTCTACCTGAAGCAAGAGTGATTCGTATGGATGTTGATACTACTAGAAGAAAAGGCGCACATGAAAAGCTGTTAAAGCAATTCGGGGAAAAGCAAGCAGATATATTATTAGGAACACAGATGATTGCGAAGGGGCTAGACTTTGAGAATGTTACACTAGTTGGTGTTCTGACAGCAGATTCAATGCTGCACCTTCCAGACTTCCGTTCATCAGAGAAAACATTTCAACTGTTAACGCAAGTAAGCGGTCGTGCTGGAAGGCATGAACTTCCTGGAACGGTAATCGTTCAAACATATACACCAGAGCACTATAGTATTGAGCTGGCAAGTCAGTATGACTTCCAAACCTTTTATAAACGGGAAATGGCTATGCGTAAAGCTTTTCAATATCCACCCTATTATTTTTTAGCACTTGTAACGGTTTCTCATGAGAATCAAGTGAAAGCTGTCCAGACAACACAACAAATTGTCCAAATGCTTTCGCAGCATGTCGGAGATGGAACGGTATTATTAGGGCCGACACCGTCTCCTATTCCGCGGATCAAAGATAGATATCGCTATCAATGCATGATAAAATATAGAAACGAACCAAACTTACGAACCTATTTAAATAAATTAAAAGCTATTTTTGCAGACGACATACGGAAAAACGATTTGCTAATTACCGTCGATATGCAACCTTACCATATGATGTAAGACAAGCTATTGAATAGAAAGAAGGCTATAAAATGAAACGAATTGTTTTTATGGGTACACCGGATTTCTCTGTTCCGGTTTTACAAACACTAATTAATTCTGAATATGAAGTTGTGCTAGCTGTTACACAACCAGATCGTCCTAAAGGGAGAAAGCGTGTTATTACGCCTCCTCCAGTTAAAGTAGAAGCAGAGAAAGCAAATATTCCAGTATTTCAGCCAGAAAAACTTAAGGATGAATACGAAGAAATTCTATCCTACAATCCAGATTTGATCGTAACTGCTGCATATGGCCAGTTGCTGCCAAACGAATTGCTTGAAAATCCACCATATGGCTGTATTAATGTACATGCATCATTATTACCAGAATTGCGTGGTGGAGCTCCAATCCATTATGCAATCATGGAAGGAAAGAAAGAAACAGGAATTACCATTATGTACATGGTTGAAAAATTAGACGCTGGAGATATTCTCACGCAACGAGCAGTTCCGATTGAACGAGATGATCATGTTGGGTCAATGCATGATAAATTATCGCAAACAGGCGCATCGCTTTTAATGGAGACCTTGCCAAAGCTCTTCTTAAATGAATTGCAACCAAAAAAACAAGACAACTCAAAAGCTACGTTTGCATCAAACATTAAAAGAGAACAGGAAAAAATTGATTGGAACCAAGATAACATCGCTATTTACAATCAAATCCGCGGCATGCATCCATGGCCAGTTGCATTTACGACATATGAAGGAAATGTGATGAAAATCTGGTGGGGAAATCCCGTTGAGACACTATACGACGGAAGAACTCCGGGTGAAATTGTTGAAAAAATAGGTACAGAAGGATTTGTCGTTGTTTGTGGGAACCAAAAAGGGATAAATGTAACAGAAATTCAGCCCGCAGGCAAGAAGCGAATGTTTGTAAAAGATTACCTGCAAGCTTCAGAAGATCGTATTAAAATTGGAACGGTATTAGGTGAATAATATGACAGTATATCAGCTGCGAAACACAATTCTGGATTTATTACTTCGCATTGAGAAAGATAGTGGATTCAGCCATTTACTAATCGACAATGAGATGAAATCCAAGCGAATTGCTCCAAAAGATGAAGGGCTATTAACAGAAATTGTTTATGGTACAATTCAGCGGAAAATGACTTTAGACTATTATTTAGACAGTTTTGTGAAGAAAAATAAGAAAATGGATGCCTGGGTTCGTATGCTATTACGAATGTCTGTGTATCAAATGGTTTACCTAGATAAAGTTCCTGATTATGCAATAATTCATGAAGCAGTGGAAATTGCAAAACAGCGTGGTCATAAAGGAATTGCTTCTTTTGTTAATGGTGTATTACGTAATATACAGCGTAACGGTGTACCAGATATAAAAGGGATCAAAGATGATGCAAAAAGGCTCTCTATCGGGACAAGCCATCCCGAATGGCTTGTGGAACGATGGATGACAATGTATGACTATGAAACGGTTAAAGCGATGTGTGAAGCCAATCTGACGAAAAAGCCGATTGCCATTCGAATTCAACCGATGAAGATTACGAGAGAGAAAGCGATGCGCAGTTTAGAAGATCTTGGCTTTGAAACAAAAGCATCTCTTTTTTCAGAACAAGGTATTATTGTGGAAAAAGGGAACATTCTGCATACGGAATTGTTTCGACAAGGCTATGTAACAATTCAAGACCAAAGCTCGATGCTTGTTGCAGAAATGTTAGAAGTAGAACCAGGCATGAAAGTACTGGACGCATGTAGCGCACCAGGCGGTAAAGTAACGCACATCGCTGAAAAAATGCGGGATGAAGGGGATATTCATGCATTTGACCTGCACAAAAAGAAAGTTAAGCTTATTGATGATAAAGCGCATCAACTGGATTTGACGATTATTGATGCTAAACCTGGCGATGCTAGAAAGCTTGATGAACTCTATGAGGAAGCTACCTTTGATCGAATTTTGATTGATGCTCCTTGCTCTGGATTAGGAGTAATCCGTGGAAAGCCAGAAATCAAATATCATAAAAACGAAGAAGATATCAAAAGGTTAGCGGTAATTCAATCGGAAATACTTGAACATGTAGCACCATTGCTTAAAAAAGACGGATTGTTGATTTATAGCACATGTACAGTCGATGTGTTAGAAAATGAAAAAGTAGTGCAAAATTTCCTAGCTAATCAGCATGACTTTCAAATCGATGAAACGTTTTTTGAAACATTACCAGCTACATTAAAGTATGCACAAGGAATAACTGATATTGGTCTACAGTTATTTCCTCATGATGGGACGGATGGATTCTTCTTAACACGCTTGAAAAAAAATTAATAAATTTGGTTCTTTTATTGGGAAAATTGTGCAATACTTTAAATGACGTTTTTAACCTGAAAATAACACGTAATTTACGTATATATTACTTGAAAGCAAGGGGGGAATAAGATGGAAGGTTATTTTCTAACAGATCGTGGTAAGATTCGGGCTCATAATGAAGATTCAGGTGGTCTATTTTATAATACAGATGATCAGCTAATTGCGATTATCGCTGATGGAATGGGTGGTCATCAGGCAGGAGATGTAGCGAGTCAGCTTGCTACAAAATTAATGAAACAAAAATGGCAAACAACAGATCGCGTAAATGCTCCAGATAAAGCCGAAGTATGGCTATCGGATACCATTTCAGATGTGAATCAATCTATATATGAACATTCGTTGCAAAACAAGGAATGTGAGGGAATGGGCACGACCATTGTTGCGGCCATTTGTACAGACGAATTTTTAACCATCGCACATGTAGGTGATAGCCGTGGCTACCTTTTAAATGAGAATGGTTTTAAACAAGTGACAGAAGACCACTCATTAGTAAATGAGCTATTACGTTCGGGACAAATCTCAGAACAAGATGCAGAATGGCATCCAAGGAAAAATATAATATTGAAGGCTGTGGGTACGGAAGAAACTGTTTCAGAAGATATATTAACCGTAGAATGGGAGGCAGGAGATAAGCTACTCCTCTGTTCTGATGGTTTGTCCGATAAGCTGAGTGAACAGGAAATGGCTGCTTATTTAACAGCAACGGGAGACTTGAAAGAAACAGGCTTGGAGATGATCAGATTAGCCAATGAACGAGGCGGAGAAGATAATATTACACTTATTCTCTTACAACATGGATCTTCGTTGGAAGCGGGTGAAGATGAATGAGAAGTGGTCACCTTTTAAATGAGCGCTATAAGATAATTGAAAAAATTGGCGGAGGTGGAATGGCGAATGTATTCCTTGCACGGGATACGATTTTAAACCGTGATGTTGCAGTAAAAGCGTTGCGTATGGAGTATATCCATGATGAAGAATTTATTGCACGCTTTGACCGGGAAGCGCAGTCAGCTACAAGTCTCTCCCATCCGAATATCGTTAATATTTTCGATGTAGGTGAAGAGGATCAAGTCCTCTATATGGTTATGGAATATGTGGACGGAATGACACTAAAGGAATACATACAAAATAATGGTCCAATTGATGTGCGTGTTGCATTGGATATTATGAAGCAACTAATATCTGCAATTGCGCATGCTCATGCAAACGATATTGTACATCGCGATATTAAACCGCAAAATATTTTAATTAACAGCTTTGGCCAGGTGAAAGTAACTGATTTTGGTATTGCTATTGCGTTAAGTGCAACATCTTTAACGCAAACAAATTCAATACTCGGATCGGTTCATTATTTATCTCCAGAACAAGCCAGAGGCGGTATGGCAACAAAAAAGTCAGATATCTATTCAATTGGAATTGTTCTCTATGAGCTATTAACAGGTAAACTTCCATTTTCAGGACAATCTCCTGTATCAATTGCATTAAAACATTTACAGACGAATACACCATCTGTAAGAAGGTTTAACCAAGATATTCCACAAAGTGTAGAAAATATTGTTTTGAAGGCGACTGCAAAAGATCCATTTCATCGGTATGAAAATATTTATGAGCTAGAGGAAGCAATTGAAAATGCATTACATCCCGATAAGCTGAATGAGCCTTTATACGCTCCACCAGTCGAGGTTGGAGAAGAAACAAAGGCAATTCCGATTATTACAGATCAGCAAATAGAAGAGGATATGGATCAGGCTACATTAGTTCATCAATTCGATGATGGCACAAAAAATTATCCTGAAGATCATCCAGCAGAAAAGAATGCAGGCAAAAAGGCTAAGAAAACGAAGAAAATAAAGGACAAAAAACCAGCCAAAACGAAGCCGCCTAAGAAAAAACGTGGCAAGAAAAAATGGATTATCATAATCGTTGTGTTACTTCTTCTTGCAGCAGGTATAGCAGCAATGTTCATAATTCCCGATCTGATGCAGCCGAAGGACATTATTGTCAAGGATGTTTCGGAGATGGAAGTTGAAGAGGCACGGGAAGTACTGGAAGCAGATAAATTTATTGTTGAGGAAGAGGAGACATACTCAGATGAAATTGAAGAGGGTCTAGTCGTACAAACGGATCCAAAGGCCGGAAGATCTGCGAAAGAAGGTAGTACTGTTACACTATTTGTAAGCCAAGGAAAAGAACGTGTGACATTTGAAGACTATGTAGGACGCGATTTTAGCCAGGTGAATCGATTACTGGAGGATGAAGGCTTTACGAATATAATAACCATTGAAAAGCATTCTGATAATCCAGAGGGCGAAATTATAACACAAATTCAGCCAGAACCAGGAAGTGAAGTTGTACCAAGTGAAGAAAGAGTTATTTTTGAGGTCAGCATTGGGCCAGAAGCGATTAGATTAAATAACCTCGCAGGAATGACGGAAGATGAGGCAAGGTCTTACTTAGAAGGTGAAAATCTTGTTATGAATGTGATAAAAGAAAATTCTGAAACGGTTCCTGAAGGAGAAGTCATTAGACAAGATCCAGCCTCTGGAGCTGAAGTGGAAGAAGGTTCAACGGTTAACGTGTATATTTCGAGTGGACCTGAAGCAAGGCCACCACGATCACACACAATAAGTCTTACTGTTCCGTACAATCCTGAAACAGAGGACGATGAGGAAGACCAAGGAAACGAAGGTAATCAAGGTAACCAAGGAAACGAAGGAAACCAAGGAAACCAAGGGAACCAAGGGAACCGAGGGAACGAAGGAAATCAGGAAGAAGATTCAGAACCCGTAGAACAGATTGTTCGCATTTATATTGGAGATGCAAACAACGAAATATCAGATGTGTACAGGGAAGAAGTAATTACAGAAGATCGTGAGTTTGAGTTTACATTAACGATTGCCCCTGATAGTGAAGCGGAATATACAATTACTAGAGACGACGAAGTCATACGAAACAGAACGGTTTCCTATGATGGCGAAGAGGAGTGAATCGATGGCAGAAGGAAGAATTGTTAAAGCTTTAAGTGGATTTTATTATGTGAAATCAAATAATATGATTTACTCCTGCAAAGGTCGGGGTGTTTTTCGGAATCGGAAAATCACCCCGCTTGTTGGGGATTTTGTAGAGTTCGAGGAAAGCAATCCCGGCGAAGGATATATTATGGAGATTAAAGAAAGAACGAACGAACTCGTTCGTCCACCGATAGCAAATATCGATCAAGCGATAATTGTTAGCTCTGCTGCTTCTCCGGATTTTAGCACTCTGTTATTGGATCGTTTTCTAGTGTTAATAGAATCGAAGGAAATAGAGCCGGTTATTTTTATCACAAAGATTGATTTAGTTTCTGCAGAAGCACGTCATGACATTGAAGCATATCAAGCTATATATAAGAAAATTGGTTATGCTGTCGAATTAATTTCATCCAAGCAACAAGATTTGCTTCCTGAATTGAAGCATTACTTCAGGAATAAAGTATCTGTTTTTGCAGGACAATCAGGTGTTGGAAAATCAACGCTTTTAAATGTATTAAAGCCATCTTTATTGCTAAAGACCGCAGAGATATCTAAAAGTCTTGGTAGAGGAAAGCATACGACAAGACACGTTGAACTGATGCAGGTAAATGGTGGACTTGTAGCAGATACACCTGGTTTCAGTGTGCTTGATTTTAATGAAATCGAAGCAGAATCATTATCAGATTGTTTTCCTGAAATGAGGGAGATACAAGAGTATTGTAAGTTCCGAGGCTGCATGCATTATAAAGAGCCTAAATGTGCTGTTAAGGAAGCGGTGGAAACGAACGATATTGCGCGCTTCCGTTATGATCATTATTTAAGTTTTCTAGAAGAAATACAATCACGAAAGCCGAGGTATTAATTATGACTAAAATTGCACCATCTATTCTATCGGCAGACTTTGCCAAACTAGGTGAAGAAATAATCGATGTTGAAAAAGGCGGGGCGGATTATATCCATGTTGATGTAATGGATGGACATTTCGTGCCTAATATTACAATTGGACCGTTAATTGTCGACGCAATCAAGCCAGTTACAAGCCTGCCGCTGGATGTCCATTTAATGATTGAAAACCCGGATCCGTACATTCCTGTATTTGCTGAGGCTGGTGCTGCCATCATAACAGTACATCAAGAGGCATGTACACATCTCCACCGTACACTTCAGCTAATTAGAGCAAATGATGTAAAGCCTGGGGTAGTAATTAATCCAGCAACACCAGTAGAAATGCTTAAACCTATTTTAAATGAAGTAGAACTTATATTAATTATGACAGTAAACCCAGGCTTTGGAGGACAGTCATTTATTCACGAAGCAGTAGAGAAAATTGAAAAATTATCCATGTGGCGTAAGGAATTAAATCTAGATTTTGAGATTGAAGTTGATGGGGGTGTAAACCCAGAAACTGCAAAATTGTGTACCGATGCAGGTGCTGATGTTTTAGTAGCTGGCAGCGCTGTTTTTGGACAAGCTGATCGACGTGAAGCGATTCAAGCGATACGTAATGCAACGAAAGGGTAATTATGATGAAAGTAGTAGCAATAGTAGGGAACGGACCATCCGGTTTGGTTCCCAATCTTCATTTGTTTAAAGACAAAATCGATAGCTGGATTGGTGCTGATCGTGGTGCATATTTGATAGCTGAGCAAAAAATTCCGTTAGAATATGCTGTTGGTGATTTTGATTCAATTGATAAACATGAAAGACAAGTAATTTCCAAAAATGCTGCATACATGGAAAGGCATCCAATCGAAAAAGACGAAACAGACATGGAAATTGCATTAAATCGAGCATATGCAATGAACCCCAGTAAAATATATTTATTTGGTGTCACCGGTGGCAGGCTGGATCATGAATTAATTAATATTCAGTTGCTATATACTATTTTAAATAAGGGTATTCAAGCTGTTATTGTGGATCAATCCAATCAAATAGAAATGCTGTCTCCTGGTATACATACAATAGAAAACCATGAAGCATACCCCTATATATCTTTAATCCCTTTTACAAAAGAAGTGGAAGGGATTTATTTATCTGGATTTTATTATCCTTTATCGAATACAACTATTTCATGGGGATCAACACTTTGCATCTCAAACAAGCTTCTTTCAAAAAAAGGTACTTTTTCATTTGATAAAGGCATAGTATTACTAGTAAAGAGTGGTGATACGATTTGAACGGTATGTTTGAATTGTAAAACAGGAGGGGTCCCTACTTATGAAATTCTATACGATTAAACTTCCAAGATTTGTCGGTGGATTTGTAAAAGTTGTAATTGGGATGTTTAAAAAAGAAAAATAATTGCCTAAGCTAGAAGGTTTTCGTTCATCTTTGTACACGCACTTATAGTTTCCTAAACATTAAAAAGCACCAGGTGCATTGCATCCGGTGCTTTTGGTCGTCTAATGTTAAGCTGACGCTCTGGTATATTATACGCGCTCTACTTTACCTGACTTAAGTGCACGAGCAGAAACATAAACTTTTTTAGGTTTACCGTCTACCATAATACGTACTTTTTGTACATTAGCTTTCCAATTACGTTTGTTGGAATTCATAGCGTGAGAACGAAGGTTACCACTGCGAGTTTGACGTCCAGTTACAACACATTTTCTAGCCATAATATTCACTCCTTACTCTATCATGTGTCAGTAATTACTTATACAATTTATCACAAGTAGACTAATAATGCAACGAATCTTTTTTTAAAATGTCAGATGGAGAGAGGATTGTGTCAATGGGATAAAGCGAAAATACTTGACAGATTATACGAAATCATTCATTGTAGTATGAGGTATTTTTAATTTTATTCGTATCATATTATAGTTGCTTTTAAATATGTTCTGTGTATAGTATAATTTGCTTATATTCTGTTTAAAGGTAATAAGAAATCAAAAGTATTAAGTACTATGATTTGCTTTTCATTCGATGCTTTTTGATATGTACGTTAAGGAGGATAATTATGTCCATTGAACTTCATACAACTGATGGTCAAGTAACAATTACAAATGAAGTTATCGCTACAATTGCTGGCGGAACTGCAGTTGAATGTTATGGAATTGTAGGAATGGCATCTAAAAGCCAAATTAAAGATGGGATTGCAGAGATTCTCAGAAAAGAAAATTATGCAAGAGGAATTGTAGTTCGACAAGAAGAGGATAAGTTGCATATTGATATGTATATTATTGTAAGTTATGGGACGAAAATTTCTGAAGTAGCAAATAATGTACAATCACAAGTCAAATATACATTACATCAATCTTTAGGTTTATCCATCGACTCAGTAAATATTTATATTCAAGGAGTCCGTGTAGCAAAAGACTAGTTTTGTTTCGGGTTGTGGAGGAGGAAATTCAGTGACGGTAGAAAAGTTAGATGGCGTTACATTAGCACAGATGATACTCACTGGAGCACATCATTTAGCGAATAATGCCAAGAAAATAGATGCGTTAAATGTATTCCCAGTACCAGATGGTGATACGGGAACGAATATGAATTTATCGATAACTTCGGGTGCAAATGAAGTGAAACAACATACAAGTAATAATGCATCTGAGATAGCCAACGCTTTCGCAAAAGGACTGCTAATGGGAGCAAGAGGCAATTCTGGTGTTATTTTATCCCAAATTTTTCGTGGCTTTGCAAAAGGTATGGAAAAGAAGCAGGCATTGACGGTTGCTGATTTAGCTCAAGCATTCGATGCCGGTGTGGTTAGCGCCTATAAAGCAGTAATGAAACCTGTTGAAGGGACCATTTTAACTGTGGCAAAGGATTCAGCCAAGGAAGCTGTACGCCTGTCTGAGACAGAAAAAGATATTATTCTGTTCATGGAAAAGGTGCTTGCTGAGGCAAAAGCATCTCTAAAGCGTACGCCAGAGTTATTGCCTGTTTTAAAAGAGGTAGGAGTAGTTGACTCTGGTGGACAAGGACTTGTAACAATTTATGAAGGCTTTTTGGCTGCTTTAAAAGGGGAAGCATTACCGGCTGATACAACAGAAGTAAAGATGGAAGAAATGGTGAATGCTGAGCATCATAAAGTTAGCCAAGATTTCATGGATACGTCAGAGATTGAATTTGGTTACTGTACAGAGTTTATGGTGAAATTTGAGGATGATAAATTAGCAGAGTATCCATTTAGTGAAGAAAAATTCCGTAATGAATTAAGTGAGCTGGGAGATTCATTATTAGTAGTGTCAGATGATGAAATTGTAAAAGTTCACATCCATTCAGAAGAGCCAGGAACATGCCTAACAATGGGACAGCGTTTCGGAAGCTTGATCAATATGAAAATCGAAAACATGCGTCAGCAGCATGCGGCAATCGTTGGTGAAAAGTCACAAAATACAAAGAAGCAAAAAAGTAAGTATGGTGTTGTCACAGTAGCTATGGGAAGTGGACTAAAGGCATTATTTGAAAGTTTAGGTGTATCTGTGGTCATTGAAGGTGGACAAACGATGAACCCAAGTACACAGGATATTACGGATGCTATTCAAAAAGCAAATGCTGAGAATGTAATTATTTTGCCAAACAATAAAAATATTTGGATGGCAGCTGATCAAGCAGCAGAGCTTGCTGAGGGAAATGTAGCAGTTGTCGCGACAAAAACAATTCCACAAGGAATAAGTGCAATGTTGGCATTTAATTCGGAAGCTGGCATTAATGAGAATAAAGAAGCGATGGATGAAGCCCGTAAACATGTAAAAACTGGACAAATAACATATGCTGTAAGAGATACGCAAATTGATGGTATTACAATTGAAAAAGACAGCTTTATGGGTATTAATGAAGGTAAAATCGTTACAACACATAAAGATAAAACAGAAGCTGTTAAATTATTATTGAATGAATTAATTACAGATGAAGATGAAATATTGACTGTTTTACAAGGCGAGGATGTAGAAGAAAGTGAAGTTGCGGAGCTTGTGAACTATATTGAAGCAACATATGGGGATATCGAGGTTGAGATTCATAATGGTAATCAGCCCATCTATTCTTATATTTTCTCTGTAGAATAATGTTAAGGATTAAGATCGTGCGATAATGCACGATCTTTTATTGTGGATAAAACACTATAAAATTTGAATGCTGCGAATAATTTAGGAGCTGAGGCTTAGTTGGACTAGAAGCAGCCACACTTATGGACAGTCTGTATGTTGCAACGGCGTGTAAGGCAATAGAGGTGCATAAGACGAATCTTATCGATGAAACGATAAAACGTATCACGATTAAGGATTTTAAATTGTGCTCCTGATGCTGCTCAAATTTCTGCAGTTTTACTAAAGAGAAATGTTCAACATCAAAGAATATCGTTTTTTGTAAACGAAAAGCTTGATTTCTCGCCAAAAATCTGTATCATAGATATAGTATTGAATTAATCATATATTGATTAAAGATTTATTTACACTCTCAAACTATTTTGTCTTTAGTTAATCTACTAACAGACGAAGTAGACAAACCTCTCTTTTCGTTGTTCAGAAGATCCACCGTCTTCATCAGTCCCTAACTGAAAATGAGCGACATGTATGACAAACTTTTATAAACCATTAAAAATTAAATACAGCGTACTACGTGGTTCTCCTATGGAATCGCTTATTTGTGATTGTTTTCACATAGTTTCAAGTATGATCAATAACGATTAATTTAAATACGAAAAAAATCTACTGTCTTTGAAGGGGCCAATATGATTAAAAGATGGTTCTTTGTGAACCAAGATTTCTTACATCTACTTCTGTAAACGGTATGCCTTTTAACTCTGTTAAATAATTTAATTTATAGGTATTAAACAGTGTGAAGGTTCCCAATAATAATACAAACATATTTTTAAAATTTAGTATTTGTTTTGGATTTTGAAGAGGTGGGAAAACTGGTTATAGCACAATGATAGTAAAAGGAGGAAATGAATAGATGCAATTATTACCGCGTGAAATGGACAAGCTCTTAATTGTAGTAGCAGCTGATCTGGCAAGACGCAGAAAAGATCGAGGTCTGAAACTGAATCACCCTGAAGCAATGGCATTGATTACATATGAGCTGTTAGAGGGTGCGCGTGATGGTAAAACGGTTGCTGAGTTAATGGAATTCGGAGCAACGATTTTAACGCGCGAAGATGTAATGGAAGGTATACCGGAGATGATTGATGATATTCAAGTTGAAGCTACCTTTCCTGATGGTACAAAATTAGTAACGGTTCATCATCCGATACGTTAAAAGGAGTGACAAAATGATACCTGGTGAATTGATTTTAAAAGATGAAGAGATCATCTGTAATCAAAATAAAATAAGCTCGAAAGTTACTGTAATCAATACTGGCGATCGACCAGTACAAGTTGGCTCACATTATCATTTTTATGAAGTAAATGAAGCGTTGATATTCAATCGTGAGGAGGCATATGGAAAACGATTAAATGTACCTGCGGGTGCAGCAGTTCGTTTTGAACCTGGTGATGAAAAAGAGATCGAACTAATTGATTATGCAGGTGCGCGCGTTGTATATGGATTCACAAATAAAGTTGATGGGCCATTAGAAGGTAGGGATTCAAAATGAGTTTTAAGATGTCCAGAGAGCAATATTCACAAATGTATGGACCGACAACTGGAGACTCGGTTCGGTTAGCGGATACAGACTTATTCATACAAATCGAAAAAGATTATACGACCTATGGTGAAGAAGTAGTGTTCGGAGGTGGCAAGGTCATCCGAGACGGAATGGGACAGCATCCACTAGCTACTCGTGAAGAAGGAGTTCCAGATACCGTAATTACGAACGTGATTGTGCTCGATTATACAGGGATTTATAAAGCAGATGTTGCATTGCGAGATGGATTGATTTTTGCCATTGGAAAAAGTGGAAATCCGCTTGTTATGGACAATGTAGATATTGTTATCGGAGCTGCAACAGAGGTAATTGCAGGTGAGGGTAAAATTCTGACGGCAGGTGGAATCGATACACATGTTCACTTTATTAACCCTGCGCAAGTAGATGTTGCACTTACAGCTGGATTAACAACTTTAATTGGTGGAGGAACCGGACCTGGTGCAGGTTCGCGAGCGACTACGGTAACGCCGGGCGAATGGAACATGCATCGAATGCTTCAAGCTATTGAGGGACTTCCGATAAATATCGGTTTAACAGGTAAAGGTCACGCTGCAACAGCCGGCCCGCTTGAAGAGCAGATCCGTGCGGGAGCAATAGGTTTGAAGGTACATGAAGATTGGGGAGCAACACCATCTGCATTAGATCATTCATTAAAGGTAGCTGACGAATTTGACGTTCAAGTTGCCCTTCATGCAGATACATTGAATGAGGCAGGTTTTTTTGAAGATACGATGAGAGCAATTAAAAATCGTGTAATTCATATGTACCATACAGAGGGTGCTGGTGGCGGGCATGCACCAGATTTAATTAAATCTGCCGGTATGTTAAATGTGCTTCCATCATCGACGAATCCAACGATGCCATATACAGTCAATACAATTGACGAACACCTTGATATGCTAATGGTTTGTCATCACTTGAATCCATCTGTTCCAGAGGATATAGCATTTGCTGATTCACGCATTCGCAGAGAAACGATTGCAGCAGAGGATATCTTACAGGATATGGGTGTGTTCAGCATGATGAGCTCCGATGCACAGGCGATGGGACGTATTGGTGAAGTTGTCCTTAGAACATGGCAAACTGCTGATAAAATGAAGATGCAAATGGGGACAATGAAAGGCGATAGCAAATATGCGGATAATAATCGTGCTAAACGGTATATCGCCAAATATACCATTAACCCTGCAATTACACATGGAATTTCTGAATATGTCGGTTCGATTGAAGTAGGAAAGTCAGCCGACCTTGTATTATGGGAACCGCGCTTTTTTGGGGTAAAACCAGAGATGATTCTAAAAAATGGTCTTGCTGTACAAAGTTTGATGGGGGATGCCAATGCAACAATTCCAACCCCGCAACCAATGATTTATCGACCGATGTATGCTACAACTGGAAAAGCACTGGCAAAAAGTTCGTTTACTTTTGTATCACAAGCTGCTTATGACGATAACATTCGAGAAAAACTTGGACTGGAAAAAATGGTAAAACCGGTACGTGGGATTCGTCAGCTTACAAAGAAGGATATGAAGCTAAACACAGAAACGCCAGAAATTGATGTTGATCCACAAACGTATGAAGTACGAATAAATGGTGAAATAATTACATGTGATCCTGTTGACACGGTACCAATGGGTCAACGGTATTTCTTATTTTGAGGTGAAATGATTGATAATCGAAAAAATAGTTGGAAATATAAACGAAATGAATCAAGAAGAAATTAGTAAGCGACATAAAGAAAAGGTTTATCTTGAAAGTGCTCACCTAGTCAAGCGGATTCAACGAGTCGAAACAGATCATGGGAAAGAAATTGGAATTCGTCTAAGGGAGCCACGTGATTTAGTAGCTGGTGATGTACTATACATGGATGAAAAAAATATGATAATTATTGATGTGCTGTCAGACGATTTGTTGGTTATTAGTCCAAGAAGTATGCATGAAATGGGAACAATCGCTCACCAGCTTGGAAATCGTCATCTCCCAGCCCAGTTTGAGAAGGATGACATGCTTGTTCAATACGATTACTTAGTAGAGGAACTATTGCAAGAACTTGGCATTCCTTTCAAAAGAGAGGATCGTAAAGTGAACCAAGCGTTCCGACATATAGGACATAGCCATGATTGATCGTGCATTGGCTTTATTTCAGCTATGCGATTCAAATTTTCCTACGGGTTCTTTCAGTCACTCGTTTGGAATGGAAACATATATCCAAGAAAACCTAATTTTTGACAAAGAGTCCTTCTCCAAATGGCTAAAAGTGTATTTACATGAACAGCTCGTCTATTCAGATGGCTTAGCCTCGAAGCTTGCATATGAGGCACTAGTTGAAGACGAGTTGGACAAGGTATGGGAACTGGACCGGCTTTTAACTGTTCAAAATCTTGCGCGTGAATCACGGGTAGGTACACAGCGAATGGGAGAACAGATGATAACTATCGTAGAGGCATTATATAAAATTCCAATTACATCACAATATCGACAACGCATTAAAGAAAAGCGTTCATTTGGTCACTCCGCGCTTGCGTTTACAATCGTTGGTCATTATTTGCAAGTTGATAAGGAAATGACCATTCGATATTACTTATATTCAACCATTGCAGCGCTCGTTCAAAATGCTGTACGTGCGATTCCCTTAGGGCAAACGACAGGACAGCAGATAATCCACGAATTTCAGCAAGAGCTTAGTGTTGCAACGGCTAATGTAATGAAACTTGATAGTATTGATTTCGGAATTGTTTCACCAGGCTTGGAATTAGCTCAAATGCAACATGAACGTGTTAATATCCGAATTTTTATGTCGTAGTTTTAAGTGTGTGTTCAAGAGGAGAAAGAAAAGGTACGAGGTCGGCTAAGTCGCAACGTATTGGGATTTCGATGTTCAACATAGAATGTGGAGGTTTTTAGTCGAAGGTCCTTTGTTCTCGAACTGTCATTTTTACCGGACTTTTTGAACATCCTCTTTAATGAAATTTTATAAAGGAAGTGTTTGTATGGAACCAATTAGAATTGGAATAGGTGGCCCTGTTGGTGCAGGAAAAACGATGCTCGTAGAAAAACTTACACGTGCATTGGATGGAGAAATTAGCATGGCGGTTATTACGAATGATATTTATACGAAAGAGGATGCGAAGTTCCTTGTAGCAAATGGTATTTTGCCAGATGATCGAATCATTGGAGTGGAGACAGGTGGTTGCCCGCATACAGCGATTCGCGAAGATGCATCGATGAACTTCGCTGCAATTGAGGAATTGAAAGAAAAACATCCGGATGTTGAGCTGATTTTCGTAGAAAGCGGTGGTGATAACCTCGCTGCTACATTTAGTCCGGAGCTCGTTGACTTTTCGATTTATATTATTGATGTGGCACAAGGAGAAAAAATCCCGCGTAAAGGTGGACAAGGGATGATTAAATCTGATTTGTTTATAATTAATAAAACAGATTTAGCCCCATTTGTCGGTGCGAACCTTGAAATTATGGAGTCAGATACGAAGGTCTTCCGTGGTGATAAGCCATTTATTTTTACGAATTTGAAGGATAATGAAGGACTTGATAAGGTCATAGATTGGATTAAAAAGCATGCATTGCTTAAGGGATTGGAGCAACATGACTGATTGGACTGGGATTCTCGAGTTAGACTTGGAGAACAGACAAGGAAGAACAGTAGCTAAAAAGGTTTATTTTCAAGGTGCATTAAAAGTGATGCGCCCTGTATATCTTAATAATTATAATTTTCCTTGTTATTACTTGCTAAATCCTGGTGGTGGCTATTTGGATGGCGATACGTACCGTATGAAAGTAACACTTGATGAAGGTGCCGAGGTTACGCTAACAACACAATCTGCAACAAAAGTGTATAAAACACCGAGTAAAGAAGCATACCAGGAAACAGAATTTCATTTGAAAAAAGATAGTTATTTAGAATATCTGCCAGATCCGCTGATTGCTTACCAGGACGCGCGTTACTTTCAGAAAAATACAGTATATATGGAAAAAGGTGCAACATTGCTTTATTCCGATATTTTGACACCTGGATGGTCTCCGGAAGGGAAGCAATTCAGCTATGATCAATTACGGTTAATTAACGAGATTTATATGGATAATGAATTGATTGCCTTTGACCATATTAACTTAAATCCAGGTGCTCAAGAAATTGGTGGTCTGGGATTTATGGAAGGCTATACACATTTAGGCTCGTTAATTGTGATTGGGGAAAAGACAGATTCTGCTCTGCTTGATCTGTTATATGAAACAATTAATGAAGAAACGGCTGATATAAAAGCAGGTTTATCAGAGCTTTATGTACCTGGTTTTACTATAAGATTACTGGCTAATTCTACACAGGTTATTGAACGTGTTTTCACTGCTTGTCATCACGCAATAAGCAATCAATGGTATCAAATGAAGCCGAGTTTTCTAAGAAAATATTAACCTCGTCCGACAATCGAAAAGGTTGTCGGGCTTTTTTCATTGCATTACATTTTAGTATAGATTCATACTATTGGATAAAGAGGGCATTTCTGTTACAAGAAGCACTCTTTTTGTTATTTCAGATTAATAAACGTAAGCAACTAGTTCGTTTTTAAAACTGGTATTTCAAACTTGCTGCGCCTCTACGAACTTTTATCAATAAAGGGATACATATAACGACAACAATTCCTTAAAATAACCTTTTAAAAAATAAATTAAAAATGCGCAAACTTTTTACGCTGTTCGAACGTCTAGTATGTATAAGCTTATTAACCGCCGAAAAAGGAGCTCTTTTAGATGGGTTTGTTTAAAAAATCAAAATTAGAAAAAGAATTAATCGCGTTTATTATAGAGAATAAGGAGAGTTGTTATCGGATTGCCTATAGCTATGTGGGGAATCAAGAGGATGCGCTTGATATCGTACAGGATGCAATTCATAAATCACTAATTCGCATCAACACATTGGAAAATCAAGTTGGTTTAAAAAGTTGGTTTTATAAGATAGTTGTAAACACTTCCCTGGATCATTTGCGAAAGCATAAAAGGCTGAGTGTAGTCGATGATACTGTGATGGAGGTTTTAGCAAATGGCAGAGAAGATGAGTATCACCATTTAGATTTACAAGAGGCGATTGACCACCTTCCAGATAAGTACAAAACAATAATCATACTTAGATATTTTGAGGACATGAAAATAGAAGAAATCGCTAAAATTGTAGGGGAAAATGTTAATACGGTTAAAACAAGGCTATACAGAGCATTGAAAATACTGAAAGTTGAACTGGACGAAGATTCAACAATTGAGGAGGAGGTAAAACGTGGGAAGAAATTTTAAATCCTTAAAGAAAAGGTATGATGAAATCGCGATTCCAAAGGAGCTTGATCGTGTTGTGCAAGATACACTGAAAAAACGAAGAACTAAAAGACTTACAGCTAAATGGTCTGCTGGTGTTGCAGCAGCTGTTTTACTATTTACAATGAGTGTGAATGTCAGTCCAGCAATGGCTCAGGCTTTATCTGAGGTACCTATTGTTGGAGAGGTTGTAAAGGTCATCACAATTACACAATTTGAGGAGGAAGATGAGCTTCTATCAGCAGATATTAAAGTACCGGCAGTGACAGACTTAGAAAACAAAGAACTTGAAGATAGTCTAAATGAGGACTACTTAGAGGAAGGCAAAACCCTTTATAAAGAATTTGAAGCTATTATGAAAAAGGTTAATGAGGGGGAAACTGGGCATTATGCGATTTCTAGTGGCTTCGAAGTGAAGACAGATAATGAGCAGATCTTTGTGTTAGAGAGGTATGTTAATAGAATTGCTGGTTCAGGTTCAACGACGCTTCAATATGACACGATAGATAAAAATAATGAAATATTGCTGTCGCTACCAATGTTGTTCAGTGATGAAAGCTACATTCAGATAATCAGCGAAAATATCAAGGATCAAATGCGTGAACAAATGAATTCAGATACTAATAAAATATATTGGGTGGAAGATGCTGGCTTGGAAGACTTCGGTGATTTCTTTGAAGCAATACAAGCTGAACAGCAATTTTATATTAATAATGATGGAAAGCTTGTTATCTCTTTCGATGAATATGAAGTTGCTCCAGGATATATGGGAACCGTTGAATTCATAATTCCAACTGAAATTTTAAATGAAGTACTCGTTAGTAATGAATACATTCATTAATGACTTTGACCGTAATTGTAATCGAATTGCAAAAAAAGTATAACATGTAGGTAAGGCTATTAGCTCTGCTAATAGTCTGGTAGAAAGGATAAATATAAAATGATTAGGAGAATACGTTGGCCGGGGTGGGTATTAATTATACTTATTGCGTTAACCATTTTTTTCATTTCAGGTGGGTCCGTTGGAAGTAGTACACAAACTGTGTCAACAGTTAAAAAAGAAGCAGATCATGAGTTGAAAGAAATGGTACTGCACGACAAACAGTTTCTGGTACAAAAGGATTCCGAAGTAGTAAATAGTTTGGATCCTAACGAGAAATATATTGCACTTACATTTGATGATGGCCCTAATTCTAACGTTACTCCCCAAGTACTAGAGGCTCTTGCTGAGCATGATGCTAAAGCTACCTTTTTCATGCTTGGCAGTCAAGCGACAGCGAACCCATCGATGGCTAAGGAAATTGCTATGGCAGGTCATGAAATTGGTAATCATACAAATTCACATCAAAATTTAGTTAAGTTAGATACATATGATATTGATGAAGAAATTTCTGAATCAGCTAGAAATATAGAAGAAGCGAGCGGACAGTATCCGACAATGACTCGACCTCCCTATGGTATATTTGATGAGCGTGTTGAAGAAACAGCTACAGCATTAGGAAACTCTCTTATTTTATGGTCCGTCGATTCCCTGGACTGGAAAACGAGAAATGCGAAAAAGATAAAGGAGGAAATTCTGAACAGTATCACTCCCGGTGCAATTGTTTTGATGCACGATATCCACCAAGAAACAGCTGATGCTTTGCCTGAATTATTAACTGCACTTATCAACGAAGGTTATCATTTTGTAACTGTTAGTGAGATTTTATCTTTGCCAGTAGATGTGGGTGCTGGACCATATTACAAAGTGAAATATTAAAACTTAAAGCTAATTCTATGGGGCTGAAGATGGGAACCAATTTATGTACATTATAAAAGTTGCTGGTGCAGTTTTTTTACTTCTGATAAATAAATTACAATAATTGTCATAAATACAATACTTTACAAATGCAATTGAATAGTACATTATTGTTGTTATAAAAATATTGTTATTTAGTTTGAAAGCCGATTTTTTTTATGAGATTCGGGAATATAGTAAGTAAAGAATCAATTCGAGGAGGCGTTGGCGCTGGTCGATAATTTTGAAGTTGAACAAATTTTTGAAGATCGCACGTATGAAAGACATCAATTCAAGTTAAAAGTGCATGGAAACCAATATGTTGGTAATTTCCATGATGGTGAAATTCAATGGCTTAATCCGCATCCACAACAGGATTTGGGAGATGCGTATTTGAAAGCTGTTGAATTAGAAGTGCATCGGCTTTTAGATGAGCATGGAGTAAAAGATGAAACAGATGACATTGAAGTAAAACCCCTGTTTGCTGATCAAACGCACGATGTGCATCAGTTTAAGCTGTCGATCCAAGGGAATGAATATAAAGGAATCTTTCGAGATGATGAGATCAGGTGGTTCCATCCAAAGCCAGAGAGGCATTTAAAAGATGAGCGAGTAGAAAAAGTAGAAGTGATGGTACAAGAAAAAATTCAGAAGCATATTGAAGAATCGAGAGATGATGCGAAATAGACAAAAACCGCCCCGACTTAGAGGATTTAGGCTAATCCATCTAGCATGCCGGGGCGGTTTTTTATATGCCTGTAATTTTCAAGATAAATTCAATGAAAAACAGGGAAGAAATAATAATTAACGGCTTTGTCAATTCCTTTTGTTTTCCTAAAGCTATTTTTACAATCGGATATGCAATAAAACCGAAGGCCATTCCATCTCCAATACTATAGGTGAATGGAATCATAACAACGATTAAGAGAGCTGGAATTGAATCGGCAATGTCATTTAATGGCAAGTGCTTAATATTTTGTGCCATTAAAAATCCAACAATTATTAAGATGGGACTAATGGCAGAATTTGGAACCATTGATATCCAAGGAATGATGAAAATGGTAGCCAAAAAGAAAATACCAGCTGTAATTGCTGCTCGACCTGTTTTTCCGCCAGAAGCTATCACCGCAGCATTTTCAGCGCCAGAAACCGTTGGCGAAGTGCCTAAAAAAGCGGATGTAACAGTTGAAAAAGCAGTAATTCGATATGCCTTATTATAGCTTTCATGGCGTTTTAGCATTCCAAGTTGTCCTGTTAAAATTCCCATATTTTCAAAGATAAGAATCAATGCTAATGGAAATACCGCCAACCAGAACGCAAAGTCTCCGATTGCTGTAAACGAAGGAATAAAAAGTAACTCATTGACATGTACCTGAACCGGCTCTACTTCCGGTTGCTGCAGACCGAAAACAGCAGCAAGTATCGTACCGATAATCATTGTAATTAAAAAGTTTGCAGGTACATTTTTTACGAAAAGAAATATGGCGATAAATAAGGTAAGTAGCCCAACGATTACAGGTGTTGATGTAAAGTCACCGATAGCGACAATTGTGCTACCACCACCAATTACGATTCCGCTTTTTTCCAAACCGATTAAAATTAAGAAAAAGCCGAGACCAACTGTAATTGCATGTGTCAAGGATTCTGGAATCGCATTTTTCAAAATAACGCCGATTTTTGTAAATGCTGTTATAAGAAAGATAAGAGCTGCTACAAGTACTACAGCAAGACCTTCTTGAAACGTAAAGTCGTTATTGTTTATAATCGAATAGGCAAAAAGAGCATTGATACCCATCCCAGGAATTAAAATTAACGGCAGCTTTCCAAAAAGCCCCATCATCATCGTGCCGACAAAGCTGGCCATGATGGTGGCAATCATCCCAGTTTCGAGTGAAATACCTGCTTCACTCAAAATGGAGCCATTGACTACAACAATATAAACAGTTGTAAAATACCCGATGATACCGGCGATTATTTCATTTTTTAATGAAATTTGTTGTTTCATTTGATTTCCTCTAACATTTTACTATCCCTCTCCCACCCGATATATAGAATTGTTATCCCGTTTGAGTCGATTGGTAATACATGGTTAGACTTCTACGAATAAACAATTGTTCTATAATCCACAAATGATTATTATAAACTTTTTTGTTATACTTTACAATAGAGCAAGAACTATGCAATGAAGAGGCGGTGAAATTCATGAAATATAATTCAGTGTTCGATATTATTGGTCCTGTCATGGTTGGACCATCCAGTTCGCATACGGCTGGAGCTGCTCGAATTGGAAAAGCTGCCCGTAATCTCTTTGGTAAGCAACCAACATGGGCGAAAATTTATTTGTATGAATCTTTTGCTAAGACATATAAAGGTCATGGTACAGATTTTGCATTAGCAGGCGGGCTTTTAGGATTAGAAACGGATGACCCGGAGATAAGCAAATCTTTAGATACGGCTAAAGAGAAAGGTCTTGAAATTGAGTTTATTGAGGACAGTGCCTCCGCAGACCATCCGAATACTGCCCGACTCGTTATTGGTGATGATTCCGAACAGTTGGAACTTGTCGGCATTTCTATTGGCGGCGGGAAAGTTGAAATTACAGAGCTGAATGGATTTGCACTCCGTTTATCTGGAAACCATCCAGCTATTTTAATCATGCATAGTGACCGATTTGGTGCAATTGCTTCCGTAACAAAAATCTTAGCAAAACACGAAATTAATATTGGTCATATGGAAGTAAACCGAAAAGATGTCGGAAAAGAGGCATTGATGGTAATTGAAGTTGATCAGAATGTGGAAGATACAATATTAAAAGAGTTGGAAAGTGCTGATCATATCATTCAGATATCAAAAATTGTCAGCTAATTTCCAGAAGGGGGTTAAAGCAATGTTTCGAACAGTAGCCGAATTGGTTGAAATAGCTGAGAAGGAAAATATTTTAATTTCTGAAGTGATGATCCGCCAGGAAATGGATGTACAAGAGAAATCACGTGATGACGTTTTTGCTGAAATGGAAAAAAACCTCCAGGTGATGGAGCGCGCAATTGATGATGCGCTAAAAGGTGTGGAATCAGTAACAGGACTGACTGGTGGCGATGCTGTCCGGATCCAAACGTATATGAAGGAAAAAACACCATTGTCAGGTCATTTGCTATTAGACGCAGTAAGTAAAGCAATGGGAACGAATGAAGTAAATGCAGCAATGGGAATCATCTGTGCAACACCAACTGCTGGCAGTGCTGGCTGTGTCCCAGGCACTCTATTCGCTGTGAAAAATCAGCTGAATCCAACCAGGGAACAAATGATTCGTTATTTATTTACGGCAGGTGCCTTTGGCTTTGTAGTAGCAAATAATGCTTTCATATCTGGAGCCGCTGGTGGCTGTCAGGCTGAGGTTGGTTCTGCTGGAGCAATGGCTTCAGCAGCTATAGTTGAGATGGCTGGTGGAACACCTCAGCAATCAGCAGAAGCTTTTGCAATAACGCTGAAAAATATGCTTGGGCTTGTTTGTGATCCGGTAGCAGGTCTTGTAGAGGTACCTTGTGTCAAACGAAATGCTGCAGGCTCGTCCTTGGCAATTGTTTCAGCTGATATGGCATTAGCTGGTGTTACAAGCAAAATACCATGTGATGAAGTAATTGGAGCAATGTACCGAATTGGTAAACAAATGCCATCGAGCTTGCGTGAAACAGGTGAAGGTGGATTGGCAGATACACCAACAGGGAGATTGCTGAAAGAAAAAATATTTGGAATATCGGTTTAGTGTAACCTTATATAGAAAGAGTGATTTACTGTGCTTAATGAGCCTGTAACACACGTTAAAGGTATCGGAGAGAAGGCAGCAGAAGATTTGGCATTATTAAAAATCTACACCATTGCAGATTTACTGCTGTATTTCCCATACCGCTACGATGTGTATGAAATTAAACCACTTAGTGAATTAATACATGACGATAAAGCAACGATTGAGGGGAGGGTGGTACATGATCCTTCCCTCACTTTTTTCGGTAAGCGAAAATCCCGACTCACGTTTACAGTCGAAGTAGAAGGTGTTGCGATCAAAGCTGTGATGTTTAATCGAGCATTTGCAAAGAAACAAATTCAGGCCGGTGACACAATTACATTAACAGGGAAATGGGATGCGCATCGCCTGCAAATTACGGTTAGTAATTATAAAAAAGGTAGTGCCGATGAACAGGCTGATGTACAACCAATGTATTCAGTAAAAGGTGATGTAACCAATTATAAATTAAAAAAGTATATGCAAGCAGCATTAACAGAGTATGGTGATGCAATTACAGAAATATTGCCGGCGAACCTTTTGGTTTCCTATAAGCTGCCAAGTCGTTCAGAAGCAGTTAAGACAATGCATTTTCCTGCTGATCGAATCGCATTAAAGCATGCACGTCGTCGTTTTACATATGAAGAGTTTCTCGTTTTTCAATTGAAAATGCAGCTATTACGTAAACTGAAACGCGAAGCAACTAAAGGAAATGCGCAACACTATGACGCAGAAAAAGTGAAAGCATTTATTTCTAGTTTCCCTTTTGAATTGACAGGAGCACAACAAAAATCTTTACACCAAATAATGGCAGACTTAAAGTCTCCATATCGAATGAACCGACTGTTGCAAGGGGATGTTGGCTCAGGGAAAACAGCCGTCGCAGCAATTGGTCTCTATGCCGCAATCACAGCAGAAAAACAGGGAGCATTAATGGTCCCGACTGAAATTCTAGCAGAACAGCACTTTCAATCCTTAACAGCATTATTTGGACAGCTAGCAAAAATTGCATTGTTAACAGGTTCGGTAAAAGGGAAAAAACGAAAAGAAATGCTGCAAGCCGTCCAAAATGGAGAAGTAGATATAGTGATAGGAACACACGCATTGATCCAAGATGATGTCTTCTTTCATGATTTAGGCTTTGTTATTGTCGATGAGCAACATCGGTTTGGTGTCGAGCAAAGGAGAACATTAAGGGACAAGGGATTAAATCCGGATGTGTTATTTATGACAGCAACTCCAATTCCGCGAACTTTAGCAATTACGGCATTTGGGGATATGGATGTTTCAATCATTGATGAGATGCCTGCTGGAAGAAAAGAAGTCGAAACCCTTTGGGCAAAGGAAAACACGTTTGAAAGAATCCTGGATTTTATTGCAAAACGTATCGCGGAAGGTGAGCAGGCATATGTCATTAGTCCGCTCATTGAGGAGTCTGACAAGCTTGATATTCAGAATGCAGTAGATTTATTTCACCAGCTCGAAGCATATTATCCAGAAGAAATAAATGTTGGATTAATGCATGGTAGATTATCAGCACAAGAAAAGGATAGTGTGATGAAGGAGTTTGCTGCCAATAATATTCAGGTGCTTGTTTCAACAACCGTAGTAGAAGTTGGCGTGAATGTGCCAAATGCGACCGTAATGGTCATTTACGATGCAGAACGATTTGGTTTGTCACAGCTACATCAGTTGCGAGGCCGAGTAGGACGAGGCAGTAAACAGAGCTATTGCATTTTAATTGCTGAACCAAAAGGTGAAGTTGGAAAAGAACGGATGCGAATTATGACAGAAACAACAAATGGCTTCGAACTATCTGAACAGGACCTTCAATTAAGAGGACCAGGTGATTTCTTTGGCAGAAAACAAAGCGGTGTTCCTGAATTTAAAGTAGCGGATATGATACATGATTATCGTGCCTTAGAAACTGCAAGGAACGATGCACAGGAAATCGTGGAAACAAATCAATTAGAAGAAAATAAAGAATATCGTGCGCTAAAGCATTATTTAGAGCGCGAGTTTTCGTTTGCGGATAAAATTGATTAAAAGTATGCTTGCATAAATAAAGTAGCTATTATATATTACTATTAGTACCAAGTCATAAACGAGTAGTTCTAAAAGTCCGGTTATCCTCATTTAGAACTCTTCAATAAAGTGAAAATATGATGAATGGTGGATGGTGCGGTCAATGAGAAAAACAAAAGTGGAACGTCAGCGACTGTTAAAAGAAAAAATAGAACAGACGCCTTTTATTACGGATGAACACTTAGCAAAAACGTTTCAAGTTAGTATTCAAACGATACGACTCGATCGAATGGAATTAGCTATTCCTGAATTAAGAGAACGAATTAAATATGTTGCGACGAATCAGTGGAATGAAACGGTTAAAGCTTTGTCATTAGACGAGGTTATTGGTGAAATTATTGATTTAGAGTTGGACAAGCGTGCGATCTCTATTCTCGATATTACATCTGATCTTGTTTTCTCAAGAAATAAAATTGCTAGGGGACATCATTTATTCGCGCAGGCAAATTCATTAGCTGTTGCAGTAATTAACGATGAGCTTGCACTTACTGCAAAGTCCGAAGTTAAATTCAGACGTCAAGTAATCGAAGGAGAACGTGTGATAGCTAAGGCGGCAGTGGAAGGTAAAGATGAAAAAAGCCGGACCATTGTTGCGGTCCATAGTTATGTTGATAATGAAAAAGTATTTTCCGGTGTATTTTATATGTACCAATCAAATGAAAATAAAGGGGAAAAAAATAAATGAGATTAGCAATTGACGCCATGGGCGGAGACAATGCGCCCAAAGAAGTTGTATTAGGTGCAATGGATGCTATTTCAGAAATTAAAAATCTGAATATCACCCTTTATGGTGACGAAAAACAAATAAAACCATTTTTAACAAATGATAAAAATATTGAAATTGTACATACGGACGAAGTCATTACTAGCGATGATGAGCCAGTTCGTGCAGTGCGTCGCAAAAAGAATTCCTCACTTGTATTAATGGCGAAGGCCGTAAAAGATGGCTATGCAGATGCATGTATTTCTGCTGGTAATACGGGAGCATTAATGAGTGCGGGATTATTTGTTGTCGGGAGAATACCTGGGATTGATCGGCCTGCATTAAGCCCTACATTGCCGACCGTTGATGGAAAGGGATTTCTAATGCTAGATGTTGGGGCAAATGTGGATGCAAAGCCTGATCACTTAGTACAATATGCAATTATGGGATCCATCTATTCTGAAAAGGTACGACAAATTCAAAATCCAACTGTTGGTTTACTAAATGTTGGTACAGAAGATGGAAAAGGGAACGATCTAACGAAAAAAACGTTTGAATTGCTCGAAAAGGCACCTATAAATTTTATTGGAAATGTCGAAGCGCGTGATATATTAAATCATGCTGCTGATGTAGTTGTTACAGATGGGTTTAGTGGTAATGTCGCATTAAAAACGATTGAGGGAACTGCTCAAACTATTTTTACGTTATTAAAAGAAACCTTTATGGCTTCAGCAAAAACGAAAATTGCCGCAGCACTAGCGAAAAATGATTTACGTGGGCTCAAAGATAAACTGGATTATTCAGAGTATGGTGGTGCTGGTCTATTTGGACTCGCAGCTCCTGTTATTAAGGCTCATGGTTCATCGAATAGTAGAGCAATTTTAAGTGCCATTAAACAAGCTAGCTATATGGTGGAAAATGATGTAACAAATACAATTAAAACAACAGTTGAATCAATTGAATCAGAAAAGGAGTGATTGAATGAAGCGCGTAGCTTTAATGTTTCCTGGTCAGGGCTCACAGGCTGTTGGAATGGGAAAGGAATTCTATGATGAATTTCCACAAGTTAGAGAGCTGTTTCAGAAAGCAAATGATGTATTAGGTAAGGATATAAAGGAAATTATATTTGAAGGTCCTGCAGAAGTGCTGACAGAGACAGAAAACACACAACCAGCATTACTATTAACCAGCATTGCGATCCATCAATTACTCGAGCAGGAAAAGGTCGAAGCAGTGATGACAGTCGGCCATAGTCTTGGGGAATACAGTGCACTAGTTGCTGCAGGAGCATTAACTGTTGAAGATGCATTGCCGCTTGTTGGTGTTCGTGGCAAGTTAATGGAAGAAGCCTTCCCAAAAGGACAAGGTACAATGGCAGCAGTTCTTGGGCTTTCGGAAGCAGAGATTACAGAAGTCTTGTCTGGTATAACAGATGAAATAGCGGATATTGCTAACTTAAATTGTCCTGGACAAGTTGTTATTTCTGGTTCGCAAAAAGGAATTGAGCTTGCTTCTGATCTATTAAAAGAAAAAGGAGCAAAACGTGTCCTGCCGTTAAATGTGAGCGGGCCATTCCATTCTCGATTAATGAAATCTGCGAACGAAGAATTTGCAGGATATTTGGATAAAACACCAATTAAAGATGCTATAATTCCGGTTTTTGCCAATGTTTCAGCAGAGGCTGTAACAGATGAAGCAGCGATTAAGGATTTACTTCTTAAACAATTGTATTCACCAGTTCGATTTGAAGAATCCATTAACCATATGATTGACCAAGGTGTTGACGCATTTGTTGAAGTAGGTAACGGAAAAGTTCTTTCTGGCTTGCTGCGGAAAATTGATAAAAAGGTGAAGACATTTGCGGTTCAGGATTTGAAATCAATGAACGAGTTTATTTCGTGGTATAGGGAGGATGCATAATGTTAAAAGGGAAAAATGCGTTAGTAACAGGTGCATCTCGTGGAATTGGAAGAGCAATTGCATTAGAGCTTGCGCGTCAAGGTGCAAATGTTGCGATTAATTACGCTGGTAGTGAGCAGAAAGCACAAGCAGTTGTAGAAGAAGTTGAACGGCTAGGCGTAAAGGCCTTTAAAATACAAGCTGATGTTGCGGATGAAACTAGTGTAAAAGCTATGGTTAAAGAAGTTGTGACACAATTTGGCAGCTTGGACATCTTAGTCAATAACGCTGGTGTTACAAGGGATAATTTGTTAATGCGCATGAAAGAAGAAGAATTTGATCAAGTTATAAATACAAATTTAAAAGGTGTGTTTATTTGTACGAAAGCTGTTACAAGACAAATGATGAAGCAGCGGGCAGGTAGAATTATTAATGTAGCTTCTATAGTAGGAGTTAGTGGAAATCCTGGACAAGCAAACTATGTTGCTGCAAAAGCAGGAGTTATTGGACTTACAAAAACATCTGCCAAAGAGCTAGCAACACGGAATATTTTAGTAAATGCAGTTGCACCAGGGTTTATTGCAACAGATATGACAGACGAACTAAATGAAGAACAAAAAGCAGCAATCTTAGGAGTGATTCCTTTAGAAAAACTGGGATCACCAGAAGACGTTGCAAAAGTCGTGCGATTCCTAGCCTCCGATGACGCCAACTACATCACCGGCCAAACCATCCACATTGATGGCGGAATGGTAATGTAATTTAGTTGCAAAGGCTGTATATAAAGAAACTAGGAACCAATGTGCAATGAAGGATTTTGCGTATACCTGCTACGAAACATACAACGCTTTGCGGGTGTATACCTTTTATGAATAAAAGGGTTAAATGTGTAGGTGGTTGTTTTAATTCGGTTCCTGCTAGAATTTCTTATCCATATATTTTATACTACTTGAAGGGAGGTGAAGTAAAATGGCAGACGTATTTGATCGTGTTAAAGCTATTATCGTTGACCGTCTTGATGTTGAAGAGTCTAAAATTACAATGGAAGCCTCTTTTAAAGAAGATTTAGAAGCTGATTCACTAGATGTAGTAGAACTTGTAATGGAACTAGAAGATGAATTTGACATGGAAATTGCTGACGAAGATGCTGAAAAAATAAATACAGTGGGTGATGCTGTAAACTACATAAACAGCAAAGCTTAAGCAAATTACTCAAGCAATTACGCTTGTTCGTAATATGAACAGAAAGTCTCGCTCTTCATGCGGGACTTTCTGTATCTATATTAAAAAATGGAGGTGAAAATAATGAACGTAGAACAATTAGAAAAAGAGCTTAATCTTACATTCAATAACCATAACCTGATAAAACAGGCTTTTACACATTCATCGTATGTGAATGAGCATCGAAATGTCGTTTTTTCGGATAATGAACGACTTGAATTTCTTGGCGATGCAGTTCTAGAATTAGGTGTTTCACAATACTTATATCGAAAAAATAAAGAGATGCCAGAAGGTGAAATGACGAAACTACGTGCTGCAATTGTTTGTGAACCATCTTTAGTAAATTTTGCTCAAGAATTAAACTTTGGTAAGTATTTATTACTCGGTAAAGGTGAAGAACAAACGGGTGGGAGAGATAGACCTGCTATTTTGGCTGATGTATTTGAAGCTTTCCTTGGCTCACTTTATTTAGATCAAGGATTTGATGAAGCGATCAATTTTTTAGAAGTTCATGTATTTCCTAAAATCAAAAAAGGTGCTTTTTCGCATGCGATGGATTATAAAAGTCAACTGCAAGAGTTAGTACAGCAAAACAAAAACCAAACCATTGAATACAAAATTATAGATGAGAAGGGACCTTCCCATAATAAGGAATTTGTTGCCCAGGTTGTTATAAAAGGGAAAAATGCTGGGGAAGGAATTGGGAGAACCAAAAAAGAAGCAGAACAACGTGCAGCAAAATATGCGCTTGATTCATTTATTCCACATTAATTAAGAAAGGCTGTTATCCATCAGGTGGACACAGCCTTTTGCATTATTTATTTCCGAATTAATGAAAGTTCCTCTATAAATGCCTGTGTTTCAGATGCACTTAGTCTTCCTTTTTGATTAACCATATCATACATAAATTTTAAATCATCGTATTTTTCAAGATCGTAATCCTCTGGATCCATGATTGTCCGATTAACAACCTGCAATTTATCTGCTAAATCCTCCAGCAATATTTTCATATTTTCTACAGATGCGACTTCTAAACTCATTTTATCCTCCTTTTTTGCAAAACACTTGCGATTCGTTGAAGCCTGAAACAGTTCTGCACTTCTTTTGTTAATAAGTTTATGATAAAATAAATAAGTTAAAAAGCCAAACTATTTTTTTGTTAAGCAATTTCAAATGGAATATAACAACAATGAGAAGCAGGAAGCAGAGGATCTCATTTAAAATAATACTTAAAGTGCGTGTTCAAAAGGAAGATGAAAAGGACCGAGGTAGGCTAAAGCCGAAACGTTCTGGGGCTGCGATTACTTGTCCCACTGAAAAGCTTTGGTGCAAAGCCGACACTAGCACGCCCTTGGCGTCGAAGTTCAAGACGGCAAAGCTCCCCGTACCAGGCTTCCACAGGATATGGTGGCTTCGACTTTCGACACAGGATGGGTCGGTTTTTAGTCGAAGGTCCTTGTTCTCGATGTATGATTTTCACCGGACTTTTAGAACAACTTCTTAAAAATAAAAAAAAGAAATATAGCAAGGAACTAAGGGGAATAGGGTTCTTTTGGAATTAGGAGAATGTATATGTATTTAAAACGATTGGAAAGTGTGGGCTTCAAATCATTTGCAGAACGGATCAATGTGGAATTTGTGCCAGGAGTAACAGCTGTGGTTGGTCCGAATGGAAGCGGGAAAAGTAACATTACCGACGCAATTCGTTGGGTGCTCGGTGAACAATCAGCTAAATCATTACGTGGCTCCAAAATGGAAGATATCATATTCCAGGGCAGTGAATCAAGAAAAGCATTAAATGTCGCTGAAGTTACACTCGTACTCGATAATCAAGATAAACGAGTGCCACTTGATTATGAAGAAATTAGTGTTACACGTCGAGTTTATCGTTCTGGTGATAGTGAGTTCTATATTAATAAGCAGTCATGCCGATTAAAGGATATTATTGATCTTTTCATGGATTCTGGTCTTGGAAGAGAAGCTTTCTCCATTATAAGCCAAGGAAAAGTCGAAGAAATCCTTAGCTCAAAAGCTGAGGAAAGACGAACGATTTTTGAAGAAGCTGCAGGAGTACTGAAATACAAACAGCGCAAGAAAAAAGCGGAATATAAATTAGCGGAAACCCAGGAAAATCTTAATCGGGTTGAAGATATTATCCACGAGATTGAACAGCAGATTAATCCGTTGAAGCAACAGGCTGAAACAGCTGAGAAGTATATAGAGCTAAAAGAAATGCTTAAAGAAAAGGAAATTTCCTATCTATTATCTGAAATTGAACAGCTGCACCAGCAATGGAAAACACAATTAAAGGAGCTTGAGGAAGAAAAGTTATCCGAAAGTGCCCTTAAGTCTATGATCCAAAAAAAGGAAGATGAAATCGAGAACCAGAATAAAGCAATTCAGCATCTGGATGAAAAAATAGAGGAAATGCAAGAAAATCTATTAATTGCTACTGAGCAGCTTGAAAAGTACGAAGGCAAAAAACAACTGCTGGATGAAAGATCGAAGCATTTTGGTGAAAATAAGCATAAATTAGAAATGCAGAAAAAAGAAAGCAATACGAGAATTGCTGCGTTAGAGGATGAGCTGGCAAAAGAAAGGAAGCTACTTGTACAATTGCAGCATGATCGAAAAAAATATAAAGAACAAGCAAACGAGCTAGAAGCTAAATTAAACACAAGTAAAGAAAGTATTTCAGAGCAAATTGAAGATTTAAAATCGGATTATATTGAATTACTTAACAAGCAAGCAGCGAAAAGGAATGAAAAGCAATCTGTCGCCCAGCAATTACACCAGATAAATGGAAAAAAGGAAAAACAGTCAAATAAATTTCAAAGTCTAATTGAGCAAAGAGAGCAATTGACGGAAGAGAAGAATCGATTAGAAGCAAGCTATAGAGCGAGAGAATCTGGCTTTTCAGCAATCGAATCCGATGTCAAGCAATTAAAATTGAACTTAGAAACCGAGCGAAGCCTTTTTCAAGAATCGCAAACAAAACTATACCAAGGCTATCAATATATAGAAAAATTAAAATCAAAAAAAGAAATGCTGGAAGAAATGAAAGAAGACTTTCAGGGGTTTTTCCATGGGGTTAAAGCAATTTTGAAGGCTCGTGAAGAAAAGAAGCTGGAGAATATTTACGGTGCCGTAATCGAATTGATTGATGTTCCGAAAAAATTTATTACAGCAATTGAAACTGCTCTTGGTGGGCAAGCACAGCATATTGTTGTAACAGATGATATGGCAGCAAGAAGGGCAATCGCTTGGTTGAAGCAAACAAATAATGGAAGAGCAACCTTTTTACCGCTTGGTTCTATCCAGGAACGTTTTATTACGCAAGATATGTTAGCGAAAATGGAAGGTCATCCAGGCTTCCACGGAATAGCATCAAAACTCGTACATACAAACGCTACTTACCAGAAGGCAGTTAATCATTTAATGGGACATGTTATTATTGCTGAAAAATTAAAGGATGCAAATGAAATTGCTGCACTCGTTAACCGTCGATTTCGCGTTGTTACACTTGATGGGGATGTCGTAAATCCTGGAGGTTCCATGTCTGGTGGAGCTCAAAAGAAAACGAATCAGTCGCTATTTACAAGAGAAAAGGATTTGCAAGAAGTAACCGAAAAAATCGAAGGATTCCAGCAGAAAATATTTCAATTTGAATCAATTGTCGGGCGTAAGAAGCAATTGATTAAGCAGCTGGAAAATGATCTAAGAACGAAAGAGAGCACGATTTCTTCGGAGCAAAATGCACTACAAGAATTACACTCGGAGTGGAAACAAGTAGAGATGAGACTTTCTTCTATTAACGATAGCCTGTCAATCTATGATCAGGACAAGCAGCAGTTTGTTCAAGATAGTAAAGAACTTACTAAACGAGAGGAAAGTTTAACAGAAGAATTAACTGCACTTAAAGTACAGTTGGATTCCATTCAACAGAAAATCGACTCGCTTACGAATGAAGAAGCTGCATTTAAAGAGAATAAAAAAATGCTGCAGGATAATCTGCATCAATTACAAATCCAACTTGCTGAACAAGAAGAAAGAGTGAAGTATCAGCGCGAAAAAACAAATTCAACTGGTGAGCAATTAGATAAACTAAAAGAGCAGCATCATAACTATGCGAAGGAATTGAGCAATTTATTAGAAATTGAACAATCGAAAGAAACAGAAGAAGAGGTGGCGGCACGGATTGCGGCTGCTAAGCAAGAGAAGGAAATGTTAACGAATGAAATTCATCAGAAACGTACTGAAAGAGCACAACAAACACAGTATGTTCTAGATGAGGAAAAAGAACGGAAAGAAAAAAGTAACAGGCTTCAAATACTGCAACAATCCATTCAGCAAAAAGAAGTTCGTGCAGGTCGCCTTGATGTTGAACTCGAAAACCGATTGAATCATCTACAGACGGAATATACCATCACATACGAGAAGGCAAAACAGCAGTATCAGAAGGCAGAAAATATGATAGAAGCAAAAACAATCGTTAGTGAGTTGAAATTACAAATAGATCGTCTTGGAACCGTTAATCTTGGTGCTATTGAAGAATACGAACGGATATCGGAGCGCTACACTTTCCTGTCTGAACAGCAAAATGACCTTGTCGAAGCAAAAGAAACACTTTATACCGTTATTGATGAAATGGATGAAGAAATGAAAAAGCGGTTTGATGAAACATTTAACAAGATAAAAGATGAATTTCATGATGTATTCAAACAGTTATTTGGTGGCGGCTATGCTGAACTGAAATTAACCAATCCGAAAAATTTATTGGATACAGGTGTTGATATCATCGCACAGCCACCAGGGAAAAAACTGCAGCATTTAGGCTTGCTATCTGGTGGAGAACGTGCACTTACGGCAATTGCTCTACTATTTGCTATTTTAAGGGTAAGGCCAGTTCCATTTTGTATTCTTGACGAGGTTGAAGCAGCGCTTGATGAAGCAAATGTTGCCCGTTTTGCGAAATATGTTAAATTATACAGTGATAACACACAATTTATTGTGATTACACACCGAAAAGGTACAATGGAAGAAGCGGATGTGTTATATGGTGTTACGATGCAAGAATCAGGTGTGTCACGGCTTGTCTCGGTTCGATTAGAGGAGACGAAAGAATTAATAAATTCTTAGGAGGGAAACAAATATGAGCTTTATCAATAAGTTAAAGAATAAATTTAAACAGAATGAAAAAGAGGAAGAGGTTTCTAAAAAATACCAAGAAGGTATGACAAAGACACGTAATTCTTTCTCATCAAAAATTAATGATTTAATTGCTCGATATCGTAAAGTCGATGAAGATTTTTTTGAAGAGCTAGAAGAAGTTCTTATAACTGCAGATGTTGGTGTTACAACTGTAATGGATCTCGTTGAAGAGCTGAAGATGGAAGTGAAACGCCAGAACATTAAAGATACAAACGGGATAAAAGATATTATATCTGAAAAACTTGTGGAGATTTATTATGGTGAAGATCAAGCAGAAATCGAAAAATTGAACATCCAGGAACAAGGTCTTTCTGTTATCCTTGTGGTTGGCGTTAACGGTGTTGGAAAGACGACGTCAATCGGAAAACTAGCACACCAGCTAAAGCAAGAAGGAAAACAGGTAATCTTGGCAGCAGGGGATACATTTCGCGCAGGCGCGATTGAACAGCTGGAAGTATGGGGGGAAAGAGCTGAAGTTGATGTTATTAAACATAATGCAGGCAGTGACCCAGCAGCAGTAATTTTTGATGCAATTAAAGCAGCGAAATCACGCCAGGCAGACGTGTTAATTTGTGATACTGCAGGCAGACTTCAAAATAAAGTGAATTTAATGAATGAGCTTTCGAAGGTGAAACGTGTCATCGAAAGAGAAATACCAAATGCACCGCATGAAGTTCTCCTCGTGTTAGATGCGACAACTGGTCAAAATGCCCTAAGCCAAGCCAAAACATTTTCAGAGGTAACAAATGTATCTGGTATCGTATTAACGAAGCTTGATGGCACAGCAAAAGGTGGGATCGTACTTGCGATACGAAATGAACTTCATATCCCTGTGAAGTTTGTTGGGCTAGGGGAACAAGTGGGAGACTTGCAGCAATTTGATGCCAATGCATTTGTATATGGTTTATTCGCAGATCTTGGAACCGAAGCAAATGCAGAGTAGAATTTGAAATTCCTTGACAATAAACAAAAGCATTCGCTATGATAATGTAAAGGAATTTCACTTAACAAGGGGTGTGAATTATGATTGAAAAAACAACCCGCATTAATTATTTATTCGATTTTTACCAAGCGCTTTTGACGCCGAAGCAACGTAATTACATGGAAATGTATTACTTAGAGGATTATTCTCTCGGAGAAATCTCCGAATTGTTTCATGTGTCCCGCCAAGCAGTATATGATAATATCAAACGTACAGAGGCTATGCTTGAATCATATGAAAAAAAATTGCATTTATATGAGAAATTTGAACAGCGAGCAGCACTTATTGAAAAATTGGAGCAATCAGTTGCAGATCAGTCTGTTTTGAAAATGCTTCATCAACTAAAAGAATTAGATTAGGAGGACACCTTCTATGGCATTTGAAGGATTAGCCGACCGCCTGCAAAGTACAATCAAGAAGATAACTGGTAAGGGGAAGGTTTCTGAGCAAGACGTAAAAGAAATGACACGTGAAGTCCGCCTTGCATTACTGGAAGCGGATGTAAACTTTAAAGTGGTAAAAGATTTGATCGCCCGTATTAAGGAGCGTGCAATTGGCCAGGAGGTAATGGAGAGTTTAACACCTGGTCAACAGGTAATTAAAGTAGTAAAAGAGGAACTGACAACATTAATGGGTGGTGAGCAAAGTAAAATTGCTGTGGCTGACCGCCCGCCAACCGTCATTATGATGGTAGGTTTACAAGGTGCTGGTAAAACAACAACAACCGGTAAACTAGCTAATTTATTACGCAAGAAACATAATCGTTCGCCACTATTAGTCGCATGTGATGTGTATCGTCCTGCGGCAATTAAGCAATTAGAAACACTTGGTACACAACTTGATATGCCTGTGTTCTCAATGGGGACAGAAGCAAATCCAGTAGATATTGCAACAGGAGCGATTGAAAAGGCGAAGGAAGAGCACCGGGATTATGTTATTATCGATACAGCTGGGCGCTTACATGTAGACACAGATTTGATGGATGAATTACAACAAATTAAATCAGCTGTCACCCCAGATGAAATATTTTTAGTTGTTGATTCCATGACAGGTCAAGATGCGGTGAACGTTGCAGAAAGCTTTAATGAACAGCTTGATATTACAGGAGTTGTGCTAACAAAATTGGATGGGGATACCCGTGGCGGTGCTGCATTATCTATTAAAGCCGTTACGGACAAGCCTATTAAGTTTGCTGGGATGGGTGAAAAACTAGACCAGTTAGAGGCATTCCATCCCGATCGAATGGCCTCTCGTATCCTAGGCATGGGTGATGTGCTTTCGTTAATTGAAAAAGCACAAACAAACGTTGATGAAAAGCAAGCGAAAGAACTGGAAGAAAAAATGCGTACGATGTCCTTTACATTTGACGATTTTCTTGAACAGATGGGACAGGTAAAGAAAATGGGACCGCTAGATGATTTGATGTCCATGATTCCTGGCGCAAGTAAAATGAAGGGTCTTAAAAACGCACAGCTGGATGAAAAGCAGCTAACGCAAGTAGAGGCAATCATTCAGTCGATGACAAAAAAAGAAAGAGTAGACCCAAGCATTATTAATGGGAGTCGCAGAAAGCGGATTGCCAAAGGCTCTGGAACATCCGTATCCCAAGTGAACCGCTTGATAAAACAATTCAGTGAAATGAAAAAGATGATGAAGCAAATGACAAACATGCAAAAAGGAAAAAAAGGCAAAGGCATGAAATTTCCTTTCATGTAAATTCGGAAGCAGGAGTGCCTGAGAGGCGTATAGACTGCGCCTCGCACTTTAGGGGGATTCCGACGTTAGGCGTAGCTGATTTTAGTCAGCCATCCTTTTACTTGAAGTCGATGCCCGATTTCACCGCGAGGGTATAAATACGACTAAGCTACATGTCTTGGTAGTCGGCAAATCTTCTACAGATTATCATGAGATGAAGGAAGCCTGGCCTCTGGGAATCGGAGCTGGAAGTAATAAAAAAATACTTTTTAACGTTGTAATGTAAAAACACTTTACAGACCCATTTTTTTCTGTTAGAATCTTAAATTGTGAATAACATTTTATTGGAGGTGCAAATAATGGCTGTTAAAATTCGTTTAAAGCGTATGGGATCAAAAAGAAACCCATTTTATCGTATCGTTGTAGCTGATTCACGTTCTCCTCGTGACGGACGTCAAATCGAACAAATCGGAACATATAATCCGGTAGTCAACCCGGTTGAAGTTAAGATTGATGAAGCAAAAGCACTTGATTGGATGACAAAAGGTGCAAAACCAAGTGATACAGTTCGTAATCTTTTCTCAAAAGAAGGCATCATGAAAAAATTCCACGACCAAAAAAATCAAGTAGAGAAGTAGTGTGATATCATGAAGGCCCTAATAGAATCGATTGTTACCCCATTGGTTGATCACCCGGAAGATATCGTTGTTAAGGAGACAGAAGAAGATACAAAAATTGTATATCATCTTACTGTTCATCAGGAAGATGTCGGAAAGGTAATTGGAAAAAATGGACGTATTGCAAAGGCAATTCGTACAGTTGTCTATGCAGCAAAAACGGATGGTAATAAACGTATTTATTTGGACATTATGTAAAGGGAAAGCGGACCTCCAAAGGGTTCTTCTTTCCCTTTTACACATCTTGAAATGATTGTTTGGCAGATAGTTCTTGACTCTATAAATGCAACTAATGAATCTGTTAAAGACTCGGTGAATACTAACTTTTCACCCCCATTAACGGCAGTAATCCCCACCACCTTTAAGCATGAGAAAAATAAAATGCAAAGTTGTGGGAGGGGCACAAAACTGATCGAAGTTTCATTTTTATAACGGGAGCGAGGAAATCCAGTGAATATCATTAAAAAAGTAGTGATTAAGCAAGTTGTCACAGAGAAAAGTAAAGAAAAGATTTATCGCAATTTCCATGATCATAAATTGCGGCTTGAACAAGAGTGTCAACAGCTCCTTTTTGAAAAAAGAAAATTGCAGAATAAAGCTGGTAGTGCAAAGCAAGAAATTGAACAACGTTTCCAGCAAGAAATAAATAATCGTAAAGAAAAGATTAAACTGCTCGATTTTAAAATAAGTCAATTGGAAACGCTGGAGCTTGGAAGTGAGATTATTGAAAAAGAAGTTGAAGCTCTTGTTGAAGTAAATGTTGGTTCTAACTGGAACGAGATTATGGAAGAACAAATAATCGTCATTAAAGATGATATTGTTGTCCGAATTAATGAATGAATAATGAGTAGGTGAGAAGATGAACGAACGTATGTTTAATGTAGGAAAAATAGTCAATACTCATGGTATCCGAGGTGAAGTAAAAGTATTGCGTATTAGTGATTTTGAAGAACGCTTTGCTCCAGGTGAAAAGCTTTTTGTTGTAAAGGACGAGCAGTCCATCGAACTTGAAATTACTGCCCATCGGATGCATAAGGGTTTTGATCTTTTGCAATTCGAAGGCTACACGAATATTAATGATGTGGAAACATTCAAAGGCTGTAAATTAAAAATTAGTGAAGCGCAATTAACCGAACTACAGCAAGATGAGTATTATTATCACGAAATCATTGGTTGTGAGGTTTTTACTACTGCTGGAGAAAATATAGGAAAAATTAAAGAGATATTATCTCCTGGTGCAAATGATGTATGGGTGGTAAAGCAGCAAGCTGGTAAGGATATTCTCATCCCATATATTGATGACGTTGTAACAGAAGTAGATGTAGCAAATAAGAAAATTGTGGTTGAACTAATGGAAGGACTGCTTGACTAATGCATATCGATATTTTGACCCTTTTTCCAGAAATGTTTACCGGCGTTTTCCAATCATCAATATTAAAGAAAGCCGCTGAAAAAGAAAAGTTTAGCTATAACCTTGTTAATTTCCGAGATTATACCGTGAATAAGCATCTAAAGGTAGATGACTATCCGTATGGCGGTGGAGCAGGAATGGTATTAACCCCGCAGCCTGTATTCGATGCCGTAGCCGCTGTGAAAAAAGAGAGGCAGACAAAACCTCGTGTGATTCTCATGTGCCCGCAGGGTGAATCGTTCACGCAAAGAAAAGCAGAAGAGCTGGCTGAAGAGGAACATCTTATTTTTATTTGTGGTCATTATGAAGGATACGATGAGCGAATTCGAGAAAATCTTGTTACCGATGAAATCTCAATTGGTGATTATGTCCTTACTGGTGGAGAGCTTGGATCAATGGTCGTTGTAGATAGTGTCGTTCGTTTACTGCCTGATGTACTTGGGAATCAAGAATCAGCTCCAGAGGATTCTTTTTCTACGGGGTTATTGGAGCATCCTCACTTCACGAGGCCAGCTGATTTCCGTGGTATGAAAGTTCCAGACGTATTGCTATCAGGAGACCACGCGAGAATAAGAGACTGGCGAAAAGAAGAAGCATTAAAACGAACCTATAAGCGCCGTCGTGATTTACTTGAGCATTATGTTTTAAATGAGACGGAGCAGAAGGTAATAGATAAGCTTAGAGCAAACGAAGAGAAATAAGCATTGCTAAAAAACCTTGCAATTGTCTAAAAAGGGTGTTGAACTATCATTTTCAATATGGTATATTTATTATTGTGCTTAAGTGCGCTTAGGTACATATAAACGATGTTCCGCTTATTACAAAATGAATAATGAGCATTGGTTTGGAAGGAGTGAAGGATAATGCAACAACTTATTGCAGATATCACAAAAGATCAACTTCGTACGGATCATCCTGATTTTCGTCCTGGTGATACGGTAAAAGTTCACGCAAAAGTAGTTGAGGGGACTCGCGAACGTATTCAGGTGTTCGAAGGTGTTGTAATCAAACGTCAAAATGGTGGAATTAGTGAATCATTTACAGTAAGAAAAATTTCTTATGGTGTAGGTGTTGAACGTACTTTCCCATTACATTCACCTAGAGTTGATAAGATCGAAGTTACTCGTCGCGGTATTGTACGTCGTGCGAAACTATACTATCTTCGTAATCTACGTGGAAAAGCAGCTCGTATTAAAGAACGTCGCTAATCGACATGAGCTGACCCGAAAAACGTTATTGGAAAGGAGCTTGGCAAATGTGCGCAAGCTCCTTTTTGCTATTTAGCTTGTATGAATACGTCATGCTAGCTTAAAATAGAGTAAATACATATAGAATCGGTCGGAGGGGAATATATGGCGAAAAAAAAGAAAAACGAATGGTTAGATTGGATAAAAGCGCTATTACTAGCGTTTGGTTTGGCGTTTATCGTCCGCGCCTTTCTATTTGCTCCGATTGTAGTTGACGGACCTTCCATGCTGCCGACACTGCATGACCGAGATCAAATGATCGTTAATAAATTTTCTTACCTAATCCAAGACCCAGAACGATTTGATATTGTTGTTTTTCACGCTTCAGCTCAAAAGGATTTTATTAAACGAATAATTGGCCTGCCAGGTGAACATGTGGCGGTAGAGGATAATGTGCTCTATATCGATGGAGAGCCAGTAGAAGAGCCTTTTCTAGATGAACAAAAGGATCAAATGAAGCCTTATCAAATGCTGACAAACGATTTTACATTAGAAGAGCTTCCTGGAGGATTTGAGGTAGTTCCAGATGGACATGTATTTGTTTTAGGTGACAATCGAGGTAATTCAACAGATAGCAGAATGCTGGGTGTCATACCGATGGATGAAATTATTGGGAAGACCAGTTTAATTTATTGGCCATTCGATCGAATGCAATTAATTGGAAAGGAGGAATAAAATTATGACCATACAATGGTTTCCAGGGCATATGGCAAAAGCGAGAAGAGAAGTAGAAGAAAAGCTGAAACTTGTAGACTTCGTAATGGAATTAGTTGATGCGAGGGCCCCGCTTTCCTCACAGAATCCAATGCTCCAGCAAGTGTTACAACAAAAATCAAAAATGGTTGTTTTGATGAAGAAGGATTTAGCTGACGCCAGACAAACGGAAAAGTGGATAGCACACTTGAGAGAGAAGAAGATTCCTGCAATCGCGGTTGATGTAAATAATAAGGCAGATATTAAAAATGTTATTCAGATGGCGAAAGAACTTGGCCAAGCAAAAATGGATAAGCTTTTGAAAAAGGGAATTAAACCAAGAGCTGCAAGAGCGATGATTGTTGGAATACCAAATGTTGGTAAATCAACACTTATTAATCGGCTAGCGAATAAAAAGATTGCTAAAACTGGAGATCGGCCAGGAATTACAAAGCAACAGTTATGGATTAAAGTAAAAAAGGACTTTGAATTACTTGATACACCTGGTATCCTTTGGCCCAAATTCGAGGAAGAAGCAGTTGGCTACCGATTAGCTGCAATTGGAACAATTAAAGATCAGTTGCTTTCGTTACAAGATATTACTGCATTTGTTATTAACTATATGCAAGTACATTACCCAGTTCAGCTTGAAGATAGGTATGAAATTGACAGAAATATGAATGATATGTTAGAGATATTTAATGCAATCGGAAAGCAACGCGGAGCACTGCTAAGTGGTGGAGATATCAACTTTGATAAAGTTGCTGAAATTGTGTTACGGGATCTTCGTACAGGGAGATTAGGGAATATCACATTAGAAGCACCGCAAGAAGCATAAGGCATACATCTCAGGAGATGTGTGTCCTATTTTTTGTACAAAAGCGTGAGCAAATGCATTTAGCCGAAATAATAGGTAAATGTAAGGTACTAACCCTAAATCAAATAAGAAGATAAGCCGATATAAAAGAGAGTATGGTGATAAGGTGAAAAAGCAATCGATTACTGTTATAAGACAACAAATTAAAAATAACGAAGTAACAGACGAAATGATTCAGGAATTGAAGGCAGACGAACGAAAGGGCGTTCAGCAATTACTGAAAAGCTATGAAAAGCAAAAAGCGAAAGAGAAACAGTTAGCAGATCAGTTTGTCGAGATGTCCCATTATGAGCAAGTTGCTTATTCAAAGGGGTGTCAATACATTGCTGGGGTTGATGAGGCAGGGCGCGGACCTTTAGCAGGACCAGTTGTTGCAGCAGCCGTCATATTACCAGTGGATTTTACATTATACGGCCTAAATGATTCAAAACAGTTAAATCAAGCGACAAGAGATTATTTTTTTACAAAGATTAGAGAACAAGCTGTCAGTTACGGAGTTGCAATCATTGATAATCGAACAATTGATGAAATGAATATTTTTGAAGCGACAAAGCTAGCGATGCGCCAGGCGATAAATCAGTTGAAACCGAGTCCAGATCATGTCCTGATAGATGCTGTTGAGCTAAGGGACTTACCTTATTCTACAGAGTCGCTCATAAAAGGAGATGCCAAAAGCATTTCAATAGCAGCTGCGAGCATACTTGCCAAAGTAACTCGAGATAATTTAATGAGAGAAATGCACGAAGAATACCCTGATTATAATTTTATGTCTAATATGGGTTACGGCACAAAGCATCATCTAGAAAAACTTCGTGAGATTGGTGCTTCACCATATCATCGTAGATCTTATGCACCCGTCAGAAATAGCATTAGTTAAAGAGTTGGAAGGGATGTTCACCAATGAGTATTTATAAGCTTACTGGAGAAAAATTAGCTAAGGTTACACAGACTGAACAGCGATTGAGACCCGGACAAATTGTTCAAGGGAAAATTTTGAAAATATTTCCAGAAAATAAAGCGCAAATACAGCTTGGTGGACAAAACATGATTGCCAAGCTAGAGGCGGCTCTTTCAATTGGTAATACATATCATTTTCAAGTGCAAACCTCAGATGAAATGATTTATTTGAAAGTGCTTAGTGAATACATAAAAAAACAAACAAAAACTAGTTTAGCACCATTAATGAATCAGCTAAACGTGAAACCAAATAAGGCTAACAGTTCTTTTATACAAGCTCTAATTCATGGAAATATACCATTTGATCAATCGCAATTAAAAGAAGCGTTGCATATCTTCGAACAATCGAAGGATAGGTCAGCGGCTAAGCAAATCTTGTTAGAAATGATTGGAAGAAGGTTTCCAATTACCTGGGATGTTTTTCAGGCATTATCGATAAAAAATTCAAGTCAATTCTCGAGTCAAATGAATGAGCTATTAGAAGAAATGAAGTCAACAAACAATAAAACAGAACTTTGGACAAAGCTGGAACAACTGATATCAAGGCCTATTAGTGAAACTGCTTCTTTAACGAAACAGTTTAATCTACTAAATGGACAAAATAAGCAGCAAATATTTCACGTTGTAAAAGGACTAGGGATGCTGAATCAAGATGTTGATTTCAAGGGATGGGTCTCGGAGTGGCAACAAGTTGGACAAGTATTAAAAGAGAACCAACATAATATAAGACTGCCATTTTCTCTTCACTCCAATGATATTGTGGAAGTTTTTGAACAGCTACATTCCAACCAATCTGGATTATTGAATCACTCACAACAATTCTTACAAGCGTGGAAAAATGCGTTGAATCAACCTGTATTAGCACAGCGTGAATTCATTCAGTTAAAAGAACAACTGAATCAAAACATTCTTCCGCTTCTTCCGATTGAACAAACGAAATTTTTACGAGAACTGTCAAACAATCCAGTTCAATTAAATAGTATGATGAATTTAATAGTGTCGCTGGGTAGTCCTATTACCTATAAAGAGATAGATACGCTGCTGAAAACCGCTCAGTTTGATAAACTCTTCCTGTCAAAGGGTCCGAACGAGCAATTTATGCTGCAATTACAGCAAGTGCTCACATATACAGGACTTAATTATGAACATCAGCTTGCACAAAAAAATCTTGAGCAACAAAGTTTAAAATCACTGTTGCTTCAGTATGTACAGCAAAGTGACGGTACTGCGCACGAAAAGGCCGGACAGTTGCTGCATTTTATTAACGGCATGCAACTTAATTCCATAAACGAATCGGATAGTGTGATTCAAGCATCCCTGCAAATTCCAGCTGAGAAGCTTGGACTAGTCAATGATTTAGAGCTTGAATTTGAGAGTAGGAAAACAGAAGACGGGAAGGTTAACCCAGATTACTGTCGTATTCTATTTTATTTGGACTTACATGGATTAAAGCAGACGATTATTGATATGCATATCCAGAAACGCTCCGTTACCGTTACGATTTATAATGATATACAAGAATTAAAGCGTCAGACAGTGAAATTAATACCTGTACTAAGACAGGGATTGGAGGCTTTAGATTATAAGCTGACATCCGTGGACTTTAAAGCGCTGCAAGAATTAAAAAGTCCTGCTAAGGAAACAACAGAAAAAGTATATTCATCCTATCAAGGAGTTGATTATCGAATATGACAGAGGGACGAAAGAAGGCCGCAGCGCTCCGGTATGATCAAGGAAAAGATTTTGCTCCTAAAGTTACTGCAACTGGGAAAGGACTAGTTGCGGAAGAAATTTTAAAAAAAGCAAAAGAAAATAATGTACCGATATTAGAGGATTCTTCACTCGTTGAATTATTGGCAGAGCTAAATATTAATGAAACAATACCAGAGGAATTATTTCAGGCGGTTGCTGAAGTATTTGCATTTGTTTATCGTGCCGATAAGCAATTGAAATAGGAAGATCCAAAGAATCTTCAACTGGAGAACTTCGATTAATTGCACTTGTATGAAACGTTGAAATCAACAAATACGAGAAGCTTGAAGGGTTAGAAAACTTCTATCTTGCCTGTATTTATTTTGGCGAGGTAGAAGTCACCTTTAGCAGAAAATAAAAATAATTACCTACAAACATCCAAGAGGGTGTTTTTTATTTTGCATAAAATAAGAAGGAGGGTTGTTTTTATGCCATTTAAAGGATATCGAGTAACTTCACCATACGGATATCGAACACATCCTATCACGGGGGTAAGAGGTACCTTTCATGCAGGGATTGATCTTGTTAAATACCACAGGGCACCAATTAATGCTTTTACTGCAGGCATCGTTATATTTGCCGGAATGGGGAAAGCTGGGTCAGGCTTTGGCGGATATGGAAATGTAGTGTTTATTCAAGATAAAAATGGAAGAGGGCAGTTATACGCCCACCTGGATAGTGTAAATGTCAGAAGAGGGCAACGCATCAATAAAGGTCACATTATCGGCAGACAAGGTAATACTGGGAATTCTACAGGTTCACACTTGCACTATGAAGTAAGAAAAACGGCACCAAGTACACCACCATATGGCTATACAGCAGATAGGGCAAACGACAGTTTAAATCCTGCCACTTATCTAAAATCGTTTGGTGCATCCGATATTAAAAATAGTTCTAGTCGAATTCGAACAATCCAGTCTACTTTAAATAGAAGATATAATACGGCTTTAAAGGTAGATGGTGTGTATGGACCACAGACTAAAAGAGCGTTGGTAAAAGGCTATCAAACCGAGTTAAATGAGCAATATAATGCAGGATTACCCGTTGATGGCATATGGGGTCCAAGAACGGAAGCGGCTACGGTTACCATCAGAAGAAATGCCAAAGGAAATATAACATGGATATTACAGGCAACTCTGTATGCACTAGGATATAACCCGAATGGACTTGATGGGTTGTTTGGGCCAGGTACAGAAAAAGCAGTGCGAGACTTTCAGCGTGATAGGAAAATAAAAGTCGACGGAGAATCAGGTAAAAATACCTTCGCTAAAATGTTTGGATAAAAGATAAAAAGTGCTCAGTTAGCGACATGCAAAGGTGAGGAAAGTCTCGCTAGTCGCTAACCAGGCGCTAGAACTGGATGTGTCTTTAGCAGTGGTATTTATATATTATAATATTCTAGTGTAGTAAGAAAGCCGTCCTAAAAACGTCCTTCACGTAATTATCAATACTTTCTATAATTTAGTCATTCACACCTTTTCATCATGGACCAATCTATCTATGAAAGCTAAAGCAGACTCGAATTATTTGTTCCCTAAATCGTTTTTGTTAATGAACAAAAATGAAGCATTAAGGTTTAGCAATTCGTAACACGATTTAAACAATTTTCACTAATTCTTGTGAAATTTGTTTTTTTTTAATACAATGGAGATGCATTCAAATTGAATAGGAGGATGGAAGATGAACATTCACGAGTATCAGGGGAAAGAAGTCTTACGCAATTTTGGTGTGAAAGTTCCAACAGGCTATGTAGCGTATACAGTGGATGAAGCGGTAGAAGCAGCGGAAAAATTGGGCACATCTGTAACCGTTGTCAAGGCGCAGATTCATGCCGGTGGAAGAGGTAAGGCCGGAGGAGTTAAAGTAGCAAAAAGTTTGGAAGAAGTTCGTACATATGCGGATGAAATTCTTGGAAAAACATTGGTAACCCATCAAACGGGACCAGAAGGAAAAGAAGTTAAACGTTTACTTATTGAAGAGGGCTGCGACATTAAGAACGAATATTATGTGGGGGTTGTTTTGGACCGTGCAACTTCACGTGTCGTTTTCATGGCATCTGAAGAAGGCGGTACAGAGATTGAAGAAGTAGCAGAAGCAACGCCTGAAAAAATCTTTAAGGAAGTTATTGACCCAGTTGTTGGTTTGACACCTTTCCAAGCTAGAAGACTAGCATTTAACATAAATATACCAAATGAATTAATTGGAAAAGCAGTTCAGTTTATGACAGCACTTTATCAAGCTTTTGTAGAAAAAGATTGTTCTATTGCTGAGATCAATCCACTTGTCACGACTGGAGATGGTGAGGTTTTAGCATTAGATGCAAAGTTAAACTTTGATGATAATGCGTTATACCGTCAAAAAGATATCGTTGAATTACGAGATTTAGAAGAAGAAGATGAAAAAGAAATTGAAGCATCTAAATATGACCTAAGCTACATTTCCTTGGATGGAAATATTGGCTGTATGGTAAATGGTGCGGGGCTAGCGATGTCAACAATGGACATTATTAAGCACTATGGCGGGGATCCGGCTAACTTCCTTGATGTTGGGGGCGGCGCAACTGCTGAAAAAGTAACAGAAGCATTTAAAATCATTCTATCCGACTCGAATGTAAAGGGAATTTTCGTCAATATCTTTGGTGGTATTATGAAATGTGATGTTATTGCCGAGGGTGTTGTAGAGGCAACAAAACAAGTAGGTCTTGAAATTCCATTAGTCGTTCGCCTAGAAGGTACAAACGTGGAAAAAGGGAAGAAAATTCTTGAAGAATCAGGTTTAAATATTACATCAGCGAGTTCAATGGCTGATGGTGCAGAAAAAATTGTATCAATGGTGAACTAATCGAGAGGCTATATTAAACTTTTAATTTTGGGAGGACGGACGAAAATGAGTGTTTATATAAATAAAGATACGAAAGTAATTGTCCAAGGAATCACTGGTGCAACAGCTACATTCCATACGAAGCAAATGCTTGAGTACGGCACGAAAATCGTTGGGGGAGTGACACCAAAGAAAGCTGGTACAGAGGTTGAAGGTGTACCTGTTTTTAATACAGTAAAGGATGCAGTAGATGCAACTGGTGCAACGGCATCGGTAATTTATGTACCTGCTCCATTTGCTGCGGATGCGATTATAGAGGCAACAGATGCAGAGTTAGATTTAGTTATCTGTATTACAGAACATATTCCAGTCTTAGACATGGTAAAAGTAAAGCGTTACATGGAAGGAAAGAAAACACGTCTAATTGGCCCGAACTGTCCGGGTGTTATCACTGCAGACGAATCGAAAATTGGAATTATGCCGGGTTATATTCATAAAAAAGGACACATCGGGGTTGTCTCTCGTTCTGGAACGTTAACATATGAAGCAGTTCATCAATTAACTCAAGCTGGATACGGTCAAACAACAGCAGTCGGTATTGGTGGAGATCCTGTCAATGGGACAAACTTTATCGATGTTCTAAAAGAATTCAATGAGGATCCAGAAACAGAGGCAGTTATTATGATTGGTGAAATTGGCGGTACAGCTGAGGAAGAAGCTGCGGAATGGGTTAAAGCTAACATGAAAAAACCTGTTGTAGGCTTTATCGGCGGTGCGACTGCACCTCCAGGAAAACGGATGGGACATGCTGGTGCAATTATTTCTGGTGGTAAAGGTACTGCCGAGGAAAAGACTCGTATCATGGAGGCGTGTGGCATTACAGTTGCTGAAACGCCTGCCGTAATGGGCGAGACAATGATTAAGGTTCTAAAAGAAAATGGACTTGAAGAAAAGTGTAAAACACATTAAGAACAAAGCTTTTAGGTGAACCTAGAGGAGAGCCGGAAGAGATAGTTTCTTCAGGCTCTCCTACAATTTTAACTGGAGAAAGGATTGGTGTATGCTTGGATACACTTCGCTTAAGGTTAATACATTTGCACCGCTGTCGTGGAATTACGAGAAGGTTTATCCGTAAACTTCTTCAATACGATCCCTCGCTTGAACAGATCTATCATTTTTCTTCTGCAGAGATTACAAATCGATTTACCCTCCCAAATAAAAATGCCGCATTATTTTATTCTGATCTTCATAATTTGGCTATAAGGCAGCAAATAGTACACGATATAAATAAGTATAAAATCATCACAATAGTTGACGAAAGTTATCCTCCTATGTTAAATACAATTAAAGATGCTCCACTTGTACTGTATGCGCTTGGCGATATCTCGTTATTAGCATATAGTCCGGCAATCAGTGTAATTGGAACGAGAAATCCATCAAGTGAGGCCGCTCAAAAGATAGATCATGTAGTAAAGCCGCTTGTAAAAAATGAATGGTTAATTGTAAGCGGTATGGCTAAAGGGATTGATAGTTTAGCACATAAAATCGCCTTAACCTATAAACAGAAAACGATAGCTGTTTTAGGAGGCGGTTTCATGCATGTTTACCCTAAGCAGAATATGAGCCTGTTCCACCAAATTGTGAAACATGGTCTCGTTTTAACCGAATATGCCCCAGATGTTCGGCCAGTAAAATACCATTTCCCAGAAAGAAATCGCATTATTAGCGGCCTTGGATTTGGAACATTAGTGATTGAGGCAACTGAAAGAAGTGGCACACTAATAACAGTTGACCAAGCCCTTGATCAAGGAAGAGAGGTATATGCAGTTCCTGGATCACCTTTACTTTCACAAACAAAAGGTTGTCATCAAATGATTCAGGACGGGGCGAAACTTGTTCATAACGCACAAGATATATACGAAGATTGGATGGCTATTCATAATTTAATGACCAAATAGATTTTAATAATAAAGTATAAAATAAAGTATGTTTGACAAATTCATAGGATAAATTTAGTATTAGTAAAGATTTCAAGTGTAAATTGTCAACCTCATTCTAGGAGGCACGGATCATGTCAGATTATTTGGTAATCGTTGAATCGCCTGCAAAAGCGAAAACGATTGAACGTTATTTAGGAAAAAAGTATACAGTAAAAGCATCGATGGGACACATAAGAGATTTACCGAAGAGTCAAATGGGTGTTGACGTCGATGAAAATTATAAACCAAAATATATTACGATTCGCGGTAAAGGCGATGTATTGAAAGAGCTAAGAAAGTCAGCAAAAAAGGCAAAAAAAATATATCTCGCAGCCGACCCCGATAGAGAAGGGGAAGCAATTGCTTGGCATTTGGCACATATTTTGAGTGTTGATGAAAATTCCAAATGCCGTGTTGTTTTTAATGAAATTACAAAAGATGCAATAAAAGAATCGTTTAAACATCCGCGTGCAATCGATTTAGATTTAGTTGATGCACAACAAGCTAGAAGAATTCTTGATAGGCTCGTAGGTTATAATATTAGTCCGCTTTTATGGAAAAAAGTGAAAAAAGGGCTTAGTGCTGGTCGTGTACAGTCAGTTGCTTTAAAGATGATTCTTGATCGTGAGAAGGAAATTGAGAATTTTGTTCCAGAGGAATATTGGTCCATTGATGCAGCTTTTCAAAAGGATAAAGAAGTATTTGAAGGTTCTTTTTATGGAATTAATGGTAAAAAGACAGAGTTAAAATCGGAAGACGATGTAAAAGAAGTGAAAGCAAAAATGAAAGGGAATTCGTTTGACATTACTAAAGTTAACAAACGTGAACGAAAGAAAAACCCGGCACAGCCTTTTATCACTTCCTCTTTACAGCAAGAGGCTGCTCGAAAGCTGAATTTCCGTGCGAAGAAAACAATGATGATTGCTCAACAGCTGTATGAAGGAATTGATTTAGGTAAAAAAGCAGGCGGGATTACCGGGCTAATCACCTACATGCGTACAGATTCAACTCGTATTTCTGAAACAGCAAAGCAAGAAGCAAAAGGATATATTGAAGAAAACTTTGGTAAAGAATATCTTGGAAATGTAAGAGCTGCAAAAAATAAAGAAGGTGCACAGGATGCCCATGAAGCAATCCGACCAACCTCAACATTAAGAGATCCAAAATCACTAAAGGATGTATTATCACGAGACCAACTCCGATTATACAAACTGGTTTGGGAACGTTTTGTAGCTAGTCAGATGTCACCAGCTGTAATGGATACAATGACAGTACATTTACTAAATAATGATGTAGAGTTTCGTGCAACAGGTTCAAAGGTGAAATTTAAAGGATTTATGAGAGTTTATATTGAAGGAACAGATGACAATAAAAAAGTGGAAGATAAGTTATTGCCTGATTTAGCTGAAGGGATGGTCGTAGAGTCGAAAGAAATTACACCGAATCAGCATTTTACGCAGCCGCCACCAAGGTACACAGATGCAAGGCTTGTACGAGTAATGGAAGAACTCGGTATCGGCAGACCTTCGACCTATGCACCGACTCTAGATACGATTCAGCGCAGAGGCTATGTTACAATGGATAACAAACGCTTTGTCCCAACAGAGCTGGGCACAATCGTATCGGACTTAGTAGAGGAGTTCTTCCCAGAAATTATTGATGCTGATTTTACTGCTAAAATGGAAAACGATCTCGATTCAATTGAAGATGGAAAGATCGAATGGATAAAGATTATTGATGAATTCTATAGCGGATTTAGCAAACGGCTTGAAGTTGCGGAAGAAGAAATGGAAAAAATCGAAATTAGAGATGAACCAGCAGGTATTGATTGTGAAGAATGCGGACATGAAATGGTATATAAAATGGGTCGATATGGTAAATTCCTAGCCTGTTCCAACTTCCCGGATTGTCGTAACACAAAACCGATTTTAAAGGAAATTGGTGTGAAGTGTCCGAAGTGTAAAGAGGGCAATGTCGTTGAAAGAAAATCCAAGAAGCGAAGAGTATTTTTCGGCTGTGACAGGTTCCCTGACTGTGATTTTGTCTCATGGGATAAACCAATCTCAAGACCTTGTCCAAAATGTGAATCTTTGTTGGTAGAAAAGAAGGCTAAAAAAGAGACGCAGGTTCAATGTACGAATTGTGAATATAAAGAAGTAGCGCAAAGTTAGCTGTTCATTACTGGACAGCTAATACTTTTTTGTGCATTAAAAAATCTTCTTCTTAGCTTTTCGATTTTTTTGGATTTTAAGTTTGGTGGAATGCATCAGTACAAGAGTTTTACTTGTCTGTCAAAAGGGAATGCCATCTAACAAGGAGGCTATAATCATGACAGAAAAAAATCATTACTTTGTTGTTGTAAAGGAAAGAGAAATTAGAGAGATCCCAGTGGATGATAATGAAGAGGAATTCGAAATTATCGCAGATGACAGTGAATTAAGTGCAATGCGTGAATTATTTTTAAACATGAAAGACCATGCTAATACTGCAACAAGTTTCATCATTAAAGATCCATTTGATGATCGCAGGGCAGATAGAGAGAGAGAGGCATATGAAAGGAATCTCCAAAAAGTATATCGAAAAATATATGAACTTGGAACAAATGGAACAAAAGCAAAAATTCGAGAAACAGGAATAATTAAGTAGCAATTTGGTTATAAAGGTAATACCCATTGTTCACAAAACTTTCACTGTATTACATTTTTGCAAAAAAAATAATATTTGTTTGTTGACTATACTATTCTAAATAGATATAATTACGCATTGGAAAGGCAATTTACTTTACAGACAATATTAATTTATATTAAATTTAACGAAATAGCATGACAAATCAAATTATTGTGATATAATAAGTGTGGTTTCGATTCTGAATTTTGTTGCAATTTAGTTAAGTTTATTGCATAATTATTCGAAGTATGCTATGATTTATCCGCTGTTTGATGGGGTGAAGAATTGAATACATTCGTAGCGTACAGTGAAGCGTTCATCGAATATTTGCAGATTGAGAAAAATGCTTCACCTTATACGGTAAAGTATTATCAGAATGATCTGGAAGTATTTTTTGATTTTCTTCGTCAAGAGGGGATTGACGATCTAGATGTTGTTTCACAACGAGAAGTAAGGCTTTTTCTAACAAGATTATATGAGCAGAAATTAAACAGAAGGTCAGTTTCAAGGAAGCTTTCATCGTTGCGTAGCTTTTACAAGTTTATGGAGCGAGAGGAATGGGTGTTGGCAAATCCGTTTGTTCATATTCATTTACCAAGGACTGCTAAACCAATACCAGGCTTTTTCTACATGGAAGAATTGGAAAAGTTGTTTGAAGTAAATGATTTGAATAGTCCAACTGGCCAACGTGATCAGGCTATACTAGAAGTGTTATATGGAACGGGTATACGAGTGAGTGAATGTCAAGGTCTAAAGCTTTCGGATATTGATTTTTCGATTGGAACCATTTTGGTTAAAGGGAAAGGTCGCAAAGAGCGGTATGTCCCATTTGGCAGGTTTGCAGAAATAGCATTAGAGACATTCATTCATGACGGCAGAATGAAACTAATGGAAAAATCTCAAGTCTCTGATGCTGTCTTTTTAAATGCTCGAGGTAATCCGCTCACGACAAGAGGTATACGAGTGATTCTAAAAAAATGCGTAGAACGAGCTGCATTAACTGTGGAAATTCATCCACATAAGCTGAGGCACACATTTGCAACGCACATGCTTAATGAAGGTGCGGATCTGCGTACTGTACAGGAATTACTTGGTCATGAAAATCTATCCTCTACCCAAATTTATACCCATGTGACAAAAGATCATTTACGTGATGTGTACATGAAAAGCCACCCAAGAGCGAATGATCAATATCGTAATGAGTGAGGTGAAAGGAATGGCTACTGAAATGCACGCAACCACAATTTTTGCAATTCAGCATAATGGTCAGTGCGCCATGAGTGGAGATGGGCAAGTAACATTAGGAAATGCAGTGGTAATGAAGCATAAAGCCAAAAAAGTAAGAACCTTGTACAATGGGAAGGTGTTGGCGGGCTTTGCTGGATCCGTTGCAGATGCTTTCACACTTTTTGAGAGATTTGAAAGCAAGCTTCAGGCCTATAATGGGAATCTAACTCGAGCATCGGTTGAGTTAGCCAAGGACTGGCGCTCAGATAAGGTGCTCCGTAAATTGGAAGCAATGCTGATTGTCATGAATAAGGAAAATATGTACTTGGTTTCTGGTACTGGCGAAGTTATCGAACCAGATGATGGTATATTGGCCATTGGTTCGGGAGGTAACTATGCATTAAGTGCAGGAAGAGCTTTAGTTAGGCATTCTGGTAACTTGACTGCAAAGGAAATTGCTCAAACAGCCTTGGAGGTTGCAGGTGAAATTTGTGTATACACAAATAATCATATTACATTGCAAGTACTTGATTAATAGTGTGTGTTCAAAAGGAGGATGAAATGGACCGAGGTCGGTTACAGTCGCAACGTCCTGGGGCTGTGTTTACTCGCCCCGCAGAAAACCTTTGTTGCAACGCCGACACTAGCACGTCCTGTGCGTCGAAGTTCGAGGCGGCGAAGCTTTGAGTACCGGAACGTATGCAATTAATACGTGAGGAACGGAAAAGCAAGCCAACGGAGAAATTCGATGTGTCATTTTCACCGGATTTTTTGAACATCCTCTAAATAAGGGAGGTTTTTCCTAAGAATGGGAATTGACTACACTCCAAAACAAATTGTTGGTCAGCTAGATAAATATATTATTGGTCAGCAACAAGCAAAGCGATCTGTAGCTGTTGCTTTGAGGAATCGTTATCGACGAATGCAACTTGAAGATTCAATGAAAGAAGAAATCGTTCCAAAAAATATCTTAATGATTGGACCGACTGGAGTGGGGAAAACAGAGATTGCCAGAAGGCTGGCAAAACTTGTTGGTGCCCCGTTTGTGAAAGTCGAAGCAACTAAGTTTACAGAGGTCGGTTATGTCGGTAGAGATGTAGAATCAATGGTACGTGACCTTGTAGAAATGGCTGTACGAATGGTAAAGGAAGAAAAAATGAGTGGCGTAATGACAACAGCGGAAAAAGAAGCAAATAAACGACTTGTTAAATTGCTTGCTCCATCAGCCAAAAAGCAATCCGGTGTTAAAAATCCATTTGAAATGCTTTTCCAAAATCAAACAGTAAATGATAATGCTGAAAATGATTTTGAAAAAGATGAAGAAATTAAAAACAAACAGCAACGAATTGAACATCAGTTAGCTTTAGGTGAACTGGAAGACCGAATGGTTACCATCGAAATCGAGGAAATTCCTCCTTCCATGTTTGATATGCTGCAAGGTTCGGGTATGGAACAGATGGGAATGAATATGCAAGATGCAATCGGGCAATTCATGCCATCAAAAAAGAAAAAACGTAATCTAACTGTATCTGAAGCTAGAAAGGTATTGACACAACAAGAAGCTCAGAAATTGGTAGATATGGATGAAGTAGCCGGGGAAGCTGTTAAGCGTGCAGAACAAACGGGAATACTTTTTATAGATGAAATTGATAAAGTAGCTGGAAAGCAAGAAGCAACTGCAGATGTTTCCAGAGAAGGTGTTCAGCGTGATATATTACCGATTGTTGAAGGATCAACGGTTGTAACGAAGCACGGGCCAGTGAAAACAGACCACATGCTTTTTGTCGCGGCTGGAGCTTTCCATATGGCAAAGCCCTCTGATCTTATCCCGGAACTACAAGGAAGATTTCCAATTCGTGTTGAATTAGAAAAATTATCTGTAGGGGATTTCAAGCAAATACTTACCGAACCATCTAATGCATTGATTAAGCAATATCAATTAATGTTAAAAACAGAAGGTATAAATGTTGTTTTTACAGACGATGCTATAGAAAGACTTGCAGAAATTGCCTTTCAAGTAAACCAGGATACCGACAATATTGGCGCGAGAAGGCTTCACACCATACTAGAAAAACTTCTTGAAGATTTGTCGTTTGAAGCGCCCGAAATTACGTTGGAGGAAATAGAAATTACTCCTGCCTATGTAGATCAAAAACTCAACAGTATTGTACAAAACAAAGACTTAAGTCAGTTTATACTATAATTCATAATAATGAAATGGAGGATCATCATGGATCTATTAAATCGAGCAAGAAAAATTAACGCAATGTTACAGAAAGCAACAGGTAAATCAGTAAACTTTAATGAAATGTCAGCATCATTAAGAGATGTAATCAAAGGGAATGTATACATCGTCAGCAGACGTGGGAAGTTACTTGGATTTGCAGTAAATCAAGAAATTGAAAACGAGCGTATGAAATCAATGCTTGAGCAAAGACAATTCCCGGAAGAGTATACACAGGGGCTGTACAATATTTATGAGACAACAGCAAACCTTGATATTAATAGTCAGCATTCCGTATTTCCAGTGGAAAATAAAGACTTATTTAAAGACGGTCTGACTACAATTATCCCGATTATCGGCGGTGGAGAGCGTCTTGGTACGTTAGTTCTTGGAAGAGTAAATGAAAGTTTTAACGATGATGACCTTTTACTTGCTGAATACGGTGCAACTGTTGTAGGTATGGAAATACTTCATGAAAAAACAGAAGAAATTGAGATGGAAGCACGTAGTAAAGCTGTTGTACAAATGGCAATCAGTTCACTATCATACAGTGAATTGGAAGCAATTGATCATATCTTTGAAGAATTAAACGGACATGAAGGGCTATTAGTAGCAAGTAAAATTGCAGACCGCGTAGGGATCACTAGATCTGTAATTGTAAACGCGCTAAGAAAATTAGAGAGCGCAGGAGTTATTGAGTCCCGTTCACTAGGTATGAAAGGTACGTACATTAAAGTATTGAATGACAAATTCCTTGTGGAGCTAGAAAAGCTACGTTCAAGATAAGTTTATAAAATAATATAAAAAGACACAAAAAAGCCAAATTATTTGGCTTTTTTTGTGTCTTTTTATAGTTAATTATCCTTATAATTAAATATAGGACTTTCGTATGTAGAGGAATATCAAAACATGGGAAATAGCCAAAAACCAATTGTAAATGCTGTGTAAATGTTTTTGAATTGCTTGTAAATTCCACAAAACTGTACATTCATGTTACTAAATACCTAGTCTTTTTTTACTGTTTTATTTTCTTTTAGGAGAAAATGTCGAAAAGTAATAGACTTTGTCTAATTTATAACTTACAATATTCGTAGTAGATGAAGTAAGTATGACTGTCAATCAAAATTTTCATAGAAATGGAAGCGCAATGTACATATAAGAGGATAAATAGAAACAAGATCTTCTGTTCACGACAGGCCATTTTTACTGGACTTTTAACAACATACATAAGGAGTGCTTGTAATGAATTTATTTGGAGGGACAATTAGTAAGTTAGAAAACTCTCTCAACTACGCTGCAATGAAGAATAATACGATTTCAGATAATATTGCTAATGCAGATACACCTGGTTATAAAGCGAAGGATGTTCAATTTAAAAATATTTTAGATGATACACTTACTTCCTCAATTCAAGCTAAGCGTACAACTGAGAAGCATATCCCCTTTAATTCAAATCAAAATTCATCTTATCGTGTCGTATCACAATCCAATACGATGTACAACCATAATGGAAATAATGTTGATATTGATAAAGAAATGACAGAGCTTGCGAAGAATCAAATCTATTATAATGGTTTGATTGATCGGATCAACGGGAAGTTTGGGAGTTTGCAGACGGTTATAAGAGGGGGGAACTAATCGATGTCAATATTTAATTCTATTAATACAAGTGCTAGTGCATTAACTGCACAAAGACTTCGAATGGACATCGTTTCCTCTAATATTGCGAATGCACAATCAACAAGAGCAGTCATAAATGAGAATGGTGAGTTTGAGCCGTATCGGAGAAAAATGACAGTTTTAGAAACACAGGATAATCGTTTTAAATCGATGCTTGCAAATGCATCTGGTGATATAAAGCATAGTGGTGTGCGAGTTGCTGCCATCGTTGAGGATGAGGAGCCGTTTAAACTTGTCTATAACCCTGTTCATCCAGATGCAAATGAAGCTGGCTATGTAGAGATGCCAAATGTTGACCCCTTGCAAGAAATGGTTGACTTAATGAGTTCAACGAGGTCTTATGAAGCAAACATTACTGCTTTGAATGCAAGTAAAGGTATGTTAATGAAAGCATTAGAAATTGGTAAATAGACGATAAGGAGTTAAAAAAATGGACTTTTCAATAAATAATGTTTCGCAGCCTATTCAATCTTTATCGAAAGTTTCGAATGCTGCAGTGACACCTGGAGAGGCACAAGCTAATTTTGCAGACACGTTAAAAGGTGCAATTGACAACCTTAATTCTGTTCAGATGGAGTCAGATAATAAGACGGAGGCATTAGCTAACGGTAATATTGATGATCTTCATGACGTGATGATCACAGCACAGAAGGCAAGCATTACGCTCGAAACTACAGTGCAGATCCAGAAAAAAGTTATCGATGCATACAACGAAATAATGAGAATGTCGATATAATCTTCGAATAGCAACGACAAGCAATCAATAGTAGTACGTGTTCAACAATGAGGATGATAAGGTCCGAGGAGGCTAAGTAAGCAACGTCCTATTCGTCGAGGTTCGAAGGGGTGAAACTCCCCGTACCGGACTTCCAAAGGATGTGGTGACTTCGACGTTTCGACAAAGGGCTTATCGGTAGTTAGTCGAAGGTCCTCAGTTCTCGGATGTATTACTTTTACCGGATGTTTTGGACATCCTATAGTAGATTAATGATGAAATATCGATTACTTAATGCACTTTGGTGGGGGAAATTATGAAGGAAACTTTGTTGAAATGGAAAGAATCGGTAACTTTGTTTTGGCAGAATCGGTCAAAAAGCCAAAGGGGTCTCTTTCTTGGGTCAGTTATCATAGTAATTTTATTTATAATAGGTATTGCTTTTTTTAGTTCCAATACTCGTTTTGTTCCATTATATAATAATTTGACCATTCAAGAGGTCGGACAAATTAAAGCAGAGCTAGATACAAGAGGCATTCCTTACGAATTAAATAACGGAGGCACGAGCATTAATGTTCCAGAGGAACAGGTAGAATCATTGCTCGTTGATCTAGCTGGAATGGGCTTGCCAAACAGTGGGAATATTGATTATTCCTTTTTTAGTGAGAATACATCTTGGGGAATAACCGACAATGAATTTAATATCATGAAGCTTGATGCAATGCAAACAGAGCTTGCTAATCTGATTCAGAGCATTGAAGGTATCAATAATGCGCAAGTAATGATTAATATGCCTGAAGAACCGGTATTTGTTAGTGATGTGACTGGTGAAGCTAGTGCATCAATCGTGTTAAACACACAGCCAGGCTATCAATTTCAAGGAAATCAAGTAGAAGCGCTCTATCATTTAGTTTCAAAAGCGCTGCCGAATCTTCCATCTGAAAATATTGTTATTATGAACCAATATTTTGAGTACTTTGATCGAAATTCACAAACTGCTTCTGGAGCTCAAGATGCGTACACTCATCAGCAAACCGTGAAGAAGGATACTGAGCGAGATATCCAAAGAAGATTACAACAAATGCTTGGAACAATGGTTGGAATGGATAATGTCATCGTTTCTGTGACTGCAGATATTGATTTCACTCAAGAGAATCGTACAGAGGAACTTGTGGAGCCTGTTGATATTGAAAACGTGGAAGGAATACCTGTTAGTCTGGAAACAATTCAGGAAACCTATACTGGTGATGGTGCTACCGGTGGTATCGGTGGGACAGGTGATGAGGATGTTACCAACTACCCGGCTGGAGATGCTGGATCTGGTGAATATGAGCTAGATAAGGAAACAATAAACTATGAATATAATCGAATTCGTAAGGAAATTGTTGAGAGTCCCTATAAAGTTCGCGACCTTGGAATTCAAGTTGCAATCGATAATACAAGAACAACAGAGGGAAACAATGTAGAGTTTCTAAGCGGGCAAGAACAGAATGATGTGGAACAAGGAGTTTCTTCTATTCTCAGTTCTATCGTAGGAGCGACAATTGACGCAGATTACGGCGAAGTTGTCCCTGAAGACAAGATATCCATTGTGTTTCAGGAATTCACAGAACCTCCTGCAACAGTCAGTGCGTCTTCTCCTGTTATTCCATTATGGATGTATATTGTCGGAGCTGTATTACTTGTTGCTATTATCATACTAATCATTTTATTAGTCCGAAATAGGAGTAGTGAAGAGGAAATAATAGAGGAAACTGTTACAGAAAGTCCAGTACTGGAAGTTCCTGATCTACCACAGGAAGAAGAATCTGAAGCAGTTGTAAGAAGAAAGCAGTTAGAAAAAATTGCGAAAGAAAAACCAGAGGAATTTGCTAAATTGTTGAGAAGCTGGATTGGAGAAGATTAGGAGGGTAAAAAAATGGCAAGGCAAAAAGGCGTTTTAACTGGAAAGCAAAAGGCAGCAATTCTTTTAATCTCCCTAGGTCCAGATGTATCGGCGCAAGTTTATAAGTACTTATCAGAAGAAGAAATTGAAAAGTTAAGCTTGGAAATATCATCGGTTAAAAAAGTAGATACAAATTTGAAAGAAAATGTCTTAGAACAATTCCACCAAATTGCTGTAGCACAAGACTACATAACACAGGGAGGAATTGGTTACGCGAAGACCGTTTTGGAAAAAGCTTTTGGAAAGCAAGAAGCTTCCAATATAATAAACCGTCTAACTTCATCTTTACAGGTAAGACCATTTGATTTTGCAAGAAAAGCGGATCCTCAACAAGTATTGAATTTTATTCAAGGAGAGCATCCGCAAACAATTGCTTTAGTTCTTTCTTACCTTGACTCCGAACAGGCAGGACAGATTTTATCCTCATTGCCCCAGGAGCTGCAAGCTGATGTGGCTAGACGAATAGCTACAATGGATTCCACTTCACCTGAAATTATAAGTCAGGTAGAACAAGTGCTGGAGAAGAATATATCTGCTTCTGTTTCTGAGGATTATACACAAACTGGTGGAATACAGGCGGTTGTTGAAGTGTTGAATGGTGTAGACCGTAGTACGGAGCGAACAATTCTTGATGCTCTAGAGGTTCAAGATCCGGAACTGGCAGATGAAATCAAAAAGCGAATGTTTGTTTTTGAAGACATTGTTGTCCTTGATAATCGAGCGATACAACGTGTAATTCGTGAAGTTGAAAATGAAGATCTGCGATTAGCATTGAAGGTTGCTAGTGATGAGGTTAAAGATGTTGTCTTTACAAACATGTCTCAGCGCATGGCAGAAACTTTCAAAGAAGAAATGGAATATATGGGACCAGTTCGCCTAAGAGACGTAGAAGAAGCACAAATGAGAATTGTAGCTATTATTCGTAGACTTGAAGATATAGGAGAAATTGTCATCGCTAGAGGTGGAGGAGACGATATCATTGTCTGATTCAGAAAATAAACAGCTCTTCAATCAGAAATTGATAAAAATTAAACCGATTCGGTCGATACAGCACACCATTGAAGATGAACCAATTGATAGTAATAAAGAATTGGAGACAATCCAAGATGAGATCGAAAGCATGCAACAGGAATTGCTGGATTTAGCTCAAAAAAAAGAAGTATTACTTGAACAAACCAAGCGAGCAATTGAACAAGAGAAAAACAACTGGGAAGAAACGAAGCATCAGTTGATTGAAAGTGCAAAGCAGGAAGGTTATCAAACCGGTTTTTTTCAAGGAGAGCAAGCAGGTAAAGCTGCATATGAAGAAAAGTTGAATCAAGCTAATTTAATTATTGATGCAACGACGTATGATTACAATAAAACGATTGAAAATAGCGAAGAGACGATATTACAGCTGTCACTTAGTATTGCAGAGAAAATTATCGGTAAGGAAATTTCCAAGGAACCAGCAACATTTTTGGGAATTATACGACAGGCCATCCGGGAATTAAAAGATCAATCAACTGTAACGATTTATTTACATCCTCTAAATTACAGTGAGGTCATAGAGCAAAAAGATGAATTAAATCGAATTATGGAAGATGAATCAACTTTATCTATCTACTTAGATGAAAACTTGAAGAAAAACACTTGCTTAATCGAGCATGCTTTTGGCCAAATTGATGCGAGTGTTGACACACAACTATCAAAAATCCGTGAAGCATTGCAGGATTACCTAATGGAGAAGAAGCAATGAATATATCCGATTACAAATCTGTTATAGAAAAAGCTGCAACATATAAGCATTATGGTAAGGTCCTGCGTGTTGTAGGGTTGATGATTGAATCAGAAGGACCCGCGGCAAACATAGGAGAAGTATGTTACATTCATTCTTCCTCCTCTAATCGAACACCTATTGTATCAGAAGTTGTAGGTTTTAATAATGAAAAAATCCTTCTTATGCCATATGCAGAGGTAACGGAGATAGGATCCGGATGCTTAGTTGAATCTACTGGAAAGCCTTTAACTGTAAAGGTTGGACGATCTTTGATTGGAAATGTTGTGAACTCGCTTGGTCAGCCATTGGATGATCAAGCATCACTTCCAAAAGGGCTCTCTAACTATTTAACCGATCAAGCTCCACCAAATCCAATGACACGACCACCGATACGCAAACCAATTCAAGTTGGCGTGAAAGCAATTGATTCGCTTTTAACAATGGGTAAAGGCCAGAGGGTTGGAATTTTTGCTGGTAGTGGTGTTGGGAAAAGCACACTACTCGGAATGATTGCAAGAAATAGTAATGCTGATATTAACGTTATTGCATTGATTGGTGAACGTGGTCGTGAGGTGCGTGAGTTTATTGAGCACGATTTGGGCGAAGAAGGGCTAAAAAAGACAATTGTTGTAGCGGCAACATCAGACCAACCTGCTCTAATGCGGATTAAAGGAGCATATACTGCGACTGCAATTAGTGAGTATTTCCGCGATCTTGGCTACCATGTTAATTTAATGATGGATTCCGTCACGAGAGTAGCAATGGCACAAAGAGAAATTGGTCTGGCGATTGGTGAGCCACCAACGACAAAAGGATATACACCATCTGTGTTTTCCATTCTTCCCAAGTTATTAGAAAGAACGGGAACAAATAAAGCTGGGACAATCACCGCTTTCTACACTGTACTTGTTGATGGGGATGATATGAATGAGCCGATTGCAGATGCAGTTCGTGGAATATTAGATGGACACTTTGTAATGGATAGAAAGCTAGCAGAGCGCGGTCAATTTCCTGCTATTAATGTACAGAAGTCAGTTAGTCGAGTTATGAATATGGTTGCAACAGCGGAACAAAAACAGATTGCACAAGAGCTTCGGAAGCTGATGGCAGTATACGAGGATAATCGTGAATTAATTAACATAGGTGCTTATAAACGTGGCACCAATCAGGAGATTGATCGGTCAATTTCCTATTATCCAAAAATCCAAGAATTTTTAAGGCAGGATATACATGAAGTAAATACGTTAGAAGAAACGATTCAATTGATGAAATCACTGCTTAATGGAGGAATTGAGTGATGGCCGAGATTGTTGCATTATCAAAAATATTGGATATTCGTGAAAATGAAAAGCAAGTTGCACAGAAAGCGTATAATCAATCACTTGATTCTTTTGAAAAAGTTGCTACAGAGCTGTATCAAATTTTGCGAAAAAAAGAACGTGCTGAGAATTCATATGATCAATTTTTTCACTCACTAACACCGATTGACCGAATAAAAGAGCAAGCCAATTACATTGAGCAACTAAACAGACAAATTAATAATTTGCAGTCTCGTGTTCAAAAGGCTAGAACAGATATGGAATCAAAACAACATCTGCTGTCAGATGCGCACGTGGAAGTAAAGAAATTCGAGAAACTAATTGAAGTAAGAAAAGAAACAAAAGCAACTATACAAAAAAAGATGGAAGATGCTTTTATGGATGAAATTTCAATAACACAATTTTTAAGCCAAAAAAATAGGTGAAATAAATGGTTGAGACTACGAAAAAGAAAAAAAGGAATCCAATTCTCTGGTTTTTATTTGCAGTTGTAATTCCGTTAATCATCATCATTACTCTAGTTGTTATTATCATGGGGGTTGCAGGATTTAATGTTATCGATTGGACGAAGCAACAAGCTAGTTCAATGCCAATCATATCGAATCTAGTAGCATCAGATGAAGCAAAGCCTGTACAAGATGATTCGCGGGCACAAGCAATTGTAAATGAGAAAGATGAAGAGATTACAAGCTTAAATGAAACGATTCGTGAATTGGAAGCTACAATAAATGATCAAAACCAAGATATTGTTCGTTTGGAAAATAGTTTAGAAGATGCACAGGTTGATGAAGAATTGTTAGAGGAAGATTCTTCAGATGAATCTTTTTCTACAATTATTGATTCATTTGAAGAAATGAAGGGCTCTAAAGCAGCCCCTATTATTGAAAATTTAGAGACAGATACGGCGGTTTCAATTTTGCAGGAACTATCTAACGAACATCGTGCAACGATACTAGGTGCGATGAATCCTGAACAGGCAGCAGAGCTAACACAATTGCTTCTCTCAAATGAAAATTAAAAAAGTTATTGGAAGGAGGTGAGAATTTGAATAGTGTCGCGGTGTTTCTACAACAGGTACAGCCAGCGAAGTTGACAAATACGCAAATGAAATCCGGTTTACGAGGGGATGTTTCATCATTTCACCGTATATTAGATGAGAACATTGTTAATGTATCTGAGCATGAAAATCAGGAACTGTCTTCAATGAAAAAAGAGGTTGCTCTACAGAATCTGTTACAACGAATCAACAGTGGAAATGATACAGGAAATGTAGCGAATTCAGCTACTGCAAGCTTAAATAATGAGGTGGAGAATCAAGATGTCTTTATCCTGCAACCTTCATCTGTTTTTCCTGACGTGGAGGAAGAAGTCTCACTATCTAGCGAATTGCATGGATTTCCAATAGTAAATCCTGAAAGTGGAACGAGTAATACAGATGTTGAGGAACAACTAGCCTTTTTGCTTGAGCAGATTGAAAAATTAATCTCCAAATTAGATACAGACGAAGATGTTCGGGATGCCTCATCAAAAGTATTGGAATTGCTTCATCAATGGAAGGATTTAACACGGTTACAAGCAAACCTAACGTCTGTGACAGACAGAGATACAGCAGGGTTTACCTTGTTACAACAAAGACAGCATGTAAATAAAGAGCAAGTAAATCCAAATACATTGATAGCTGGGGTAACGGCAGTAAATGGCGAAGAGATGAATGAATTAACAGCAGGGAATAAGCAAGAAACGAGAGAGTCGAAAATATGGAATTACATATTTGATTCATTCCAAAAGCGAGAGCATTTTTCTGGAATGCAACGGTACAATGCAGATTCAAATGTAACAGTTAAGGATATAGCGAAATGGCTTGGTAGTGCAATTGAAAAAGAAAATTTAGTTGTTATGACAAGTCAGACGAACCAGGCGGTGCCGATTTCAAAACTAGAGCAACATGTTATTCATATTAATCAACTACAACCGACTCAAAGCCCGGATCAGCAGTTAATGGACCAGTTTGAAAAAATTATGGAATCAACTAAATTGTCGGCTTTGCCCAACCAGAGGAACCATTTAACAGTATTGTTAAGACCCGATAATATGGGGGAATTAATGGTTCGTTTTACACAGGTAAATGGTGAAGTATTGGTAAAAATTTTAGTTACCACTGCTACTGCAAAAGAGATGTTAGAATCAAACATACATCAGCTTAAGAATATGTTTTCCCCGCACCAAGTAGTCGTGGAGAAGCAAGATGCAAATGTGCCGCAAACGACAAATTTGCAGGAAGAGCAAGAAAATAGACAGTTAAAAGAACAGGAACAGCAGCAATCGAATCAATCCGATCATAAGGATAATCAACAAACAGAAGATAGCTTTGAGAGACAGTTTGAGGAGCTGCTTCTAAATGAGAAGGTGTAGGTGGAGGAAATGACAACAATTGATCCATCGTTATATTTAAGTAACCAGCCAAAGACCAGAACACCGAGCGCAAGCCTTGGTAAGGATGAATTTTTAAAAATACTAATGACGCAGTTACAAAATCAGGATCCTACAAATCCGATGGACGATCGTGAATTTGTATCACAAATGGCCACTTTTTCATCATTGGAGCAGATGATGAACATGTCTAATTCAATCGAAATGCTCGTACAAAGTCAGTTGGTCTCTCCTGTAATCCAATACAGTCATATGATTGGTCAGGAAGTATCATATATGGATGTGGACCAAGAGACAGGTAAGGAGCTTGGTAAAGTAACTAGTAAAGTAGTGGCTGTTAGTCAACATGAAGGATGGGCAATATTGGAGCTTGAAAATGGAGAAAAAATATACGCGGATGCGATTATTCAAGTTAGCGATCCAGGTACAAAAGAAGAAGCCGGAGATAAGATAACGGAATAAGGGGGAAAGGTTATGGATCATCGGATTCATCAAGTCCCACAGCATGCATTACAGTTTCCAGCAATCAATGGACCTAAGTCTAAGCAATCACCCATTCCATTTAAGGATATTTTATCACAGGAACAAGGATTGAAAATAAGTAAACATGCATCACAGCGAATAGCAGAGCGAAATATTCAAATTGATGAGCAGCAATGGGAAATGATCGGCGAGAAAATGCAGGAAGCTAAGAAAAAGGGGATTACAGATTCACTTATCGTCATGAACAATGCAGCATTGCTTGTTAATGCAAAAAATCATACTGTAGTGACAGCAATGAATCGTGAGGAAGCAACAAGTAGAATTTTTACAAATATCAATGGAACCATTCTAATAAATGACTAGGCTGGACCCTTATGGGAGGCCAATATAAGCTGTTGAATGCTAGATACAGCTAACCAAAATAACCATAAAAAAGGGGATAAAAAAATGTTACGTTCAATGTATGCAGGTATTTCAGGTATGAAAAATTTCCAAACGAAATTAGATGTTATCGGAAATAATATCGCCAATGTGAATACAACAGGGTATAAAAAAGCAAATGTGACTTTTCAAGATCTAATGAGTCAGACAACAACAGGTGCACAAGGTGCAACTGCTACTCGTGGGGGAGTCAATGCTACACAGGTTGGGCTTGGTTCTCAGCTTGGTACAATAAGCAACATTCACACACAAGGATTTCAGCAGGTGACAAATAACCCGCTTGACTTGACAATCGAAGGTGATGGAATGTTTGTATTGCAGGAACAAGGGGGTACAACGTATTATACAAGAGCTGGAAATTTCTATTTAGATGATAATGGCGCGATTGTTAATCCGAATGGATTGTATCTTCAAGGTGCTAATGGAAATATAACAATACCAACTGATGCGCAAAGCTTCAGTATTCAAACAGACGGTACGATAAACTATATTGATGCTGCTGGTGCAACACAAGAAGCTGGGCAAATAACGCTGGCAAGCTTTTCGAATCCTGCCGGGTTAGTAAAAGACGGTAGCAATTTATACTTAGATTCACCTAATGCAGGTTATAACGGTACAGTTACTCCTGAACAGAATGGAGCAGCTTCGATCATAAGTGGCTCACTTGAAATGTCAAACGTTGATCTTTCAGAAGAGTTTACAGAAATGATTACAGCACAGCGTGGTTTCCAGGCAAATACTAGAATTATCACAACATCTGATGAGATTCTTCAAGAGCTAGTAAACTTAAAACGATAATAAGGGGGTAGGGAGTATGCTTAAACCTGTACTCCCGCCATATACATGATTACTTTAAAAAGGCTGAATGACGATGAATTTGTACTAAATGCCGTTTTAATTGAACAGGTTCAGTCGCTGCCAGATACAACGATTTCCTTAATTAATGGAAAGAAAATTGTTGTAAAGAACAAAGCCGATGATGTTATACAAAAAATTACAGAATACTACCAACAAATAGGATTAGCACGAGTTCAAATAAAGGCTGGTGAAGAGGATGAGTAAGTTAGTAAAGACAATGATTACATCACTTGTTGTATTATTAGTTATTGCAATTGCTTCATTAGTAGTTGTATTAAATGTGGCAGGCGAAAATGAAAAAGGTGATGCACAATCGATTGATGACATTGTAAACTATTCCTATGAATCACCTGAAATCACAACCGATTTAGCAGATGGAGCATTTGTTAGAATTCAGTTTCAAATTGTAACGGATGGGAAAGAAACATTAAAAGAGGTTGAAAAGCGTGATTTCCAATTGAAAAATATTATTATTAAAGAGCTTGCAACGAAAACAGAAGAAGATTTTAAATCCGGACTTTCCGAGTTAGAGCAAGTTGTTAAATCAAGTTTAAACGAACTAGTGGAAGAAGGAGAAATCACAGAAGTATATACAATCAACAAAATACTTCAATAGAATGAAAGCTCCTAATAGGAGGTGGGTATGATTAATGGATGAAGTTCTCTCACAAAATGAAATAGATGCACTATTATCTGCGATAACCTCAGGTGAAATGGATGCTGAAGAACTAAAAAAAGAAGAGCAAGAGAAAAAAGTACGCGTGTATGATTTTAAACGCGCATTGCGTTTCTCTAAAGATCAGATAAGAAGCATCTCTAGAATTCATGAAAATTATGCAAGAATGCTAACAACTTATTTTTCATCGCAGCTAAGAACGTATGTTAATATTTCGGTTACATCTGTTGATCAGGTGCCATTTGAAGAGTTCGTACGCTCAATACAAAAAGTGACAATATTAAATATTTATAGTGTTGAACCGTTAGATGGTAATTTAATCATGGAGGTTAATCCAAATATTGGTTATGCATTGCTTGACCGAATTCTAGGCGGAAAAGGTAACACGATTAATAAAAACAACAATTTAACGGAAATCGAAAAGTTATTACTACGTCAATTTTTCGAAAAAGCTGTGTATACATTAGAAGAATCGTGGGCTTCTGTAACAGAAATAAAGCCACGATTAGAAGAGTTTGAAGAAAATCCTCAATTTTTACAGATGGTTGCACCAAATGATACGGTTGTCGTCGTTTCGATGACAGCTGCAATTGGGGAAACAACTGGTATGATTAATATTTGTATCCCACATATAATTTTGGAGCCAATTATTCCGAAGCTCTCTGTGCATTATTGGATGCAAGCGGAGAAAAAAAATCGGGATGCTACAGCATTTAATAAAATGTCGAAGAACTTAAAGCAAACTGAAGTTGAAGTAAAATCGATTCTTGGTGAGGGTGCGATTGCAATCAATGAGTTTTTGGCACTAAAGCAAAATGATGTGATTACACTAGATCAGAAAATCGATTTACCGCTAAGACTTACTATTAATAATGAAGCTAAATTCCTTGTGCAGCCAGGCAAGTATAAAAATAAAATGTCTGTACAAATATTAGATGAAATAAAAAGGGGTGAGCAATATGATGAATGATGGCATGCTTTCACAGGAAGAAATTGATGCGCTATTGAATATTTCTGATGAAGACAAGTCAGATGAAAATAAGCAAAGCTATCTTTCCGATATTGAAATTGATGCACTAGGAGAAATTGGTAATATTTCTTTTGGTAGCTCTGCCACCACACTTTCCACTTTATTAAATCAGAAGGTGGAAATAACAACACCAATAGTAGACGTCATAGAAAGAACGGATATTGGTGATGAATTTACCTTTGAGCCAGTAAGTATTCAAGTGAATTACATAGAGGGATTTACGGGAAAAAACGTGTTTGTTATAAAAGCTGGGGACGCAGCTATTATTGCAAATATTATGCTTGGTGGTGATGGGACAAATCCAGATAGTGAATTGAATGAAATCCATTTAAGCGCAGTTCAGGAAGCGATGAATCAAATGATGGGTGCAGCTGCAACGAGTATGTCAACCGTGTTTAATAAACGCGTTGATATCTCTCCGCCTTCAATATTGGATGAAGAAGTAACTGGAGTTAAAAACGAAGATGTTTTTGATGAAGAAGTCTATGTAAAGGTGTTTTTTAAACTAACTGTTGGGAATCTGATCAATTCGAATATGATGCAATTAATTCCGTTGCGCTTTGCAAAAGAGCTAGTTAATGAGCTGTTAAATGGGTCGGAAGAACACGCAATTGAGAAAAAGGAGAGCGCTGCGACGCTTGAAGCTGAAATCCCGGTTACTGAGAATAGTGTAGCTAAACAGCAGGAGCAGGCTGTTTATAATAACTCCTTACAAGCAGAAACAAGAGATGACCCAGCTGAACCGCAATATTTGGGTCATAAAGTTACAAGCTCACATGCAGAAGTGCATCAGGCAGCTTTCTCTGATTTTGAAAAGGTTGAGCTGAATACTGGTCAGCAACGTAACCTTGATATGTTACTTGATATCCCATTAAAAGTTACCGTTGAACTTGGCCGAACAAAAAAATCAATTAACGACATACTTGAACTGGCTTCAGGTTCTATTATTGAGCTTGATAAGCTTGCAGGTGAACCGGTTGATATTCTAGTAAATGATAAACTTGTAGCTGAAGGTGAAGTTGTTGTGATTGAAGAAAACTTCGGTGTTCGTGTTACAGATATTATTAGTCAGTATGACCGGATTAGGAATTTAAAATAATTAGGGGGAATAACCAAATGGCAGAACGAATTTTAATTGTGGATGATGCAGCATTTATGCGAATGATGATTAAGGATATCCTTACAAAGAATGGTTATGAAATAGTTGGGGAAGCACAGGACGGAGCGCAGGCGGTTGAAAAATACAAAGAATTGACACCTGATTTAGTGACCATGGATATTACGATGCCAGAAATGGATGGAATTACAGCATTAAAAGAAATAAAGAAAGTTAACCCAGACGCTAAAATCATTATGTGTTCTGCGATGGGACAACAGGCAATGGTGATTGACGCTATTCAAGCGGGAGCAAAAGACTTTATTGTAAAGCCATTCCAAGCAGATAGGGTAATCGAAGCGATTCAAAAAGCTTTAAACTAAGAAACGAGTGAGCAGGTTGAAGAAAAAAGTTCTTTACAGTTTCTGTTTGAGTACCATTCTTATTCTATCATTTTTCTCCTTCCAGACGGATGCAGCACCAAACAGTGTGTTGGAATGTCTGGGGGAGGAAGCTGATTGTGAAGATGATGAAATTCCAAAAAACGAATTGGAAGAAAACGAAAATGATAGTGATTTACTAACGGATAATAATAAGTCCAGTTCCATGGCGTTTGAATTAGTTAGAATGTTTTTTGCATTATTACTAGTTCTTGGATTAATTTATGTGCTGCTTAAGTTTTTAAATAAACGAAACAAACTTTTCAACCAGGTGAAGGCACTAGAAAATTTAGGTGGGATATCTGTAGGACAAAATCGTTCTATTCAAATCATTCGAATTGGAAAAAGACTTTATTTAGTTGGTGTAGGAGAAAATGTTGAATTGCTTCAAGAGATTACTGACGACGAAGTAAAGCAAGATATTGTACGTAATAATCAAGATACTCAAGAAAGTTTTCCAATCAGTTCGTTGTTGTCACCTTTTGTTTCTTCCAAAAAAGATCAGACAAATCAATCGTCTAGCAGTGAATTTAAGAAGCTTTTCTCGAATGAACTTAACAATTTGAAGCAAAGCCGAAAAAATATGATTAATAAGCACAAGGAAGATACACATGAATGAATTTATCGATATATTTTCTAGTTCGGATCCAGCTAATGTATCCACGTCTGTTCGGTTAATACTTTTACTAACCATCTTTTCGCTAGCGCCAGGAATATTGATTTTAATGACAAGCTTCACGCGAATAATTATTGTGCTTTCATTTGTTCGGACTTCTTTAGCAACACAACAGATGCCGCCAAACCAAGTACTCATTGGTTTAGCCCTATTTCTTACTTTTTTTATTATGGCTCCTACATTCAGTGAGGTCTATCAAGAAGCGCTACAGCCACTTTTTGATGAAGAAATTACTTTGGATGAGGCATATGAAAATGCCAGTGCACCTTTAAAGGATTTTATGGCAAGGCATACGAGGCAAAAGGATTTAGCTCTATTTCTTGATTATACGCAAACAGAGCCACCTGAAACGGTACAAGATATTCCCCTAACTACATTAGTTCCTGCTTTCGCAATAAGTGAATTAAAAACGGCATTCCAAATGGGCTTTATGATTTTTATCCCATTTTTGATTATTGATATGGCTGTGGCAAGTGTTCTGATGTCAATGGGAATGATGATGCTTCCACCAGTTATGATCTCGTTGCCGTTTAAAATTTTACTCTTCGTGTTGGTGGATGGATGGTATTTAATAACGCAATCCTTACTTAATGGTTTTTAGAGGTTCACGCACTTTAAATGTGAGTATAGTAAAGAAAGGAGCTTCTACTTATGAGCAGTGAATTCGTATTGACCTTGGCTGAGCAAGGAGTTTATACAATATTACTTGTTACAGGCCCATTGCTTATATTAGCTCTTGCGGTCGGTTTGTTGGTAAGTATTTTTCAGGCAACGACGCAAATACAAGAACAAACATTAGCCTTTATCCCAAAGATTGTCGCTGTTTTTATAGGGCTGATCTTCTTTGGACCGTGGATGCTTACGACAATGGTTGAATTTGCATCCTCTATTTTTCAAAATATTAATCAGTTTGTAGGGTAAATCATGCTTGATTTAATTTCTATTACGAGTCTACCAGTTTTTCTGCTTATATTCGTACGGGTATTGGCATTTTTTGTTACGATGCCGTTATTTTCTTATCGAACAGTGCCATTACCATTTAAAATAGGTTTTAGCTTCTTTCTAGCAATGATTATGTTTTATACAGTCGATGCTTCCCAACTGGTCGTCGACGAAATGTATATTTTTCTAATAGTTAAAGAAGTGTTAGTTGGAGTACTAATTGGCCTCATTTCATTTATTATCGTATCTGCAATACAGGTAGCTGGTGGTTTTATTGACTTTCAAATGGGATTTGCGATTGCGAATGTGGTGGACCCACAAACAGGAGCACAAAGTCCATTGACAGGACAATATTTATATATGATTGCACTATTATTTTTATTAGCGGTTGATGGGCATCATTTGATTATTGATGGAATATTTAATAGTTATCGTTTTATTCCGCTGGAAACATTTATTCCATTTCAGAATAATTCAATTGCAGAATTTGTCATTACAGCTTTTAATAGTATGTTTATTATCGCTTTCCAAATTGCAATTCCAATCGTTGGCTGTTTGTTTTTGGTAGATGTGGCACTTGGAATTATTGCGCGTACTGTACCGCAAATGAATGTGTTTGTTGTAGGGCTGCCGCTTAAAATATTAGTTAGTTTTCTTGCGATCCTAGTGTTTCTAGCTTTGTATGTGACGCTGGCAAGAAACCTTTTTACAGCAATGTTTGAAACGATGCGTGGACTAATGCAGCTTTTCGGAGGTGCTTAATTTGCACGTGAAACTTGATTTACAATTTTTTGCAGGTGAAAAAACAGAAAAAGCTACTCCAAAAAAGCGTCTCGATGAACGAAAAAAAGGAAAAGTAGCAAAAAGCCAGGACATAAATACAGCAATTTTATTATTATTTTGTTTTTCTACATTGTTTTTGTTTGGCGGATTTATTTTGGAGCATATGACAGGAATATATGAGCGTACTTTTATTGAATTTATCGACTGGGAATTAACGGAGAATACTGTTCAGCAAATACTGAACAGCGCAACGGTCGAAGCAGCAAAGATGCTTGCACCTATAATGTTAATCGCAATTGTCGCAGGTTTCGCCTCTAACTTAATGCAAGTAGGTTTTTTGTTCACAACAGAGCCATTAAAGTTTGATCTAAAGAAAATTGATCCGATTCAAGGAGCAAAACGGATTTTTTCAATCCGAGCACTTGTTGAGCTATTAAAATCCTTATTAAAAATCACCTGTATTGGCGGGATAACATTCTCTGTGATTTGGCTTTATAAAGATGAAATGCTGATGACGGCATTTACGAACGCTGAAAATGCATTAGCTTTCTTTGGAAGAGTTACGAGTGTTATGGCGTTTGCAGCAATTATAGCTTTATTATTATTAGCGGTGTTTGACTATGCTTATCAACGGTTTGATTTCGAAAAAAATATGCGGATGTCCAAGCAGGATATTAAGGACGAATATAAGAATGTTGAAGGGGATCCTTTAATTAAATCGAAAATCAAGGAAAAACAAAGGCAGATTGCAACGAGAAGAATGATGAGTGAGGTACCAAATGCGGATGTTATTATTACAAACCCTACGCATTATGCAGTAGCAATTAAATATGACGAAGAAAAGGCTAATGCTCCTTATATACTTGCAAAAGGTACAGATCAAATAGCATTAAAAATAAAAGAAATAGCTAAAGCAAATGACGTAATTACCGTTGAAAACAGGCCATTAGCAAGAGGGCTGTATCGTGCGGCAGAGATAGGGGATATCATACCGGAAGAATTCTTTAAGGCTGTTGCAGAAGTACTAGCATATGTATATCGATTAGAGAAAAAGATTTAAAAAGTATATAAACGACTGGGCGTGGCTGTCTTGGGAACTAAGCTATACACAGCTTTAAAATTTCGGGCACACCAAACAGCAAGTAAGGAGAGACATAAATGAAAGCGCGGGATTTATCAGTACTTTTAGCAGTTATATTAGTAATCATCATGCTGGTCATCCCGCTACCGGGTTGGCTGTTAAGTGTGCTGATTTTAGTAAATATTATTATAGCGCTAATGGTTATCTTAGTATCGATGAATACACAGGAGCCATTACAGTTTTCGGTATTTCCAACAATTATCTTACTCGTAACTTTATTCAGGCTTGCGTTAAATGTTTCGACCACAAGGTCAATTCTAGCGGAAGCAGATGCTGGTGGAGTAGTTGATACCTTTGGATCATTTGTAATTGGAGATAATCCACTTGTTGGTTTTGTTGTATTTATCATATTGGTTATTATAAACTTTCTTGTTATTACAAAAGGTTCGGAACGTGTCTCTGAAGTAGCTGCGCGATTTTCACTTGATGCGATGCCAGGTAAACAAATGAGTATTGATGCAGACCTAAATGCTGGTTTGATTTCCGAAAGTCAAGCTAGAGAGCGACGTGAAAAAGTGGAAAGGGAAGCCGATTTCCATGGTTCGATGGATGGTGCGAGTAAATTTGTTAAGGGTGATGCAATTGCAGGAATCATTATTGTTCTAATTAATGTTGTATTCGGTTTAATAATTGGGATTGTACAAATGGGAATGCCTTTTGGAGAAGCTGTTAATACTTTTATTCGTTTAACTGTGGGAGACGGTTTAGTCAGTCAGATTCCAGCATTACTTATGTCAACCGCTACAGGAATTGTTGTGACGCGATCAGCTGGTAATGGAAATCTTGGCTCAGAAGTAACAGGCCAATTACTGCAATACCCAAAATTATTATATATTGCGGCGGGTACGATTTTTCTTCTTGGCCTAACTCCGATTAATTTCTTTTTAACGACAATGTTAGCGTCTATATTAGCATTGAGCGGTTACTTTCTGGAAAAGCAATCCAAGATGCCGCCGGAAATACAAACAGAAGAAGAAGAGGATCAAACAGAGAGCTCTGCGATGAAGTCTTCTGAAAATGTTGTCAGCCTTCTAAGTATGGACCCAATTGAATTTGAATTCGGTTATGGACTAATTCCTCTGGCAGATACGAATCAAGGCGGCGATTTACTGGACCGAGTTATTATGATTCGAAGACAGCTTGCAATTGAACTTGGTATTGTTATTCCAGTTGTCCGGATTCGAGATAATATTCAACTAAACCCAAATGAATATCGATTAAAAATTAAAGGAAATGAAGTCGCATCGGGTGAACTTTTACTAGATCACTATTTAGCGATGGCTCCAGATTTCAGCGATGATACTCTTGATGGAATAGATACGAAGGAACCGGCATTTGGTTTGCCTGCAAAATGGATTAGTGAAGAAAACAAGGATGAAGCAGAACTATCCGGTTATACGGTGGTAGATCCACCATCTGTTGTATCGACACACATTACAGAAGTAATTAAGCGACAGGCACATACATTGTTAGGCAGACAGGAAACGAAACAATTAATCGATCATTTGAAGGAAAGCTATCCAATTTTGGTTGACGAGGTAACCCCTGAACCACTTGCAATAGGCGATGTGCAAAAAGTTCTTGCTAAATTGCTGAGAGAAAATATTTCCATTCGTAATTTGCCAATTATCTTTGAAACATTAGCTGATTTTTCGAAAATGACGAATGACACAGAGCTTCTTGGGGAATACGTGAGACAAGCACTTTCTTCACAGATTACGAATCAGTATGCAGGTGAGGATATGCAGATGAAGGTGATTACAGTTTCAGGTAAAGTTGAAAAGCTGATAGCTGATCATATACAGCAAACGGAACATGGCAATTATTTAGCGCTTGATCCAGACTCCCAGCAAGAAATTATTAAGACGATTCATACAGAGGCAGAGAAACTTGCACTTCAAGAAGAGTCTACCATTGTACTTTGCTCACCTGCCATTCGAATGTATTTAAAGCAATTGCTTGATCGATTCTTACCGCAAGTAATTGTGCTTTCTTATAACGAACTTGAACCAGATGTACAGGTACAAAGTGTTGGGGTGGTGAATGTAGCATGAAGGTAAAAAAATATATAGCAGACACTATGCCTGAGGCAATGAATCAGGTTCGAAAAGAACTTGGTCCTGATGCAGTAATTCTTAATTCAAAAGAAATTCAACAACGTGGGATGTTTGGTTTTTTTAAGAAGAAACAGATTGAAGTTGTGGCGGCTCTTGATCCTAGTCCACTAACACCTAAGAAAAATCCTGAGCAAGTGGCAGAACAACCTCGAATGAATAAAACAAATAAACCAAAGTTAGAAAATGAGCATGTACTACTGGAAATTAAAAACCTGAAAAAAATGATTGAAGTTCAGTCTCGACAGGGAGGGTTAAGTTTCTCCCCTTCTTATCAAGTAGCTTATGAACATTTGATTGATCAAGAGGTTCACCCTAAGCTGGCCAAGGAAATTGTGGAATTGGTGTTAGAGAAGCAAGGTGACACAGAAATAGATGTTATCATGAATAATATCGGTTTAATAATAGAAGAGAGACTAAGCAACGTTTTAGCACCCATTCCATTAAACAAGAAGATTATTCAATTTGTAGGTCCAACAGGAGTAGGGAAGACGACTACGATTGCAAAGGTTGCGGCTAAGATGATGCTTGAAAGTGATAAAAAAGTTGCTTTCGTAACAGCTGATACGTATCGAATTGCTGCAGTGGAGCAATTAAAGACCTATGCGCGAATTTTAAATGTGCCACTTGAGGTTGCCTACAGTATTGATGATTACCATCAGGCGATTACTAAATTTTCGAGTTATGATGCAATTTTTGTTGATACAGCTGGTAGGAACTTTCGTGATCCGAAATATATTAATGAATTGAAAAAAACGATTGATATGTCCATGATGGAAACCTATCTTGTGTTATCTTTAACAACAAAGCCTAAGGATATTGTAGAAATCTACGAGCAATTCGAGCACCTTTCGATAGCGGGTGTCATTTTCACAAAACTGGATGAAACAAGACAATATGGCAGTTTACTAAATATTGCTCTAGAAAAGCAAGTTGGAATTGCTTATTTGACAAATGGTCAAGATGTTCCTGATGATTTGCTCGAAGCAGATAAACGAGTAATACGTAATCTTCTGGTAGGTGATTATGATGAAGCATGATCAAGCAGAGGGGCTGAGGAGAAAGCTTGATAGTCGCAACCATCCAAATAACGCAAAAACGGTCGCAGTTATAAGTGGAAAAGGTGGCGTAGGTAAGTCCAATTTTGCGTTAAATTTCTCTTTGCAACTCATAAACAACGGCAAAAAGGTATTACTCTTCGACTTGGATGTTGGAATGGGAAATATCGATATTTTGCTAGGTAGCCGAGCAGAGAAAACGATTGTTAATTTGTTTAAAGAACGTTTATCTATACTTGATGTAATTGAACAAGGACCAAAAGGGCTAGCGTATATTGCAGGAGGTTCTGGATTGTCAAATTTCTTCCAGATGGACGAATCAGACCATGATTATTTTTACGAACAATACAAGGAATTGTCCTTAATTTATGATTATATTTTATTTGACATGGGTGCAGGTGTTACGGAGGACAGCTTATTTTTTATTCTTGCCTCAGATGAATGTATTGTGATTACAACACCGGAACCAACATCCGTTACAGATGCATACGGGATGATAAAGCATGTCGTCAATCGCAAACAGGATATGCCTTTACATGTCATATTAAATCGTGCATCCAATTATCAAGATGGTTTGAAAGCATTAGAACGATTTAAAGCTGTTGTGACCAAGTTTTTAAAAGTAGAAATTCAATCGATTGGGATTATTCCTGATGATAGGGTTGTTACACAGGCAATTGTAAGACAGATTCCTTACACGTTATATAATGAAAAATCCAAAGCAGCTAAAGCATTAAAAGATATTACATACAATTATGTAACACATACAAAACAAGTGAACCGAACACCTTCTTCCTTCGTTCAACGATTAAAACATTTGATGGAGAGGTAGTTATTATGAAGCAAATTCGCGTTATTGTTATCGATGATTCTGCTTTTATGAGAAAAGTGATTTCCGATATTCTTGCAAGCGATCCTAGAGTGAATGTGATCGCAACTGGTCGTAATGGAGAAGATGGAATAAAGAAGATTATAGAACTACAACCAGACGTCGTAACGTTGGATGTGCATATGCCAGTAATGGATGGGATCGAAGCACTTTCGATTATTATGAGGGAAAATCCAACTCCGGTTGTGATGCTTTCAAGTGAAACGAAAGAGGGTACAACAAAAGCGATTCAGGCTATATCGAATGGCGCCGTTGATTTTATTACAAAACCATCTGGAGCTATCTCATTAGATATACGAAATATCCAACAGGAAATTATTTCGAAAGTTGTTACGGCTTCACAAGTTAATTTGAATAAGAAGCAATTGCACAAAGCGACTGATTGTCAGATGGAAGCTCCGATCCAAAAATACTATGATAAATCAATCATAACGATTGGTACATCGACAGGAGGGCCTAGGGCACTTCAACAAGTGCTTACAAGTATTTCAGATTCATTTACTGTACCAATCTTAATTGTCCAGCACATGCCTGCCCGCTTTACAAAATCGTTAGCTGAACGTCTTAATACACTTAGTCCAATTCGTGTGAAAGAAGCGGTGCACGGTGAAATTATTGAAAACAGTACTGCTTACATTGCTCCTGGTGATTTTCATATGACAATTAATAAAATTGGCACTTCACTTGCAATCAGTTTATCAAAGGATGCTCCTGTCAAAGGGCACCGTCCATCAGTAGATACATTATTTTGCTCGATAGCTGGTCTGAAACGAATAAACAAAATCGCAATTGTATTGACTGGAATGGGAAATGATGGATCGGCCGGTATTATCGAAATGAAAAAGCAGGATCCCAATACGATTGTCCTAGCTGAATCGGAAGAAACATCGATTGTATATGGTATGCCGAAAGCAGCTGTTCAGACAGGATATGTTAACCAAGAACTTTCATTAAATCAATTTGGCTCAATACTTGCTAACTTAACAAAATAGAGATTTACTAGGAGGAATAAAATTGGAAAAGGCATCGACACAAGATCGAAAAATGATTGTATTTCAATTGCAGGATGAAGAATATGCGGTTCCTGTTAATCAAATTGGGTCTATCGAGAGGCAACAACCAATAACTAGGGTACCCCAAACTTTACCATATGTGAAGGGAGTAATAAATCTTCGCGGAGTCGTAATTCCGATTATTGACTTACGATTACGATTTGGTATGGAAGAAACTGATTTTGATGCAAATAAACGGATTATTATTGCTCAAATAAACGAGATGGAAGTAGGTCTGATTGTTGACGTAGCAAATGATGTTATTGATATTCCTGAAGAACTAATTGAGCCTGCACCAGAGGTTATTGGTACCGTTAATGCTGATTATATTGAAGGTGTTGCCAAAGTAGATAACCGTTTACTTATTCTACTTGATCTGCAAAAAGTACTATCCTTCCAGGATATTGATGTGCTTAATGCAGTGGAAGGCTAAGCAATGGAATTTGTACAGTTAACAACGATGCAGAAAGATGTGCTTAGAGAAATAGGAAATATTGGTGCGGGAAATGCAGCTAGTTCGCTCTCTATCCTATTAAACAAAAAAATTGAGATGAAGGTACCCTCTGTTCGTATTGCTGGATTTGATGAAATCATGGAATTAACTGGTGGCTCTGAGAACACAATTGTTTGCTTATTATTTCGCATTCAAGGAGAGGCTCCAGGTACAGTTTATTTAATATTTACAATTGAAGAAGCTGAGTATTTTGTAAGAGAATTGACAAATGATCCGGGGTTTAACTTGCTCCAATCAGAGCAAGAAAATGAAATAGCGCTTTCAGCATTACAAGAAATCGGCAATATTGTAACAGGATCATATCTAACAGCTCTATCAGATTTTACAAATATTAATATGCAGCCTTCTGTCCCATATCTTGGAATCGATATGGCAGGAGCGGTGTTAACGGTTGGTTTGCTGGAGCTCTCGCAAGTTTCTGATTATGCCATTGTTATTAATACAGAAATTAGTCATGATGGAACAAATCAAGGTATTCAGGGGAATTTCTTTTTATTACCAGACCCTGAATCTTTCGCTAAAATATTTGATGCGTTAGGAATAAATGATTATGAATGAAACAGGTTTAGTAGTCAAAGTTGGAATTGCTGACTTAAAAGTTGTGCAAGTTCCTGATTTAATTCGAACCTCAGGTTTAGGTTCATGTGTTGGTGTGATCGTCTACGATTCTTCGAAAAAAATTGCGGGGCTTTCTCATATCTTGCTTCCGGATTCAGCCTTGGCAAAGCAAGCTAAATTGAATGTGTACAAATATGCAGATACAGCAATTCCTTATCTCATTAACTTGCTGCTTGAAAGAGGTGCAAGAAAATATGCACTAAAAGCGAAACTGGCAGGTGGTGCTCAGATGTTTCAATTAAGTTCAGGTTCAGATATTATGCGAATTGGACCAAGAAATGTTGAAGCGGTCGAAAAACAACTGGCAGAACTTAAGATTCCTGTTGTTGCATCCGACGTAGGCGGAAATGCTGGAAGAACAATTGAGTTCGATCCAGAAACAAGTCAATTAAAGATACGACAAGTGAATAAAAAGGAATTTTATATTTAAATTCTCAACTTTCATAATGAGAAATAGACGTTTGTTTTTGATCAAATTAAGCAAGTTAACTATATCCGTTTCACTTGTTTTTGGTTTAGGTTAACTTTTTAAAGTCGCGGTTGGTAGAAACTACGGACTAATGATTATTTGCTTAATCTGAGCAATGATCGCCGTCCGGGATCGCTCCGGGCGGAGGCTCACCAGCCCCCCCCTAAGGCGTGCGAAGTATATTTTCGGAGCGGATATACGCACAAACATTATGTGTTAATTCGAAGTTTATATATTTTATGCTGTAAACAATAACTATTGTAATGGAAACATATCCAGTCTGATATTTAGAAAAGAACGTTCGTTTTATAAGGATCTGATAAGCTATTTATTGCACGAATGATTGAGTGAATACTTATTTATTAACGGAAAAGGAGGAGCGTAGAAAAAATGAAATCAGGAAATTCCCTTCTTGAAGATAAGCTTTGGAATGACTGGATAACGAATAAAAGCAGTGAAGCAGCGAATGAATTAATTGTCAATTACATGTATCTCGTCAATTTCCATGCGGAACGTATTTCAAGCCAACTCCCAAAAAGCGTAAGTAAAGAAGATGTCAAAAGCTTGGGACTTCTTGGGCTTTATGACGCGTTGAAAAAATTTGACCCAACTCGTGATTTGAAATTCGATACGTATGCCTCCTTTCGAATTAGAGGTTCGATTATTGATGGATTAAGAAAAGAAGACTGGCTTCCTAGATCAATACGAGAAAAAGCAAAAAAAGTTGAACAAGCAGCAGAGCAATATGAACAAAAACATCATAGAGAAGCGACTGCAGGTGAAATAGCCGAAATGTTGGGGATGTCGATAGAAGAAGTGGAAACCGCTATTAAAGACTCACTCTTTGGTAACATTCTTTCAATTGAAGAAAAGCCAAAAGGTAATTCGAGTGAATTGAAAGAAGGAATTGGTTATTCGATTCCCGATAATTCCACGATATTACCCGAGAGTCATCTAACGAAAAATGAATTAAATAACGAACTCGTTCAAGGGATAAAAATGTTAAACAAAAATGAACAGCTTGTTGTCAGTCTGTTTTATAATGAAGAATTAACCTTTACAGAAATAGGACAGGTTCTTGGGCTAACAACCTCCAGAATATCGCAAATCCACAAACGGTCTATTTTTAAGCTGCGAAAAACGTTAAATAAAATGCAAGTATTTGCTAATTGAATTGAAAACATATCAAGAATCTCCAGTGCAAACAACATATTGATGGAAGTACAGATGCACACAGCTTCTTTACGACAAAAATTAAGATTCAACCTTAGCGTTACGACTAAACAAAAAGGAATGATAGCTTCTGAGTTGGAAATCCATTGAAATGCAGGTTGCACTTCCTAGAACGCAGGATGCTGGGAAGATGCAGGATAATATGGTAAAGCAGGGACAGCATTTCCAGGAATCATTGGCACAGACTCAAAGGAAACAAGAAGAACGAACCCGGAAGCGGGTTAATGAATTTGAAAAAACCGAGAAAGTAAAGAATAAAGAACAGCATTCGAAAAACCTCGTTAACAAAAAGACTCAACTGGAGCAAAGTGAAGAAGAGTACAAAATGAACCATCCTTATTTAGGAAGTCAGATCGATTTTAACGGATAGAAGGAGAAAGAATATGGTTTCATTCTTAATCATTATCAGTTTTTTATTGCATTTTATTACGTTTATTGCAATCTATATGTTTTTCAAACAGTTACAAAACGTAAAGACACAAGATCTGAATGAGGTAATAGCGTTATTTGATACGTACTTACAAGAGGTTAAAGCAGAAAACAACCGATTACAGCAACTATTAGAGGATCGCAATAAAAAGACTGATCAAACGCATACAAAGCAGGAAGAACCAGAAACTGAGGAATACGAAAAATCTCACGATATTCCTATCCCAGACGATGTTGGAGATACCGTGGTTGCATCTCTGGAATCCAGGGTTTTGCAACTGCATAATCGGGGTGTTCCAGTTGATGAAATAGCTAAAGAATTAAATTGTGGTAAGACAGAGGCAGAAATAATTATAAAATTACATGAAAAGATGCAGTAAAAGCTTGATATCAACAAATCATTATGGTATAGTAACTTTTGGTGTAAATACTATGTTTATTTTCATAGAATGAACAAGTTTTATAAAACACACGTTCAGTAATTTGTATGTTTGGTGCTATTTTATAAATAGTCTACATACAAAAATGACCTGAACGGAGGAAAAAAACCATTAGGAGGAATTAAAATGTCAGCAATTTCTATGAAGCAATTGTTAGAAGCAGGTGTACACTTTGGACACCAAACACGCCGTTGGAATCCGAAAATGAAAAAATACATTTTCACGGAGCGTAACGGTATCTATATCATCGACTTACAGAAAACAGTTAAAAAGGTTGATGAAGCATACAACTATGTAAAGGATATCGCTGCAAATGGCGGAACTATTCTTTTTGTTGGAACAAAAAAACAAGCACAAGATTCTGTAAGAGACGAAGCAATTCGTTCTGGTATGTACTATGTTAACCAACGTTGGTTAGGTGGTACACTTACTAACTTCCAAACAATCCGTAAACGTATCAATCGTTTGAAATCAATTGAGCGTATGGAAGAAGACGGAACTTTCGAAGTTCTACCGAAAAAAGAAGTTGTTAATTTACTAAAAGAAAAAGATCGCTTAGTGAAATTCTTAGGTGGAATTAAAGAAATGACAAAGCTTCCAGATGCATTGTTCGTTATCGATCCACGTAAAGAGCGTATTGCTATCGCTGAAGCGCATAAATTGAACATTCCTATCATCGGAATTGTAGATACTAACTGTGATCCAGATGAAATTGATTATGTTATCCCTGCAAACGATGACGCAATTCGTGCGGTTAAACTTTTGACTTCAAAAATGGCAGATGCTATTTTAGAAGTAAAACAGGGTGAAGAAACTGAAGTTGTAGAAGAAAAAGCAGAAGATGCTACAGAAGAAGTTGTAGAAGAAGCTGCTCAAGCTGCTGCAGATTCAACTCAAGAGTAATCTTAGAAAAGGTGGGGTGATAAGAGGATGGAAACCTTTTATCACCTTTTTTAAAGACAGAAATCAACAGGGTTAATATTCAAAGGAGGACAATGCAATGGCTATTACTGCTCAAATGGTTAAAGAATTACGTGAAAAAACTGGTGCTGGAATGATGGATTGTAAAAAGGCACTACAAGAAACTGACGGTAACATGGATAAAGCAATTGACTACCTACGTGAAAAAGGTATTGCAAAAGCTGCTAAAAAAGCAGATCGTATTGCTGCTGAGGGACTTACACATATTGAAATTGATAACAATACAGCTGCAATTCTTGAAGTGAACTGTGAAACAGATTTTGTTACAAAAAATGATCAATTTAAAACGCTACTTACTCAATTAGCACAACATATTGTGAAGCAAAAACCTGCAACTGTTGAAGAAGCACTTGGACAAGAGCTAAACGGTGAAGGTGAGTCATTAGAAACGATTATTAACAGAGCCGTTTCAACAATTGGTGAAAAAATCTCCTTACGTCGTTTTGCAGTTGTAGAAAAAACAGATAGCGATGCATTTGGTGCGTACCTTCATATGGGTGGCCGTATTGGTGTTTTATCTTTAATTGAAGGAACAACAGATGAGCAAGTTGGAAAAGATGTTTCCATGCATGTTGCAGCTGTAAACCCTCGTTATGTTTCACGTGATGCAGTTTCTGAAGAAGAAGTAAATCGTGAGCGTGAAGTATTAAAAACACAAGCACTAAATGAAGGAAAACCTGAAAATATCGTTGAAAAGATGGTTGAAGGTCGTTTAGGGAAATTCTTTGAAGAGATCGTCCTTTTAGAACAAAGCTTTGTTAAAGATCCAGACCAAAAAGTGAAAAAATATGTTGCGGATAAAGGTGCAACTGTTAAATCATTCGTTCGCTATGAAGTAGGAGAAGGAATGGAAAAACGCGAAGAAAACTTTGCAGATGAAGTAATGAGCCAAATTAAAAAATAAGACTTAGGGTGCGTGTTCAAAAAGGAGGCTAAAAAGGACCGAGAAGTTCAAGGCGGCGTAGTTTTGAGTACCGGGTTACACAGGATGTGTTGACTTCGACGTTCGATACAGGATGTGTCGGTACTTAGTCAAAGATCTACTGCTCTCGACGTGTCTTTATTACCGGACTTTTTGACATCCTCTTAAATGATTATGTATACAAGGTTAAAATTGGGAACATGTATGTGTTCCCTATTTTATAACCGTTTTACAAACATTTTTAGACATAATTAGCAAAATAATTATTAATTTTCTATGGAGGTTATTATGACAACAGCACGGTACCGTAGAATTGTGTTAAAATTAAGTGGTGAAGCCTTAAGTGGTGAGCAGGGTTATGGAATTGATCCAAAAACAATCGCGTCCATCGCAGAACAAGTTAAAGAAGTAGCAGAACTAGGTGTTGAGGTTGCTATTGTTGTCGGTGGAGGGAACATTTGGCGTGGTAAAGTAGGAAGCGAAATGGGAATGGATCGTGCTTCAGCTGACTATATGGGAATGTTAGCAACAATAATGAATTCACTCGCATTGCAAGATGGCCTTGAAACGATTGGAATTCAAACAAGAGTGCAAACTTCCATTGAAATGCGCCAAGTTGCGGAACCATACATAAGGAGAAAAGCAATTCGCCATTTAGAGAAAAAGCGTGTTGTCATTTTCGCAGCAGGAACAGGCAATCCTTATTTTTCAACTGATACAACTGCAGCATTAAGAGCTGCTGAAATTGAAGCAGAAGTAATTCTAATGGCTAAAAATAATGTTGACGGTGTGTACACGGATGATCCTAAAACAAATAAGGATGCCAAAAAGTATGAAAGCCTAACATATTTGGAAATGCTTAATGAAGGTCTTGGGGTAATGGACTCCACAGCATCCTCATTATGTATGGATAATGATATCCCATTAATTGTATTCTCTATAACGGAAGAAGGAAATATTAAACGAGTTGTCGAGGGTGAAACCATCGGCACGACAATAAGGGGGAAATAGAATATGTCACAAACAATTCTAAAACAAATGAAAGAAAAGATGGAACAAGCTGTCCAAGCGTTTTCCAAAAATCTAGCATCTGTTCGAGCTGGCAGAGCAAACCCTAGTCTGTTAGACAGTGTTTATGTAGACTATTATGGTGCATCAACTCCATTAAACCAGTTAGCGAATGTCGGAGCTCCGGAAGCAAGACTCTTAACAATCACTCCTTATGACAAAACAGCACTTGCTGATATCGAAAGAGCAATTCAAATTGCCGACCTTGGTTTATCACCATCAAATGATGGAAATATGATTCGTATTAGCATTCCACCACTAACAGAAGAGCGAAGAAAAGACTTAGTTAAAGTTGTTGGGAAATATGCGGAAGAATCACGAGTTCAGATTCGTAACATAAGACGTGATACGAATGATAGCTTGAAAAAAACTGAGAAAAATGGTGAAATCACAGAAGACGATCTACGCGGTCTGCAGGATGATGTTCAAAAATCAACCGATGATCATATTAAACAAATTGATCAGCTTGCAAAAAACAAAGAAAAAGAAATTATGGAAGTTTAACGGTTGTCTGTTAAACGTTTATATCCATTCTTTTCATGGATGTATTATTAAATTTCAGAGTAAGTTGTAAAAGCTCTCTTATTTAAGAGAGCTTTTGTATTCTATCCAAATTATCGGTATAATAAAAAAGTATGATCAAGTTATAATGTAGATTCATCTTGTTGGCACTATGTAATCATTCCTTTTCGTTCGTAATAATTATGTTAAAAGGATTGTATAGATGAACAACATTCGGGGGACAGACTATGTCGATGAAAATTCCTTTTTTTAATAAACAATCAAAAGAAACAGAAATGGCAAACCTAGAAAGCGCTCCGGATCATGTTGCAATTATTATGGATGGAAATGGACGCTGGGCACAAAAACGCGGGCTTCCACGTATAGCAGGGCACAAAGAAGGCGTTAGTACTGTTAATAAAATTGTGAAAGCTGCAGTGAAAGCTAATATTAAAATCCTTACATTATATACGTTTTCCACAGAAAATTGGAAAAGGCCGAAATCGGAAATTGATTTTATTTTGAGACTCCCGAAAGAGTTTCTGCATATTTATTTACCGGGGCTTATTGAAAATAATGTTCGTATTGAAACAATTGGCGATTTTGATGCACTTCCTAAGCATACAAAGGATGCAGTTCAATATGCAAAGGAAAAAACAAAAAATAATGACGGCCTGCTTTTAAACTTTGCTTTGAATTATGGAAGTAGGCTTGAAATTATGCATGCCGTTAAACGTATAATGAGTGATTTAGATTGCTCGAAAATATCGATTGATTCACTGGATGAAAACCTATTTTCAACGTATTTATATACAAATGGTATTTCTGATCCTGACTTGCTTATTCGTACTGGCGGCGAACAAAGACTGAGTAATTTCCTTCTTTGGCAGCTGGCATATACAGAATTCTGGTTTACAGATGATCTTTGGCCAGATTTTAATGAAACAACCTTCTTAAACGCATTGTATGAATATCAGCAGCGAAAAAGACGATATGGAGGTATTTAAGGTGATGAAAGGTTTATGAAGCAACGAACAATAACCGCGTTAATTGCACTAGCCATATTTTTACCCTTCGTCATTTTTGGCGGACTTCCGTTTACAATATTTGTATATGTATTGGCATCTGTAGGGTTAGTGGAATTGATTAGGATGCGCAACATAGGGAGCTATTTTGTACCTTATCTATTAGCTGTATTATTATTATGGCTAATCTTAATACCTAGCTCATCTATCCTACTTACAATAAGTTGGTTTTCTAAATTTGAAATGATTGCATTAATCATTTTATTGTTACTAGCATATACGGTACTAGTTAAAAATCAATTTACATTTGATCAAGTAGGTTTTATTCTTTTAGCCTGCTTTTATGTAGGTCTTGGTTTCTATTATTTACTGGAGACGAGAGATGGAAATCAAGCATTAAGTAATATTCTTTACGCATTTTTCATAATTTGGTCTACTGACACAGGTGCGTATTTATTTGGCAGAGCTTTTGGAAAGCGTAAATTATGGCCAACGATTAGCCCGAATAAAACAATTGAAGGTGCATTAGGTGGGATTGTGCTCGCTTGTACTGTCGCTATCATTTTTCACCTCGTGGAACCATTCCGCCATTCAATGCTAACAGTAGTTGGTGTCACGATTCTTGCTTCCATATTTGGACAAGTTGGTGATCTAGTTGAATCTGCATTGAAACGCAATTATGGAGTTAAAGATTCCGGTAAAATATTACCTGGACACGGTGGTATTTTAGATCGATTTGACAGCATGCTATTTGTTATTCCATTGCTCCATTTTATTCACTTTGTTTAGAATAATTGATAAGGTGACAAGCTTGTTTCACACAAAAACTTGTACAACTTATGAAAAAGAGGTTAAACTTAACTAAAAGTAAGAATATAATTTTATCGGAGTACTAGTTTCATTTCAAATGTGTTCAAAGAAAAGAGGGTGAAAAGAATCGAGGTTGTCTAACATCTCAACGTACTATTGTATGCTGATATTGGATGTCTAAGCCAGATCTCGATGTTCATTTTCTTCACATTTTTTGAATTTCATTTACTAAAAACAGATTTGCTCCAATAAAGGAAGGTGCTTCTATTGACCACTGTAATTGCATTTATTTTTATGTTTGGATTACTCGTTTTTATCCACGAATGGGGCCATATGATCTTTGCAAAACGAGCAGGTATGCTTGTTCGGGAATTTGCAATTGGATTTGGGCCGAAAATTTTCTCCTTTGTAAGGAATGAAACGTTATACACAATTCGTCTCATTCCGGCGGGTGGCTATGTACGAGTAGCAGGTGAAGATCCTGAAATCATAGAGTTAAAGCCGGGACACCACATCGGGCTTGAATTTAATGATGAAGGTAAGGTAAATAAAATAATCGTCAACAACAAATCCAAACATCCAAATGCCAGAGTGATTGAAGTAGAGCATGTTGATCTTGATCATCGATTGATTATTCAAGGATATGAGATCGGTGATGAAGATGAGAAGCTACACTTTGAAGTTGACCAAAAAGCATTTTTTATTATGGACGAGCGTGAGACACAAATTGCACCATATGATCGTCAATTTGCATCGAAATCTATTGGTCAGCGAGCAATGCAATTGTTTGCAGGACCTATGATGAACTTTATCTTAGCGATTGTTATTTTTATTATCTTAGGAGTTGCACAAGGGACTCCGGTTGATGAAGCAATAATGGGTGAGATACAAGCTGATTCACCAGCTGCAGAAGCAGGATTTCAAGCAGATGATGAAGTGATTCGAATTGGGGAAACTGCAGTTTCTACATGGGAAGAGTTTACTTCAGTCGTAAGAGAAAATCCAGGACAAGAATTAAGCATGGTTGTCCTGCGAGATGGTGCTGAAGAGCAATTAACTGTTGTTCCCAATACAGCTGAAACAGTGGATCAACAAGGAGAACCAATTTCTATTGGTCAAATAGGAGTCCGTCAAGCATTTGAGAAAACAGTTCTTGGAACATTGACATATGGCTTTGAACAAACCTATGAAATAACAAGATTAATCTTAACGAATTTATTGATGCTTGTAACTGGTCAGGTTTCGCTTGATTTACTGTCAGGTCCCGTTGGAATCTATGATGCAACAGATCAAGTTGTACAGACTGGCTTTATGAACCTCTTGTTGTGGACAGCAATGTTAAGTGTTAATCTCGGAATAGTGAACCTAGTTCCTCTGCCTGCCCTTGATGGTGGAAGACTCTTGTTTGTTGGTTTGGAAGCTTTACGCGGAAAACCAATTGCGCCAGAAAAGGAAGGTATCTTCCATTTCGTCGGATTTGCATTATTAATGCTTTTAATGATTGTTGTAACATGGAACGACATTCAACGGTTATTTTTATAAAAGAAAACTTTCGGTTATTGTAGCCAGTTGATGCATGAGAAAATAAATAGGTACGTTACGAAGTGAAAACCCTTGTCTTATTTCTGACAAGGGTTTACATTGTTCCTGTAAGGGTTGTTCAAGATAAGATAAACAACCTATGTAATTGTTTAGCTGGAGGAGGCATAATAAATGGATATATCGAAAAAAGAAAAAATGAGTTTATTATTGAAGCAGCTGCAATTATCCGATGATTACATAGTAGACTATTTTCAAGATAGCTACCTAGATAAATTAGAAGTTTATAAAAATACAAAGACTTGGCATTTTTATATTTGTGTTGCGCGTATCTTACCAATTGATGTATATCAAGTTTTCTCGGTTAAATTGAAGGAGTCGTTCCAACAGATAGCAAATGTAGAGCTAACAGTGCTGGCAAATGAACAAGCTTGCGATAGTAATACGATTAGTGGTTATTGGAAACACTTTGTTACTTCAATGACGCAAATATCACCTGCTTATAAGGAGCTTGTACAAACTCAGAATCCAGAAGTTAACAATAATAAGATTATGTTAACTGCGAGAAATGATGCGGAAGCAAGTGCGCTCAAACGAAGATTAGAACCAGAGTTTAAAACATTTTGTTCGCGCGTTGGTGCACTTTCCTATAGTCTTGATATCCATGTAAAAGCAGATGCGATGGATATGCAGAAATTTAGAGAACAAAAAGCACTTGAGGATCAGCAGCTTGTTCAAAAGACCGTACAAGAGAAAGTGAAACGGGACAAGCAAAAAGACAGTGAAGATAATGGACCGTTCATGATTGGATATAATATTAAAGACGATGCGATTACGATGGAACAGATTCTGGAAGAGGAGCGTCGTATAACGGTACAAGGTTATATTTTCTCAGCAGAAGTACGCGAATTACGTTCTGGAAGAAGTCTTTTAATTATAAAGGCAACGGACTATACAGATTCATTACAAATAAAAATGTTCTCTAAAAACGATGAGGACGCAGCTAAATTTGCATCTGTTAAGAAAGGGATGTGGGTTAAAGCAAGAGGTAGTATTCAAACAGATATGTATACCAATGAACTTGCAATGATGGCTAATGATATCCATGAGATTAAGGTCGATGAACGGATGGATAATGCACCTGCTGATGCAAAACGAGTTGAACTGCATGCGCATACGACGATGAGTCAAATGGATGCTGTTATTTCTCCAGAAACATTAGTTACACAGGCTGCAAAATGGGGACATCGTGCGGTTGCAATTACAGATCATGCTGGTGTGCAGGGATTCCCTGAAGCACATGCAGCAGGGAAGAAAAATAATATTAAAGTCCTTTATGGTGTTGAAGTGAACCTTGTTGATGATGGTGTGCCGATAGCATATAACGATTCGGACAGAGACTTGGAAAATGATACATTTGTAGTCTTTGATGTTGAAACAACAGGGCTATCAGCTGTTTACGATACCATAATTGAACTTGCAGCAGTGAAAATCCATAAAGGTGAAATTGTTGACCGATTTGAGGCATTTGCAAACCCACACCATCCGTTATCACAAACGACCATCGAATTAACTGGGATAACGGATGATATGGTCAAAGATGCACCAGAAGTCGAAGAGGTTTTAAAGGATTTCCATGCTTGGATGGGAGAAGATATACTCGTTGCCCATAATGCAAGCTTTGATATGGGGTTCTTAAACCAGGGACTGAAACGAATTAATTATGAAAAAGCGGTAAATCCGGTTATGGATACACTGGAGCTTGCTAGATTCCTTCTGCCCGAATTAAAGAATCACCGATTAAATACATTGTGTAAGCATTTGGATATTGAATTAACACAACATCACCGCGCTATCTACGATGCAGAAGCCACTGGTTACCTGCTCTGGAAGCTTGTTCAAAAATTGTTAGAAAAAGATATTCGAAATCACAATCAATTAAATAACCATATGGGAGAGGGTAATGCTTATCAGCGTTCTCGTCCATTTCACGCTACGCTTCTAGCTAAGACACAAGAGGGCCTGAAAAACTTATATAAACTTGTTTCCTATGCACATATTAATTATTTTTATCGAGTACCACGGATACCAAGATCACTTTTACAAAAGTTTCGCGAAGGGCTTATCGTCGGAACAGCATGTGATAAAGGTGAAGTTTTTGAAACAATGATGCAAAAATCTACGGAGGAAGCAGAAGAGGTTGCTGAGTTTTATGATTACATTGAAGTTCAGCCGCCAGCCAATTATGCTCATCTCGTGGAAAAAGATCTTGTGCAAAACGAGTCGCAGATTATTGATATAATTAAAAAGCTTGTTGATTTAGGAAACAGGATGAACAAAAAAGTTGTTGCAACAGGCAATGTGCATTATAGGGACGATCATGATAAATTATACCGGCAAATCTTAATTGCCTCACAGGCTGGTAATCCATTGAACAGACAAACGTTACCAGACACCCCTTTTCGAACAACAAATGATATGTTAGACTGCTTTAAGTTTCTTGGCGAAGAAGTAGCACGTGAAATTGTTGTGACCAATCCAAATGCATTGGCGGATGAGTTAGAGGACTTATCACCTGTGAAAGATGGTTTATTTACACCAACCATTGAGGGTGCAGAACAAGAAATGCGGGACCTCTGCTATACACGAGCGAAGAAAATATATGGGGAGCCTGCACCACAGATTGTAGTCGATCGACTTGAGAAAGAATTGGAAAGTATCATAGGGAATGGGTTCGCGGTTATTTACCTAATCTCCCATAAGCTAGTTAAGAAGTCTTTAGATGATGGCTATCTTGTTGGTTCGAGGGGATCTGTTGGATCGTCCTTTGTTGCAACAATGACAGAAATTACGGAGGTAAATCCACTTCCTGCCCATTATATTTGCGGAGAATGTCATTACAACGAATTTATTACAGATGGTTCTGTTGCAAGTGGATTCGATTTACCAGATAAGAACTGTCCGAAATGTGATACAGCATTGAAAAAAGATGGTCAGGATATACCGTTTGAAACATTCTTAGGATTTAAAGGTGATAAAGTTCCAGATATCGATTTAAACTTCTCCGGTGCATACCAGCCAAGGGCACATAACTATACGAAGGAACTATTCGGAGTCGATAACGTATATCGTGCTGGTACGATTGGTACAATTGCTGAAAAAACGGCCTATGGATATGTAAAAGGTTATGCTTCTGATAAACAGTTAGTTTATAAAAATGCAGAGGTGGACCGTCTTGTACAAGGATGTACTGGTGTAAAACGGACTACTGGACAGCATCCCGGCGGAATTATTGTAGTGCCAGATGACAAAGAAATTTACGATTTTACACCAATTCAATTTCCAGCAGATGATCGTAACAGTGAATGGCGAACAACGCATTTTGATTTCCATTCTATTCATGATAATTTGTTAAAACTAGATATTCTCGGACATGATGATCCAACAGTTATCCGTATGCTGCAAGATTTGAGCGGCATTGATCCAATGACGATTCCGACAGATGATGCTGAAGTAATGAAAATTTTCTCGGGAACAGAGTCACTTGGAGTCACACCACAACAAATTAATTGTAAGACTGGAACCCTCGGGGTACCTGAGTTTGGGACAAAATTTGTTAGGCAAATGCTTGAGGACACGAAGCCAAGTACTTTTGCCGAGTTGCTTATTATCTCAGGTCTATCACATGGTACGGATGTATGGTTGGGCAATGCTCAAGATCTGATTAATGATGGTATTTGTGAATTACCAGATGTTATTGGTTGCCGAGATGATATTATGGTTTATTTAATGCATAAAGGCTTGGAACCATCACTTGCATTTAATATTATGGAGTTTGTTCGTAAAGGAAAGGGACTCAAAGACGAATGGATTACCGAAATGAAGAAGCATAGTGTTCCGGACTGGTATATCGAGTCATGTAAAAAGATTAAATATATGTTCCCGAAAGCTCACGCAGCTGCATATGTACTAATGGCAGTTCGTATCGCGTATTTCAAAGTACACCATCCCATTCTGTTTTATGCTGCTTATTTTACAGTTCGTGCAGATGATTTTGAATTGGATACAATGATTAAAGGGTCTGAAGCAATTCGGAATCGGGTCGATGAGATTGTTGCTAAGGGGAATGATGCTGCACCAAAAGAAAAAAGTTTACTTACTGTATTAGAAATCTCTCTTGAGATGTGTGAGCGTGGTTTCTCATTCCAAAAAGTAGACCTTTATAAATCGAGTGCAACTGACTTTATTGTAGATGGGAACTCTTTACTTCCACCATTTAATGCAGTGGATGGACTAGGAACAAACGCTGCCTTAAATATAGTGAAAGCACGTGAAGAAGGGGAGTTTTTGTCAAAAGAGGATTTAAGAGAAAGAAGTAAAATCTCTAAAACAGTATTAGAATACCTTGATAATCATGGATGTCTTGAAGGAATGGAAGAAAAAAATCAGCTTTCTTTATTTTAGTCGTAAAGCAATGTAGTTATTCTTGCACAAGCTAAGACTTTATGCTATACTATTTTTTGGAAAGTAAGGATACGAACGGTCTAAAGAGTGGGTGCACACCCACTCTTTCTTCATATCTGATTATCCACCTGGACAATTCCCCTCGCCCCAATTTTAGGCAGGGGTTTTATATTGATTTGGATGTACACAGATGAATTTGGGGAAGATAGTTCATAATAAGTAATATAGTTACAGTTAATAAAGGAGGATGGAAATTGAGCTCCCAAGTAATTAAAACGACAGAAGAATTGGTACTCCCTATTGTTGAGGAAAAGGACCTTGAACTAGTAGATATCGAATATGTAAAAGAGGGTAAAAATTGGTTCCTTCGTGTATATATCGATAAAGCTGGCGGTGTTGATATTGCTGAATGCGGAGAAGTCTCTGAACAGTTAAGTGAAAAATTGGATGAAACAGACCCGATTAAAGAAGCATATTTCCTGGAAGTTTCCTCGCCTGGAGTGGAACGTCCGCTTAAAACGACAGAAGACTTTGAAAAAAATATCGGAAAGAATGTATTCGTCAAGTTATACGAGCCTATTGATGGGGAAAAACAATTTGAAGGTATTCTAAAAACCTTCCATGACAATATAGCTACGATTGAATACAAAGTAAAAACGCGTACAAAGCAGGTAGAAATATCATTTGACAAAATAGCAAAAGCTAGATTAGCGGTAACGTTCTAGTAAATGTTAAATAGCTTGTCAGGAAATCATTTACGTACAACGAAGGCTTTCGTTATCAGGCTTGGTAATCGGCCAAGTTTTCAACTAATTTAAAAGGGGGAAAAAACAGGTGAGCAATCAGTTGTTTGATGCGATTGATAATTTAGCAAAGGAAAAAGGAATTGAAAAGGAAATTTTAATGGAAGCATTGGAAGCCGCTTTGATTTCTGCATATAAGAAAAACTTTAAATCTGCTACAAATGTTCGAGTTGAACTTAATGAAGTATCAGGTAAAATGAGTGTTTACGCTAGAAAGACAGTCGTAGAAGAAGTGGAAGATACTCAGCTGGAAATTTCAGTTGACGAAGCAAGAAAAATTGACCCAAATTACGAGGTTGAAGATATTATTGAAGTAGAAGTAACACCGAAGGATTTCGGACGTATTGCTGCCCAAGCTGCAAAGCAAGTTGTTACACAACGAGTTAGGGAAGCAGAGAGAGGCGTCATCTTCTCTGAATATATTGACCGTGAAGAGGATGTTATGACGGGTATTATTCAACGGAAAGACGCACGATTTGTCTATGTTAATCTTGGCAAAATTGAAGCAAAGCTAGCAGAGGCTGAACAAATGCCAACAGAAGAATATCATGTACACGATCGTTTAAAAGTATTCGTTACGAAAGTAGAGAATACAAGCAAGGGACCACAAATTTATATTTCAAGATCACATCCTGGTCTTCTAACACGTTTGTTTGAAATGGAAGTACCAGAGATATTTGATGGAACAGTCGAAGTTAAATCGGTAGCCAGAGAAGCCGGTGACCGCTCTAAAATCTCCGTATATGCCGGTGACCCGGAAGTAGATCCGGTTGGTTCCTGTGTCGGCCAGCGCGGCCAGCGTGTGCAAGCAATTGTTGATGAATTAAAAGGAGAAAAAATCGATATTGTGGAGTGGTCAGAAGATCCAGTTGTCTATGTTTCGAACGCGCTTAGTCCTTCTAAGGTTATTAAAGTATTAGTTAATGAAGAAGAAAAATCTACAACTGTTATTGTACCTGATTACCAACTATCCCTGGCAATTGGGAAACGTGGTCAAAATGCGAGACTCGCTGCTAAGTTGACAGGCTGGAAAATCGACATTAAAAGTGAAACAGAAGCACGAGAAGAAGGTCTATTAAAAACGGAAACAGAAGAATCCTATTCTGACAATAATGAGGATTTGTTTGAATAAGGGGGACTCCAATATGGTGAAGAAAAGAAAAGCACCTGAAAGAAAATGTGTTGTCACTAATGAAACGAAACCGAAAAAGGATCTTATTCGGATTGTCCGAAACAAAGAAGGAGAGGTCTTTGTGGATCCCACTGGAAAGAAAAATGGTCGTGGCGCATACCTTTCGCGTAATTTGGATGTTGTTTTAAAAGCAGAGAAATCAAATATACTGAATCGAACGTTAAATACAGAAGTAAATCCGGCTATTTTCGAAGAACTGAAACAATTAATTGATGGTAAACCCAATGAAAAATAACTATTTAAATATGATTGGTCTTGCTTATCGTGCTGGAAAATGTTCTCTTGGAGAAGAAACGATTCTGAAAGATATTCGCTCCAATCGTGCAAAGCTTGTTATCATAGCTTCGGATATTGGGCCACAGACGAAAAAAAAGCTAACAGACAAATGTAATTACTATGAAGTACCTTATAGAATAGCAGATGATCGAGAAACATTGTCAAATGCTATTGGAAAATCCCACAGAGTGGCGATTGCAATCTTAGATACGGGATTTGCTGCGAAAATAAAATCGTTACTCGGGTAATCAAATTCGGGGGTGAACGTATGAGTAAAATACGTGTATATGAATATGCTAAACAAAATAATACGTCAAGCAAGGAAATAATCAACTATTTAACGAACTTAAATATAGAAGTGTCAAATCACATGTCAACGATTTCAGATGATACAGTTCGAAAATTAGATGAAAAATTCAATGCTAGTAAATCGAAGCAAGCTCAACCAGATGTGAAAAATTCGAAAAATAATCCAGGAAGTAATCAAGCGAAAAAGCACTCTAATCCATCGGCTAAACAAGGGAAAAATCATTCCCAGCCTAAAGGCCAGCAACAAAAGCAACAGCAAACGAATAAAAAGAAACAAAAAGGTCCAAGAAGAGGTAATCAGCCGGTTCAAAATGAACAAAAAGTTGTCATCAAAGAAACACCATCAAAAATTGTCTATAACGATACGCTGACGGTAAGTGAACTTGCATCTAAATTAAATAAAGAAGCTGCAGAAATTATTAAAAAGTTAATGTTTCTTGGCGTCATGGCAACAAAAAACCAAGACTTAGATGATGATGCAATCGAATTAATCTGTGGTGAATATAATGTAGAAGTAGAAAAAGAAATTATTTTAGAAGATACTGATTTTGATAAATATGTTGTGGAAGAAAAAGAAGAGGATCTAATTGAAAGACCAGCCGTTGTAACGATAATGGGTCACGTTGACCATGGAAAAACGACAACACTTGATTCAATCCGCCACACAAAAGTTACAGCAGGAGAAGCTGGTGGGATTACACAGCACATCGGTGCATACCAAGTTGAAACGAATGGGAAGAAAATCACATTCCTTGATACACCAGGTCACGCAGCGTTTACAAGCATGCGTTCCCGTGGAGCACAGGTTACAGATATTGCTATTCTTGTAGTAGCAGCAGATGATGGTGTTATGCCTCAAACTGTAGAAGCAATTAATCACGCAAAAGCTGCAGAGGTTCCAATTATTATTGCGGTAAATAAAATTGATAAAGAAGCGGCTAACCCGGATCGCGTGATGCAAGAGCTAACGGAATATGAATTGGTTCCTGAGGCTTGGGGCGGAGATACAATATTTGTTAATATTTCTGCAAAAAATAATCAAGGTATCGATGATTTACTAGAGATGATTCTGCTCGTTGCCGAAGTAGAAGAGTTAAAAGCAAATCCAAAAGCAAATGCCTTTGGTACCGTTATTGATGCGCAATTAGATAAAGGTAGAGGATCTGTATCGACATTACTTGTTCAAAACGGAACTTTACGAGTAGGAGATGCAATTGTTGTTGGAAATACGTATGGACGTGTACGTGCAATGGTAAATGATATCGGTAAGCGTGTGAATGAAGTTGGTCCATCTACACCGGTTGAAATTACGGGACTGCATGATGTGCCACAGGCTGGAGATCAATTCCTTGTGTTTGACGATGAAAAGAAAGCACGTCAAATTGGGGAAGCTCGCCAGCAGCAACATTTGATTGCTAGCCGCGGCGAACAGTCAAAAGTTAGCTTGGATGATTTATTCGAACAAATTAAGCAAGGTGAAATGAAAGACTTGAATATTATTGTAAAAGCAGATGTACAAGGATCTGTTGAAGCACTAGCCTCCTCATTACGTAAAATTGAAGTCGAGGGTGTAAAAATTAAAATCATTCACACAGGTGTAGGGGCTATAACGGAATCCGATATTATTCTTGCATCTGCATCCAATGCAATTGTAATTGGGTTTAATGTTCGACCAGATGTTAATGCGAAAAAAGCAGCAGAATCAGAGAAAGTAGATATCCGTCTGCACCGTGTTATTTATAGTGCGATTGAAGAAATTGAAGCAGCGATGAAAGGTCTACTGGATCCTGAATTCGAAGAAAAAGTTATCGGACAGGCAGAAGTCCGAGAAACGTTTAAGGTTTCTAAAATTGGTACCATTGCAGGAAGCTATGTTACAGACGGTAAAATCACACGAGATGCAAGTGTAAGGATAATCCGTAATGGTGTTGTCCTCTATGAAGGAGAACTACTTGCGTTAAAACGTTTTAAAGACGATGTAAAAGAAGTTGCACAAAACTATGAGTGTGGAATTACAATTAAGAATTTCAATGATATTAAAGAAGGCGATATTATTGAAGCTTTCGTTATGGAGGAAATTGAGCGCAAATGATTGTCTATGCTGAAGTAGAGTGTATCATGTATGGTGGGCATTCTCTAATGGCTAAACGAACGATTATCAAAAAAGTGCTTGCAAAACTACAGAACAATTTTAATGTCGCTGTTACAGAATTGGATTACCATGACCTGTGGCAGCGAACAAAAATTGGTATTGTAACAATTTCTACAGATTATGTTCATGCAGAAAAAGTAATCCACGCTGCTCTTGGGACGATTGATGGATTTACCGAACTTGAACGTACGATTACCAATGTGGAAAGACTTTAAGAGTGAAACCCACTTTAAAGTCTCACGTTATTCTAGAGGTGAATAAAATGGCTGAATTAAGAGCAAACAGAATAGCTGAACAAATGAAAAAAGAATTAAGTGACATTCTAGCAAGAAAGATTAAAGATCCTAGAGTTGGTTTTGTTACAGTAACAGACGTAGAAGTAACGGGTGATCTCCAACAAGCAAAGGCTTTTATTTCTGTATTAGGTGATGAGAAACAAAAACAGGATACTTTGCTTGGTTTAGCAAAAGCAAAGGGATTTATCCGTTCTGAAATTGGTAGTCGCATTCGTCTACGTAAAACACCAGAACTTACATTTGAATTTGATGAAGCATTCGAGTATGGAAATCGAATTGATTCCATTTTAAAAGACTTAAATAAAGAATAATTCTCGAAATCTGACCTGTCCACTTAGAAACAGGTCAGATTTTCCCATATTCGAATACATACAAAGAAGTTAGTGGAGGCTAGTGCAGTGGAAGGCATTTTACCATTATGGAAGCCAAAAGGGTATACATCTCATGATTGTGTTATGAAATGTAGAAGGTATTTTAAAACAAAGAAAGTGGGTCACACAGGTACACTTGATCCAGAAGTGGAAGGCATATTACCAATTTGTATAGGACAAGCTACGAAAATTGTTCCCTTCCTTACGGATACAAAAAAAACGTATATTGCTGAAGTGAAGCTTGGGTTTGCAACAGACACAGAAGATGCGCACGGAAGCATCGTTGATCAAAAAGAAGTAATGGAATTTCCAGCTGAATCGATAATTAATCAGACACTTAAAGATTTTTCAGGTGAAATTACGCAAATCCCACCGATGTATTCTGCTGTAAAAGTGAATGGAAGAAAGCTATACGAGTATGCTCGAGCAAATGAAACAGTAGAACGTCCAAAGCGCAAAGTTACAATTTACGAAATTGAAAGACTGTCAATTGATCCGATAGCTCATACAATTCGTTTAAAAGTAGTTTGTTCTAAAGGAACGTACATTAGAACGCTTTGTGTTGATATTGGGGCAAAGCTTGGATATCCTGCACATATGTCTGCACTTGTCCGAACTAAAACTGGGACATTTTCCGAGAAAAATGCAATTTCATTTGCTATGATAGAAGAGGCGGTTGAACAGAACGAACAGAATCGTTTGTTACACCCAATTATAGACGGACTTTCTCATTTGAATCGGCTATATGTTAATGAGGAGACGAAACGGAAAGTAATGAATGGACAAAAACTAGCTAAACCAAAGGATACTGAGCTCGAAGATCCTTTCGTCGTAATGCATCACAATGAATTATTAGCAATCTATCAACATCATCCTGATAAAGCTGAACAAATAAAACCTGTTCGCGTTTTCAGTGAAAGATCATAAAGTGCAGGTGAAAAAGTATGAGAACAATTGAATTAACCTACCCGCATACATTAGCGTTAGGGGAATTGCCGGAGACAGTTTGTGCAATTGGCTTTTTTGATGGTATTCACCGAGGACATCAACAAGTGATTCAAACAGCTGTCGATGAAGCGAAAGCTAGAAATATGGAAAGTGCTGTTATTACATTTCATCCACATCCGTCAGTCGTTTTAAAAAAGGGGACAGAGCGTGTACAATATATTACCCCGATGAAGGAAAAGCAGGAGTTATTGCAAAAGCTTCAGGTGGATCGGGTATATATTATTCAATTTAATCAAGAGCTATCAAAATTATCACCACAAGCTTTTATTGACCATTTTATTATAGGACTTAATATAAAACACCTAGTAGGTGGTTTTGATTATTCATTTGGTCATAAAGGGCAAGGTAATATGGAAAATATTGAAGAGTTTACTCGTGGACAATTCAGTTATACAATAATTGATAAAATAATATCCAATGATGAAAAGGTAAGCTCTACAAGAATCCGTAAATTACTGCAAAATGGGTTAGTAGATGAGGCAAATCATTTACTAGGCCACCCGCTGAAATTTAGTGGAATTGTGATTAAAGGGGCCCAAAGAGGACGAGAGCTAGGTTATCCTACAGCCAATTTGGAACTGCACGCAGAAGTGTTGCTGCCAAAACCCGGAATCTATGCTGTTTGTGTCATGTATAAGAATGAAGTATATGAAGGCATGGCGAGTATTGGTACGAACCCGACTTTTACAGCTGACAGGAAAGATTTATCAGTCGAGGTTAATATTTTCGATTATAGCAATGATCTATATGGCGAAGAATTACAGGTTGAATGGCATAAATATATTCGAGAAGAAGTGAAATTTGATAATGCTGAAGCATTAATTGCGCAGATAGAGCTAGACGAGAAGAATATTCGTGACTATTTTTCGGACTAATATTTATGAAAGAAACTAGCTTGAACACTTGATTTTTTCTTGCGGAAGCGTTATGCTTAGTAAGGTAAAACCATCCCTTGGCAAATCGTAACTCCGACGTTTGCTAGGAGACTGGGGTTATTATATTTTATTAGGAGGTGCGCCAAATGGCTATCACACAAGAACGTAAGAACGAGATTATTAATGAATACAAAGTTCACGAAACAGATACTGGTTCTCCAGAAGTACAAATTGCTGTACTAACGGAAGATATCAATGCGCTGAACGAACATTTACGTGTTCACAAAAAGGATCATCATTCACGTCGTGGTCTTTTGAAAATGGTTGGTAAACGTCGTAACTTGCTTACTTATCTACGTAACAAAGACGTTACTCGTTACCGTGAATTAATTAAAAAACTTGGCTTACGCCGATAATTTTAAAAAGCAGGAGAAATCCTGCTTTTTCTATTCATTCAAAGTTGTATTTTTACATGTCAAGCTACATGAATAGTAATAGTATATGTATAATAGGGTTTGGTTATATTTCTTAATTTACCTATTATTGACTATTTAGATTACATAAAGCTAAACATAGTATAAATAGGGATTCTTCTAGTATATCAAGTGCTTTCTCGCATTTGATTCCTTAACATCTTTAGTTTATTCTAAAGGAGGAAACCTATTTATAGGATGATATCTATTAATAATGCTTATAAGGAAAGTTGTATTGAAAGGAGCACTACGACTAATGGCTGAAGAAAAACAAGTCTTCTCTACTGAAATTTCTGGTAAGAAATTCACAGTAGAAATTGGAGAACTAGCAAAGCAAGCGAATGGTGCATGTATGGTTCATTATGGCGATACTTCGGTACTAGCTGTTGCCACTGCATCGAAAGAACCTAAGGATTTACCTTTTTTCCCTTTAACCGTTAACTATGAAGAACGATTATATGCGGTAGGTAAAATTCCAGGAGGATTTATTAAACGTGAGGGACGTCCGAGCGAGAAGGCAATCTTAGCATCTCGTTTAATTGACCGTCCAATTCGTCCACTTTTCCCAGATGGCTTCAGAAATGAAGTTCAAGTGATCAGTACAGTTATGAGTGTGGATCAGGATTGTTCATCTGAAATTGCAGCAATGGTTGGATCATCGATTGCACTAAGCGTTTCGAATATCCCGTTTGCTGAACCAATTGCAGGTGTTCATGTAGGTAGAGTAAATGGTGAATTTATTATTAATCCAACTGTTGAGCAAGAAGCGCAGAGCGACATTGAATTAACGGTTGCAGGTACAAAAGATGCGATCAACATGGTAGAGGCTGGGGCAAATGAAGTACCGGAAGAAGTAATGCTAGAGGCGATCATGTTTGGTCATGAGGAGATTAAACGTCTTGTTGCATTTCAAGAGCAAATCGTTAAATCTGCTGGCGTAGAAAAATCAGAGATTACCTTATTTGAACTAGATGAAGCTCTGCAAGCCAAAATTGAAGCAGATGCAAAGGATAAGCTAATTGCTGCAATTCAAGTACAAGAAAAGCATGCAAGAGAAGATGCCATTAACGAAGTAAAACAAGAGGTGTTAGCGGCATATGAAGAGGCTGAGCCTGAGGAAATTAAACAGGTGAAGAACATTTTAGATAAAATGGTAAAGGAAGAAGTGCGTAGACTGATTACGAAAGAAAAAGTTCGTCCAGACGGTCGTAAGCCAGATGAAATTCGTCCGCTTTCTTCACGTATTCATGTCCTTCCAAGAACGCATGGTTCAGGATTGTTTACACGTGGACAAACCCAAGCGCTTAGTATTTGTACATTAGGAGCTTTAGGTGACGTACAAATCTTAGATGGTTTAGATCTAGAAGAGACGAAACGCTTTATGCATCATTATAACTTCCCACAATACAGCGTTGGAGAAACTGGCCCAATTAGAGGACCTGGTCGTCGTGAAATAGGTCATGGTGCATTAGGTGAACGAGCACTTGAAAAAGTTGTTCCTTCAGATAAAGATTTCCCTTATACGATTCGTCTCGTATCCGAGGTTTTAGAATCGAATGGTTCTACTTCCCAAGCAAGTATTTGTGCTAGTACGTTAGCGATGATGGATGCCGGTGTACCAATTAAGGCACCAGTTGCTGGAATTGCAATGGGACTTGTTAAATCAGGAGAAGACTACACAATTTTGACAGATATCCAAGGAATGGAAGACGCTTTGGGGGATATGGACTTTAAAGTTGCCGGAACAGCAGAAGGAATTACAGCATTGCAAATGGATATTAAAATTGAAGGCTTATCTAGAGAAATTTTAGAAGAAGCATTAACCCAAGCTAAAAAAGGACGTCTGCAAATTTTAGATTCCATGCTTGCTACAATCGGTGAACCAAAAACAGAGCTCTCTGAATTCGCGCCGAAAATTTTAACCATGTCTATTAACCCGAATAAAATCCGTGATGTTATTGGACCAAGCGGTAAGCAGATTAATCAAATTATTGATGAAACTGGTGTTAAAATTGATATCGAGCAAGACGGTAGTGTATTCATTTCATCTATAGATGCTTCTATGAATGAAAAAGCGAAAAAAATCATTGAAGATCTTGTTCGTGAGGTAGAAGTAGGTCAAATGTATTTAGGTACAGTTAAACGTATTGAAAAATTTGGTGCCTTTGTAGAGCTATTTAAAGGTAAAGATGGATTAGTCCATATATCTGAACTAGCGGAAGAACGTACCAATAAAGTCGAAGACGCCGTATCGATTGGTGATCAGATTATGGTAAAAGTAAAAGAAATTGATCGCCAAGGTCGAGTAAATCTTTCCCGTAAAGCTGTACTGCTAGAAGAAAAGGAAAGAGCAGAAAAAGCAAAATAAAGATAATTGTAAAAGAAGGAAGCTGAGATTTCAGTTTCTTTTTTTATATTCTAGCATTATTATTTGATGGATAGTGGTTAAACTAATAAGTACCTCACCACGTTAAGTGTACGCAAAAATAATGGCGATATGCTTCTTTCTATTTAAGAGTTCGCTTTTTCGAGATTTATTTTTTCATACTTGTCCCACTTTTGCATAGAAATGTAAGGGGAGGGGTGTCTATGAGAAGCTATCGTAAATATGTAAATCTTTGTGTCTTTTTATTAATTTTAGCGACAGCATTTCAAGTCGATTATAATCCATTTACTATAAATTTAGCTGCAATGGGATCTCAAGTGATTAACCAAAAAGATGCTTTATACCAGGAAATACAAGAAAAGAAAGAATTATATTCAGTGAAGCCACAAGATGCTTATATTGATCGAGTTTGGAAAAAAACTGCAGGTCGAAATGGTTTAGAAGTAAACATCGAAAAATCTTATGAAAAGATGAAAGAAACTGGAATATTCGATGAGTCAAAGCTCGTATTTGATCAAATATCTCCAGAAGTTAGCCTTATGGATCTCGATGGCTCGCCTATATATCGTGGTCATCCAGAGAAGGATATGGTGGCCTTTTTCATAAATGTGTCTTGGGGTGAAGAGCATATACCGGAAATGCTACGCATATTGAAGGAAAATCAAGTTAAGGCTACTTTTTTTATTGAAGGTAAATGGGCACAACAGAATTCAGAAATCGTAAAGATGATAGATGAACAAGGTCATGTCATTGGTAACCATGCTTATAATCATCCTGATATGGCTAGACTTTCTAATCAAGCGATGATTGATCAAATAAGTCAAACAAACCAGATTCTAACTGCTATTACTGGTAAGAAGGCAAAATGGTTTGCCCCGCCTAGTGGAAGTTATAATGACCAAGTTGTCTATTCTGCAGAAGACTTAAATATGGAAACGATTCTCTGGACAGTGGATACGATTGATTGGAAGAATCCGTCAGTTTCTGTTATGATTAACCGGGTGAAGGATAAAATTCACCCTGGTGCTACAATATTGATGCACCCTACACCTGCCACAGCAAATGGATTAGAACAGCTAATTCAATTAGTAAGAGAAAGTGGTTACAGATTAGGAACAATTGACATGCTGCTTAGTGAAGAAAGGTAAGGCGTTGGTTTTCACGTTTTGGTGCTTAAACAGGGAAATGCCAAAGCGATAAATTAGTCCTGGAGTGTTATGATGTTTCGCTCCTTTGATAGATCTCGTTACTTTAGGAGGAAGAATATTGATAGATAAACACATTAGTAAAAATGGTGTGCGAATTGTGTTAGAAAAAATACCAGCAGTTCGTTCAGTTACGATTGGTATTTGGGTATTAACTGGTTCTAGAAATGAATCAGTTGAAAATAATGGGATATCCCATTTTTTAGAGCATATGTTTTTTAAAGGTACAAAAACAAGAACTGCTCAAGACATCGCAGAAGCGTTTGATTCCATCGGCGGGCAAATAAATGCATTCACATCCAAAGAATATACGTGTTTTTATGCAAAAGTATTGGATACACATAAGGATTATGCGTTAGAAATTCTTGCAGATATGTTCTTCAATTCAACATTTGATGAAGCGGAAATGGAACGCGAGAAAAAAGTTGTATTTGAAGAAATCAAAATGTATGAAGATACGCCAGATGATATTGTCCATGATTTGTTGGCAAAGGCTTCTTATGGAGATCATCCATTAGGGTATTCCATTCTTGGGACAGAAGCACATTTAAAATCATTTAAGCCAGAAACATTAAGAGAGTATGTAAAACAACGCTACACTCCTGAAAATGTGGTGGTTTCCGTAGCGGGTAATGTGGATGATTCCTTCATTTATAAGATTGAGGATTACTTTGGTGCATATGAATCACCAGCAGAGAAAACAAAAATTTTAAAACCAGCTTTCTATGCAAATTCTATTGAGCGCAATAAGGACACGGAGCAAGCACATCTTTGTTTCGGTTTTGAAGGGCTTCCATTAGGGGACGAACATATTTATAGCCTTATTATAATGAATAATGTACTTGGTGGAAGTATGAGCTCCAGATTATTCCAGGATGTCCGTGAAAAACAAGGATTAGCGTACTCTGTATTCTCTTATCATTCCACTTTCCTTGATAATGGTTTGCTTACAATTTATGCGGGTACTGGCAAGGAACAGCTTTCTTTATTAAAGGATACAATTAATCAAACAATGGAGATATTGATAAATAAAGGTTTAACCGATAAGGAACTACGAAACAGCAAAGAGCAATTAAAAGGCAGTTTAATGCTTGGTTTAGAGAGCACCAATAGTAGAATGTCAAGAAATGGCAGAAATGAATTGTTATTACAACGTCATCGCACACTAGATGAAATTATTCGTGAAATTGACGCAGTGAATCACGATTCTATTGGGAAAGTTATCAAAAAAATATTTAATAAACCAGCTTCAACTGCATTAATCGCACCTGCCAGTGTTCTTTAAGCTATTCGAACATGTGAGAATTTTTCTAAGCTATACATGAGACATAGTAAGCTACTATGAAACGTAAGATGTATTTACTTATTGAGCGAGAATTTTTGTGAATTTACGTCTTTCAAACGAGCATTTCCCCCGTGAGAGGAGGAATGCTCGTTTTTATTATAAACATACTGTGTAATGACAATAGAGTCATTAAAACTTTTTCTGTCCAATCCAGATTCTACTCACATTTTTCTTCCGTTATATTCTTTTATTATTAGTTGCCGTTTTCCACTAGATCGCCTAATCCCAGATAGAAAGAATGATGTTTTAAACATCTACATGATCATACATAGCTTGCTTCAAACAACATATATATGAAGTATAAAGGAAAAGGAGAAGGTGATTAGATGCGGTTTCGTGATATGGGTGATAAAGAAATAATCAATGTTAATGAGGGTACAAGATTAGGCATGCTTGGGCAGACAGATTTGGAAATCGATGAATCAACTGGACAGATAGAAGCATTTATTATTCCAAATTATAAGTGGTTTGGACTTGTAAAAGAAGGGGAAGAAACGAAGATCCGCTGGAACTCAATTAAGAAAATCGGAGAAGATATGATTATGATTGAAACAGATAAGCTAGAATAGTTAGTTTTGTTGCAAGAGCAGGTATCAAATAGATGATGCCTGTTTTTGTTTAGCGTAGCAGCCGAAACAGCCACAAGGCACTTCTATCCATAGCTACCCTTACTCTATTGTATGCACGTGATAGAGCAAATAGAACCGATTAATCGAAAAAACTTGTATTTGTAATTTAAGACATATACTCTTAAACAAGCCGTAACCGCACATAATCCGTCCCCGTGGTACGATTACGTTACAGTAATTAAAACGAGGGGGACTACATAATGAAAAAGATAGTAGCTCTAATTATTGGTTTAATTATTACAGGTGTAACTGCGACAACAGTTTCGGCAGCAACTGATTATGAAGTTAAAAAAGGAGATAACCTTTGGACAATAGCACATCATAACAATACGACTGTAGAAAAATTAAAGGATATTAATGAATTGGATTCTTCGCTGATTCATCCAAAGCAAATGTTAAAGTTGGATGAGACAGAACCAGAATATTACATCGTAGAAAAAGGAGATAGTTTGGGTGAAATTAGTAGAGGTTATGGTGATGAAGTTACAGTTGAAAATTTGAAGGCTTGGAATAATCTTAATTCAGATTTAATCATCATTGGGCAGCAGTTGGTTGTTAATGATGCTAGTGAGTTGAACACGGAACAAGTGGCAGCCGAACAAGCAAATGCCGATTCAACAATTGAAATGAAAGAGGCAGAATCAGTGCCAGAGAATGAAACAGAAGAGGCAACGGAAGATGAAGTTGTAACGCTGGAAGCAGAAGAAGAGGTCAATTCTACCGCTGAATCCGAATCAACACAGCCGAATGGCAAAACAATTTCAGTTGAAGCAACTGCTTACACTGCATATTGCTCTGGATGCTCAGGAATTACAGCTACAGGTATTGATTTAAAAGCAAATCCTTATGAAAAGGTGATTGCGGTTGATCCAAATGTTATTCCACTCGGTACGAAGGTTTTCGTAGAAGGTTATGGTCATGCAGTAGCTGCTGATACTGGAGGAGCAATAAAAGGTAATAAAATAGATATTCATGTACCTACAAAGGATCAAGCGTATAACTGGGGAAGAAAAGTAGTGGAAGTAACGATTTTGGAATGATTAGAGAATAACATACAAAAGAGAGCTTTCCATAACATAGAAGGCAATTAAGCTGTTAGAAAAGGTTTGAAATAAAGGTGTAGACAGATATCGTATAAGGATATCTGTCTTTTTGCTTTCTTTTTTTATTCAGACAATCACTCTCACTGCGAGTTCACATAAGCTATAAAGAAAATGAAAACAGGAAGTATGTCTGGAGGGTCTATATAATAATGAGTCAATTTATAGCTGTAATTGGCGGAGACGCACGCTATTTAGAATTAATCAGGCAACTAAAGACATTACCTGATACCACTTTGATGTTAGTTGGCTTTGATAAACTGGAACAGGGATTTACAGGATCAAATCAAATGGACTTTGAAGAACTCGAACCGTCTAAGTTAGATGCAATTATATTACCAATAACTGGTACAGATATGTCCGGAAATATCGAAACTGTATTTTCAGATAAACAGATCCAAATAGAAAAGTCGTGGTTTAAGAAATTTAAAAGCAATACCCTGGTTTTTACCGGAATAACAAATGAGTATTTAACTTCAGCTACAACGGCAGCAAATATTGATTTGGTACCGTTACTGGATAGGGATGACGTAGCAATTTATAATTCAATACCTACAGCAGAAGGTGCAATAATGATGGCCTTTGAAGAAACAGATTATACAATCCACTCGTCACGTGTTGTTGTAGTCGGGTTCGGCAGGGTTGGGAATACAGTGGCAAATAAGTTTTCAGCTTTGGGAGCGAAGGTTTCGGTATGTGCAAGAAGTATTAGAGATTTAGCAAGAATCACCGAAATGGGATTACATGCGATTCCGTTGGAAAAGCTTTCTGATCATACCCATGACTGTGATTTACTTATTAATACAATTCCAGCCCCGATTGTAACGAAGGATGTAATCCAAAATTTGCCGCCAAATGGAATTATCATCGATTTAGCATCCAAACCTGGTGGAACGGATTTTGATTTTGCAGAAAAACGTGGAATCAAAGCAATTCTAGCGAGAAGCTTACCTGGAATTGTTGCCCCAAGAACAGCTGGGAGAATACTTGCGGATGTTATAACACAGATTCTTGATGAAACGAGGGAGTCCGAATGAGTTTAGCAGGGAAACGAATTGGATTCGGTTTAACTGGATCCCATCATACACATAGTCAGGTTTTCCCGCAGATTGAGAAGCTCATCGAGGAGCAGGCAGAAGTTATTCCAATTGTATCCTACACGGTTCAAACCACCGATACGAAATTTGGTAAAGCAACAGAGCATATTGAAAGACTTGAGGCTATCACAGGGAAAAAAGTAGTCAAAACAATTCCGGAAGCTGAGCCGTTTGGACCGAAAAATCCGCTTGATTGTATGGTAGTCGCACCACTTACAGGAAATTCGTTAAGTAAGCTTTCGAATGCATTAACTGATAACCCAGTTTTAATGGCTGCTAAGTCAACAATGAGAAATCAAAATCCGGTTTTACTCGGTGTAACGACCAATGATGCACTTGGGTTAAATGGGATAAACTTAATGCGGCTATTAAACAGTAAATATATTTATTTTATTCCCTTTGGTCAAGATGACCCGTTTAAAAAACCAAACTCATTAGCAGCTAAATTAGATTACCTTGTAGATAGTGTGAAATACGCATTAAACGGAAAACAACTTCAACCACTTATTATTCCTTATATGGATGAAAATATGGTAAAATAAAATGCTATAAGATAAAAAAGATATATTCGATTTTGGAGGGAGTTATTGTAAATGGTACAGAAAACAGCATTTAATGTCGCAGTAGTAGGAGCAACAGGGGCAGTAGGACAAAAAATCATGCAATTATTAGAGGAGAAAAATTTCCCAATCAATAGAATTAAATTGCTCTCATCTAAAAGGTCTGCAGGTAAAAAGGTAGTATTTAACAATAATGAGGTTACAATTGAAGAAGCGAAGCCGGAAAGTTTTGAAGATGTGGATATTGCTTTATTCTCAGCTGGAGGCTCAATATCCAAGGCGCTTGCACCAGAAGCAGTTAAGCGTGGGGCAGTTGTAATTGATAATACAAGTGCATTTCGAATGGAAGAAAATGTGCCACTTGTTGTGCCGGAAGTAAACAATGAAGATATAGCGAAGCATAACGGAATTATTGCTAATCCAAATTGTTCAACTATTCAAATGGTTGCTGCATTAAAGCCGATAAAGGATGCTTATGGAATTAATCGTATTATTGTTTCTACGTATCAAGCAGTATCGGGTGCAGGAGCGCAAGCGGTTGAAGAGCTAAAGACTCAATCGGCACAATACCTGAATGATGAAAAAATGGAAGCAAACTTACTTCCTGTTTCAGGTGATGAGAGACATTATCCAATTGCATTTAATGCTCTGCCTCAAATCGATATATTCGAAGAGAATGGGTATACGTTTGAAGAAATGAAGATGATTAATGAAACAAAAAAAATTCTGCATGATACGGAACTATCTGTAGCTGCTACATGTGTAAGGCTTCCATTCTTTACCTCCCATGCAGAAAGTATTTATATAGAAATCGAGCAAGAGAATGTTCGTGTTGAGGATATTTGGAAACAACTTGAGAATGCTGATGGAGTGGAACTTGAAGACAATCCCAAAACACAGACATATCCAACACCGTTAAGTGCTGCAGATAAAGAAGAGGTCTTTGTTGGCCGCGTTCGTAAAGATATCGATAATGCCAAAGGATTCCATCTTTGGGTCGTATCTGACAATCTTCTTAAAGGCGCTGCTCTTAACACGGTTCAAATTGCCCAATCTTTAATAAAAAATAATTGGCTTTAAGGGGTCATAATTTCAATGTTTAAATCGAAACCAATTGAGGGAATCTGTATGTAAATACAGTTCCTTCTGTTTATGACCTCCTAAGTATCCGGTATTTAGTAATAATAGAGGTGTGATCATGCAAATATTGGTTCAAAAATTTGGCGGAACTTCTGTTCAATCAGAAGAAAATAGAGAGTATGTAATGAAACATATTAAAGAGGCTTTAATAAAAGGTTATAAATTAGTTGTTGTTGTTTCCGCTTTAGGAAGAAAGCCGGATCCATATGCTACAGATACGCTATTAGGGCTAGTTGATTATCCGCGTAATCAAAACTCCGCCCGAGAATTGGATCTCCTAATGTCTTGTGGAGAAATAATTTCTGCTGTTGTACTTTCAAATGAGCTTCAAAAATTCAGCATATCAGCAACTGCATTAACTGGATCACAAGCAGGCTTTTTAACGTCAGAGGATTTCAATAAAGCACGTATTAAAGAAGTAAATCCAACACGTATTTTAAAAGAATTTGAAACGCATGATGTTGTTGTTGTTGCAGGCTTTCAAGGTCAAAGCTATGCTGGTGAGATTACAACGATTGGTCGTGGGGGCAGCGATACAACTGCAGCTGCACTAGGAGTCGCACTTGATGCAGAGCGAATTGAGATTTTTACTGACGTAAATGGCATTATGACTGCAGATCCCCGTGTAGTTAAGAGCGCACGTCAACTTAAAATCGTCACATATACGGAGATATGTAATTTAGCATATCAAGGTGCAAAGGTTATTCATCCCCGCGCAGTGGAAATCGCGATGCAAGGGAAAATTCCGATGCGAATAAGATCAACGTACTCTGAAGATCTAGGCACGTTGGTTACTTCATCAAGAGTACTTGAAATGGGTGTAGATATACCAGATCGAATGATTACTGGAATTGCTCATATGTCCTCCATTACACAAATCAAAGTAAAAACAAAGGAATCAGCCTATCGATTACAGTCTGAAGTCTTTAAGTCAATGGCTGAAGCAGGTATTTCAGTTGATTTTATCAATATATCTCCAACAGGTGTTGTTTACACGGTTCCTGAAGCACTAACTGAGAAAGCTGTTCATATCTTGGAAGTATTAGGATTCTACCCAGAAGTAACAGAGGGTTGTGCGAAAGTCTCGGCTGTTGGGGCAGGAATGACGGGTGTTCCAGGAGTAGCTTCTAAAATCGTTCAGGCTTTAACGAATTCAGGTGTTCAAATATTACAGTCCGCCGATAGCCATACAACCATTTGGGTTCTTGTGCATCAAGTTGATTTAATTACAGCTGTAAATGCACTACATGATGTATTTGAGCTAAGTCATATAAATGAACTCCAAAGATAGATAAGATACCAAATTTAGATAAGAAAGGTGATCGATCATTCATGAATTTTGGCGAAGTATTGACGGCGATGGTCACTCCGTTTGATAAAAATGGGCAAATTGATTTTGCGCAGACGAACGTATTGATTGATTATTTAATCGATAATGGGACTGATGCACTTGTAATAGCAGGAACGACTGGAGAATCACCCACACTGCGTACAGAAGAAAAAATTAATCTGTTTAAGTATGTCGTGAAGAAGGTGGATAGGCGAGTACCTGTTATTGCTGGAACAGGGAGCAATAGCACAGAGGCATCCATTGATTTGACAAAAAAGGCAGATGAATGTGGTGTTGACGGGATCATGCTTGTTACACCTTATTATAATAAGCCTGATCAACGCGGAATGTATACACATTTCTCTGCAATTGCCCAGGAAACGAATTTGCCTATAATGCTTTATAATATACCAGGACGTTCAGTGGTAAATTTAACTGCAGAAACTGTTATTAATTTAAGTCAAATTGACAATATCGTATCCATGAAAGAAGCAAGTGGAGATCTTGATCAAGTTGCGGAAATTATTGAACATACACCGAATGATTTCAGTGTGTACAGTGGAGACGACGGATTAACGATACCAATGTTGGCAATTGGTGCTGATGGAGTCGTTTCAGTTGCTTCCCATGTTATTGGTAATGAAATGCAGACAATGGTTCAGCAATTTAAAAATGGTCAGGTTCAGGAAGCGGCAGCGCTACATCGTGAATTGCTCCCGATTATGAACGGGCTTTTTACAGCGCCAAGCCCCAGCCCTGTTAAAGCAGCACTGCAATTGAAAGGAATCGAAACTGGCGGTGTACGTATGCCACTAGTTCCTTTAACAGATGAAGAGATAAGTAAGTTGAAGCTTCTATTAGATAAATAACAATACCGGCTATGGTTTTAGCCGGTATTTTTTGTATGTTTACGTTCATACTACCTTTATAGGTGAGTTTTTAAAAAGGAGTGTTCGTAAATGAATAACAATCCAGAAGAAAATGAAAATCAAGAGGACAAGCCCAATGCATCGTCGATTGTTGAGAAAATCCAACAGTTAGGTCAATCTAATATTCCACAAGCACCTGATTCAAATATTCACGTTCTGTCAATCATTGGTCAAGTAGAAGGACATATCCAGCTGCCGCCGCAAAATAAGACAACTAAATATGAACATTTATTACCACAGCTTATTGCTATTGAACAAAATCCAAAAATTGAAGGATTAATTATTTTGCTGAATACAGTAGGGGGAGATGTTGAGGCAGGGCTTGCTCTCGCTGAAATGATTGCTTCGATTTCAAAACCAACGGTATCAATTGTACTTGGCGGTGGCCATTCGATTGGCGTACCGATAGCAGTAGCCACAGACTATTCCTTCATTGTTCCAACGGCTACGATGACGATTCATCCAGTTCGGTTAACTGGCTTAGTTATTGGAGTACCACAAACCTTCGAATATCTAGATAAAATGCAAGAAAGGGTCATCCAATTTGTCGTCCAGCATTCAAACATAAAGGAAGAGAAATTTAAAGATCTTATGTTTGCAAAAGGGAATTTAACGAGAGATATTGGTACAAATGTAGTTGGAAAAGACGCTGTAGAATACGGATTAATTGATCAGGTCGGTGGTGTAAAAGATGCCATGAGTAAATTAACAGCGTTTATTGGAAGTAATAATGGTGCAGAAGGCGGTGTCATACAATGATATTGTATACGCCATTAGCTCAACATGATATCTTTCCAGTAGAACAAGGAGGATTTTCAAATGTGGAGCATATCGCTTACGATGGAAGAATGATATATGCTATAAAAACGAAGGATGGCTCTTATCAAATTCAGCAGCTTGTTTCAACTGATCCACAAGATTATTTGCGGAAAGAATTTTCTCCTGGCAGTATTCTTTCATAAACATGCTATTGAAATTTAAACCCTAATATGCGAAGTAGGACTTAGCCTATCTTCTAGAGCGAATATTATATGATAGGAAATAGTCTCCACTGAATGAGGCTCTACTTTTATGGTATAATTAAGTTATTCAGTAAACCCTTGCCATTTTGTTGGTGAGGGTTTACTATTCATATATGTTGGAGTAGATAGAGGTGAAAAAATGGCGAAAAAAAGAAAGCGAAAAAGCACTAAAAAAACGAGGTCTATGCGGTTGGAACTTTTAGGTCTGCTGTTTATCTTTTTATCCATCTTCGGGAGTGGAGCAAGTGCAATAAGCGATGGTGCAATACCTGGATGGATGGAGCATTTCTTCCAATTCTTTCTTGGAATTTGGTATTTTGTTGCATCTGTTTTTCTGTTTATTACTGGTGTTCTGCTACTAGTTAAACGAAAATACCCGAATTTCTGGAGTAGGAAAATGGTAGGTTTTTATATTCTATTTGCTGGTATTCTACTATTGTCACATATACAAACGGTTGAGAGTTTACTAGTAACAGCTGGAAATGTGTCCATTATCGGAACAACTTGGAATAATTTCTTAGACTATGTTAGTGGTGCCGGTACTGTGGTGCAAACGGGCGGAGGAATGATAGGAGCAGTCATTTTTACATTTTGTAATTTTTTATTTTCATTAGCTGGCTCAAAAATCGTTGCTGTTTTTTCTATATTAATTGGTCTTATATTTATTACCGATATATCCGTTGGCGACTTATTTTCTAAACTCTTTTCGAGAATGAAAAAGAGTGCTGAGAATCAGTTTGTCAAATGGAAGGATGTTCGAGCAGCGAAAAAGCAGCAAAAGGAAGAACGGAAACTACAGGACGAAGCGGTTATAGAAACAATACAGCACGAAGAACCAGTAATTAATGATTTTACAGATATTGCCTATGCCGCAGACAATACGGAAAAAGAGCCTGCTCATGAAGCACCAGTAGCAGAAGAAAAAGCTAAAAAGAAAGAAGTGGACGAAGCGGACGACGTTCCGGAAATGGCACTGACAGAAACAGAAAACCCAGAATATATATTGCCATCTCCTAATTTACTGGCTGATCCAGCTCATAATTCACAGCAAAAGGAAAAGTCACAAATACAAGCTACTGTTCGAAAGCTGGAACAAACATTTAAAAGTTTTGGTGTTAAGGCTAGAATTACAAAAGTTCATGTAGGTCCAGCTGTCACAAAATATGAGGTATATCCAGAAGCTGGTGTTAAGGTAAGTAAAATTGTTAGTCTTCACGATGACCTAGCACTTGCACTGGCAGCGAAGGATATACGGATTGAAGCACCAATTCCCGGAAAATCCGCAGTTGGAATCGAAGTGCCGAACCAAGAGATTGCCATGGTATCATTACGAGAAGTGCTCGATAAAACGTGGAATAATAAATCTTCCAAACTACTTTATGCATTAGGTAGAGACATATCTGGTGAGGCTGTAGTAGGGGAATTAAACAAGATGCCCCATCTGTTAATTGCAGGTGCAACTGGTAGCGGGAAAAGTGTTTGCGTTAACGGAATTATTACGAGTATCCTGATGCGTACAAAACCACATGAAGTTAAAATGATGATGATTGATCCAAAGAAAGTAGAATTGAATGTTTATAATGGTATTCCGCATCTATTGGCTCCAGTAGTAACAGATCCTAAAAAGGCATCAAGAGCATTAAAAAAGGTCGTTTCTGAAATGGAAAGAAGATATGATTTATTTTCTGACACCGGGACACGTAATATTGAAGGATATAACGAATATATTCGCAAATATAATGTAGGATCAGATGAAACACAGCCACAACTTCCTTACATTGTAGTTCTCGTAGATGAGCTTGCCGATTTAATGATGGTCGCTTCAAATGATGTGGAAGATTCGATTACCCGATTGGCTCAAATGGCTCGTGCGGCAGGTATTCATTTAATAATTGCCACACAGCGTCCATCGGTTGATGTCATTACTGGTGTGATTAAAGCGAATATCCCGTCACGGATTGCATTTAGTGTTTCTTCTCAAACGGATTCAAGGACGATCCTTGACTCGGGGGGAGCCGAGAAACTGCTTGGTAGGGGGGACATGTTGTTTATGCCCGTAGGCTCCTCTAAACCAACCCGTGTACAGGGTGCATTTTTGTCCGACGAAGAAGTAGAAAGAGTTGTGGACCATTGTATTGAACAGCAAAAAGCTTCTTATCAAGAAGAGATGATTCCAGAGGATACAAATGATGCAGTAGAAGAAGTAGATGATGAATTATATGATGATGCGGTACAAATGATTATTGAAATGCAAAGTGCTAGTGTCTCCATGCTGCAACGAAGGTTCCGAATTGGATATACCCGTGCAGCACGATTGATTGATGCGATGGAAGCACGCGGTATTGTTGGACCGTACGAAGGAAGTAAGCCTAGAACTGTGTTAGTTTCGCAGGTAACGGAGGAAAAAACGATGTAGCGTTCTATTAGTATCAATCCGAACGTCGCTAATCGAGCACTTCTGCTATTGTGTTAGCTTCTAGCAAAAAACCAAAATTGTATAAATAAGTAACCACGTATTTTTTATTAATAAGACAGGTGAAGAGTAAACTCACCTGTCTTATTTTAATAGTGACGAAGAAAACTCTTACCTGCGCGGTCTTCGTTAAAAAACTTGTTGAAAACTAAGTTCCCTTGTCACAATTTGTTGATTTTTTTAAGGAATTTATCCTATTTCTATTTATTTATTTAATTAATAGTGGTAAGATAAATGACGGACAAATAGTCATACGTCAGAGGTCAGATCTCTTGGATTGCAGTTAGAGGAAAGAGGGGATTTTGTGTCGATTAAAACGGATTCAAGGCACCTATATTTACAAGTCATCGACGAAATTACAAAAGATATTGAGAATGGCAAGTATAGAGAAAAAGAAAAGCTGCCATCAGAATATCAATTGTCAAAACAATTAGGCGTTTCAAGAGCTACGTTAAGAGAGGCTCTTCGCATTCTTGAAGAAGACAATGTGGTAACGCGGAGACATGGAGTGGGTACCTTTGTAAATTCGAAACCAATTTTTTCATCAGGTATTGAGGAGCTAAGTAGTGTTACTCAAATGATTGAGCAATCCGGTAAAATTGCTGGTTCACAATATTTGTCTACAGAATTAATTGAAGCAACAGATGAAGATAAAGCAAAATTTTCCCCAGGAAAAGTGAATACTCTGGCTAAAATTGAAAGAGTCCGTACAGCTGATAATAAGCCCGTCGTTTTTTGTATTGATAAGGTACCGGAAAACTTAATACCGTTGGATCGAGTGCATGAAGTAGATTCTATCTTTGAACTTTTAGAAAATTATGCAAGTAAACGAATTGCATACGCAGTTACATACATCGAACCAATCAGCTATCATGACCGAATATACAGTATTTTAGACTGTGTACCAGATCAATCACTTCTATTGCTGAGACAGATTCACTATACAAGCAAAGATGAAGCCATCCTATATTCAGCCAATTATTTTCGTTCAGATGTTTTTAGTTTTCATGTCCTTAGAAAAAGGGTGTGACTTAAAAAACTGAATTTTTAGGAGGTGATGGGTGAAAATAGGAAAGGGTTTGCAGTGATTTTTTGTTCAACTTTAGTTTTACCTATCTCAACTAATTTAGGGGGCATTAAAATGAAGAATCGTAAGTTTATTCTATTGTTTGCTTTATTGCTTAGTTTTGGAATCGTTTTAGCAGCATGTGGAAGCGGTTCAAACGAGGACGATACAACCGCTTCAGACGATAACAATGATAATGCAGATAATACAGCAACTGAAGAAGATTACAGTATCGCAATGGTAACAGACCAGGGTGGAGTAGATGATAAATCATTTAACCAATCTGCATGGGAAGGTATCCAAGCATGGGGAGAAGAGAATGGTCTATCGCAAGGTAACGGATATGACTATGCACAATCCGCTTCAAAAGCAGATTTTATGCCGAACATTACTCGTCTGGTTCGTGATGAGTACAACTTAATCTTTGGTACAGGTTTCCTTTTGAAAGAGGATATTCAAAAAGCAGCAGAACAATTTCCAGAAACGTATTTTGCAATCGTAGATGATATGGTAGAAGCTCCAAATGCAGTAAGTGTTACATTTAAAGAGCATGAAGGTTCTTTCTTAGCTGGTGTTGCAGCTGCTAATAAAACAAATACAAATAAACTAGGATTTGTTGGTGGAATTGATTCACCTCTAATCAAAAAATTTGAAACGGGCTTTATTGCAGGTGTAAAATCTGTAAATCCTGATATTGAAGTTGATGTTCAATATGCTGAAACATTTGACGATGCTGCAAAAGGGAAATTAATTGCATCCAATATGTACAGCAACGATGTTGACGTAATTTACCATGCATCTGGTGGAACTGGAAACGGTGTGTTTAACCAGGCAAAAGATATTAAACAAAATGACCCGGACCGTGAAATTTGGGTGATCGGTGTTGATGCTGACCAGCATGAAGAAGGTAAAATTGGCGACCATAATGTAACATTAACTTCCATGGTTAAACGTGTTGATGTTGCTGTTCAAGATGTTGCTAAAATGCTGCAAGCAGGTGAATTCCCTGGTGGGGAACACTTAGAATTTGGAATTGAAGAAGATGGAATTTCCATTGCTGAAACAAATACAGATGCATATACAGAAGATATCAAAAATGCTGTTAACGAATGGCAAGAAAAGATTCTTAGTGGGGATATAAAAGTACCTCAAACAAGTGAAGAATTGGATTCATTCATTGAAGCACTTTAAGTTTCTGTTCAAAAGGGAGGATAAAAAGGACCGAGAAGTTCGAGGAGGCGTAGTTTTGAGTACCGGGCTTCCCCAGGATGTGGTGACTTCGATGTTCGACACAGGACGTGTCGGTATTTAATCGATGGTCTACTGTTCTCGACGTGTCATTTTTACCGGACTTTTTGAACCTCTTTTAATAAATAGTGAAGAAGGCTAATCGCTTTTAGCCTTCTTCAATCATGTTAAGTAAGATCTTCAACTAAAGAGGATTAGAAACAGTAGTCCTTTTTATTTGATGATTTTATAACAACTAACTATGCAGTCAAGATGATGTGGTTAATAAAGGGGTGAAGACCAGTGGAATATGTAATTGAAATGTTGAATATACGTAAGGAGTTTCCTGGAATCGTAGCAAATGATAATATTACAATTCAGCTTAAGCCAGGTGAAATTCATGCACTGTTAGGAGAAAATGGAGCTGGAAAATCCACGTTGATGAATGTTTTATTTGGTTTGTACCAACCAGAGCAAGGAGAAATTCGGGTCAAAGGAAAGAAGGCAAATATTACAAATCCGAATATTGCAAATGATCTTGGTATTGGAATGGTCCATCAGCATTTTATGCTAGTTGAACCATTTACCGTTACACAAAACATTGTTCTTGGTAATGAGCCAACCAAAAAAACAGGTGTTATTAATGTCGAGAAAGCAAGAAAGGACATTAAAGAAATTTCTGACCGGTATGGTCTAAAGGTCGATCCAGATGCAAAGATAAGTGATATTTCAGTCGGAATGCAACAGCGCGTGGAAATTTTAAAGACACTGTATCGTGGTGCAGACGTACTCATCTTTGATGAACCAACTGCAGTATTAACACCTCAAGAAATTAATGAATTAATGGAAATTATGCGTTCACTTATTAAGGAAGGTAAATCTATTATTCTCATAACACACAAACTCAAAGAAATAATGGAAGTCTGTGATAGATGTACAGTTATTCGTAAAGGAAAAGGGATTGGCACTGTTAATGTTGCCCAGACAAATACGAATGAATTAGCATCCCTCATGGTTGGTAGAGAGGTACATTTTAAGACGGAGAAGCAGCAGGCGGAACCGAAAGATACCGTTTTAACAATCGAAAATCTAGTTGTAAAAGATTCAAGAAAAGTAGATTTAGTAAAAGGACTAAACCTTGAATTACGTGGTGGAGAAATAGTCGGGATTGCCGGAGTTGATGGCAATGGGCAGTCAGAACTGATTGAGGCAATAACAGGATTGCGTCAAGCAGTTTCAGGGAGAATTAAGCTTAAAAATAAAAATATTACGAATAAGAGTCCAAGAAAGGTAACAGAAAGTGGAGTTGGTCACATTCCGCAGGACAGACATCGCTTTGGACTTGTATTGGATTATTCCATTGGTGAGAATATCGTTTTGCAAACATACTATAAGAAGCCTTATTCCAAAGCAAAAGTATTGAATTATAAAGCGATCTATGAGAAAGCAGAAAGTATTATTAAAGAATACGATGTTCGTACGCCAAGTGTCTACACAAAGGCCCGAGCGCTGTCTGGAGGGAATCAGCAAAAAGCAATTATTGGCCGAGAAGTGGATCGGTCACCAGATTTATTAATTGCTGCACAGCCAACAAGAGGTCTAGATGTAGGTGCTATTGAGTTTATTCATAAAAAATTGATTGAAGAACGTGACAAAGGAAAAGCAGTTTTATTAATTTCGTTTGAACTAGATGAAATTTTGAATGTTAGTGACCGAATTGCTGTTATGTTTGATGGAAAAATAGTTGCTGAAGTGACGCCAGAAGAAACGACTGAACAAGAGCTTGGTTTGTTGATGGCAGGAAGTCAGGTTAAGGAAGGTGATTCAAATGCCATCCAATAAATTATTTGCGCTGCTCGTCCCAATAGTTTCCGTTTTAATGGGTTTGATTGCTGGTGCAATCATTATGCTAGTATCTGGATTTAGTCCAATTGATGGCTATACTGCATTATGGAATGGTGCATTTGGAGATTCATATACAATCGGTGAAACAATTAGAAGGTCAGCTCCGTACATCCTTACAGGATTATCGATTGCATTCGCATTTCGCACTGGGTTGTTTAATATAGGTGCAGAGGGTCAGGTACTTGTAGGCTGGCTAGCAGCAGTATGGGTAGGTATAACAATTGATGCACCAATGTATATTCATTTGCCGCTTGCTGTTCTTGCTGCAGCTGTTGCTGGTGGATTATGGGCATTTGTCCCAGGTATTTTAAAAGCAAAACTTGGTGTTCATGAAGTAATCGTAACAATCATGATGAATTATATTGCTTTATTTACGACGAATGAAATTATAAGAAAAGTATTAACAAGTGGACAAACAACAACAGATTCGATTGCACCGTCAGCATCGCTCGCTTCCGAGTGGATGCAAAGTATTACGTTTTATTCCCGTCTTCATTATGGAATTTTAATTGCATTATTTGCGGCAGCTATTATGTGGTTTATTATTCAACGAACAACAATTGGTTATGAACTGAAATCGGTTGGATTTAATCCGCACGCATCACGGTACGCTGGTATGAATGTAAGTAAAAATATTGTATTATCGATGGTTATTGCAGGTATGTTTGCAGGCTTAGCAGGTGCAATGGAGGGACTAGGTACTTACGGAAACATGTCCGTAACGGCAGGATTTTCTAATTTAGGTTTTGATGGAATCGCTGTTGCGCTTCTAGGGGCTAACACTGCGATTGGGGTTGTTTTTGCAGCATTTTTGTTTGGTGCACTAAAAGAGGGTGCAGGGGAAATGCCAACAGGAGCTGGAATTCCAACAGAGCTTGTAGATATTATTATCGCACTAATCATCTTCTTTGTGGCATCAAGTTACATTATTAGATGGGTAATCGTTCGCTTTAAAAAGGAGGGGAAATAAATGATTGAAATATTGCAATCTGTTATCCCTACAGCGTTATTTTATTCAGCTCCTTTAATTTTAACGGCATTAGGCGGCGTTTTTAGTGAACGTTCTGGTGTTGTAAATATTGGTCTTGAAGGTTTAATGGTGATGGGTGCATTTGTAGGAATTGTTTTTAATTTAACTTTTTCGGATGTACTGGGAGCCTGGACACCATGGGTTTCCATCCTTGTAGCAATGGTTGTTTCAGCTATATTCTCGATTATTCACGCGGTAGCTTCCGTTTCTTTCCATGCTAGCCAAGTAGTAAGTGGTGTAGCAATTAATATGCTCGCACTAGGTATAGGGGTATATTTAACAAAACAATGGTATGGTAAAGGGCAAACAGATATGGTTGCTCAACCATTTTATACTACAGATATCCCATTACTATCAAAGATTCCAGTTATTGGGTCAATCTTTTTCCAAGGAATTTATATTACATCGTATTTGGCTATTATCTTAGCTTTCATTGCTTGGTTTGTGCTGTACAAAACACCATTTGGTTTGAGACTGCGTGCAGTGGGAGAACATCCAATGGCAGCTGATACAAATGGAATTAATGTAAGCAGAATGCGTTATATCGCTGTTATTCTTTCTGGAGCGCTTGGAGGATTAGGTGGTTCTGTATTTGCACTAACAATTGCATCCAATTTCTCACATTCTACAATTGTTGGCCAAGGATTTATGGCACTTGCAGCTGTTATATTCGGTAAATGGCACCCTCTTGGAGCCATGGGTGCAGCGTTATTCTTTGGTTTTGCCCAAAGCTTGAGTGTTATCGGATCAAATATTCCGCTTCTGCAGGACGTACCACAAATATTCCTGTTAATCGCTCCATATGTGTTAACAATTCTTGCTTTAGCAGGATTTATTGGGCGAGCAGATGCACCTCGAGCAAATGGAGAGCCATACATTAAAGGTAGCAGATAATTATAGATGGACAATCCTGGACTGACTTGCTTATAATAGCAAGTCAGTTTTTTTTGCCGTATAATGGATGACAAATGGTAAATTTGTGCAAGATATTTGTGGTGATATAAGAATAAGTACTATCGGAGGTTGCCTATGGATACAATTCAAGAAAAGCGCTTGGACGAACAAGGTCTTAAGCTTCATTTTATTCAAACGAAGAAGTTTAAAACGATTAATATCATAGTAAAATTAAAATCAAAATTGGATAAGGAGACGATTACAAAGCGAGCGTTGCTTCCTTATATTCTGAAGCAAGGAACAAAGACTTATCCAGATAGAAGTGCTTTGCAGTTAAAGCTGGATGATTTATATGGTGCAGTATTAACTGCTGATGGTGGTAAAAAGGGAGAAAATCATATTATCTCCGTTCGCCTTGAGTTTGCAAACGAAAAATTTATTCCGGATGCATCAAACGTAATGGATGAAGCAGTTCAATTACTTAGTGAAGTGCTATTTCATCCGAATACAGGTGCAACTGGATTTGATGATGCCGTTTTCAAACGAGAAGTCGGTACATTAAAGCAAAAAATAAGTGCAATACAAGATGATAAAATGAGTTACGCTAATATGCGACTTATTGATGAGATGTGTAAGGAAGAAGCGTATCAATTACACGTACATGGTTATGAAGAAGATTTAAACAACCTAACCAATGATGATTTGTTCAACTATTATCAGCACATGCTTGAACAAGATGAGATGGATATTTATGTTCTTGGAGATTTTGTTGAGGAAAAAGTAAAGCATTTAATCATGGATACGATGCAAAGGACGGAGCAGCAGGGTACAAAAGAAGCTGATCCAGCAGCTAAAAATTCGGTGATTGAGCAGAATGAAATAATCGAAAAGCAAAAAGTTCAACAAGCAAAATTGCATATTGGTTTTCGTACGAATACGACATACCAAGATGAAGCTTATTTTGCCTTGCAGGTTTTTAATGGATTGTTCGGCGGTTTTCCGAGCTCAAAATTATTTATTAATGTTAGAGAAAAAAATAGTCTTGCCTACTATGCATCATCAAGATTAGAAAGTCATAAAGGACTGTTGTTTGTTTTTAGTGGCATTGCGCCAGACGACTTTGAAAAAGCAAGGGATATTATTCGTTTGCAAGTGCAAGCAATGAAGGACGGCGACTTTACAGAGCAAGAACTAAATGAGACAAAAGATTTAATTGTTAATCAGTTAAAGGAAACAATGGATCATCCACAAGGTTTAATCGAAATACTGTACCAGCAAGTTATTGGAAATCGCCAAATGACACCAACAGAATTGCTTGAAGGCATTCAGAATGTCACGAAAGACGAGGTCGTTCATGTGGCCAGCAAAATAGAAGAGGATACTGTGTACCTATTAACGAGTGAAGGAGGAGAACAAGGTGAATAAAGAAACCTATGAAAGTATTGGAGAGACACTTTATTCAGAAAAACTGGATAATGGCTTGACCGTGTTCTTATTACCTAAACCAGAAATGACAAAATCATTTGGCATTTTTTCCACGAATTATGGATCGATTGACCAAACCTTTGTCCCTTTAGGAGAATCTGCTGAAGTTACCGTACCAGAGGGGGTAGCACATTTTTTAGAGCATAAGCTTTTTGAAAAAGAAGACAGAGATGTTTTTGCTGATTTTGGAAAACAAGGAGCATCGCCAAATGCCTATACATCATTCACAAAGACTGCTTATTTATTTTCAGCTACAAGCCAAATCGAGAAAAATGTAGAAACATTAATCGACTTTGTTCAGGATCCATACTTTTCTGATCAATCAGTGGAAAAGGAAAAGGGGATTATCGCACAGGAGATTAAAATGTATGATGATCAACCAGATTGGCAGGCATTTATGGGAACAATTAAAAGTATGTTTCAGAATCATCCCGTAAAAATTGATATTGCAGGAACGGTAGATTCCATTACTTCTATTACAAAAGATGATCTATATACGTGCTACCATACGTTTTATCATCCGGAAAATATGACATTATTTGTTGTAGGTAATTTTGAAGTAGAGCGGATGATGGAAATGATTACATCAAATCAAAAGAATAAATCTTTTGAGAAGATGGCTGAGTTGAAGCGCGATTTTCCTGAGGAGCCCAAGGAAGTTGCGATGAAAGAAAATACGATTCATATGCCTGTATCCATTCCAAAGTGTACAATTGGGATAAAAGACTCTAATTCCGAATTGGAAAAAGAGGAATTTTTAAGAAAAGATCTATTAAGCGGTATGATTTTAAGTCATTTCTTTTCTACTGGTGGAGATTTTTATCAGGAATTGTATAAAGCAGATCTGATCGATGACAGCTTTTATTTTGAAACAAATCTTGAGAGGAATTTTGGGTATTCAATGATTGGTGGTAATACAGCTAAGCCAGAAGAATTTGCTGCTAAAATAAAAGAGCAATTATTATCAACAAAAAATTATGCGTTAACGGTTGAAGTGTTTGAACGAATGAAGAAGAAAAAAATCGGTCAATTGCTGCGTGCAATGAATTCTCTTGAGTTTATTGCAAATAAATATATCCAATACCATACAATGGGAATTAATTTGTTTGAAATTATTCCTGCAATTCAGGCGCTATCATTGGATGATGCACAGGCCTTTTTAAATGAGTGGATTGCTGAGGAACGTTTAGCCGTTTGTACGATAAGTGCATCATAAGGACAAGGAGAGACAATGGGGAAAAATATATTAATTATCGGAGCAAGCGGTGATATTGGCTACGCAATTGCAGAACGTCTAGCTCAAGATGGGTATCAATTATTGTTACATTATCATAAAAATAGATCTGGCATTGATCTGCTACGGAAACGATTAGCTAATGAGTCAGTGCTTGCTGTGATCCAAGCTGATTTAAGTAATCAAGATGAAATTAAGCATTTCCTAACGAAGCTAGTACTCCCGGTTGATGGAATTATCTTTGCAGGTGGTATTGCCTATTACGGATTATTGCAACATACTTCTGAAGAGGCTATGGATGCGATGTTAGCATTACATGTGAAAGCACCTTGGATGATTACCAAACATCTCTTGCCTCCAATGATAACGAGCAGAAAAGGGAATATCATCATGATTACATCGATATGGGGGAATGTTGGTGCTAGTTACGAAGTCATCTATTCGTCTGTTAAAGGTGCACAAAATAGCTTTGTAAAAGCCTTGGCGAAGGAAGTAGCGCCTTCTGGTATTTCTGTTAATGGGATAAGTCCAGGTTATATTGAAACGAAAATGAATAGTCATTTATCGGAGGAAGAAAGGCAAGCTATTATTGATGAAATTCCGATGAGTCGAGCCGGGCTGCCCAGTGAGATAGCTCATACTGTTAGTTTTTTGCTGGATGATCGATCAACTTATATTCAGGGAGAAATTATTAATATGAACGGAGGCTGGTAGAGCTGTTTTTATATGATGCTCAAATATCAACCGACAGAATGTTATACTTTTGATCTTATTGTTTGTGCTTTGCTTGTATAAATTATGCCAACCTTCATATACTATGCAAGATATTATGAATGGAGGAGGCTCATCAATGTCAGTATTAGATAATTTTGATACATGGAAAGGTTTTTTAGCTAATCGAATTCAGCAAGCGCAGCAGCAAGGAATGGATCAGCAAACGATGTCAACGGTTGCTGCTGAGGTAGGCGATTATCTAGCCCAAAGTGTTGAAGCTAAAAACAGCGAAGAAGCAGTTCTAAAAGAACTATGGAACGCTGCATCTGAGCAAGAACAGCAAGCCATTGCAAATATAATGATTAAGCTTGTCCAAAAACAGTAATAGTAAGAGTTGCAAACGTTATATTATAAAAAGCTATATAGACTTCTATATGGCTTTTTTGTGTATAAGCTAAAAATTATATGAAAACTATGGTAATTGCTATTTAGAAAAAATGAAAATAATGTTATATTACTTATAGAGGTTGGAAAGTTTAAACCACTGTGGTATATCATGCTAAAAAGTTTTAACAGTGTCATTATTGTGGAATATAAGTAATAAACTATTAAAGCGAGCTATCAATTGCTTAATATAAATAAAGTATGTAAAATAAAGGGGCTTATGATGGATAGAACAGAATGGTACCTTGAATATGAAATTCAAATTAACCGTCCTGGTTTACTGGGTGATATTTCTTCTTTATTAGGAATGCTTTCGATTAATATTATTACAATAAATGGTGTGGAGAACGCTCGCAGAGGAATGCTGCTCTTATCGAAGCATGATGAAAATATAATGCGGTTAAAGTCCATTCTGCAAACAATGGATACGATTAAATTATTTAAATTACGGAAACCTAAGCTTAAAGATAAAATGGCAGTTCGTCATGGGAAATATATACACACTGATAACGATGATAGAAAAACGATTCGCTTTGTCCGAGATGAGCTGGGACTTCTTGTTGATTTTATGGCTGAGCTCTATAAGCAAGATGGTCATAAACTAATCGGAATTCGCGGTATGCCTCGGGTTGGCAAGACGGAATCGATTGTGGCTGCAAGTGTTTGTGCAAGTAAACGCTGGTTGTTTGTATCAAGTACAATGATTAAACAGACGGTTCGTAATCAATTAATTGAAGGAGAGTATAATCAAGATAATATTTATATTATTGACGGTGTTCTCTCCAAAAGAATGGCAAATGAGAAGCATTGGCAATTAATTCGCGAAATCATGCAGTTACCATCGGTTAAAGTAGTAGAACATCCAGATGTATTTGTGCAGTCTACCGAGTACAGTATGGATGATTTTGATTATATTATTGAGTTACGCACAGATGTAGATGAAGAGATTACATATGAACCGGTAGAACAAGATCGGTTCAGCAGTAATAATGGCTTTTCGATGTTTGATTTCTAAAAGTTCATGTTTAAAAAAGAGGATTATAAGGATCGAGAGGTTTGTGGGTCATAGTTTTTGCCAGGCTTCCACAGGACTTGTCGGTACCTAGTCGAATTCCTCTGCTCTCGATGAGTCATTTTTACCGGACTTTTTGAACTACCTATAAAATGGAAGGTGTTATATATGGATGTAGGGGCGAAGCTGAAAGAGGCGCGTCTTGCTAGTGGATTATCTCTGGATAGTTTACAGGAAACGACAAAAATTCAAAAAAGATATTTAGTGGCAATCGAGGAAGGGAATCTGCATATTTTACCTGGTAAGTTCTATGCAAGAGCATTTATTAAGGAATATGCAAATGCAGTCGGACTGAATCCGAACGAATTAGTAGAAGAACATAAAGAAGAAATTCCTAGTACAGAAGAAGAAAACGTACAATATACAAGAATGCAGCGGACAAGGAAAGAAAATCAGACGGAGAAATCATCCGGTGGCATATCTTCATTAATTCCAACTATAATAGTGGTCTTATTGATTGTCGGTATTGTCTTTGTTGCTTGGTGGTTTATTCGAGAAAACATGGCCGGGGATTCAACGAATCCTGTAGAGGAACCGGATGATAATGTTATTATTACGAATCCAAATGATACTGGAACAGGCAATGACGGTGCTGAAGATGAAGCAGATGGTTCAGATGAAAATACAAACGATGAAGAAAATGAAGATGAAACGCAAGAAGAATCAAATGAACAATCAGACCCTGAGTTTACGGTTACAGAGGAAGGAACTGGTTCTCAACCTGTTTCTACAATTGAAATGGCGAATGCTGGCGAAAAGGTAATCATTACATTGGAGTCTGCTGACCCTGAACATCATACATGGTTAGAAATCAGAGAAGAAGGTGGGGAAGCTTTCTATAATAGTAGTTTTTCTGCTGATGAATCACCGGTAGAAATTGATATCAGTGATGCCGAGACAATCTCATTTAATGTTGGGTATGCTCCTGCTTTAAAAATTTCTATTAATGGTGTTGAGCTGGAGTATCCTGTTGATGCTGGGCAGTATGTACACCAACGCTTGAATTTAAGTATTACGCGTTAACTATAGCATTTATGTTTTATATGGTGGATCGTTGTAGAAACTGAATACCATAGATAAAGTGAAACTTCATAAGGTAGGTTGTCTACTGCATGTAAGTTGAACAGATTCAGGAATTTATGGGCTGTCTATACCACAAGGGTATTACAGCCCGTTAATGTGTGATAAAACCCTTCCCTTTACCTATGTGGAAGGGTTTTTATATCATTTTTGAGTTAGGAAGTCCATAAGTGCAACTGAGACATTGGCCTAAAAATCCTGTACTCAAAAGTATAAGGGCTGCTAAGAAAGCAAAGATTGCTTACGTAAGAATCCCTTTAACGAATGCCAAGTTTTCAATCAATCAATTTTAAAAAATTAGGAGGAAACAAACAAATGAATTTACCAAATCGACTCACATTATCACGTATTATGATGATACCCATTTTTATACTTTTACTCAGCTTACCTTTGGATTGGGGTACTTGGGACATCGGTGCGGCAGACTTACCTATAGCACATTTTATTGCTGCATTGATTTTTATTATCGCAGCAGGAACCGATTGGATAGATGGTTATTATGCTAGAAAATTTAATTTAGTTACCAATCTAGGTAAGTTTATGGATCCCTTAGCAGACAAATTACTTGTTTCAGCTGCGCTTATTTTGTTAATTGAAATGGGATTAGCTCCTGCATGGGTTGTTATCATTATTATAAGCAGGGAATTTGCAGTAACTGGACTACGCCTTGTAGCTGCAGGTGAAGGAATTGTACTTGCTGCAGGAAAAATGGGTAAATTGAAGACAGCTACACAAATGATTGCAATCGCAGTTTTATTGCTGCATAACTTCCCGTTTGCTTATATTGATTTTCCGTTTGGTATAATTATGTTATATATCGCATTGTTCTTTACAGTAGTTTCTGGTATTGATTATTTCGTCAAAAATTGGCATGTGATGAAGGAGTCGAACAAATGAAACAATTGAAAGCTGAAATTGTAGCAGTTGGGACAGAGTTGTTGCTTGGGCAGATCGCGAATACGAATGCACAATGGTTATCTCAGCAACTGGCACAGTATGGGATTAATGTCTATAATCATGCTGTCGTGGGTGATAATTTAAACCGTGTTGAAGAGGCTTTTTTGCAAGCGCAAAATAGATCCGATATTATTATCGTTACTGGTGGGCTCGGTCCAACCGATGATGATTTAACAAGAGAGGCATTCCAGCAAATAAGTAAGCTGGAAATGGTGGAGCATAAAACAACACTTGATAAAATTGAAAGGTATTTTAAAAATCATACTTCAAAGATGACTCCAAACAATCGCAAGCAAGCACGAATTTTTAAGGGGTGCACTGTATTGGAAAATAATGCAGGAATGGCACCGGGCATGAAAGTAGAACTGGAAGGAAGGGTATGGTTTTTCCTTCCTGGAGTTCCAAGGGAAATGAAACGGATTACAACGGACGAAATTGTGCCGTTTTTACGTGATTTGACTGGTGATGAGCAGATGATAAAATCATTAGTGCTGAAATTTATAGGTATTGGTGAGTCAACACTGGAACATGAATTAAAAGATCTAATTATTGCCCAGAGTAATCCAACTATCGCTCCCCTTGCTCAGGATGATGGCGTCGTTATTCGATTAACCGCAAAAGGGGCATCAGAGAAGCAGCTTGATGAACTGCTCGGAAAAACAAAAGAGCAGATTTTAGCAAGGGTTGGAGGTCACTACTTTGGAGAAAATGATCAAACAATCGAGCAAGTCATTGTAGAGTTACTTCTGAAACAAAATAAAAAAATGGCAGCTGCTGAAAGTTTAACTGGAGGGATGTTTACAGAAAAAATCATATCTGTTAGCGGCGCTTCTCGTGTGTGTTCAGGTGGACTTGTTTGCTATGATACAGCAATCAAACGAAATATACTTGGTGTCACTGAGCAAACCATTCAGGAAAAAGGGACTGTAAGCGAAGCGTGTGCCTATGAGATGGCAGAACAGATCCGAATCAAGTTTGCTTCCCAGATTGGCATTGGTTTTACAGGAGTAGCCGGACCAGATGAAATGGAAGGTCAGCCAGTAGGAAAAGTGTATATTGCTATTTCTGATAAAAATGGCTACAAAAAAGTAGAGTCATTTTTATTCAATGGCGCACGTTCTGCAGTCCGCAAAAGGGCTTGTTTAAAGGGGTTAGAACTTTTGTTTAATTACTTAAAATCATAATTTAGACCAGCCTATACAATAAAAAATAATATTTAAGCGATTCAATACTATTAAAAGTACGAATCTTGGATAATTTTTACTTCGAAAATATAAGAACATCTATTCGTTTTTTACTTGGCAAATACCGAAAAAACATGTATGATGAATATAGATAAATCAAGGAGGTAGTTTCGTTGAGTGATAGAAAACAAGCTTTAGATATGGCTTTGAGACAAATAGAGAAACAATTTGGTAAAGGCTCCATTATGAAACTAGGTGAAAATGAAGCTCAGAAAATAGCAACGATACCTAGTGGATCGTTGGCATTGGATGTTGCACTAGGTATTGGTGGATATCCTAGAGGAAGAGTTATTGAAATATATGGTCCGGAGTCATCAGGTAAAACAACTGTGGCACTGCATGCAATCGCTGAGGCGCAAAAGCAGGGTGGACAAGCTGCGTTTATTGATGCCGAGCATGCATTAGATCCCATTTATGCGAGAGCCTTAGGTGTAAATATTGATGAGTTGCTTTTATCACAGCCTGACACGGGTGAGCAAGCACTAGAAATTGCTGAAGCACTTGTACGAAGTGGTGCTGTAGATATTATCGTTGTTGACTCGGTAGCGGCCCTCGTACCAAAAGCAGAAATCGAAGGAGACATGGGAGACGCACATGTTGGATTACAGGCGCGACTAATGTCACAAGCATTAAGAAAGCTTTCTGGAGCAATTAATAAATCAAAAACAACAGCTATTTTCATTAACCAAATTCGTGAAAAAGTTGGGGTTATGTTCGGAAACCCAGAGACAACACCAGGTGGACGTGCACTTAAATTCTATTCTTCTGTTCGTTTAGAAGTACGTCGTGCAGAAACGCTAAAAGCTGGAAATGATGCGGTTGGGAATAGAGCTAGAATTAAAGTTGTTAAAAATAAAGTCGCTCCGCCATTCAAACAAGCCGAAGTCGACATTATGTATGGTAAGGGAATTTCGAAAGAAGGAGAAATTCTTGATATCGGTTCTGAGTTGGATGTTGTGCTTAAGAGTGGTGCATGGTATTCCTACAAGGGCGAAAGACTAGGTCAGGGCCGTGAAAACTCGAAGCAATTCCTATTAGAAAACGAACCAATCATGAATGAAATTCATGGTGAAATTCGTAAGCACTATAACCTGGATGATGACGGTACAGAAGCAGAAGGAAAAGCAAGTGACAGCAAGGAAACAACTGAGCAGGAAACTTTGGATATGTAAGCATATAAAACCTTGATCGGTTGCTTATCGCATGATCAAGGTTTTTCAATTTGTAAATTATAAATGTTGAATGTTGTGGACAGCATAGCTACTGCAACAGCTATGTCCAGCGCCTAGCGAGACTTCTCTAACCTTGGTACGTCCCTATTCGAGCGCTTCCGCTTTTATTCTTTTGTAGGTTCAAGCGAAAAATAGTACAGCTTAAATATACTGATTTATTCATAATTTCAAAGACTAAAACCACAATCTGGAAAGTTTTTATACATATAGTTGTGGGTTTTCTTGACATTAGCTGTTTTCACAATTAAAATTAAAGATGTATAATTTTATAATTCTATTATAAAGTTACTTTAATGTTTAATGCATTCAGAATGTTACATGCCGACAATATGAATTGTACAATTTTATAGCAATAGGAGGTGAAATCATGGACATTATTCTTTTAATCATCTCCATTTTGCTTGCTCTGATCGTCGGTATTGTTGTTGGTTATCTGATACGTAAATCTATTGCAGAAGCTAAAATTTCCAGTGCGGAAACCTTCGCAAAACAAAAGATGGAAGAAGCTCGCAGAAATGCAGATGCGATTAAAAAAGAAGCGCTTCTTGAAGCAAAGGATGAAAATCACAAGCTTCGTCAGCAGACAGAAGAAGAGTTACGTGAGCGACGTTCCGAAGCTCAAAAACAGGAAAACCGTCTGATGCAAAAAGAAGAAAACCTGGACAGAAAAAGTGAAACATTAGACAAGCGTGAATTAATGTTAGAGAAGAAAGAACAATCTTTAACAGACAGACAACAACAAATTGAAGAAATGGAAAGCAAAGTGGAAGCTATGAAACAAGAGCAGCAAACTGAGCTTGAGCGCATTTCAGGATATACAACTGACCAGGCTAGGCAGATTATTTTAGAACGAATCGAAAAAGAAACGAAACACGAAGCTGCTGTAATGATTAAGGAAGCTGAAAATCGAGCGAAAGAAGAGTCGGATAAGAAGGCGAAAAGTCTCCTATCTTTAGCTTTACAGCGCTGTGCTGCTGATCATGTTGCAGAGACAACCGTTTCTGTCGTAAACCTTCCGAATGATGAAATGAAAGGTCGTATTATTGGACGAGAAGGTCGTAACATACGGACTTTAGAAACGTTAACAGGTATTGATTTGATTATTGATGATACACCTGAAGCGGTTATATTATCTGGTTTCGATCCAATCAGGCGAGAAACTGCTCGAATGGCACTAGAAAAGCTGGTGCAGGATGGTCGAATTCATCCTGCGAGAATCGAAGAGATGGTGGAGAAGGCCAGACGGGAAGTTGACGAATATATACGCGAAGTTGGAGAAGAGACAACGTTTGAAGTTGGAATACATGGGTTACATCCAGATCTAGTTAAAATACTCGGTCGTCTAAAATATCGTACAAGCTATGGGCAAAATGTGCTGAAACACTCAACAGAGGTTGCTTACTTATCTGGATTGCTTGCTGCAGAACTTGGCGAGGACGTGACGTTAGCAAAAAGGGCTGGATTACTTCATGATATTGGAAAGGCAATTGATCATGAGGTGGAAGGCAGTCATGTTGAGATAGGAAAAGAGCTAGCAATCAAGTACAAAGAGCACGAGGTTGTCATTAATTCGATTGCATCCCATCATGGAGATGAAGAAGCTACTTCAGTTATTGCGGTCCTGGTAGCCGCAGCCGATGCATTATCTGCTGCAAGACCAGGTGCAAGAAGTGAGACACTTGAAAATTATATCAAGCGTTTAGAAAAGCTTGAGGAAATTTCGGAGTCCTTTGAAGGAGTAGAGAAATCATTCGCTATCCAGGCTGGTAGAGAAATTCGAATTATGGTAAGACCTGATGAAATTGATGATATTGAATCTGTTCGCGTAGCACGTGATATACGAAAACGGATAGAATCAGAACTCGATTATCCTGGTCACATTAAAGTGACTGTTATTCGGGAAACAAGAGCAGTTGAATATGCGAAGTAAGAAGAGCACAGACATCCTAAATGGTGTCTGTGCTCTTTTGCATGTTAGGTGCTATATATCTTTATTAACAGCCAACTGGAATGAATTTGGAATCTGGCTCGTGAAACTCATGCTTATCGTTGATGGAAAATAAACTTATTAGACGATTGCCCCTTCGTGCTATCTTTTGACAATCAGCTTGCAATATGAAAAACTTATACTATTATAAACGATAGGATGATAGAACGATGAGAATACTATTTATTGGTGATGTTGTTGGTTCACCAGGGCGTGATATGGTGCAAGAATATTTACCTCGATTGAAGGAAAAATATCGCCCAAATATGACAATTATCAACGGCGAAAATGCTGCTTCTGGTAAGGGGATAACAGAAAAGATTTATAAACAATTTTTAGAATGGGGAGCTCAAGTAATTACGCTGGGTAACCATACGTGGGACAAAAAAGAAATCTTTGAATTTATTGATGATGCGAAATATATGATTCGTCCAGCTAACTTTCCAGAAAATAATCCAGGAAAAGGGATTGTGTATATTAATATAAATGGAAAAGAAGTAGCTGTTATTAATCTTCAAGGACGGACCTTTCTTCCGGCAATTGATGATCCATTTCAAAAAGCAGATCTATTAATCGAAGAAGCTAAAAAAAGAACGAATCTTATTTTTGTTGATTTTCATGGAGAGGCAACAAGTGAAAAACAAGCAATGGGCTGGTATTTAGACGGGAGAGTAAGCGCAGTAGTTGGAACACACACACATACGCAAACTGCGGACGAACGTATTTTACTAGGTGGAACAGCATATATATCAGATGTCGGGATGACGGGTCCTTATGATGGGATTTTAGGGGTGGATCGTGAAGCTGTGTTGAAACGGTTTTTAACATCATTACCAGTGCGTTTTGAAATTACAAAGTCGGGTAGAACACAATTAAATGGAATTGTGGTTACAATTGATGATAATTCGGGTAAAGCAACTAAGATAGAACGAATTATCATCAATGACGATCACCCATTCTTCGGTTGATTCATTGAATTCTTCTAACTTAGATACATTATAGGGAATAAGCTAACATCTCCACGAATATAGTAGCAATATAACTACAATAGCGCATGAAGGAGGTACTAGTAATGGAAGTATTAAAAGTTTCAGCTAAATCAAATCCAAATTCAGTAGCAGGCGCACTTGCGAATGTCTTAAGGGAGCGCGGCACAGCGGAAATTCAGGCGATAGGTGCGGGAGCACTTAATCAATCTGTGAAAGCAGTAGCCATTGCAAGAGGGTTTGTCGCACCAAGCGGAGTGGATTTAATTTGTATCCCTGCATTTACGGATATTTTAATTGACAATGAAGAACGCACGGCCATTAAGTTAATTGTTGAACCAAGATAATGTGACGAATTTGGCAACCTTCCTATTATCGTAGGAAGGTTTTTATTTGCTCTCTAGTTAGAAGTATTGTTAAATTTAGTTAGAAGCTTTATACTTTACTATTGTATACCTATACATAATGTGAAATTGACCTGAAAGGAGTTTCTTGATGAACGAAGAACAACGAAAACAACAAGCTCAAATTATACCAATAGATAATAACATAGAACGAATTAAAAATACGTCAAGTGATGAAATGATCTCAAAATATTTCCAGACAAGTTATGAACCACAATCTCCGGATATTAAAAAGGCAAGAAAGCGTCGGAATGAAGACGTTCAAATTCATTATGATTTTGCTATTCCAGAAGATGTAGCTACTATTGGAAAAGGAAAGAAGTTTTTAATTCGCACCTATGGTTGTCAAATGAATGAACATGATACAGAAGTGATGGCTGGTATTTTAACTGAAATGGGTTATGAACCTACATCCGATACAAACGATGCTGACATTATTTTGTTAAACACATGTGCCATTCGTGAAAATGCAGAGAATAAAGTATTTGGTGAAATCGGCCATTTAAAACCGCTTAAATTAGAAAAACCTGATCTGATCATAGGGGTCTGTGGCTGTATGTCCCAGGAAGAATCTGTAGTAAATCGAATTTTAAAGAAGCATCAGCATATCGACCTTATTTTTGGAACGCATAATATCCATCGCTTACCACAGTTAGTGAAAGAAGCGTTATTTGGAAAAGAAATGATCGTTGAAGTATGGTCAAAAGAAGGGGATGTTATTGAAAACCTTCCAAAGGTCCGTAATGGAAAGATCAAAGCGTGGGTAAACATTATGTATGGCTGTGATAAGTTCTGTACCTATTGTATTGTGCCAATGACACGTGGTAAAGAAAGAAGTCGCCGCCCACAAGATATTATCCAGGAGGTGCGTCATTTAGTCGCACAAGGCTATCAAGAAGTAACATTACTAGGTCAAAATGTAAATGCATATGGAAAAGATTTTGAGGACATTGAATATGGACTTGGAGATTTAATGAATGCTATTCATAAGATTGATATTCCACGAGTGCGTTTTACAACTTCTCATCCAAGAGACTTCGATGATCGTTTAATTGAAGTATTAGCACAAGGTGGAAATTTACTGGATCATATTCATCTTCCTGTACAATCTGGAAGCAGTGAAATCCTTAAGAAAATGAATCGTAAATATACGAGAGAAGATTATTTGGAATTAGTTCGTAAAATACGTAAAGCTATACCTAACGTAACACTGACAACTGATATTATTGTTGGCTTCCCAAATGAAACAGAAGAGCAATTTGAAGAGACAATGACCTTAATGGAAGAGGTTGGCTTTGAAGCTGCTTACACCTATATTTACTCTCCACGTGAAGGTACACCAGCAGCAAGGAAAAAAGATGATGTGCCAGAATCAGTGAAAAAGCAACGTCTTTATCGGTTAAATGAGCTTGTTAATAAACAATCGGCTGAGTCTATGAAAACATACAAAGGGAAAACGGTTAAAGTGCTTGTAGAAGGCGAGAGTAAGAAAGACCCAGATGTACTTGCAGGTTATACAGAAAAAAATAAGCTTGTTAACTTTAAAGGATCAAGATCATCCATTGGGAAAATTGTAGAAGTTGAAATAACCGAAGCAAAAACATGGTCATTAGATGGTGTAATGGTTGAAAACACAGTTGAGGTGAATTAAAATGGCTGAATATACTCGCAAAGAAGTACTAGATGAAGCAAAAAAACTGGCAACAATGTTGGCAAATACGGAAGAAATTGATCGTTTTAAGCAGGTGGAAGCTAAACTTAATGAGAATCAAAAGGTTCAAAAGCTGATTCAAAAAATTAAAACGCTGCAAAAACAGGCTGTTAATTTTCAAGCGTATGAAAAAAGAGAAGCTTTAAAGCGAATTGAATCTGAGATTGATCGACTGCAAGAAGAGATTGACAGTATTCCAGTTGTTCAGGAATTTAAAGAGACGCAAATTGTTGTAAATGATGTTTTACAACTCGTTTCAAAAACAATCTCACGTGAAGTGACGAATAACGTCATTGAATCCACTGGGGGAGATTTACTAGCGGGTGAAACTGGATCCAAAACAAATGATAAATCTGGCTGTAGCCATTAAGCATAAAAGCGGAAGTCTCGCTACTGCTTTAACAGAAAAGCCAGGCAATTTTATTTAAATTGCCTGGCTTTTTTCTATTGTGTAGATCAAAAGTTCACAAAGTATATGTAATTGGAATAAGCTACTGAGACAATCCAAAACGCCTAGAAGTAATAATTAAAGTACTTAAAAAACCTACTATTCCTGGTTTTAATGAAATGCTATGCACTTTAGGTATTTGTCTTGCATAAAATGACTATGAAAAAAGAGGAGGTAAAAGTAATCATGACTTTTCTAGATAAAGAATATAGAGAAATCATAACAAAAGCAGTCTGTGGAAAAGGACGTAAGTTCACGCAGGATTCCCATGCCATCTCACCATCGCATAGACCTTCCAGTATATTAGGTTGCTGGGTAATCAATCATTTATATAATGCCAAGAAAAAATCAGAGGACACGGTAGAAATTAACGGTAGCTACGATATAAATGTCTGGTACTCGTACAATGACAACACGAAAACAGAAGTAGTTACAGAAAGAGTAACTTATAGTGATATCATCCCCCTATCCATTAAAGATGAAAAATCAATTAATAACGAATACGATGTCATTGCTAAAGTTATTCAACAACCGAATTGTTTGGAATGCAAGATCGCTAGTAATGGAAATAAAGTCACAATCGAAATTGAACGTGAATTTATTGTCCAAATAATTGGTGATACAAAAGTGTTTGTAAGAGTAAATCCGAATTGGGAGAAAACGGAAGAAGACGATGATGAAGCGTGGGATTTCGAAATGACAGAAGATGAAGCAAAGGATGTTAAGCCAGATTTTTTCCAAAAGAAAGACTAAAAAATGCGAGGGATAATACTCTCGCTTTTTTATTTTTTCAGCTTAAGTAAAGCGTACGATCGTGTTTCATCATTTTCAGTGTAATTTTTCGTTTCTACTATTGAGGCTGATTTATGCTATAATTGCAGAAGAATATTTTTGGGCAGTTGGAGGATTTACGATGGCTAAGCTTACACCAATGATGGAACAATATATGAAAATAAAAGCAGAATATAAAGATGCATTCCTTTTTTACAGATTGGGTGATTTTTATGAAATGTTTTATGAAGATGCAATTGATGCTGCTAGGGAGTTAGAAATTACCCTTACAAAAAGAGGTGGGGGAAAGAGTGAAGCAGAAATTCCGATGTGTGGAATCCCGCACCATTCTGCTGAAAATTACATAAAAACATTAATTGAAAAAGGATATAAAGTTGCGATTTGCGAACAAGTAGAGGATCCTAAAACAGCAAAAGGAGTAGTAAAAAGGGAAGTTGTTCAGCTGATTACACCGGGAACAGTAATGGAAAGCAATATGCTAAAAGAAGGAGAAAACAACTATATAGCAAGTCTCTCCCATTTTAAGGATGGTTCCTATGTAGTTGCTTATAATGATCTATCTACGGGGGAGAATAACCTTGCATTAATTACCGGTGGGTGGGATTCGGTTCTTCATGAACTGTTTAATCAGCCGATTCGAGAGATTGTTATTTCTTCCAATTTACCGGAAGAAATGCAGCTGCAACTGAAAGAAAGATTGAATATTACACTGTCATATCAAAATGAAGTAGCGTTCAGTGCGGAATATCGTAATCTAAGTGAGAACTTAAATGATGAACGTTTAATGAAAGCATTTAGTCGTCTATTGAATTATATTCAAGATACACAAAAGAGATCCCTCGACCATCTGCAGCCTGCAGAAGTTATTAGGTTAAAGGATCATCTCTCACTTGATATGTATTCCAAACGAAATTTAGAATTGACAGAAACGATTATGAAAAAGGGAAAACACGGTAGTCTGCTTTGGGTACTAGATAAAACTGCTACTGCAATGGGATCACGAATGCTCAAAAAATGGTTAGAACGACCATTGCTTGATCAGAATCAAATTGAAGCGCGTCTCGAAGCGGTTGAAGGATTTTATCGTGGTTTTATGGAGCGCGATACATTGCGTGAGGTTTTGAAATCCGTTTATGACCTCGAACGTTTAGCTGGAAGAATCGCATTCGGTAATGTGAACGCTAGAGACCTAATTCAGTTAAAAGTATCGCTGCAAAAGATTCCGGAATTGAAGAATACATTAGAGCAGTTTCAGGTAAAGGAACTTAGCAAACTTGCCGAACAACTTGTCTATCCTGAATATCTTGTTACATTATTAGATGATAGTCTTGTAGAAAACCCACCAATATCGATTAAAGAAGGATCGATTATTAAGAATGGCTATAATGAAACATTGGATACCTATCGGGATGCTTCTAAGAATGGGAAAACCTGGATTGCAGAACTTGAGAAAAAAGAAAGAGAAGAAACCAACATTAAATCCTTAAAAGTGGGCTATAATCGGGTATTCGGCTATTATATCGAAGTGACAAAAGCTAATATTCACCTTTTGCCTGAAGGTAGATATGAGCGAAAACAAACATTAACAAATGCAGAACGTTATATTACTCCTGAGCTGAAAGAAAAAGAAGTTCTCATCCTAGAAGCAGAAGAAAAAAGTGTTGATTTAGAATATACATTGTTTATCGAAATCAGAGAGAAAATAAAAACGCATATTCCTGAACTTCAGCAACTTGCAGAGGTTGTAAGTAAAATTGATGTATTACAAGGATTTGCAACAGTTAGTGAGGAAAATAATTACCAGCGTCCAACATTTGAAGGTACCAAATTAATGATTAAAAATGGTCGCCATCCGGTTGTAGAGCAAGTTATGAAAGAGGGCTTATTTGTACCGAATGATATTACATTGGATGAGGACAAGCGTATCTTGTTAATTACTGGTCCGAATATGTCAGGCAAGAGTACATATATGCGGCAACTAGCATTAACAGCTATTATGGGACAGATTGGTTGTTTTGTCCCTTGTGAAGAGGCTGAATTAATTATTTTTGATCAAATATTTACTCGTATAGGAGCAGCAGATGATTTGGTTTCAGGACAAAGTACATTCATGGTTGAGATGCTGGAAGCGAAGCATGCAATTGCAAATGCAACCGATCGAAGTTTGATTCTCTTGGATGAAATCGGACGAGGAACAAGCACATATGATGGAATGGCCTTAGCACAAGCTATTGTTGAATATATTCATAATAATATTCATGCTAAGACATTATTTTCTACCCATTATCATGAGCTGACGGCACTGGAGAATTCATTGTCAAATCTTAAAAATATCCATGTTCGTGCAGAAGAAAATGAAGGAACAGTTGTGTTTTTACACCAGATTAAAGAAGGTGCAGCAGATCAAAGCTATGGCATTCATGTTGCAAAGCTTGCTGAGCTGCCGGATGCTTTAATTGAACGAGCTACCGTCATTTTAGAGGAATTAGAAAGTGATGATAAACCAACACCGAGGACAGAAAAAATAGAAGATGGTCAATTAAGTTTCTTCGTTGAGGAAAAGCTTCCTGCAAAAAAAGAAAAGCAGTCTGCTAAGCAGCATATGGTTGTAACGGAATTAAAAGATTTAAATCTATTTGAACTGACACCATTGGAAGCAATGAATGAATTGTACAGATTACAGAAAATGGTGAAGCAATAAAATATGTGTTCAAAAGGAACATAAAAAGGAACGAGATTGGCTAGTAGGTTAGAGGCGGCGAAGTTTTTGCGTGCGATACGGACTTGCACAGGATGTGATGTTCTCCACGTTCCTTTTTACCGGACTTATGAACTGTTTCAAAAAAGAAAGGATTTTTTGCATGCCTATTATACAAATGTCTGAGAGTCTCGCAAACAAAATAGCAGCAGGAGAAGTTGTTGAACGACCGGCTTCTGTCGTAAAAGAGCTCGTGGAAAATAGCATCGATGCAAACAGTACTTGGATTAAGGTAGATATCGTTGAAGCCGGCTTACAGCAGATTAAGATTACTGATAATGGTGACGGAATGTCCGAGCAAGATGCAACGAAAGCGTTCCTCCGGCATGCTACAAGTAAAATAAAAAACGAAACGGATTTATTCCATGTGAAAACCCTTGGATTTCGTGGAGAGGCTTTAGCTAGTATAGCTTCTGTTAGTAAACTAATTGTTAAAACCTCACAGGGTGATTCGGCAAGTACTTTTCTAGCTTTAGAAGGCGGAAAGGTATTAGAAAAAAAGAAGTCCGATGCACGTAAAGGAACGGAAATCATCGTAGAGAATCTTTTTTTTAATACGCCAGCTCGATTAAAGTATATGAAAAGTTTGCACACGGAATTAGGTCACATTACAGACCTGCTAAATCGATTAGCCCTATCCCATCCAGAAATACGCTTTGAGGCGACACATAATGGGAAAGGTTTATTCAAAACAGCTGGAACTGGTGACGTACTTCAAGTTATTTCACAAATTTATGGAATGAATATTGCTAAAAAAATGCTCCCAATTAAGCATGAGACCCTTGATTTTTCAATTGGAGGCTATATTGCCAAGCCTGAAGTAACAAGGGCTTCACGAGCCTATATCTCTACTATTATAAATGGACGCTATATACGAAGTGTAGCATTGAACCAAGCAATTATTCGTGCTTACCATACGCTTTTGCCAATTGGGCGGTCACCCATTGTTGTGTTATCAATCAAAATGGATCCAATTCTGGTCGATGTGAACGTCCATCCAACGAAGCTTGAGGTTCGATTTAGTAAAGATAGGGAATTGTTTACAGCAATTGAAGAAACGATTAAACAAAAATTTCGAGAAATAACATTAATACCAGAAATGGAAAGAAAAGTGACACCGAAAGAGAAATCGGTCCAACATACGATGAATTTTGATAATCCTGTAGTGGAGAGAGAGCGTGAGAACGGAGGGTTGCAGTCGAAAGAACAGCTGGTAAAATACAATCCACCAGTCAATGAGGTTCGAGAGCCTGATGCTTCTTCCGTTGAATACGAAGAAAAATATACAGCAACGAAAGATGAAGCGGATACTGAAGAGAGTTTTCCTGCCGCATCCTATATAGAGACACCAGTGGTAGAGCAACAGCCTATAGAAGTCGATCAACAACGTGTGCCGACTATGTATCCTATTGGTCAGTTACAAGGAACTTATATCCTGGCTCAAAATGAAAATGGACTTTATATGATTGATCAGCATGCTGCGCAGGAACGAATCAAATACGAATTCTTTAAAGAGAAATTAGGTAAGCCTATGAATGAATCACAGGAATTGCTTTTACCGATGACCTTTGAATTCTCAAAACGAGAAGCAATATTTATTGAGCAATATAAAGAAAGTTTTGAGAAAGTGGGTTTGTTTTTCGAAGCTTTTGGGAATCAAACCTATGTAATTCGCTCACACCCAAATTGGTTTCCGACAGGGTTTGAGGAAGAAGTTATACGCGAGATGGTCGAGCAAATTATGAATGAAGAGAAAGTGAATGTGGAATCGATTCGTGAAGAAGCAGCAATTCTTATGTCCTGTAAACGTTCCATCAAAGCAAACCATTATTTAAAGCAGGAAGAAATGTTTCGACTCCTGGAAGACTTGCGAACGACAACCGACCCATTCACATGCCCACATGGCAGGCCAATTATTGTTCACTTTTCGACGTATGAACTGGAAAAAATGTTCAAGCGCGTTATGTAACCAACCATTGTCCGTAAAGTAAAGTTTGTAAGTTTGTTGTTTTGATTAGTTTAGAATCCACTATAGGCCCAAGGTTCTTTTGGTAACCTAGTTAAGTAGTATTTGAAAGAAACTCCGAACTAACTTCTCGGTTGTTTTCTTCAAGTATGTGCAACAATCGCCGTCGGGATCGCTCCGGGCGGATGCTTTCCGTGGGCACGGCTTCAGCCTCTCCGGAAGAAACCCACTTCCGGTGAGTCTTCAGACACGCGCTATTCCCACTGGAGTCACGCCCTGCGCTCACCCGGACTGGTAGCACATCGATATCGTTTTTATTAATTCCACAAGTAATAATTGGTGAGCATATACTAGCGAAGTATATTTCCGGAGCGGGTAGACGCACAATCCATTTAAATACACTAATCCACAGTTTATATATTATAAGAATCATTCGGATTACAGTTGGAACTTCTTAATCTGTACGGGAGTTAAATTCGATATGTATAAATTGTTCACACCATGCCAAAGCTAACACTATGCATTATTGCAAATACATTTTAGGTGTGTGTAAAGTGGAAAATCAAAAGCTAGTTAATTTCTTAAATCAATTACTGTCAAACTACTTTATTATGTATGTAAAATTACACCGCTACCATTGGTTTGTTCAAGGTAGACATTTCTTTCAGTTACATGAAAAGATGGAGGAATTATATACACGATTTGCGACAGATATTGATGAAATCGCAGAACGGGTTTTAATGATTGATGGAAAGCCACTTGCTACTATGAGCAAATATTTAAAAGAAGCAACATTGGATGAAGCTAACGCAGATGATAAAGAGGAAGAGATCATCCAACAATTAATTCACGATTTCGCTCAAATCATATCGGAAATGAAACAGACAGGCATTCCGCTTGCTGGGGAATTAAATGATGAACCAACATCAGATTTGTTAATAACATTACAAGGCCAGCTAGAGAAAGATGTCTGGATGTTAAAGGCTTATACAGCTTATGAATAAAAACGTAATTTAGGGGAATACTATGAAAAAAAATGTAGTCGCAATTATGGGACCGACCGCTGTTGGCAAAACAAAATTAAGCATTGAGCTTGCAAAACGATTTAATGGTGAAATTATCAGCGGAGACTCTATGCAAGTATACAAAGGACTAGATATTGGTACAGCAAAAATTAAGCAGGCGGAAATGCAAGGTATTCCGCATCATATGCTTGATATAAGAGGGCCAGATGAGGACTTCTCTGCTGCTGATTTTAAGGCGCTGGTACAGCAATACATTGCTGAAATTACAGCACGAGGAAAGTTGCCGATTATTGTTGGTGGGAGTGGATTGTATATACAGGCCGCCCTTTATGATTATAATTTTTCAGATCGTAAAAGGGACCCTCTACTTACTAAAGAGATGGAGGAAATAGTTGAGTTAGAAGGAATTATGCCGTTATATCAGCGGCTAGAGCAAATTGATCCAGAGCAAGCTAAGAAAATTCATCCAAATAACCACCGACGGGTTATTCGTGCATTGGAAATCTATGAAACAACTGGAATGACAATGAGTGAATACGAAAAAAACCAAGTGATGGAATCACCTTATAACCCGATATTGCTTGGATTAGAAATGCCAAGAGCGCTATTATATGAGCGAATCAACGATCGAGTAGATCAAATGATTGAGAAAGGTTTAAAAACAGAAGTAAAAAAAGTGTATGATGAAGGATATGCCAGCTGTCAATCGATGAAAGCGATCGGTTATAAGGAATGGATCAGCTACTTTAAAGGTGAACAAAGTTTAGAGGGAACGGTTGAATTGCTGAAACGAAATTCAAGAAGATATGCAAAAAGACAATATACATGGTTCAAAAACAAAATGGATGTTACATGGTATTCTGTAACTCCTTCCACAATTGATGAAGATTTTACATTAATTTTCGAGGAATTAGCAGGAATTTTGAAAAAATGATAGAATTAATACATACAGATAGAAAAGAGGAGGAAGTTTGATGGCGCAATCAGTCAATATTCAGGATCAATACTTAAACCAATTGAGAAAGAATCATATTTCAGTTACTGTGATTTTAACAAATGGCTTTCAATTGAGGGGTATTGTTAAAGCATTTGACAATTTTACAGTTTTAGTAGAAACGGATGGTAAACAGCAGCTTATTTTTAAACATGCTATCTCAACCTTTGCTCCAGTTAAAAATGTAACTTTGGATAAAGAATAGCTATTGTAACGGACGCTAATTGAAGCGTCCGTTTTCCTGCTTTTAGAGGTGGAAATATTTAGAGACACACCTCATGTAATCAATTGATGTGGTTGTACTGGTACATAAATGATATAAATGGCGACATATTAAGAAGCGTAACTGTTCGATTGGATTGCGATTAAAATGACTTTAGTGGTTACATGACTTCATTTTTTATAAAATCATGTTGCATTTGAAATACCATATGCTGGGCTATTGTCACGCATATCTTCCTGTTTGCGTATAATGGGATGGAATAAGGGGTGATTTCATAGTGACACAGATGCAAGGATATAAAAATGGAAAGATTAATATAATTTTACAGGAACGAAAAGATACTATACCAAACGCAAAACCACTATCAATCGAAAACAGTCCGTTCAACAAGGTTGATGCTGCTTTTTCTTCATTTGTTGGAATGAATAATTTGAAGCAGACGATAAAGGAAATTTATGCAACAATCTTAATGAATGAAAAACGGAAAGAAATGGGATTAAAAAGCTCGAAGCAAGTATTGCATATGCTTTTTAAAGGTAACCCTGGCACAGGTAAAACGACGGTAGCTAGAAAACTGGCTAAAATGTATTATGATATGAATATTCTTTCCAAAGGGCATTTTATAGAGGCTGAAAGAGCTGATCTTGTAGGGGAATATATTGGTCAAACAGCGCAAAAAACGCGAGCAATTATTCAGAAAGCGATGGGTGGCATACTATTTATTGATGAAGCATATTCCTTAGCGCGTGGTGGAGAAAAGGATTTCGGTAAAGAAGCGATTGACACCTTAGTAAAGCATATGGAGGATAATCATGATGACTTTGTCCTTATTTTGGCTGGCTATCCGTATGAGATGGACCGCTTTTTAACATTTAATCCTGGTTTGGAGTCCAGATTTCCTTTTATCCTTGAGTTTGCAAACTATGAGGTAAATCAATTGATGGAGATCGCGAAGCAGATGGCATCGCTTCGGGAATATAACCTAACAAAAGAAGCAGAAAGGGAGCTGCGAAATCATCTATATAAAAAGCTCTATGAGAAAAACAGAAATTTTTCCAATGCAAGGTATGTACGAAATGTGATTGAGCGTGCAATTCGATTACATGCAGTGCGTGTTTTAGAGCAAGCGACTTATACAACGAAAGATTTGATTCAACTTACTGGAAATGACCTACAATTAGACCCTGATTAACGTTCTTTGTTATGATGGAAATACAAAAGCAAGACATAAAAGAAAGAGGTTACAAATGTCTAAAGAAAAAATACTAATTATCGCAGTAAAACAAAAGACACAAAGTGATGAACTTTTTTCTTCCTCATTAGAAGAATTAATCTCATTAAGCAAAACTGCAGGTGGAACGGTAGAAAAGGTTATGACTCAAAATAGAAATCGTATCCACCCTGCTACATATATTGGTGAGGGAAAAGTGCACGAAATGATTGCGTTTATGGAAGAAGTGGAAATCGATCTCGTCCTGTCGAATGATGAGCTTTCGGCAGGACAATTAAGAAACTTGACAGACCTTCTTGGAGTAAGGATTATTGATCGCAGTCAGCTTATCCTTGATATATTTGCAATGCGTGCGAGAACGAAGGAAGGGAAACTGCAGGTTGAGCTCGCTCAGCTAGAATATATGCTGCCGAGGTTACATGGTCAAGGAGTGGCAATGTCAAGACTTGGGGGCGGAATCGGGACAAGAGGTCCAGGGGAAACAAAACTGGAAACGGACCGAAGACATATAAATAAGCGTATCGATGATATTAAGAGCAGATTAAAGCAAGTTGTTAACCAAAGAACACAGTACCGTAAAAGAAGAAAAAATAATGCTACTTTCCAAATAGCGATTGTAGGCTATACCAACGCAGGAAAATCAACATTATTTAACCGATTAACGATGAGTGACTCACTTGAGGAAGATCTCTTATTTGCAACATTAGATCCATTAACGAGAAAGGTTCGTTTGCCTTCAGGGTTTGAACTGCTTATGACAGATACAGTTGGATTCCTTCAGGAGCTTCCAACAGCATTAATTGCTTCCTTCAGGTCAACATTAGAAGAAGTCGTTGAGTCAGATTTTTTATTACATGTAGTAGACGCATCCCATCCGGACCAAGTGCAGCAGCAGGATACTGTAAATCGTTTGCTTGAAGAGCTTGAGGCAAATCATTTACTGATGCTGACACTGTATAATAAAAGAGATATGGTGGAAGGGGACTTTATACCAGAGAATCATCCATACCTGTTAGTAAGTGCATACGATAAAAAGGACAATGAGTTGGTTTTGCAAAAGGTGGAAGACATGCTTAAAGAACAGTGGCAACCTTATTCGGTTGAATTAAATCCCGATCAAGGCAATTTAATCAATAAACTTACGAAAGAGACAATTATTACTTGTAAACAGTTTGATGAAGATAAAAATAAATATTTGATTGAAGGGTCTATAAGAAAAGACCATGCATTGAATCATTTCTTATTATAGAAAATGAATTAAATGTAGTCGACATTACTTTTTACAAATGAACAGCTAGAAGAGGAGAAACAAAAACAGATGATAGAAAATTGGATAACACAAGCAGAAGAAAATTGTGGAGAGCGATTTAAAGAAATTAATAAGATTGTAGAAATGAATCAAAAGAAAGTACTCGATGCTTTTATAAAAAATCGGATTAGCGATAGTCATTTTAATTCGACGACTGGTTATGGATATGATGATTTAGGGCGAGAGGGGATAGAAGCTGTTTATGCGGATGTCTTTGGCGGAGAAGATGCACTCGTTCGTCCGCAAATCGTCTCCGGGACACATGCGATTTCCACAGCTTTATTCGGGTTGTTGCGACCGAATGATGAATTAATCTATATAACTGGAAAACCTTATGATACGTTGGAAGAAGTAATCGGTAAACGAGGAAATAATGCGGGCTCCTTAATGGATTTTCATATTAATTATAATGAAGTTTCACTGACGGCTGATGGTTCAATTGATTATAGAAAGGTAAAACATGCAATCAATGAGAAAACAAAGGTTATTGGTATCCAGCGTTCGAAAGGATATGATGAAAGACCATCTTTTACAATTGACCAAATTGGTGAAATGGTTCGTTTTGTAAAGGAAATCAATCAAGACATTATTGTTTTTGTTGATAATTGCTATGGTGAATTTGTGGAAGATAAGGAACCACTTCAGGTTGGGGCAGACATTATGGCTGGTTCTTTAATTAAAAATCCAGGTGGTGGCATTGTACGAGCTGGTGGATATATTGTTGGGAAAGCGGATTTAATACACCAATGCGGGAATCGTTTAACAGCTCCAGGACTTGGTAAAGAGACCGGTGCTACGATGAACATGCTTCAAGAAATGTATCAAGGGTTCTTCCTTGCACCACATATTGTTGGGGAAGCGTTAAAGGGAGCAGTGTTAACCGCGCGTTTTCTGGAGTTGGTCGGGTTTCAAACATCACCAGGTTATAAGGAGAAACGAACAGACTTAATTCAATCGGTAACCTTTAAAGAAGCGGATCAAATGATAGCTTTTTGTCAGGCCATCCAGCAATATTCTCCAGTAAATTCCTTTGTTACACCGTACCCTAGCGAAATGCCGGGATATGAGGATGAGGTCATTATGGCCGCTGGTACATTTATTCAAGGTGCAAGCATTGAACTATCAGCAGATGGCCCAATAAGAGAGCCCTTTACAGCATTTGTTCAAGGAGGATTAACCTATTCTCATGTGAAAATCGCTTTAAAAGAATCCGTAAAAGCATTATTGGATAAAGGTTTTTTACCGGTTAAAAAGGGAATAGAATGACTATAAAGAGTTTCTATGAAAAACGATGTTAGAATTCCTGACATATAATTGACAGGATACCTTACATAATTTATAATGTTGTTATAAAAGCTTAGGGGGTTATCTTTTGAATGATCAAGATCGTCGTTCGATGCCCTTGTTCTCAATTGGTATAGTTATGAAACTAACTGAACTAACAGCGAGACAAATCAGATATTATGAAGAAAATGAATTAATCACACCGGAACGAACCTCTGGCAATCAACGTTTGTTTTCCTTCAATGATGTTGACAAACTTTTAGAAATTAAGGACCTTTTAGATAAAGGCTTGAATCTAGCCGGGATAAAGCTTTTGCTTAAGGGGGAAGTAATCGTTGAGGAGAAGGTTGAGCAGAAATCGGATATATCTGATAAAGAACTTCGAAAAATTTTAAAACATGAGTTAAGTGAAGCTGGTAGACTGGGAAGAACAAGCTTGCGACAAGGCGAACTTTCAAGATTTTTTCGCAGTTAGGTAAGCTTAAAATTTCCTAACTGTACAGTTGTTCTCAAGAGGCTTGCACAAGTGTTGGGTTTTCTTAGAATTTGATGAATTAGTTTCTAAGAATAGCCTTTACGAATACCAAGCATCTAATGAAAAAGGTGTTAAGTATGGTAAGGGAAGCAATGATATTTAACGACGTTTTTCAGGAGCTTCCCGCAGCATATTTATAATATATTTTTAGGAGGAGAAGCAAGTATGGGAGAGAGATTTACAAAGGAATCAATCAAGAAGCAAATTAAAGAGGAAAACGTTAAGTTTATCCGTTTGCAATTTACGGATATGCTTGGAACTATCAAAAACGTCGAAATCCCGCTAAGTCAACTAGATAAAGCTTTGGATAATAAAATGATGTTTGATGGTTCATCGATTGAAGGCTTTGTTCGTATTGAAGAATCGGATATGCAATTACATCCAGACTTGGATACGTTTGTAGTGTTCCCATGGACTTCAGAAAAAGGAAAGGTAGCTCGTTTTATTTGTGATATTTATAATCCTGATGGAACACCGTTTTCTGGATGTCCGAGATACAACTTGAAGCGTAACCTAAAGAAAATGGAAGAGTTAGGATTCACTGCATTTAATATTGGGACTGAACCTGAATTCTTTTTGTTCAAACTGGATGAAAATGGTGAGCCAACACTTGAATTAAATGATCATGGTGGATATTTTGACTTAGCACCAACAGATTTAGGGGAAAACTGCCGTCGGGATATCGTTTTGGAGTTGGAAGAAATGGGCTTTGAGATTGAAGCTTCTCACCATGAGGTAGCTCCAGGGCAACATGAAATTGACTTTAAATACTCTGATGCGATCAAGCATGCAGATGATATTCAAACTTTTAAATTAGTTGTTAAAACAATTGCAAGAAAGCATAATCTGCATGCAACTTTTATGCCAAAACCATTATTCGGAGTAAATGGCTCTGGAATGCATGTGAATATGTCATTGTTTTCCGGTAAAGAGAATGCCTTTTTTGATAAAAGTGGTGATATGGAATTAAGTAAAACTGCATTTCAATTCCTTGCTGGAATATTAGAACATGCAACGCATTTTACAGCTGTTACAAATCCAACAGTAAATTCCTATAAGCGATTAGTTCCTGGATACGAAGCACCTTGTTATGTTGCTTGGTCTGGATCAAACCGTAGTCCATTAATTCGAATTCCAACATCTAGAGGGTTAAGCACTCGTATTGAGGTTCGCAGTGTAGATCCAGCCGCAAACCCATATCTGGCACTTTCTGTATTGTTAGCTGCTGGCTTAGATGGAGTGGAAAATAAGATGGAGCCGCCAGTTTCGATTGATCGTAACATCTATGTAATGGATAAAGCAGAACGCGAAGCAAATGGTATTAAAGATTTACCTGCTACGTTAATGGATGCACTAACTGAACTTAAGAAAGATGAAGTACTTGTTGAAGCACTAGGTGAGCATTTATTTGAACACTTTATTGAAGCGAAGGAAATTGAATGGGATATGTTCAGAACAACTGTTCACCCATGGGAGAGAGAGCAGTATCTAACAAATTATTAAGCGTGTTTATTTGGTGAGTGCGGTTAAATATTTAGTGAAGTTCAATGCTTGATATTTGGCATGTACCCACGAAATAATCACCAAATTATCGGAGTGATGTATTGTAACTCCTTTTAATAAACTTCATATAACGATTAGTTCCAAATACCGTTCATACATAAGTGTGAACGGTATTTATATTGTTTATAAAACGTCTTGAAGGATAACGAATAGAAAAAAGCCCAACACTTTTTGTGATAGGGCTATTGAATACGTATATATTGGAATATTATTCCGGCCGTGCCGATAGATTAATGAATATTTCGGTACAAGCCGATTACTTTTCCTAAAATCGTGACATTTTGATAAATTAACGGCTCCATCGTCGCGTTTTCTGGTTGTAGGCGAATATGTCCTTTTTCTTTAAAAAATCGCTTTACTGTTGCTTCATTATCATCGGTCATTGCAACAACAATATCACTATTATCTGCAGTGTTTTGTTGCTTAACAATAACCATATCTCCATCAAGAATTCCGGCCTCTATCATACTTTCTCCATCAATTTCCAGAATAAATAAATTATCATCAGGACTTGCGGTTGTACTAGGAAGCGGAATAAATTCCTCGATGTTCTCAACGGCAGTAATTGGAATACCTGCAGTAACCTTACCGATCACTGGAGCATAGCGAACTTCTTCTTTAGGTATATGACTATCTTCTGATAGATCCATAATTTCGATTGCTCTTGGTTTTGTAGGATCCCGGCGAATATATCCTTTCGATTCAATTCTCTCAAGATGCCCATGAACGGTAGAACTAGAAGCAAGACCAACAGCGGCTGCTATTTCACGTACAGACGGTGGATATCCTTTTTTTCTAACTTCATCTTTTATAAACTCAAGAATCATTTGTTGTCTTTTTGAAAGTTTTGTCATCTCTTTTTCACCTCTCACATAGGATTTATTAATGATAGTTTACCATTTTACGTATACTTAAGCAAACATTCGTTCTAAAAAAAGTTGACAAGACCATATGTTCGGTAGTATACTTTTGTTAATCGAACAGTCGTTCTTAAAAAGGGGGCTATAATCATGTTTGAAAAAATTTCAAAAACGGATGCTTTTTATTTAGTAGCTTTTGCGTTAACATTAGGGTTCTTATACTTTTCTATCATTATTAGTGGGTAAAATATTTTACGAAGGGGCACGACGTTTTGAATGCACTGATATACTGCCGTGTTAGTACAGATAAAAAAACGCAAGAAACTTCATTAGCTCGGCAGAAGCAAGAATTATTCAATCTTGCAGCAAAATATAATTTTACGGTTATTGATTGTATTGAGGAGCAAGAGAGTGGCTATCAAATTGAACGAGAAGGTATCTTTCAAATGCTCGATTATTTTTCTGCAAACAAAGCTAATTGTTTATTGATTCAGGATGAGACAAGACTAGGTAGGGGGAATACGAAAATTGCCCTGTTTCATCAGTTGAATAAAATGCAGATTCCTATCTACACAGTGATGCAAGATGGAGAGTTGGAATTAACTGAATCAGATTCGATGGTTTTGCAGATTGTAGGAATTGTTGAGGAATACCAACGAAAAATTCACAACATGAAAATAAAACGTGGGGTGAAAAAGGCTATTCGAGAAGGTTATAATCCAAGTAAAAACCTCTCCAATATTAACCACGCACCAGGAAGAGATCGTATTTCATTTCCGATTGAGGAAGTTGTCCGCCTGCGTCAAAACAACCTTACCTTTGATGAAATTACAAAAACATTAAATGGATTGGGGTATAATGTTTCGAAGGCAACTGTTCATCGGAGGTATAAAGAATTTCGAAATACTTGAATATCGCTAGCGTGTAGAGTACGATGTAAAGACAGGAATTAGATTATTATTCTTGTCTTTTATTTTGCAAATAGGAAGGAATGCATACTACTTTGCAGTTTGGTAAGACATTCGCCTGAAATCTTGACGAATGCCAAGTTTTCTAATGTTATTTTAAATAGTGGGAGGTCCGTTCTATGCTATCAAAAGAAAAACTAGAACGTATTAATATATTGGCGAAGAAAGCTAAAGAAGAAGGTTTATCCGATAAGGAAAAAAAAGAACAAAAGCAATTAAGAGAAGAATATTTGAATAATGTACGGAGTTCTTTTAAAAACCAATTTAAAACAATGACAGTAATTGACCCTGCTGGAAATGATGTTACACCACAAAAAGTTCGAGATTTACAAAAAAGGAATAAAATGCATTAATCATAATGCTTGCTTGCATAAAGGACAGTTAGATCTACTATATAAGTGGTCAGCTGTTCTTTGTTTGTGTTATCTCCAATAGTTTTAATTTACGAAAGATTTCATTGTTAGCTTCTATTTTGTTTGGACAGCAAACAAAATAGAAGGAATTACTTGTTACAAAACCGGTTTCATTATAGAATGAAGAAGAATACTCCATTAATTTAGAAACGAGAGGTGCAAGAAACTATGTCACATGAGATTGAACAGTTATCAGTAAATACGATTCGTACATTGTCGATTGATGCGATCGAACATGCAAATTCAGGTCACCCGGGTTTACCAATGGGAGCTGCGCCAATGGCATATACGCTTTGGACGGACTTTATGAATCATAATCCAAAGAATTCAAAATGGTTTAACCGAGATAGGTTCGTACTTTCTGCTGGACATGGATCCATGCTTTTATACAGCTTGCTTCATTTATCTGGTTATAATCTTACAATTGATGATTTGAAAAATTTCCGTCAATGGGACTCTAAAACACCTGGTCATCCTGAAGTGAATCATACAGATGGTGTAGAAGCGACAACTGGACCACTTGGCCAAGGGATTGCAATGTCTGTTGGTATGGCAATGGCTGAAGCACATTTAGCTGCTAAGTTTAATAAAGAAGATTTATCCGTTGTTGACCATTATACGTATGCACTTGTTAGTGATGGCGATTTAATGGAAGGTATTTCACACGAAGCAGCATCGCTTGCTGGACATTTAGGTTTAGGTAAATTAATTGCGTTATATGATTCAAATGATATTTCACTTGATGGTGACCTAAACCGTTCCTTCTCTGAAAATACAGAGCAGCGTTTTAAAGCGTATGGATGGCAAGTAATTCGTGTAGAAGATGGAAACGATTTAAATGCAATTCGTAGTGCGATTAAAGAGGCACAAAGCAATACAACACAGCCAACATTAATCGAGGTAAAAACGATTATCGGCTATGGCTCACCGAATAAATCTGCTTCTGCATCTTCACATGGTGCGCCTTTAGGTACAGATGAAGTAGTATTAACAAAAGAATATTATAAATGGACACATGATGATTTCCATGTTCCGGATGAAGTATATGCAGATTTTAATGAAAAAATTGTACAAGATGGTGCAGAAAAAGAATCACAATGGAATGAATTGTTTACTGCGTATAAAGAGAAATATCCAGAAGCAGCCGGCGAGCTTGAGCTTGCAATAAACGGAGAACTTCCTGCTGGATGGGAAAAAGAACTTCCAGTATTTCAGCCAGGAGAAGATACATTGGCAACAAGAGCATCCTCTGGGAAAGTTTTGAATGCAATTGCAAAATCAGTACCTAATTTCTTCGGTGGGAGTGCTGACTTAGCAGGATCGAATAAAACAACAATGAATGATGATGAAGATTTCACTCGAGAAAATTATGCGGGAAGAAATATTTGGTTTGGTGTTCGTGAACATGCAATGGGCGCTGCGTTGAATGGTATGGCGTTACACGGTGGTTTAAATGTGTATGCAGGTACATTCTTCGTTTTCAGTGATTATCTACGTCCAGCCGTCCGTTTATCTTCTATTATGAATACGCCGGTTACGTACGTATTTACACATGATTCAATTGCTGTTGGTGAAGATGGACCAACGCATGAACCTGTAGAGCATCTAGCTGCGTTGCGTGCAATTCCGGGATTATCATTGATTCGTCCTGCTGATGCTAATGAAACACAAGCAGCATGGAGACTAGCAGTAGAATCAAAAGATCAACCAACTGCACTTGTGTTAACAAGACAAGACTTGCCAACACTGGAAGGTACGAAAGAAAACGCCTACGAAGGTGTTAAGAAAGGTGCTTACGTAATTAGTAAGTCTAAGAAAGAAACTCCTGATGCACTGTTACTTGCAACAGGATCTGAAGTTCAATTAGCGGTAGCTGCACAGAAAGAATTACTAGAAAAAGATATTGATGTAAGCGTCGTAAGTATGCCTTCATGGGATCGTTTCCAAGAGCAAGACGCGGCATACCGTAATGAAGTATTGCCACCACATGTGAAAGCACGTGTCGGTATTGAAATGGCTTCATCATTCGGCTGGGACCGTTATGTTGGCAATGAGGGAGCAATCATCGGAATTGATCGATTCGGAGCTTCTGCAAAAGGAGAAAAAGTAATCACTGAGTATGGCTTTACAGTTGAAAATGTTATCAAGCATGTTAAGGACGTTTTAAAATAAAGCTTAAAATAAAGATGGTTCCATTTTGGAGCCATCTTTATTTTTATGCAAAATTGGATTGTTCGAAGAAAGCCTTTATAGTAAAATTTTGTTCATAAAAAAGGTGAAATAACAGAAAAAATATACTTTACCGCTTTGTTTTGCCAATTCGACAAAATTAGTTGGTATTTGCATGGTAATATGACATTCTTTTCTGCACAGCTTCTCTATAATAGATAATAGAGTTAAAAGGGGAGGAGAGTAGAGATGATGGAGTATGCTATTTATTGGATCAAAGAGGATGTCGCAAGATCTTATTTTCATAAAAGTGATATACTACACCGATTTCTTAAAGAATATGAGGCTAATCCAACTAGAAAAGATTTGAGAGACCAATACATATATATTACTCATCATATTTCTTTACAGGCCATTGCAGCACAGTTAAATAGTCAAGCTCTTAACCAGATGTCAATTCAAACAGATGGTCACATGCTGTACTTAACTAAAAATGATATTATGATTCGCCTTCATGCAGAAAATGGGCGTTTGCATTTTCAGTGCAACGAATTACAAGATGCTGCGATGCTGTTATTTCCTATGTTACGCAATTGCTATCCCTTTGTATTTGTCCAAGGAAAAAAAGCCCCCAATTATGGTTGGGTTTCTCCAATCACACAGAAAAACAGTGTTAGAATGAGGCAAATATTGTATTCTCACCGTTAATTTAATATACTTTTAAAAAGCTTTGTGCTGTAGTGTTTAGGGGCTAACCTAAATCAATTAGCCCCAGCTAGTCTATTAATGAATGTACTGACTGCTTTATCTTCTTGCTCTTTAGTAGAATGAGAATAAATATCATATCAATAGTGTTTCTCAAACGAACAGCTATGGTTCTAGGTGGAACACCATTGTCAATTAATATCACTGCGTGTGGGGACCTTTTAATTGACAACACTTTATAAGCCATATCATCAAATTAAAATATCTCTTTGAATCTTATATTTTTGATTTACTTTGCTTACTAGTTCTTTCTCAATCAATTTGTCAAGTCCTTTCTGAACTTGCCAATAAACAACTTCATTGCATGTCATTTCTTCTATTGATGCTGAATTAGGAAATGCACGAATGAGATAAATAAGTATGCTTACTTCAATCAGATTTAAATAATACTCTTTTGCTATTTTAAGGTAATCCATTAGGGTGTCTCCCTTATCTATGTAATTATATGGTTATTTCTATCAGGTTAAAGGAGGGCATGGAAATGTAGATGTTTATGTACTCCTATTTACCTTAGTTGCTTATTTAAATAGTTTTTTAATCATTTTGTTAGCAGATTCACTCTTTATCCTCTTGGTTATTTCTTGTTTTAGTTTGTCTTTCTTTTGTGTATCCATATCCTTCCATGCCTTAGCACCTTTTTTAGCAATAGATTTAAAGTCCATTTTATTCTCACCTCAATAGCATTATATCAGTAAATTGTGGCAAAATAATAGAATGATTGTTAAAGAATAATCTCTTACATTTTCCAACTTCTATCATTCCGTTTATAAGGAACAGCTTTATCTCCAATTAAATAGCACTCCATAACCTTCCTCGTTATATCCTTTAATTGCACCGACGTATACCCAACGGTTTCATTTTTATAATTTAGTCGAGGTAGAGAACACTCGCGACTGCAGTTGAGGCAGGGCTTCAGTTATGTTGATCAACCGACATCTATTGCAATTAAATTGGGTTAATTACTTTTATATCTGTATTTTTCCCAACACATGTGTGCTAAGATAATGTATCTACTCGAAGGATTTAAAGATGAAGAACTGAATATACAATATGATGAGAAAGGTATTAACAAAGACATAATCAGGAAGGAAAAGAAATGTTTCTAAAAACTAACGAAGCATACGAAGCTGAAATTGTATGTAGATTATTAAGAGAGAGATTCAAATCCTTTTTCTTAATAACATCTACCCACGCATATTTTATAGTATTAAACAGATTCGTTTAGAAGCATTGATATGTATCTAAAGAAAAACTTGAATTAAGTGAAAAACGTTGAGTGACCAGGTTTTCGATAAATTTGTTACAATCTTTTCGTAATCGATTGTATTCTCATCGTTAATTTAATATACTGTATTAGAGACAACACGAAGGAGGAAGAAACTAGAGATGAGCACAATTTGGGTCGTACTAATTGCTATAGCAGCGTTAATTGCTGGTGTTGCTCTTGGATTTTTTATTGCAAGAAAATATATGATGAGCTATTTGAAAAAGAATCCACCTATTAATGAGCAGATGCTTCGGACATTAATGATGCAAATGGGTCAAAAACCGTCGCAAAAGAAAATTAATCAAATGATGCGTGCAATGAATAATCAAGGTGAAAAGTAAAAGCACTCGTATCAAGGGTTTGACAGTAGTTAGTTAACCCTTTTACATAGGAAAAACTTTATTTGGTTAAATTGTCACAGCACTTTAGAAATAATTAGGTTAATTTTTCTCAAAAACCACTTACCTGTTGAAAAATGAAGCAGAAGGAGTGGTTTTTTTATGTTCTTGATCATTTTATAGCCCGCTAAGTATGTGTGGTGATATGTCATGCTAATAGAAAATGTTTTAAACGAGTATGAATAATATTGCTGATATAATTTTGTAGAGATATTTTCCTGTAATCGTACGTGTTAATCAAAGTGTACGCTATTTGTCAAAATCAATTGCTTTCCTTTATAACATTTTCTGTTAGAATAGAAAATGGAAATGATAGGGGGATTGTAATGTCAGAAATAAATATTTTCCTCGCATTTGGAGCGGGTTTTCTATCTTTTATTTCACCATGTGTGTTACCGCTTTATCCAGTTTTCTTATCTTATATTACTGGTATGAGTGTTAGTGAAATAAATGATGAAAATAAAAAACTCAATAAGAAAGCACTTATACATACGTTTTGTTTTTTGATTGGATTTTCAAGTATATTTATCATGATTGGATTTTCTACCACATTTATTGCAGAGTTTCTTACGTTATACCAAGATCTTATTAGACAAATTGGTGCAATTGTAATTATATTTTTTGGTCTTGTACTTGTAGGAATATTAAACTTTGAATTTCTTATGAAAGATAGAAAAATCCATTTTAAAAATCGTCCAGCAGGATTTTTTGGATCTATTATTATTGGAATGGCTTTCTCGCTTGGTTGGACACCATGTGTTGGTCCGATTTTGCTCATCGTTTTGTCGTTAGCGGCAACGAATCCAGAAGTGGGTATGGTTATGATGATCAGTTACATTCTAGGATTCTCTATTCCATTTATATTGCTATCCCTGTTTATTGGGAAATTAAAGTGGATTAAGAAGCACAGCAGCCGACTCGTTACTATTGGTGGTTGGGTTATGGTATTAATGGGAATTGCACTCTTTTTTGATTGGATGACTAAACTGACAGGATTTTTAGCGGGATGGTTTGGTTTTTCCGGATTTTAATGGATTTTTACAGCCGCATATATTACTATAGTATTGAAAAACAAAAAAATGAAGTTCGTTTAATAGCCGTTGTGAATTGGCTTCTTTACAGGTGGGTTATTAAACTGTGAACTAAAGTGAATCAATGAATCTGGAATAGATTCATTTTTATGAAAGAGTGATTGACATGTTTTGGTTGGTTGCGAGTACAATTGTAGCAGCAGGTATGGCTATCGGAATGATATTTGTACGGTTAAATGCAGCGAAGAAGCCAGCTTCCGTAAAGAAAATTATCTTGCCGCCATTATTTATGAGTACTGGTGCATTGATGTTTATTTTCCCAGTATTCCATATTGCTTGGATTCAAGTATTGGAAGCGTTCTTTGTTGGTATGATTTTTTCCATACTACTTATAAAATCTTCAAAATTCGAAGTTCGGGATCAAGATATTTTTCTTGTACCTTCTCGGGCATTTCCATTTATCTTATTTGGACTTTTAATTGTAAGGATCGTTATTAAATTAATTCTCGGAAGTACGATTTCTTTTGGAGAAACAAGCGGAATGTTCTTTATTCTTGCATTTGGTATGATCGTAACATGGAGAGTATCGATGCTGTATCAATTCTTGCAACTTAAGAAAAGTGCGCTACCCAATGGGTAAGCGCATTTTTTATAGGAAGCTATGAAATTTGAATCCCGTGGATAACTTAGATACCGGAGAAACTGCTTCCACGAAGAGCTAAAACCGTAGCAAGACTTTCTTCGCCTCATGATAATCTAAAGAATACTTGCCGAATGGCTGTCTAAGACATGTGGTTTAGTCGCATTTCTATCCTTGTTGTGAAATCGGGCCAGGCATCGACACTAGGCGAAGATTGGCTGACCCAAAACAGGTTAAAACCTAATGTCGGGAACCCCTGGAAGGGACATGTTTCCGATGAACTTGGCTTTTTGCCCATAATGGTGAAAAGCCAAGTTCATCTTATACTCCAGAGTGATTCTGCTACGTAAGAATGTTCAGGAAGTCGAACCATTCCAATGAACGGAGAGGGCAGACCGTAAATCGCTAGTCGACATGAATCTATTCGATGAGGAAAGATCATTTACTTATATTTTTCTTTCCAGTCTGTTGCGTAATTATCTTGAGACGCTTCGAAAAGATGATGGTATGGAGTGATATCGATTTCTTTTTGATTTAATTTTTTAATTAGAAATTTATGATCACGTTTTGGTGTCGCAATAATATATCCTTCGATTAAAGTAGATTGTGTAATCGAATCTTGCTCTTTTTTTAAAGAGATTTCTCCAATTTTACTTGCAATTTTGTGTCTTGCCACATCTCTAAAAAGCTCAGGAACGGGCGATACTAATTCTTCAAGTAGTTGCTTTTCTTCATCTTTCCACATATGACGTGTTTTTTCCATATAGTATTCTTCCCAGTCCATGATTGATTTTCCGTCATCCTTTGGCAAACGTTTTAAGAACTTACGGAACATGAAAAATCCACCTATTCCCATCAAACTAATTAAGAAGAACCCCCATAATACGATAATTATTGACATGCTATTCACCTAACTTTTTAATGTACGAAACGCAATAGTTATGAATATTAGCTACAATTGTAATAATTAATTTATTTTTTGTTATACTTGTAGTAAAATTACATTGATTAATCATTCAAGTGGTATCTATTTCTTTCTATTATAATGGGAGTAAAAAAGATAAACAAGTGTCATACTCTATAAGTTATCATCATAATTATATTATAAGATGTGATTTACTAGAAAGGGGAGCAGTTATGGGAGTTAATAATAATAATGGCGAGGATATATCAGCTTTTTTTAGTAGAACAAATAATACCAATAGAGTTACTGCATTACCCCTATCCGTACAAAATTGGATTGAAGAAAATAGTAGTGATGCCTTTTTAATTGTCGATGGAAACGGGAAAATTGTTTATGCCACAAAAGCAGTCGAGACCACACTGAGCTACAAGATGGAAGATCTCCTGGGAACACACTGGGATGAAAAGTTTACTGATAACGATGTGTTTTATATTCGAGAACAAATAAAAACTCAGAAAAATAGAAGGAAGAATTTCGTTCTGAACGTTCTTAATAACGATAGAAACCATGTTTTATTAGATTGTATTGTTGAAGAATGGACAGATGGCGGTACGAAACCTATGCATTACCTCGTTTACTTAAAGGATATTACGCATAAAAAAGAAACGGAAGAAATGATGGTTCGCTCCGAAAAAATGACAGTTGCGGGTCAGTTAGCTGCAGGGATAGCTCATGAAATTCGAAATCCATTAACTTCTCTAAAAGGCTTTCTACAGTTGTTGCAGGCAGGGGTTGATCGTAAAGAGGAATATTTCACAATCATGATTGATGAAATTGAAAAAATCGAAACGATTACTTCCGAACTTTTATACATATCGAAGCCCTTAACAGATAATAAGAAACTTGAACCTGTTATAAACATGCTAGAAGACATTGTCACATTATTAAGACCGCAAGCATCGTTAAACAATGTTGAAATCTTAATTGAACGACCAGTAGATGCGGAAATTATCTGTGATCGCTCCCAAATTAAACAGGTTCTAATTAACTTAGTGAAGAATGCAATAGAGGCAATGGAAGAGCCAGGGAACATTATACTTTCAACGCAACATGGAAATGGTAAGATTATTATTTCCGTCCAAGATGAGGGTCGTGGTATTTCAACTGATATTCTTCATAAGCTTGGAGAGCCGTTTTTTACGACGAAGCAAAGCGGTACAGGGTTGGGATTGCTAATCACAAAGCAAATTCTTGAAGCACACCATGCAAATTTGGAAATAAAACAAAATCCGACGAAGGGCAGTACATTCCAGCTTGTTTTTACGGATTCAAATGAGGAATGAATTTTAATTGATAACTTGCAATGAAAACTTCAGGTGCATCCGTATAAGGTTTAGTTATCGGTTTACATAAATTATTGATATAGCCTTAATTAGAACAATTATTTGTTTTATCTGGTAGATTCCTATATTATAAGTATGTAAGGCCTATTTTAATAATAATTTGATGCGTTTTTTGAAACGAAAGAATTTTGTCATACCTTTGTCTAATTAAAGGTGGGAACAAAAGTAGTGAATGAAAGGGGTAACAAAATGGCGAATCAAAATGTATTTAATGCTAAAAAGCAATTTGAATCGAAAGGTAAGAAGTATAACTATTATCGCCTAAAAAGCTTGGAGGAATCTGGGATCGGTAAAGTGGGGCGTTTGCCGTTTTCCATCCGTGTACTACTAGAATCTTTATTGCGTCAGCATGATGGACATCAAATCAAAGATGAACATGTTGAAGCCCTTGCAAACTGGGGAACGAAGGATGGAGAAGGTGTAGATGTTCCTTTTAAACCATCCCGAGTTATTTTACAAGATTTTACAGGTGTTCCTGCAGTTGTTGATCTTGCTTCCCTTCGAAAAGCAATGGTTGACCTTGGTGGGGAACCAGATAAAATCAATCCTGAGGTTCCGGTTGATTTAGTTATTGACCACTCTGTACAGGTTGATGAATATGGAACAGTAAATGCGCTACAAGCAAACATGGATTTAGAATTCAAACGTAACGCAGAACGCTATGAATTTTTGAACTGGGCACAAAAGGCATTTCATAACTATCGTGCTGTTCCACCTGCAACAGGTATCGTTCACCAAGTTAACTTAGAGTATCTTGCCAATGTAGTTCATGGTGTAAAAAATGATGCTGGTGAATACGATGCGTATCCAGATACACTTGTCGGAACAGACTCCCATACAACGATGATTAATGGTTTAGGTGTTCTTGGTTGGGGTGTTGGTGGTATCGAAGCAGAAGCTGGAATGCTTGGGCAGCCATCTTATTTTCCAGCACCAGAAGTAATTGGTGTTAAATTTACGGGAAGCTTCCCAAATGGAACTACTGCTACTGACTTAGCGCTTAAAGTAACACAGGTTCTGCGTGAGCAAAATGTAGTAGGGAAATTTGTAGAATATTTTGGCCCGGGATTACAAGATATGCCACTTGCTGATCGAGCTACCATCTCTAATATGGCACCAGAATACGGAGCGACTTGTGGCTTCTTCCCAGTAGATGATGAAGCGTTAAATTATCTTCGTTTAACAGGACGTAGTGAAGAGCAAATAAGTTTAGTAGAAACATATTGTAAGGAAAACAATCTTTGGTATACTTCAGATCAAGCAGATCCAGAATATACAAAAGTGATTGAGATTAACCTTTCCGAATTAGAACCGAATCTATCCGGGCCGAAACGTCCACAGGATTTGATCTCTCTATCCAATATGAAAAAGGAATTCAATAAAGCAATTACTGCTCCTGAAGGGAACCAAGGATTTGGACTTGATAAATCTGAATTCGATAAAGAAGTTATAGTACAACATCCAAATGGTGCTACTTCTACAATGAAAACTGGAGCTCTTACAATCGCTGCAATTACATCTTGTACGAATACTTCCAACCCGTATGTAATGCTAGGGGCTGGACTAGTAGCGAAAAAAGCTGTAGAAAAAGGGCTGAAAGTGCCGGAATATGTAAAAACATCATTGGCTCCAGGATCAAAAGTTGTTACACGCTATTTGGAAGATGCAGGCTTACAAACGTATCTTGATCAATTAGGCTTTAACCTTGTTGGTTATGGTTGTACGACTTGTATTGGAAATTCAGGACCTTTACTTGAAGAAATTGAAAAAGCGATTGTAGATAGTGATCTCATTGCTTCTTCTGTATTATCAGGTAACCGTAACTTTGAAGGGCGTATTCATCCGTTAGTAAAAGCAAACTATTTAGCTTCTCCGCCATTAGTAGTTGCTTATGCCTTAGCTGGAACAGTAGATATTGATCTAACAACAGAGGCTTTAGGTGAAGATAAAGACGGAAACGCTGTTTATATGAATGATATTTGGCCAACAATGCAGGAAATAAAAGATGAAGTACAAAGCGTTGTTACTCCTGAGATATTCCGTAAAGAGTATGAAGACGTATTTTCTTCTAATGAAAAATGGAATGAAATTCAAACAACAGATGAGCCGTTATTTGAGTGGGATAGTGAATCAACATATATTCAAAATCCACCATTCTTTGAAGGTTTAGCAAAGGATGCTGGAACAGTTGATCCGCTAACAGGATTACGTGCGATTGGATTGTTCGGTGATTCTGTGACAACTGACCATATTTCACCAGCTGGAGCAATTGCTAAAGACATGCCTGCAGGTAAGTTCTTACAAGAGAAAGGTGTATCACCAAGAAACTTTAACTCCTATGGTTCCCGTCGTGGAAACCATGAAATTATGATGCGCGGTACATTTGCGAATATCCGTATTCGTAACTTACTAGCTCCAGGTACAGAAGGCGGTTATACAACTTACTGGCCAACAGGCGAAGTAATGCCAATCTATGATGCTGCAATGAAGTATCAGCAAGATGGTACAGGACTTGTTGTTATGGGTGGTAAGGATTATGGTATGGGATCTTCTCGTGACTGGGCAGCTAAAGGTACGAACTTGCTAGGAATTAAGACAGTTATCGCCGAGAGCTTTGAACGTATTCACCGCTCAAACCTTGTAATGATGGGTGTGCTTCCATTACAGTTTGAAAAAGGAGAAAGTGCAGCGAAACTTGGCTTAACTGGTAAAGAAACATTCAACGTAGTAGTTGATGAAAGTGTTCGCCCGCATGACCTAGTGAAAGTTACTGCAACAGATGAAACTGGTAAAGTAACAGAATTTAATGCTATCGCACGTTTCGATAGTGATGTTGAAATTGACTACTATCGTCATGGCGGTATTTTACAAATGGTATTACGTGATAAAGTAAAAGCATAACTTATACAAAATCATTACTATCAAAAAATTGCTCTGCTAACTATGGCAGAGCAATTTTTTATTGCAAATATAATATAAACTTCGAACTAATGCGCATTGAGAGATTGTACGAATCCCCGCTCCGGAAACACACTACGCTTTTTTCGGCTGACCCGACGTTCTTTAGCGTCTCACTCTGGCCACGTACCCCGCAGAAGTCTACGTATGTTTCCTCCGCTAGAATTGGCTCATCAGCTAATTCTAACATAATTTACCGAAACAAAATTATTGCTTAAACCAGTTTGAGTGAGCGTTTGGTGGTGACTCCTCAAAAATACAAAGCAATTTTATTCGTGCGATGTAAAAGCTGACGAAGCATTCCTTGTCCTGCGGGAACAGCACGTGTCTGAAACCCGTAGGAAGTTGGTTTCTTCCATAGAGGAAGCCGTCCCTAAGATGCCCGGACGGCGATTATTGCACATACTTGAAGAAAACAGCTGGGAAGTTACTCCGCATTTTCTTTCAAATGTTTTTCATTCATGAATTTTTTAAGAACAATAATCCAATTACCTTTACAAAACATCGATATATACATACGATTGAAGAGAGTGTCTTGTTTAACTATTGGCCTGATAGAGGAGGATCAACTTGTTTAAGAAAATTTTTGGATTAACAATGCTGTTAGTATTAATTGGTATCGTTATTGGTAATTTTATTGATCATAGAAATGAAAACAAAACGAACGAAACTGAGGATTCAGATACGTATCTATATGATGTTACTGGTGATACAAATGTTAAGGGAGGGGCGATTGCTCCTGCTGAAAGTGTAGGGATTGAACAAGGTAAGCTTGCACCGGACTTTGAACTGGAAACATTAGATGGAGAGCAATTCAAGTTATCGGACTTGCAAGGGAAAAAAGTGATATTGAATTTTTGGGCGACATGGTGTCCACCATGTCGAGAAGAAATGCCTGGAATGCAGCAATACTATGAAGAGAATCAAGATGAAGTCGTTGTGGTTGCTGTTAATCTAACAGATAAAGATACAAGTGAGCAAGCCGTTCGAAATTTTATTGATGAGTATGGTTTTACCTACCCAATACCATTAGATCGTGATGGAGATATTGCAAAAGAGTATGGTGTTATTGTTGTTCCTACAACTTATTTTATTGGAACTGATGGAATTGTACAACAGCCACGGGTAGCTGGACCTTTGGAGTATGACTATATGACAGAGATGGTTAATGCTTTAAATTAATTCAATTAATTATAAAATTTTGTAGAAATGGTAATACTTCTTAGTAGTACGTATATAAAAGGGGTGGATTACCATTTCTCTTAAAAAGAAGCTACGTTTTGATGAACTTGTTGCAGAAAATCGAAGACAGATTTTAGAAGACAGAAAACTTATGGAGCAAATTGAAAATAATTTGGACATGAGGATGCATCAGACTGTAAAGAAAGTAAATGAAAACTGAAAAGATGCTACTTCCTATCGTGAAAGGAAGTAGCATTTTTTTGTATAGTATTATATTTTATTGAAAGAATAAGCCTGTGTAATTGAGAAAGGAGAATCAGTATGACAGACAAGCATAATCAACAAGCTAAACCTGATGATCGCAGTGACAATGCAGAAAAAATCCAAAATATGGTGCAAAATACGATTGAAAATTTAGAAGCAGCACATGAAACAATGCAGTTCAGTTCTGGTGAAGAAAAAGAACAAATCATTGCAAAGAATCAGCGAAGAGAAGAAGCAATAGAAGGTTTCCGTGAAGAGATAAAGGATGAATCCAATCAATAACGGAATGAAACAGTCTCAAACTATTTGTGTTTGAGGCTGTTTCGCTTTTTAATCACTATAAGAGGTTGACCAAAAATTCCGGGAAAAATATACACATCCTGTGTAACACTGGTAGTCAAAACTATGCCGCTTCGAACTTCGACGCATAGGACGTGCTAGTGTCGGCGTCGCAAAAGGACATTGCAAACTTATCCGACCACGGTTCTTTTATTATCCTTTTTGAACACGCTTTACAAATCACTTTTTCTCATTTTTATGATACGATTAAGCAAGTGAGAAAATTAAGGGGAAGTGAAATGGAATGAAGAAAGTACGAACACCGTTGGAAGTAAGGTATCAAGAGACAGACCAAATGGGAGTTGTCTACCATGCGAATTATTTAGTGTGGTTTGAAATAGGGAGAACCAAATATATTGAAGCACTTGGACTTAGTTATGCTGCGATGGAAAAAGATAATGCTGTAGCTCCAGTACTCGATGCGCAAATTACGTTTAAGAAGCCCATTCGTTATGGTGAGGATGCCTATGTGGAAACATGGTTGGAGGATTATGATGGGCTGCGAACGGTATATGGTTATTACATTCTGGATTCTGCCGGTGATATTGCTGTAAGTGGATTTACAAAGCATGCGGTTGTGAAGAAGGATACATTTCGGCCGATGTCGTTAAGAAGGGCTTTTCCGGAATGGCATCTTGCGTATTCAGAGCAAATTAAGGGTGAACAATAATGGCATTTGGAATTAAAAGAAGTGAATTACTTGCTTGGAAGGATAATGTGGCAAATGGGGAAGTAGCTTTTCTGACACATTATTGGATAGATGAACGTTTTCCTGGCTGCAATACGGTAACAAAAGTGGGATGCAGTGACTTGGGAAAATTGGCAGCCTGGGGCAGAGCCTATGGACTTCGAGAAGAATGGGTTCATCAGGATGAGACATACCCACATTTTGATTTGTTTGGTGAGCGCCAGCTTGAAATACTGGAAAAAGAAAATCAATGGGAACAAATAGAACGTTTTAAATTGTAAGCATTTAAAGAAACCAGCATATTTTTAGTGAATAAAAAGACGATGATCAGAGCTACAATATCATGATCATCGTCTTTATAATTATACATACTCTATAATCGGTTCATTCCGTTTTTTATCTAAACGCACTGCCAAATCGCTGTTCTCAAAATACCACGCATCAGCCTCTTCGATATAAAGCGTAATATTCTCCACTTCTGTGGATGCATAAATTGCTTTGGGTTTATCTAGTTTGACTCCAAGGGAAAATCCAGGAATCTTACCGCCGACCCCTCCATATCGAACGAAAAAACGTAATTGAGCTGTGTCTTCAATATCCAATTCTTCTTTATACCATTTTGCGGCTTCCGTGCTGACTGTTAGGTTCAATAAAGACAACTCCCTTTGTTAGTAAATACTATTTGTTTTTCTTGGCAGATAACAAAGTACAAAAAACTTTTTTATCTGCATAGGTAACTAGTTTGGTGGATGCCAAGCTTACTATTCCTTTTTCTCTGGTACATAGTCAACTCCACCAGGATGAAATGGGTGACATTTGCTAATTCTTTTTATCGTTAAATATGATCCTTTTATTGCGCCAAAACGCTTAAATGCTTCAAGTCCGTATTCAGAACACGTAGGATAGAACCTACATGTTGAAGGGGTAAAAGGACTGATTGCAGCTCGGTAAAATTTTATAAGCCCGATAAATAAATATTTCATCGCTGCTACTCGATTTCAGCGTTTTGCTTATCAAAGGTAATGGATGCAATTGCATCATGTAGATGAATCGATTCCTCATTTCTACAAGAGACATTGAATTTTGTGACAAAAGGCAACTCGTATAAATCGGCTGCAACTAAACGAACTATATCTTCGACGAATCGAGGGTTTTCATATGCTTGCTCTGTTACCATTTTCTCATCTGGTCGTTTAAGTACAGGATGAATTCTAGCACTTGCATTACTTTCCGCTGCTTGTAAGAGTGTTTCCTTCCAATCTGTTTTGTTTTCATCAAAGTCATCAGAAAGGGTGATATCCATTGCTACTTCGCCACGCTGATTATGCGCGCTATACTCACTAATCTCTTTTGAGCAAGGGCATAGTGTTGTAATCAAAGCAGATAAAGCTACATTCACAGATGTTCCTTTCGCTTGCTTGTAGGTTACGCGAATTGAAGCATTTGCATGATTTAACCCTGCAAGATTGGAGCTTGGACCTTTTCGTTCGTAAAACCAAGGGAAGTCCACTTCGATGGTTGCATCCTTTTGCTCAAGGCGTTCAGCCAATTCTTTTGCAAAAGATTTTAAATTAGCTAATGTGATGTTGAATCCTTGCTCATGGTATTGATTTAATTGTTCCATAAACCGGCTCATATTCGTCCCTTTACTCGTATTAGCTAAACTGGACGAAAATTTGAATGTACCTATACTTGTTTGAAAGCCAGGGTTCATGTTGCTTTCAATTGTAATTGGGTATTTTACATTGGAAATCCCGACTACATTCAGATCAAAAAGAAAGTCTTTCTTTGTATTTTGCAGGTCTGCCATTTTACTCTTTTCAACAGGTTTTGTTCTTTCTGCTGGTTGGACAGAACCAAATAATTTATGACGTTGTTCTTTCGTCGGTAATTGCTTTAGCGGGAATATTTTGGTGTGTTGCAATATATAAGTCCCCTTTCAAATTCTCAAGTAATGATAAGTATACTGAATGGATATTTATTATTCAATTTATTGGATTGGAATGGTGATTATTGTATTACATCCATTTTATTTTAGGTTCCGTTCCATTGCGAATACGTTTGATATTTTCCAAATGCCTGTAGAAAACAAAAGCTGTTAGTAAGGCAACGACAATAATCAATCCGATGTCTTTAAAGAAGATTGATACAAAAACACTAATCACTCCAGTAACCATGGATGATAATGATACATATTTAGAAAGATATAAGGATGAGATAAAAGTGACAATCATGATTAAAAATAACAATGGATATATACCTAAAATAATGCCACCAGAAGTCGCAACAGCTTTCCCACCTTTAAATCGTGCAAATAAAGGGTACATATGTCCAATAACTGCGAAAACTCCAATTGCAAGTCGATAAATCTCCACATCAAATAATAATGGGACTAGTGTTGCTGCTGTTCCTTTTAAAATATCTGCTAATGTTACAATAATTCCTGCTTTTATACCGAGGACGCGAAATGTATTGGTAGCTCCGAGGTTGCCACTTCCATGCTCCCGAATATCCATTTTGTAACCAATTTTACCTACTAGCAGTGCTGATGGTATAGAGCCTAATAAATAAGCAATAATAGCAAATACGATATATTCCATATTTTTTCCTACTTTCATTATTAAATTAAATGATTTTTTTGATTGATGTGATGTACTATCGTTTATTTTAGCATGAACCGTAAAGATAAAGAACCTAAAATATGAACTATTATACGATAACGATTTAAGAATTAAAATGTTTATAAAAAAGAAAAGAGGGTATTACCCTAAAAGTAGACTTTGAATAACGAGGAGCAAAGCCATGATCGAATTTAAAAATGTACATAAAGTATATCCAGATGGAACGGAAGCAATTAAAGATTTTTCGCTAGAAATTAAAGAGGGGGAACTGCTGACATTAATTGGACCCAGCGGATGTGGAAAGACAACAACGATGAAAATGATTAATCGATTAATTGATCCCACATCAGGATCAATATACATAAATGGTAAAGCTATTACAGATTATAACATACACGAATTAAGATGGAATATTGGTTATGTTCTTCAGCAAATTGCATTATTCCCCCATATGTCAATTGCTGAAAATATTGCAGTAGTTCCTGAAATGAAAAAATGGAAAAAGCAAGAAATTGTAAGTCGAAGCCATGATCTTCTTGATATGGTTGGTTTAGATCCATCGACATTCGGGAATCGTATGCCGGGAGAACTTTCTGGAGGACAGCAGCAACGGATTGGTGTCATTCGTGCACTCGCTGCTGATCCAGATATTATATTAATGGACGAACCATTTAGTGCTCTGGATCCGATCAGTAGAGAACAACTACAAAACGATATTCAGAAATTACAGAAGGAAATTAAGAAGACAATTGTATTTGTAACCCATGACATGGATGAAGCATTGAAGTTAGGTGATCGTATTTGTTTAATGAAGAACGGTAAAATGGTTCAGGTAGACAAAGCGGAACAATTAGTTTTAAACCCAGCTAATAATTTTGTTAAAGATTTTCTCGGAAATAAAAAATCCCCATGGCAAACAGAAGTTGGGGGGATTGCAGATCAACAGATGGATGCAATTATAACGAAATCCATTTACGAGTCACAGACTTTTCCACGTCAGGGAACCTATATCGTAATCGATGAAAATAGTCATTATGTAGATATGGTTAGAAATGGCAGTGTGTTTCATGGAAAGACGATTCAACACGATATGCCATTGTATCAAGCTGTTGAGTTACTTCAGGAAAGTGATCAGACACTGTTCCCTGTTTTGAATAGACAACAAGTTGTTGGCATTTTAACTTATCCACAAATTGTTTCATTCCTAAAAAGTAAAACAGATACAGAAAATGGGGTGACACATATTGGATAATTTTATTGCTGTTTTCAAGCAACGACAAGATATGCTTTGGCAAACGATTATGGAACATCTGCAGATCTCCTTGATCTCATTAATTATTGCAATTGTTATTGCAGTTCCATTAGGATTGCTTTTGACTAGGTATCCTAAAGCAGCAGAGCCCGTAATTGGCATTTCAGCTGTTTTGCAGACAATACCGAGTCTTGCTGTACTGGCATTTCTTATTCCGTTCTTTGGGATAGGTACTACACCTGCAATTATTGCATTAATTCTTTATGCTTTATTACCAATTCTAAGAAATACATATACCGGTATTAAAGAAGTAAATCCTGCGCTAAAAGAAGCTGCTACTGGAATGGGAATGAATTCCTTCCGACGTTTAACTAAAATTGAATTACCAATTGCCATGCCAGTAATTATGGCTGGGATCCGAACGTCTATGGTCTTAATCGTGGGTACGACAACAATTGCTGCTTTAATTGGTGCTGGAGGATTAGGTGAAATTATTTTACTAGGATTAGATCGTGGTGCAGATATTCATCTAATATTACTTGGAGCGATACCTGCAGCATTGCTTGCAATTATATTGGATATGATATTGCGTATTTTTGAACGTTTTTCAAAAAAAGCAGGTTTAAAATCTTTTATAGCTATGCTTGTACTTGTAGTTCTAATCGTCGTCACGCCACTTATTTTTAATGGAACTAAACAGGATGATCTTGTTATTGGTGGAAAATTGGGATCTGAACCGGCTATACTTATGAATATGTACAAATTGCTAATTGAAGAAGACACAGACCTTGAAGTTGGATTGGAGCCAAATCTCGGGAAAACTGCCTTTGTTTTTAGTGCACTGCAAGAGGGGAGTATTGATATTTTCCCAGAATTTACTGGAACTGCTATCGTAACACACTTAGAAGACCAAGCAGCAAGCAATGATGCTATGGAAGTTTATGAACAGGCAAAACAAGGGATGAAAGAGGAATTTGGCATGGAATTGCTTATGCCAATGGAATATAATAATACGTACACCGTAGCAACGACAAAAGAATTGGCGGAAAGATACGATCTTGAAGAAATTGGTGATTTAAAACAAATTGAGAATGAGATTACTGCTGGGTTTACATTAGAATTTAACGATCGTTATGATGGATACGTGGGAATGCAAGACTTATATAATCTTCAAATCGCAGACGTAAAAACAATGGAACCAGGAATAAGAGAATCTGCGCTATCAAACGGTGAGGTTGACATCATTGATGCTTATGCCACGGATAGTTATATGGTAGAATTGGATTTAGTAACATTATCCGATCCAGAGAATCTATTTCCACCATATCAAGGTGCTCCTCTATTGCGTGAGGATACATTAGAGGAATACCCGGAACTACGAGATATTTTAAATCAGCTCGCTGGAAAAATAACGGATGATGAAATGCGTGAAATGAATTATCAAGTGGATTATGAAGATGAATCGCCAGAAGAAGTTGCAAGGGAATACTTAATACGAGAAGGTTTGATAACAAATTAAGGAGGGTGTTCAGGTGGCTTGGGAAAATCCAGCAAATGATGAATTAAAAGAAATATTAGAATCAGCAAAAACGATTGCAGTAGTAGGACTATCTAATAATCAAGATAAAACAGCCTATCAAATTGCAAAAATTATGCAGGAGGTCGGATATCGAATTATTCCTGTTAATCCGACAGTGGAAGAGGTGCTTGGTGAGAAGGCATATTCTTCGCTAACGGCTATTCCAGACAAGATTGATATTATAAACATTTTTAGAAGACCAGAGTATTTACCAGAAATTGCGAAAGAAGCAGCAGAGACTGATTGTCGTATTTTTTGGGCCCAGCAAGGAATTGTCAATGAAGAAGCCTATCATTACCTAAAAGAAAGAGATTTTACCGTAATTATGGATCTTTGCATTAAAGTGGTGCATGCTGTGCTTGTTAAAAAATAATGGTCAACAATTTAAAAAATGCTTGAAAAGGATGACGAACTTATGTCATCCTTTTTATTGGCAATTAAGCAAATAAACATTCGTCCACAGGGTTTCAAATGCGATTATAACTAAGAAAAAAACAATGCAAGTACGGGGGATATATTTACTTTTTCTTCCAAATTTAGTATGTTTACAATTTCACACGATTTAAAATTACGTAGGGAATATATAGCACGTATAGAATGTTTTTTAGCTGTTTTATGCATTAAAATGGCAATTGTAGTATACTTATTAGCATATTCTGCGATATGATGATTGAATAGAAGGTGTCTTATAAAAAAATGATTAATTTACAATTACGAACAATTGTTCTATTATAAAGAAAGTGGATTGTTTTTGTTTTTGAAAGGAGTAGTGGATTGATTGAATAATGAATTCCAATATTCGGATGATTCCATCCAAGTTCTAGAGGGTCTTGACGCTGTTAGAAAAAGACCAGGAATGTATATAGGAAGTACAGACAGCCGTGGGCTGCACCACCTTGTTTTTGAAATTGTGGATAATGCTGTTGATGAAGCTTTAGCAGGCTATGGAAATGAAATTAAAGTAACGATACATAAAGATAATAGTATTTCTGTTCAGGACAGTGGACGCGGTATACCCACCGGAATGCATAGCACTGGCAAACCGACAACCGAGGTTATTTTTACGGTGCTCCATGCAGGTGGAAAGTTTGGACAAGGTGGATATAAAACAAGTGGTGGATTACATGGTGTAGGATCATCCGTAGTAAACGCATTATCCGAATGGTTGGACGTAACAATACATCGGGACGGGTTTATATATTATCAGCGTTTTGAGGCTGGTGGAAAACCAGTTAGCTCGCTTGAAAAAAGAGGTCCAACAAGGAAGAAAGGAACTACTATTCATTTTAAGCCAGACCCGACGATTTTTAGTACAACAGATTATGATTTTGAGACCATTTCGGAACGTTTGCGTGAGTCTGCATTTTTATTAAAAGGTTTAAAAATAGAACTTATTGATGAGCGAAATAATGAAAAGGAATTATATGAGTTTCCAGATGGCCTCGTTTCCTTTGTCGAATATGTAAATGAAGAGAAGGATACATTACATCCAGTTGTATCTTTTGAAGGGGAACAGCATGGGTTAGAGGTCGAGTTTGCGTTTCAATTTAATGATGGTTATGCAGAGAGCATGCTTTCTTTCGTTAACCATGTTCGTACAAGAGATGGTGGAACACACGAATCTGGTGCGCGAAGTGCCATTACGAGAACATTCAATGAATATGCTAGAAGAATAGGTACATTAAAAGAGAAGGATAAAAATCTAGAAGGTACAGATATACGAGAAGGACTTACTGCAATTATTTCTGTTCGAGTGCCTGAGGATAAGCTTCAATTTGAAGGGCAAACGAAAGGCAAATTAGGCACTATTGAAGCTCGATCTGTTGTTGATGCAGTCGTATCTGAAAATCTAAATTATTTTCTAGAAGAAAACCCAGATGTATCTGGCATGCTCGTTAAGAAAGCAATAAAGGCGAAAGAAGCCCGCGAAGCAGCTCGTAAAGCACGTGAGGATGCAAGGTCAGGTAAAAAACGTAAAAGAAAAGATACGATTCTTAGTGGAAAGCTCACACCGGCACAATCGAAAAATCCACAAAGAAATGAACTCTACCTTGTTGAGGGTGATTCAGCAGGGGGTTCTGCTAAACAGGGAAGAGATAGAAAATTCCAGGCTGTTTTACCTTTGCGCGGAAAAGTAATTAATACAGAAAAAGCTAAGCTGCAAGACGTGTTTAAGAATGAAGAGATTTCAACTATTATCCATACAATTGGAGCTGGAGTTGGCGGGGACTTTGACTTGGATGATGTGCAATACGATAAAATTATTATTATGACGGATGCGGATACAGATGGTGCTCATATTCAAGTACTTTTATTAACGTTCTTTTATCGTTATATGCGTTCCCTTGTAGAAGCAGGAAAAGTATTTATCGCACTGCCGCCTCTATTTAAAATCTCTAAGGGTAAAGGAAAAAGTGAAAAAATTGTCTATGCTTGGGATGAGGCTGAAATGAAAGAAGCTCTTAAAGTGTTTAAAAATGGATACACGATTCAGCGTTATAAAGGTCTTGGTGAAATGAACGCTGACCAACTTTGGGAAACGACAATGAATCCAGAAACAAGAACATTAATCCGGGTAACCATTGAAGATATTGCAAGAGCAGAGCGTCGTGTAACAACATTAATGGGGGATAAAGTAGAGCCAAGAAGGAAATGGATAGAGGGACATGTTAAATTTGGTTTGGAAGAGGATACTAACATTTTAGAAAATGAAAGGATACATTCCGAACATTAAGTATATCGAATTTATTACGTATTAATGGGTTGTAATACCCCACGCTAAAATGGAGAGAAGTAAAAATGTGATGATGGGGTAAACATTCCGTAAGTTCCTGATTTTTTTCAAGGGCCTGCGGTTCTCCCTAGTGGTGCTGACATTAGTGGGAGAGAAAGTGAAACTCCCACTGAATTAAAGTTTCACTTTATAAAGCGATCCCAAAACAAGAATATAGATGGAAACAAGTAAGGGGGGATTGATTTGTCACAAACAGAAAAGTTTTTAGATCTTCCATTAGAAGAAGTAATTGGTGACAGATTTGGACGATACAGTAAATATATTATTCAAGACAGGGCTTTGCCAGATGCAAGGGATGGGCTAAAGCCAGTACAGCGAAGAATACTTTATGCGATGCATGAAGAGAAGAATACACATGATAAGCATTTCCGGAAATCAGCTAAAACGGTGGGTGTCGTTATTGGTAACTATCATCCACATGGTGATTCTTCAGTCTACGAGGCAATGGTTCGTTTAAGTCAAGATTGGAAAGTAAGAAATGTTTTGATTGAAATGCATGGGAATAACGGAAGTATTGATGGAGATCCACCGGCAGCTATGCGTTATACAGAAGCTAGGTTATCCAGTATCTCGTCAGAGCTTTTACGTGATATTGACAAGGAAACTGTTGAATTTATCCCAAACTTTGATGAAACGAGTTCTGAACCAGTTGTTCTACCAGCGAAATTTCCTAACCTGCTTGTGAATGGCTCGACAGGTATCTCTGCAGGTTATGCAACGGATATTCCCCCGCATAATTTAGCAGAGGTAATTGATGCTGTTATTATGCGTATGGATAATCCAGAAGTTACTGTTCAGGAATTGATGCAAGTAATGAAAGGTCCTGATTTTCCAACCGGAGGAATTATTCAAGGTATTGATGGTATCCGAAAGGCATATGAAACAGGTCGCGGTAAAATTATTATTCGTGGAAGGGCAGAGATTGAAGCTGTTCGAGGTAATCGAGAACAAATAGTCATTACGGACATACCGTATGAGGTCAATAAGGCCAATATGGTTAAGAAGATGGACGAGCTGCGAATCGATCGTAAAGTAGAAGGTATTGCAGAAGTACGAGATGAGACAGATCGTACTGGTTTACGTGTTGTTATTGAATTGAAACGAGATGCAGATAGTGAAGGCATTTTGAATTATTTTTATAAAAATACGGATTTGCAAGTGACCTATCATTTTAATATGGTTGCCATTCAGGACAAAACTCCGAAACTATTGTCATTACCTCAAATGCTAGATGCGTATATTGGGCATCAGAAAGATGTAGTTACAAGACAAACCAAATTTGATTTAAAAAAAGCCAGAGATCGTGCCCATATCGTAGAAGGCCTGATAAAGGCAATCTCTATTCTAGATGAATTAATTGCGACAATCCGTGCTTCAAAAGATAAATCTGATGCGAAGAAACAAATTATGGAAGCATACGGTTTTACAGAAGCGCAAGCAGAGGCAATTGTTACACTACAATTATACAGGCTGACAAATACGGATATTACACAACTACAAAGTGAAGCTGCCGAATTACTAAAAAGAATTGAACAATTAGAGGGTATTCTTAATAGTGAAAAGAAGCTACTTCAAACAATCAAAAAAGATTTGAAACAAATCAAAAAGACATTTGCTGAAGGTCGACGTACGATGATTGAAGCAGAAATTGAAGAGCTGAAAATCAATATTGAAGTAACTGTTGCAAGTGAGGATGTACTTGTTTCAGTAACGAAAGATGGATATATTAAACGCACAAGTTTGCGATCGTATAGTGCTTCAAATGGCGAAGATTTGGCCTTGAAGGAACATGATTATCCGATTAGTTTACTAGAAGTAAATACGACTGACAAAGTGCTTCTATTTACGAATAAAGGGAAATATTTGATCACTCCAGTTCACGAGCTTCCAGACATTCGTTGGAAAGACACTGGACAGCATGTATCAAATATTGCCCAGCTTGACAAGGATGAACGACTCATTCAATGTATTCCAGTACGCGATTTTAATGAGTCAATGAATTACCTGCTGTTCTTTACAAAAAACGGTATGGTAAAACGAAGCGAATTCAGTCTTTATGATGCGCAGCGGAAATCGAAAGCACTTATCGCATTAAATCTGAAAAATGGTGATGAGGTAGTTAATGTTTGTCAAACAGACGGAAATATGGATGTGTTCCTTGTTTCGAATAAAGGGTATGGATTATGGTACCATGAATCGGAAATCTCAGTAGTTGGACAGAGAGCTGCTGGCGTAAAAGCAATGATGCTCAAAGATGAGGAATTCATTGTTAATGGACAGGTATTTAATGAACTAACTAACCCTTCAATTGTTATTATTACACAGCGCGGAGCTTGCAAACGAATGAGAATGAGGGAATTTGAAAAATCAACTCGTGCTAAGCGTGGGTTAACCATGTTAAGAGAATTAAAAAGTAAGCCACATCGAATCAAAGGGTTTTTCGCAATAAATGAAAATGATACAATATGTTTTGAAACAAGTAATGGCAGTCTGCACAACTTATTCCCGCTTGAGTTATCTGCAAGCGATCGATCTAGTAATGGATCCTTTGTTATCGATTCGGATAACGAAGGTGAAGTAACTGAAGTGTGGAAAGAAGCGGTTTATCAAAAACCATTTGATGAAATAGAATAAAATTTCAGGGGTAGCTTTTAAGCTGCCCCTATTTAATGTTGTTTAACATTATTATTTCTAGTACTGAAAATATATAAACTGTGGATTAGTGTATTTAAATGGATTGTGCGTCTACCCGCTCCGGAAATATAATTCGCGCATCCAAAGGGGAGCTGGTGAGCCTCCTTGTGCTGCCGGACTGCGTAGTCTCACCGATGCTCTTCTTCCCACAGGAGTCTACGTATATTTCCTCCGCTAGTATATGCTCACCAATTATTACTTGTGGAATTAAAAACAATATCGATGCGCTACCAGTCCGGGTGAGCGGAGGGCGGTGACTCCAGTGGGAACAGCACGTGTCTGAAGACTCACCGGAAGCGGGTTTCTTCCGGAGCCGTGCCCACGGAAAGCATCCGCCCGAAGCGGTCCCGGAAGGCGATTATTGCACATACTTGAAGCAAACAGCCGGGAAGTTAGTTTGGAGTTTCTTTCAAATCTAATTCAATGAACCAACTTTATTTATAACTATGAAAACACTTTCTAAATTCAGATTAGTATGGTAAAGTAAGAGTAAATTTATTGAAGGAGGGCTTATAAACGGAATTACGAAATAAAATCATCCAGTCGTCTTTAATTTTATTTGAACAATACGGGTTTCATGGAGTTAGTGTGAATCAGATTGTTGAAAATGTAGGTACTTCTAAAGGTGGATTTTATCATCATTTCACCTCTAAAGATGAATTATTATTTGAAATTCACGATACATTTATAACGCATGTATTAGAAAAAGGGGTTTACGCATATGAAACGCATCATTCACCAACCCAAAAATTAAAAGCAATTGTGAAAGAATTTGTAAACGTTTTCGGCCTGTATAAAGCACATATTTCTGTCTTTTATCAGGAGAGTACGTATTTAAAGCAACAATATCAAAGGTCAGTGAAAGACAAAAGGGATCAATTCAAACAAATTGTCATGCGAACAATTGAAGAGGGAAAGAAGTCTGGTGAGTTTCGAGAAGAACTGTCCGTTGAAATTACAACAATGGCAATCTTAGGAATGGTGAACTGGATTTATAAGTGGTACCGGCAATCAGGTGCAAACACGATGGATGAAATTGGAGATATCTTTGTTGATTTAATTTTGCATGCAGTTCTCCAAACAGAAACGATTTCTAAAGATAATTATAAAGAAATACTGTTAGACTTGCCATTCTTTGCAAAAGGGAATCGAAATGGCTAAAACAGACCAACTAGTCGGTCTTAACTTATGAGGGGGAATAGCATGAATTTCGAATTAACGAAAGAACAAGCGATGATTAAGAAGATGGTTCGAGACTTTGCTGAAGAAGTCATCCGACCAAGAGCAGTTGAAATTGACACGAAAGCAGAATTTCCAAGCGATATTTTTGATCAAATGGGGGAGCTTGGCTTACTAGGAATTCCGTTTCCAGATGAGTATGGTGGATCTGGGGGAGATACAGTTTCTTATGCGTTAGCAGTGGAAGAGATTGGGCGTGTATGTGGAAGTACTGGATTAAGTTATGCTGCGGCAGTTTCTCTTGGTGCAAGTCCACTCTATTATTTCGGAACTGACGAGCAAAAAGAAACCTATTTAAAGCCCCTTGCTTCAGGGAAAGCGCTTGGATCATTTGGATTAACCGAACCAAATGCTGGATCAGATGCAGGAGGAACGAAAACGACCGCGATAATTGATGGAGAAGATTATATCATTAATGGTGAAAAATGCTTTATTACGAATGCAAGCTTTGCCAAAATCATTATTGTAACCGCTGTCACTGGTAAAAATGAACAAGGAAAAAGCATGATCTCTTCAATTATTGTTCCTGCAGATACGAAAGGGGTTACGATAACGAGCAATTACGATAAGATGGGGGTTCGCGGGTCGGATACGGCTGAAATTGTACTTGAAAATGTTCGTGTGCCAAGAACAAATGTATTGGGAGAAGAACATAAAGGTTTCAATCAATTTCTCTATACCTTAGATGGAGGGAGAATTTCAATTGCAGCACTTGGACTTGGAATAGCGCAAGCATCACTTGATAAAGCACTAGCATATGCAAAAGACCGGAAGCAGTTCGGTAATTCAATTTCTAAATTCCAAGCGATCCAATTCAAGCTTGCTGATATGGCAATGGAAGTTGAGCTTGCAAGAAATATGGTGCATAAAGCTGCATGGTTAAAGGATCAAGGAAAGCCTTTTGGAAAAGAAGCCGCATATGCCAAACTGTTTGCGAGTGAAACAGCATTCCGCTCAGCAAATCAAGCGATCCAAATTCATGGGGGCTATGGTTATATGCGTGAATATGAGGTGGAACGCTATTTACGTGATGCAAAGCTACTAGAAATTGGAGAAGGAACGTCTGAGGTTCAACGATTGGTTATTGCTAGAGAACTAGGCTGCTAGTCCAGATTAGAAAGGGGAGAATTCATGTCATTATTAGGCTTAACTGTTGGTGAGCTGCTTGAAAAACAGGTGGATTTATATCCAAATCATGAAGCAATCGTCTATCCAGAATTAAAATTACGGAAAACATATTCGGAATTTAATGAAATGGTCAACCAAGCCGCAAAAGGATTGATGGCCCTAGGTATTCAAAAAGGGGAAAATGTAGCAATATGGGCTGATAATAAACCAGAATGGATTACATCGCAATTTGCAACCGGCAAAATGGGAGCTGTCCTTGTAACGGTAAATACAAATTATCAAGCGAATGAATTAACATATTTACTAAAGCAGTCTGAAGCAACAACCTTAATAATGGCCGAAAGCTATAAAGGAACATCCTATGTTGATATTTTAAAACAGCTATGCCCCGAGTTAGGAGTTCAGGAAAAAGGAAAATTACGGTTAGAAACATTACCAAACTTAAAAAATATCATTGTAATTAGTGATGCGGAATATCATTATGCCTATACGTGGAAGGAAGTCATTGCAAAAGGTAATGGTATCAATAATGTTCATTTAGAGCAACGGAAACAATCGCTGAACGAAGATGATGTCATTAACATGCAATATACATCAGGAACTACTGGATTTCCAAAAGGGGTTATGCTAACACATCGAAACATTGTCAACAACGGCAATCAGATTGCTGATTGCATGAAGCTTACTCCTAACGATCGATTATGCATACCAGTACCGTTTTTCCATTGTTTTGGCTGTGTATTAGGCATACTTGCTGCGGTATCCAAAGGTACAACGATGGTTATACTGGAGCAATTTCACGCAGAGAAGGTATTGCAAGCTGTTTCAGAAGAAAAATGCACGGGACTTCATGGCGTTCCTACAATGTTCATTGCAGAATTAAATCATCCTCGTTTTCATGAATTTGATCTGTCCCATTTGCGAACAGGTATTATGGCGGGATCAACTTGTCCAGTAGAAGTAATGTCCAATGTGATGAATAAAATGGGCGCAAAAGAAATTACAATTGCTTATGGTCAAACAGAATCGTCACCGGTGATATCACAAACAAGAACAGACGATCCAATTGAATTGAAAGTAAATACGGTTGGAAAACCACACCCTAATGTGGAAGTAAAAATCGTTATACCTGGAACGGATACAGAACAAGAAATCGGTGTTCCAGGTGAGCTGCTAACTCGAGGGTATCTTGTGATGAAAGGCTATTACAATAATCCCGAGGCAACGAGGGAAGCCATTGATAAGGAAGGTTGGCTTCATACCGGTGATTTAGCGGTGTTGCATAAAAATGGCTATATTGAAATAACTGGACGAATGAAAGATATGATTATACGCGGCGGAGAGAATATTTACCCACGAGAGATTGAGGAGTTTTTATATCAGCATCCAGACATTCTAGATGTACAAGTAATCGGAGTACCTGATGAAAAATATGGAGAGCAAGTCATGGCTTGGATTATTTTAAAGGATAATAAACAGATAACAAGCGAAGAAATTAAAGATTATTGTAATGGGAAAATATCGAGGCACAAGATACCCAAGTATATCGAATTTGTCGATGTATATCCAATGACAGCTAGCGGGAAGATACAGAAGTTTAAATTAAGAGAGATTGCGATGCAGCAACTTCAATCCTAGGGGGGAGCATATGATAAAAAAGGTGCTTATTGCAAATCGAGGAGAAATTGCAGCACGAATTATTCGCACATGTAAGAAATTAGGAATTCAAACAGTAGCTATTTATTCAGAAGCAGATCAAGAGGCTCCATATGTATCGATGGCGGATCAGAGCTTTTTGGTTGGAGCTCCACGTGTAAATGAGAGCTATTTAAATGTTGAACGGATAATTGCTGTCGCAAAAGAAGCGAAAGCCTGCGCGATTCATCCTGGATATGGTTTTCTTAGTGAGAATGAAGCATTTGCTAATCGCTGTTTGGAAGAAGGATTGATATTCATTGGACCAACAGGGAGCGTCATAAAGCAGATGGGAAGTAAAATAGCGGCAAGAAATGCAATGAATAAAATTGGCATTCCTGTTGTGCCCGGAACGGATGAAGCGATTGCGGCGATAGAGGACGCAGTAAAAATGGCAGAGAAAATTGGTTATCCAATTATGCTCAAGGCCTCGGCTGGGGGTGGCGGAATCGGTATGCAGGTTGTTTACTCAGAAGAAGAGCTGGCCAAAGCATTTGAAGGGAATTCAAAGCGTGCACATACATTTTTCGGTGATGGATCCATGTTTATGGAAAAGAAAATTGAAAATGCCCGCCATATTGAAATACAAATTTTAGCAGATCATCACGGAAATGCAATTCATTTATATGAACGTGAATGTTCGATACAGCGTCGAAATCAGAAAGTTATTGAAGAGGCTCCGTCACAGTTTATTTCAGAATCCACAAGACAGCGTATGGGCGAAGCTGCAGTTAAAGCTGTCAAGGCACTTGAGTACACCAATGCAGGGACGATTGAATTTCTAGTTGATGAATTAGAAAATTTTTACTTTTTGGAAATGAATACAAGAATTCAAGTTGAACATCCCATAACTGAAGAAATTACAGGAATTGATATTGTGGAAGAGCAACTACACATTGCTTCCGGTAAGGCATTAACAATTAAACAAACAGATTTGCAAATAGATGGTCATGCGATTGAAGCGAGAATTTATGCAGAAAATCCAGTTACGTTCTTCCCTTCACCAGGTCATATTTCTCATATTGAATTACCTGAGGGACCGAATATACGGAATGAAGTAGGTGTGACTGCCGATTATGATGTAACACCGTTTTATGACCCAATGATTGGAAAATTAATTGTAAAAGGGTCTAATCGCAAAGAAGCAATCGCTATATTAAAGGAAGCTTTATCCAGTTATAAAATCGATGGAATTAAAACAAATATTCCTATGTTGCAAGAGATTGTACAGCATGAACAATTTATAAAAGGAAACACAACGACAGCTTTTATTGAAAAATTCTATCATAAATAAAGGAAACTGAGGAGGATACGGATATGCAAGAAGTGAAAGCGAGTATGGCAGGGAATGTATGGAAAATTGTAGTGGCTGTAGGAGAACAAGTGGAAGAAGGTCAGGATATTGTAATACTTGAGTCCATGAAAATGGAGATACCAATTGCAGCGGAAGCATCTGGGGTAGTAAAAGAATTAAAAGTTGCAGAGGGTGATTTTGTAAATGATGAAGATGTTCTTGCCGTTATTGAATAGGTTAGAAAATAACTAGGCTGCTTCATAGAAGTGAAACTTCATTCTTCACACATATTATTTCCCTCTTGTTTAGAGGTGGGAGTATAACAGACCATTAATGCATGAAAAAAAATGGCACGGACAGGTTGTGAAGGAAATGCAGATGATTGCGATTAGAATAAAAATAAGCCTAAAATAAACCTTCTAAAGGATGAGGATAAATGTCGGATTTAATTACGATCAACATACATGAGGAGCATGTAGCTGTCCTAACGCTGAACCGACCAGAAGCTGCGAATGCGCTATCGCATGCATTATTAGTTGCATTAAACGAAGCAATAAAAGAAATTAACCAAAACAAATCGATTTATTGTACGGTTATTACGGGGGCAGGCGAGAAAGCTTTTTGCGCTGGTGCAGATTTAAAAGAACGAAAGGGAATGTCAGAAGATGAGGTAATGAAGGCGGTTCGTTACATAGGGGAAACCGTAACCGCAATTGAAGGGATGAATATGCCCGTAATTGCGGCAATTAATGGTGCTGCTTATGGTGGTGGTTTAGAATTAGCCCTTTCATGTGATATCCGAATTGCTGCACAAAATATTAAACTAGGCTTGACGGAAACATCTCTAGCCATCATTCCAGGCGCAGGCGGCACTCAAAGGTTGCCTCGTCTTATTGGAACAGGGCATGCTAAGCGTTTGATATTTACTGCGAAACCAATCGATGCTTCAGAAGCCATCTCTATTGGCCTGGTTGAACAAACAGCTGAACAAGCAGACCTGTTAACAGATGCATTGGTGTTAGCGAAAACCATTGCTTCCAACGGGCCGATTGCTTTAAAACAGGCGAAAATAGCTATTAATAATGGTACGCAAACAGATATAAAAGAGGGATTAGACATTGAACGTGCATGCTATGCGGAAACCATTCCGACAGTAGATAGAGTGGAAGGGCTTCAAGCATTCAAGGAAAAAAGGAAGCCATTATATAAAGGTATTTAGTGAGGAGGATGCAACATGTCTTATTTAGAAGAATTGCAGGAGAGAATGCGTAAAATAGAAAAAGGCGGAAAAGACAAGTACCATAAAAGCAATGAAGAAAAAGGGAAGCTTTTTGTCCGAAAACGATTAGAGATTTTATTTGATAGCGGGATGAACATTGAAGATGCATTTTTTGCGAATTGCCTGGACGACGATTTACCATCTGATGGGGTTGTTACAGGAATTGGAAAAGTCAACAATCAGGACGTTTGTGTGATGGCCAATGATTCGACAGTAAAGGCCGGCTCGTGGGGGAAGCGAACGGTTGAAAAGATATTGCGGATTCAAGAAACAGCAATGAAGCTTGAGCTGCCAATGATTTATTTGGTAGACTCTGCAGGTGCCAGAATTACCGACCAAATCGAAATGTTTCCAGGCAGACGTGGTGCAGGACGAATTTTCCATAATCAAATTAAATTATCGGGAAGAGTACCACAAGTATGTTTGCTGTTTGGACCATCTGCGGCTGGAGGAGCATATATACCAGCGTTTTGTGATATTGTGATCATGGTTGATGGGAATGCCTCCATGTATTTAGGTTCACCAAGAATGGCAGAAAAAGTAATCGGAGAAAAGGTATCATTAGAGGAAATGGGTGGTGCAGTCATGCATTGTTCAGTTTCTGGTGTTGGTGATGTGTTAGTGAAGACGGAAGAAGAGGCAATACACTATGCACAGAACTATTTAAGCTATTTTCCGGCTAATTTCAGGTCGAAGCCGACTAATGTTGAAGCGAAACCTGTTCCAGCATTTGAAAAGTCGATCACTGATATCGTACCAGAAAACCAAAATGCTCCATTTAATATGTATGATTTAATTGACCGAATTATTGATGAAGGCAGTTTCTGCGAAATCAAGAAGAAGTTTGCAGCTGAATTAATTACCGGGCTTGCACGGATTGAGGGCAGCTCTGTCGGCATTATCGCAAACCAGCCACGCGTAAAAGGCGGCGTTTTATTTACGGATTCTGCTGATAAAGCAGCAAAGTTTATCCAGCTCTGTGATGCCTTTAATATTCCGCTATTATTCTTAACAGATGTACCAGGATTTATGATAGGAACAAAGGTAGAGAGACAAGGTATTATTCGGCACGGTGCTAAAATGCTTTCAGCGATGAGCGAAGTAACGGTACCAAAAATATCGGTCATTGTTCGGAAGGCATATGGTGCAGGTCTTTATGCGATGTCAGGACCAGCGTTTGATCCAGATTGCTGTTTAGCTTTCCCAAATGCACAAATTGCGGTAATGGGACCAGAAGCAGCAGTAAATGCTGTGGAAGCTAATAAAATTGCCCAATTACCGGAAGAGGATCGTGCCGCATTTATTAAACAAAAGCAAGATGAATATAAAGAAAATATTGATGTTTACCGACTTGCATCTGAAATGGTAATCGATGCCGTAATCGATCCAAATACATTAAGACAGGAGCTAGTGAACCGTTTTTCCGTTTATGCAGCTAAAAATGTAACATTCACCGAAAGAAAGCATGGTGTATATCCTGTATAAACAGGTGATTATAAAATTGAGATGACAAATAAAACCTAGAAACTAAGATAATCATGTTTCTAGGTTTTTAACTATGAATTCCTAATCATTTAGATTACCATAATAATATTATGTAAACTAATAAACAAACTTATCTTTGCGAATCAATAATAACCTTATTTGTGAAATCGCTTTTATAATTTGTGGCAATCCAATGACTAATTTCGTATAATAGACTTTAAATTGGGATGTGGAAGAAGGGGACATGAATACCGTGATCGTAAAAGATAGAAAAGAGTCGTTAAATGCAGAACAGCTAGTTGCTTTGTATGCCCAGATGAAACAAAACGGGGATCATTTAAATGCATCTAAAATCCTTGACATTTATGAAAAGTACCAAAAACAGGAGCTGATAATAAGTTTTGCTGGACACTTTTCAGCCGGGAAATCTTCAATGATTAATGCATTGTTAGAAGAAGAAATTTTACCGAAGAGTCCAATACCTACCAGTGCAAACGTTGTTAAAATTACTTCAGGTGATGCTGTTGCAAGGGTGTTTTTTACGACAGAGCAGCCTGTTGAATACAAAGAACCATATGATATTGAAATGATTAAGGAATATTCAAAGGATAAAGAGGCAATTAAAAAAATAGAAATAAGCACTGGTAAACAAATCGTACCTGTTGGATCTGCACTTATTGATACACCTGGTATTGATGCTGCAGATGATGCAGATCGAATTATGACAGAGGCATCCTTACATTTAGCTGACGTTTTATTTTATGTGATGGATTATAATCATGTACAATCAGAGGTTAATTTACAATTCTTGAAGTCAATTCAAGAGAAAAAATTGCCTTATTTTGTTGTTATTAACCAAATTGACAAGCATGATGAACAGGAACTACGTTTTGTATCGTTCGACAAAAGTATTAAACAAACGTTTGATCAATGGAACTTAAAGCCAAATAATATCTATTATACTTCACTAAAAGAACCGAATATAGCGCATAACGCATTTGAGCAAATCAAAGAAAAAATATTTATTATGATGGGGCCAGACCGTCCAAAATATCTTCATATTCAACAATCCGTACGACAAGTAATGGATGAGCACCGGTCATTTCTTGCAACAAAATATGAATCCCTGATTGATGATCTAACAGCCGGTGAAGCGACGAGATCCGATGATTCGTATTTAGATGAACTTGAAGCAACAGAAGAAAAATTATTATACCTAGAGAATGAACCGATAAAATTTGAGCGGGAATTTTTTGAAGAGCTGCAACAAACATTAAATAATGCCTATTTGATGCCAGCAAATCTTAGGGATAAAGCACAATTATTTTTAGAATCACAGCAATCCGATTTTAAGGTCGGGCTATTTGCATCGAAAAAGAAAACGAAAGAGGAAAAAAATACACGAGCAGAACAATTTCTCGCTCTATTAAAAGAAAACATGCACAAGTCTATTGAATGGAAGTTTCGCGATAAGCTACTAGTATTGTTGAAAAAATATGCTATACATGATACTTCCCTTCAAAATGAAATTAATGGGATGGTGGTTACATACGAGCTTGACCATCTACTGCAATTAATGAAGCCTGGTGCGAAAGTGAATGGAGATTATGTATTAAATTATACGAATGATGTATCGGCAAATATTAAAAGCATATATAAACAGCTTGCAAGAAAACAATTGCATGTTATGCAATCATTAATTGTTAAAAAGAATGAGGATGCAAAGAGAGTCCATGAGCATAATTTTACTCATTTCAAAAAACAACAGAATATAAGTGAAACAATAAAACAGCTGCAATCAGAATGGCAAGCAGCATATGCGAAGTTAGAGAGACAATATAGTGAACCAAAAGTTGATGCGTCCGGATGGGAATTAGTTAAGCAAGCATTAGAAAGGAAGCCCAAACCAATTAGGGTAGTGGCAGACAAAAGGACAGTCTCGACTATAGAATACAATAAACCTAGCGAAAAGGATTTCAAGAATAATGGTTTTACGAAGGAAATGAAAATGGAGGATGTCGTTGAGAGCATTGAATCGACGATAAAACTGATTCGTGAGTTGCCAGGATTTGAGTCTTTAAAGACAGACTTATCGGAGAAAGCAAATCGACTGAGAAACCGCTCCTATACGATAGCTCTTTTCGGGGCATTTAGTGCTGGTAAATCATCGTTTGCAAATGCGTTGATGGGTGAGAAAGTATTGCCTGTCTCACCAAACCCAACAACTGCAACAGTGAACAGAATTTGCCCTGTTAATGATAAACACCCGCACGGTACTGTTGTCGTTACCTTAAAAGATCAAGCAATGTTAGCCCGAGACTTACAAATGATTACAAAGAAGTTATCACCAAAAGGTTCAGAGTTTGACGAACTAATTGAATGGGTTAAAGCAAATGAACTTGAGAAGAGTGAGCAATTAAACAAGATGTATCAAGCTTATTTACATGCTATGTTAAAAGGTTACGAGGTTCATCGAAACTTTATCGGGAAAGATATTACGATTAACCTTGAACAGTTTGCAAGCTATGTAACAGACGAGACGAAAGCTTGTTATATCGAATCCATTAGCCTATATTATGATTGTGCACTTACAAGAGAAGGGATTACACTTGTTGATACACCAGGAGCAGATTCCATTAATGCACGGCACACGAACGTTGCCTTCGAGTATATTAAGCATGCAGATGCAATTCTTTATGTAACCTATTATAACCACGCTTTATCACGCGCAGATAAAGACTTTTTGATGCAATTAGGACGTGTAAAAGAAGCATTTCAGTTAGATAAAATGTTTTTTATTGTCAATGCGTCGGATTTAGCCGCTGACGAAGCAGAATTAAAGCTCGTAACGGATTATGTGCAAGGACAATTATTACAATTAGGTATCCGACTTCCAAGGCTCTACCCGGTTTCAAGCAAAACATCATTGGAACAAAAAATAGCAAAACAATCGCTTAACAAACAAATGCAGCAACTGGAAGCTGATTTTTACCAGTTTATATATCATGACCTTTCGTCTCTCACAATTGAATCAGCAATTCGTGATATGGGAAGAACGAGCCACACACTAGATAATTATATCCAATCCATAAACATGGACCATCAGGAGAAAGAAACTAGGGCAAATGATATAAAAACGAAGGCAAATAAACTGGTATCAGAAATTAATGCCTATGATGCTTCAGTTTATCAGGATCAAATTGCTCAAAAAATAGAAAAGCAATTGTTTTATGTTTTAGAAAGACTATCAATTCGTTTTCATGATATGTTCAAAGAAATGTATAATCCGACAACCATTACCGAATCAGGGAAGAAAGCACAAAATCAGCTAAGAGAAAGCTTGGATAATTTGCTCGAATACATTGCTTTTGAGCTTCATCAAGAGCTGCAAGCTGTGTCGCTTCGAATAGAGTCCTATATGCACGAGCAATTAAATGAATTCTTCCAGGCTTTGGCCGGTAAAAGTGTAGAGAGCGATTCATTATTTGAACTGCCAGATATGAAACAGCTGGAAATTGATACACCAGCCTTTCAAAAAGGTTTATCTGACATTGATTCCAATCAATTTAATGCTGTATTTTCTAAGTACAAAGGCACGAAAGCTTTCTTTGAAAAAAATGAAAAAGAATTTATGAAGGAACAGATGTATGCTATAATAAAACCTTGTGCACAGCAATATTTAGATACAAATCATTCTTTCATGCAAAGCTCTTACCAAAATCAATTGGATAGCCTTGTTGAAAATATTCGTGCGCAAGCGGAACGAAATGCCCACTTGCAAGTAGATAATTATTTAAAAATGCTGCAATCTACAGTGGATATACCAGTTCTGCTAGAAAAGCAGAAACAGTTAAAGTCGATTATAAAGCATTAGAGGAAGTGTTAAAATATGGATAAAAAAAATGTATTGCTCGTTGATGGAATGGCCCTTTTGTTTCGTGGCTTTTTTGCAACATCTTTTAGAGGGAACTTCATGCGAACGAGTAAAGGAATTCCCACAAATGGTATTTATCAATTTATGCGTTACTTTTTAGATGCAGTCGATACATTTAAACCATCACATGTAATATGCTGCTGGGACATGGGCAGCAAGACTTTTCGTACAGAGTTGTATGAAGGCTATAAAGCAAACCGAGATGCGCCGCCAGAAGAACTTATTCCACAATTCGATTTGGTTAAAGAAGTAGTGGAAGCATTTGATATGCCAAACATTGGTTTAGTAAACTTTGAAGCAGATGATTGTATTGGAACTCTCGCGCGCATCTATAGCAAAACAGATGAAGTAATAATTCTTACTGGTGATCAGGACATACTGCAGCTTGTTGATGAGGGCATCCGTGTTGCGATCATGAAAAAAGGACAAGGAAACTACGAAGTGTTTGATCGTCATAATTTTTATGAGAAAAAGGGAATTTCTCCAGAGCAAATTATTGATTTAAAAGGACTAATGGGTGATACCGCTGATAACTATCCAGGTGTTAAAGGCATTGGCGAAAAAACGGCATTAAAGCTCTTGCAGGAATATGAAACAATTGATAATTTGCTAGATAATATAGATAAGCTTCCAAAAGGTGTTCAAACAAAAATTAACAACAATTTGGACATGCTTCACTTATCAAGGTCATTAGCTCTGATTAAATGTGATGTTCCAATCAGCTGTTCATTAGACACGGCATTATGGAAATATGATAAAGATAGAGTTTCAATGAAATTTGAGGAATTAGAATTTAAAAATTTAGCAAAATTAATATAAAGCTTTATTTCGAATCAATCCTCTGTATGCAAATATACAGGGGATTTTTTTGACCTTTTACATTTCCGGTATACGGCAGTGGGGTATATAACAAAAAAGCTGGGGTATTTATTTCTCTGAAGAAAATGGTTTCTGTTGTAGTTAAGCGGGGTTGGAATGTTTTAAACCAAATTCGTTCTTTATTAAGAAACAAACTATTTTTCCAGATAGTTCGTTATAAAGAAATTATTTGTAATGAAGTAAGATCAAAGATTTTCATTAGATATAAATAATGGTAATGGCTGCAAGAAATGTCTATAATAAAGATTACAAAACAATAATTATTTAAGTACTACGTAGTGGAGGAGGAAATGGAATGTATTTCCCTTCGAAAAAGGATAAATGGTTAACGATTGTAATCTGGGGAATTGCTTTGCTCGGATTTATCACACCACTAATAAAAGCACAGCTGATTTCCGCTTTTATCATGCTGCTTTTAGGGCTATTTCTTTTATGGTTTTGGTTTAAAACTGGTTATAAAATAGAGGGTGGAAAAATTAAAATTCATTATGGTCCAATCCGCCAAACAATAAAAATAAATGAGATTGAAGTTATCATGAAATCGAAGTCACCTTTAACAGCGCCAGCACTATCGATGGATCGTATTCAAATTAGATGTGGAAGGTATGATATATTTTCGATTTCTCCACAAAATCAAGATCGATTTTTAGAGGTTATTACGGATATGAATCCAGATATTTCACTTGATACGAGGTTACTAAATAAATAATTCAGAATGGAAAGTAGAGGTTAATTATGCAAGTAGTACATAATGTAACAGAATTAATCGGTAATACGCCATTAGTAAAGCTCAATAAGCTAGTTCCACAGGGCGCAGCAGATATTTATATTAAGCTGGAAATGTTTAATCCAAGTAAGAGTGTGAAAGATCGTGCAGCAGCTAATATGATTAAAGTTGCAGAAGAGAAGGGACTTATTAAGCCTGGAGACACGATTATTGAGCCGACGAGCGGAAATACAGGAATTGGCCTTACGATGACTGCAGCTGCTAAAGGGTATAAAGCAATACTCGTCATGCCCGATAATAGTACAATGGAAAGAAGGAATATTTTAAAAGCTTATGGTGCAGAGGTTGTATTAACTCCAAGTGAAGAGAAGATGCCAGGTTCCATTAAAAAGGCACTGGAGATACAAGCGGAAATCCCTGGAAGCTTTATCCCGCAGCAATTTGAAAACACTGCCAATTCGGATATTCATCGAACGACAACTGCGCTGGAAATTATGGAGCAGACCGATGGGGAACTGGATGCATTCGTCTGTACAGCTGGAACTGGAGGGACAGTAACCGGAACTGGCGAAATATTGAAGCAGAAAATTCCTGGAATTCATATAGCAGTTGTAGAGCCAAAAGGATCACCAGTCCTCTCGGGAGGGAAGCCGGGCAAGCATAAATTAGTCGGAACCAGTCCTGGTTTTATACCAGATATATTGAATACAAGTGTGTATGACGAAATTATTCAAATCAGCGATGAAGAAGCGATTGGTTTATTACGGAGATTGGCACAGGAAGAAGGTATTTTTATTGGGCCTTCTGGTGCGGCAGCAGTTTATGCTGCAATAGAAGTGGCTAAAAAGCTAGGTGAAGGAAAAAGAGTAGTTTGTATTGCGCCTGATACAGGTGAACGCTATTTAAGTATGAATCTTTTCGATGGCGTTTAATAATCATTGTTAATATCTTATCGTGATAGAGACCCTTGAAAAGTTCAAGGGTCTCTTAATTATGCCTTAAAAACCGTTGACCCTTGTGTTGACTTTTTGTCAACGTGAAGGTATAGTACAACATAATGTGTATCCTTAAACACAGAATTTAATATGATTATTGATTGATAGAGAGGATGAGAGAATGGACATAAAAAGTGCAAATAATGAATTAGGTAAACGAATAAGAGAATTGTTACAGGATAAATCAATGTCAATGCGTCATTTAAGTAAGTTGACGGATATTGACACAGCGACAATATCACGAATTATTAATGGGAAAAGAAAAGCTAATTTAAATCATTTAGAAAACTTTGCCAAAGGCCTTGAAGTTCCAGTAGTCGATTTAATTGAAGCTGCTGGTTATCGTTCAAAAGATAACGAAGAAGAAAATCGTACTGGTGTTGAGGAGGAGCTTAAATATACCAAAAAATTACTTGCCGCATATCAGATTGAAGAGGAAAGACTGACAATGGAAAATATCGAGCAAGAATTAAAAGTGCATCAGGAATATAGTCAAACTGATGAGGGGCGAAGAATGATTATTACAAGCTTTAAAGAAAAGCTTAAAAAAGCTGGCTCTGCAAATTCGTTTGTTCAGCAATTGGAAGACATGTACCATCGATTTCGTCTGCAAAAGGGTACAAAAACAGAGGTTACACTTTTGGGTGGAGCTTTGATTTATTTTATTTTGACGATTGATATGATTCCTGATTATATGTTTGCTATCGGTTTTCTTGATGATGTACTAATTGTTAAATATACAATGTTTCTATTGAAATTTTAAGATGCTTTTTTGTTTTAAATTTTTGAAAGGGTAAAAGATTAGAACATGCAGAAAAAAAATAGTCCATTAGACTATCAGTTATTATTCATTATTTTAGTTCTTTTAATTTTTAGTTGTTTCGCTGTGTACAGTGGGTCTGGACAATATGGGGAATCAGGATACTATGTGCTTCGGCAAATTATCTGGTACTGCATCGGGATAGCAATCATGTTTGGAGTAGCAGCTTTTGATTATGAGCTGTTGGAGAAATTGGCAAAACCACTATATTGGATCGGGGTCTTTTCTTTACTGCTGGTTCATTTATTTGGTGTAGAAAAGAACGGATCACAACGATGGATTAGCCTAGGTTTCATTGAATTGCAGCCATCAGAATTTATGAAAATATTCTTGCTCGTGTATCTAGCTGTATATTTGAAAAAAATAGGTGAAGATAGAATTTCCTTCAAAAAGAGTATTCCGGTAGTAATAAGAATCGGCATCATAACCATTATTCCTATCTTATTCATTTATACACAGCCTGATTTGGGCTCTTCTCTAATAATAATCTCCATTGCTTTAACTTTATTTTTTATTTCCAGTATCTCGTTTAAGATGATTATGTTAAGTGTTACGGTTATGACAAGTGCTATTGGATTTCTTATGTATCTTTACACGTACAAAAATGATCTATTTACACAAATTTTTAAGCCGCATCAGCTTGGGAGGATTTATGCTTGGATAAGTCCAGATAAATATTCTTCGGGATACGGATATCAACTAAAGCAATCAATGCTAGGTATTGGATCGGGGCAATTAACTGGTACTGGGTTTAATCAAGGTGTACAGGTAAATATGGGGAAAATACCTGAAGCGCATACCGACTTTATTTTTGCTGTAATTGGTGAGGATTTCGGATTTGTAGGTGCAAGTTTACTTCTCTTTACATATTTCTTATTGTTTTATCGGATTTTAAAAATTGCTCACAAATCGAACACTTTGCTTGGTGTTTATATATGTGTAGGGGCTATTGGTTTAATTGCCTTTCAAGTATTTCAAAATATAGCTATGACAATCGGTCTAATGCCAATAACAGGGCTTGCTTTACCATTGATTAGTTATGGGGGAAGCGCTCTAATAACGAACATGATTGCATTAGGCTTAGTTTGCAGTGTTCGTATGCGGTCTAAAAAATATATATTTAGTGATGGTGTTTAATTCATCTGAAAGATATGGTGGTAATCATGACAACTTTTATTAGAAACAAATTTAGAAAAATAGATTATTCATTGCTAATCAGCATTTTATTATTGGCTGGGTTTGGTGTAATCATGGTATATAGCGCTAGTTACCCAATCTCATATGTCCATTATGGAGATGCCAATTATTTTTTTTCAAGACAGATTCAATGGTTGCTGATCGGCCTGTTCTTTTTTTCTATTGCAGCAATTTTGCCTTACCGGCTTTATGGTAAGTTAAGCCCAGCTTTCATATTCATGTCCATTTTATTGCTAATCATTATCTTAATGCCTGGAATTGGTGTTGAACGTAATAATTCACAGAGATGGATACAGCTTGGAGGGTTTGTTTTTCAGCCTACTGAGCCGATCAAGTTATTCATGATCATTTATTTTGCTTATTTTTATTCACAGAAGCAAGCCTATATCAATCAGTTTAAAAAAGGTGTTTTACCCCCGCTATTAATTTTGGGGGTTATGTTTTTATTAATATTGAAACAACCTGATTTAGGATCCGCTGCATTAATTTTATTCGTATGCGGAATAATTGTCGTTTGTTCCGGCGTAAGAAAAATTCATTTGTTTATTTTAGGCAGTGTTGGATTAATTGGAGTTATTTATTTCGCTTTTACATCAGCTTACCGTTTTGAACGCATTACCTCCTTTTTAAATCCGTTTGAAAACCATTTAGGTTCAGGCTACCAACTTGTGAACTCTTATATTGCTATTGGAACAGGTGGAATATGGGGAGCAGGTCTTGGTAACAGTGTTCAGAAATTAGGTTATTTACCAGAGGCTCATACGGATTTCATTATGGCTATTATTTTGGAGGAAATAGGAGTATTTGGCCTGATTATTGTTTTGGGTTCTTATTTGTTCATCATGCTTCGAGGAATAAGGATTGCGAAGGATTGTAAAGATATGTTTGCAAAGCTATTGGCGATAGGGATTACATTTCAAATTATGATCCAAGCCATTTTTAATTTAGGTGCGGTTTCTGGAATGCTTCCAATTACAGGTATCACGTTGCCACTCGTAAGCTACGGAGGATCTTCTTTATTATTTACACTAATTTCTGCCGGTATTTTGGTTAACATATCTACTTTAACTAAAGGTGCTGGCTAATATAGGGATACGATTTTGCTTTATTGGTTTTGGGTAATTCTCTTAACCGATAAAGCTTTTTTATTTTGTTACTCATGCGTCTCACAACTTTATAAAAAGTCATTTATTTTTCAACCTCAACTGGGCAACCTATAGAATGGCAAAAATAATGAAAGGGTGTTTATAAAGAATGATGAAAAAAATCTTGTTAACAGCCGTATTTATGACTGGTATGATTTGGCAGATGCCAAGTATTTCAGCTTCCTTCCATGAGGATGTGGTTTGGAAATCGTTTGGCAATCACAATGAAAAACAGGAAACGGATAAGCGTTTTTTCAAAAGTAAAGCATTGTTAAAGCTGCACGCTAAAGAATTAGGGATTGATATGGCGGGGAAGGACGATGAAACACTTGCCAAGGAAATATATGAGGCAATGGTTCTTCAAGCTGCTAAGAAGTTAGATATTGAATCAGAGGGGAAATCAACGGAAGAATTAAAAGAGGAAATTTATCATGCTAAAGTAATGGAAAAAGCTAAAGAACTTGATGTTGAGTTGAAGGGGAAAGAGCCGGATGCATTGGCTCGGGAAGTGCATGAAATTCTAATGAAGCAAAAAGCAATTGAGCTAGGAGTTTCTGTGCAAGGAAAGGATTCTAACGCATTGAAAACTGAAATTAGGAAAGCTGCGCTAACAAAGAAAGCGGCAAAATTAGGAATTATGACAAAAGGAAAAGAAGTACATGAAATTAAAAATGAGATATATGAGGCAAAGATTATTCAATCAGCTGAAAAGCTAGACATTGATATAGCGAATAAAGATGCGGAGCAGCTTTTAGATGAAATTATTTCGGAGCACTTTGAACAAGCAAAGGAACTTCAAATCTACCCATTTAAAGCTTCATCATAAAAAAACAGGCTGGAAAAATCCAGCCTGTTTGGCAGATAGGAAGCTATGACACTTTTGATATCTGCATCAGTATAGCAGAGGAAGAAAACTTGCTTTCCAAGGAAGCAAAACACTTTCCTAAAAAATGCCTTTATCAAATTAGATGATAAATGCCAATCCAGCAGTCAAGGTCGACACGAGCATTAAAATAATCATGATATAAACAATAATTTTATTTCTTCGTTCACGTTTTGATTTTTTTCTTGGAGCCGATTTATAATTTGAATTTGCAGCCATTAGAGAACCTCCTTCTAAAAACACATTCCTATTGAATATTTTAACTTGAAAACCTATTATGGACAAGTCATAAAAAGAGCCTACCTGTTTTTCATTAGAAATGGATTGGAATATCTCGCTGTAAAAAATGCTCAACTTATAGTAGCCTATATATTAGGATAGGAGGATTTTATATGATAACTGTAAATCAAGAAAGATTAGTAGAAGAATTTATCGAGCTTGTAAAAATTGATTCCGAGACGAAATTTGAAACGGAAATTGCTGAAGTATTAAAAGATAAATTTACAAACCTAGGTGTAGAAGTGTACGAAGATGGAAGCAAAGACATGACCGGCCATGGTGCAGGGAATCTAATTTGCACATTAAAAGGAAATGTGGAGGGCGCTGATACCATCTACTTCACATCCCACATGGATACCGTTGTACCTGGAAGAGGAATACAACCATCAATTAAGGACGGCTACATTACTTCAGATGGCACGACTATTTTAGGAGCGGATGATAAAGCAGGCCTTGCAGCTATGTTGGAGTCAATACGTGTTATAAAAGAAAATAATATTCAGCATGGGGATATCCAATTTGTCATAACGGTTGGAGAAGAATCTGGTTTAGTCGGAGCGAAAGAGTTAGACCGCTCTCGCATTAAAGCTAAATATGGTTATGCGCTTGACAGTGATGGTGAAGTTGGTGATATCGTTGTAGCTGCACCGACACAAGCAAAGGTGTTTGCTGTTATTAAAGGGAAAACAGCACATGCAGGATTAGAGCCTGAAAAAGGTATATCAGCGATTACACTTGCTGCAAAAGCTATTTCGAAGATGCCGCTCGGAAGAATTGATGAGGAAACGACGGCTAATATCGGTCGATTTGAAGGTGGGAAACAAACGAATATCGTTGTGGACCATGTTGAAATCCTCGCAGAAGCAAGATCACTCGTACCTGAAAAAATGGAAGCCCAAGTAGCTAAAATGAAAGAGGCTTTTGAAAACACTGCAGCAGAATATGGCGGATCTGCTGAGGTTAATGTGAAAGTAATGTATCCGGGTTTCAATCAACGGGCTGGTGACCAAGTAGTAGAAGTAGCTCGTCAAGCTGCTGAATCAATTGGTCGAGAAAGTAAACTGCTAAAAAGCGGTGGGGGAAGTGACGCGAATGTAATCGCGGGTTTTGGTATCCCAACCGTAAACTTAGCAGTAGGTTATGAAGGGATACACACAACAAACGAGCGCATTGCTGTGGCTGATCTAGTCAAAGTAGCCGAACTCGTTACCGCAATAATAAAAGAGGCAGCCAATAGCTAGAATAGTCAACCTCCTATGTGTCGTCAACACATAGGAGGTCTTTCTATTTATGATATACTAGAGTAACAATGCTAACAAAGGATGGAAAAAATAATGGCAATTTCTGAACAGAAAAAAGGAAGAGTCATTTTTCATATTGATATGAATTGCTTTTATGCATCAGTTGAAATGGCTTATAACCCGAATTTAAAAGGAAAGCCACTAGCTATCGCTGGAAACCCTGAGGAGCGCAAAGGAATTATCGTGACAAGCAGCTACGAAGCAAGAGCAAAAGGTGTAAAAACAACGATGACGATTTGGCAAGCAAGAAAGCTTTGTCCAGAGCTTATTATTATGAAGCCTAATTTTGATCGTTATCGGCTTGCTTCTAAAGAAATTTTTAAAATGCTTGCTGAAATTACTCCTTATGTTCAGCCTGTTTCGATTGATGAAGGGTATATGGATGTTACAGATACAGATGCACTAGGAACGCCGCTGGAAATTGCACAAAATCTCCAGCAAAGCATTTTAAATGAATTGGATATACCTTGCAGTATTGGAATCGGGCCCAATAAATTTTTAGCTAAAATGGCATCGGATATGAAAAAACCACTGGGAATAACGGTCTTGCGAAAGCGAGAGCTAGACCAAACATTATGGCCTTTACCAGTTGGAGAAATGTACGGTATTGGAGAAAAAACAGCGAATAAATTAAATACGATTCATGTTGAAACAATTGGAGATTTAGCTAAAAAGGATGTCTATGAGCTGAAGCAGTTGCTTGGGATTAATGGAGAGCGATTGAAAAACAGAGCGAATGGTATCGATTTAAGACCTGTTGATCCTGATGCAATTTATGAATTTAAAAGTATTGGAAGTTCACAAACCTTACCAGATGACACGATAGACTGGAATGAGATTAACAGCTTAATGCGTCTGCTGGCAGATAATGTGGAAAGGAGAATGAAACGTAAAAACGCAGCCGGAAGAAGTGTGCAAATTACAATTCGCTATCATGATCGTAAAACCATTACAAGAAGCAGGAAGCTGCAAACGTACATTGATCAGAAGGCGGATATTCTTTTTATAGCGAATGAATTATTCGAACAGCATTGGAATGGGGAGCCAATACGTCTATTAGGGATTACGGTTCAAGATGTAGAGGAAAAACAGCAGCTTGGCCAGCAGCTTGACCTATTTACTTATGAGAATGAAGCAAAAAAAGAGAAACTTTACGCTGTTATTGATGATTTGGCAGAAAAATATGGGAAAAATCCTTTCAAGCAATTGGAAGGTAACGAAAAAAAAGATAATGCACAGCCGAGAACAAGTTTTCAAAAAGACTTTCTCGATGACTATAAAAAGTAAATCCCGCAACCTTAAAGGTGCGGGATTTTGCATGCTATTTTATCATATTTTTCACTACTGTTTCTGCTAGTTTGCTTCCAGGGTAACGGAAAGGTAAATCGAATTTTGTTGTTTGTTTTAAGATACCTTTCTTGTGGGAGAAGGTATCAAAGCTGTGTTTCCCATGATAAGCCCCTATTCCGCTATTACCAACTCCCCCAAATGGAAGGTGAGGATTTGCTAAGTGATATAATGTATCATTTATGGATCCACCACCGAAGGAAACATACTCCATAACTTGCTGCTGCATTTTTTCATTATCACCAAAATAGTATAGTGCAAGTGGTTTTTCCATTTTTTTAATTTTATAAAGTGTATCTTCAATATTTGTGAATGTGAGCACAGGCAGAATCGGTCCGAAAATTTCTGATTTCATAACAGAGTCTTCCCAGGTGATTTTGTCCAATATCGTCGGTTCAATCATGAGTGATTCCCGGTCTGAATTACCGCCATGTAATACCGTGCCATCTGTCAGGAATGCTTCAAGACGATTAAAATGCTTTTCATTGATGATTTTCGTATAATCACTGTTCCGAAGTGGATCTTTCCCGTAAAATGATTTGATATACTTTTTCATTGCCTTAAGCAGCTTAAACTTAACGGACTCATGGACATATACATAATCTGGGGCAACACAGGTTTGCCCAGCGTTCGTAAATTTCCCCCAAATAATCCTTTTCGCTGCAAGGTTAATATTTGCATCCTCATCAACAATAGCTGGGCTCTTACCACCAAGCTCAAGTGTAACTGGTGTTAAATGCTCACTTGCCGCACGCATGACGATTTTTCCAACTTCTGAACTACCAGTAAAGAAAATTGAATCAAAACGTTGTTTCAATAATGCAGTACTTACTTCCTGTCCACCTTCAATAACGGTTACGTACGAACTATCGAATGCGCCCTCTATCATATCTGCCAGAAGCATGGAAGTTGCTTTTGCATGCTCTGACGGTTTTATAATAACACAGTTTCCGGCAGCGATTGCTCCGATAACAGGGGCTAAAGCTAGCTGTAACGGGTAATTCCAAGGTGAAATCACTAACACTACTCCATAAGGCTCTTTCATAATATAACTTTTGGAGCCCTTATGTGTAATTGGGGAAGGCACTTTCTCGGCAGCCATCCAGTACCTGAGATTTTTAATAGCTACATCAATTTCAGAGTAAAGAAACCCAAGTTCCGTTGTTAATGTTTCATGTTTTGATTTATTTAAATCCTTTTTCAATGCCATATAGATTTTGCTTTCATGCTTTTTTAGCATTTCTCTTAGCTTTTCTAATCTATCTTTGCGAAAAGTATAATCTACGGTATTTCCGTTTTGAAAAAAAGCTCGTTGATTATTTACAATTGTTTCGATGTATTCCATAAAAAAACGCTCCTCTAGTTTTTGGTTGCTATAAGAAACCGGGAAAAATCTTTTGCTAGATAGGTCTCGGAAAAAATTTCCCGAGCTTCCTCAATTATTTGTTGATCATCTTCTGTTTGATAACGCGAAGAAATATGTGTTAATAGTAGCTGTTTTACACCACTTCTAGCAGCAAGTGTTGCAGCCTCTGTATTCGTGGAGTGAAAGTAGCTTTGTGCTAACTCTGCTTTATCACTCGTAAAAGTAGCTTCGTGGATTAGTAAATCGGCGCCTTCAACGAACTCACCATAGTCCTTTTGACTTCGTGTGTCGCCAAGTATACAAATAACCCGTCCTTCTTTTTTAGGACCGATAAAGTCTTTTTGATATAAAGTTTGGCCGTCTTCTAATTGTACCATTTTATTGTTTTTAATTTGACTATAAATTGGCCCTGGTTCAATCCCGGTATCCATTAGTTTGTTAACGAGTAGCTCTCCGGTTTTATCTTTTTCTGTTATGCGGAATCCATAACTTGGAATACCGTGATCCAGCAGTTTAGCATGGACAGTGAACTTTTCATCTTCTAAAATAATGCCTTCATTAATTTCTACTGTTTTTAGTGGATAGTTGAGATGTGTACCACTGATGTCTAAGCATGTATGAATATATTCTGAGATTCCTTTAGGGCCGTATACGGTTAATAATCCTTCTCCAGCTTGAAAGGAGCGACTGCTTAAAAGACCAGGCAGACCATAAATGTGGTCTCCATGTAAGTGGGTAATGAAAATTTTATTTATTTTTCTAGGTTTAATGCTAGTCCGTAAAATCTGATGCTGTGTAGCTTCTCCGCAGTCAAACAGCCAAATGCTGTTTAACTCCTGTAATAGCGATAATGCTATTGCTGATACATTGCGCTCTTTAGAAGGAACCCCTGCGCCTGTACCAAGAAATATTACTTCCATAATAATCCTCCATCTAACATTCCGTTTCGTGCTATTTTAAGTGCGTGTTCAAAAAGAAGGATAAAAAGAACCGAGGTCGTCAAAGATCGAAATGTCCTTTTGCGACGCCGACACTGGCACGTTCTGTGCGAAGGTCTACTGATCTCGATTTGTGTCATTTTTACCGGACTTATTGAACAACCCTTTAAAATTTATTTCGATATAGTAGTGCTTTATTTGGTACATCTGTAAATATCCCATCACAGCCTAGCCGGAAGCATCGCATCATTGGTGAAAAATGATTAACAGTATAGGCACGAACTCGCATGTCCTCCTGCTGGCATTTTTGAATTAATGCTTTATTTAATAATCGATATTTAACATGAATTGCTTTTGCACCTAACTCTTTTGCATAACGTGCTAAATTATTGATTTTACGCGATGTCAGCAATCCAATTTCAATCGTTGAGCTTAATTGGCTAAAACGTTGTACACTTTTTGGGTTGAAAGTTGAAATAGTTGTCCGATCTACAACATTGTATTGATTAAGCAGTTCAAACACGATTGGTTCCAAATACATATAGTCTATTTTATTATTTTTCAGTTCAAGATGTAAGTGCAGAGGCGTATCACTCATCCATTGCAGAAATTCTTCCAGTGTTAGAATTGTTGCGCCTGCAAACTTTTTCGAAAACCACGAGCCCGCATCTAATTGTTTTAATTCTGCAAGGTGATAATCTTTTATGTAACCATAACTGTTTGTTGTTCGTTTTACATGCTCATCATGAATTAGAACCGGGATATTATCTTTTGTTAACTGTACGTCCGTTTCAATTGCCTCAGCCTTCATACGAAGCGCTAGCTCGAATGCTGGCATCGTATTTTCTGGAGCAAGTTTGCTAGCGCCGCGATGCGCGATGATCATTGTCATACATTTCACCTCTTTATAATTGTGTTAGATTTTACGCTAAAAGTCAATTTAGACAAGCAAAGACTGCCTTACTAAAAATCGTTAAAATTGAAGTATGTAATGAAGGACGGTAGAATTAGTAATAATAAAAAGTTATGACTCTATTTAACTATATGGTATTGAATTTCAATTAAAAGATTGGAACGATTTGATATGATTCATACGGCACTTAACTCTAAAAAGATTATTGTTACAGGAGCATCAAGCGGTATTGGTGAACAGTTGTGCAAGAAGATAGCAGAAAATGGTGGTATACCAATTATGCTAGCACGTTCTGAAGATAAACTATTAGCAATTCAAATGGACCTAAAATTGGAATTGCAAACAGAAAGTTATATCTATAAAGTTGATTTACAAGATAATGATGACATAGACTTCAATATCCAAACCATTTTAGCTGAGCATGAACAAATACATGGCTTGATTAATAATGCAGGGATTGGTGTCTTTGATGCTGTGGAAGATATGAAATGGCTAGATTTGCATGAGATGTTCCAGTTAAATGTTTTTTCGTTAATGCGAATCACGCAGTTGTTAATTCCTCACTTCAATCAATATAAGCTAGGGCATATTATAAATGTCGCTTCGCAAGCAGGGAAAATTTCCACACCAAAATCAGCTGCCTATGGCGCATCCAAACACGCTGTAATTGGTTTTACCAATACATTGCGTCAAGAAATGGATAGCAAAGGGATTTATGTAACAGCTGTTAACCTCGGTCCTGTCCGCACTAATTTTTTTAAAGTGGCTGATCCGAGCGGAAGCTACAGGCAGAGTGTGGATCGTTATATGCTTGATCCTCAGCAAGTTGCTAATACCATTGTTCGTTATTTATTTACAAAGAAGCGGGAAATTAATATGCCTTTCTGGATGGAAGCAGGAAGTGTTTTTTATCGATTATTTCCTGGCCTTATGGAGAAACTCTTGCGTAGCTCTTTTAATAAAAAGTAAAAACGGGATGATTATAATATGAAAAGGGGAACTTAACCATGAAGTTAACAATTACACTTGAAGCTGAACAGAAACTAATGGATATAAGAACAAATGATAGTAGCCTAGTTTTATGGTACGATACAGAGGGATGTGGATGTGGTGTGAATGGACTTCCTACAATTCAATTGGTTTCCGAAAAACAGGATTATTATCAAGAGCTTGCGAGTAATACAATAATTCCAACATTCATTGATAGCAGACAAGCTGTTTTCTTCTCGGAAGACATGAAACTAGATATTCGAAATGGTGTTTTCCGACTTTCAAGTCCGGAAGGTATTCTAAATCCGTTTATTTCTATTCAACAAGCAATACACAATTGAATTATATTGAATAATGAAAGAGCGAAAAGCAATCACGGATGATTGTTTTTCGCTCTTTTTATAAGTGGTTTTAAGATTTATCGATGACTCGTATACACATTGGCTTTTGTCAGTTGTTTTAACTTGTTATATTCCGCTGTTGTTAATTGCTCTGTGTATTGGTGTTCGACATTTTCTTTTATCTGTTCCACCCGGCTAGCCCCGAAGACAGCTGTTGCTATTGCAGGGTGTTTTTGAACATACTTTAATGCAAGTGTATTCTGAGATAATTTATGCTGCATTAAGTGTGAAATACCTTGCTGTACCTCCAGTAACTCTGTATAGGAATAATCAAGAAACCCTTCATTTCCTTTTCTTTCAATAACCTTCCCGGCATCGTTGCTTAGCATTCCTTTGGCTAGTGGTCCACGCGCCAGTACGCTAACCTCGTTTGAATGAAGGAGATCTAATGTCGTTTCTTCTGGCCTGCGATCGAGCAAACTATATTGTGTCATTACACCATCAATAGACGAATGCTCAATATATTCATGGATAACATTTGGACGTATTGAAGAAATTCCATAGGCACGAATATGGCCTGCCTTTTTTAATTCTTCGAAAGCGTCAATTGTTTCATGGATCGGGTCATCAATTGTTCCACCATGCAACATATAAAAGTCGATATAATCTGTCTGCAGCCGTTTTAAACTATCCTTAACTGCTTGTTCGATATATTTTTTCGACGGATCCCAAAACCAAGTTTTCTTTTCTTTATCAAAATGATTGCCGACTTTTGTCGTCAGTACAATTTGATCTCTTTTATTTTTAACTGCTTCACCAATAAGTTCTTCATTTTTACCGAAATCATATAAATCCGCAGTATCTAAATGATTAATCCCATAATCAAGCGCAACATCGATAATTTCCTTCGCTTTATTTACATCGGTGCCAAGTGACATACAGCCTAAAGTTAGCTCTGAAATCATAATATCGGATTTTCCTAATCTGTTTTTCTTCATTATCTCCACTCCGTTTCTACATTGCAGTATTTATTTTAATTGTAAGGAGAGCTGTGATAGAAGACAAACTTTTTATACCGGCTACCTGAGATTTCGTATGCTACAATAGGGGAAGAATGTTAATAAGGGTGGTAAATAATGAAGAAGTTTGAAGAGAAAACAATTAAAAGCGAAGAAATATTTAACGGAAAAATAATCAGTTTGCAAGTGGATGATGTAACGTTACCGAATGGTAAAACAGCAAAAAGAGAACTCGTCAAGCATCCAGGTGCTGTAGCGGTTATTCCAATCACGAAGGATAATAAAATAATTTTTGTTGAACAATATCGTAAGCCATTGGAAAAATCGCTAATTGAGATTCCTGCCGGTAAACTTGATCTAAATGAAAATCCACTGGCTGCAGCAGTACGTGAACTAGAAGAAGAGACTGGGTATACGACAAATGATCTTTCATTTGTAACTTCCTTCTATACATCACCAGGGTTTGCTGACGAATTAGTTCATATTTATGTTACAGATCAGTTAGTCAAAATGGAGAATCCACCAAAAGGGGATGATGACGAGTTCGTTGAAGTGCTAGAATTAACACTAGACGAAGCGAAAGAATATGTCGTTGAAGAACGCATCCATGATGCCAAAACAAATTATGCGATACTCTATTTGCATGCCTTAGGGAGGCTTTAGGATTGAACGTCTACTTTGCTGATATGCATATTCATATTGGCCGTGATAAATACGGAAAGCCAGTAAAAATAACAGGCGCAAAAAGCCTAACATTAACGAATATTTTAATGGAGTCAAGTAGAAATAAAGGAATAGATATGATAGGGGTGATTGATTGTCACGCTCCTGCTGTCCAGGAGGAGATAAAATCACTGATTGATAATGGGGAGGCGAGCGAATTACCAGAAGGTGGTATTCGCTTTGAACGAGTAACGCTTATACTCGGTTCGGAAATTGAAATTTACGATGAAAATTGTCTCGGCCCGATTCATGTACTTGTGTATTTACCGACACTTTCCAGTATGGAGGCCTTTTCTAAGTGGTTGTCAACTCGAATGAAAAATATAACGTTAAGTTCACAGAGGTATTACGGATCAGCAAAGCAGCTCCAATATAAAGTAAAGGAATTAGGTGGATTGTTTATTCCTGCCCATGTGTTTACGCCGTTTAAAAGTTTATACGGAAAAGGCGTACGCTGCTCCTTAGGAGAAGTATTAGATCCTGATTTAATTGATGGAATTGAATTAGGACTAAGCTCAGATACTCAAATGGCAGACCAATTATCCGAGCTTCACCGATACACATTTGTGACGAATTCAGATGCGCATTCACTTCCGAAAATTGCTAGAGAATACCAGGAAGTCGTCATGCAGAATCCGACTTTTAAAGAATTTAACTGGGCTTTACATCGTGTTGACGGCAGGCAAATTAAACGTAACTTTGGGATGAATCCACTGTTAGGAAAATACCATACGACAGTGTGCAGCAACTGTTTTGAACAGGTAACAACAGATATTACAAAATGTCCAAAATGTGGTTCTACAAAGATTATTAAAGGTGTTTCTGACCGTATTGAAGAATTAAAAAATACGGATAAACAGGAGGTGGAACGACCTGACTATTTGTATCAAGTTCCACTTGAATATTTGCCAACACTCGGACCAAAAACATTTCAGAAGCTTTTAAATGCATTTGGAACGGAAATGGAAGTTATTCATCATACACCATATCAGAATTTAATAGAAGTTGTACCAGAGAAGCTAGCGAATTCTATTATACAAATGCGTGAGGGAAAATTGCCTATAAAAGCAGGTGGTGGAGGGAAGTATGGAAGCATAGGTCCTTCCTAATTCATTTGGAAATCTAGGATAATTGGTATTTTTATCTCGGAATCCTCATAGTTTTTAACTAAAGACTATCTTAGCAGGAGGATTCCGATGTATAAAAACAGCTTTCTTGTATGGGAACATATTAAAAATCATGCTACTATCTATCTATTTATGATTATTTTATTTTTAACAGGAATTATTTTTGGAGCAGTAATTGTCAACAGTATGGGTTTCATACAGAAACAGGATCTGTTTTTTTATCTGGAACGTTTTTTTGGACAAATAACGGAAGGTGTATCTATCGATAAAATTGATATCCTCTGGCAAAGTTTCACGTACCATGCCAAGTATCTTTTACTACTGTGTATATTAGGATTATCAGTAATAGGATTACCACTTGTATGGGTGCTAATTTTCGTAAAAGGATTGGTTATTGGCTTTTCAGTAGGCTTTATTGTGAACCAACTTGGATTACAAGGACTTTTATTAGCTTCATTATCAATCGCGCCCCAGAACATATTGGTAATACCAATTTATATTACAGCTGGTTCCATTTCAATGATATTCTCATTAACTTTGATAAATAAATTATTTTCTCGCAAAAATCATCAATTATTACTGCAGCCACTAGCAAAGTATAGTATTATCTTCGTAATATTGCTGGTCGTTTCGTTTGCCGCAGCTCTAGTTGAGGCCTATGTATCCAATCAAGCAATGCAAGAATTAATTAAATCGCTTTACCTATAATCAATGTTATATTATAATTATTATTATTAAAAGGTGAGAATATACTTTGACATAGAAATCAAAGGTGCATATAATAAAGATGGGAAATGAGGAGGCGAACTGCCGTGGAACATCGAATAGAACAAATAAAAAAGCAGCTGCATGCACAGAGCTACAAGCTGACTCCACAAAGAGAGGCAACGGTTCGTGTCTTATTGGAGCGAGAAGAGGACCATCTTAGTGCAGAAGATGTATATCTGCTAGTAAAGGAAAAATCTCCGGAAATTGGTCTGGCAACAGTGTACCGGACATTGGAGCTACTCTCTGAATTGAAAATTGTTGATAAAATTAATTTTGGAGATGGTGTGTCACGCTACGATTTACGAAAAGAGGGCGCGAAGCACTCCCATCACCATCTTGTATGTATTGAATGTGGATCCGTTGAAGAAATTGAAAATGATTTACTAGAAGATGTTGAAAAAATTGTATTAAATGATTGGGGATTCCAAGTAAAAGATCATCGGTTAACCTTTCATGGAATATGCAAGCAATGTCAAGAAGCAGCAGTTAAAGCAACATAAGTAGAGACCTTTTTCCAAATGGAGAAAGGTTTTTATTTTTTGCAGTATGAACTTAGCATGAGTTCAGTTTATACCTACATAAATATAAACTGTGGATTAGTGTATTTAAATGGATTGTGCGTCTCCCCGCTCCGGAAATATAATTCGCGCATCCAAAGGGGAGCTGGTGAGCCTCCTTGTGCTGTCGCACTGCGTAGTCTCACCATTAATAAAAACGATATCGATGCGCTACCAGTCCGGGTGAGCGCAGGGCGGTGACTCCAGTGGGAATAGCACGTGTCTGAAGACTCACCGGAAGTGGGTTTCTTCCGGAGAGGCTGAAGCCGTGCCCACGGAAAGCATCCGCCCGAAGCGATCCCGGACGGCGATTATTGCACATACTTGAAGAAAACAGCCGGGAAGTTAGTTTGGAGTTTCTTTCAACTCCTGATTTATTAAATACTTTCTCATATTTTGGTTTGAAGTTGGGTTGGACTTTATTTTTGTTATAATTTACAAATTGCTTGAAAAAGGTTACATTTGAATAGTATATTGTGATTCTAACCTAGCATATCTTTAAATAAACAACTATTTTAGGGAGTAGTGCTAGGTGAATAGAATGATACGAGATACGATAAAAGTGTTTGTGATTTTTACAATGTGTACCGTCATATTTTATGTAGGCTTACAAATTATGCATCGGGAGTATGAAGAAATTCATCGTTATGATCCTCCCGAAGGCCCAGCTGTTAAGGTGTTTCATTCACAAACGAAGCTATTGGAACGATTTCAATTATTTTTTAAAGCAGGGGAGTAGTATGTATGTTGAAATACGCATTGGAGGATTTTATTCACTTTCTGCAAATCGAGCGCGGTTTATCAGAAAACACACTTGGCTCCTACGGACGTGATCTTAAACATTATATCGAACATATCGAAAAGGAAGCAAAGAAACAATCATGGGATCAGGTAACTAGAAATGATATCATAAGCTTCTTATATGTGCTTAAAGATAGTGGGAAGTCGACAGCAACCATTACAAGACATGTTTCATCTATTCGCAGCTTTCATCAATTTCTAATTCGCGAACAGATTGTGACGCATGATCCTAGTTTACATATTGAAACACCGAAAAAAGAAAGAAAGCTTCCTGATATTCTGTCTCAGGCAGATGTGGAAAAATTACTCGATATTCAAACGAACTCTTCACTTTCCATACGTAATAAAGCAATGCTCGAGTTGCTTTATGCAACAGGACTTCGTGTATCAGAACTAATTTCATTGAAGGTTGGTGATTTACATTTAACAATGGGATTCGTTCAATGTTTTGGAAAGGGCTCAAAGGAAAGAATTGTTCCATTAGGAGATGCAGCAAGAAATGCTTTAGAGCAATATTTAGATCTTGCAAGAGGGAAGCTTGTTAATAACAAATCTGAATCAGCATTGTTTGTTAATCAGCATGGCAGAGCCTTATCGCGACAAGGATTTTGGAAGATCCTAAAGGGGTTAGCAAGAGATGTAGGCATAAATAAAACGTTAACACCACATACGCTAAGACATTCCTTTGCAACTCATTTATTAGAAAATGGCGCCGACCTACGTGCGGTTCAGGAAATGCTAGGACATGCTGATATTTCGACAACCCAAATTTATACGCATGTCACGAAAGCGCGATTAAAAGACATGTATAAGGCATACCATCCAAGAGCTTGAACTTGATTTAACAGTGGTCTGACATCCTACATCATAAAAATGAAACATATATTCATAGTGATGCGGGAATATAGTTACAGGAGGTTTGATAGAGATGAATCAATTTAAACGTGTATTTTTAGTTGTTTTAGATTCAGTAGGAATTGGCGAGGCACCAGATGCAGCACAATTTAATGATGTTGGTGCTGATACGCTAGGGCATATTGCAGAACATATGAGTGGATTGAATATGCCTCATATGGGTGAATTAGGATTAAGTAATATTAAGGAAATAAAAGGAATTGGCAAGGCTATTCATCCGAAAGCACACTATACAAAAATGCAGGAAGCTTCAAATGGTAAAGATACCATGACTGGCCATTGGGAAATTATGGGCCTTCATATAAGCAACCCATTTCGAACGTTCCCGGACGGATTTCCAGATGAGTTATTAAATGAATTGGAAGAAAAATCCGGAAGAAAAATTATTGGGAATAAGCCCGCATCAGGTACTGAAATATTGGATGAGCTTGGTGAAGAGCATATGAAAACTGGTGCGCTGATTGTTTATACGTCTGCAGATTCAGTACTGCAAATCGCTGCACATGAAGAAATTGTACCGATTGAAGAGCAGTATCGTATTTGTGAAATTGCTCGCGCGCTAACATTGGACGAAAAATATATGGTTGGCCGTATTATTGCACGACCGTTTATTGGTAAACCTGGTGCATTTGAACGAACATCAAACCGCCATGATTATGCATTGAAGCCATTTGGCAGGACTGTAATGAATGAACTGAAAGATAATAAACTGGACGTGATTGCTCTAGGGAAGATTTCCGACATTTATGATGGAGAAGGAGTAACCGAAGCAGTTCGAACAAAGGATAATGATGATGGCATGACAAAGCTAGTAGCGTCAATGGATCAGGATTTTACCGGTATTAGCTTTTTGAATTTAGTTGATTTTGATGCAAAATATGGACACCGAAGAGATCCAGAGGGTTATGGAAAAGCATTGGAAGAATTTGATGCAAGATTGCCTGAGGTTTTAGAAAAATTGCAGAAGGATGACTTGTTAATTATTACTGCAGATCACGGGAATGACCCGACACATCATGGTACAGACCACACGAGAGAATATGTACCGTTGCTCGTACATCATAAAGCGATTTCAGAAGGAAGAGCATTGCCAATTAAAGAAACTTTCGCAGATATCGGTGCTACAATCGCAGATAATTTTAACATACCGATGCCTAATCACGGAAAAAGCTTTTTAAATGAAATTAAATAGAGGGGAATCAGCAAAATGAATCATATAGCAATTAAAGAAGCGAGCAATTATGTGAAAAGTAAACTAAAAGAGACACCAGAAATTGGCTTAATTCTTGGTTCTGGTCTAGGAGTTCTTGGTGAAGAAATTGAAAATCCGATAACCATTGCTTATAAGGACATTCCACACTTTCCAGAATCAACAGTATCTGGACATAAGGGGCAACTTGTAATTGGAACGTTAGAAGGTAAGCAGGTTATCGCGATGCAAGGACGTTTTCATTACTATGAAGGCTATTCCATGAACCAAGTAACATTTCCAGTACGCGTCATGAAGGATTTAGGAATCGAGTCCATTATCGTAACGAATGCCGCTGGGGGAATAAATGAGGAATTCAACCCCGGAGACCTCATGCTCATTACAGATCACATTAATAATATGGGTGATAATCCTTTAATCGGAAAAAACGATGAAGACTTAGGTGTTCGTTTTCCTGATATGTCCCAAAGTTATGATCGAGAATTCATAAAGCATGCAGAAAGCTGTGCAGCTTCACTTGGTATTTTCGTTCAAAAAGGAGTGTATGTCGGCAACACTGGACCAGCATATGAAACGCCTGCAGAGGTTAGAATGCTGAGAACGCTTGGTGGAGATGCTGTAGGAATGTCTACCGTACCAGAAGTTGTGGTAAGCAGACACGCTGGCATTCGAGTGCTTGGTATTTCTTGTATTTCAAATATGGCTGCAGGTATATTAGATCAGCCGTTAACACACGATGAAGTAATAGAAACAACTGAAAAAGTAAAAACAAATTTCCTGCAATTTGTTAAGAAAATTGTAAGTACATTGCCAGCGTAAATATGTACGAACTAAAATAATAAAAAAGGTGATTATAAATGAGAATGTATGACATCATTGAGAAAAAGCGAAACGGTGGGGAATTAACCAAGGAAGAGATAACATTTTTTATTGATGGCTATACAAACGGTGAAATTCCAGATTATCAAATTAGTGCTTTATTAATGGCAATTTATTTTCAGGACATGACAGAAGTGGAACGTGCAAGCTTAACGATGGCTATGGTTGAATCGGGCGATCAAATTGATTTATCGGCGATTGAAGGGATCAAAGTAGATAAGCATTCTACTGGTGGAGTTGGTGATACAACAACTTTAATACTTGCACCTTTAGTTGCATCACTTGGTGTACCTTTAGCTAAAATGAGTGGAAGAGGCCTTGGGCATACAGGGGGAACGATTGATAAATTAGAGGCTGTTCCAGGATTTCATGTAGAAATAACAAATGAGGCGTTCATCGACTTAGTGAATAAAAATAAAGTTGCGGTAATTGGTCAGTCTGGAAATTTAACCCCGGCTGACAAAAAATTATATAGTTTAAGAGATGTCACAGCAACCGTAAATTCAATTCCACTAATTGCCAGTTCAATTATGAGTAAAAAAATCGCTTCTGGTGCTGATGGCATTGTCCTAGACGTTAAAACCGGTGCTGGAGCTTTTATGAAAGATCTTGAGGATGCTAAAGAGCTCGCACATGCAATGGTTTCTATCGGGAATAAGGTATCAAGAAATACAATGGCTGTTATATCTGATATGAGCCAGCCGCTAGGGTATGCAATAGGGAATGCGCTTGAAGTAAAAGAAGCAATTGATACACTTCAAGGAAAAGGTCCTGAGGATCTAACCGAATTATGTCTTACATTAGGAAGCCAAATGGTTGTACTTGCTAAAAAGGCGAAAAATATTGATGAAGCACGACAGCTATTACAGGAAGCTTTAACAAATGGAAAAGCGTTCGATAAATTTAAACAATTTTTAGAGTCACAAGGCGGAAATGCAGAAGTAGCTGATAATCCGGAGTTACTGCCACAGGCGAAATTTAAAATCGATCTACCAGCTAAATCTGCTGGTAAGGTAGCAGCAATTATTGCTGATGAACTAGGTACTGCTGCAATGATGCTTGGTGCTGGCAGAGCAACAAAAGAGTCTGAAATTGATTTAAGTGTCGGAATTGTGCTCCATAAGAAGATTGGTGATTCTGTTACAGAAGGAGAATCCTTACTTACGATTCATTCTAATCAGGAAAATGTAGATCAAGTCATTGAAAAGTTGTATGAAAGTATAACGATAACGACCGAGCATATTGAAGCTCCAACATTAATTTATCAGTCAATAACGGATTAACAAAAGGAAAAAGCGCACGGTTGTGTGCTTTTTCTTTTTTATTATTTTCGGTGTATGAAAATGCCAATATTCGGCAATCCTTTCATTATAGAGGATGTTCAAAAAGTCTGGACAAAAACGACATTTTGGCGTTATCAAATTGGAAGATAAAAAAGTATGGTTACTAGCCAATTTGCCTTCTCTTTTTTGAACACGCTTTTATATTGATTGCTGGAGGTAAAAGATGATGAATAAGTTTTTAAGACTCATTACAATTATGATGGTAATAGCTTTTGCAGTGCCTGTTTCTGCTTTTGCAGAAGAAAATAACTCGGAGGAAGAGAATAATGGACTAGCTCTTGCTCCAGATGCAAAATCAGCTATTTTACTGGAACAGGATACCGGCGAAATACTTTTCGATAAAAATGCTCATGAAAAGTTACCGCCAGCAAGTATGACTAAAATAATGACGTTACTGCTCATTATGGAAGCGTTGGATAAAGGGAACTTACAAAAAGATGAAATGATACGTGTAAGTGAACGAGCTGCTTCCATGGGAGGGTCGCAAATCTTCTTGGAAGCAGGAGAGGAAATGTCTGTTAATGATCTATTAAAAGGGGTAGCCATCGCATCTGGTAATGACGCTAGTGTTGCTTTAGCAGAGCGCCTTGCTGGAAGTGAAGAAGCATTTGTGAAAAAAATGAATGAACGCGCAAAGGAATTAAAGCTTGAGAACACGCATTTCCAAAATTCCACGGGCTTACCTGCAGATAATCACTACAGCACATCCTATGATATGGCGATGATTGCAAATGAACTATTAAAGTATGAAGCCATAACAGATTATACGTCGGTCTATGAAGATTATTTAAGAAAAGGACAGGACAATGAGTTCTGGTTAGTAAATACAAATAAGCTTGTTCGTTTCTATCCTGATGTAGATGGATTAAAAACAGGGTATACAAGCGAGGCGAAATATTGTTTAACTGCTACAGCTAAGCGAGACGATATGCGCGTTATTGCTGTTGTAATGGGTGCAGAATCTCCTAAGGAAAGAAATACGATGGTATCCGGTTTACTTGATTATGCATTCAATCAGTTTGAGACAAATAAGCTTTTTGATAGGGACGAAAAGATTACCGATATCCATCTCTTGAAATCAAAGCAAAAGAATGTTGATATTGTAACAAAACAAGCGATTAGTACCCTTCATAAGAAAGGCGAAGAGGAAAAGGATATCCAGACAGAGGTGAAGCTTCAAGACACCTGGAATTTACCAGTTAAAAGAGGAGATGAAGTTGGTAAATTATATGTGAAGGATGGGGAGCAGGTACTATATGAAATACCTTTAACAGTTGAAGAAGATATTGAGAAAACAACCTATTTTTCACTATTAAAGCGCACGGTGCAAGAAATGGTGAAATCACGCTAATTTCATCTAATTTAAGTGAATAGACACTTCTTTTGTCAAGTAGCAGGAATTAGACCTCCCAATAAAGAAATAGATTCAATACAGTTCTTATAAGGAGGAATAAATATGGGGCTTCATTCAATATTTGATGTGAAGGGTGACGTCTTAATAGTAAGACTATCAGGTGAATTGGATCATCATGAAGCAGAATTGTTACGTGATAAGTGGAAAGATATGTTGTATGTAAATCCAGTTAAGCATATCATACTCAACCTTGAAGAAGTAACGTTTATGGATAGTTCCGGACTTGGTGTTGTACTCGGCCGATATAAAGAGGTTATTCAATTAGGTGGTGAAATGGTAGTATGTTCCATTTCACCACCTGTAAAGCGCTTATTTGAAATGTCAGGCCTGTTTAAAATTGTCAGACTTGAGGAGAATGAAGAATTTGCATTAGCAACACTGGGGGTGGCTTCATGAAAAACGAAATGAATTTGGAATTCTCAAGTGTGAGTGAGAATGAAGCTTTTGCTAGAGTGACTGTCGCGGCTTTTATAGCACAGCTGGATCCGACAATGGATGAACTGACAGAAATTAAGACTGTCGTTTCAGAAGCGGTAACGAATGCGATTATCCACGGCTATAATGGGGAAGCACATCATAAAGTTTATATTACATGTACATTGAATGATGAGGAAATTGAATTAACAATTAAGGATAATGGAATTGGAATTCCAAATGTAACAGAGGCATTAGAGCCGCTGTATACATCAAAACCAGAAATGGAAAGATCAGGAATGGGATTTACAATCATGGAAAACTTTATGGATTCTGTTGAGGTCATTTCGAACCCTAACGAGGGAACTGCAGTATATATGACAAAGCAGCTATCAAAGACCAAAACAGTCTATAACTGAGGGGGCTGCCATGAATGTAAATGTTAAAAACACCCGCCAAAAGGAACAGCTGTCAGATGAGAAAGTGAAAGAATATATATTAAAAAGTCAACAAGGCGATAAAGAGGCAAGAGACCTTCTTGTAGAAAGAAATATTCGCCTTGTGTGGTCGGTTGTTCAACGATTTATTAATAGGGGCTATGATCCAGATGATTTGTTCCAGATTGGCAGCATTGGGCTGATTAAGGCGATTGATAAATTTGATTTGTCTTATGATGTACGGTTTTCAACGTATGCAGTTCCAATGATTATCGGTGAAATTCAACGGTTTATTAGAGATGATGGAAGCGTGAAGGTAAGTCGCTCACTGAAGGAGACAGGAAATAAAATTCGTCGAAAAAAAGACGAGCTAACAAAACAATTGGGAAGGTCACCGACAGTGAAAGAAATTGCTGATGCATTAGAGATCTCATCGGAAGAGGTTGTCCATGCGCAGGAAGCTGCGAAATCACCTCATTCCATTCATGAAACCGTTTTTGAAAATGATGGCGATCCGATAACGCTTTTGGATCAAATTGCCGACCAGGATACAAAATGGTTCGATAAACTTACATTACAGGAAGCAATCCAGAATCTAACTGAACGTGAACGGTTGATTGTCTACTTACGCTATTACAAAGACCAGACACAAACAGAAGTAGCAGAAAGGCTCGGAATTTCCCAAGTTCAAGTCTCAAGGCTGGAAAAAAAGATTCTGGAGGATATGAAGAAAAATATGGATTCTTCCTAATAGATCTTTCTTTAAAACATCACATCTGTGGTGTTTTTTTGTTCGATTTAATATGACTTCTAATTAATGTGCATTGAGAGATTGTGCGACTAACCGCTCTGGAAACACACTACGCTCTTCGCGGGTGACCCGACGCTCTTCGTACTCCGTTCTACAGTGTCTCACTCTGGCCGCGTATCCCGAAGAAGTCTACGTGTGTTTCCTCCGCTAGAATTGGCTCATTAGCTATTTCTAACATAATTTACCGAAACAAATTTTTTGCTCAAACCAGTTCGGGTGAGCGTATGGCGGTGACTCCTCAAAAATACAAAACAATTTTCTTCGTGCGATGTAAAAGCTTGTCCTGCTGGAACAGCACGTGTCTGATGGCTCGTAGGCTGGAGGGGTTAAAGCCGTTCCCTTAGGTGCCCGGACGGCGATTATTGCACATACTTGAAGAAAACAGCCGAGAAGTTAGTTCGCCAGTTTCTTTCAAAAGAAAATTTAATAAAAATCATGATATGAAAGCGAAAAGTCATTTTGAAAAAGGTTTTACCACATTTGTATGATAAATTTATCACAACTGACAAATACTAAACGAAACAGTAATAGCTTAAATGGAAAGGAAGTTATTCCATTGGCAGAGATTATCTATCTTCGAATGAAAAAAACAGTGGAATTAAATACGCTTAAACAGCTTCTGCTGAAGGATATTGCACATATATCTGCTGCAAATATCCGGAAGTATAAGCTGGAAAACACGCCTGTATACAGACTTACCAAAAAGGATAAGAACATTGTTATTATCGACAGCTTCCTAATCATAGATCATTTAATAAACGAATATGAAGGGTTAGAAATCCAAATCTCTGGGCCGGAACAAACCATTGTACGAATAAACACGCAAAAAAAACCCTTAAACATATTGGTTGCATCATTTGTATGGATTTTGCTATTCATTGGTACAGCGATGACAATTATGAACTTCCACTATGATGTTAGTATGCAGGAGGTACAACAGCATCTTCATTTCCTGCTAACTGGCGAAGAAAATGAATTCCCATTATGGATCCAGATTCCGTACTCTTTTGGTTTAGGAATTGGAACATTGTTATTTTTTAATCATTGGTTTAATCGGAGGTTTAATGAAGAGCCTAGCCCGCTTGAAGTAGAGATATATAATTATCAACAAGACCTTAATAATTACTTAAATCATCATGAAAACAAGTTAAATGATACAGAACCTTTTCGTTAATTTCCTGCAAATACTCATTGGTTTTAGTGGGGGTCTTGCTGTGGGGGCTGGTTTTGTCGCGTTTATAACGGTGCTTGGTATTATCCCAAGGCTTGTTCAATTAAGTAAAACAGAAAAACTAATAAAGGTATATAGTGCAAGCGTCATATTGGGACTTTTGATGGGAACTTACTTTTCATTTGCGGCAGTAAATTTGCATCAGCCGATTGTAGTACTACTGATTTGGGGACTGTTTCATGGAATTTTTAATGGAATGCTTGCGGCAGCTCTAACGGAAGTATTGAATGTTTTTCCAATTTTATCCCGCAGGGTACGATTGGACCATTATTTATTAATTCTGTTGATGGCTATTGTATTCGGAAAGATATTCGGATCCTTATTCCAGTGGACCTATTTTGTTAAATAAGAGGTGAAAAAATTTGGGAAATAAAACTTCTATGAAAAAAATATCACCAAAAATTGAAGAAAATAAAGCCTATATGGAAGATAGACTAGGAATGGGTCTTTCCTTTGATGTAGGGTATAGGGAATTAATTATTTTGAAGAGGAAAGTCCATATTTATTATGTGACTGGATTATGTGATACGTCTGTTACCCAGGAAATCATGGAAATGCTAATTTATATAAATGATAATGAAACGAATTACAAAAAGCTACCGGAGATTATTGAAAATCGATTACTCCACCAGCAGGTTGAAAAGGTAAAAACAATGGATGAAGCTGCAGATCAGGTTCTTTCAGGTTTAATTACTGTTTTTATCGATGGAGAACAATTTGCATTTGTGGTTGATGTTAGGAATTATCCAGGAAGAAGTCCAGAGGAACCTGATACAGAGAAGGTAATTCGAGGATCAAGAGACGGATTTACTGAAAACATAATTGAAAATACTGCGCTAACACGAAGAAGATTACGTGATGAACGAATTCGCAATAAAATGTTAAAAGTTGGAGAGCGCTCTAAAACAGATGTGTGTATTACTTACTTACAAGACATTGCTGATGATGACTTGATTGCATTAGTGAAAGAGAAGATGGATGCAATTGATATTGATGGAATAACGATGGCTGAAAAAACAATCGAAGAATTTATTATTGGACAAAACTGGAATGTATTTCCACTTGTCCGCTATACGGAAAGACCTGATGTAGCTGCGAGTCATTTGCTGGAAGGACATATTATAATCTTCGTTGATACGTCTCCAAGTGCCATTATCCTGCCTACTACTTTTTTCCATCATTTACAGCATGCGGAAGAGTATAGGCAAGCACCGGCAATAGGTACCTTTATACGATTCATCCGATTTTTAGCAGTATTTGCATCCATGTACCTATTGCCAGTTTGGCTGTTATTTACGCTCGATCCTAGCCTTCTGCCAAAGGAATTATCATTTATTGGTCCAAATGAAGAAGGAAACATACCAGTTATGATACAAATTATTCTTGCGTATGTTGGGATAGAATTTCTCCGAATGGCAGCAATTCATACACCGACACCATTATCAACTGCTATGGGATTAATTGCTGCAGTATTAATTGGCCAAATTGCTATTGACGTTGGTTTATTTAGTCCAGAAGTGATTCTTTACGTGTCTGTTAGTGCAATCGGTGCTTATGTTACTCCGAGCTATGAGCTAAGCGTTGCCAATAAAATAATGAATCTATTCCTCGTCCTGCTTGTTGGTTTGTTCGCACTGCCAGGATTTGTGATTGGGATCGTAGTAAATGTTCTGTTTTTAGCAAATATCAAATCACTTCGAACACCATATCTATGGCCATTATTGCCATTTAATGCAAAAGCAATGTCCCATATTCTTTTAAGGAAGCCCGTTCCAGATATGTATACTCGACCAAGTATTGTGCATCCAAAGAATAATTATAGGCGGTCTAACAAAAAGAACTAACAATGTATTTAGTTCTTTTTGTTACTTGCGCTTTTATGTTTCAATATGATAAAGTATTCCTATTATTTCATACATTAAAAGTGGAGGAATACATATTATGATAATTAATCATCATCCGTTTCAAACGAACGAAAACGGACATCTTGAGATTGGTGGAGTAGATACGATAACACTTGCTGAAAAATATGGTACACCACTTTATGTTTACGATGTTTCCATGATTCGCGAAAATGCAAGAAGCTTTGTCAATACATTTAAGGAACTGAACGTACAGGCAAAAGTTGCATATGCTAGTAAGGCCTTTTCTTCCATTGCAATGCTGCAAGTAGCGAAGCAAGAAGGTTTATGTCTAGATGTTATCTCGGAGGGAGAATTATATACAGCCTTACAAGCTGGATTCCCAACAGAACGAATCCATATGCACGGAAACAATAAAAGTGCTGAAGAAATCGCAATGGCAATTGAACATGACATCGGTTGTATTGTTATTGATAACTTCCATGATATTAAGCTCTTGGACAAGCAGCTACGTGCCCATAATAAGACAATGGACGTTCTTATGCGTGTCACACCAGGGGTAGAGCTGAAAACACATGAGTATATTATGACTGGTAATGAAGACTCGAAATTTGGATTTAACCTTCAAAACGGTCAAGCAGTTCAGGCTATAAAACAACTCTATAATCATAAAACCATTCGACTGAAAGGGCTCCATTGTCACATCGGTTCACAAATTTTTGAAACAGAAGGTTTTCGGGTAGCTGTAGATATCTTGTTTAATGAACTTGCTAAATGGAAAGCAGAATATGATTATGTACCAGAAGTGCTTAATCTAGGAGGCGGTTTTGGAATTCGTTATACCAAGGCTGACCAACCGTTAGGGCATCACGAGTATGTAGAAGCAACGGTACAAGCTGTCCAAAAGAATTCGGAAGAGTTAGATATCCCGATGCCCGAAATTTGGATTGAACCAGGTAGATCCATTGTTGGTAATGCTGGAATAACGCTTTATACCATTGGCGCGATGAAAGATATTCCTGGAGTAAGGGAATACGTTTCCGTAGATGGCGGTATGACAGATAATATCAGACCTGCACTATATCAAGCGAAATATGAAGCTGTTATTGCTAATAAACCGTTGGAAAAAATAACGAGGGAAGTATCAATCGCGGGTAAAGCCTGTGAATCAGGTGATATGTTAATTTGGGATCTACCAGTTCCAGATGTAGAACCAGGTGATATACTAGCTGTATTTTCTACTGGAGCATATAGTTATTCAATGGCAAGTCATTACAACCGATTCCCGAATGCTGCAGTTGTGTTTATTGAAGATGGAATCGATAAATTAGTCGTAAAACGGGAAACGTATGAGGATGTAGTCAAAAATGACTTGTCCTATGAATAAAGAAGCGGCGATTCTTTCCAATCTAAATAATTAATGATAAAATAGTTTTGGATTTTACTAAATCAATGAGGAGATGTTGTTATATGTCTAAAAAAGGATATTTTCTATTAGAAAATGGAAATAAAATTGAATTTGAACTTTACCCAAACGAAGCACCAAATACGGTTGCTAACTTTGAGAAACTTGCAAATGAAAATTTCTATGATGGTTTAACGTTTCACCGTGTCATTCCAGGATTTGTAAGTCAAGGCGGATGCCCTATTGGGAATGGCACTGGGTCAGCAGGGTATACTATTAAATGTGAAACAGAAGGAAATCCACATACACATGTAGAAGGTTCTCTATCAATGGCACATGCAGGCAAAGATACAGGAAGCAGTCAATTTTTTATTGTTCATGAGCCACAACCGCATTTGAATGGCGTACATACTGTGTTCGGACAAGTAACATCTGGAATCGAGCATGCCAAATCCATGCAAAATGGCGATGTGATGAAAGAAGTTCGAGTAATCAGCGAATAAATACATTATTATCTAGGCAACTTCCATGAGTCTTTATTTATTTGTGTGCCTTGTTTTGATCATTGCACCAATTTGTACTTTCATTCATGAGCTTGGTCATGCATGCGGTGCAAAGTTGGTAAAAGCAGATCGTATTAAAATAAATTTAGGAATAGGTAAAAGACAATGGACAAGCGCAATGAATAACCTTGAGCTGACATGGCGTTCTGTTTACTTCATAGGTGGAGTAACCAAAACCGAGAGGGAAAGACCTTATAATAATTCAGAAATTATTTGGATTACATTTTTTGGCCCTATGTTTAATGGAGTGGCTGCGACGTTTATCTATATTATACTGGAAGTAAATACAAATGGTCTTTTACAGTTATTCTTTTGGTTTAATGTATGGATGGCTGTTGTGAATCTAATTCCTTTTAAATTCAAAGGGAAGCAAACAGATGGATTTACAATCTTTAGATTGATCAGCAGAAAATAATCTATTATACAATCGTATGATTTATGTGAAAATTGTCAATGCTTGAAACTGGAAACCTTTTTCCAGTATGTATATTTGACAAACACATTTAATAGTGCCATAAATATAATATAAGTATGTTTATAAAACAGTTTTCCATGTTCACAGATCATTTCTTAAAGATCAAAAGGTTTTATTAATGAGGGGTAAATATGTTAATTCGTTATAAAAAAAATCATGAAAAGATTGCAATGGGTCTATTGTCTTTTATGCCTGAAGAAAAGAAAGACGTTAAGAAATTGCAACAGACCATTAAAGAGTATGAATCCAATGATGACTGGCATCTTCATTTATGGAAAGAGGAAGATGATGTATTAGGTGCGATTGGAATTAGGATTGAAAATGGTATAGACGCAATCGTGCAGCATGTTTCAGTCAATCCTTCTCACCGAAATGCTGGAATCGGTCAAAAGATGGTCAATGAAGTCATTCGTATCTATCAGAACAAATATGCTGTTAGTACGACGGATGAAATACAGGATTTTTATAATAAATGTACACTAGCAGAAGACAGCGCAGATGCTTCTGATAGCTAAGCACAAAAGCGGAAGTGCCCAGTTAGGGACGTATGGACTGCGCCTCGAACATTCCTACGTAGGAGATTTACTCCAAAGTATAAGATGAACGATAACTTTCACCTTATGGGAGAAAAGTCAAGTTCATCTAAAAGAAAACATGCCTCAGTAAGGGGGATGCTGACGTTAGGCTTGAGCCTGATTTAGTCGGCCATCCTTTACCTGGAGTCGGTGAACTGATTTGACCACAAGGGCATAAGTGCGACTAAGCCTCATATGTCTTTGACAGTATGCAAGTCTTCTTTATCGCGTCATGAGGAAAGTCTCGCTGGGTGCTATAGCTGAACGTGGCTGCTCTCGTATAAGAAATCAGTCGATTTTATATTTCCTAACCAATAAGAAAAACCAGCCCCCTTTTCATAAGGGCTGGTTTTTCTTTGAAGCTACAAATTTTTATCTTACATGAACACTTAGCAGAGTTTCGGTTTTGTTCTAATTTATGATAACCGTAGTGCATTAGTAGCCTTCATAATTCCAGTGCTTTATATGCTATATAATTTTTCGGCTATCTAATTAGAACCAAGCACAACCGACAATAATCAAGAGAATGAACAAAACTACAATTAACGCAAAGCCTCCACCATAACCACCATAACCTTGACTCATAACGAACTTCCTCCTTTTTCTTCTTTCCAGAAATGTTTTGTGGTAACATTTATCTTACGCTAATAGCTTATGTTAAAAAAAAGTGTGTTGTATGGGCGCATATGCCAAACTATAAATAAATTTGTAACAAAAGAAAGTCAAAACACTTGCTGCGCTTGCCTTCAGGGTAGATCATGGTAAACTTAAACTTTCTATATTTTAATTGATACAGAAATATTGCAACGCTTCACCTGGGAATTATTAGTAAAAAGACTCAAATTGTACAAATGAAAGGAAGGAACTACTGTGAATCAAGCATACGAGGTAAAATTAGACGCATTTGAAGGTCCGCTTGATTTATTGCTGCATTTAATCAATCAGTATGAAATTGATATATACGACATTCCGATGGCACAGATAACGAAACAATACATGGAGTATATACATACCATGCAACAGCTTGAATTAAATATTGCAAGTGAATACCTAGTTATGGCCTCCACGTTAGTAGCGATTAAAAGTCAGATGCTACTGCCTAAACAAGAAATTATTGAAGATAATGAGATGGAAGAATACGCAGAGGATCCGAGAGAAGAACTGATGCAACGACTGATCGAATATCGGAAATATAAAGAAGCTGCTGAACGGTTGAAGGAAAAGGAGGTAGAAGCAAATCAAATATTTACAAGACCACCAACTGTTTTCGATGAATTAACATTCGAAAAACAACCGGTAGTACAGGGAGATGTCTCCATTTATGATATGCTCGGTGCTCTGGGGAAAATGTTTGAACGTAAAAAGTGGAATAAACCACTAGATACTACTGTACAACGGATGGACATACCGATTGAGCAGCGGATGCAAGATGTGTTGACCAAAGTAAAGTCAACACAAGGTAAGGGGATTGAATTCGATCAGTTATTTCCCTATCCATCAAGAACTCATGTAGTCGTCACGTTTATTGCAATTTTAGAGCTTATGAAAGGTAAGGAAATCTATTGCAAACAAACGAAGCATTTCGATACATTGTATATATTTGCAGAAAATAAAGCATAAAGCTTTCTTTTCTGCTTCATTACATAGAAGGCATCGCTTAAGGATAAGCCCATGCCGATTTTTCTAATATTTGGAGGAATAGATTGTGGAAATAGAAGAATTAAAAGCCGTTGTCGAAGGATTACTTTTTGCTAGTGGAGATGAAGGCATTACGATAAAGCAAGTGTGTAAGGTACTAGAAGTGTCAGAATCAGCAGTTGAACACATTCTTGAAGAACTGACATATGATTATGAACGTAAAGACCGTGGCTTAATGATTATGAAGTCGCATGAAGTACTTCATTTAACAACAAAGCCAGAGCATAGTAATTATTTCAAAAAATTACTTGAACTACCACAGACCAGCAGAATGTCACAAGCTGCTTTAGAAACATTGGCAATTATCGCCTATCAACAGCCAATAACAAGAACAGAAATTGACGAAATCAGGGGTGTTAAAAGTGATCGGCCAGTTCAAACACTGACGGCGAGATCGTTAATTGAGGAAGTAGGTCGTAAAGATAGTGTTGGACGGCCAATACTTTTTGGAACAAGCAAAGATTTTTTAACCTATTTTGGTTTAACTTCTCTTGGCGAACTTCCACCGCTGCCTGAACCTTCCGAAGAGGATAATACAGACAGTAACGAAGCTGATTTATTTTTTGAGCGATTCAGTGATGAAATTGAGAATAATTTTAATGAATAAAAATTTGAGCCTTACATACTGGCATGTAAGGTTTTTTTATTGTTCTTAAATCATCTAGCATAACAGCGTGTCCCGTGCATAAAATGTAAGGACATCTTTTTTGATAAATAGAAATAAAACTTTTTGATGTAAAAGTGCAGCGAATACTTTCACCTAAAAGCTTGCAATCCAAAGTATACATGTTATTAAAAAACAAAGAATGATCCTTTAACGAATGCTAAAGATTTCTAAGGAGGCATTAAACGATGCGATTTCTCATACTCATCCTTATTCTCTTAGTTGTGCAACTTGGTTTTCCAATTACAGGACAAGCAACCCCTGTTGTTTCTGCCAACAACGCCATCTTAATCGAACAATCCACAGGCAGGGTGCTTTATGAAAAGAAGGCACATGAAGAAGCGTCTATAGCAAGTATTACGAAAATAATGACCGCAATTATAGCAATTGAATCCGGGAAAATGGATGAGATGGCTACCGCCTCGAGAAGCGCAATTTATACAGAAGGATCATCCATTTATTTGGAGCAAGGTGAAGAAATGAAATTAGAAGACCTTGTTTATGGTTTGATGCTTAGGTCTGGTAATGACGCGGCAATAGCGATAGCTGAACATGTAGGGGGAAGTGAGGAAGGGTTTGTCTATATGATGAATGAAAAAGCTAAATGGCTAGGGATGACAAATACACATTTCGATAACCCTCATGGTCTTGATTCAGAAACCCATTATTCAACGGCATACGATATGGCAATACTTACGCGCTATGCGATGGAAAACAATACATTTCAAGAAATAAGCGGTTCGGAAAATTATATCTCTGAAAATAGATCATATAGCTGGAAAAATAAAAATCGTCTGCTTACACAGTTTTATGAATATTGTACAGGAGGGAAAACTGGATACACGAAGCAAACAGGTAGAACCTTAGTAACCACTGCTGAAAAAGACGGTATGAAGTTAATTGCAGTGACACTCGATGCACCAGATGATTGGAATGACCATATCTCGATGTTTGAGTGGGGATATGAAAATTATCAGATGGAACCACTTTCAGACGAAGGACCAATAAAATACAGGTTGAATGAAACAAATTTAACGGTAAACGGTTTTGTAGAGGACGAAGTATCCTATCCGTTATCTGTTGAAGAGATAGAAGTATTGACTTCGAGTACGTTTCTGCTTTCAAATTATTTGACGACAGATGAGGAGATTATTGGGAAAACTGTTTTTTACTTGGATGATGAACAATTGATGGAAACACATATTTTCCAAAATCGATTGGAGCCTAACGATCATGACTTCAAACAGACTTTTACGTCAATTTTAATACAAATAATTGGATTGAAGTAAAATGATCAATATAATTTGGGCGTGTATGGCAATTGTAGGTATTGTTTTCGCAATGTTTAATGGAACAATGGATGAAGTTAACAAAGCAATTTTTGAGAGCGCAAGCGAGGCAGTAACATTAGCCATTAGTCTAATAAGCATTCTTGTTTTTTGGCTAGGTATTATGAAAATTGCAGAAAATGCTGGGATTCTAAAAGGAATTGCAAAGGTATTTCGGCCGGTTATCGTAAAGCTGTTTCCTGAGATACCAAAAGATCACCCGGCAATCGGCTATATCGTATCGAATATTACAGCTAATCTCTTTGGTTTAGGCAATGCTGCAACACCACTTGGAATTAAAGCGATGGAGGAAATGAAAAAATTAAGTGGATCAGAAACTGCATCACGTTCAATGATTACTTTTCTCGCATTAAACACATCTGGTTTGACATTAGTTCCAACAACTGTAATTGCAATCCGTATGCAATATAATTCTGTATCCCCGACTGAAATTGTTGGTACTACGATTATTGCGAGTGGAGTTGCGGTTACCAGTGCTATTTTAATTGATCGTTTTTATCATTATAAAAGTACATGGAGGAAATAGTTATGGAGATCATCACGCTTGTAAGCACCTGGCTTATCCCAACCTTTTTACTCGTCGTATTGTCCGTTGCAGTAATCAAAAGAGTTCCCGCATACGAATTATTTGTAGAAGGAGGTAAGGAAGGTGTCAAAATGGCATTTTCTTTGCTTCCTTTTTTAGTAGGTATGATTGTATCTATTGCGATACTTCGTAGTTCGGGAGCATTGGAAGCTTTTATTAACAGCATTACCCCATTGCTGCAGATGGTTGGTATACCAGCTGATATCATGCCACTTGCATTAGTGAGGCCAATTTCTGGCACAGCTGCATTGGGCATGACAACCGAATTGATCGCTACACATGGACCTGATTCGTTTATTGGCCGGTTAGCCTCAACAATGCAAGGAAGTACAGATACTACGCTCTATATATTAACAGTCTATTTTGGAGCAGTTGGAATAAGGAAAATGCGCTATGCTTTAAAAGTTGGGCTGCTGGCGGACCTAATTGCTATACTTTCAACCATCATTATTGTTAAAATAGTATTCGGGTAACTAAAACTAGCGTTAATGCCATATTAACGCTATTATTGTGTAGAAAATAAAGTAGAAGTATGGTGATAGAATGGCAAATCAAAGTGAACGACTACAAAAAGTAATTGCACAAAGCGGCATAACCTCTAGAAGAAAAGCAGAACAGCTTATTATAGATGGGAAAGTCCGTGTAAATGGACAGACTGTAACAGAGCTTGGCACAAAAGTAACAAGTGATGATGAAGTTGAGGTGAACGGTGTCCCACTGGAAAAAGAATCACATGTATACTACATGCTATACAAACCAAGAGGAGTTATTTCCAGCTTGAAGGATGACAAAAATAGGAAAGTTGTAATTGATTTAATGGAGGAAGTGACAGAAAGAGTTTTTCCAATTGGCAGATTGGACTACGATACGTCAGGCATCCTGCTATTAACAAATGATGGGGAATTTGCTAATCTTTTAATGCATCCGAAGCATGAAATAGACAAGGTCTACGTCGCTAAAATTAAAGGGGTTCCTGATAAAAAAGAGCTCGGTAAGCTAAGAAAAGGGATTAAAGCAGATAAAGATATTTTAAAAGCAGTGAACTATACGATTTTATCTACGGATAAGAAAAAAAACACAATGGTGCTTGAATTAACCTTGCATGAAGGGAAAAATCGTCATATTAGAAGAATGATGGAGCAGTTAGGCTACCCTGTCATGAAATTAAAAAGAGAAAAATATGGTATGCTTACGTTGGATGGATTGAAACCAGGAGATTATCGCCCTCTGACACCGAAAGAAATAAAACAAATCAGGAACCAAGCTTCCAAAATTGTTAAAGAATAGTCAAATTTCATACTATATTTCGATGATATAATACGGTGTGGGAGTGATAATTTTGAGTTTGGATCAAATGAAGAGTAATAAACAAAAGAAAAAAAGAAACCGGTTCATTTTTAGAACAGCGATTCTTGCCGTTTTAGTAGCGGCGGTAGTTTTTGCACTCGTATCCCACTTAAAAGAAGATAACGGGGGATATAAGGTTGGAGATAAAGCACCAGACTTTAAGTTGCAGCAAATTAGTCAGAATCATGATGCAGAGGCAATTCAACTTAGTGATCTGGAAGGGAAAGGTGTCATGCTTAATTTCTGGGCAACATGGTGTAAGCCGTGTAAAGAGGAAATGCCCTATATGCAAGAGCTTTATCCTGAATATAAAGATAAAGGAATTGAAATCGTAGCGGTAAGTTTGGATGGAACAGAGCTTGTAGTTGATCGATTTATAGATGATTATGGCTTAACATTCCCAATCCTTCATGATAAAACAAGTGAAGTGAGGGATCTATATAAAGTCGTACCATTACCAAGCACTTTCTTTATCAACCCTGATGGAGAAATCCAAGAAGTCGTTAATGGAGCACTTAGCTTAGAAAGTCTTGAAGGGTATTTACAGGAAATACAGCCGTAAACAAATTGAGCATGAAAGCTATTGTGAGGGATTTAAATGAATAAAGTTAAATGTGAGTGTGGGCATGTTAACCCCGAAGGAACGGTTTTATGTGAAGCCTGTGGCAAGCCTATTGAAGGCAACCAGCACATAGATGGAAATGAAGGAAATAAATTACTGAATATGCGCTACGATGGAACTGCCCGTCGCTCACAAACCTACAACAAATCCATTATTGATAAAATATGGAGTTTCTTTTCTTCCGTTAAAGTGGGGGTTTGGCTAATTGTCATCGCACTAGTGGCGTCAATGGTCGGAACCATCTTTCCACAGGAAATTTACATACCAGCAGATGCAGTGTCTCGAGATCCTGCTATTTTCTATGAAGATCGATATGGCATTTTAGGATTAATTTACTATCAGTTGGGCTTTCATAATTTATACAGTTCATGGTGGTATATGGTATTAATTGCACTCATTGGTATTTCGCTTGTTATTTGTAGTCTGGATCGCTTTGTACCGTTGTATAAAGCGTTAAAAAGGCAGAAGGCAAAGCGCCATGAAACATTTTTAAATAGACAGCGCTTTTACAGTGAGTCAGAACAAGTCATTCCAGATGATATTGAGACAGTTAAAGAGAACTTAAAAAAACAGCGTTATAAAATTACAGACGAGAATGGGCATATCCTTGCCGAAAAAGGCAGGTTTTCGAGATGGGGTCCATATGTTAATCATATTGGGTTAATCATAATTTTAATTGCAGCTATACTACGGACTACTCCGTTAATGCATACAGAAGAATATGTTTGGGTTCGAGAAGGACAGCAGATCGTTCTTCCTGGAACGAATGGAGAATACTATATCGAAAACAAAGAATTTATCATGGAAGTTCATGACGAAAATGATGAACGATTTGCACAAGCTATTCAGCAGGAAGGTGTAGTACCAAGTAATTTCCAGACAGATATTGTAATTTATCAAGAAACTAACGCTTCGGTACCAGGTGCTGAACCTGAACTTGAGCCAATATTGGAAGAATCAATTCAAATGAATAAACCAGCTAAATTTGATCGATATACACTGTATCAATCTGGATACCAGGTAAATGAATTTACAAATATGACCTTTAAAGTTCATGAAACAGATGATCCAGAAGAATCTTCATTAGGTTCTTTTACGATAGACTTAACAAATCCTGACTCTATATATGAATTGGATAGCGGGTTCCGCGTTCAAGTTGATCAGTATTATCCAGATTACATATTAGATAATGGAATTCCAACTTCGGAAACAAATTTTCCTAGAAATCCAGCTTTCGTCTTATCCGTATACCCTCCGGAAAGTGACACACCTGAAATCAGCTTTATCGGAATCGGGAAAAATATTGACGCTACTGGAGAAAACGAATACAAGGTAGGTATTGAAGATTTTGAATTACATGATGTTAGTGGTTTGACACTACGTGTTGATTTCACGTTGCCGTTCTTTATATTAGGGGCCGCAATATTCATGATCGGAGTTATCCAAGGGATGTACTGGCAACATCGTAGAATTTGGATTCATCCAAAAGAAAATGGCATCTTACTTGCAGCTCATACAAATAAAAACTGGTTTGGTATTAAAAAAGATATTGAGAAATCAATTGAAAATACACCAATTACGATGGCCCGAGACCAGCAGGAATTAGACGAATAGCATGCTATTGGGATATACCGAAGATGGGTAACTTTTTAAGACGAACAATGCACAAACTTAGCGAAGGAGATATACGTTGAATCCTGTAGGAGGAAAGGCATTAGGTGAGACACCAAATTGCGCGAGCATTTGAGCTCACCAGTCCACACCGGGGGCACCATGTATGTCTTCCGAAGCGGGTATTTGCACCAAGTCTCTACTGTTTTAGGATGAGGAGGAATTTTAATGGATTTACTTAATCTAAGTAGCACAATGCTTTATACAGCATTTATTTTATATTTGGTTGCTACACTTTTCTTTGGGGCAACAATTAGACAGGATAAGTCGGAAAGAAGAAAGAAGAGAAAATCCGGAACCATTGGTATTACCATAACGATTATCGGTTTTACTGCGCAGCTTGTCTATCTGATAACAAGATGGATTGCAAGTGGACATGCCCCGGTTAGTAATATGTTCGAATTTATGACATTTCTAGGTATGTCCATGGTTTTAGCTTTTATTATTCTTTATTTTTATTACAAGTTAAGCTTTCTTGGGTTGTTTGCACTCCCAATTGCAATGATCATTATTGCATATGCGAGCATGTTTCCAACTGATATTTCACCATTGGTACCATCGTTACAAAGTCATTGGTTATATATTCATGTAACGACTGTAGCTTTAGGACAAGGAATTTTATTCATTAGTTTTGCAGCAGGAATCATGTATCTAATTAGGCAAGTCGATCAGTCTAGTTTGAATAAAGGTAGCTTATGGCTTGAAATCGTGATGTACGTTATGTTCTTATTTATTGGTTTTATCGTGATCACCACTTCTTTTAACATAATGGATTATCATGCTGAATTTGAATATACAGAAGCTGGTAATGTGACGACAACAGATTATCATTTGCCAGCTATTGCTGGTCCAAATGAGGGAGCATTATTAACAGAAGGTGTTATGGAACCGTGGTTTGAAACTCCAACATGGATGCAAGGCGCAGACGCCGGAAGAAAATTCAATTCGGTCATTTGGTCATTTATTACTGGTACAATTTTATATGGACTCGTACGATTAATTATTCGTAAACGAGTTGGAGCAAAACTTCAGCCGCTTCTAAAAAATGTAAAACCGGATTTATTAGATGAAATCATGTATCGTTCCGTTGCCATTGGTTTCCCAGTATTCACACTTGGCGGTCTTATCTTTGCAGCGATTTGGGCACAAATTGCTTGGGGAAGATTCTGGGGATGGGATCCAAAAGAGGTATGGGCACTTGTAACATGGTTCTTCTATGCAGCTTTTCTTCACCTTCGTTTATCAAGGGGCTGGCATGGTGAGAAATCCGCTTGGTTAGCAGTAGGTGGTTTTGCAATTATTATGTTTAACCTAATTGTTGTTAATCTCGTATTAGCAGGCCTACATTCGTATGCTTAGATGTGAAAACAAAAGCGCGGGGCGCCCTGCAGGCTGAAAATGCGACGTCCTGTGCGTCGTAGTGACGTACGGAGGAAAGAAGTCTCTCTAGTAGTTGGGCGGTAAAGCTGGACGTGTCTGTTAACAAACGGGGTATCATTAGGATACCTCGTTTTTTTATACATTTACTTAGGATTGGTTTATACTAGATACAGTGTAAAGCATAGGGGGAAGTTAAAATGGATGATAATATTAAGATATTAGTTGTTGATGATGAGGAAAGAATTCGTAGACTCATCCGTATGTATTTAGAACGTGAAGATTATATTGTTGAAGAAGCAGAAAATGGAAAAGAAGCCTTAGATAAGGCATTAAATAATGATTATAATGTCATCTTATTGGATATCATGATGCCTGAAATGGATGGTATCGAAACATGTCAAGAGCTGAGAAAAGAAAAAGACACACCTGTTATTATCTTAACCGCTAAAGGAGAAGAAGCAAATCGTGTGCAAGGATTTGAAGTTGGGGCAGACGATTATATTGTAAAACCATTTAGCCCTAGAGAAGCTGTTTTACGAGTAAAGGCATTATTACGAAGAGTGACTGCCGCCTCTTTTCATGAAGCTGATACAGCTTCAAAAAATATATTAGTATTTCCGCATATTACAATTGATCATGATGCCCATCGTGTTTCAGCAGATGGTGAAGAAGTTAGTCTAACGCCAAAAGAATATGAACTGCTATGTTTCTTAGCAAAATCACCAGATAAAGTATTTAATCGAGAACATTTATTGAAGGAAGTATGGCAGTATGAATTCTTCGGTGATTTAAGAACAGTCGATACGCATGTGAAAAGACTTCGTGAAAAACTAAGCAGTGTATCCAAACCAGCCGCTAAAATGATTGTAACTGTCTGGGGTGTTGGTTATAAATTTGAAGTTGATGATGTATAATGTTTTGGCGTAGTGTAGTTGGTAAGCTATCATTAACGATTCTATTACTTGTTGCATTTGTTTTATTTATCTTGTCATTCTTCCTGATGGAGTTCTTTGAAAATTTCCATATACTTGAAGCGGAAGATGATATGTTGCAAACAGCTACAAAAATCTCCTCACTCGTTGAAAGGGGAGAAGATAGAGAATTTATCGAGGAAATGACAGAACTATTAAAAGATCCGTCTAGTCGAATTGTGATTGCGTATAATCAAGATGAACTTTGGACATCCACAAGTAATGATGGTGATTTATTGGAAACCGATGATCATTGGATTGAAGAAAGCGAAGAATTTTCACAAGTACTTCATAACCGTCGGGAAATACAGAAACAAATTATTCAGCCCGATGAGAATAATGAAATTATGATTGTTGGTTCACCAATTGAATCAGGTGGAGCGGTCTTTGTTTATCAATCGTTGGATGTGATTTATCAAACAAAAGCACAAACCTCAAAGTTAATTCTCCTTAGTGCAGGAATTGCGATTATGTTGACTACTTTTTTTGCAGTATTTTTATCAACAAGGATTACTTCTCCACTAATAAAAATGCGAGAAGCGGCATACAACCTTACTAGAGGAGAATTTAATACGAAGGTTCCTGTTTTGACACATGATGAAATCGGTGAACTTGCAACAGAGTTCAATCGCATGGGAAGACAGCTTAAATTTCATATTAATGCTCTAAGACAGGAAAAAGAACAGCTTTCAAGTATTGTTAGTTCGATGGCAGATGGTGTGGTAACATTAAATCGAAATGGCGACATTCTTGTCATGAATCCGCCAGCCAAAAAATATATTGAAAACTGGTATTTTGAAAATGACATTGCAGATGAGCAAAACCGGAAACTTCCAAGTGAACTTAATGAGGCGCTTCAAGAAGTTTTTGAAAGCGAACAGGCAGTGCTTCGGGAAATCAGCCTGCAAGGTAGAATTTATGTTATGTTAATGACACCTTTGTACGACCAATCCTATATTAGGGGCGCTGTAGCGGTTATCCGTGACATGACAGAAGAGAGACGCTTAGATAAGCTGCGTAAAGATTTTATTGCCAATGTTTCACATGAATTACGTACACCAATCTCTATGCTCCAAGGTTATAGTGAGGCAATTGTAGATGATATTGCGGATACAAAAGAAGCTAAAAATGAACTTGCGCAAATTATTCACGAGGAATCTTTAAGAATGGGGCGACTAGTAAATGAACTTCTTGATCTAGCTAGAATGGAGGCTGGACAAATACAGTTAAATTTAGAAAAAACAGCAATTGAGTCCTATGCAAAACGTGTTGTTAATAAATTTAAAAGTTTAGCAATAGATAACGGAATTGAGCTGTCTTTATCATTGGATATCGATTTCCCGGAAGCCATATTTGATCCTGATCGTATTGAACAGGTTTTTACGAATCTAATTGATAATGCGTTACGCCATACTTCAGAAGGCGGTAAAGTCCATGTTACAATAGCTAATCGTGAAAATGAGCTTTATGTAGAAATTGAAGATAGTGGTAGCGGTATTCCAGAAGAAGATTTACCATTTGTTTTTGAACGTTTTTATAAAGCGGACAAATCAAGAGTTCGTAATAAGGAGAAGAAAGGCACCGGTCTTGGTCTATCGATTGTAAAGCATCTTATTGATGCACATCATGGTGTGATTCTTGTTAAAAGTAAGTTGAATCAGGGCACAGCTTTCAGCTTCAGACTCCCGCAGAATAAACAAAATCACTAGAACTTTTCTATTCTAACGTCATATGCTATGATAATTTTGAACTGGAATGAAAAATTATATACATTGAATTTTGGTATTCTAAGAGAACATCAGGGTATTATTTCTTAGATTAGGGAAACCAGTGGAAATCTGGCACTGTCCTCGCAACTGTAATTGATACGAAATAAGCAATACCACCGTAGTAATTACGGGAAGGGCTTAAAGTAGGTTTGAATCTTAAGTCAGTAGACCTGCCAAATTCAATTTGTTTTTCTCAATGCTTCGAGGTATGAGTGATTGAGACATTCGAATACATATAGCTTTTTGTCTATAATTATTTGTTTGTCTAAAAATCCAGCTCCTCTTTGTGAGCTGGATTTTTTTGTTCCCGAATATTTCCAGTTAAATACTTATAAAGATGGGGAGGAATTAAGTTGAAAAAATGGATTTTTCAGTTTGCGGTCATTGTAATGTCAGTTGGATTGCTGTTTGGTTGTTCTTCAGATGAGAATACAAACCAAAATACGTCTGTAAGTACGAATAACTCTTCACAATCTGAAGAAGTTGCAGAAGACTCTGTACGGATTACCATTTCTATTAATGAAGGGGAAGAATATGTAACAGAGGAAGTGATTCAGATAGAAGAAGGTGATATTCTGATGGATGTTATGGAGGAAAACTTCTACATCGAAACAGCGCATGACGGTCAGTATATTACAAGCATTGAACGAGTTGCTGCTAGCGATGAAGAGAAAACTGCATGGATGTTCTTCGTAAATGATGAAATGGCAACAGTTGGTGCAAGTGACTATGAGTTATCGCCTGGAGATGTCGTTGTTTTTGATCTACAACCCTGGGAATAAGTAAATGAGCACATACAAACTTACAATCCTTGCATTATTAGCTGCTTTGGCAGTAGGTGGAAGATATATCTTTCAATTTATTCCAAACGTACAGCCGGTAACAGCGATCATTATCATTTGTGGTATTATACTTGGTCCAACATCCGCTCTTCTTTTAGCAATTTTAACTACATTTCTTTCTAACATGCTTTTAGGCATGGGATTATGGACCTTGTGGCAGATTGTTTCCTGGGGTATTATTGGGATAATGAGCGGACTATTGGGTAAAATGCTAAAACGAGTTCCATTTCTTATCATTGTGCTTTTGGCTATATTCAGTGGTTACTTCTATGGCTTTATCATATCACTAACTACATACCAGGTTACAGGGGAATTTTGGCCATATTATATTGCAGGACTCCCTTTTGATACAAGCCATGCAATTGGTAATGCGGTATTTATTGTACTCTTGTATCCGATGATCTCCTTTTTATTTACAAGATATGCATATAATAGGTTTGATGTAAAAAATACCGACTGATATTCAGTTGGTATTTTTTCTTCATTTACATTATAGTTTAGATGAAACCTTTTTACATTTATAACGACTATATAACTGAACGGGAGGGTCTTTATGAAGGCCGTTTTCGATAAATTTTATGATACCTACCATCAAGACCTTTTCCAGTATATTTTCTATATGGTGAAAGATAAAGAAACAACAGAGGATTTGGTTCAAGAGGTTTATATAAAAGTATTAAAATCATATGCTAATTTCAAGGGTGAAAGTAGTGAGAAAACATGGCTTTTCTCAATTGCGCGTCACGTTACATATGATTATTTCCGTTCATTAAAAAGGAAGAGAGATAGAATATTTGAGTTTTTTGATTGGAATGATAAAGGAGATGTAATTCCTGATCAAAGCAAGCTACCAGATGAGATTGCTGAAGAAAACGATCAAATCAAACAGGTGTATACATACTTAAACTACTGTACACTTGACCAACGGAATGTAATAATACTGCGTTATTTGCAATCATTTTCTATTCAAGAAACTGCTGAAATACTTAATTTTACCGTCAGTAAGGTGAAAACGACTCAGCACCGTGCATTAAAAGCATTAAAAAAAGCAATGCTTGAGAACATCAACGGAGGAGGGGATGCTAATGCGACACAATGAAGAATATGATAAAATTATCGCTAGTTTAAAGCAGCTACCTGTAGTTAAGGATAAGATGGATAAATCCGATTTATACAGTCGCATCTCCCCAAAACTGAAAGATAGCCAGAACGTAAAATCGAAGAGAAAGGTAAAAGTGGTGCCTATTCTGGCAACTGCGATGGTTGCTGTACTTCTGGCTATCATTCCATTTATACTCAATAATTCTTCAACTCAACAGGCAGATTATTCCATGAATCTTGATGTTGCAAATACGTATGATTATATGGAAGAGTCAGGAAAAACGGAGAGTAGTAATGAGCAAGAAGCCCATTCAGGCGGGATAGCAGATGATAGTCAAGAAGAGTCTGCTGAGACACGGGTGGCAATGGATGAAGCACCAATGCAAAGCCATATTATTTCTGCTGATGAAGCTGGTACATTTGTATATGGTGCTGTAGCGGATGCACAGAATCAGTACGTTATTCCGATTACTTTTATTGTGGAGGACTCTGTAAATGTTGCTGCATTCTATAATCAATTGGCAACATATATCCATGAGGATTCGTGGAATACGGCTGAATATTTACTTGAAGGCGCCTCATTTGAACTAAATGAGGCGGATAAAGAGGTATTTATTGAGCTTGAAAATGAATTTACCCTTGAAGAAGGCTCTACAAATGCTTATATATTTGAACAGATGCTTGCTACGATGTTTACACCACTTGGTATTGAAAAAGCTGTTTTTAAAAATGGAGCTGACTTAGGGTCCATAGGTTCTATAAAGGAAATGGTCTTGTATCAAGATGAGGCATTATATAAACTTTATAATAATGAGTTTCTAATCCCGGTACCTACCTCGAAAGAGCTGTCAATTGAAGAGGCTATTGCTGAAATGAGTCAAAATAAGCCTGAGTTTAATGTTAGTCGAACTATACCAGACGATGTTCAATTGGAAGTACAATCAAGTGGCAGCTTATTGGAATTAACATTTGCTGATGAGCAAGTGCTTCTTGACAATCAGGATATTTTAACAATGGTCGAAGCCATTTTAATGACTGCAAAAAGCTTTGGGTTTGAAGAAGTACAATTTCAGAATTCGCCTCTGCAACAAGTTAGTGAATATAATCTATCCAAGCCTATAAGTGTTCCAAGTGCAGCTAATCCTGTCGATTTAAGAGATGAATAAGCAAAAAATTAAAAAAAGTGTTTTTGAAATTATATTTTTCAAAAGCACTTTTTCCATGTATACTAGTAACAACAATTACCCAATTATGATAGCATTGTTAGGATAAAACTTGAGTTTATGTTTGACTATACCTCAACGGATTACCGTGAAACGGATGTTCTGCAATTTTAATTGAATCAGTTGGACATCCTTCATATGCATCGAATAAATCTTCCTCGCAGCTTTCTGGAATTATAGAGGTACCTGTATTTTCATCGATGAGAACATAAGAAAGTCCTTCGTCATCATAGGTGAAAATCCTGGGAGCAGCTGCACCACATGCACCACAGGCTATACATGTTTCTTTGTCTACAATGGTGTACTTCACTTTATATTTACCTCCTGAAATCAAAAGCCTTAATCCTATTCTAAAACTGATTGCTATTCATTTCAATACCCGGTTTGTATGCATCTTTTAAAAAGGGGGCAGTCATTCTTGTTTTTTGAAAGTATTATTTTAAAATGCCTTTCCCAGCTAAATGGAGAAAGGACCATATCCAGCGTGTTTCATTTATTAAATGGAAGTAAATCAATTCAAACGATTCAAGACGTGCATAATTATCAGCTTAACATGTTTTATGGTGTTTATCGTCATTTAAACAGGAACTCGTTCAATCAAAGTGTATCTTTTTTGTTAGAAAATGAATATATACATGCTTCTGAAGGTGAAGTGAACACTTTTCAATTAACAGAAAAAGCATTACCATTTCTTGCTCAGTCCGAGCAGCAATTTCCATTCGAGTATTTCAATGGATTACGATACAATGAAACTGCAGACATGTTTTATTTACGTTTACTGCTACTCATCCAAGCATTAACCAATACAAAAATGAAATTTTATCATTTTATCCCGATAACTGACCAGCCTTCCGTTGAACAATGGGTTAAACAAATTTATAGGAAATTAAAAACCAATGAGACACATGCATTGCAAGGGATTTATCAAGAACTGTACCAGTTGTTAGAAATATTTCCAAATAACTTTGCCTCATTATTTGTAGATCGATTAACGGGATATAAAACTTATGGTAAGAGCTTGAACCAATTAGCAGAATTAAATATGCTGTCAATTGAAGATGTGAATCTTATACTGACAGGCATTATCCATAAAATAATTGCCATAATCGAAGAAAAACGAAAAGAGTTCCCTGTTCTTTCCTTCTTATTAGGTGACTTAACAGAGAAGATCCCGATTACAAATTCTACTAATCAAACCTATCAATTGTTACAAAAGAAGTATACGCTCGATCAAATAGCGCTGATGAGAAATTTAAAAATCAATACAATCCATGATCATATTGTAGAAATTGCTTTATATGATCCATTATTCTCCTTAGATCAATACATAACAAAGGAAAGGCAACAACAAATTATCAATGTAGTCAATCGGAGAAGTACGTTTAAATTAAGAGATATTAAGAATGCTGTCCATGATGACATTAGCTACTTTGAAATTCGACTTGTATTGGCGGCAACGAAAAATAAAAGCACTGGAAAATGATATTATTGAAATAAGGTGATAGTATGCAACAACACACGCTTAACTTAGAAGAAGCATTACAACAATATTTTCAATATGATGCTTTTCGAATTGGCCAAAAAGAAATAATCCAAGATATACTGGCAGGCAAGGATGTACTTGGAATTTTGCCCACAGGGTCAGGAAAATCCATTTGTTATCAGTTACCAGCCAGAATCCTGAAAGGGGTGACGATAGTCGTTTCTCCTTTAATTTCCTTGATGATTGATCAAGTAAAGCAGTTAAAGGCCGCTAATTTTAAGGAAGTTGTTGCTCTTAATAGCTTTATGACACCAAGGGAAAGGCGAAATGTTTTTCAAAATCTTATTAATTATAAATTGATATATGTTTCACCAGAGTTGTTACAGCAGCAAGAACTAATAAGAAAGCTGAAAGAAATACATGTGGGTTTGTTTGTAATTGATGAAGCACATTGTATTTCACAATGGGGGCATGAATTCAGACCAGATTATTTAAAACTTTCCGCAACGATTAAAGAGCTAGGTAATCCAACTGTACTTGCATTAAGTGCAACAGCAACCCCAGAAGTTCAATCTGATATAATGAATGCCCTAGAAAAGCGCCAAATGATCAAGCGAATTTATCCAATGGACAGGGAAAATATAGCATTTATTCTAGAGGAAGTTGCAAATGACCAAGAAAAAATTGACAGACTTATTTCCATATTTAACATGTATCAAGTACCGGCGCTGATTTATTTTACAAGTCGTGCCACAGCAGAAAATATTGCGAGCATTTTGACGCAACGACTTGCAAATAGGGAAGTTGCTTTTTATCATGGTGGTATGGAACAGGTAGATCGCATCAGTATCCAGCAACAATTTATGAATGATCAATTAGACATCATTTGTTGTACGAGTGCGTTTGGAATGGGGATTAATAAAAGTAATATTCGTTTAATCATCCACTTTCATATTCCATTACAACTTGAAGCTTATATTCAAGAAGTAGGAAGAGCAGGAAGGGATGGTAAATCCAGTGTAGGTATATTGCTGTTTTCGCCGAGGGATGCGATCATTCCAAATCATATTATTCAAAATGAACTTCCAGATGAAAAGGATTTGAAAAATGTATTCAATTATTTATATACAATCTGCCACACCGAAAGGGAAATTCCAGCAGATGAAAAAATCCAAGAACATTTACAATTAAATGAAATTCATTGGAAATTTTTTAAGTATCAGATAGAAAAACATGGTATGATAAACAATAATTATATTATCTATCATGAGAACAATTGGAAAATAGCCTACCATTCCATTGAGCAAGTGATTAAAGAGAGAATGCAATATAAAGAAGACAAACTACATGAGGTATTAAGTTGGGTGCAATGTGAAAGTTGCTTGCGAAAAGACCTTTATCAATCTTTTCAGTCAACTTTTCGAAAACCAATGGAACAATGCTGTAGTAATTGTGGGTTTTTATGGAATGAATGGCATCCAGAAAATACAAAAAAAATAATAGAGCGGCATGAAGACTGGAGAGAACGCCTTAAAGATCTGCTGTTAGTTGGAGAAACTTATGAAACAAGCTGAAATAATCAAGCAATTATCCGATGCAGAATTAAGGAAACAGCTATTTTTATCACAGGGCATATTCATATGCATCAGTATCGGGTTGAGCTTTTTTCTTTTTGATCGTTTTTCAGACTGGCTGTTTTATTTTAACTGGAATTTTCGTGAAATTTTGATTTACGGAGTTCTTTCGGGTTTTTTCGTAGTTCTCATTGACCTCGTTCTATTATGGATTACTCCAAAACAATTTTTAGATGATGGCGGAATTAATGAAAGAGTATTTTATAATCAATCCATTCCATTTATTTTAATAATATCACTCGTTGTTGCTATTTCAGAGGAGTTATTGTTTCGAGGGGTCATCCAAACAGTATTTGGTTATATCATAGCTAGTATGGTATTTGCACTTGTCCATTTTCGATATTTGAAAAAGCCGGTTTTATTTATTTCGGTAGTTGGTGTTAGTTTTTTGATTGGATATCTATTTGAGATTACTGGAAACTTACTTGTGACAATTACGATGCATTTTATTATAGACTTTCTATTAGGTTTAGTGATTCGCTTTAAAAAGTGAGGTGCTTTACAGTGAATGTAAAATCAGAAGAACCAAAGGATCAAGCGGACGAACTTCGTCAATTATTTCAAGAAATTGAAGATGGACAGTCCACTGAGCAACATGTGGGAAATAAGAATTCTGAGCAGGAAAGTGAAGCAAAGCGAGACATTGATATTTTAAACCTCCCGCCCAGAAAGGAAATTCATTCAAAGGATAGTCGAACAAGCCTTAAATTAAGCGGGCCGCTTATTCGATTATTGTTTGTGATTTTTATTTTAATTGTTGGACTAGCTGGTGCATACTACATATGGGGAAACGAGCTTTGGGTACTAATTCAAAATCTGTCATAATGTTGTGGATAGATATGGTATATAGCACACAGAATGGTCAAATGACTTTTCCAGTATAAGAAGCCAAGGAAAAAGTTATCATCTTGCATAATTCGAATCATACTAATAGTAAAAGTAACGCTATGGAAAGGTCCACACCATTTGTATTTTATATTTTTGTAAGCAAAACTTCTACATTTAAATAGAATTAAGAAATTGTGCTGTACTGTTCAACAAATGACGAAGTTGCATATAATAAATGAAGTGCTTTCCATTATAATTCGTAGTTATGATGAAATTAGAAAACCATTTAAAAAGCGCCTAAATGAGGGGGATGCAGTATGCGTATTGAACGTTTATCAAATGACCAATTTACGATTTTTTTAACGTTTGATGATTTGATTGAACGAGGTTTTACAAAAGACGACCTCTGGCATGATGCATCGAGCGTCCGCAGCCTTTTCAGTGATATGATGTATGAAGCGAGTTCAGAATTAGGTATTGAGCTTGAAGGAATATTACTCGTACAGGTTCATTTAATGCAGGCACAAGGAATGCATATATTCGTCACGCAACAAGAGGAAGATATGTATTGGGATGATGATTTCATAGAAATGAAAGTAACGCTTGATGAAAGCAAGGAATTAATTTTTTCCTTTGAGGAATTTGAATCGGTTATCCAGGTCACGTCCTATTTATCACCATTAGCGATTGAAGGTGGTAAGGTATATCATATGGATGAACGATATTATATGATCTTAGATGAAGATGATTTATCCGATGTAAATAAAGAGGATATTATAGGGATTATGTCGGAGTATTCAAACCCAAGCATTGTGACATCCTATCGCTTACATGAATATGGCAAAATTATTTTCGATTCACAAGCAGTCAAGAATATCATCAAGTTATTTTATTAACACAACATTGTAGAGAAATAGTGGATGTCAAGGGAGTGCAGATAATGAAGATAGCAGTATTGTATGGTGGTGTTTCAGGTGAGCGTGAAGTTTCGCTTTCATCAGGAAAAGGAATCATAGCAGCCTTAGAAAAAAACGGACATGAAGTTATTGGAATTGATTTTAATCCGAATCAATTGCAGGATATTATACAATTAGATGTAGATTTGGTATTTATTGGACTCCATGGGAAATATGGGGAAGATGGAAGAATTCAGGGACTATTGGATATGCTAGGTATACCTTATGTTGGTTCAGGGGTTCTTGCTTCTGCCTTAGCGATGGATAAAGCAAAAGCAAAACAAATTTTTAATATGAACCATATTCCACAAGCTAAAAGCGAAGTTTACAGGCTTTCTAAGTCGAATCAAGTTGAACAGATTGGTAACGAAATAAAGACAGCTTTTACACCACCATTTGTTATAAAACCGAATAAAGAAGGCTCTACGCTTGGATTAACAATTGTTACAGATACCAGCCAAATTGAGGAAGCACTAACAAATGCTCAAGCAAGTGACGATGCGATTCTAGTAGAAGAGTTCATTGCTGGTAGAGAGTTAACAGTGGCCGTAATGGGAGCAGGCGGGAATGAATTCGCCCTACCAATTATCGAAATAATTCCGAAAAATGCTTTCTATGACTATGAATCAAAATATGCACCGGGCGGGAGCGAGCACATTGTTCCAGCAATTATAGATGAAGCAACAGCAGAACAGATTAAAACATACGCAGTTCTAGCCCATCAATCGTTAGGCTGTGAAACTTACTCAAGAGTAGACTTTATTTTAAATAAAGAAAATGTGCCAATGATTCTGGAAGTAAACACATTACCAGGTATGACGCCAACTAGTTTGTTTCCTGATGCAGCGAAATCGATTGGAATTGAATATCATGAAATGATCGAGAAATTTGTAGAACTAACCATGCATTCTAGACAGGTATAACGAATTAAAAAATGAAACCTATTTTTATTGCATATTTAAATTGAACGTGTATACTAAACTCTGAGTGGGCTATATAAAACTTTTATATATATTGTAGGAGGTAAGTTCATGGTAGCCGAAAAAGCAGCAGATTCTATCAAAGAAAACCAAGAAAATACAGATGTTTTAAGTTCAACACGAACTGTTGTAAAAACTGCATTAGAAAAATTAGGTTACCCGGAGGAGGTTTTTGAGTTACTTAAAGAACCTCTGCGTATGATGACGGTTCGCATCCCAGTACGTATGGATGATGGATCGGTTAGAGTATTTACCGGATATCGTGCACAACACAACGATGCAGTAGGTCCGACAAAAGGCGGAATTCGTTTTCACCCAGATGTAACGGAATCAGAAGTAAAGGCTCTTTCTATTTGGATGAGCTTGAAAGCTGGAATTGTTGATCTACCTTATGGAGGAGCAAAAGGTGGAATTATTTGTGATCCACGAGAGATGTCCTTCCGCGAATTAGAAGCGTTAAGTCGTGGTTATGTTCGTGCAGTAAGTCAAATAGTGGGCCCTACAAAAGACATCCCTGCCCCAGACGTATTTACAAATTCTCAGATTATGGCTTGGATGATGGATGAATATAGTAAAATAGACGAATTCAATAGTCCCGGCTTTATTACGGGAAAACCAATTGTTCTAGGTGGTTCACATGGCAGAGAATCTGCTACTGCAAAAGGTGTTACGATTGTATTGAATGAAGCAGCGAAGAAAAAAGGTATTGAGTTAAAAGGAGCAAGGGTAGTCGTTCAAGGATTTGGAAACGCTGGAAGCTTCCTTTCCAAGTTTTTGCATGATGCAGGTGCAAAAGTTGTTGGTATTTCAGATGCATACGGCGCGCTGCATGATCCGGATGGACTAGATATTGATTATCTCTTAGATCGAAGAGATAGTTTTGGAACCGTAACCAAGCTATTTAACAATACAATTTCAAATAAAGAATTATTTGAGTTGGATTGTGATATTATTGTTCCTGCGGCTGTAGAAAATCAAATTACACAGGACAATGCACATAATATTAAGGCAAGCATTGTGGTAGAGGCTGCCAATGGTCCAACAACAATGGAAGCTACTAAAATTTTAACAGAACGGGGCATTCTTCTAGTCCCGGACGTATTAGCATCTGCTGGTGGGGTTACCGTATCATACTTTGAGTGGGTTCAAAATAATCAAGGATATTATTGGTCAGAGGAAGAAATCGATAAAAAGCTTCATGAAATTATGATTAGATCTTTTAATTCTATATATAACACAGCTGAAACAAGACGTGTGGATATGCGTTTAGCAGCGTATATGGTGGGTGTACGAAAGATGGCCGAAGCATCTAGATTCCGTGGTTGGGTTTAATGAAGCCGTTTAGCTGTATTGTACCAATTGATTTAATCCATATGTGAAATAAAAAACTCTTATCGGATAAGAGTTTTTTATTTTAGTGGCAGAATACGCACTAAACTGCCATTCGTTCAAAAGTTTATCATTACTAAATTTTGAAGTTTAAAAGTTATTTCAACAATAAAGGAAGTGCCTTATATGCAAATGGAAAAAGTAATTATTATTGGTGGAGGCCCGTGTGGTATGTCATGTGCTATTGAATTGCAACGATACGGAATTAATCCATTAATTATTGAAAAAGGTAATGTAGTAAACACCATTTATAATTTCCCTACGCATCAAACCTTTTTCAGTTCTAGTGAGAAGTTAGAAATTGGTGATATGCCGTTTATAACGGAAATGAAAAAACCTGTTAGAAATCAGGCATTGGCCTATTATCGTGAAGTTGCGAAGCGGAAACAGATTCGTATGCATACATATGAAAAAGTGAAGGAAGTAAAAAAGGATAACGATATATTTCGTGTGATGACGGAAAAGGTTGATGGACAAGAAACGACCTATCAGGCAGAAAAGGTCATTATTGCGACTGGCTATTATGATCAACCTAATTATCTTCATATTCCTGGAGAAAATTTGAAAAAAGTAATGCATTATTTTAAAGAGGCACATCCTTTCTTTAATAAAGATGTTGTTGTCATTGGAGGGAAAAATTCTGCTGTTGATGCGACATTGGAACTGCATAAAGCCGGAGCTAATGTAACAGTTCTTTATCGTGGAGGTGAGTATTCAAACAGTATTAAGCCTTGGATCCTTCCAGAGTTTGATTCGCTCGTTAAGAAAGGGATTGTAAAAATGGTTTTCCATTCACAGGTTACAAAAATTACGGAGGATGCAGTTTATTTTGAAGCTGATGGAGAAATAAATGTAATTAAAAATGATTTTGTATTTGCCATGATTGGCTATCAGCCTGATATTTCATTTCTAAATGCAAGTGGAGTAGAGGTTGATGCATCGAACGGGAAACCGAACTATAGTTCAGCAACATACGAAACAAACGTAAAAGGGATGTATGTAGCAGGCGTTGTGGCTGCTGGTTACAACAACAACGAAATATTCATTGAAAATGGGCGGTTTCATGGTCAGGAAATTGCCAGGTCAATCATAGAAGAAGCTGGGGCATAACAAAAGTGTTTAATGTTAAAGACGAACGATGCATAAGCTTAGCGCAGGAAATATACGTAGACTCCAGCGGGAGGTAAGGCATAGGTGAGACACCGTAGTGCGATAGCACAAGGGGACTCACCAGCCGCCTTTGGGTGCGCGAATTATATTTCGGGAGCGAGTTATTTGCATTAATCATGTTCGGTTTTTATTTCATAAAAGTACTTTTGTCTCAGTCTCACTATAACTTAAAAAAAGAAATAGTGGGTAAAGTCACCCGTCGATGACCTTACCCACTAATCTTAGTATGTTTTTTAGGTTATAAGGATTACTATAAAGTTACTGTGGACAGATTAGGTTCTTTAACAGCTCCATCCCAGCTAGCAATCTTGGTCAGCTTCGACTCCTTACGGTACAAGAGTATTGACTTGATCGTCTCCATAAGAATGTGTGAGCAGTGGTACACGCAGCGGGCGCAACTCGTACGTCGCTAACCGAATGCGTCTGCTTTTGTGCTCTATAGCGTTTCAAATAGTTCTTTTAGATGGTTATAATTAGATGTCTTTTCTAGAGCAATTAATAAACGAATCCTCGCTTTTGGACCAGATAACCCCCTGGCAAAAATGACTCCTAACTGTTTCAGCTGCTTGCCTCCACCGTCATAGCCATATGTCGGTTGGACAACACCTTGGTAGCATCTAGATACTAGTACTACAGGTATATTGTCTTCAATCAGTTGTTGGATTGGTTTAATTGTATCCTTTGGTAAATTGCCTTGCCCAAGACCTTCAATTACGAGACCATCCGGTTTTGCGAGCCGAATTGATTGCAAAAATTGTTCATCCATACCAGCAAAGGCTTTCAGCAGAAATACCTTCTTCGATATTGTTTGAACGGGCTGTACTCGGCGAGTGCGGATTCTTCGATGAAAAAGTATAGAATCCTTTGTAATTAAGCCAATTGGTCCAAATTGCGGACTTTGGAAGGTTGCTACGTTACTAGTTGATGTCTTTGTTACGTTTTTAGCAGCATGGATTTCATCATTCATCACAACTAATACACCTTGACGTACTGCATCTTCATCGCTGGCAACGCGAATGGAGCTAATTAGATTGTACAATGCATCAGAGCCGATTTCGTTGCTCGAACGCATCGCTCCTGTTACGATAACGGGCTTGTCAATTTCCAATACAACGTCTAGAAAATAAGCTGTTTCTTCTAATGTGTCCGTGCCGTGCGTTACAACAATACCATCATATTTAGGAATGAATTCAATAATTTTCTTTGCCAATTCTAGCATGTGAACTGGCGTGATTTGAGGGGAGGGTAACTCAAAAACAATTTTCTCATCAATTGTTGCGTAATGTCCTAATTGACTACCTAATGCACTTAATGGATGGATGTCTGCTGTATTTACTTCACCCGTCTCTTTATCTTCCAGCATGGAAATCGTCCCACCAGTATGAATAATGAGTATATTTTTCATAAAAATCACCTGTTCTTTAATTTCTATTTTCATTTACATGACTTAATGATACGATAAAAGTAATGTAATTGGAAAGAGGTAAACTATTATGATTGCAATTTTATCAGCTGGAATTGCACCGATTGTTGCATTAATGTCATTCATTTATTTAAAAGATCGTATTACGGAACCAATCCCTTTAATTATTCGAATGTTTATACTGGGGGCTTTATTGGTGTTTCCAATTATGTTTATCCAGTATGCTTTTGCAGCTGAAGGGATAAATAGTAATCGAATCATTGAATCTTTTTTTCAGATTGCTTTTTTTGAAGAATTTTTTAAGTGGTTTATTTTTATGTTTGCTATCTATCACCATCCTGAATTTGATGACCATTATGACGGTATCGTTTATGCTGGATCTATTAGTATGGGGTTTGCATCTGTCGAGAATGTTCTCTACCTAGTAACAAATGGGATTGAGTACGCATTTTTACGTGCATTTTTCCCGGTGTCGTCCCATGCATTGTTCGGTATTATTATGGGTTACTATTTTGGAAAGGCCAAGATGAATGAACAAAAGCAGAAACTAAATTTAGGATTAGCATTTATTATTCCGTTTACGTTACATGGAATCTATAACTATATATTAACGAGCTTGGTTAGCTATTGGATGTACTTCTTAATCCCATTCATGGTCGTGTTGTGGGTTATTGCTTTGCATCGTATGAAAATAGCGAACAAAACACCACTTCAAATGGAACATCATAAACAGGTTATTCAAAAAGTCCGGTGAAAAAGAACAGAGGTCCTTCGACTAAGTACCCACACGTCCTGTGTCGAACGTTGAAGTCACCACATCCTTTTAAGCCCGTTACGGAGAGCTTTGCTGCCTCGAACTTCTCAGTCCTTTTCATTCATTATAAAGAAAATTACCTCCTGTAAATCTGTGGATTTGCAGGAGGTTTTTTATTTAAATGGCCAAAGATGAATAAAAAGGCTAATTACTCAAAAAATAGGTATTGCAATCCAATAGAACTAACGGGAGGAAAAAGTATGGTCAATCGAAAAGCAGTCTTTTTACTCATGATTATGATTATATCACTAATTGGACTGCAGCCAGATTCAACTACAAAAACTGTAAATGCTTTTAGCTCACAAGTCATACAGCATGGAGCGGTAGGGGATGACGTTATTGAATTACAATCCCGGTTGCAATACCTTGGTTTCTACAATGGTAAAATTGATGGTGTATTTGGCTGGGGTACGTATTGGGCACTTCGCAACTTTCAATATGAATTTGGTATGGAAGTGGATGGGTTAGCTGGTCAGACTACTAAAGATAAGCTTGTTCAAGCTAGTAACTATGATGAGGGGTTTGTAAAAGAAAATATTAATCAAGGGAAGGACTTCTCCCATTATGGTGGTGGCGATCGTAATGCACAGCAGCAACAAGGGCAAGGTGATCAATCCGGATCAAATGTAACGGCTGTAAATGTGCCTCAGGGATATTCCCAAAATGATATTCAATTGATGGCGAATGCTGTATATGGCGAAGCACGAGGAGAGCCATATGAAGGTCAAGTGGCAGTTGCTGCCGTAATTCTAAATAGAGTAGAAAGTTCGACTTTTCCAAATACCGTATCAGGTGTTATTTTTGAACCGAGAGCTTTTACAGCAGTTGCGGATGGTCAGATTTGGCTAACACCAAACGAGACTGCAAGACAAGCTGTTCTTGATGCAATAAATGGGTGGGATCCTTCAGGAAATGCTACTTACTATTTTAATCCGGATACCGCAACATCAGGATGGATTTGGACAAGACCTCAAATCAAGAAAATTGGTAAACATATATTCTGTAATTAGAAAGGTGTGAGAAAATGTTTCGGTGGATATTAATTGGTTTACTTGCTTTAGGAATTGCAGGAACAGCGTTCTGGGGCTATATGGAACATCAAGAGAAAAACTCCATTCTAATCCAAGCGGAAAATACGTATCAACGTTCATTCCATGAATTAACGTATCATATGGACTTGTTGCATGATCAGATCGGAACTACTTTAGCAATGAATTCGTCAGAAAAATTATCACCCCAATTTGTAGAAATTTGGAGATTGACATCAGAGGCGTTAACCAATGTAGGGCAGCTGCCATTAGGTTTGCTACCTTTTAATAAAACCGAGGAATTTCTTTCCAATATCGGTGATTTTACGTATCGAACAGCTGTAAGGGACTTGGATGATTCACCTCTTACAGATGATGAAACGAGTACATTGAAAAAGCTATATAGTCAATCAGGAGATATTAAGGATGAGTTGAGAGAAGTTCAGCATATGGCTTTAGAGAATAATTTACGCTGGATGGATGTACAACTAGCATTGGCAAATGAAGATGAACCGATGGATAACACGATTATTGATGGTTTCACGACCGTTGAAAAATCGGTTGAAGGTTATTCCGAGGGATATGCGGATTCTCCAATTATTGGGACCTCTTCAGAAGAACATCAGTACAAACATTTAAACGGGAAAGAAATTCGAGAAGAAGAGGCATTAAAAAAGGGAATGGAAATTTTAAATGTAGAAAATCAAGAAAACCTGACTATAGCAGAAACTGGCGAAGGATCAGATATTCCGATTTACAGTCTTTCCTATCAGAATGGAGATGAAAGTGGTTATATGGATTTGGCCAAGCAAGGAGGTCACCCATTAACAGTCTTGATTACAAGACCAATTGCTGAAAATAAAATTAGTCTGAATGAAGGAGCAGAAAAGGCACAAGACTATTTAGAAAAGCACGATCTTGATAGTATGATGCTTTTTGAAAGCAGCGAATACGATAATGTCGGTCTCTATTCCTTTGTTTATAATCAAGATGGAGTAAGAGTATACTCGGATGCAGTAGAAGTAAAAGTAGCATTGGATGATGGAGAGGTTATTGGATTAACAGCGCGTAACTACTATATGAATCACACCGAACGTGATATACCTGAACCAACATTATCGATGGAAGAAGCGAAAGAAATGGTTAATTCGAATGTGGATATTCAGGAAGAGTTTTTAGCTGTTATCGACAATGATCTTGACGAAGAAGTACTGACCTATGAATTTTTGGGTGTAATGGATAATGACACCTATCGTATATTTATTAATGCAATGAATGGCAGAGAGGAAAAGGTAGAGAAATTAGACGGCACTGAAATTAATTTTGCAGCAAACTTTTAGGGATAGGCAAAAAGCCTTTCCCTTTTTCTATGTTTCTGCAATAATATAGGTATATCGTATGACGTTTGAAAATTGCATAAACTGGGGTGATTCATTATGGAAATCGGAACACTACTTAATCTTGAACTAAAAGAGTCCGGAAAACAGTATACTTATTATTGCAAAATTATTGAAAAAAATGATAACTATTTAATTATTGATTATCCAATCGATGAAAAAACGAGAAAAACAAAAATATTACCGAAAAGAAGACTATTTAAAGTAAAATTCGTAGGAAAAGATCAAGTCGTCTATCAATTTACATCTGAGATAGTGGCAAAGGTAAATTTAAACATACCAGCACTCGCTATTAAAAGTCCTTCACCAGATAAAGTGGAGCGGATACAACGCAGGGAATATGTAAGGGTTGAAACAGCAGTCGATATCGCCATACATAGTACGAATCATCAATTTGAACCATTTGTTACAGTTACCTCCGATATTAGTGGAGGTGGGCTTGCAGTCCTCGTACCAAAACATATTTCGTTGGAGATTGGTACAATAGTTGATGCTTGGTTTGCGTTACAAATGAATGATAATCAATTTTATTATATATATGCCCGGGCTGAAGTAGTTTTAAATAGGGAAGCTAATAGTCGAATTAATCTTATATCGCTGAAATTCCATACTATCACAAAGCCAAATCGTCAACTGATTGTACGATTCTGTTTTGATAAACAACGAGAAGCGAAAAAGAAAGAATTAACATAATATGTTGACTGGTTTGACGTATTTTATTGGTGCAACAGAGGAGTTATGTTATGATAAACTAAGTATGAAAAACTTGGCGTTTGCCAAGTTTTAATTAGTTATCTGCTGCTTTATATCCTACTTAATAGGTACATAATAAACAAGAAGGGATTATTCAGTAATTAGCAGGCATGAAGTTTTACTTGATGAGAGGAATGAATGTCAACAATGCAAAAAGGAAACATTGCAATTGCCATCGATGGCCCGGCAGCTGCTGGGAAGAGCACCGTAGCTAAAATTGTCGCAGAAAAATTATCTTATATTTATATCGATACTGGTGCTATGTACCGGGCGTTAACGTTAAAAGCAATAAACCAAGGTATTGATCTAGAAAATGATCAAGCTATTTTAGAAGTATTAATGCATACAGTAATTGAATTAAAACAATCGGAAGCTGGACAAGTTGTTTTATTGGACGGAAAAGATGTAACCAATGAAATAAGATTTCAAGATGTAACGACGAAGGTATCTCACGTTGCCAAGCATGCATCGATTCGGGAAGAAATGGTTCAAAGACAACAAGAGATGGCAAACGATCGTGGTGTAGTCATGGATGGAAGAGATATAGGTACACATGTACTTCCAGATGCAGAGGTGAAGATTTTCTTAATTGCTTCCGTTGAAGAGAGAGCGAAACGAAGATATGAGGAAAACATCAAGAAAGGCATTGCATCGAGTATGGAAGAATTAAAGAAAGAAATCGAAGAAAGAGATCGAATTGATACAAATCGCGAAGCTTCTCCTTTAATTAAAGCAAAAGATGCAATCGAGGTTGATACGACATCCCTAAGTATTAATGAAGTAGCAGGGGAAATTCTAAAAGCTGTGGCAAAGATATGAGATAGGGTCCATTGGAAGAGACAACATACCTAAAATTGGGCCATTAATTATATGCTTCAACCATATTCGAAATTGGATCCTTTGTTGAAATCACTTTTACAGCAAACATCTGTCTATAGTGAAAAAGGAATTGTTTGAAAGACGTTTTTTAGGGGAATTATGTTTATGAATCAATTCCTTTCCAGTAAAAAGAGGTCTTTCAGATAGAAAGTTTACTAACTAGAATCTAAAGCATCTCCAAAGTAAACGGCACATGACATCACACAGGAAATGATCGCTTTAAAAGAAAAATATCAAAATGAGTAAACTTTACTTGACAAATAATTGTAATTATTAGAAGTTATAGAAAGAATAGTTTTAATCATGTTTACTATTTCCATTATATTGGGATATTGGACTGTCTAGGAGGGCTATGGATATGAGTGAAGAAAACAAAGATTTACAGCAATTAAATGTAGGGGAAACGGTTACAGGAACTGTAATAAAATTAGAAGAGAAACAAGTTCTTGTAGATATTGGCTATAAAACGGAAGGTATTTTGCCAATCAGTGAACTTTCAAGCTTACATGTTGAAAGTACGTCTGATGTTGTAAAAGAAGGCGATACAGTTACACTAAAAGTAAAAAAATTAGAAGATGATGAAGTTATTTTGTCAAAAAAGGCAGTAGATGCTGAAGCTGCTTGGGAAGATTTAGAGCAGAAATACAACAACGATGAGGTATTTGAAACGGTTGTTAAAGAAGTTGTCAAAGGCGGACTAGTTGTTGATGTTGGGCTTCGAGGGTTTATCCCAGCATCGTTAGTAGAAACGCATTTTGTAGAGGATTTTTCTGATTATAAGGATACGTCTCTAACTGTTAAAATTGCTGATTTAGACCGTGAGCAAAATCGTATTATCCTCTCTCACCGCGCAGTAGTGGAAGATGAAGCAAACGCAAAAAAGAATGAGTTACTGCAATCACTTGAGGAGGGACAGGTTTTAGAAGGAACTGTTCAACGGATTACTAGCTTCGGTGCATTTGTAGATATCGGTGGTGTCGATGGTTTAGTTCACATCTCTCAATTAGCACATGAACATGTTGCTAAAGCTTCGGATGTTGTTTCAGAGGGAGATAAGATTCAAGTAGAAATACTATCTGTAGATCGCGATAATGAGCGTATTTCACTATCACATAAAAACACACTCCCAGGGCCATGGTCAGATATTGAAAATCGTGTTACTGCTGGATCGACTATTGAAGGTACAGTGAAACGCTTAGTGAACTTTGGTGCTTTTGTTGAGATACTACCTGGTGTAGAAGGGTTGGTTCATATTTCACAGATTGCAAACCGTCATATTGGCACACCACAAGAAGTTCTTGAAGTAGGGCAACAAGTAAAAGTAAAAGTACTTGATGTGAATGAAGCTGAAGAACGTATCTCATTAAGTATTAAAGAACTAGAACAGGAGCAAGAACAAAAAGAGTATCAGCAATACGAAAAAGATGACGAACAAACTGGGTTCCAGCTTGGTGACTTTATTGGTGATCAATTAAATAAATATAAAAAATAATACATTTTGGGGTGTTCTCACCCATTTTTAAATGAAAATGGTCTCTGTATAAAAACAGGGATCATTTTTTGTAGGTAATAAATTAATAACTTTTCGAAATACTATTCTCGATAACTTTTAATATCCACTACTATTTTATTCATTTTTAGACATACTACAAATAAGCATTTCTACAGAATTTCTAGAGGTGAGAAAATGAGTGGATATATTTTCCCGATTCTATTTGGGATTGTGACTGGAACAATAGCGAGAATTCTTTTATTGCGAACGGATTACAGACAATATCCTACTTATTTACACGGCAAAATCATTCATTTGTCATTAGGATTTATTGCCGCGTCGTTGGGGGCATTGGCTGTACCTGCTTTATTGGAAAAAGAATTCACTGCTGTGACGCTCTTAACGGTTGCTGCAACTCAATTTAGGGATGTACGCAATATGGAAAGAAATACATTAACAGAAATGGACAGCTTTGAACTTGTAACAAGAGGGAAGACATATATTGAAGGAATAGCAATCTCCTTTGAAAGCAGAAATTATCTAGTTATGTTTACAGGATTTCTAACAAGTCTAACGTATATTATATGGAATGTGTTTATCGCAATTATCATTGCTATTATCTGCTTTATTTTAGGGCACATTTTGATGAGTGGCTCAATACTAGAAGATATTGCAGAAATTAATCGAGCAGATATTTCCTTTGATGGAGCTGGACTTCATGTAGATAATATTTATATTATGAACATTGGATTAGCTGAGCGGCAAAAGGAGATTATGAAATATGGTATGGGGTTTATTGTAACACCTAAGAATATGAATGCAATAACTACAATTGGCAATCTTGGTCAACGTCAAGCGATTATTCACGATGTATCTGTTGCATTAGGTGTTTTTCGAGACTCGGGGACACCTGCACTTATGCCATTAATTAAACGTGACTTAGACGATGGTCGTTTGGGTGTTTTTGTTCTTCCGCAAATCCGTGATGCAGCGGTAGCTAAAAAAGTGATCGGCTCTGTACCAGTACTAGAAAATGCAGTTCGAATGCCTTCGGAAACAAACGCTTATAAAAAAGGAGCGCATAAGAAATGAATATCGAAAAAGCTATTCTAGCTGTAATTACAACCAATAGGGGAAAAATAGCTGGTGGTGCCCCGATCTTTTTATGCGAAACAAAACAGGAATTGGAACTAATTGCAGCTAATCTTGAAGCAATTATGGATGGGATTGCGCATGCTTTAAGTGAAGAACTGTTTATTATTGTGAAACATTAATACTTATTGTTAATATTTCCTTCTTTTGCTAGAATGTATAAAGTGAAACTTCATTCAGTGGGTGGTCTTACTCCTGCTGAAAGTTAGTACACAAGGGAGACCGAAAGCCTTGAACAGAATTAGGAATTTATGAGCTGTTCCTCTCCACTTTCACATGTTTTGGCTACTATAAGCATAAAGGTGGGGATTACAGGATTACAGTCCGTTATCGCGTGAACAAGGTAAATAGACATAAAGAGAGAGGATGTTCCTTTATATGAGGAAATCTGTGGTTGCAATTGTAGGAAGACCAAATGTGGGAAAATCAACCATTTTTAATAGATTGGTTGGTGAAAGAATATCAATCGTTGAAGATATACCGGGTGTAACCCGTGATCGGATATACGCTTCTGCTGAATGGCTGAATCAAGAATTTAATTTAATTGACACTGGTGGAATTGAAATCGGTGATGAACCATTACTTGTTCAAATGCGTCAACAAGCTGAAGTTGCTATTGATGAAGCAGATGTTATTATATTTATTCTCAATGGTAAGGAAGGAATAACGGGCGCAGACGAAGAAGTTGCAAAATTATTATTCAAATCGAATAAACCAGTTGTACTGGCAGTTAATAAAATTGATAACCCTGAAATGCGTGAGACGATTTATGAATATTATTCACTCGGATTCGGAGAACCATTCCCAATTTCAGGTTCACATGGACTTGGACTCGGTGATTTACTGGATGAGGTTGTCAGTCATTTTCCAGAGGTTTCAGAGGACGAAGTAAATGAAGATACCATTTATTTTAGTCTGATTGGTAGACCAAATGTTGGTAAATCGTCATTGGTAAACGCACTTTTGAATGAGGACCGAGTTATTGTAAGTGAAATAGAAGGAACGACCAGAGATGCCATTGATACGCATCTTTATAAAGATGATCAGGATTTCGTGATTATTGATACTGCAGGAATGCGTAAACGAGGGAAAGTATACGAAACAACAGAAAAATACAGTGTTTTGCGAGCTTTAAAGGCAATCGAACGATCAGATGTCGTCCTTATATTGATTGATGCAGAGACAGGCATTAGAGAACAAGATAAGCGTATTGCTGGGTATGCCCACGATGCTGGTCGAGGTATTGTAATTGTTGTAAATAAATGGGATACTGTTGAATCAGATGAAAAGGCAATGAAAGAATTTGAAGCAAATGTACGTGCGCATTTCCAATACTTAGATTATGCGCCAATTGTATTCTTGTCCGCAAAGACGAAGAAAAGGCTGCATACACTAATACCAGCCATCAAAATTGCAAGTGAAAGTCATGCAAAACGTATACCAACAAATGTACTCAATGATGTTATTATGGATGCACTCGCTATGAATCCAACTCCTACCGTAAAAGGGAGACGATTAAAGGTGCTCTATGCGACACAAGTAGCTGTGAAGCCGCCAAGCTTTGTCATTTTTGTTAATGATCCTGAATTGATGCATTTTTCTTATGAACGTTTTCTGGAAAACAAGATCCGGGATGCATTTGGTTTTACTGGTACACCAATTAAACTATTTGCAAGAAGAAGACAATAGTGAACAAAAGCGGAAGCGCCCGGTAAGCGATGTACGGACTCCCGTACTTTGGAGATTCACTTCACCGGAAGGGTATAAGTGCGACTAGGCCTCGTGTCTTGACAGTCGGCAAGTCTTCTTTATCATACGGAGGTGAAGGAAGTCTCGCTAGGCGCTGGAGCTAGAAAAAAGGAGACCAGACTTATGGCAAATGTTGCAGTGTTAGGAGCAGGAAGCTGGGGTACTGCATTAAGTATTGTACTAGCAGATAATGGGCATGATGTTCGCCTATGGTCACACCGTAAGGAACAGGCAGAAACCATTAATCGTACTCGTAAAAACGAAAAATATTTACAGGGCATTTTGCCGGAGCAAATAACAGCTTTTCACGATTTAAAAGAAGCTGTTACTGGAGTTGCCGCTATAATTGTTGTAGTTCCAACAAAAGCGATTCGAGAAGTTTCCCAGAATTTAAATAACATGTTAGCAGAAAAGCCCACCATTATTCATGCATCGAAAGGAATTGAACCAGATACATTAAAAAGGGTCTCTGAAATGATTAGTGAGGAATTGACAACCTACGATTATGAGGAAATCGTTGTTCTTTCAGGTCCTAGTCATGCAGAAGAGGTAGCATTAAGGCACCCTACAACTGTTACAGTATCTGCTGTTAACATGGATAATGCAAAGATCGCACAAGACCTTTTTAATAGTGATACATTTCGAGTTTATACAAGCTCAGATATACTTGGTATAGAGCTAGGTGGGGCTTTAAAGAATATAATCGCTTTAGGAGCGGGAATTTCGGATGGGCTTGGCTATGGCGATAACGCAAAAGCTGCATTAATGACTAGGGGGCTTGCTGAAATTGCTCGGTTAGGAACATCGCTTGGTGCAAATCCACTTAGCTTTTTGGGGCTGCCAGGTGTTGGAGATCTAATTGTAACGTGCACAAGTGTCCATAGCCGAAATTGGCGTGCTGGAAATTTATTAGGAAAAGGCAATAAGCTAGATGATGTTCTTGAGCAAATGGGAATGGTTGTTGAAGGTGTAAGGACCGTAAAAGCAGCATATCAATTTGCAAAAGAGCAACAAGTGGAGATGCCAATTACTTCGGGAATTTATCAAATATTATTTGAAGAAAAAACACCTAAAGCAGTTGTTGATGAACTCATGAGCAGAGATAAACGAGACGAAATGGATGATATTTCAATCTTATTAAACGAGCGTTATACGCAATAACACGTTATCAACCTCCTTGCATATACTATGTTGAATGATTATAGCAAGGAGGAGAATAAGTGAATAATTTTCAAAAGGGAATGTTTGACAAGTTACAAAAAAATGCCAATATTAACCCGGATGATGTTATGAAGGTGGCCGATTCTGTAAAAAACGCAAATTTTTCGGATGAAAAAACAGTTCGAAATTTAGTGAGGCATTTAGCAAAAATGGCAGATAGACCTTTAACAAAAGAAAAAGAAGATAAAATTGTTCAAGCAATTGTTAATAATAAAATGCCAGGGGACATGCAATCGTTAAACCATTTATTTAAAAAATAACGAATCATAGGTAACCTGCGGATACGATATACTATATCCTTGCATAAGATAAATCGCACAAGCATTCATGGATAGAGTTGCTGAGGATTTTATTTAGTCAACCCGGGATGGAGAGGCCCCCTTCATTTCGGGTATTTGTTTGTTGAAAGCGGCTGTACTAATTTACCATTTCGATACGTGCAGGTATGACTCATATGTTATAATACGGTGTGCAAAGGAAAATAGAGATCTGGGGTGAACAAAAATGTCATTATCGATGCTTATGATGTATATCTCTTTTGTTGGAATGTTTTTATTAATAGTAGCTATTGGTTTAATTGTACTGAGTAGAAAAAAATTGAAAGGATGGTTAGCTGGGATTGTGTCCTTTATGGCATACCTTTCATTAATTTCGGGTGGACTAATCATTCTTTACGTCGTATTAAGTGGTCCTACACGGTAGCTGATAAGGAGGCTATTGCAATGAAGCATACATATTATAAAATTATCGGAATACTATTACTTTCAGTGCTATTAAGTGGCTGTCTGTATCCACAAAGTGAAAGAGAGCAAAATCAAATTCCATACGAAGATCAATTGGATACCGTTCAAAATGCTGTTAACGATTATCGAGAAGAGAAACAAGGTTTGGTGCCAATACGTACAAAGTCGAGCGATACGCCAATCTTTGAAAAGTATTTAGTTGATTTCACTTTATTAAAAGAAAACGGCAATTTATCTAATGCACCTGGAAATGCTTATGAACAAGGCGGCGTTTATCAATATACATTAATCACACCTGAAGATGATCCAAGGGTTAAATTAATTGACTTACGTGTAACCGAAGCAATTCGCAGTGTAAATGTCCAATTAGATATTTTTCGGAGTGAACATATTTATCCAGCATACGGCGAAAAAATTGTAAACGGTCTATATACAATTGATTATGAAAAACTAGGTTTAAATAACGCTCCAACTGTAGTCAGTCCGTATTCGCAGGAGAATTTGCCTATTATTATGGATGTGGACGGTAATCTCTATGTTGATTACAGTATCGATTTAAATAATGCCTTAAATGAATATGATCATGATTATAAAGAAGGCGACGACATCCGTTACATTTTAGCCGATCACACTCCTTTTGTGCCAGCATATTCCCTTCCTTATACCATTAAAGATAATGAGCCGGTTTTCTTAATGGAAGAGGAGTAAAGCGTAGGATGAGAGGAAATTAGAAATAACGGTTAAAGTTTTGATAAATATAACATATAAATTCCCTTGTAACATATATTGTTGCAAGGGAATTTTATTTTTTTCATTTATTTTGCCTGAATAAATTGCTCTAGGGTGAATTAATTTAGGAAACAGACTGAAACAAGTCATATTTTAATAGGACAACATCATAGACTCATAATGTCAATATATTACGGGTGGTCCATATTAAAGTACGGAGATCGGGAGGGGATCTTTTGGAAAAAATCGATATTTTTAAAGATATTTCCAAACGGACAAATGGAGATATTTATCTAGGAATCGTTGGTGCAGTCCGTACAGGAAAATCGACATTTATTAAAAAGTTCATGGAGTTAGTTGTGTTACCGAATATTGAAGATGAGAGTGAACGAACGAGGGCGCATGACGAATTACCCCAGAGTGCAGCTGGACGTACAATTATGACGACAGAGCCAAAGTTTATCCCAAATCAAGCTGTTCAACTAACTGTGGATGAAGGGCTTGACGTAAATGTTCGTCTTGTGGATTGTGTCGGTTATGCAGTTGAAGGGGCTAAGGGGTTTGAAGATGAAAATGGACCAAGGATGATTAACACACCATGGTATGAAGACCCGATTCCGTTTCATGATGCAGCCGAAATCGGTACACGAAAAGTTATTCAAGAGCATTCAACGATTGGCGTAGTTGTGACCACAGATGGATCCATTGGAGAAATTCCGCGTAATGATTATGAAGATGCAGAATCCCGAGTTGTGGAAGAGTTGAAAGAGGTCGGGAAGCCATTTATTATGGTAGTTAATTCCGTTCGACCATCTAGCCAGGAAACAGAATTACTACGTCAAGACTTAGCAGAAAAATACGATATCCCAGTACTTTCTATGAGTATCGAATCGATGACAGAACATGATGTTTATAATGTTCTCCGTGAAGCGTTATATGAATTCCCAGTTCTTGAAGTGAATGTTAATCTTCCAAGTTGGGTCATGGTTTTAAAAGAAAACCATTGGCTAAGAGAGAACTACCAAGAAGCAATTCAAACAACCGTGAAAGATATTAGAAGATTACGGGATGTTGATCATATTGTCGGCAATTTTTCTGAATTCGAGTATATTGATAAAGCAAACCTTGCGGGAATGGAAATGGGTGAAGGGGTAGCTGAGATTGACTTGCATGCACCAGATCACTTATATGATCAAATTTTAAAGGAAATTGTGGGAGAAGAAATTCGTGGGAAAGATCATCTCTTAGAATTAATGCAAGACTTTTCATATGCGAAAAGGGAATATGATCATATTTCCGGAGCTTTACAAATGGTAAAGCAAACGGGATATGGAATTGCCGCCCCAACTTTGGAGGATATGTTATTGGATGAGCCTGAAATCATTCGCCAAGGCTCAAGATTTGGTGTTCGTTTGAAGGCCGTTGCACCTTCCATCCATATGATTCGAGTAGAAGTAGAATCTGAATTTGCTCCTATTATCGGAACGGAAAAACAGAGTGAAGAACTTGTTCGGTACTTAATGCAGGACTTTGAAGAAGACCCATTATCCATCTGGGAATCCGATATTTTTGGCAGATCACTCAGCTCCATTGTGCGCGAAGGTATCCAAGCTAAAATATCACTAATGCCTGAGAACGCCAGATATAAACTGAAGGATACGCTAGAAAGAATCATAAATGAAGGATCCGGAGGACTAATAGCAATTATTTTATAGCAGCTGATTATAAGCTGCTTTTTGTTTTGCTTTAACTTAGCTCAAAATGAATATAAACTTCGAATTAACACATAATGTTTGTGCGTATATCCGCTCCGGAAATATAATTCGCGCATCCAAAGGGGTGCTGGTGAGCCTCCTTGTACTGTCGCTCCCCGGAAGTGGGTTTCTTCCGGAGAGGCTGAAGCCGTGCCCACGGAAAGCATCCGCTCGAAGCGATCCCGGACAGCGATTATTGCACATACTTGAAGAAAACAGCCGAGAAGTTAGTTCGCAGTTACTTTCAATTCTAATGTATTTCAATCTCACGCTGTGAAAATAGGGATATAAAAATGACGTATTAATTACCTTTTTTTATAGAAATTAACAAAATTTCAGTTTGCAAAGCTGAAATTTTTACTTCTTATAGGCTAATTATTGATAAAAAAATTTTTATGAACGGAAGGAAATTTACAGCTAGTGTCGTATATGTATAATAAACCAGCTGTAAGCCATGGGACACATAGCTTTTACAGATTTACCAAAAAATGGGTGGTTTTTCGTCATTCAGAGGGCATTTTTGGCTTTTTTGCAAATAAATATCAATAAAATCGTTACTTATTGTTGAATTTTATCGCAAACTCAGTTAATATAAGCCTTGTCATCAAATGAACTGAATGACATTTGCGTATAAAGAGGCAAACAAGTGTGCAGAATGGATTCATAGAAATGGATTTATTTTGTTCCCATGTCGAAGCATACATTTTGGGAGGAGGTGAATGTCATGAACAAAACAGACTTAGTGAATGCAGTTGCTGAAAAAAGTGAGCTTTCTAAAAAAGACGCTACAAAAGCTGTAGACGCAGTTTTCGAATCTGTCATGGATTCACTTAAAAATGGTGAAAAAGTACAGTTAATCGGATTTGGTAACTTTGAAGTACGCGAGCGTTCAGCACGTAAAGGACGTAATCCGCAAACTGGAGAAGAGATTGAAATTCCAGCAAGTAAAGTTCCTGCTTTCAAACCAGGAAAAGCCCTTAAAGACAGCGTAAAATAAGCTACATAGGGCGTAAAAAGGGTGCGTAATCATACGTACCCTTTTTCTATTATTTTGGCAGATATGAAAGTATAAAACTTTCATATCTGCATAAGTGATTCTAAGAAAGCAAAATACACTTACTAGGAATCCATTTAAAGAACGTCAAGTTTTCTAAAAACGCCGAGAATTAAATTGACTTTCATAATATAATAGGACATAGTAAATATAAAAAGGGGCAAAAAACAGCAATGAACAATTCTTCGATTAAATCGGATTTTTTTGTTATTAAGGCTTTAGAAGATGGAGTAAATGTAATCGGTTTGACCCGAGGGAATGACACGAAATTTCATCACACCGAAAAACTGGATGAAGGTGAAGTTATGATAGCGCAATTTACAGAGCATACTTCAGCTGTAAAAGTCAGAGGTAAGGCAATTATTCAAACGAGTCACGGTGAACTAGATAATCGATAAGGTTTTAGTAAATCCTATCACTTTTTAACCATCCTCCGTATTCTTTCGTTTTTATAACCGACAATATATGCTATAATAACGAAAGCACTCGAAGGATGAAAGGGCTAAGGTGATATCTTTGAACACTTCAATGACAGAAATTCAACATATAAGAAATCTACTAGAAGATAAAATCCATAATGAATATCTTGAAAGACATATACAAAAGCCCATAATTCATGAAGGGAAACTGCAGATTTTAGCTGAATTAGTCTTTAGTTGTGATTCTTTAAGCATCATTCAAAAGGAACGTTTCGTCATCACAACGATGATGGTGCAGATGGCACTTGATACACATGATTTAGTACCAATTGGTAATGAAGAGAATGAAACGAAAGAAGAGAAGCTAAGCAAGCAGCTTAATGTTTTAGCAGGAGATTATTACAGTGGATTATATTATTATCTATTGTCTGAAATAGAAGATGTTGAACTAATACATACACTTGCAATTGCAATTAAGAATATTAATGAATACAAAATGAAACTTTATTACAAAGAGATTGAAACATTTGAGACGTTTATGGATGTAACAAAACAAATTGATTCCATGCTGCTTGTACGAGTAGCGCGATTTCTTCATGGAGACGAATTGAATCAAGTTATAAGTGATTGGTTGCTAACAGAAAGGTTAGTTCATGAAAAAATAGGTGCTACGGCTAATAGGACACCATTACTCGTACAGTGGAAGGAAATGAATATCGATACTTCGTATAAAACGGGGTTAAATCCAATTGATTCGTTAATCGAAAAACAACTAGATAAAGTTGATAAAGCTCTATCACAGGTACCTGGTAAATATGCAGCATTTCAATCGTTAATTAGAAAAAAACTAGAAAATATGAGTTTTTATCAATCCTCGATTGTGGAAGAAGGTTGACTTATGCACGAACAAAGTAAAGAAGAACGTGTGCACCACGTCTTTGAAAAAATCTATACGAAGTATGACTCGATGAATTCGATTATCTCTTTTCAACGACATGTTGCATGGCGTAAAGATGTCATGAAGCGAATGCAGGTTAAGAAGGGGTCTAAAGCATTAGATGTATGCTGCGGTACTGGGGATTGGTCCATCTCACTTGCAGAAGCTGTTGCAAAAGAAGGCACCGTGATTGGTCTTGATTTTAGTAAGAATATGCTCTCTATCGCTAAAAAGAAGCAACAGGAATTAAAACTGGATCAATTGGAACTCGTACATGGAAATGCAATGGAACTTCCATTCGATGATAATACATTTGACTATGTTACAATCGGATTCGGGTTAAGAAATGTTCCTGATTATATGACGGTCTTAAAAGAGATGTACAGGGTTGTAAAGCCTGGTGGAAAGGTTGTATGTTTAGAAACATCACAACCTACGCTAATTGGTTTCAGACAGGGTTATTACTTGTACTTCCGTTTTATTATGCCTTTATTCGGCAAGCTATTTGCGAAAAGCTATAAAGAATACTCCTGGCTTCAAGAATCTGCGAAGGATTTCCCTGGAAAAACCGAATTAAAACAGATGTTTTTGGATGCTGGTTTCTCTCATGTTGAGATGAAAAGCTATACAGGCGGGGTTGCAGCAATGCATATGGGCTTTAAGAAATAATGGTAGAACAAAAGCTCGGTTAGTGGCATATGGACCTTGTCCCGGGTGGTTAAACTTGTCGATAATACCTTAGGCGAAGATTCACTCCTAAGTATAAGATAAACTATGACTTTTCCCGATTTGAACGAAAAGTCAAGTTCATCTAAAATGGAACATGCTCCTGTATGGAGATGCCGACGTTAGGTTTTATCCCGGTATTATTCGGCCATTCTTCATATGAAATCGATGTTAATTTAGATTGTCAAGAGGGTGTGGAAGGCTTACTGCGGCTTTAGCACTTTGTGGACGTGGCTATACCGGTAACTAAGTTATTCACAAAATACAAATTAACCCCGCAAATATACTATTTATTTTTCAAGGTTATAAATAAGGTGACATAATATGAGACTTCCAAAAATGTATAGTTTTTTAAAAAAAGATTTAGATCTAATTGAATCCGCACTGCATCAAAGTATACAAGCAGAACATCCTGTTCTGCGTAATGCTTCTGTTGCTCTTTTGGATGCTGGAGGAAAAAGAATCCGTCCAGTATTTGTATTGCTTGCAGGACAAATTGGAAATTATAACATAGAACGTATTCAAAAGATTGCAGTTACCCTTGAATTAATTCATATGGCAACACTCGTCCATGATGATGTAATTGATGAAGCTGAACTTCGGAGAGGGAAACCAACCATTAAATCTGTATATGGCAATCGTGTTGCTATGTATACAGGTGATTACATATTAGCAAGAGCTTTAGAGGTTGTAACGTCTATTAAAGACGTGCAAGTTCACCAATTGCTTTCTAAAACACTTGTTGAGGTAAGTATTGGAGAAGTAGAGCAGATCAAAGATAAATTTAAGTGGGATCAAACACTTCGTGACTACTTAAGAAGAATTAAACGTAAAACTGCATTGCTTATTGCAACGAGCTGCAAGCTTGGTGCGATCGCAAGCGGCTTATCTGAACGGGATGCAGGGAAATTGTATCGGTATGGATATTATATTGGTATGTCTTATCAAATTATCGATGATATCCTTGATTTTACATCATCTGCCAAGGAACTTGGAAAGCCAGCAGGAAATGACTTGCTGCAAGGAAATATAACATTGCCTGTATTATATGCGATGAGGGATCAAAGCTTTTACAAATTGTTGAGGGAGATTTTTGCAAATCCCAGCACAGTTGGCGATCAGGAGATGCAGCAGATTATTTCTGAATTGAAAAAGACACAAGCGATTAAGCAGGCATACGAAACGAGCGATTTATACCTCCAAAAAGCTTTAAAATCATTGGATTCGTTACCGGCTTCAAAGGCAAAGCAAACCTTACAGGATATTGCGAAATATATTGGTAAAAGGCGTTCATAATGTATATTGTTATTTTTATAAAAATTTGTTAAAATTTTAGAGGTTACTGTTTTTATACATAATAACGAGGTGAAATAATGGAAAAGACATTTTTAATGGTAAAACCAGACGGCGTACAACGTAATTTGATTGGAGAAGTTGTAAAACGATTTGAATCAAAAGGATTTAAACTTGCTGGTGCAAAGCTAATGGTAATTTCAAACGAGCTTGCGGAAAAGCATTATGGTGAGCATAAAGAAAGACCATTTTTTGGCGAGCTTGTTGATTTTATTACTTCTGGTCCTGTATTTGCAATGGTTTGGGAAGGCGAGAATGTAATCGCGACTGCACGCCAGATGATGGGTAAAACAAATCCACAAGAAGCTGCTCCAAGTACAATTCGCGGAGATTTTGGCGTGACGGTCGGAAAGAATATTATCCATGGTTCTGACTCTCCAGAAAGTGCGGAGAGAGAAATTTCACTATTCTTTGATGAAAGTGAAATCGTTTCTTACAATAAACAAGATAGTGCATGGATTTACTAAGTAAAAATAAACCTCCGTTTTTAACGGAGGTTTTTTTACAATTATGGGTGAAAGAGGCTAAGAACAATGAAAGATGACTATATGGAGTTCATTGAGAAGGTAAAGATAAGGCTAGGAATTAATTTACAGTTATATAAAGAAACACAGATGAAAAGACGAATTACAACACTGCGAAATAAAAGAGGCTATTCTAGCTTCGTATCTTATTTTGAAGCATTCAACAAAGATAAAGATATGCTAAATGAATTTACGGATCGATTAACAATTAACGTGTCTGAATTTTACCGCAATGCAAAAAGGTGGGAGGTTTTAAAGGACACTATCCTGCCAATTCTTCTAAAGGATAGGAATCGGTTATCTATTTGGAGTGCCGCTTGCTCAACAGGTGAAGAACCATACAGTTTAGCAATTTTGATGAAAGAACATTTCCCCACTGTACCTGTTCAAATATTGGCAACAGACATTGATACGAATGTGTTGGCAAAGGCAAAGCAAGGAATCTATATGGAACAGGCTTTGAAAGAGTTGCCAACAAGTTATAAAAAGAAGTATTTTGAAATGACGGGCAGTCTTTATAAAATTGATGAGTCACTAAAGCAAATGATTACATTCAAAAAGCATAATTTACTAGCTGATCGCTACCCTACAAACATTGATCTACTCGTATGTAGAAATGTTTTAATTTATTTTACGGATTCTGCTAAGGAAAATATTTATAAAAACTTCAGCAATGCATTAAAACCAAATGGCGTATTATTCGTTGGAAGTACAGAGCAAATTTTTAACCCAGCTAAATATGATTTCAATCTTGCAGAAACATTTTTTTATCAAAAAATTAATGAGTCACCAGTTAAAACGTCTCTTTAATTTTGGGTTACTCCGACTTCATCACTTGTAAAATTATTTTTTTCGAAAAAATGCAACATAAACAAATGGAGTTATGGTATAGTAGTTAGAAAAACTTTGGATTTATCATATCCGCTTTTTAAGTAAATCATTGTAAAGGAGAATGTTCATTGCGCTACTTAACTTCAGGGGAATCTCATGGGAAACAACTAACAACAATTATCGAGGGACTCCCTGCACAAATGCCATTATTAAAAGAAGACATTAATGAGTCCTTAATACGTCGGCAAGGGGGGCATGGAAGAGGAAAGCGAATGCAGATCGAGAAGGATCTGGTCGAGGTAACAAGTGGTATTCGACATGGATATACGTTGGGTTCTCCTATTTCGCTCGTTATACATAATGATGATTTTAAACATTGGACAGATATTATGGGAGAAGATCCTATTAAAGAGGATACAAAGCTTAGACGAGTTGTTACAAAACCAAGACCAGGCCATGCAGACTTAAATGGTGCATTGAAATACGGCCATCGTGACATGCGAAATGTTTTAGAAAGATCCTCTGCCCGAGAAACTGCTGCTCGTGTAGCTGCAGGAGCCGTTGCCAAAACTTTCTTAAAGCACCTTGGGATCGAGGTATGCGGATATGTGAAAGAGATCGCGGGTATTCGTGCAGAAGATAAGGACGACCTTACGATTGAAGAACGTATAAAGATATCGCAGGAATCACCAGTTATGGTTTTGGATAAAAATGTAGAACAAGAAATGATGGATAAAATTGATAAAACGAAAAAAGAAGGAGATTCCATTGGCGGAGTCTGTGAAGTATATGTAGAAGGCATGCCTGCTGGAGTAGGGTCTTATGTTCATTATGATCGTAAGCTTGATAGCAGAATCGCCGGAAGTGTAATGAGTATCAATGCATTTAAAGGGGTCGAATTTGGAATTGGATTTAAAGCTGCTGAATTGTTTGGTAGTGAAGTTCATGATGAAATTGCTTGGGACAAAGACAAAGGTTACTACCGTACATCAAACCGACTTGGCGGTTTTGAAGGGGGCATGACAACTGGTATGCCGATTGTTGTAAAAGGTGTCATGAAGCCAATTCCGACATTGATGAAACGACCACTACAAAGTGTCGACATTGAAACAAAGGAGCCATTCAAAGCAACTGTTGAACGTTCTGATGCATGTGCAGTTCCTGCTGCTTCTGTAGTCATGGAGCATATTGTCGCATTTGAACTAGCAAAAGCTATTACGGAGCAATTTCCGAGTGATGAATTCTCTAGACTGAAAAAAGCAATTGACGATTATCGCGAAGAAATAAGGTGTTTTTAGTGGAGAAAATTTTAGTTAAATCAAGCACGAACGCCTATACGATTTCAATTGGAGAATCATTACGATTGCAAATCAAGCAATTTCTGAATAAAGAATATTCATCCATTTTGGTTGTAACGGATGAGCATGTTGCAGCACTCTATTTAAAGGATATTCTGGAAAACCTACCTGCATATCGGGTTTTCCAGTCTATCGTCCCAGCTGGAGAAAAGTCAAAAAACCTCCAAACCTTCTACCAATTACAAACCGAAGCCATTGAATTTGGTCTGGATCGTGAATCACTAATCATTGCCCTTGGCGGAGGCGTTGTTGGAGATCTTGCCGGTTTCGTTGCTGCAACTTATATGCGTGGGATTGATTATATTCAAATACCGACAACGATTCTTGCTCATGACAGTAGTGTCGGTGGGAAGGTAGCAATTAATCATGAGTTTGGTAAAAACCTGATCGGTAACTTCTATCCGCCAGAAGCAGTTATTTATGATGTTGACACACTACATTCTTTAAGTGAGCGTGAAGTGCGGTCAGGCTATGCGGAATTGATTAAGGAAGCGTTGATTGCTGATAAGAATTTTTTCAATACATTGTTAATGGTGGATATTTATAATGTATCGAATCATGGGCTACAGAAGCATCTGAAGCAAGGCATTAGAATTAAAGCTGCTATTGTAGAAGCGGATGAAAGAGAATCAGGGGTGCGTAAGTATTTAAACCTTGGACATACATTAGGTCATGCATTAGAAGCTGAACTTGGATATGGGACATTGACTCATGGAGAAGCAGTAGCTATTGGTCTTTTATTTTCTATTCATGTGAGCGAAGCATTATATTCGATAAAATTACCATTTGATGAGCTTGTTCAATGGTTTAAAACGAATAAATATCCGATTATTGGAACGGACTTAAACAATTTAGCATTAATAAGTAAAATGAAGTCAGATAAAAAGGCATTAAAGAGCAAAATTCAAATGGTGCTATTAGAGGATGTAGCTAAACCAGTTACAAGAGAATTAGAGGATACTGAAATCGAAATTTATTTAACATCATTTGAGAGAAGGTTGATGGTACAATGAATAGGGGATTAAGAGGGGCAACTACGGTCTTACAAAACGAAGAAAACCAAATGATAGAAAATACAAGATTACTAATTGAGGAAATGGTAGCGAAAAATAATGTCCAACCTACTGATGTTTCACACGTTTTCATATCTGTAACGAAAGATTTAAATGCAGGATTTCCCGCAAAAGCTCTAAGGGAGATTTCGGGTTGGACATATGTTCCTGTCATGTGTATGGCTGAAATCGATGTGCCGAACAGTTTACCGAAATGTATTCGAGTAATGATGGTTGTTAATACAACGGAAGAACAAGAAAAAATTCAGCATGTTTTCCATCATGATGCTGTTAAATTACGACCTGACCTTGTAAAGGGGGATAATAACTAATGGAAGCAAAGCCAGTCTTAAGTCAGCTAACTCCTTACAAGCAGGGAAAGCAGACGAAAGAAATCCAGCAAGAATTTGGGTTAGAACGAATCGTAAAACTCGCGTCGAATGAAAACCCATATGGTTATTCAAATCAAGTGAAAGAGGCGCTTTTACAAGGATTGCCCGACTTTAATATATACCCAGATGGCTATACTGCTGAATTAAGGTCTGCATTAGCAAACAAGCTGGAGGTAGCAGAATCACAATTAGTATTTGGAAGCGGGACAGAAGAAATCATTCAAATGCTGTGCAGAACATACCTTGCTCCGGGATCGAATGTTGTTACAGCAACACCGACTTTTGGCCAATATAAACACTATTCCCTAATCGAAGGGGCAGAGGTAAAGGAAATTGAAGTAACTGCTGACGGTTATCATGCCTTGGATAAGATGCTTGAAGCTATTGATGAAAAAACAAGAATCATTTGGCTTTGTTCACCGAATAATCCAATCGGGACTGTAATTCCAAAAGAGGCATTTGAAGCTTTCTTGAACAATTGTCCGAAACACGTTCTTATTGCTTTTGATGAGGCTTATTTTGAATACGTTGATCCAGAAGCTAACATAGATGTGCTTTCGTACATCAAAAATCATAACAATTTGATTGTAATGCGCACATTTTCTAAAGCTTATGGATTAGCAGGGTTACGAATTGGCTATGGTATAGCAAATCATATGATTATCGATAAGTTAAATGTTGTTAGAGGACCTTTTAACACTACCTCTATTGCACAGCAAGCTGCACTTGTTGCACTATCCGATGACGTATTTATAACGAATAGTTATGAAAAAAATAAAACGGTGAAAGCATCTTTTAAAAACTTTCTCAATCAAATCGGTTGGAAATACTTTCACTCAGAAACAAACTTTCTCCTTGTAGAAACACCGATAAGCGGTATCGATGTATTTCAGTATTTATTAGAGCGTGGTTTTATAGTAAGGCCTGGTGAACTACTTGGTATTCCAAAGACAATTCGAGTGTCTTTAGGGACAGGTGAAGATATGGAAGACCTACAACGCGTTCTGTTAGAATTCCATAACGAAGCAATAGTAAAGTAAGGTGATAAAATGCGAAAGACGATTTTAGTAGCAGGAATTGGTTTAATTGGAGGTTCCCTTGCAAAGGGCATGGCGCAATCAAGTGATCATCATATTATCGGATATGATCTGAATGAAGCTTCACTTGAGTTTGCACGTTTAAACGGTATCATTCATGAGGCAAGTACTAATTTTATAGAGGCAGCACAGCGATCCGATTTTATTATTCTGGCAGCACCAATTTCGGAAACAATCGCATTGGTGAATCTACTTAAAACGGTATCCTTTAAACGGAAAGTGATTATATCTGATACCGCATCCGTAAAGGGAGCGATTTTAAAAACAGCAAGTTCGTTAAACAGTGAAAATGTAACTTTCATTGGTGGCCATCCGATGGCTGGTTCACATAAAAGAGGTGTGCAAGCAGCAAAGGCACATCTATTTGAAAATGCGATTTATGTATTGTCACCTACAAATGGAAATCAACACAATGAGATTGAAGCTTTAAAAGGCGTTTTAATTCAAACGAAAAGTAAATTTGTTGTCTTAATGCCAAATGAGCATGATGAAATGACTGGTGTTGTATCACACTTTCCTCATTTAATCGCTTCATCCCTTGTACATCAAGCAAAAAAATGGGAAAATACGCATGCATTCCTACCAAAGCTCGCAGCAGGGGGCTTTCGGGATATTACGCGCATTGCCTCAAGCAATCCAGAGCTTTGGCAGGATATCTTCTATCATAATCGGGATAAAATGTCCGTGTTACTTCAAGAGTGGATAGAAGAGATGAAAGGTCTAAAGCAGCTTCTGGATCATGATCAAAAAGAGGAAATGATTACATATCTCAATAAAGCAAAGCTATATCGAGACGGTTTGGCAGAATCAAAAAAAGGTGCTATTCCTGCTTTTTACGACTTGTATGTTGATATTAGAGATCAGCCCGGTGCAATTGCTTCCATTGTGCAGTTATTGGCCCAAGAGAAAATTAGTATTAAGAACATAGAAATTCTTGAAGTTCGTGAAGATATTACGGGCCATATGAGACTGAGCTTTAGTTCAAAGAAAGCTCAGGTAGCAAGCTCAACATTATTAGAGAATAATGGGTACGAAACGATGATACAACAATAATGCCAATAGAATAAAGGATGTGAATAGATAGTGAGCGAATGTACATTGCAGCAATCGAACAATCCGCTTTCGGGAGAAATTTTAGTTCCGGGAGATAAATCAATCTCGCATCGAGCAGTAATTTTCGGTTCTTTAGCAAATGGAATAACGAAAATCACGCATTTTCTTGATGGGGAAGACTGCATGAGGACGGTGGAAGCATTTAGGGAAATGGGCGTTTCTATCGATGTTCATGATACAACATTAATAATTAAAAGTAAGGGTGTAAAAAGATTAGTTGAGCCAGATCAACCTTTAGATTTCGGTAATTCAGGAACAACAACAAGACTAATGCTTGGAATCCTAGCTGGGTTACCTTTCTTTACGACAATCTACGGGGATGCCTCTCTTTCCAAACGACCAATGGACAGAGTAGTGAATCCATTGAGACAGATGGGCGCAATAATTGATGGCAGATTTAATGGAAGCTTACTTCCAATAGCAGTCCGAGGGACGGCGATTAAAGGAATCAATTATACCCTGCCAGTTAAAAGCGCTCAAGTTAAATCAGCGATTCTTCTTGCTGGTTTACTTGCAGAAGGTGAAACAAAAGTTACAGAGCCAATTCCGACGCGAAATCACACGGAAAATATGCTTAAAGCCTTTGGTGCAGATCTAACAATTGATGGAAACACAATCACTGTTACGAACAAAAGTGATCTAACTGGGACAGATGTACATGTTCCGGGCGATATTTCATCTGCTGCATTTTTCTTAGTTGCGGGAGCTATTGTACCTGGTAGTGAAATTTTACTGAAAAATGTAGGGTTGAATCCTAGCAGAACTGGTATAATTGAAGTCTTAAATAGAATGGGCGCAAAAATTCAAATTGTAACTGAGCATTCTACAAGTGGAGAGGCATTTGGAAATGTTCGAATTGCCCATGGCTCTTTAAAAGGTATCACAATTGAAGGAGAAATCATTCCTCGATTAATCGATGAAATTCCAGTAATAGCTCTTTTAGCGACACAGGCAGAAGGGACAACGGTAATTAGAAACGCAGAAGAATTACGGGTCAAGGAAACAGATCGAATCACAGCAATAGTAGATGTTTTATCAACCCTAGGGGCTGATATTACAGCAACTGAGGATGGATTAATCATAAAAGGACAAACACCATTAAAAGGTGGTAAAATAGCTTCTTATGATGATCATCGTATCGCAATGATGGGAGTAATCGCCAGCCTCATAACAGATGGTGAAGTGACAATCGATGATACTAGCTGTATCGCAATTTCATATCCGAACTTCTTTAAAGATTTAGAATCCATCTCCTAATAAAAGAGTCTGCGCAAGCAGGCTCTTTTTGTTTCAAACTAAAAACCAGATAACAATTTCTTCTCTTTTAACATAATGTACAACTTTGATGCAAAAACAAACGTATATAGATGCATTTCTGTTTCAGTCATCTTCGCTTTTATTGTATAATTGAATCAATCATTTATTTCATTAATAATAGTCGAAATTCATGCGAGTTTTTTGAAGAGAGGATGTTCGTCATGGACACCATTATGGAAGCAGTAAAATTAATAGAAAATAATCAAGCTGAAAAAGGGATCCAACTATTGGGGGATTACTTATCTAAAGCAAATGATGATGAAAAATATACGATTGCAGAGCTTTATAGACAATGGGGACATCTGCAAGATGCAAGACTTATTTTAGAAGATTTATTGAAACGATATCCGGACGAAAGCGATTTAAAAACCTCTTTGGCAGATATTTTTATTGAGCTCGAGGAAGATGAACCAGCAATAACGCTCCTTAATGAAATAGAAAAGGACGATACAGCATATATACAAGCGCTGATCCAATTAGCTGATTTATATCAAGCGCAAGGATTATTCGAGGTGTCTGAGCAAAAACTATTAACGGCGAAGCAACTTGCACCAGGAGAGGTTGTCATCGACTTTGCGCTTGGAGAATTATATTTTTCGATTGGTGAGTATCTCAAAGCGATTACCTATTACGAAAAGGTTAAGTCAAAGCGTGATGAAGTTGCCCATATTTCAATAGATGACAGACTTGGTGAATCCTATGCAGCTGCTGGCGAATATGAAAAATCATTAACCTACTTTACTGAGGATGGTAATGAAAATGCCGATAAGCTATTTAAATATGGAATTACTGCATATCAAACAGATCGAAATGATATTGCAATTAAAGCATGGGAGCATGTAATTGAAATCGACGAGTCTTACCATACAGCTTATTATCAGCTAGCAATGGTTTATGAAAAAGAAGGGCTATTAGAGGATGCGTATAAAACCGCAAAAAAAGGGCTCGAAATGGATGAATACAATAAAGAACTATTCTTTCTAACAGGTTCTATTGCACATCAGTTAGGTCAGGATGATGAGAGTGAGAAATTTATTCGAGAAGCAATCGCATTAGATCCTGATTATAAAGAGGCTATCCTGTTCTTAATTGAGTTATTTAAAAAGAACGAAGCACATATAAATATTACAGACCTTATAACAGAGGTGCAGAAATTAGGTGCAGAGGATCCACTTTATGATTGGGAATTAGCACGTGCATTTAATGAAATTGAATCGTTTGATAATGCATTAAAAAGCTACCGTGATGCATATACTAGTTTAAATCAAGATAGCGACTTCTTGAAAGAGTTTGGCTATTTTCTTACGGAAGACGGTAAGATCAAAGAAGCTATCCCAGTTTTTGAATCCTATGTTCGTTTGCAGCCGTTGGACGAGGAAGTTGAGTCATACTTAGCACGTTTAAAACAAACATATGAATTAGGTGAGTAGAATTTCAGCAGCTATTAAAGTGTTAGCCGTGTAAGTGCAACTAAGATATACACAAAGGAGCCTTGTTTTCTAATAAAACTTTAAAAGGGGGGTAAAACAGATGATAACGCCTGTCACTGCCAAAGATAAAAAAAGTTTTATTCAATGGTTTTTAAATCATTACCGCCTTAAAAAACGAGAAAGCGTCTGGATCCTGAATTATTTAATCAATCATAGTGATTTATTAGCAAATGTGCATTTTGTCAGAGATGTGAAATATTGTTCTAGAGGGATTATGATGACAAGTCACTGTTCTGATGAAGTAGCATTTCGATTTTACAAGGACCACCTTGTAACCACAGATGCAGAAAAGTCCTTCCATGATATCCGGCTCAATCAGGATGAGTCCTTATATTTACAGCTGAATTTTAAAAATGCTAATCAGAATTCATATTATGCTTCTGTACTGGAAGAAAATCCTTTCATCCCAGTTGATTACTATATTACAAATCAGGATAAGGATATTGCTAACCAGCTATTAAATTATTCCTTACATCAATATAAAAAGGAAAAAATACTCTCTGAAATTGATAATGCATTGAAGAGCAAAGACCGCGAGAGGTTCCTGGTACTTACAAAAGAATTAGCCGATTTGAAAAAATCAACCTAAGCTTTAGGTTGATTTTTTTTGTCTATATAAGATAAGATTTAATAATAGTACACAATTATCGTTATAGAAAGGATGATACAGCGGTGAAATGGAGAAAAGCAGATCTTCAAACATATTTCCAGAGTAAAGAATACATAGATTCTATTGTAGTTCCTCTAGTCCCGTTTGGTATTGCAAATGATGAAGAGTCAGAAAAAGCAGCTATTCAAGCCGAGATGATTACCCTCCTCTCACACGAACTCGAAAAAGAGTTAACCGGAAGAATGTTACTAGCACCACATTATTCTTACTTGAAGTCAATTGATAAACAAACAGAGGTAGCCCGATTGAATAGGTGGTCGGCAGAAATGAAAGAACAGCCTTTTAAGCATATCTTTCACTTAACATTTGACCCAAGTTGGAAAAAGCATGAGCAGGAACTAGAAAGTACCCTGTTATGGATACCGGCTGTACAAACAGGAGAGTTGAACTCAAAAGAAATGCATAAAACCGTCCGTGAACAAGTTGCTCAAATGGTAGAGTTAATTCGTGCATATTGGTAATAATAGATATAGTAGAAGTATAAAAAACGTCATATTTTAGTGTGTCAGTAATTAAAAAATTCTCGATAATGTGTCATCTTTTGTTTGTGAATATTGTTTTATATTGACCGAATAAAAAGATTGCGCTATCATGGTATTGTCCTAGTAATCTGATTAAAAATGATATGTCCGTGATTATGGTAAAGAGGGGGGAAAATCATGAGTGATGAAAAACAGCAAGTATCCCGAAGACAGTTTTTAAATTATACGCTTACAGGGGTAGGAGGATTTATGGCAGCGGGGCTACTTATTTCTCCAATAAGGATGGCCATTGATCCAGTATTAAAAGAATCTTCTGCAGGAGACATGGCAAACGTAGGTTTATCAGTCGACGATATTACAGCAGAGCCACAGCGAATCGATTGGACGATTGATCAAGTTGATGGCTGGTATGAATCTGAAGTAAATCGCGCTGCATGGGTTTATCGAAATGAAAATGATGAAATTGTAGCTTTTTCCCCAGTATGTAAACATTTAGGTTGTGTTGTTTCATGGGAAGGTAGTGACCAGCATCCAAACGAATATTTCTGCCCTTGTCATGATGGACGCTATTACAAGGATGGTACCAACGTTCCAGGTACACCTCCATTAGCTCCTCTAGACGAATATGAGCAGGAAGTAAGAGATGGAATGCTATTCCTAGGCGAACCAAAACCAAGAGGGGAGGCGTAATGACGAATGTTACAGAAAATATATGATTGGATTGATGATCGTATTGATATTACGCCGATATGGCGTGACATCGCAGATCATGAAGTACCAGAACATGTTAACCCTGCTCATCATTTTTCTGCATTTGTGTATTGTTTTGGTGGTTTAACATTTTTCGTTGTGGTAATTCAAATTCTTTCTGGAATGTTTTTAACAATGTATTATGTTCCAGATATTGAAAATGCATGGAAGTCCGTTTACTATCTGCAAACTGAAGTAGCTCATGGGCAGATTGTAAGAGGTATGCACCATTGGGGTGCTAGTGTTGTAATTGTCATGCTATTATTACATACCTTACGCGTATTCTTCCAAGGTGCTTACAAAAAACCACGTGAACTTAACTGGATGGTCGGTGTATTAATCTTCTTCGTTATGCTCGGCTTAGGTTTTACTGGTTATTTATTACCTTGGGATAATAAAGCATATTTCGCAACACAAGTTGGACTAGAAATAGCTGAACAAGTTCCATTTATTGGACAAGAATTGAAAACTTTACTGGCTGGAGATGCAACCATTGTTGGTGCCCAAACATTAACAAGATTCTTTGCAATTCATGTATTCTTCCTGCCGGGAGCATTATTTGCGCTATTAGCAATTCACTTTATTTTAATTCGTAGACAAGGTATATCCGGACCACTATAAAAAGGAGGGTAAGTGATGCATAAGGGTAAAGGTATGAAGTTTGTTGGGGATTCTCGAATCTCTGCTGAAAGAAAACCTAATATACCGAAAGATTATTCTGAGTATCCTGGAAGAACAGAAGCTTTTTGGCCCAACTTTTTATTAAAAGAATGGTTGGTTGGTGCAGTATTTTTAGTTGGATTTTTATGTTTAACATTGGCACATCCATCACCATTAGAGGGGATGGCCGATCCAACTAATGCGTCGTATATACCATTGCCAGATTGGTACTTCTTATTCCTATATGAACTATTGAAATATGAATTTGCAAGTGGAGATTGGACATTAATGGGGATACTAATCCTTCCAGGGCTTGCATTTGGTGCGTTATTACTTGCGCCGTTCTTGGATAACGGTCCTGGCCGCAGACCACACCAACGTCCAGTTGCAATTGGAATGATGCTACTTGGATTAGTAGCTGTTATATGGTTAACCTATACATCGGCAGCACATGTTGATTGGGAAGGCCGTGCTGAAGCGAACAAGCCAGTCCCACAAGCAGAAGTGACAATTGATGAGAGTCATCCTGGATTTGCAGCTTATGAAAATAGCTGTTTAGCATGTCATGGTGCTGAATTAGAGGGTGGCGCGGGGCCATCTTTAGTAGGAATTGAACTTAGCGCCGAGGAAATTGCTACGATTGCTGTAGATGGTATCGGTACGATGCCAGCAGATCAATTCCAAGGAACAGATGAAGAGTTAGAGCAGTTAGCCGACTTTATCATCACAGTAAATGAATCAGCTGAATAATTGCTTTTTAAAACACCTTTACCATTAAAATTGGTGAAGGTGTTTTTACATCGGAATGACAGGAAGGATAGGAAGAATGATTAAATATATATTACTAGACAAGCGATTTATTTTCTGCCTTTTTCTAATTAACTTTTTGGGTACCATTTATGGTTATTATTGGTATAAGGCGCAGCTTTCCATAACGCCAAGTATTTTTCTCATCTTCGTTCCAGATAGTCCTACTGCAAGCTTGTTTTTTACCATTTTTTTGTTGTTCTTTCTTTTCGGTAGAAATATTCCGTATGTGGAAGCTCTCGGTGTAGTGACCTTACTCAAATACGGTACCTGGGCGGTTGTGATGAACCTACTTACATTAATCATTGAAGGATCACTAAGCTGGCAAGGGTATATGTTAATGGCTTCTCATGCAGGAATGGCAATCCAAGGGCTTTTGTATGCTCCATTCTATAAAATTAAATTAAAACATATTGCAGTCGCTGCAATTTGGACTTTACATAATGATGTTATAGACTATGTATTTGAAATGATGCCAATGTATTCTTCTTTGACAAAGTACATGAATGAAATTGGTTATTTTACCTTCTGGCTAAGTATCCTTTGTATCTTTATCACGTATTGGTTAACAATTCATCGAAAAAAATTGATATAAGTGGTTGTTGTTCCAATAGCCATTAAAATGGCTTCGAGAACAAACGGTATTCATCGGATTAGTTTTTTGACTTCCTTATTAAAGGAAGTATTATAAACTTAACTGTTATATACCGAGATCTTTCCTCATACACTTCAAGTAATAATAAAAATATGAGGTGATCTCTATGGTAAACAGATTAAAACTGCTTGTTCGGGTCACAGCTGCGGTACTCATAGGGATAGGGTTAAACATTTACTTTGGAGTTGTATGGATTGAAGCGAGTGTGGGAAATACTGAACATATAGTTGAAAAGCAGTCTGGTATTACTCCGTTTATTTGGGCAGCTATAATTGTTGGTGGCTGTATAACAGCTACATTATCCTATGTAAGTTGGAGAAAATATAAAGCAGAAGTAAAAGCAAGAGAAGCACGTAATAAGGATAAATCAGTTGACTAATACATTAAATTTGACTAAAATTGACCTTAGAAAGTATTTTAAACTTCTAATGGAGGAATGCAAATGAGTTTAGGGAGTTACTTGATTTATATTGCTATATTAATGATTGTACCAATATGGGCGCAATCGCGAGTAAAAAGCACGTACAAAAAGTATTCAAAAAAGCCAACATCATCTGCAATGACGGGTGCTGAAGTTGCCCGCAAAATTTTAGATGATAATGGACTTTATGATGTTCAAATAGGACGAACAAAAGGAACATTAACTGACCACTATGACCCGCGAAATAAAGTAATTAAACTTTCTGACGGAATATACGATGGTCGCTCTATGGCTTCCTCTGCTGTAGCAGCTCACGAAGTAGGACATGCTATTCAAGACCAGCAGGAATATGCATTTTTGAAGTTTAGAAGTGCATTGGTACCTGTAGCAAACTTTGGTTCCAACATCTCCCTTTTCTTGATCCTTGGTGGTATGATATTAGGAGCCATGAACTTAGTACTATTTGGTATCATCTTTATGTCCGCCGCGGTATTATTCCAACTTGTTACACTTCCTGTAGAATTTGATGCATCTAACCGCGCGATGGGGCAATTAGTTTCTTCAGGAGTAATTCGAAATAATGAAGAACGAGAAACAAAGAAGGTTCTGAATGCCGCAGCTTTAACATACGTAGCAGCAGCACTTGTAGCGGTAGCGGAACTTGTTAGATTTATATTGATTTATCTTGCCAGCAGAGAATAGTATGTAAAAACGATCATTTGCTGAACACCATTTTAGGTAAATAAAGTAGAAAAAAGGATGACGCTACGGGTCATCCTTTTTTCTATCTGCTCAGGAAACTATAAAAGGCTTAGGCGCACTTATACCCTTGTGGTGACATCGGGCATCGTCTCCAATTAAAAGGGTGGCCGATTAAAACCAGACTACGCCTGATATCGGCATACCCCTAAATTGGCATGTTTCCTTTTAGATGAACGATGACTTTCGCCCGTGTAGACGAAAGTCATCGTTCATCTTATACTTTGGAGTGAATCTCCTGTGTAGGAATGTTCGACTCATCGAACACCAGAGTTCGGGGCGCAGTCCGTACGTCGCTATCCGGCGTCCCGATTGTGTTCTTGCTTGCTTAATCTTGTATCGGATTTTTATTCTCATCGAGAGTAAAGCCTTCACCAAGCACATCGTGTACGGTCGTTACAGCGACAAATGCGTGTGGGTCTATACTGTTAATAATCGCTTTTAATTTTACAATTTCGTTTCTTGCAACAACACAATAAAGTACATCTCGCTTTTCACCTGAAAAACTACCGCGCCCATCTAATACAGTTACTCCTCGATCCATTGAAGTAAGAATTTTTTCTGCGATTTCATTGCTTTTCCCTGAGATGATGGTTGTTCCTTTAGCTGAATAAGCTCCTTCTTGAAGGAAATCAATTACCCGAGCACCAACATATACAGCGACAAGTGTATACATACCTTCCACTAAATCTAATATTACAAATACGGATGTTGCTATAACAATAAAGTCGAATAAAAACATTGTTCGGCCCATACTCCATCCGACATATTTGTTCACCAGTCTTGCAATAATATCAACTCCACCTGTTGTTCCTCCAAAACGGAATATAATTCCTAGGCCAACACCGATGAATACACCAGCAAATAAAGCAACCAACGTCATATCATTTTCTAACGGGACATTAAATTGGTAGGTCTGAAAAATCCTTAGAAAAACCGAAACCATAACCGTTCCAAGTATTGTATAAATAAAGGTGTTTTTTCCTAAAAATTTCCACCCAATAAAAAACAGTGGAACATTTAATATAATATTGGAGATAGCAGGATCCCATTCCCATAGAAAATAAAGCAGCAATGTAATTCCGGTAAAACCACCTTCACCAAGGTTATTCTGCATATTAAAGTGAACAATACCAAATGAAAAAATGGCGGCTCCTAGTACAATAAAAAGTATATTTTTAAGTCTTAACCCTTTTAGCATCTGCATAACCTCCAGATAACGATATCAATTTCGTAGAAGAATTAAACCTCTTCTTATTATAGTCAATTTCATTTTGAACAACAATTTTATTTTCCCATATAAAAAATTTGTCAAACGTGTAGCTTTTAGCTAACATGAAAGGAGAACAAAAAGGAAGAAGGGAATATCATCGATACACCTACATATAGCACAAAAGAAATACAACAACGGGTTGATGCTTATATTTCTCAGTTTAAAGAGGGATACTTTTCACCTTTATCTCAAATGGCAAGATTAACAGAAGAAATCGGTGAACTTGCCAGGGAAGTAAATCATTATCATGGCGAAAAGCCAAAAAAAACTTCTGAGAAAACACATACTGTTGAAGAAGAACTAGGGGATATCTTATTTGTTCTCGCTTGTTTTGCAAATTCATTAGATATCGACCTTTCCGAGTCATTTCATATGGCGATAAGTAAAATTGAGACAAGAGATAAAGATCGTTGGACTCGTAAAAATGATCAGAACTAAAGGAGAGAGAAATTGATGACAATAAATATTATTTTAGCTGGACCAAGAGGCAGAATGGGTCAAGAAGCAGTAAATATGGTGAATCAGGAATCCGACTTTAAATTAGTAGCTTGCATCGATCGGAAAAATGGTGGTAAAGAAGTTAAGGATATTGCGGGTTTACCTCCATTACATGTACCAGTGTACGAAAATGCAAAAGAATGTTTTGAAGCAGTAAAAGCTGATGTTTTTATCGATTTAACTGTACCCGAGGTTGGCTACTACCATACAAAATTGGCATTAGAAAATAATATAAGACCTGTAGTTGGAACGACAGGATTTACAGATGAACAATTAAATGAGCTAGCGGAGCTTGCAAAGTCCAGTAATTTAGGTTGTATTATTGCACCCAATTTTGCAGTTGGTGCTGTACTAATGATGAAATTTTCCCAAATGGCTGCCAAATATTTTTCCGATGTAGAAATAATTGAAAAGCATCATGACCGAAAATTGGATGCCCCTTCTGGGACTGCAAAGAAAACAGCAGAATTAATCAGGCAATCTAGAGAATATAAAAAACAAGGTCATCCAGATGAAGAAGAAACAATAAGAGGTGCACGTGGCGCTGAAATGGACGGAATGCACATTCATAGTGTTCGATTGCCAGGGCTTGTTGCACATCAGGAAGTGATTTTTGGAAGCCCTGGTCAAACCCTATCCATCAAGCATGACTCTTTAAACCGTGAATCATTTATGGATGGGATTAAACTTTCTGTTAATCATGTTATGGACATGAAGGAGCTTGCCTACGGACTGGAAAACATCTTGTAAGTCATATTAGTAGGATGAAGTTGAATTTAGGATAGTACAAATTCTAAAATCCAGTCAATATATAGTGATGTATTCTTATAGCTGTGAATATCTTCTGTTATGCTACATTAATCATAAAAAACAGAGGAAAGGCATTCATTGGCCTAGAATTGGTGGGTGTCTTTGTTTTCTAAAATGTAAAAAGTGAGAGTAATGGTATAGAAAGAAGGAGAAATGTGAAAAAAATAGGGATTACATGCTACCCAAGTGTAGGTGGATCAGGAGTAATTGCAACAGAACTTGGTAAACTGCTCGCTGAACAGGGAAATGAAATTCATTTTATTACGTCTAGCATTCCTTTTCGGCTAACGAAAATTCACCCCAGAATATTTTATCATGAAGTGGAATTAAATCATTATCCGGTTTTTCAATATCCACCATATGATTTAGCACTTGCAGCAAAGATGGCTGAGGTTATCGATCAGCAAAAACTTGATATCCTGCATGTTCACTATGCAATGCCGCATGCTATATGTGCTATCATGGCTAAGGATATTGCAGACCACGATGTAAAAATAGTAACAACCCTTCATGGAACGGATATTACCGTACTTGGTATTGACCAAACCTTTAAAAAGGTGATTAAGCACGGAATCGAAAAATCGGATGCTGTTACTGCTGTTTCAAAGAGTCTTGTTAAGCAAACAACTGAAATGCTTGATGTAAATAAAGAGATAGCGACAATCTATAATTTTGTAAATGAAGAGGACTATTATAAGCAAGATGTCCCTGCATTAAGGCAACAATACGGAATATCAAACGATGAAAAAGTGCTTATCCATATCTCAAACTTCCGAAAAGTAAAACGCGTACGAGACATCATATATGCTTTTAAACAAGTCCGAAATGAAGTCAAAAGTACATTACTACTTGTCGGCGATGGACCGGAATACCCTGATACGGTACAACTCGTAGAGGCACTTGGGTTAAAAGAGCATGTACGTTTTTTAGGAAAACAAACAAATATAAGTGAATTATTATCCATATCCAATTTAATGCTGCTATTATCAGAAAAAGAAAGCTTCGGTCTTGTTCTACTTGAAGCAATGTTATGCGGTGTACCATGTATTGGTACCAATATAGGTGGGATCCCTGAAGTGATTGAGCATGATAAAACAGGGTATTTGGTCGAGCTGGGAGATACTGATTCTGCAGCAAATTATGCAATTGAAGTGCTAACAGATAATCATTTAATGCGTCGTCTTTCGGAAAATGCTTTAATACAGGCTAAAGAAAAATTTGCGTCAGAAAAAATTGTAAACCAATATCAGCATCTATATGATACTGTTTTAACATCCAATATAGAAAATGGTGATTAACCATGCTACCAGGAGCATTTTTACAGGCAATACCAGTGCTTGAACATATTGAAAAACATCAGCACAAAGCTTATTTTGTAGGTGGATGTGTACGTGATTATTTGTTAAAGCGCCCTATCGGTGATATCGATATTGCAACCTCGGCATCACCTTCATTCATTCAGAAAATTTTCCCAAAGGTGATTCCTGTTGGTATAGAGCATGGAACTGTAATTGTACGGCATAATCACGAATCTTTTGAGGTAACTACATTCCGTATCGATGGAGATTATACGGATAAACGACACCCCGACTCAGTCGTATTCATCGACAATATTGATAAAGATTTAGAGAGACGGGACTTTACCATAAATGCACTAGCAATGGACTTAAATGGTAATATGATTGATTTATTTGACGGAATCCACGATATTGAGAATCGAGTTATTCGAACAGTAGGAAATGGCTATGAGCGATTTACGGAAGATCCACTTCGGATTATACGTGCGATTCGCTTTTCAAGTCAGCTAGGATTTACAATTGACCCGAAAACCTTACAGGAAATGAAGGAAGTAAGCAGTGAAATTAAAACACTTGCAATTGAGCGGATTGCTAATGAATTTTCGAAGCTATTTGCTGGGAATGATGTTAACCAAGCTTTAACTTATGTGAGGAATTTGCAAATCGAACGATACTTACCTGTATTTTGCGATTCCCCTCAGATTCTTTTCTCATTGCCGGTATCAATAACACCATTACAATCCTTTGCCGAAGTTATTGCGCTATTCCATCTTGTCAATCCAAAGATAGAGGTCATTCGGTGGGTCAAGGAATGGAAATGCTCGAACAAAACAAAACAAGGGGCACTCCGATTAGTCGAGGCTTATTCTTATTTCGAAACGCATGGCTTGGATCGATGGCTTATCTATCAATTAACACCGTCTTTATATAAAGGTTTCATACGAATTAGCGAAAATTTAACACAAACAACAGTTAGCTTGCACAAGTTGGAAGCAATTGAACAACAGCTTTCCATTCGTTTGAAAGAAGAGCTGACAATTGATGGATATGATTTAATGGCGATTTTCCCCGAGAGGAAGAGAGGGCGTTGGATACAAGAATTACTAAATTGTATTGAATATAAGGTTGTATCCGGTGAATTAAATAATAATAAAAAAGAGATAAAGGAGTGGATAAAATGGAATCCACCCGAGACCGATTGATTCAGCTCCTCGCAGAAAACGGAGATGCTTATATTTCTGGACAAGCTCTATCCGATGCGATCGGCATCTCAAGAAATGCTGTTTGGAAGCAAATGAAAGAACTCGAAAAAGATGGTTACCAAATCGAAGCTAAATCAAGAATAGGTTACCGTATAACTGAATTTCCAGATAAGTTAAGTAGTAATACACTAAAATGGGGACTCCGTACAGAGTGGATTGGAAAGAAGATTATTCATCATCCGACAGTAGATTCTACACAAGCAATTGGACATCAAGCAGCTCGTGAAGGGGCACCACATGGCACGATAATTGTTGCGGATGAACAAACTGGCGGAAGAGGAAGAATGAACCGATCATGGCACTCTGCAAAGGGACAGGGTATGTGGTTAAGTCTCATTCTAAGACCTAAAATCCCACCTACCCATGCATCTCAGCTTACATTATTAGCAGCTACTGTTTTAGCAGATGTATTGGATCGATATGATACTATTCAACCATTTATCAAATGGCCCAATGATATTCTGATTAACGAAAAGAAGACAGCAGGAATCTTAACGGAAATGCAGGCAGAACAAGATCAAATTCAATACATTTTAATCGGGATTGGTTTAAACGTAAATCAAGCGCGAGATGATCTACATCAGGATATCCAATCCAAAGCAACGTCATTGCGAATTGAAACAGGCAATGAACTATCCATTAAAAATATTATCCAAGAGCTGTTAATTGCTTTTGAAGCTTCCTTCGACAACTATATAGCACAAGGATTTTTACCAATTAAAAAGAAATGGGAAAGCTACGGTTTCAAAATGGGAGAAGATATTATTATCAAAACATTTAAGGATCGTTGGAGAGCGCCGTTTCTTGGGATATCTGACGATGGTGCACTCTGTACAGAATCAATGGAAGGTAAACCAATCTCACTTTATTCTGCTGAAATAGAGTGGTTTGATGATAGTAGCATGAAATAAACAGCTGAAACCTTCTTAACCTCAGCAACAGTTAGTAGTTGACGTTGGTAGAAATCCTGCTATCATTATTATGGAGCTCATTATTCTGTAAAAGGTATGGGCATACCACTAAGTTAACAAACTCTTATCAATATATACGATAAGAGTTTTGCTATTAATAAATAAAAGGTCTGAAAAAATCGAATGAATTTAATGAGAATAACATTTAGTTAAACCGGACTCAGAAGGTAAGGTGGATCAGGTGAATAAATTTGTCGTAGTTGACTTGGAAACAACAGGGCATTCTCCTTTAAAAAATGATAAAATAATTGAAGTTGGTATCGTTGTTATAGAAAATAACGAAATCACGGATACCCGTACAACCTTATTTAATCCGAAGATACCAATTCCACCGTTTATTTCTAATTTAACCGGGATTTCTGATCGTGATGTGGAAGATGCACCGTTATTTAATGAGAAGGCTGATAAAATAGTTGATATTTTTAAAAATAGTTATATAATCGCTCATAATGTAAAATTTGATCTTGGTTTTTTAAACACAGAACTTGCAGCTAATGGAAGAGATCGATTGACAAATCCAGTTTTAGATACGGTAGAGCTTTCACGAATACTATTTCCTCAAGCACCTAGTTATAAACTTGGACAGTTAGCGGAACATTTGGATATTCATCATGATGACCCTCACCGAGCACTGTCCGATGCATATGTTACTGCCAAGTTATTTTTAAAACTGATGGACAAATTAAAGACTTTACCATATGAAACGATTGCCCAATTATTAAAACTGGAGAAACTATTTATTTCCGATCTCCACGAAATTTTGTCAAATCAAATAGATGAATTGGCATTTGCAACTGCCGAACCTGAAGAGCTAACAATTTATCAAGGTCTTGCATTTAAAGAGGCAACGGAGACAAAAATAGAGACACCTAATTTAAATCAGTCCTTTGGTGAATATCTTGATGGAATTTATGAAACAAATGGTTCTATGGAGAAGCAGATGAAAGGGTATGAAAAAAGAACTGGTCAACGTGAAATGTCAGAATTAATCTTTGACTCCTTTCAAGCTAACTCACATGCATTGATTGAAGCTGAAACTGGAACAGGGAAGTCGCTGGCATACTTAATTCCTGCAATTTTTGAAGCGGTAAAGTCAAATCAAAGGCTAATTATTAGTACATATACTACACAATTGCAAAGTCAATTGCTGGAAGAAGAGATTCCTGCTTTAAGAAGGCTGATTGCCATTCCGTTTCAGGTAGCACTCCTAAAGGGAAAAAGCCACTATATTAGCTTAGAAAAATTTGCATATGAGTTACATGATAGTTCAAACGACAACTATGATATTGCGTTAACAAAAGCAATGCTACTGATATGGTTAACGGAAACAGATACTGGAGATATTGACGAAATACAGTTACCATCAAGTGGATATTTTTTCTATCATAAAATATCCACGGATGCAGAAGGAAAGGTAGAGCCTTTCTCTCCATGGTACTCAAAGTCCTTTTATCAGAAAGCCCGCAGAAAAGCGCAAAAAGCTGATATTGTGATAACGAATCATGCATTACTATGTACAGATATGTTCAATGATTATCAATTCTTACCAGCATATGAAAAAGTAATTATCGATGAAGCACATCACTTTGAAGAAACTGCATCACATCATTATGGAATGAAACTTGATTACAACAATATACAATTTACCTTTAATCAGATCGGCCGGACGCATGATGGTAAATTATTTAGTAAGCTTGTATCGAGTTATTCATTGACAGATGTGGATGTTCCACTAGAAAAATGGGATCACCTATTTGATCAGGCAAAATATGAAATTGATGACTTATTTCAAAGCTTATATCAATATGTAGTGTCTCAACATAAAAACAATAAATCATTAAGTGATATCGGTAGATTACAATACCGACTTGATGAAGAAAAAGAAACAGGACAAACATGGGATGCAATTCAAGAAATGGTAACAAGGCTTACATTTTTTATTAGAGATCTTATTCATGTCCTTGCACTTATGGAACAGCATTTAACGAAAAAGAAGATAATGGACAAATATGATAAAGAAGAATTAGATGGTATTACGAACACATTTGAGGACTTTATTGATCGATTGGAACTGTTTTTCTTTATTGAAGGAAACGTTCCACATGTTAAATGGATTGAAATTGATACAAAAGGCACCAAAAATGTGGTTTATTTATATAGAGAGCCAGCAGAGGTTTCAGAACTACTTGCTAATGATTTTTTCCAAAGTAAGAAAAGCGTTATCTTGACAAGTGCTACATTGACGATGAAGAACTCATTCGATTACATTCAGAAAAGGTTAGGGTTAATTACGGATCGATTAATAACGAAGAAAATAGCGTCGCCTTTCTCCTATAAGAATCAAGTTCAATTACTTGTTCCAAATGATTTTCCAGATATTAAGTATGGAAACATTGATGATTTTATTTACGCTACATGTGAAGCAATATTGTCTTTAGCTGAAATTACCGAGGGTAGAATGCTCGTCTTATTTACATCGTACGATATGTTGAAGAAATCCTATACACTTTTAAAAGAAACGATTGATACAGGTAAATATGTCTTAATTGGACAAGGAATAACGAGTGGTAGTAGGTCAAGACTAAAAAAGAATTTTCAAACCTTTGATCATGCGATTTTGCTTGGAACAAGTTCATTTTGGGAGGGTGTTGATATACCAGGTGACGATTTGTCGTGCCTCGTGATCGTTAGACTTCCATTTCAGCCGCCAAACCATCCAGTGTTTGAAGCGAAGTCTAATCTGTTAAAAGAAGCCGGAAAAAATGCATTTATGGATTTATCATTACCAAATGCCGTTATTAAATTTAAGCAAGGATTTGGCAGGCTTATCCGTTCATCAAGTGATAGAGGCATTGTTTTTATTTGTGATGCCCGTATCATTAAAACACGGTATGGCAAATATTTCACAGACTCAATACCAGACGTACCTATTTCGTTTAATTCCACACAAGAGTTACTGGATAAAGCAGAAGAATGGTTTTAAACAACAACAGCGGGAGCCTGTAGCGGTATAAAGGGAAGAGTGAAGTCTCGCTCGCAGGAGAGGGACGAAAAAAACTACTGATGTTATTACACCAGTAGTGAGTGAAGATGTGATATGGGTTAGGTTTTTTGGTCAAATTAACAAATTAAAGCAAAGTCTTCGACTACTGGATTATTGTAGTTGTGCTTTTTAATTCGACGTTGCTTTTATTGTTTACATCCTTACAAGAGCTATGTATAGTAAAAATATCTAAAATAGAAACACAATTGTTGGAGGGATGTTGATGAATCAATATACAGTAAGTTTATTTTCAAATACTTTTGTTGATTGTTCGCATCATAAAGTTAAAAATTCAATCTATAGGCTGAGTTATTAATAATGATGAATAAATCAAAATGGCTATTATGGAGCTCATTGACCTTACTTATTATCCTTATTGCATTAGGTATTTATGGTATCGTTCTCTACAATAACTTATATGATAGCAAGACAGCAGGATTTGATGAAACAAGCAGGCAGATCCTAAGTCAAACGTCTATTACAGAAATAGAAAAAATTGAGCAATATAATGGCTCGGCGGCTTATCATGTTTTATTTGGAAAAAATGATGCAAATGAAGAAAAGCTTATTTTTTACCCGCTCGAAGGGAATGAAAAAAGCTTGACAACGATTGACAAATCTGAAATATTGACAGAGGAAGAAATCATTGAAAGATGGCAAGCAGAATGCGATAGCTGTGAGCTCATCAAGGTCACACCTGCATTGGAAGAAAACGAAGCATTATGGGAAATTGCCTATAACGACATGAATGATGATTATGTGCTTGACTATAAGTCCATCTATGATGGATCCGACGTCCATATGTATCGCTTTAAAAGAATGTTTAATTAGTGCTAAACCCACCCAGCGTTCTAAGACGAGCTATTTATCACGCATTACCTCAAAGATTGAGAATAAAAAATGTAAAGAAGAAGGATAAAACAGCTCGTAAATTCCTGACTCTGCACAAGGGCCTGTGGCTCTCCCTTGTGGTGCTAACATTCAGTGGGGAGGAAAGAAAGCCTTCACTGAATGAGTTTCATTTTATGGAAAAACATTTTAGTATTTGGAGGAAATATAAATATGAAAACAACTATTTCACAAGCAGCAAAACATAAAGATCAAGAAGTAACAATTGGTGCTTGGCTTACAAACAAACGATCTAGTGGAAAAATTGCTTTTTTACAATTACGTGATGGAACAGGATTTATTCAAGGAGTAGTCGTAAAGAATGACGTATCAGAAGAAACGTTTCAACTAGCAAAAAGTCTTACGCAGGAAACCAGTATGTATATTACCGGTAAAATTGTTGAGGATACAAGATCTTCTTTTGGCTATGAACTACAGGTTAGTGACATTGAAGTTATTCAGGAAGCAGTTGATTATCCAATTACACCTAAAGATCACGGTACTGAGTTTTTGATGGATCACCGTCATTTATGGTTACGCTCAAAGAAACAACATGCTGTGATGAAAATCCGAAATGAAATTATTCGTTCAACATACCAATTCTTCAATGAAAATGATTTTGTAAAAATTGATCCGCCAATTCTTACAGGATCTTCAGCAGAAGGAACAACTGAATTATTCCATACGAAATATTTTGACGAGGAAGCATACTTATCACAAAGTGGTCAACTTTATATGGAAGCAGCAGCAATGGCGTTTGGTAAAGTGTTTTCATTCGGACCAACCTTCCGTGCAGAAAAATCGAAAACGCGCAGGCATTTAATTGAATTCTGGATGATTGAACCAGAAATGGCATTTGTCGATCATGAAGAAAGCCTAGTAATTCAAGAGAATTATGTAAGCTATATCGCTCAGTCTGTACTGAAAAATTGTAAACTTGAACTAGAAGTTCTTGGACGAGATACAACCAAATTGGAAAATATTAAAGCACCATTCCCTAGAATTACGTATGATGATGCGATTGAATTGTTAAAAGAAAAAGGCTTTGATGATATCGAGTGGGGAGAAGACTTTGGAGCTCCGCATGAAACAGCAATTGCTGAAAGCTTTGATAAGCCTGTGTTCATTATTAATTATCCAGCAGCGATTAAAGCATTTTATATGAAGCCTCATCCAGAACGCTCTGATGTCGTCCTTTGTGCAGATTTAATCGCACCAGAAGGCTATGGTGAAATTATTGGTGGCTCACAGCGTATTGATGACTTAGCATTAATGCAGGAAAGGTATGAACAGCACGGACTGACAGGACCAGCATATGAATGGTATTTAGAATTAAGTAAGTATGGAAGTGTACCACATTCTGGATTTGGATTAGGTCTAGAACGTACGGTTGCCTGGCTGTCTGGGGTTGAGCACGTAAGAGAAACGATTCCATTCCCTAGATTGCTTAATCGTCTATATCCATAAGCAACCCTTAAAATCCCTTGCAAAATTATAAGCAAGGGATTTTAATTTCTGTTTAAGGACTTGCTGGTCTGTCTTGTGGTGCTTACATTTGGGGGGATCCTACTAAATAAGCTCCACTTTATGTTAGAATATACCTTTCATGCTATACTTAAAATAGAGGTGCAGACAAAACATGACAAATAAATTTTCATTACAACAAATTATTCTCAATCAATTACAGGTACCAATCGAATTGCTTTCTAAGTATAAGCAACTAGGGTTAAATGAAAAGGAAGTAATGCTTGTTCTTCAATTACTTCGTTATCTACAAATTAGAAATGATTTTCCTACACCGTATGAGCTTTCTCTTCATGTAACAATGGATGAGCAAGAATGTGCAAACTTATTGCGAAAATTAGTCAAAAAAGACCTCCTTTCCATTGAAAAAAAAGAAAATGAAAGTAAGCAATTGAGTGAAGCTTACTCGCTGGATCCCCTTTGGGAAAAGCTATTTTCAAAAGAAGAAATTCAAGAAGAGCATTCGATTGATACGATTGGTACCATATTTATTGTGTTTGAACAAGAATTTGGAAGACCATTATCTCCTTTTGAGATAGAAACAATTAATGCTTGGATTGATGAAGATGAAATAACCCCAGCATTAATCAAAGCTGGCTTACGTGAATCTGTGTTAATGGGAAAGCTTAATTTTAAGTATATTGACAGGATACTTCGAGAATGGAAAAAGAAAGGGATTCATTCTGTTGACCAAGCTCGTAACGCAAGCAAAAAATTTCACCTAACCCAATCAACTTCCAATCAAGAAAATATACCAAAACGCGACACATCATTCTACTATAATTGGCTAGAGGAGGAAGATTGAGACAATGTTAACGAAAAAGCAAATAAGATATTGCCTTGATGTCATGGAGGAAATGTTTCCGAACGCAGAAGGAGAGCTTGTCCATTCCAATCCATTTGAACTTGTTATCGCAGTTTTGCTATCTGCACAATGTACAGACAAGCTTGTAAATAAAGTAACGGCAAACTTATTTAAGAAATATAAAAAGCCAGAGGATTATCTTAACGTGACACTTGAAGAACTGGAACAAGATATAAAGTCAATTGGGCTTTACCGAACGAAAGCTAAAAATATAAGAAAGCTTTGTCAAGTTTTACTCGATAATTATAATGGGGAAGTACCACAGACAAAAGAAGAATTAATGAAGTTAGCAGGAGTAGGAAGGAAAACTGCAAATGTAGTTGCTTCCATTGCATTTAATGAGCCAGCAATTGCTGTGGATACACATGTCGAACGGGTTTCCAAACGGCTAGGTATATGCAGGTGGAAGGATTCTGTGATCCAGGTAGAAGAGACGCTTATGCGTAAAGTGCCAAGAGATGAATGGAGTGTTACACATCACCGTATGATTTTCTTCGGGAGATACCACTGTAAGGCAAGAAACCCAAATTGCCCAGAATGTCCACTGCTTGAGCTTTGTAGAGAAGGGCAAAAACGAATGAAAAAAGCGATCATGTAATTTTAGGGAATCGAAATGAATAATTTGCTTTAAATAACGAAAAAAGAGGTAAACTTTGCTAGTTTACCTCTTTTTCGTTATCGTTATTCTTCAGATTCTTCCTGGTCTTGCCCTTGGTCTTCTCCTTCACCTTGTCCTTGATCTTGGTCTTCTCCCTGACCTTGGTCTTGTTCAGGCTCTTCTTCGTTTTCTTCCTCTTCAGGCTCAACGCCTTCGTTTTCTGCTTCATTTTCATTAGCTTCTTCTTCCGCAGGGACCTCAACAGTGGTACTTTGAGAATCACCACGAGTATTATTCGCCCCAATTGGGGTAACATTAATTGTGTAGGTTTGTCCTGGTGCTGCACCACTGATTTCAATTCCATTCGATTGAACAGTTTGTGTCTGACCGTTTACAGATACTTCAAAGGACGCATCTGGTCCGTCATAGTTCCAATTTACATCAATGATTGAAGATGCTGCAATATACTGTGCTGTTAAGCCGCTAACCGGCGGGATATCTTCCTCTTCATTTTCTTCCTCATCTTCTCCTGGAACTGTGACAGAGGTAGTACTTGGATCACTTTTCATGGAACCATTTACTGCGACAACCTGTATTTCATAAGAAGCCCCTGGTTCCACTTCAGTAATTTCCATTGATGTATCTTCTGTAGAGGATAGGTTTTGCATTTGACCACCGTCTACACTTGCGCTTACTTCAAAGCTAACGTCGTCATCAGCACTATAATTCCACTCAACCTGAATGGCGTTCGATTCCTCATCATAAACCGCGTTTAAGCCGGAAACTGAATCTAATTGATCGAATTTCTCTGATGTTTGTTTCGGCTCTGTTCCTTTCACAAATAACTCGGTAATTTTATCTGAGTCTGGTGTATACTCACTCGGTAATGCAGGTGGGTTAGACCCTTTCTCAACGGTAACCTCTACAACCGAATCGGGTTTTGCAAAATCAGGTGTTTCAATTCCTTCGGATATTTTTTGCATGGTGTTTTTAAATAATGCCTGCGCGATACTTGTATCATTTAATGGTGCCCGCTTTCCATCTTCTGTATAGCCGCCAGTCCAGGCTGTAATCGTATAATTGGTACTATATCCAGCAAACCATGAATCTCGATTTTCGTTTGTCGTACCAGTTTTACCAGCTACTGGAACACCAGGTACATTTGCTGCTGTAGCAGTACCACTCGTAACAACTGATTTTAACATATCCGTAACCATATAGGCTGTGTAATCGGACATTGCTGCAGTTGAATCTGGAGTTAAATCAACTACTCTTCCGTCTGGGAATTCAACACTTGTTACGGCATAAGGCTCTGTATAAATTCCTTGATTGCCAAATGCATGGAATGCTCCAGCTAATTGAAGTGGCGTTACATTTGTTTCAGTTCCACCAATAGCATCTCGAATGTTCATTTGATCATTAGGGAATTTGATTCCTAGTCCTTCAGCAAATTCTTGTGCCTTATCAATTCCAACTTCATCCAGTAACTTCAAAGTCGGTACGTTCAAGGATTGGTTCATTGCATGGCGCATTGTGATCCAACCAGCATGGCTTCGATTCCAGTTTCTAACCGGAGAAGAACCAGCAATTTCATATGGTGCATCATCATTTAGTTGATGATAGGTCGAAAGCTTATTATATTCAATAGCTGGACCAAATGACATAATCGGCTTGGCTGTTGATCCGATCTGACTACCATCACGAATGGCGTAATTGAATCCTTGAACTCCTTCATTATTTCTGCTACCACCTATCGCCTGAATGGCACCACTTTTTGTATCTAAAACAGTCATAGCTGCTTGCATGTTATCATCAGGATAGTTGATCGGATTCTCCTCACTGTCCGTAAGTAAAAATTCTACGTATTCCTGTGCTTTTGGATCTATTGTCGTATAAACCTTCAAGCCATCTGAATAGATATCTGCATCGCCGACTTTTTCTCTAACCTCTTTATCTACCTGTTGGAGGAATGCTTCATACGGTGTTGGGTCTGGACGAGATTCAACCAATAGGGAGGGGATATCTACCTCTCTAGCTTCGTCAGCTTCTTCTTCTGTAATTTTCCCATGTCTAACCATTAATGTTAGCACCGTATTCATTCGCTTTTCTGTTAAATCCGGATTTTCAAAAGGATTATATGCAGTTGGACGTTGGGGTAAACCGGCTAGTATGGCCACTTCTGGTAACGTTAATTCATGTAAATCCGTTTTACCAAAATAGTTTTTCGCTGCCTCCGCTACACCATATGCTCTGTTACCGTAAAAGACTTTATTTAGATAGAATTCTAAGATTTCTTCTTTGGAATATTGTCTTTCCAACTGTAATGCCAGCCATTGTTCCTGTACTTTTAAACTTATTTTCTTGTCAGGTGGTAAAAATGATTTCTCAACGACCTGATGCGTAATTGTACTAGCACCCTGGGAACCAAAGCCGTCCGAAATATTTGCTAATATTGCGCCGCCAAGTCTTCGTAAGTCAATACCTGAATGTTCAAAGAACCTCGCATCCTCCGTAGCAGTTACTGCGTCTATTAATTCTTGAGGTAAGTCTTCATAAGATACTTTTGTTCGTTTTTCATCTCCACTTAGACTTGCGAATTCTTCCCCATATTTATCATAAACAGTAGAGGAGAAAGTATCTTCTAATTTTGTTGGATCCAATTCTGGAGCTGTTGCAATCCAATACGCCCCTAAGGCTGCGCCTCCTACTCCTAGTAATAAAAATATCAGGAGAAAGGAAAATAGTACTTTCTTCCAAATAGGTTTCTTTTTCGTTTTCTTCTTTTGTTTTCTTCTAGCTGCTCGACTCTGGCTATTATCTGCCATCGTTCAATACCTCCGTCTCTAAAAATAAAGCTTATCTATAATCGATAAATAATCAATACGCTTTTGAAAATGGAATGGAATTAAAAAGCTTTCCTGCTGAATCTTTTCATAAGAAATAGATTTTTTCCCATTATTTAATTTGTCGTTCCAAAACTGGAAAAGTTTCTTTGCCTCTAAAAAATATGTTTCATCATAGGTTGCAAACCGAATAATAATAAAGCAAATCCCGCCTTGATTAACAATTGCTTTCATATGTTCTATCTGGTGATCATGTATGTTCGCTAACGGAAAAAGCGTTTTGTTTTTTGTTTCCTTTGCTTCAAAGTCAATATATTTACCTTGATAAATACCATTATAATCTGTAGTAGAAGCTTGCTTAAAATATGCTTCTGTAATAACAGCTGCACTTCGTTTTGGATAATTGACATTTACAATTTGGACAGGTGTCGGTTTTTTGTGAATGACTGCTTTACCTGTATCAAGATAAAATTGATTCGTAATATTAATATCCTCTTCTAAGGACATCCCTCGGTTGCTAAATGTATTTTTATCTTGCTTTATCCTAACTGGCATCAGTTTTTTTTGCCCATTTGGATAGTTCAAAAGATATTCCCTCCCAACATATGAAAGTATAATATCAGAAAAAGAGGTAAATGATAACTTTAAACCACAAAGAATAGCTTATTTTATTTGTATCGCATGCAAATAAAATATGTAGCTAGTACTTTATTATATCATGATATAACAATTTAAAACCGACCACATTATTGACAATTTAACGATTGTTTCGTCAGACACCTTCCATTCTTTATTGTACATAATTTCACAATTGATTCAAGTTTATAACAGTGATAAGAAGAAATATTAATGTAACGATAGGGATTTTTGTATGGGTAGAATAACAATTTAATTTCTCCAATAGTAATGTAAGTATGTAAAAGGATTTGTGTTGATAAACCACACAAATCCTTTTACATACAATAATTATTTTATTTAAGTAGATGGGCGGTTTGGTCCATTCAGTTTCTTATCACCAGTTTTTAATGATTTTTCTTCACGACCAGCTGCATTTTTGCGTGCGTTCTTCGATTGTTTCAACCATAACACCTCCTTTGGTTCTAGTCTGTCTCATTTTAGTGAAAAAATAACCCTTTACACTAGTTTTGTAATATTGCTTCTAGTTTTGTCGAAGGAGAAGGGGAGTAACCTCTCGTTGGAGAATTGTAGCATTATCAAATAAAAAATTAAGGGTGATATTATGTCCTATCCTTTAAAAGAACAAACTGGTATTAGCAAAAGTAAGGCACATCATACACTACAACAAATGGAGAATCAGTTAAGACTTATTGATCAAAAACTAAAAGTGCATGTGGACCGCGAAGTGTGGATGCACTTTCAAAATGAGATTCATCAAATTGACTTTACCAAATCGTCAATTGAGAAAATGAGGGCCTGAAAGAAATAGATGCCTTCTTGACATAAAAATGGTAAAGTAGGGTATAAACAGTTATAAACAAATTAAAGGCGGAAATACAGCATGGAATTAAAAAAACAAACAGAAAGTCTGAAAAATCATCTCAACCAGTTAAAGGAAAGATTTGAGCATAATGAGGCACCTGCAGACAGTCGCGATAAGGCATTTTTTTTGAAAGTAAAAGAAGAAACCTTGCCAGTGTATACATTGTTGGAAGAATGGGAAGCATCTGCATTAAAAGTTGTTAAAAATAGAGAAGCAAAAGTGCATCCCCACCAAATAACGTCAACAAAAGAAAATATGGAACTTCTCTTAATGCACAGTTATTATATTGATGCACGTAGAAAACGATATATGGAACTATATACTTCCATTTTGTATGTGTTTGATTTACTGTTAGATGATATACCGTAATATATATTTCCTGGAAGTAACTTTAATAACTTGTAATAAAGCTAAAGGATGAGTGGAATGTCAACGAATAAACTAATTGAAGAAGCAATTAAAATAAGAGAACGCGCTTATGTCCCGTATTCAAAATTTCAAGTAGGTGCAGCGTTGCTTACTGAATCAGGGAAAATTTATACTGGATGTAATATTGAAAACGCAGCATATCCTGTTGCGTGTTGTGCTGAGCGTGTAGCAATCTTTAAAGCTATATCAGAAGGAGAGACAAAGTTTCAAGAGCTAGCTGTTGCAGCGGATACTGCAAGACCTGTTCCACCATGCGGGTCTTGTCGTCAAGTAATGAGTGAGTTCTTTGACAAGTCGATGCCAATTCATTTAACAAATCTAAAAAAAGAAATAAAATCGTTTACCATGGAAGAATTACTGCCATTTTCGTTTGAAACGAACGATTTACTTAAAAATTAAAGAATATTATACCTACTAAAGGTAGTCATTTTTCCTTATTTACGAAAAATAAAGGAGACTGATATTCAGTTTCCTTTTTTATGGTATAATAAAAATATAATTTCGGTAATAAAGCTTCTTTTGATTCATACATTTATAATTGAACCTAATTAATTCTATTAAAAATAGTATAGATGAAGATCATGAGGTGATGAGATGAGTATAAATCGAGTTCAACTTAGTGGAAAAGATATTTTGGAAAAGGATTTTAAAACAGCAATGCGTGGATATAATCAAGAAGAAGTTGATGAGTTTTTAGATATTATCATACAAGATTATGATTTGTTTAAGCAAGAAGTCGACCGATTACAAGCCGAAAATGAAAAACTCAGAAAAAATTCTACTGACCAAACAAGATCAAGAGCACCACAAGCTACTAGTCAAGTTAATTATGACGTATTAAAACGTCTATCTAATTTGGAAAAAGCAGTTTTTGGTAAAAAATTCGTTGAATCAGGTGAATAGTTTTTATCGAGGTTTAAAGCAGTTTTATGCAGTTGTTGAAAAATGTTCACAGGTATGATATGCTTATACGTACGGTAATTAAATGCTCATGTAATCGCTGCATGTAAATGCAGAGGAAAGTCCATGCTCACACAGACTGAGATGTCAGTAGTGTTCGTGCTTGATGAATTCATAAGTCAAGGTAGCTTTTATGCTAACGGCAGAAAACATTCCTAAGTCAAAAATGATATGGAACTATTCTTTAAAGTGCCACAGTGACGTAGCTGGAGTGGAAACACTCTGGGTGGAACGAGGTAAACCCCACGAGTGAGCAACCCAAATAATGGTAGGGGCATCCTTTAGTAGGGAATTCAACCGAAACAGGGACAAGTTTTAACTTGTAGATAGATGATTACAACCGGAGTACGAGGTTGACCACCGTTTGCAGTACTATGGTACAGAACATGGCTTATCGAGCATTTAATGGTCTGATTACGAATAGAAACCTTTCTTTGCCGGTATCGGTATAGGAAAGGTTTTTTTATTTTAAAGTTCTAGAAGTTGTTTGAAAAAGCCTGGAAAAAATGACACATCGAGAACAGAGGACCTTCGACTAAGTATCGACACGTGCTAGTGTCGGCGTTGCAACAAAGCTTTTCGATAGGGCGAGTAATCGTAGTCCCAGAACGTTGCGTTCTTAGTCACCTTGGACCTTTTTATCCTCCTTTTTGAATGCACACTAATATGGTAAACTAGGACTAACTTAAATTGAAGGGAATAGTTGGATGCAAAAAGTAACATTAATCGCAACTGCAGCAATGGGTTTAGAATCAATAGTTGCACATGAAGTAAAACAATTAGGATACGAAGTAACTGTAGACAACGGCAAAGTTATATTTGAAGCACCACTTTCAGCTATACCGCGCTGTAATTTATGGTTGCGCAGTGCTGACCGAATTAAATTAATTGTTGGCCAATTTAAGGCTACAACATTTGATGAGCTCTTTGAAGCAACGAAAGCATTACCGTGGGAATATTATATCGCAGAGGATGGCCAATTCCCGGTCTCAGGTAAATCTGTGAAATCAACGCTATTTAGTGTGTCTGACTGTCAAGCTATTGTAAAAAAGGCCATTGCAGAAAGATTAAAACTAAAATATGGCCTGGCTACCAAAATGCCAGAAACAGGAGCTTTCTATAAAACAGAAGTTGCGATATTAAAGGATACTGTAACATTAACAATCGATACATCAGGTACAGGCCTTCATAAACGAGGATACCGCGTTGGACAAGGTGAAGCGCCGCTAAAAGAAACATTAGCAGCTGCACTGATTATGCTAACGAACTGGAAACCCGAATATCCGTTGATTGATCCATTCTGCGGTTCCGGGACAATTGCAATTGAGGCGGCCCTAATTGGACAAAATATTGCACCTGGCTTCAATCGGGAGTTTGCTTCAGAGGATTGGACGCTTGTAAGAAGAAAGCTGTGGGATGATGCTTTTGAAGAAGCAGAAGACAAGGCAAACTATGACCAAAAGCTAATGATTACAGGCTCAGACATAGACCATAAAATGATCCAAATTGCTAATGACAATGCAATCGAAGCAGGGCTAGGAGATCTGATAACCTGGAAGCAGATGCAAGTAAGTGATTTAACTTTACGCCAGGAGAATGGATATATTATTAGCAACCCACCATATGGTCAGCGTATTGGGGACCAGGACATTGTTGCAGAGATGTATCGAGATTTAGGAAATATAATGAAAAACCATCCGTCCTGGAGCGTTTATATCATTACTGCCTTTGAAGCATTTGAAAAACATTATGGTGGACAGGCAACAAAGAAAAGAAAACTATTCAACGGATTTATCCAAACGAATTATTATCAATATTTTGGTGGAAAATTATGAGTAAATAAAATGGAAGAAGCAGCTGTTATCGCTGTTTCTTCCATTTTATTTTAGGAATTACCAATTGGCCAGTCGAACGGTACTGATCCCGGTGGTGAATTCTGTATAATATCTACAAACGGAATGGTGTATGCAAAAAGTATTAAAGCTATCGTGATGGCAATCCATAGCTTCCAGTTTTCCATCCACTTTGGTGTCGGCTCAGCATTTTCTTCTTCCTCTGCAATTGGGAATTCTTCCACTCCTTTTGGTGAGAAAAAGGTCAGCTTGATGAAAATATATACCATGAGAATAATCCCGACAAAAAGAATGGTGCCTCCAATCGCTTGTGCCATTTGATAAGCACCCCACGAGACAGCTTGTTCAGTTCCGCCATAATCCGAATATGCAGAACGTCTCGGTCCACCTAGCAGACCTTGGATATGCATGGCTCCGGACATGATTAGCATACCGACTCCCCAGACAATCGTTTGAAAAATACCTAAACGATTAACGGATTTTGTAAGCTTCCTACCTGTTAAATGCGGGATAAGCCAATACGTAATGCCGAAAAACGTTAAAATAACTGTGGTGGCAACAGTAAGATGAAAGTGCCCCGTAACCCAAATCGTATTATGGACAAGCGTGTTCACTTGATGAGAAGCATTTATTATTCCACCTGCGCCCCCAGGAATAAAAGCTAGCATACCAACAAATGGAGCAAAGAAGCGAACATCTTTCCACGGTAGATGCTTAAACCAACCAAACAAACCTCCATATCCTTTACGTCGGCCTGTGATTTCAAAAGTAGCAAATAAAGAAAATGCTGTCATTAAACTAGGAATGATAACCATAAATGTTAAAACTACCTGGATAAATTTCCATGTAGGGTCAATCCCTGGTTCTGTTAGCTGATGGTGAAATCCAACAGGTATGGAAAAAAACAGAAATAGCACAAATGATAATCTGGCTAAAGAATCACTAAACAGTTTTCCGCCAATAATCTTGGGGATAATCGCATACCACGCCATGTAAGCAGGCAATAGCCAAAAATATACTAATGGATGACCGAAATACCAGAATAATGTTCGACTAACGAGAACATTAATTGTTTCCGCATAACCAAGAGACCATGGAATAAATTGTACTAGTACCGCTGCAGCAACACCCAATGAAGCAATAAACCACATAATCATATTAATCGTTACCATAAATGCTAGTAAGGGAGATTTTTCTCCAGGATGACCTTTCTTCCATAAGTAGAGCTGGCGCCAATTTACAAAGGCAGCAACCCAAGTACCAACGATGACTAAAGCTAAACCGATATAAAAGGCTGGATGGGCTTTTAATGGTGCATAAAACGTATAGAGTACACTCGCTTTGCCTAATAAAATAGTTACGGCTGTAACCAGTGTTCCAATCGTCATAATCCAAAAGGCAAGCCATGATACCTTACGTTGTTTAACTGACATTCCAACCGTTTTACTCATTAACGTAAACTGAAAGCCGATAATAAAAAATGTTGTTAGTACAAGTGCTAGGATAACGCCATGTACTGTTAAAATTTGATAGTAACCAATACCAAATGGAAGTGTGAAACTTCCCGACCGAACTAGTACTTGCAACAAACCCATTAAACCACCAATAAATAAAGATATAAAAGCTACATACATAAAAGACATATAAAGTTTTGCTTCTTGTTTTGGAATTGCAAGCAATTGTCTAGGATCTTCATTAGGTAATACGACATTTCGAAGCGCCATTATTGATACACCTCCACGGTTGTATACATCATATGGTGACCAATACCACAGTACTCATTACAGAGTAAGGTAAATTCAGCTGCTTGATTCATTTCAACCTCCATACTACTGATATAACCAGGTTCAACCATCATATTTACATTTGTCCCAGCAATATTAAAACCATGAATTACATCCTTTGTTACAACTTGAAATAGTACAGTTGCACCTTTAGGGATTTCAATATGATTTATTGCATTGCCATCTGCATCAACACCAAAGTCATAATGGAATGCACTTGCAACGACATTGACAATATATCGGTCTTCATCCACTTTTGTCAGCCCTAAATTTTCAGGCTTAAAAGCTTCATGGGCCTCTACATTTTGAGGGTCAATTGTCACACCATGGCTTTGAGGGTGAGTGCCAAGATAAAAAGCTCCGTAACCAAGAATAACCAAAAATAGTACTAATGCTCCGATACCAAATGTAAGCCATATTTTTTCAAACTTATGAAAATGCATCTTTTCTCACTCCTTTTTAATCACCTTTCTTATCTTGAAAGGAAAATTGCAAAAACAACAGTCCAACTAATGACAATAAATAAACCTAAGGCTCCCACCGATAATAATGTACCTTTTAAATTTGGCTCTTTCTCATGATTCGTGTAAGTTTTCCCATTCTGTTTCACTGCATATCATCCTCCCATCATGTTATCGGTTACTTATATTTTCATCATACACAAAGTGGAAACATAAATTAGTGAAATAATTAACGTTTCACAATTTGTTCAATTACGCTAGTAACTATATATCTTAGGACTTTACTAACTTTTAAGTATAAAAAGTATGTGAAATAAGTATGAATAAATACCTATTTATCTTGACAATAAACTGGACTACTGTATGGTTTTTTAGATTAGAAGAAATACGAAGAAGTAAACTATCCGCCCGTTCGCTCTATAAGGGCACTTTAAATAATAAAGACTAAAGCGACCACTCCAAGTGATCGCCAACCGCTAAATTTAAGTGCAATTATAAAGTTGGACATAGTAGAAATATGTGCTAACCTATGGTTGCACGTCCTAAAGTTAGGAGGAGTGGTAATGAATGATGATCGTATTGAACGAGAGATCTTTATTAATGCATCTGTTCAAACGGTATGGGAGTTGATAAGCCAACCAGCATGGTGGGTGGGTGATGCACCAGGACCAGACAGGGTACAAGTAGACGGGTCACATATTGTAGCGGATACGAAGTATGGTAAATTCACGGTATTAATTGAACAAGAAGATTCACCTAACTACCTTTCATGTCGGTGGGCAAGTTCATTTCCCGGTGAGGAGCCAGGAGAAGATAACTCTACACTCGTTGAGTTTATGCTGAAAGAAAAGGATGGGGGTACTTGGCTTAGTGTAGTAGAAAGTGGATTTTCCAGCCTTGCCGTTTCTGAGGAAGAAAAACATAAATTTTTTAAAGAAAATGTAAAGGGATGGATTTATCAATTGGAAACGGTGCGAAAACTTGCTGAGCAGTAATATGCCATCTGCAGACAATAAAAATTTTGAAAAGGTTCTAATTGCGTTAGCAGACCCAACTCGTCGTGAGCTGCTTGACCACATTGCAATTATAGGACAAGTAACAGCAACAACATTGGCGACTAAGGTAACTGTATCTCGTCAAGCGGTTGTTAAACACCTCAGTTATGGATAATGCTGGATTAGTTACCTCCAAACGTGTTGGGCGGGAAGTTCGATACAAAGTGTGTCCAGAACAACTATCGAGTGAAGCGGATTGGGATAGAAAATTAGAATGGATTAAACGTGTAGCAGAAACAAACAATAATTCCGACTGACATAACCCATATAATCTTCGATACAACAATGGATAAACCTGAAAAATACAGCAGTGGACGACCTACCTGATGCAAGATTATGTAACTCTTGTGATTCCTCCCTCAAGAATAGTTCAGATGTAACTATAAAACATAAAGTACATTCTAACAGGAAAGAGGTATATACCTCAAAAAAAGCTTGGATCGAAATGTTTGAAGCAATGAAAGATGTAGAAGTGTTAGTTAAAGAGACTTATGAGGAATTGATTTTAAATGATGAAAGGAGAAATTAAAATGATAACACTGAATCATATACCGGTTATAAAATCAGAAATGCTTATTCGCAGACCGGTTGAAGAAGTATTTGAAGCTTTTATCAATCCGGAAATAACTACAAAATTTTGGTTTACCAAAAGCAGTGGGAGATTAGAAGAGGGGAAGCATATAAAGTGGGAATGGGAGATGTACGGCGTTTCTGATGACCTTTTTGTAAAAGAAATCGAGCAAAACAAAATAATTCGGATTGAATCCTCAGACAGCACTAAAACTGAGTGGATATTTACTCCCCGAACAGAAAACGAAACATTTGTCTCAATTACAAACTCAGGGTTTCCAGGCAATGGAGATGATATGGTAAACTATGCTATTGGATCAATGGGAGGATACACGATGGTCCTTTGTGCACTAAAGGCACTTCTTGAGCATAACATCATTCTAAATGTTGTAGCAGACAAAGCTCCTGATGATCACATTTAATAGTAAGAGATAGTTTGTAATCTAACCTATGAACTTGATTTACTATTGTATATGCAAGAAAGAATAGCGTATTTCTAATTGGTTCTGATGCTTCAGATATACTTGACCTCGTTCCGATAATAGATATTCGAATTTAAGGTTGCCAGAATTATTGAGAGTATTAAGGGTGACGAATAATGTAATTTTTCACCTGATCGATTGTGTCAGACAGTGTTTGCTTGTTTAAAGTTTCCCAAAAAGGAGTAACTAAAAGCCCCATTTCTCATTTTTAATAAAGAAAAATTAGGCTTTTTGTAATTTCGTTAACGTTATTAATCCGTATTTTCTGGCACTCTGCATTCATGTACACAGTCTTTGTAAGATTAATCCTATGCTTGTTATTATCTTTTCATATAAAAGTTTACTTCTATATTTGGGTAAACGCTATATGGTACGTACAATTCACAAAGTCTATATAACGCTAGGAGATTTTTTCTTTTTCATGATACCTCTATAACTTTCACAGGCAGCGTCTATGGTTTTAAAAGTATAATAAAAAAGCAGTGAATAATCACTGCTTTCACTTCTATGTGTTTTGCTTATTTTTTTACAACATTTGCGGCTTGTGGACCGCGTTCGCCTTCAACAATTTCAAAAGTAACTTCTTGCCCTTCTTCTAAAGACTTGAAGCCTTCCTCTTGGATTGCTGAGTAATGGACGAATACATCATTACCTTCTTCCAATTGGATAAATCCATAGCCTTTTTCAGCATTGAACCATTTTACTACTCCGTTTTCCATGTCTTATTCCTCCCAAATTCCCACGTGAAATGCGTGTTAATACAAAGTATAGACTCAGAATATATTAAAAAAGGCAGGTTCTATAGAAGTGTAGGATCATATTGCATCCACTTCTATAGAAGCTGCCTTTTCGTCAATGATTCCGTACATCTTCTTTGCTTGCCCCTAATATAGCTTATTTGGAACAACTCGTCAAGAAATTAACACTTAAATTCTGCATTTATCAAATCTTTACATTTATCCATTATCCATTTGTTAATGAAAAAAGCAATGGAAAGGGTTAAACTATATTATAGAACTATGAAAAGGAGCATCGATATGAAAACAGATATAGAAATCGCCCAACAGGCAAAATTAAAACCCATAACCGAAATTGCGAAAATGCTCGATTTAACCACGGATCACTACGAACCTTATGGTTATACAAAAGCAAAGCTTTCCGATAAATTATTAGAAAAATGGAAAGACAAGCCAAACGGAAAAATAATTCTCGTAACCTCCATTAATCCCACACCTGCAGGAGAAGGAAAGTCAACCGTAACAGTTGGCTTAGGGCAAGCGTTAAATCAGTTAGGAGAAAAGGCTGTTATCGCCTTGCGTGAACCATCGCTTGGTCCTGTGATGGGATTGAAGGGAGGAGCCGCTGGAGGAGGTTATTCCCAAGTATTACCGATGGAAGAAATTAATCTTCATTTTACCGGGGATATCCATGCAATCACGAGTGCAAATAACTTGTTATCTGCCGTAATCGACAATCATATTCACCGCGATAATAAGTTACATATTGATCCGAGAAAAGTGGAGTGGAAACGGGTTGTTGATATGAATGATCGAGCGCTGAGACAGGTAGTTGTTGGTCTAGGAGGTTCTTCCCAAGGTGTACCTAGAGAGGATGGCTATACAATAACAGCCGCCTCAGAAATAATGGCCATTTTATGTCTAGCAGATAACATGGAAGATTTGAAAACAAGACTTTCAAAAATTGTTATTGGCTATACATATGATGATCATCCAGTTACAGTGAAAGATCTTGAAGTAGAAGGAGCTTTAACATTACTTTTAAAGGATGCATTCAAGCCAAATCTCGTACAAACAATCGAAAATACGGCAGCTGTCATCCACGGTGGTCCTTTTGCCAATATTGCACATGGTTGTAATAGTATAATCGCTACAAAAACCGCTGCAAAATTAGGTGATTATGTTATAACTGAAGCTGGCTTTGGAGCGGATTTAGGTGCTGAAAAATTCCTGAATATAAAAACGCAAGCAGGTAATTTTCATCCTGATGCAATTGTTATTGTAGCTACTGTCAGAGCATTAAAAATGCACGGCGGCGTAACAAAGGAGAATTTGAATACAGAAAACATCGAGGCGTTGAAAGCGGGCATGGAAAACTTAAATAAACATATTGATACCATTGAACGATTTGGGCTCCCATATGTAATTGCCATTAATAAATTCCCAACTGATACAAGTGCTGAAACAGATTTTATCGAATCTTGGTGCCAATCCAGAGGAATCGATGTAGCATTAGCAGATGTATGGGCTAAAGGCGGAGCTGGCGGTATTGAGCTAGCTAGGAAAGTTATGACGAAAACAATGACGTCTGAAACCAAGTTTACTCGAACTTACAATGCTAATGATACGTTAGAAACGAAGATAAGAAAAATAGCACAGACGGTATATGGTGCTGATGATATTGAATTATCACTAAAGGCAAAGAAACAAATTGTTTTCTTTGAAAAACAAGGATGGGGCAATCTGCCAGTCTGTATGGCCAAAACACAATATTCTTTATCAGATGACCCAACATTATTAGGCCGACCGAGCGGTTTTACAATTTCTATTCGCGAGTTAAAAGCTTCTATTGGAGCTGGATTTATAGTTGTTCTAACAGGTGATCTCATGACAATGCCAGGATTACCTAAGACACCTGCCGCCTTACACATGGATATAGATGCAAACGGGAAAATTATGGGATTATCATAATGGAAAAAGAAGTACAAATTAAGCACATTCGAGATTATGTATTCACATTGTTTCAAGCTGACGAATCAGGTCATGATTATTTCCATATGGAACGTGTTGCACGTATCTCTAGAAAGATTGCTGAAGTGGAGCAGGCTAATGTTTTTCTTTGTGAAGCGGCTGCTTGGTTGCATGATGTTGGCGATAGGAAGCTCTTCCATAATCCAAATGAAGCTATAGAGGAAATGAACACTTTTTTATGTGATATTTCTTTAAATAAAATCCAAATTAATGAAATTAATCATATTATTTCTGGAATTTCTTTTAGTAAGGGAATTGCTGTTCCAGACACTTTAGAAGGAAGAATTGTTCAAGATGCGGACCGACTGGATGCGATTGGGGCAATTGGCATTGCGAGAACGTTTGCGTTTGGGGGTGCTAATCAGCAACTAATGTATCACCCAAACAGTAAATCGACATCCATTCAGCATTTTTATGATAAGCTTTTGACGTTAAAAGATTTAATGCATACAGAATCAGCCAGAGAAATGGCGAAAGAACGCCATCAATATATGGAATCGTTTCTTAAACAATTTTTTCAAGAATGGTAAACGTGCAGTTTAAGAAATTTGATCATTCTATTTTTATTCAATAAATAACTGTCACGTATATTTCTAGAAATATGTCTAGAAAGGAGGAAGCTGGGACATAACAAAAGTGTTTAATGTTAAAGACGAACGTTGCATAAACTTAGCGAAGTATATATCCGGAGCGGGTTATTTGCACCAATCATGTTCGGTTTTTATTTCATAAAAATACTTTTGGCTCAGCCTCAATAAAATCTGTTATAATAACAATTAATGTTTAAATACTGTTTCTTATGCAAGGCATAGGGGTTAGGAGTGATAGCATGATAAAAGGTGAACAAGCCTACTTGGATCTATGTCAGCATATCCTTGATAACGGCTTTAAAAAAGGAGATCGAACAAATACAGGAACATACTCTGTTTTTGGACATCAAATGCGCTTTGACTTAAGTGAAGGGTTTCCATTATTAACAACAAAAAGAGTACCATTTCGACTTGTTGCAAGTGAACTTCTCTGGTTTCTAAAGGGAGATACGAATATACGCTATCTATTGGAAAACAATAATAATATTTGGAATGAATGGGCGTTTGAAAAATGGATTCATAGTGAAAAATACACCGGTCCAGATATGACAAATTTCGGAATCCGCAGCCAAGAGGATGAAGAATTTAATCTGTTGTATCAGGAGCAAATGAACTTATTTAAGGAAAGAATCTGCAAAGATGAGGAATTTGCAAAGACGTTCGGTGATCTTGGGTCTGTTTATGGAAAACAGTGGCGTAAATGGAAAACGTCACGCAATGAAACAATCGATCAAGTACAGGAAGTGATTGAATCCATTCGTCATAACCCTAACTCCAGAAGGCATATTGTGTCGGCATGGAATCCAGAGGATCTTCCGGAAATGGCATTGCCACCTTGCCACACCTTATTCCAATTTTATGTTGCAGATGGCAAGCTTTCTTGTCAGTTGTATCAGCGAAGTGCAGATGTTTTCCTTGGGGTGCCATTCAACATTGCAAGCTATGCTTTATTGACACATTTAATTGCACATGAATGTAACTTAGAAGTTGGGGAGTTTGTACACACACTTGGAGACGCACATATCTATTCAAACCATGTTGAACAAGTTCAAACACAGCTTAAGCGTGAGGTACGTGCCTTTCCTAGCTTAAAGATAAATCAGGAAAAATCATCTATTTTTGATTTTGAACTTACAGATTTTGAAATTGTAGATTACAATCCACATCCAAGTATTAAAGCACCAATCGCAGTTTAAGCAGTGGAGGGACAGAAATGATATCATTATTACTCGCAATGGATCGCAATCACGTTATTGGTCTAAACAATGAAATGCCATGGCATCTTCCAAAAGATTTACGTTTTTTTAAAGAAAAAACAACTGGTAATACGATTATTATGGGGAGAAAAACATACGATTCCATGGGAGGCGCGTTACCGAATCGTGAGAATGTCGTATTAACGAAGTCAAAAACTGATTTTCCGGAACATGTGAAGGTAATTGACCAGTTACAAACAGTAGTTGAATGGAATACGGACAATCCGGATAAAGAGTATTTCATTATTGGCGGCGGAAATATTTTTAATCAAGTAATTGATATAGCGGATCGAATGTATATTACTTGGATTGATGAAGAATTTGATGGGGATACCTTTTTCCCGAGCTTTTCAGAAGGTGAATGGGAATTAACAGCTAAAGTTAAAGGTGAGAGAAACGAAACGAATCCTTATGACTATTATTTTTTACAATATGATAGAAAATAGCAGCGCTTGTTTAATAGGGAATAAAGAGGTAAAATATAGATAGAATTTGCTGTATTCTAAAATCAGCTGATTTTATGAGTTAAATTTTAGCATAGAGAAGGTGTACACATGTTAGCAAATATCGGGGTGCCTGGGTTAATATTGATTGTTTTACTTGCATTGATTGTATTTGGTCCAAAGAAACTCCCGGAAATTGGTAAAGCTGCTGGACAGACGCTGCGTGAATTCAAAAACTCTACTCGCAATCTAACAGAAGATGCGAAAGGGGAAATAAACGAAGTAAAGGCAATTGTTCATGGTGACAGCAAAGAAACTAAATAAATTTCGGAGTGATACAAAATGTTAGGTAACATTGGGATTCCTGGTTTAATTCTAATACTTATTGTTGCATTAATCGTTTTTGGCCCGTCTAAATTACCTGAAATCGGCAAGGCTTTTGGAAACTCTCTACGGGAATTTAAGAATGCTACACAGGGCATCGTAAACGATAAAGAAAATAAAAGCGAAGATAAAAACAGTTAATAGATCGGTGATGGAGGTGTAGGGACTATTCCTTACATCTTCTTTTGTGCTAACTTAGGAAGCAATAAAATTTGAATGCTGTGGATAACATTGTTACCTAAACAGCCAAGTCCAGCTGCAGCGCTTAAGCGTTAGCGATACTTCCCTCACCTCATGACAGGATAAAGAAGACTTGCCGACTGGCTAATACAAGAGGCCTAGTCGCACGTATACCCTTGCGGTGAAAGCTGGCACCTGACTTTAGTAAAAGGATGGGCGATTAAAACCAGGCTACGCCTAACATGGGCATACCCTAAAGGGGTCTTTTTAGATGAACTTGACTCTCGCCCGTAGAGGCGAAAGTCATAGATCATCTTATACTTTGGAGTGAATCTCCTGCATAGGAATGTTCGATCCATCGAACCACGTCAAAGTTCGGGACGCAGTCCGTACGTCGCTAACCGGGCGTTTGCGCTTTTGTTCTATAGATGGTAGGGAGTGATTAGAATGACAGAAGACCAGCAACAAGTAAATAATGATAAGGATATGAATTTAGTTGGCCACTTATCCGAATTAAGAAACAGACTCATTATAACAGCAGTTTTCTTTATTGTTTTTTTTATTGTTGGGTTTATATTTGTAGAAGATATTTATTCTTTTTTTCGTAAAGATATAGATTTAGAATTAACCGTAATAAGTCCAACTGAAATTATTTGGATTTATTTTTCGATGGCAGGATTAGTAGCAATCATTGGTACGATTCCAGTTCTATCCTATGAAATTTGGGCATTTATTAAACCTGGATTGACGCCGTATGAGCGAAAAGCATCTTTATCCTATATTCCAGCTCTATTTTTACTGTTTATTGGTGGATTAGTATTCGGCTATATCGTATTTGTTAAATTGATTATGCCGTTTTTACTTTCATTAAACGATGGTATGTTTAATGTCATGTTTACAGTGGATCGCTATTTCAAATTCTTATTACGGGTAACATTGCCGTTTGCGTTGCTATTTGAATTACCACTCATAACAATGTTCTTAACGACTTTAGGAGTAATTACTCCTGATTTCCTATCTAAAAACAGAAAATATGCCTATTTTATTTTAATTGTAATTGGTGTATTAATTACACCACCAGATTTTGTTTTACAACTTGTAGTGGCTATTCCGTTAATAATTCTATATGAAATCAGTATCTATATGTCTCGAATCGTTTACCGAAAGAAGCTGCGGAAAAATGAAGCCTTTATGCAAGAAAACAACATTTCGTAATGGGGGATTAGATGCGTTCTTTTTATCATTTCTTATTGACTTATCGTGGTAAAACAAGACCTGATGAAAAATCAAGACTTGCAGACTGGGCATTTAAAGATCATAATTTCCCTAAACAAGCAACGGATTATAATGATGTAAGTGATTATTTAGAATGGAACAGCCCCTTTCCAAATGCAGTAAATGTTTTTGATGAATTGTGGGAGATCTATCAATCCGATTAAAAAAGACCAAACTTCTCGCTTAACCAACCCCCTAGAAATGTATCTAGGGGGTTAGTTAAATTCTAAAATTAAACAAACGTTTGATCAATTATCAGAAATCCCATGTATGTTAAGTGTGGCATTAATATTACAAATTACGACTTATTTTTTGATTTAGAATGAGAGATCGTGTAGTATTTGTTGATTCCTGCGGTTTCCCAGGAAATATTTCCTCACCTATTTATTTGCCTACACATATTAATGCAAATAAACGTAAACTAATCATAGAGGATTTTATGTTGAAAGGGGATATCCTATGTTACTTCCATCCAGGCAACAAAGACAACGACAGTTCTATCCTTCCACAATGAACAGATCAATGCAGCGTAGCATACAACCTAGCCAATTGAAGACAACTAAAGTAGGAGGAAAAGGAGTTATGAGCGGTCTTTCAAAGACACTCGACGGGGTGCAGCAAGTACTAAACATGGTTCAAACAGGAGCTCCGATTGTGAAAGAATACGGACCAATGATAAAAAATCTACCTGCAATGTATCGAATGATAAAGGTTTTTAAAGAAATAGAAAAAAGTGATGATAAAGAAGAAGTCACTGAGACGCATGAAAGTAAACCATCTGAATCACAAGAAAGTGCGGCTGCATCAAGAACAAAACGGTCATCTACAATCAATGTTCCAAAACCCAGATTGTATATATAACATTTTAAGTCGCCCCACTTGATTTTTCTCTATAAAAAGGGAAAAATAAAGATAAGCCATTGGATTACTTTAAGTTAATCTGATAAAGATGATAATTTTCATATGAGTATATATAGTTTGATAAGAGCAATTCAATTTATACTGGAGGTATTTACATGTCTACAAATTTAAAGTTAGCAACATTTGCAGGTGGGTGTTTCTGGTGCATGGTCGAACCCTTTGATCAACGTCCTGGAATTGAAAGCATCGTTTCTGGTTATACTGGAGGGCATGTTGAAAATCCAACATATGAACAGGTTTGCACAAATACCACAGGACATGTGGAAGCAGTGCAAATAACATTTAATCCAAATTATATGTCTTATGAGGAACTAGTAAACACTTTCTGGCAGCAAATCGATCCAACAGATGCAGGGGGACAATTTAATGATAGGGGAGAGTCCTATCAAACAGCAATCTTCTATCATGATGAATCACAAAAGCAGATTGCCGAGAAATCAAAGCAAAAATTGGAAGCAAGTGGGAAATTCTCTAAACCGATTGCTACACAAATTCTTCCTGCTAAACCCTTCTACCGTGCGGAAGACAGTCACCAGGATTATTATAAAAAGCAATCGTTCCATTACCGGCTATATAAAAAAGGATCAGGTAGGGAAGATTTTATTAAGGATAATTGGCAAGAGAAGTATGATAAAGCAGCGTTAAAGAAAAAGTTAACACCAATCCAGTATCATGTAACACAAGAGAATGGGACTGAGCGTCCTTTTCAGAATGAGTATTGGGATAATAACAAGGAAGGCATTTATGTTGATGTTGTGTCTGGAAAAGCCCTTTTTTCCTCACAAGATCAATATGATGCTGGCTGTGGTTGGCCAAGCTTTACGAAGCCGATTGACGCATATCAACTAAAAGAAAACATGGATACTACTCATGGGATGATACGAACAGAAGTTAAAAGTAATAGTTCAAACTCTCATTTAGGACATGTATTTGAAGATGGACCAGTGGAGGCTGGTGGGTTACGTTATTGTATGAATTCTGCTGCAATGCGCTTTATCCCGAAAGAAAAAATGGCTGATGAAGGGTACGGGGAATACCTACATTTATTTAATTAACGGTAATATTATTATGTAAACCAGAAAGAAGGAATAAAAAATGATTCACTTAAATTGGGGAAATAGAGAAACACTAAAAAAAATTGAATGTGTTCATGCAGATGCTAAGAAATTTATTGTTCATCATAAGCTTACACCAGGAAAAATCTATGATGTAAAAAATGAATCGGATGAATTTTACTTTATCATTGATAATAGTAACCGGATGGCAGGATTTAGGAAAGATTATTTTAAAGAAGTGAAGAATTAAAAAAATAACAGGAGCAATCCTGTTATTTTTTATTCCTGCCAGGAAACTATATAGTTTGTATGCAGTGGATAACTTCATCTCGGAGCGACCACGACCAGTCACACCTCGCTATGCAGGTGCTTTTGCTTTTGTTCATTATATTTTCATTAAATTTTAGAATATATTGTTTTCTATTCCAACATTTGATGCTATAATTTATCTACTCATTTACAACTTATCCAACTGTAGACTTAGTAGAGAACCATCCAAACTGGAGGGATGATCGAACATGAAAAAAATTTATTTTGTCAGACATTGTTCCGCTCACGGTCAACACAGGGATTCTCCGTTAACAAAAGACGGAATTAAACAAGCAAGAGAGCTAGCCGAATATTTTAATGAGCTGCCGATAACGTTTGATCTAATTCTTTCAAGTCCTTACTTAAGAGCGATTGAAAGTATTAAGCCATATGCAGAATTAACAGATTCAACGATTCAAATTGACGAACGTTTAAAAGAGCGTATTCTTAGTGAAGAGCCGGTTGAAGACTGGATGGATGGACTGGAACAATCCTTTTTGGATGAACATTTTTCGTTGCCAGGTGGAGAGTCTGCACGAGATCTATTGCATCGATGTAATGGGGTTTTAAATCCTCTTTATAATGACTCTTCTATTAAACATGCTATTATAGTCAGTCATGGAAATTTATTATCCCATGTTTTTCATCAATTTGATAAACGCTTTGGCTTTAATCAATGGAAAGAATTAAGAAATCCAGATATCTATCTGTTGCAGTTTGATGATACTGACAGTATGCTGGAATGTGTCTGGAGACCAAATGAATTGTAAGAGGTTGTTCAAAAAAATGACACATCGAGAACAGAGGACGTTCGATTAGCTACCGACACGTCCTGCTTTAGGTCCTTTTCATCTTGAACAAGAATTATAAGTATAAATTTGCTAACATTATTCCCAAGCTGTCTTCATAAATTTCCTGAAATTGCTCGATCGGCAGGGGGTTGACACCTTCTCCAAGTTCTACTGTAAAGCCAGGTCTTCGAAATTCTTGAATAAACCAATCCTTATATCCTGCATAACTATCAACATATTGAATAGGTGTATAGCCACTGACTCTTTCATACTCATTTACAATTTCTGCGGATTCAGGTGGCTCTAATCCTTCAAATCCCCAAAAAATAACTTTTCCTTGAGTATGAAAAGCGTTCATCCTTCTAAAGTTTCTTTCTTCAGCTAAATTTGCCATTGCAATTGCTTCTGGTTCTGTTAATGGAGCAGTTCCTGGAAAATCTCTAGGTTGTGGAATTGTTGGTTTTCTATCTGCTTCAATTTCCCATAAAGCAGGAAATTGATTATTTAAATCAACGCCATTAATATTTGCCTTCCAACCTGAAAAATCTTGACTTTGCTGATTAATAGCTAAAACAGAATTACTATAGTCACCAGCTGCAGATGCTCCCTGTATTACGAGATTTACTCCATCCGGATTAACCATCGGCACAGCTGAAAATAGCGTTGCTTGGTACATTGGTAACGTTGCAAGGTCATTGATAGGCAGTCCATTTGTAAGCGATAAAGCATACTCATTAATAAATCGCATGATAATCGGAGTAGTAATCCATTCATTTGCATGAAATGATCCATTTAGGTGAACTTCAGTTGGTCCAGCACCAATTTGCAGTTCCGTAATATCTTTGCCCATTACAGAACTACCGATAGATCTTTTCATAATAAATGGATAAATGGAAAGCAGCTTATTTATATCTGTTACCATTCTTTCATACGTATAATTTGCTATATCATCAATTACAAATTCAGTAACTCTCCGAGGCAGATAAATGGTCTGGCCAACCTGAAGCTGTGAAGAATCAATTGTCGAATTCATTAATTCTATCAAATCTAATGGTATATTATTTTCGATTGCTAGTGTCCAAAATGTATCATTCGGTTCAATTGTATAATTTTCTCGTAAATAGCCTGGTATTTTAATTTCTTGCCCAACTTGAATTTGTAATGCATTTATCCCGGGATTTGAGGTTTCGATTAAGATTACTGGGATGTTAAATAACTGGCTATAATACCAAAGCGAATCACCTAAACGTACAGTAATTTTCATTATCATTCTCCCTTTCAACATGAATATTACATCATATGTTTATTGAAAAGAATGATGAATCTTTTATTTTTTTAAGATAATACGCTATAATAGGTAAACATACATGTAATAATACATCATTGTGTACGAAGGAGGAGATTTGTTTGGCTTTTGTAATTACATCACCTTGTAAAGCAGAAAAAGCAGGAGAATGTGTAGAAGTATGTCCTGTTGATTGTATAGAAGAAGGCAAAGATATGTTTTACATTGATCCTGACATTTGTATTGATTGCGGAGCATGTGAGGCAGTTTGTCCGGTAGAAGCAATTTTTATCGAAGACGAGGTCCCAGAAGAGGAAACACCTTATATTGCATTAAACCGTGCATTCTTTGAAGACAGATAACAAATCAGTAAGCCGCATACCACCATGGTTGCGGCTTTTTTCTTGATGAAGCTAACTATGCTAACAATCTGTTTCTTATCGTAGGATTTTTATATGCGTTTTGTAAGTCGTACATAAATTTCCCTGTATTGGTAATAATGATTCTATCTAAATAGATAGGAGAGAGGCAGATTGGCTAAATCAACATTACCACAATTTCCTGAACCTATATGGCGTGAAAATCTATCATTACCGAAATTCTCGACCTTAAATGAATCCATTAAAACAGATGTAGCCATTATTGGAGGAGGCATTACAGGAATAACTGCAGCGTATTTACTATCGAAACAGAATCTTAAGGTAGCATTACTTGATGCAGGCTCCATTTTAAATGGAACTACAGGCCATACTACCGCGAAAATAACAGCACAGCATGGCCTGATTTACGATGAATTAATTCACCATTTTGGTTTGGAAAAAGCATCCCTGTATTATCAGGCTGCTGAAGAAGCGAAACAGTTTATTGAAGACATAATAAGTAAGAAGGGGATTGAATGCAGCCTCACCACAGAGGATGCTTATCTTTACACAAACAATGACACATATTTGGAAAAAATAGAGAAGGAAAAAGAAGCATATGACAAATTAAAAATAACTAATAAATTAGTCGAAAGCATACCACTTAATATTCCAGTAAAAGCGGCTCTTGTTATGCAGGCACAAGCACAATTTCATCCATTAAACTATCTGAAAGCATTAGTGGAAGAGAGCTTACAAAAGTCTGTAACTATTTATGAAAATACAACAGCTGTAGATATTGAATATAATAAGCATCCTAGTGTCATAACAAGGGATGGACATCGAGTAACATGCCGATATGTAATTGTAGCTTCTCATTTCCCTTTCTATGACCGGGAAAGCTTTTATTTTACTCGCATGTTTTCTGAAAGATCATATCTTATCGCAGGAAAGTCGCCAAATGATTTTCCAGGAGGAATGTATATTAGTGCGGAATCACCAACACGCTCCATTAGATCTGTAAAGTTGCATGATGATATGGAGTTTGTGCTCATTGGTGGAGAAAATCATAAAACAGGTCAAGGCGACTCTACAATTGCGCATTATGAAGCCTTGCAGAAATTTGCTAACGTACACTTTCAAGTCGAAAAAATTGACTATAGGTGGTCAGCACAAGACTTAACAACCTTGGATAAAGTGCCATATATCGGACCAACGATGAAAGACGAGGATGCAGTACTTGTTGCTACAGGCTATCGTAAATGGGGGATGACGAATGGAACAATTGCAGCTAAGATACTGTCAGATACCATCTTGCGTAAAGAAAATCCATATGCAGATCTATTTAAACCATCAAGATTTCAAGCTGATCCTTCGGTAAAGAAATTTATGGAGGTAAATGCCGATGTAGCGAAACATTTGTTAAAAGGAAAACTAGAATTTACAAAGGATACGGTTAAAGACCTTAAGGCCGATGACGCAACAGTTACCAGGATCGACGGTAATCGAGTTGGTGTTTATAAAGATAAAGATAGTAAACTCCATATGGTGGATACAACTTGTACACATTTAGGGTGTGAAGTAGAGTGGAACTCCGGTGAACGTTCATGGGATTGCCCTTGCCACGGATCTCGATTTTCTTATACAGGCGAGGTTTTAGACGGACCTGCTAAAAAGCCTTTAAAACGAATTAAAAATTAAATTAAAAACATGGTCCTATTGAACAGGACCATGTTTTTAATTGGAATTTAACTATAATGGTAATTTTTAATAAAGTGGACAAATTCTTTTTCTATCGGAAGTCCAGGCTTACAAATGATGTACATACTGGATGAAGGGACGTCTATAAAATCAATTGGAACTTCTAAAATTCTTCCTTCCATCAGTTCGCGTTTGATTATTGATTTTGGCAAAAAGCTAATACCAATGCCTTCCATTACAAAACGCTTTGTAGCATGTGTTTGATTTACTTTCATCATCCGTAAAGCAGGGATGAGCTGCTTGAGTTGTTCTTTTAGATTGCTCCAATAACTTGGATGATTATCTGTAAATAAAATATGATTCTCTAATAATTCTTTCGCATCGATAACAGGACCAATTTCCAAATCATATCCATCATGATTACAAACAAGGCTAACGGGTTCTTCGTGGAATTTTATTGACTTTACGTTTGATAACCCGGGAATACAGGATAAGCCAATATCAACTTCTCCATTTTCGATTAAAGAAGAAATTTCAATTGATTCAACAACTTGAATCGATACTTCAACATATGGATTTTCATCTATATATGTTCGTAATATACTTGGTAAAATAGTCTCTGTGAACATGGGAGAAATAGCAATACGAATCGTTCGTTGATATCCTTGTTTATATCGATTGATAGCTTCCAAGCTTTTATCCATTTGAGAAAGGATCTCTTGTGCCTCCTGATAAAAAAATCTTCCGAACTCAGTTAGCTGTACATTTCTACCGTGTTTTATAAAGAGCCTCTCACCAAGTTCTTTTTCTAATAGTTTCATTTTCGATGTGATTGCAGGCTGGGTCATAAATAATTTTTCTGCGACAATTCTAAAATTTTCAACCTCTGCAGCCATTAAAAATGTTTGTAAGGTTCTTTGGTCGATTATAATCACCTCATTGATAAAACTTATTTATTATTATACTAAAAAATTAAAAATTTTAATAATGATTCTGTTCATTTATACTTACAAGAGAAAGGGGAGGATTACGTGTATTATCCAGGTTTAAAAGGAGTTACAGCTGTTGAAACAAAATTAAGTGATATTGATGGAGCAAATGGTCATTTAACGTATAGAGGGATTTCAGTACAAAAATTGGTAGAAAATTATTCCTTTGAGGAAATAGCATATTACTTGCTGCATGGAGTTTTTCCAAATCCAAATCAATTGCAGCTGTTCCAAACAGCTTTACGTGGGAACAGGGAATTACCTCCTTATATTAGGAACATATTATCCAACATTCCTATAGAGCAATCGATAATGGATGCTTTACGTACAACGATTTCAGCACTTTCAGCAAAAGAAGAAGCAGAAGATACGGCCATACAATTAATCGCTATTATTCCAACCATTATCGCGAACCGTTACCGGGTAATGAAAAAATTAGGTGTAATTGAACCTAATCCAAGATTAAATCATGTAGAGAACTTTATTTATATGTTAACAGGTGAAACGAATACAGCTAACGCAAGAATACTTGAAGCGTATTTAATTATGACAATGGAGCACGGATTAAATGCATCGACGTTTGCAGCTAGAGTGACAATTTCAACAGAAAGTGATCTCGTTTCAGCAATCACAAGTGCCATTGGAACGATGAAAGGACCATTACATGGCGGAGCACCATCTGGAGTAATAGATTTATTAGAGGAAATCGCGACAAAGGATCAAATAAGTGAAGTAATTCACAATAAAATAAAAAATAAAGAGAGAATTATGGGATTTGGTCACAGGGTTTACAAGACTGTAGATCCACGCGCAGTAGCATTAAAGCAAATCATTTACAAACTGGAATCGTCACCAGAATGGATTGAATTAGCAGTTGAGACTGAGAAAGTAACGATTGATATATTAAATGAACTGAAACCAAATCAAAAGCTATATACGAATGTAGAATATTATGCTGCAGCAATTATGAAATCACTGGAATTAGATCCAGAATTATTTACAGCTATATTTAGTTCAAGCCGAATCGTTGGTTGGTGTGCACATGCAATTGAACAGAAAAATAACAATGTAATTTTTAGACCAAATGCAACATACGTAGGAAATTAAATAAAAAATTACGCTATGAATATATTTTATAGCGTAATTTTTTATTTTATCTCAATATCACAAGTATACTTATATTATGAGATGGGAATTTCGATTTCCTAGTTTACTTCCTATAATATATATTATGTAAACTAGGAAAAATTTATAGAAAAGAGGTTGTTTACTACAACCTTTTAATTGATAAAATGTAAACTATACCCTCTATCACGTCATTTATGAATAGATTATTCTCTTTGGAAATTTTTTTATATTAGTTAACAACTCTTTTTTATCATAAGTCGTTTTAAATTGAATCCGATCATCCGGTCTTGTTTGGCTATTAAAAGATATTTCATTTTGTGCTAATAAATTTTTCAGTCCAATTTCAATTAAATGATTGAGATGCATTCTCTGTTTTTAGCAATCATTTGAAATAAACTAATGTTCTACTACTAATATTTGCGGAAAGATATTCTTCCATTTTTCAAATCATCATTGTTAATATGCGTATAAATTTTACGTAATAATATAATTAAATGGTATTTTTACATGAATTATCTGTTCAAAGATATAAAAATCAAAATTATTAAGACAAGAAACTCTAAACTCCCCTCTTCTACAACTTTTAAGACATGAAAGTCTAAACGAAAAATTTGCTCATCATTATTTACTCGTTTAAAATAAATCTAATTCTTCTCGAATAGCTTCTATATCATATATTGTCTCCAAGAAACTTAATTGATACGGTTCATTGGCCTTGTCTGAATTACCTGCTTCTCTTAAATTTATCAAGAATACATTGTTGTTTTTTGTAAATGTCTCTGCAAAATAATCCCCTGTGTGATTAAATTCTGAATAATGATGAGTGACACAAAATGGGTCTCCTGTACCCTTTACAAATATTTCAAAAACACCACGTGATGTTTTTAAGTAAAGTTCTTTCCCAAATCCCCATCAAAATCTTCCTATCTTATAAAACAATCCTGCTTCGTTAGCTGAATTACACTTCTTTACAATTTTATCAAAACGTGTTGAAACATTTTATAATGTAGTTAATCAACCTGGAGAATAAATAATGGAGAGAAAAATCATGCAAAAAAGGTACCCGTGAAGGACCTTCTTCCATACTATATAGCAAAAGCCCATAATTATAAAATGCAGGAGCTTGTCTTTTATGCTATCAATAATCAAGGGAGATGTATATAGAGTGTTACCCCCTTCAACTATACTAACGAAGACAATTATCGAGGAGGATAATCAGTCTATCCCCGAATGGTTTAAAAAAGAATATGCCCATTGGAAAGAAGTGGTTTCTGACAGAGAATTTCCTTGCCCATTTGGAACAGTTGCTGAAATAAAGGGACATTTAAGGTATTTTTATGTTGAAAATGATAATTTTCATTCTTTGCCCCATGTCCTCAGGGAATTTCTCGATCTATCGAGAAGAACTAGGACTAGGCATGCCTTTGTTATTTTTATAAAACCAGAAATTCCAGAAAAACCTTTTGCTTATTATGAATCTTATTTTTGGGATATTATAAATTATTTACATGTGAATGATGAGATGGAATGGTGTGAAGATATCTCAATACATCCGGATGACGCCAATTGGGAATTTTGTTTTGATGGAGAACCAATTTTTGTTTCTGCCAACATGCCTGGGTATAAACACAGGATTACGAGAAACATTGGAAACAGCCTTATCTTAATCTTCCAACCGAGAAGAATTTTTAATGATATCTCTTACAAAACAAATCGCGGTAAAAATGCTATCAATTTAATTAGGTCAAGGGTGGAATCTATTGAAAAACTCCCTTTTCATCCAGATTTAGGAGAATACGGCAATGAAGGTTACAGAGAATGGAAACAGTATATTATTACAGATGGCATAGAACCAAGAAGCGGCCAATGCCCTTTTCGTTCAAATGAAATCAGGAATGAAAAAAAGTAATCACCTTGTTGCTTTGCATTGCACTGGTTTTCTTAAGAGGTGGTCTAATGAACCACCTCTTATCTTTATCTACACAACCAAATTCAGCCGATATATCTGCAAAAAAGCCCCCTTTGATCTCTGGGTCCATGTTATATTGTCTAAATTTATTTATAAAATTTTCCTGTATCTGGAATATGATTTTTCAGATTGATTACTTCCTACTTTTTCACATTCTTTATCCATTCAATTTGACCCATTTCACCTGTTTGTGATGCTTTTGTTTTATTACCGATTTTGTATGAATTTTGTGAGCGTGACGCAAAATGGCTCCTGTTAAATTTCATACCAACATGCAGAAATTAGATATACCTTTGCTTATGTATTTCTAGTTCACTGATTATAATATCCAACATTTATTTCTGAATCTTGGGGATTATATAGAATGCGTGTGAAGGAGGATCAACATGGCAGGGTCAAAAATAGATGAGAAACATATGAAATGGTGGCAATTATCTTTATTTGGCGTGGGTTGTACGATTGGTACCGGCTTTTTTTTAGGTTCAAGTATCGGTATCGGGCAAGGTGGACCATCTATCGTCATAGCATATGTTTTGGCTGGAATCACAACATATATTGTTTTCGATGCGTTAGCCAAATTAACGGCAAGCCATCCTGAAAAGGGAGCATTCCGTTCCTATGCCAAACAAGCCTATGGCCCTTGGGCCGGGTTTAGTATCGGATGGATGTATTGGTTTGCAGAAATATTAATAATGGGAAGTCAGCTTACTGCGCTTTCAATTTTTTCTCGCTTTTGGTTTCCTAATATCCCTTTGTGGTTATTTGCAATCGGATATGCGATTCTGGGACTTTTTGTATTGCTCGTCGGCGCAAAGAAGTTAACGAGCATTGAAAATATATTTGCCGTCATAAAACTTGCTGCAATTCTCATGTTTATCATTATAGCCGGGTCATTTGTTTTTGGTATGTTTGATGGTGTAGAAAAATTACATATACCCAGTAGCATGGACGAGCTTTTTCCGACTGGATTCGCGGGATTTTGGGCAAGTCTGATTTTTGCCTTCTATGCATTCGGAGGTATTGAGGTAATGGGTCTTATGGCCGTACAACTGAAGCAACCTAAAGAAGCCCCGAAATCAGGCAAAGTAATGATATTATCACTAGTAACTATTTATACGATAGGATTGGCTTTGGCATTAGTTTTAGTGCCATGGGACGTTTTTAATACGAAGGAAAGTCCATTTATCGTTGCCCTTGAGGACTTTGATTTAGGATTTGTTCCACATATTTTCAATGGTGCATTGATTATTGCTGGTTTCTCCACCATGGTTGGATCTTTCTACGGTGTAACTACGATTCTCGTTTCATTAGCCCAAGATGGAGATGCACCTTCCTTTTTTGCAAAAGATGGGAAGTTGGCTGTACCGTTTCCTGCCTTAGGTTTACTTATTTTAGGGATTGCCGGGTCCATCGTGCTATCCTTGGCGCTTCCAGACAAAATATATACCTATATAACAACAGGTGCAGGTTTAATGCTCCTATACAACTGGTTATTCATCATCTTATCCGCCAGAAAGTTACAGAAGGATAAACTAAAAAACCGAATTAAATATTACGTTGGGATTATGTTGCTAATTGCAGGTATTAGTGGTACATTGATCGATAAAACTAATCGGCCTGGCCTTTTTATCAGTCTAGGAATTGTCGGTCTAATAGGGGTTTTTGCATTTTTTGTGAATAGAAAAAGAAAGATTAAGGACCGCTAATGCTGGATTAATAATAAAATCCCTTGCCATCCAAAGAATAGCCCGAAGCCAATGAGTGCCAAACCGGAAATAAACGCGATGCCAGTAAGTATGCGTTCATTAAGTAGTTTTCGGAAACTACTTGAAACTGCAGCCATGATAAAGTCCCAGGTCAATAAACCGATAAAGATTGCACAACTATATAGAATTAAGGTTTGCGTTCCATAGCTTGATGCAGTTTTTGCAAGTACGGAACCATAAATACCTAACCAAAACAGAATAGTTAACGGATTTGAAATTGACATGATAAACCCTGCGAAAAAGGATTTATATAAGGGTTCTGCAGTCCTTTCATGACTTGCTTTTAATTCCTTGGCACTTATCATGCTCTCGAATCCTGTGTAAATTAAAACAAATCCACCAAATAACCATAAGAATGTTTTTATAAATGGTGTGTCAACGATATGGACTACCCCCATATACACGATTAGCATATAAAATGCATCAGCTGTTACTGCTCCAAGTCCAACAAACCAAGCATGAAAAAAACCGCCTTTAATTCCCCGATCCATTTGAGCTGCGTTTACTGGTCCGATTGGTGCTGCAAGTGATAAGCCTAAAAGAATATAACTAAAAAAGACACCCAAAGTAAACACTCCTTCAATGACTGCAATGTAATTATTTATTTATATTCATAAAGGAGGGCTTGTACAACTAGAAAGGAGGGGAATATTTATTACTTGTGTATTTCCTGAATACTCATGAACTAAGGGATTAGAGGAATTAAATTTCTTTTAATACTATGGTAATTAGATAATTTATCTATTATGTTACAGAAACCATCAGATAAGGGAGATTTAGTAATTTTATTCATGTGATACCATTCTTGATTATAATTTGGCATAATAAGGTAAAGTGTCTCTGAGTCTATTATTTAATATGATGAATTTTATTCAGGTGACTTGTTAATATGATAATAAACTTGTCATATAGGGAACGGTAGTCTGTTAATGATTGCATCGTATCAGTCTAAATCATCTAACTTCTATAAAGTTTGACTATTTCATCTAACATTTGTTATATTTGATTATATAATCAAACTCCCCTGCTCTTTGGATAAGAAAGGAGCTGTTTATACATGGCAAATGAAGTCTCTGTCTTTATTATGGACGTAAGTAATTCATCTAAAGAAAATATCGGAAATGAATTAAGTGAATATCTAGAGCAATTAAAAAGTAGTATTGCTGAGTGGACACAACCTGTTGGCGTGACAAAGGTTAGTCACCGTGCTGGTGATGAATTGGTGGTTATAAGCAGTGGTTATGCATCGGCATATACACTTGCTTTCTTTATAAGCCGTATCTGGAAGTTCACAGATCACAAGCCTTATTTTGGTTTATCCTTTGGTAATATCCAAGAGGATTTAAGCACAATAAACATAGAAACATGGATTCATCCATTAATGAAACAAGCGAGAAATGCTAATGATTACCTGAAAAAGCAACAGAACAGATTGCTATTTCGATTTGCATTACCTCGTTTATCAGATAAACAAGACTTCACCGTTTTCAGCAAACAGTTCGAAACGTTAATAAATACAAGTTTAACTCTCAAGCAAGTTCAAATAAACGAACAAACCGATATACAATCTCGAGTATGTTCTTTATATTTAATGCTCGGTCAACAAAATAAAGTAAGCAAATATCTCGGTAGAACAACAGGTACTATCTCCCATCATATGAAACAGGGTAAAACGCAAGTCATCTTGCACGCATTTAATGACATTGTTAGGGTGCTGGATTTATTAGGTACGCAGAAGAATGAGCAACGTTTAACAGATAAGCTGCAATCAACCATTCGAAACAATATTATGAACCATATAAACGATTACTTTCCGAGAGAAAGGAGATTATAATGCCTGTACTATTGCTGCTCCTGGCGCATTTGGTTGCTGATTTTTGGCTTCAAACAGATCTAATGGTGAAAAATAAAATAAAACATTTAAAAAAACATCTGCTTCATCATCTGCTGACAACTGGAATCGCACTTGTCGTTATATGGGGTTATCACTTCGCGTTTCAACATATTATCAAGTATTTTATTCTGCCATTTATTTTTATTATTATCACGCATCTTTTAATTGATTTATTAAAAATAAAATTAATAGACTCCATTCCAAAAAGTGCAACAGATAATATGAAAAAACTCGGATACTTTCTTTTAGACCAGGCACTACATGTCATAATGATAATCATATCCTGTATTCTTTTCTTTCATATGAAGGCCCCAGAATTAGCGGCGAGTCTTTTAAACTTGAATGGAACAAGTAGTTTAAGCTTGCCCAACATAGTATTATTTATGATTATCATTTATATTTTGGCAACAACTGTTAGTGGTCATATCGTTAAATATATCATTGGTTCGCTGCCATCAGAACTTGCAAACTTTGAAGGTGAACTGACATTAAAAAATCAATTGAGTGCTGGACAAGAAAATAATCGACCGAAGACAGAAAATAGTTTTACAGAGGAATATCATTACTTTACATACTCCTCCCCACTTCGTTCGCGTGGAAAACTCATTGGCTATATAGAAAGATTGCTTGTTATTACATTAACAGTGATTGGTGCATACCCGTCGATAGCTTTTATTATTGCTGCAAAGTCGATTGCCCGATTCAAACAGTTAGATGATCGAAACTGGGCGGAATATTTCTTGTTAGGTACACTATCTTCTATTTTTTTAGGTCTGGTGCTCGGTCTAGTTGTACAGAGAATTATTATGTAAAAGATAAGGAGCCATTAACGAATGGCTCCACTTTCAGTTAAACATTTGAGATCATATCCTGCAATACTTTATTATGTTCTTCAATTTTCCAAAGCGCTTCAATTCCTAGCTGGAGGATCAGAACCAAAAATAAAATGAACATAACCAGGAAAATAAGATTTGCTCGATAAGAAAGTATGGCTCTTTTCTTTTATTCATACTCCTCCCCTACCTATCAAAACAACGGAGCTCATTTATATTCATTTCTAATCATTTTGGATCGTTTCAAAGATATGTTTTACTTTCGGGATCACATAACCACTGCCACCCCTTCCTTTGACATCCTCAACCATCATCGTTAGCAATAACGGAGAATCCTCCTCTGTCGTAAAACCGATGAACCAGCCATTCTCTGACCCGCTTTCATCACCTTTACTTGCTTTAATTTCTGCAGTACCAGATTTACCGCCGATTGTCATACCAGGGATACGGGCACGATACCCTGTCCCATCTGGATCTTCCACAACTTGAATTAAACTTTCCTTTATAAGCTCGGCTATACCGGCTTCAATCAGACTCTTTTTCCAAACAGTACGTTCTTCTGACTCAAGCAAATGTGGATATAATAAGTCACCTTGGTTTAAATAAGGTGTATAGGTTAGAGCAAGATGAAGTGGGCTCATCATGATTTCCCCTTGGCCATATGCTGAATCTGCAAGCTGTACTTCACGATCAATCCCATTATTAGAAAGGGTTGATGGCGCAATTGGAAATGGAATTGGCAGCTTTTCATCGAAACCAAATTTATATACTTCATTTGAAAATGAATCTATTCCCATTTCAAGTGCTTCTTGAGCAAAGTAAATATTGTCGGAATAAACAATTGCATCACGCAACGTTACTAATTTTTTATCGTGAACACGTGTAACATAATAGTCACCCCATGAATCATCCTTCTTCCAATGCTTACCTACAATTTTTCGAACTTCTTCCTGACTTGTAACACCAGTCTTTAATCCTACTGCAGCTGTAGTCGTCTTAAAGACAGACCCGGGAGAATAACGATTCGTAAAACGATTCAGAAATGGTTTGTTGGGATCTTCACTCCATTGCTTCCATTGCTTATCTGACAAACCTCTAACAAAAGTGTTCGGATCAAATGAAGGCGTACTGACTAAGGATAATATGGCACCTGTTTTAGGATCCAGTGCTACAGCCGCACCCGCGTCTTCCTTCAACTGTTCAAAAATTTCAAACTGCAGGGCTGCATCAATTGTTAATTCAATATCCTCTCCAGGGATTGCCTCTTCTTTAGCAAGAGTTTCTTTAAAACTTCCATCCGAACGCTTGATATAGATATGTCCTCCGTCTTTTCCTCTCAATCTATCTTCAAAAACTTTTTCCAGTCCACTATTCCCAACAACGTCTCCTGAAGCATATCCTTCTTGTTCTAATTCGCTTAGTTGATCAGCGGTAATTTCCCGAACATATCCAGTTATGTGGGCCGCTGATTCTCCAAATGGATATGTGCGAACTGTCTTTTCTTGTATTTTCACCCCGGGAATTTCTAAAAATGCATCCAGATTTGTTTCTCCCATCGGCAGCGTAACTAGTGGCACAAATACATCAGGCTCAACCCATTCTGCCTCTAGCTTGTGCTCTATCTCATCAATCGAAATCCCTAACAGCTTAGCTATTTTTGCCTTGGATGTTTTAGGTTCATCACCAAGTTTACTTGGAACAATACCGATCACATCAGCATGGTCATTGATAGCCACGCCGCTGCCATTACGATCGCGAATTTCCCCTCTAGAAGCCTTTAGCGTTTGAACTCCCACTTTATCGCCATCTTCGAGTGAGGGGAAAATAAGAGATGGATTCCAATCAACAAACCATTCTTGCTCAGAATCCCCTTTTTCTTTAATTAAAGTCGCTTGATGTGTAAATTCAATAGGTCCAACGAATGTTTCCATTTTTACCTTATAATCATAGCTGACAGAGGATTTGTCTTGCTGCTTTTTGGTGTTGTTTGAATCAACTTTTGTATCAACTTGCAACTTGTTCATTTCCATTCCTTCGTAAATATTTTCATACCTTTCCACAAATTCCTTCTGGCTGATTTCTGCTTTTGCTTCCTTAGAAAGACTTTGATACATTGCTGCAAAATTCATCTCCTGCCAATTGGAAAGATAGGCATTAAAAATTTCTTCTGGTGTTTCCTTATTGGAACAGCCTGTCACAAAGACGATGATTGTAAAAATCATCGTCAATCCCAGCCAGAAATGTTTCAACTTTTTCAATCCCTTCCATAACTCTTTGTTAAAAAGGTTATTTAAGCGCATCTACTGTAATTTCAGTTGCTTGCTTTATCAAATCATCATTATATTCTGCGTCTTCTGTATCACGGTTTGAAAGAATTGCGATGACAATAGGTTCTCGATCAGGCGGCCATACAATCCCAATATCATTTCGAGTTCCATATCCTCCTGCGCCGCTTTTATCACCAACTGTCCAATCTTCAGGAACCCCAGCACGGATTAAAGTATCACCCGTAGTATTCGTTTTGAGCCATTCCAGTAGCATATCTTGCTTAGACTCAGACAGTAACTGATCATCAAGTGCGAAAGCTTGCAGGCTAGTAGCAAGTGCCTTAGGAGTACTTGTATCACGAACATCTCCTGGTTTTGCTTCATTTAAATTTGTCTCTGTCCGATCCGAATTTATAACGTTATCCCCTATTTCCCTCATTGCTTTCTCAAGACCATCAGGACCACCTAATTCATTAAATAATAAATTACCAGCAGTATTATCGCTGTAACGAATAGCCGCTTCACTTATTTCCAATAAGTTCATACCAGTATCAACATGTTTCTCTGTGATTGGTGAATATGTTACCAAGTCATCTTCCGTATAAGTAACCGTTTCGTTTAATTCCTCAAAGGAGTTCTGCTTTAGCACCGCTCCTGCAGCTAATGGTTTAAATGTAGATGTATAGGCAAACCGTTCATCGGCTTGATAATCAATAATTTTTCCTGAACCAGTGTCAAGCGCGTAAACACCGAGCTTCGCATCAAACTCCTTTTCTAATTGGGCGAAATCATTGTCTGTTGTCTGATTGGTTTCTTCGTTATTGGATTGAGACATTGACTCGCTTGAATCCGTTTCTTTTGCACACCCAATCAGTGCAACCATTGCCATTAAGCAAATTGCTAGCATGAATTTGCTCTTCCCCATGCTGTAAACCATACTGAATCTCTTCTTCAAAATAAACCCTCCTTAAAATTCAACTTGTAGACTACAAGTGTAATACAATACTACATTTGTAGTCATTCTGTTGTCAATTATTTTTTTAATCCATTTTTTTACATTGATAATGCTAATTTGGAATGTTAGAATCATAATATTACATTTGTAATATTAACTTGGAACAGAGTGCGCTGAATTGTTGATAAAGTCATTCTGGGTAATCCCCTTCTTAGCTGAGTGTTAAAGTTTACCTTATATGTTTTAGCCCTAATGCTTGATAACTTACTGGATACGTCAGAATTGAGGTCGAAAGCTATGTTCTTTACTAATTTTGTAATAAGTTTTATCCTATCTACTTTTACAATTGCAGTAATTATGCTGATTAAAAAGATATTCCAAAAGCAGCTATCAGCAAAATGGCATTATAATCTATGGTTTTTGTTATTATTCGCGTTAGCTATTCCATTTTTACCGCAAAATCTTATTACGTTTGATAGTCATTTTATTTCACTGGATTCCATTCAAGGTAATGCTACTAATCACGGCACTGATCTTGGAGAAGCGGAAGCTGAAAGCGGAAATTGGATGAATGATTTTTCTCTATCCGTCAATCGCTCAAGCCCTAATTTCTTAAACGTCATCTTCGCTTGTTTATGGATTGCTGGAATACTATTCATGGGCATCTTAACCATAAAATCCTGGTATAAGCTAATGACTATTAAAAGCACAACACAGTCCATTAAAAATAAAGAACTTCTAACGCTATTTGAACAATGTAAGCAGCATTTAAATATATCTAAGCCTTTTTTTCTTAGAGAATCTTCATTAATCAAATCTCCGATGGCTTTTGGTTTGTTTAAGTCCTATATTGTATTACCAACCAATTTAGATAAATGGCTCTCTACGGAAGATATAAAATACATTCTTCTGCACGAATTAAATCATTTTAAAAACAAAGATGTCTTGACCAATTACTTCGTTATCCTTTTCCAAATCTTATACTGGTACCATCCACTAGTTTGGTATGCCTTTAAAGAAATGAGATTGGATCGTGAGATTGCATGTGATATTGCTGTGTTAAATTCAATGGGCGAACACTATTCCGTAAATTACGGAAATACAATCTTAAATTTTGCCGAGAAAACTTCTCACTTAAAAAATCTGGCTTTGGCAAATCACTTAAATGGATCAAAGAAGCAAATTAAAAAACGTATTATCAAAATTGCTGCATTTACAAGAGAGTCTAAACTGCTGAAACTAAAAAGTGTACTCATTTTTCTAATGGCTGGGATAATCATATCGTGTCAGTTGCCATTTGTTTCCGCTATGACAAGCAGCGATGATCAATACGAATTTAATCACCAGCGTGTGACTTACGAGGATCTTAGTGCATATTTTGAGGATTATGAAGGCAGTTTTGTATTATATGATGCACAGGCTGACAGATATAGTATCTATAATGAAAATCAAAGTACATTAAGAGTTCCTCCAAATTCAACTTACAAAATTTATAGTGCATTGTTTGGTTTGCAGGCAAATGCCATAACAAGTGAAAATTCTACCATCAAATGGGATGGCCAGGACTATCCTTTTGATTCTTGGAATAAAGATCATAATTTATCTACAGCCATGTCAAACTCAGTAAACTGGTATTTTAGTGAGTTAGATAAAACAATGTCACTTGATGATATCCAAGAGAATTTAAAAGGAATCCATTACGGAAATTACGACGTATCTGGTGGCAGAGAACAATTCTGGATAGAATCATCCTTAAAAATATCTCCAGTTGAACAGGTTCAATTATTAACAGCATTTTATTTCAATGAATTTGGGTTTGATGAGAAGAATGTGCAAGCTGTTAAAGATTCGCTGCGAATAGAGGAATTAGACGACTTCTATTTATCCGGGAAAACTGGTACTGGTACGGTCAATGGTAAAAATATTAATGGTTGGTTTATCGGTTACGTAGAAAAAGGAGAAAATATATACTTTTTTGCTACAAATATACAAAACGAAACGGATGCGTCTGGAAGTGCAGCTGCAGATATTACATCATCAATTTTAAACGATAAAGGCATCTATTAAGAATCAATTACGATTTCACCTTTAATCAAAATACTTTACAACAAATATGATCGGGAGGTTAGTAGCAGTGTCTAAACATATACCTAATATCTCAGAAGCAGAATGGGAAGTCATGAACGTGCTCTGGGAGAGAGCACCGCAGACAGCGAATGAAGTGATAGCCTCTTTACAGGCAAAAACTGACTGGAAACCGAAAACTGTACGTACGCTTCTTGATCGTCTTGCGCAAAAAGAAGTGGTCGGTATTAATAAAAATCAAAGAATCTATACTTTTTATCCGATTTATTCTCAGGAAGAATGTCAGCGAGCTGAAGCACATTCTTTTATTAAGCGAATCTATGGCGGAACGGTAAAATCGATGCTCGTTCAGTTCATGGAACAAGAATCTTTGTCTGAAGAGGATATTAAAGAATTGAGGACTATTTTGAATAAAAATCAAAAAAAATAATGTTAAAATAGCTTCATTCTGTGAGGTGTCCCTAACAGAATGAAGCGCAAAGTTAAAGAATTTACTCGGTTTCCTGTACAGTTTCCAGGACTTTAAATGTATCAAGCCCCTTCGAATAGTTCAACTTGTGCATAAGACTAGTATCAATCTCTTGTAATATACCCGAGCCCGTAGATATTAACTATTCTCGTTCATAAGTATCGACCTAATGACCTTTTATTTATAGTAATTATTGATAACGAAGTATATAGACCCGAGGAATTTTATACTAAATCAGTTTAATTGATAATCACCTTGAATAATTGATAATAGCGTCATCAATAAATTCAATCATGTCATTGGAAATATAAGAAGATAATACTTAGGGCTCATTTAGGCGGTTGCAGCAACAATCAAAATTGGCAATATACATAATGCCGTATGCTTAACTTGGAAGACACAGCTGGTACAAAAATGGCAATGGAACCCCTCTATTATAGGGTTTTCTCCATTAAATCTTACCTGTTTAAAGAGTAAGATTTGGTGGTTTACTAGCCTAAGTTAATTCTCTGTAAACGCTATATTTGTAACATATGTGGGCTTGCTAGCTTATCTAATCTATTTATTATTTTGCGTTCTATATCCTGTTCGATGAATAATTGCTCTGATGCAAATGGTTTTAACTGCTGATTATCACCTATCATTACAGTATGACCAGCATGCTGAAACATCGTTCTATCATTCGAATCATTACCAAATGCAATGTATTCCCTTTCTTTCACTCCCAACTGTTGCAAACCGCTCCATTTATCTATACCTTCAGGGCTAATATCGAAGATGCCCTCATCTCCATGGATGTGCACAACCACCTTCATTTTACTAAGTCGTTTCAATACTTCTTTTCTATCATCTGATGTAAGTATTAGTATCTTTATAATGGATGATAACTTATGTAATTCAACGTTCTTAGCTCGCTTTAGTGGATCCAGATTATTTAATATTGGATGGTCAGTTGGTCCAGTGTAAGCATAGTCCCATTCACTATCAATTAAATAAGTGATGTTAAATGCTTCTAGTAAGCGGCCCGTAGCTGCCATTGTTTCTTCACTAAAACATATGGTTGAAATGATTTTTCCGTTTGCTGCAACCATAGATCCATTCCCACCAACCATGGGGTAATGATGAAAACGCTCATGCAAGATAGGCAGTAGATCTCGTATTGGCCTGGCTGAAGCAAAAATAACTTCATGCCCTTTTGCTTTTAGATCTTCTATCGATGTGAGTAGATTTTCTGAGACAGGCTTGCCGTGAAAGCAGATTGTCCCATCTAAATCGAATACAAATTTCATTTTATCCCTTCTTTCTTCATTTATTGTCCATATTATCAGTTTATCTTATAATGAAAAGGACATATGTCCCAAAAAAAGGAGATTTTCATGCGAAATATTCAAGATTCAGAGTTATTGGAGAAATATTTAGAGGAATTTCAAATTAATAGAATGTTTCATCAATCAAAACAACTGCCATATCATATGCAGCAATATCATTCAGGGGAAATTATACGCTTTGAAGGGATGGAAATGAATTCCCTATTATTCTTAGTCAATGGTAAAGCTAGAATAACATCAAGTATTGAAACCGGAAAAGCACTGTTATTACGTTTTATTTATCCCCTTTCTGTTATTGGTGATATTGAATTAATTCGAGATGTTCCTGTTCAGTCACAAGTTCAAGCTGTCGATGAATGTTTAGTGATCGGCATTCCTTTTGATTACATCAAAAAATATGAAATAGACAACCCAAGACTTTTACATATGCTTTTAGAACATGTAAGTTTTAAACTTCAAACATGTACAACAGCTTCTCGTGTAAATTTATTAGCATCTGTTGAAAACAAGTTTGCAAGTTATCTAATGTCTACGCTGTCTCCTGATGCGGATAACGAATTCGGGATCGAATTACAGACCTCGAGCGTTAAAGAAATAGCCAGTTTGCTAGGTACGACTTATCGACATCTCAACCGTGTAATAGCTTCTTTAATCGAGCAAGGTATTATTGAAAGACAAAAAAACTCAATTCAAATATTAAACTGGAAGGAATTAGAAAAGGCAGCAAATGGAATTCGGTATAAATAAAGTATATAACACCTGAATGAATAATAAAGAATAAGATTTCTTCACGTACCTAGATTCACTTTGGATTATAAAGTAATAAAAAAGATAAGTCCTCCTAGTAAAAACAGCCAAATCATTATGTTGCTTCTTCACCAGAAATTTCTGAAATCCTCCGTGACCACACGCATTTCTAAAAACAGATCTGTTTCATTGGTTTACGAAAAATTTATGATTTCTAGAATTTATCATTTCAAATGGCACACTTATTTTACTACTTAATAATATTTTTTTGATTCTTTATTGCAAATTTTTCTAGATAATAGAAAAAGCCGCCTTTTTTTAGACGACTTTGAAAAAATAAGTAACCGGCTTAAAATCCATAAGCTGCTTCTTTTTCTTTACGGATTTTAATATAGGTCTCTGCTAGTAAGACTGTATCTTCAATTAAGCGATCGATTCGAAATAACACATCATCACTCGTTATTTCGTTTCGATAAAAATCCTTCTCCTCTATAAATACATACTTTTGGACAATTTGAGCTTGCATGTATGCAAGTATTGGTTTTAATTGCTGTTCTGCAATTAAATAATGCTTGGAAGAACCTGCTGTAACAAGCAGACTGACTATTTTATCTTGAAATGCGTTTATCGGCAGTAAATCAAATATATTCTTTAATGTAGCTGGGATTGATGCTTGAAAGATTGGCGTTCCAATTATGATAATATCTGCTTCCATGATTGTTTTTGCTACATACTTCGTATCCCCTGCATATTCTAAATAGTTACGTCCGTCACTAAACTGAATATCATAGTCAGCTAAATCAATCAGTGTCACATCCATTTCTGGAATTTTATCGTTTATTGATTTCACTGTGTAATTCATCGCTGTTTTTGTTTTCGTACCAACTTTTGATCCGGATAAAGCAACAATCTTCACTTTGCTTCCCTCCTATTTTCTTGCTGTATGCTTTTTAATTGCCGGTAAAATTTCTGTGCCAATCAATTCAATGTTTTTCTTTAACTTTTCAAATGGCACGCCACCGAAATCCATTTGGCCAATATAACGCTGGTGGCCAAACACTTCATGTTGATAAAGAATTTTCTCGATGATTTGTTGCGGGCTTCCAATATTCATAACGTCTCTTGGATCAGCCCCTTGAGCAAAATGCTGCTTTGGATAGCCTCGTCCATTCGTTAGCTTCATTCCTTCATTTATATAAGGATAATATTCTCTCTGAGCCTGCCCAGTTGTTTCGGCAGCATAGAAGAATCCTGCTGTTGATATCGGAAGCTCTGCTGGATCAAACCCGCTTTGACTCGCAGCTTCACGGAATGCATCAATCGATCGTTTGAAGCTTGTCGCTGGTCCTCCTAGCATAGCCAGGAACATCGGGACCCCTGCATATCCTGCCTTAATAGCACTGGCAGGTGCACCGCCTACTGCACGCCAAATCGGCAGGGAGCCTTCTTTCGGACGTGGAATTACCTTTGCGTTGTTTAGTGGAGCACGGAATTGTCCGCTCCAATTGATAACCTCATTTTTATTGATTTCAAGTAATAGTTCAAACTTTTCTTCATACAATTCTTCATAATCACGAAGATCATATCCTAATAAATCAAAAAGTCCTATTCTAGAAGCACGCCCTGCTATAATTTCTGCTCGTCCTTTTGAAATTAAATCAATCGTTGCAAAATCTTCATAAACACGAACTGGATCCAATGTGCTAATAATTGTAGAGGAACTAGCAATCTTGATCTTACTCGTCGCCTGCGCAATGGCCGCTAGTACAACTGAATGTGCCTGTGTTGTGAAATAATCCTGATGGCTTTCACCTACACTAAAAAAGTCAATACCTGCTTGTTCAGCAAGTTTCGCTAATTCAATAATTTCATGAATTCGCTGTTCTGCTGAGATTCGTTTTCCTGTATGTGGATCTGAAATATGATCGCCTAATGTGTATAGTCCAAACTCCAATCCTTTACTTGTATCGATACGGTAATTTTCCATACATACTTCAACCTTTCACTTCTAATGTCCTAATGCCTTCTAACAAAGAAGAATCTTCTTCCATCACATTCTATATAATGTTATTATGTCTTATATAACGAAAAATTGTAAGTACGCACTTTAATGGTACATAGTATACTAAAAGATACTTAGGAGGATTACATGGAAAAGAAACCAGAACTTTGTCGTGTTGAAGACGCTTTAGGAATATTGGTTGGGAAGTGGAAACCAATTATTTTGTTAAATCTTTTACAAGAAGGAACCAAACGATTTAGCGAATTAAAGCGAAGTATGCCAGGAATCACACAAAAGATGTTAACGAATCAACTGCGGGAATTAGAGGCTGAGGATATTGTGATGCGTAAAGTTTATCCGCAAGTACCTCCAAAAGTGGAGTATTCCATTACAGAATATGGAAAAAGTTTAGAACCAATTTTAGAAGCAATGCATGAATGGGGAGTGAAACACACATTGCATAAAATGGAGAAAGAAAATCGAGAGAATATACAGTAATAAAGAATTGGTGTTTTCACATAAGATACCTCCAACAAGTGGAGATGTCTTATGTGGCAACCTTTTTCTTCGTTGTTGTTTTTCGTTTTGCTTGTTTTGGCTTTGGTTTGTCTTTTTTCGCTCTATCCAATGATGCTTGGAGTGCATCCATTAAGTTCGTAACATTATCTGGTACGGCTTTTTCCTTACCAGTAGCAGTCTGTTCATTGTTTTTCTTTTCTTCAATTAATTCCATTAAAGCTGTACGATAATCATCTGTATACTTCTCAGGTTCAAAGTCGTTCGTTAACTGATCGATCAACATTTTAGCCGTGTCTAATTCTTTCTTTACGATTTCAACCTCTTCTGGGATGTTCGGAACATCCTGAACGCTTCTTACCTCATCTGGATAATGAATGGTCTCTACAACGAGTACATTTTCGTAAACCCGGATAATTGCAAGCTGTTCCTTTGCTCGAATGATCATTTTGGCAATCCCGATTTTCCCCGTATCACTCAGCGCGCTACGCAATAATCCATATGCTTTACCCCCTCCTTCATTTGGAGATAAATAATAACTCTTTTCAAAATAAATCGGATCAATATCCTCTAATTGGACAAAGTCCAGAATTTCAACAGCTTTGTCCTCTTGTTCTTTCTTTAAGGACTCTAGCTCTTCCTCATCTAAGATAACAAATTTATTTTTGGCATATTCATATGCTTTTACAATGTCTTCGTTTTTAACCTCTTTTTCACAGATGGGACACACTTTTTCATATTTTACTGGGGATTTGCATTCCTTATGCAGCTGTCTTAGTTTAATATCTTTATTTTCGGTAGCAGCGTGCATCTTTACGGGAATATTAACCAAGCCAAAGCTGATAGTTCCTTTCCACATCGTATGCATCGTAACAACCTCCTTTTTTCTTTAGTTTGCTGTTACTTTAAAATTCTATTCGATGGATTAATTTTCTCGAAATATGCCACTTTATGAATATGGAGGTGCTTCCAATGGATATTATGAAGCCTAGAATATCTTCTGAAATTCCACTTGGTGAAGATTGGATTTATGAGATGAAATATGATGGATTTAGATGCGTGTTTACATGGAGTGCGGATGGGACAATTACATTAGTGAGTAGAAATAATACAGATTTAACATTAAATTTCCCAGAGATAACTTCGTTTTGTAAGAAATTTTATCCAAGTATCAAATCTTCTTTACCCTTAACATTTGATGGAGAACTTGTTATCTGCAATACTGACTACCAAAGCAATTTTTCCCTGCTCCAAAAGAGAGGACGATTAAAGAATCAAGAAACTATCCAAAGTGCCGCACGTGTTCGGCCAGCTACATTTATTGTGTTTGATTTGCTGGTGTTAAGAGGGAACTCATATAAAGCCCAAAAACTTTACGTAAGAAAAAAAGCTCTTGAAGCTATATTCCGTAAACTGACTGGATCGCGTATACGACTAATCGAATCATTTCGTAGCGACGAGCTAATTACCACAATTATGTTTGATCAAAAAGCAGAGGGTATTGTTGCGAAAAGGAGAACAAGCACTTATCAAATTGGAAAGCGACATCATGATTGGTACAAAATTAAAAATTGGAGGGAAATTCAAGGATTTTTAACAGCATATGATATGAGCAACGATTATTTTGATATTGGTGTTTTTCATCATGAACAAATACGAACAATTGGTAAATGTAAGCATGGACTTGACGGAGAATCGTTTCAAACGGTAAAGCAATTATTTATGGCAAATGGGAAAAAACAAGGAAAACGTTATCTATTGCCTCCAGCCATTTGTGCTTCTATCCATACACTTGATTTATATAAAGAAGAGTTACGGGAACCTGAATTTGCTGATCTATTACCACAACGCAAACCGGAAGAATGTACGTTCGCAAACCTGGAGCTAGATTTAGCAATGCTTCCTAAGACAATTGATTTAACTAACACGAAAAAAATGCTATGGCCAACTGCTAATTTTTCAAAGGGGGATCTTCTTTTGTTCATGCGGGAAATTTCTCCATACATGCTCCCCTTTCTTCAAAACCGGGAACTAACGGTTATTCGGTGTCCGGATGGTATCGAGAAAGAACATTTTTTTCAGAAGCATTTACCGGACTATGCCCCTGATTTTATCACTTCTGTACCTTCTGGAAATGAACGGACATTTGTTTGCGATCGTTTAGATGCATTGATCTGGTTTGCGAATCACGGCGCAGTGGAATATCATATCCCTTTTCAGCATGTCAGAAGCGCTGTACCAGCAGAAATCGCTTTTGATCTAGACCCACCTGACAGAGAACATTTTCATTTAGCTATTCGTGCAGCCAAGCTTATAAAATCTTTATTAGATGATCTAGATCTTATCTCCTTTGTTAAAACATCTGGAAACAAGGGTTTACAGATTCATATTCCATTAAGACCCGGAAGTATGACGTACGAAGAAACCGCAACCTTCACGAAGGCAATCGCCGTTACAATTGAGAATACGTATCCTAAATACTTTACAACAGAGCGAATGAAGAAAAAAAGAAAAGGACGTTTATATATTGATTATGTTCAACATGGCAAAGATAAAACGTTGATTGCACCATATTCCCCTAGGATGACAACAGAAGGGACCGTCGCTACTCCGCTGTTTTGGGAAGAAGTTAACGAAGAACTTTATCCAACCTTATTTACAATTGACAATGTTATGGAGCGAGTGCAACAGTTAGGTTGTCCATTTGATAATTATTTTGAAATGGCCATGATACAGAAGCTGCATAAAGTCTTAAATTTAGTGAGAGATTAGGAACTCACTTCATAAATTCCAATTGTATATAATTATGTATCTTACTCAAAATAAGGCTGAAAACTATCTATTTGGCAACTATATTAAAGGAGATTACATCAAAATGAACGATAAGGATATTGTTAAGGAATTAAATGCGTATTTACAAGGAGAGTATATGGGCATCCACGCATATGAGCATTACATTAAACATACCAATGACCCAAAACTTAAAAATGAACTGCAGCGTATTCAGCAAGAGCATAAACAGCATGCTGCAAAGACTGCCGAACAAATCCAAAATCTGGGTGGTAAGGCCGTAGAAGATAACGGAATGAAGTTATCTGTGCAAGAATTGATGTTGCGTATGAAAGATTACCCTGACTATAATGAAGGTATTATTAAAGGTGTACTTAAAGGACAAGAAATGGGTATTCACCAGGTGGAGGAAATTATCCGAGGAGATATGGACTCGAAAAGTCTCGAAATTGTTAAGCATAATTTAGATGAAGACAGAGCCCATATAAAACAATTAAACCAATTAATGATGGATGAATAGCGTAAACAGAAAAAATCGACCCTTTATTGGAGAGGGGCCGATTTTTTCATGTTAGGAAATTTGCAAGTCATTGATGGAGCGATAAATACGATGTACGTGTTGTTCTCCAGCTTCTTCCCACCTACTTTTATCTATTATGTTTCCATCCTTATCAATCGGATTTTGAAACTGATTGAACCCGGTAGTCGTTAATAATGAACTTTCGTCCCAATCTAGTCCTGTATTGACAACATGTTTGATAACATATGGTTGTCCAAATTCAATATATGCACTGGGACGATCTAATTCACCTTTCAAGACATTAAAGGGAATTCTGATGTAAATTGTTTCACCTGCTTCTCGACATAACGCCATATCAAACTTTCCATGATCATAGTCAAAATTACTGCAAAAGGTAAATCCATTCGTTTTAAATATTTTATGTACATCACCAAAGTATGCTTTCATTCCTTCAATTTCGGTTTGTAATTTAAGCATTTTAATTCACTCCTTTGGTGACTAGTATTCACTTTTTCATAATTAAGATACCTACAGATGGACAATTTTCTAGCAAGTAACCGGTCATACCATAATTAAAGGGCAACCATTATATTGGTTACCCTTTAAAATTAAACTTTTGGGACAAATGTTTTGCAATCTGTTTCCTCGCTATTTGAAGCTTCTTTTCCTTTACGATTAACAATATAAATCGCATTGGCATGACATCTGTTCCCAGGTCCCCAGTACGTACAGCTATTTACTTCACACAATACATCCTTAGCCATCAAAACCCACCTCCCTTATTTGTTATCATGAACAAATTCGAGTTATTCATGCTATTATCGCATATGGAAAAAACTAACGCTTCATAACACGAGATTTGTGTCATGAAGCGTTAAACATTAGCTTTCACATTGCTTTTTTGCCTTTATAATAATGATTGAAGGCCTGCAGCTTGCATGTTAATTTTTTGTCTTTTTTTGATTTTTCAAACGTTTAAACACATTAACATCACTTTCTTTATATTTCAACTTGATGATTAAGTAATCTTCAATTTCATGTAATAATTGGAATAAATTTGCCCTAGCTTCAAAATCCTCTCTGGTCTTAGGGAGTTCTTCCTCATTAATTTGGGATCGTAGTTCTTTTAATTGATCAAGATAAATAATTGCAGTATTTCCTGGATGAACATTTTTGGAAAGCCCTTCAAAAAATTCAGCAATTTTTTCACCAATTGGGTCAGCATCTGGTAGTCTCGACACAAGCGGAAGCATTTTTTTCAATAACTCAAATTGCCTAGTTCGCATTCGGAAATAATCTCGATATGGATGTTTATTTCGTAGTAAATGATTTTCTCTATCACGTTCTACTAGCGTATTCGCTTCTAGTAAAATATCCTCTGATTCCGCAAGTTCGTCTCCTTTCCAAGTCGTATGCTTATATCGAATGTACTGAGAGTATTCATATAAAATAATCGTGAAATTCTGTTCCAATTTTTGTTGTTTTTCTTTTAACGGTTTATCCAGACTCGGCATATACAAATTTAATAAGAGCCCAACGCCAATACCAACAACAATTAATAGAAATTGATCGAATAGAGATGCCAATGTTATGGAGGAAGCACTGTATAAGTTTAAAATAACAACCGAGCTCGTTGCTATACCAGGAGTTACCTTAAGAAAAACAGTTGTAGGTATGAAAACAATTAACATAATACCGAGGACAAGAGGATGATAAGCGATCCACTCGAAGAAAATGTAAGCATATAGTGTAGCAATGATACATGCTGTAAACCTGTGCAAAGCGCTGTAGTAAGATCTCTTTCTAGAGGGCTGAATACACAAGATAGTTAGAATTCCAGCTGATACAAAGTTCGTCAAGCCTAATAGCTGAGCAATAGATATAGCTAAAGGTGTACCAATAGCTGTTTTAATCGTCCGATAGCCAATCTTCATTTTTCATACTCCTTGAAAAAATTAATCTGTTCAGCTGATTTCAAGTTATAAAAAAGAGACTGACTTACATGACAGTCTCTTTTTTATTCTAAAATCAATTAAAGTTCAGTACAATGCTCATCAAAAATTGTTTGTAATTTTGTAGTTACTTCCATAGGGCTATGACCCTCGATGTCATGACGTTCAATCATTGTTACAATCTTGCCATCCTTTAGTAAAGCAAATGAAGGTGAAGAAGGAGGATACCCTTCAAAGTATTCACGTGCTTTTTCAGTTGCTTCACGGTCTTGACCGGCGAAAACTGTTACAAGATTATCTGGACGTTTATCAAAATGAACTGAATGGGCAGCTGCCGGACGTGCAACTCCACCAGCACATCCACATGTTGAATTGATCATAACGAGTGTTGTTCCTTTTTCACTAAGTACAGCATCTACTTCCTCTGGAGTTTTTAACTCTTTATATCCTGCTTCGGTTATATCTTTTCGTGCAGCATCAACAACATCCTGCATGAATAAATTAAAATCCATTTAGCATCTCCATCCCTTTACGTTAATTTGTATAAATATTCTTCTTTAGCTTATCAAGTCTAGGCCTATTTTTCAATTTATAAATCTGAAGAAAGTATAAAGCATTAATACAAATTGATCGTATGCTCATTCATACTCTCAAGTATTTCTTTAACCCTTGATAAAAATCTGCCGCATACAAGACCATCTAAGATACGGTGATCCAACGATAGGGAGAGATTTACAATATCACGTGCTGCAAACATGTCATTAATAATTACTGGGCGTTTAACGATTGATTCTACCTGTAAGATTGCAGCCTGTGGATAGTTAATAACCCCCATTGAGGAAATTGATCCAAATGAACCCGTATTGTTAACAGTAAACGTTCCACCTTGCATATCCTGTGCAGTTAATTTGCCGTTTCGTGCTTTCATTGCAAGTTCATGGACATCTCGAGCAATTGCTTTAACTGTTTTTTCGTCTGCATGCTTAATAACTGGAACAAAAAGCTCGTTCTCTTTTGCCACAGCAATCGAAAGGTGAATATCCTTTTTCTGAATAATCTTATCGCCTGCCCACATGCTATTTAATTGAGGGTATTCTTTCAAGGCTTGTGCAACTGCTTTTACGAAAAAGGAAAAATAAGTTAAACTAAATCCTTCATCTTTTTTAAAAGCATTCTTGACTTTATTCCGATATGTTACAAGATCACTTACATCAACTTCAACAGTCATCCAAGCATGAGGGATTTCCTGTTTTGATTTGACCATATTTTCAGCTATTACTTTACGAACACCTTTGACAGGAATTTCAATATCACCGGCTTTCGTTTCTACAAATATGTCATTTTTTGTTTCATCTCTCGTGCTAGACGAACCTTGAATCGTTTCTTTCATTTCACCTATATCTGTTGGAATTTCACCAGAAGCAATTATTTTTTCGATGTCTTTTCTTGTAATTCTTCCTCCACGACCTGAACCTGTTACGTGTTCTAAATTAATATCGTTTTCTTGTGCTAATCGAAGCACTGCAGGAGAATAGCGTTTTTTCATCGAATCATCTACATCTGTTGGTTTGGAAGGCTCTGCTTCTGCTAGTTTGCTTTCAGTAGATTCGGTACGATTACTCGGTTCCTCTGTATCGATATAGCAAATTAACTCACCGACAGCAACCGTATCACCCTCGTCTGCAGTAAGCTCTTTGATTATCCCTGTATAGGAGGATGGAACCTCTGCATTTACTTTATCTGTCATTACTTCAGCAATTGGGTCATATTTAGTTACTTGATCTCCAACTTTAACGAGCCATGTACTAATTGTTCCTTCCGTTACACTTTCGCCGAGCTGGGGCATTGTAATTTTTTCAGTAGCCATTTGCTTCTCCCTCCTTCGTAATTAATATTCTGCTAAATCGCGCATTGCCTTTTCTACTTTATCCGGATTCATCATAAAATACTTTTCCATGGTCGGTGCATATGGCATTGCAGGGACATCAGGTCCTGCTAATCGATTAATTGGTGCATCTAAATCAAAAAGACAATGTTCAGCAATAATTGCTGCAACCTCACCAATGATACTACCTTCCTTATTGTCCTCTGTTATAAGTAAAACCTTACCAGTTTTCTTTGCTGCTTCAATAATTGCTTCCTGATCAAGCGGATAGACCGTTCGTAAGTCCAGAATATGCGCATTGATCCCATCTTCTGCTAGCTTTTCGGCAGCCTGTAATGCAAAATGCACGCATAAACCATAGGTAATGACTGTAATATCTTCTCCTTCACGCTTTACATCCGCTTTGCCAATCGGAAGCACATAGTCGTCTTCAGGAACTTCACCCTTTAGTAAACGATATGCTCGTTTATGTTCAAAAAATAGAACAGGATCGTTATCGCGAATAGCCGCTTTTAAAAGTCCTTTCACATCATAAGGAGTGGAAGGCATTACTATTTTAAGTCCTGGCTGATTCGCAAATATAGCTTCAACCGATTGCGAGTGATAGAGCGCTCCGTGGACACCTCCGCCGTAGGGAGCACGAATTGTCATTGGTACACTCCAGTCATTATTTGATCGATAGCGCATCTTTGCTGCTTCAGAAATAATTTGGTTTACAGCAGGCATAATAAAATCAGCGAATTGCATTTCTGCAACAGGTCGCATTCCATACATGGCCGCTCCAATCCCAACACCTGCAATAGCTGATTCTGCTAAAGGAGTATCTAAAACGCGAGCTTCACCGAATGTTTCATACAAACCGTCAGTTGCTCGAAAGACGCCTCCTTTTTTGCCGACATCCTCACCTAGAATAAAAACCTTTTCATCGCGCTGCATTTCTTCTCTTAATGCAGTTGTCACTGCCTGAATATAAGACATTACTGGCATATTTGGTTCCCCTCCCTACTACTTTTCTTCATAAACATATTTAAGTGTATCTTCTGCTTCTGCGTAAGCCGCATTTTCAGCAAAATCAGTAGCTTCATTTATGATTTTTGTGATCTCATCATTCAAACGTTGTTCAACCGAGTCTGTCAGTATCTCATTTTCTTTTAAGTAGCTTGCAAACGTAATAACAGAATCATTTTTCTTAGCCTCTTCCACTTCGCCTTTCTCACGATACGTGCGATCATCATCATCACTTGAATGTGCAGTTAGACGATAGCAGACAGCTTCAATTAATGAAGGACCTTCACCACGAATTGCTCGATTTCGAGCTTCTTTCACCGCTTGATATACAGCTAATGGATCATTGCCATCAATGGTTACTCCAGGCATCCCATAGCCTTGTGCACGATCTGCAATATTATTACTTGCAACCTGGCGATCATATGGAACGGAAATGGCATATTTATTATTTTCGACCATGGTTATGACCGGTAATTTATGCACACCAGCAAAGTTCAATCCTTCATGGAAATCACCTTGGTTGGAGGAACCTTCTCCTAATGTAACGAAGCTGACAACATCTTTCTTTTCCATTTTCGCGGCAAGAGCGACTCCCACGGCATGTGGTACTTGTGTTGTAACTGGTGAAGAACCAGATAAAATCCGATTTTTCTTTTGACCAAAATGCCCTGGCATTTGTCTTCCGCCAGAGTTAGGGTCATCTGCTTTAGCAAATGCAGATAACATTAACTCCTTTGCAGTCATTCCAAATGCAAGGACAACACCCATGTCTCGATAATATGGTGCAATATAGTCTTCTTTCCTATTTAAAGCAAAAGCTGCGCCCACCTGTGCTGCTTCCTGTCCTTGGCAAGAAATAACAAATGGTATCTTTCCTGATCGATTCAATAACCACATGCGTTCATCAAGCTTTCTAGCTAAAAGCATCGTTTTATACATCTCTAAAACCTGTTCATCCGTTAAACCTAGTTCCTGATGTCGTTTTTTTGTCATACTTTTCCCTCCCTATTTTTTCCGAAATTTAATAAGTCACTTGCTTATTGAGCAAGAATTTGAATAGCTGTTACCCATGAATCTGTTCACCTTCTACAGCAAGTGCTGCTTCGCCAATAATCTCTGATAATGCTGGGTGAGGATGAATCGATTGTGATAGTTCCCATGGTGTTGCATCTAGTACTTTAGCAAGACCGGCCTCAGATATTAAATCTGTAACATGAGGGCCAATCATATGAATTCCTAAAATATCATTTGTCTTTTTATCTGCAATAATTTTCACAAAACCGTCTGATTCTCCGAATACTAATGCCTTTCCTATTGCTTTAAAAGGAAATTTACCAACTTTAATATCATACCCTTTTTCTTTTGCTGCTTTTTCAGTTAAACCAACACTTGCAATTTCCGGGCTGGAATAGATACACGTCGGAACATTTTCGTAGTTAATTGGGTATGTTTCTTTTCCTGCCATATGCTCAATAGCGACAATTCCTTCACGGGAAGCAACATGTGCGAGTTGCATACCTCCAATAACATCGCCGATAGCATAAATATGCGATTCTTTTGTTTGGAAATAATCGTTCGTTTGAATATAGCCATTACTGAGAACAATATCTGTGTTTTCAATTCCTATATTTACTGTATTGGCTTCCCTGCCAACTGAGACAAGCATCCTTTCAGCTTGGAGTGACTGTTTTTTATTATCTATTTCTACCTCAATGGAAATGCCTTGATCAGTATGTAAAGTCTCTGTTTGTATGTTTGCTCCTTTAATAAACGTAACCCCTTTTTTCTTAAGAAGTCGTTCAGCTTCTTTCGCAATTGCTTCGTCCTCTGTTGGCAGTATTTGATTCAGGTATTCAACAACTGTTACAGTTACGCCAAAATCTGTGAGCATGGACGCCCATTCAATTCCGATTACACCTGCGCCGACAATAAGAATTGAGTCTGGTAATTTTTCCATTTGCAGCGCCTCATCTGAACTCATTACGAAATGTCCATCTATTGGAAGTCCTGGTAAAGTCTTTGGCTTTGAACCTGTAGCAATTAACACATTTTTTGGAACGATCATTGTGTTTTCTTCACCATTCTCATGTTCAACAGAAATAGTACCTGGCATAGGTGAAAAAATACTTGGTCCAAGTATCCGTCCAAATCCATTAATTACATCGATTTTTCCTTTTTTCATTAAGCCTTGTACGCCTTGATGTAATGTGTTAATAATCGATTGCTTTCTTTCTTGTACTTTGCTAAAATTCAGAGCTATGCGTTCTGTTTCTACACCAAACAGACTTGCCTCACTTGTTTGTCTATATACTTCAGCGCTCCGCAATAATGCTTTGGATGGAATACAGCCCTGGTGAAGACATGTACCTCCAAGTTCACCCTTTTCAACAATCGCTACTTGCATCCCGAGCTGTGAAGCTCTTATTGCTGCAACATAGCCTCCTGTTCCACCACCTAAAACAACTAAATCATATTCTTTTGTCATCTTAAATTCACTCCTTTACTCGAGATTCGTATAGACCTTAAGCTGTTCTTCTCCTCGAAGCACACGTAACACACCTTCATTTAATGCCTGTAGTTCATTCTCGCCTGGGATTATAACCGTGTCTGCAATCCAATTGACTTGTTTGGTAATCGAACTGGTAAGACTTTCTCGATAAGCATGCTTTCCTGTGAAAATAATAGCATGAACATCACCACGCAAGACTGTACTCATTGCACCAATTTCTTTGGCAATCTGATATGCCATTGCTTCAAATACTTCTTTTGCTTTTATCTCACCTTGTTCAATTCTTTGTTCTACCTCACTTACATCATTTGTTTCAAGATGAGCCATCAGACCACCATGACCAACTATTTTTTTCTTCATTGCTTCATAGTTGTATGTTCCGGAAAAACAGAGTTCAACTAAGCCTCCAACTGGGGTGCTTCCTGCTCGATTCCAGGAAAATGGACCTTCTCCATCTAACCCATTGTTTACATCAATAACCATGCCCTTGCGATGTGCCCCTATTGTAATTCCTTCACCGATATGAGCAACAATCACATTGATATCCTCGTACTTCAAATCTAAGCTTGCAGCAGCTTTTCTTGCCGCTGCCTTATGATTCAATGCATGAAAAATACTTTTCCTTGGAATTTCGGGAATACCCGAGTATCGAGCAACATCATCAAGCTCGTCGACAACGACAGGGTCAACAATGTAGGCATCGATATTTAACCCCGATGCAATCTCAAATGCTATTATTCCCCCAAGATTTGATGGATGCTCACCGTTATAACCGGTTTTCAAGTCGTATAGCATGGCGGTATTTACTTGATACGTACCGCCTTCGATTGGTCTCAGCAATCCACCACGCCCACATACTGCATGAATTCTGGAAATATTAATTCCTACATACTTTAGCTGTTCAAGAATATCCTGCGTACGAAGTTTCGATTGTCCCATTACACGATAATGAGCTTCTAATTCTGCCTGCTGATGTACGATTGTTTTTTCTACGATGCATATTTCGTTATCGAAAACCCCTACTTTAGTTGACGTGGTTCCAGGATTTACAACTAATATTCGATACGTCTCTTGCAAACCGGTCACCTCATTTAAAAACTTAGCGTTCGTTAATGGAATTCTTTAAAATATATTTTTTTCTTAGAATCCGTTATGTTGGATTACACTTCTTTGCTAAATGATTAAAACACTTATCTTCTACTTAATGTGTGATGTCCATTCCTTAAAAATTGACTTCTGGAATTTCGGAACGATTCGATTCTTTCTTCCGCCATACGATCAGCAGCCAAGTAGGTAGGAATATTATCACGCTTCGAAATTTCAAACACACGTTCAAGATTATCATAAATGGTTTCCACTTTTTTCATTGCACGTTCCGCATTAAAGCCCATTAATTCATCGGCTACATTAATTACGCCCCCGGCATTGATGACGTAGTCTGGAGCATAGACAATCCCTTTTTCATGAATGAGGTCGCCATGTTCCGTGGATTTTAGTTGATTATTTGCAGAGCCTGCAATTACTTTCGCTTTTAATCTTGGAATCGTATTGTCATTGATTGTTGCTCCTAACGCACAAGGTGTGTAGATATCACATGCAACATCATAAATATCATTAGGATCTACAGCCTTAGCTCCAAAAGCCTCGACAGCCCGGTTTACTGCCTCTTTATTAATATCTGTTACAATAAGCTGTGCACCGTCTTTATGCAAATATTCACAGAGCGCATATGCAACATTTCCAATACCTTGAACTGCAATTGTTTTTCCTTCTAACGATTCATCGCCAAAAGCTTCTTTCGCTGATGCTTTAATTCCTTTATAGACACCATAAGCAGTAACAGGTGATGGGTTTCCTGAAGCCCCTGAATAGGATGAAGTTCCAGTTACAAAATCTGTTTCCAAATGAATGAGATCCATATCTTGTACAGTGGTTCCTACATCTTCAGCAGTTATATACCGTCCATTTAGTCCTTGTATATAGCGACCGAAGGCCCGGAACATTTCTGGATTTTTATCTGTTCGTGGATCACCGATAATAACCGTTTTTCCTCCTCCTAGATCAAGTCCCGCTGCAGCATTTTTATAGGTCATTCCTCTAGCCAGACGAAGAGCATCTTCAATCGCTTCATCTTCAGAATTATATTTCCACATTCTTGTTCCGCCCAATGCAGGGCCTAATGTCGTATCATGAATAGCAATAATAGCTTTCAAGCCTGAATTTTTATCTTGACAAAAAACCAATTGCTCATAATCGTATTCTTCTAAATAAGTAAAGATTTCCATATAAATTCCTCCTATATTACCTAATTAAGCACTAATTTCTTAATCGCATATATTATTCCATCAGTAGTATTCAGCAAAAACCATGCCAACTATAAAGCTGTGCGGAAATGCCTTAAAACCCACAAATGTAAGCCTGCAACTTTTTTAACCATGCAAAATATTGCATGCTTAATAATTCATTCGAGATTATATTTCTTCATCTTATAATATAAATTTCGAATCGATACATTTAAAGCTTTGGCCGTTTTTGTTTTATTGAATTCATTTTGTTCATATGTTTTGGAAATATACGCTTTTTCAAATTGATTAATCGCATCCTGTAACGTACTTTCTCCTTTAATTCTCTCATCAATAGATGATTTCGCCGGTAGAGACAAAGCTTGTAACGTTGGGATGTACTTCTTGTCAATTACCTCTTCATTCATGTCCATAAATATCATGGCACGACCAATAACATTTTCTAGCTCGCGTACATTCCCAGGCCAATGATATTGCTTTAATTTATTTAATGCCTCTTTTGATATCGTTTGTACATTACGACCATAGTCTTGATTGATTTTCTGAATAATATGCTGTATAAGATCTGGCAAATCATTAAGTCTTTCCTTAACTGAAGGAATGAAGATAGGAAGCCGATTTAGTCTATAATATAAATCTTCTCGAAATGTATTATTCATAATTGCCTTTTCAAGATTGACATTTGTTGCAGTGATTACTCGTACATCAATCGAAACCGGTTTTGTTCCGCCGACTCGAACAATTTCATTTTCTTGTAATACACGCAAGAGCTTGGCCTGCATGGATAACGATAATTCCCCGATTTCATCAAGAAAGATACTTCCATGATTTGCTTCCTCAAAGAGGCCCTTTTTCCCACCTTGCATTGCACCTGTAAAAGCCCCCTCTACATAACCAAATAATTCACTTTCTAGTAATGACTCTGCAATAGCTGCACAATTTACTCGGATAAACTTATTGTGTTTCCGATCACTCTCATTATGAATCGCATGGGCAAATAATTCTTTACCAGTGCCTGAATCGCCCCTTAATAGGACTATTGCAGGGGTTTTCGCTCCGACCTTCGCTTGCTCAAGAGCTAGTTTCATTTCCGATGAACTCCCAATAATATCATCAAACGTATAACGAGCTTCTAAGTTTCGAATGATTTGCCTTGCATGCTTTAATTCCTTTGTTAATGCTTGAATTTCTGATACATCATGCAATACACCTACACTGCCTTTAATAACTCCATTCACGATAATCGGTGCGACATTAACGAGGACTTCCTTTTTACCTGGTCCTACCTTCATACGCACACCCCGTACAGCTCTACGTGTTTGAAGTACTTTCAAATGCATACTTTCTCCCTCAGAAATATCAACGGTTGCAGGCTTTCCAATTACATCTTTTTCCTTCAACCCTGTAATTCGTGTATATGCAGGGTTAATAATAAGACCATTTCCATTCTCGTCAACGACACTAATTGCTTCATCAGACGATTTGATAATTGCTTCCAACATCGTTTTGATCTCGTTCAAGTCCGTATTTTCCTCGGCTAGCTTCATGACTTCTGTAATATCTTTAAATACTGCAAAAGCACCAATTAGTTCTCCTATTTCATTTATAATGGGAATCCGTGTTGTTATAATCTTTTTCCCATTTGGTAGTGTTAGCTTTTGATTTACTTCTTTTCGTTGTGTTTGTAAAACGTGAGGAAGTCTCGAATCTGTAATAAGCTCTTTTATATGTGTTCCTATATACTGTTTTCTTGATTTACCAATTATTTTTTCCGCACTTTTATTGATAAACTGGATATTTTCATTCTTATTCATGACGATCATACCGTCATGAATATGGTTTAGTATGAGCTCTTGATTTTTTGATTGGTATTTCACCTTATCCATCAACGCTTCTTTTTCAAAAAGCAGCTCTGATATGATATAAGCAACAGATCCTGGGATTACAACAGTTCTCCGCGGTCTTTTTTCAATTATCTGTTCTAGGATTTGATCATCACCAGTTGCTTCAATAATAATATCAATATCATTATGTACCCATGGCTCCCAGTCCACACTTACCGGAATCTTTGCTCGACGTGCTAATTTTAACCCGTTTGCATCTTCGTTAATATCAACAACTGCAGCTATTTCCATCGACTCTGTAGCTTGAAGAATATTGAAGAGTGCACTTCCCCCTTTACCAGCCCCAACAATCAACACACGTTTCATGCCATCCCACCTTGCATTATTTTGCATACATTTATCATACGTCAGCCTGCATATTTTGGCAAATCTAGAATGATTTCTATTTTGCTTCGCTTTTGTTATACTATTATTTGAATGTAATATAGAATTTAAAGGGGAACATACATGGGTCGATTTTTAGCATTACTATTACTTTTTATACCGGGCATAATTGCAGCGATTGGAATTAAATTAATGCGCGATACAATTTTTGACGATTTCTATGCCTATTTCTTCTATCCTGGAATCCAATTCACAATTGGGCTTCTCCTCTTTATTTTGGGGCTGCTTTTTTTAGGAGGATTTATAATCTACCGAGATAGAAAAAGACAAAAGATTAAACAAAAAAGTGAAAATAAAGCGCTTTAGAAAAAAAGATGGAGAATTTCCGTCTTTTTTTTATATATTTACACGATTTTAAAGAATAAATATGGTATATTAGTAAGAAAATTAAGTTTCTGTTTAGGGGGATCCGATCATGAAAGTAGCAAAATTCGGCGGTAGCTCCGTTGCAAATGCCGAGCAATTACGTAAAGTTGGGAATATTATTAAAAGTGATCCCAAGCGAAAATTTATCGTCGTATCAGCACCAGGGAAAAGGTTTAAAAATGATACAAAAGTTACAGATTTGTTAATCCAACTTGGAAACGCCTATCATAATCAACAAAACTATGAGGTTTTTCTTGTAGCTATACTAGAGCGATTCCAAGAAATTATTAATGATTTAGAAATCGACCTATCTTTACTAAGCGAAATTGAAAATAACATAAAGGTGGCCCTAAGGGTAGAGGGTAAGCCTGAAAGTAAAATGGATGCGATTAAAGCAATTGGTGAAGACAGTTCCGCCAAAATACTAAGCGCCTATTTAAATCAAAATAATATTTCAGCACAATATATGAATCCAAAGGATGCCGGTATATTTGTTAGCGAGGAACCAGGAAATGCGCAAATTTTACCGGAGAGCTTCGAGCTCCTCTATAAACTACGAGAAAAAGATCATATCCTAGTTATACCTGGTTTCTTCGGCTATTCAAAAACCGGGAAATTAGTAACCTTCTCGAGAGGTGGATCAGATATTACCGGTTCCATCGTTGCCGCAGGAGTAAAAGCTGAAATCTATGAAAATTTCACAGATGTTGATTCTGTCTATTCTGTTAATCCGAATATTGTCAATAATCCGAAGGAAATAACAACACTTACCTATAAAGAAATGCGTGAATTATCTTACGCTGGATTTTCTGTATTCCATGATGAGGCATTGATTCCTGCATTCCGTGAAAAAATTCCAGTATGTATTAAAAATACAAACAATCCAGATGCTCCTGGAACATTTATTATTGCTGAAAAAGAAGCCAGTGAAAAATGTGTCGTTGGTATTGCAAGTGATACAGGTTTCTGTAGTTTATATGTAAGTAAGTATTTAATGAACCGTGAAGTAGGTTTTGGACGTAGGTTGCTTAATATTTTTGAGGATGAAGGAATTTCCTTTGAGCATGCACCATCTGGAATCGATGACATGTCTGTTATATTTAGAGTAAATAATTTTACAAAAGATAAAGAGAAAATTGTTGTTGATCGTATTAAAGATGAATTAAAAGTAGATACAGTAAGTTTACATAGAGATTTAGCGGTAATCATGGTTGTTGGTGAGGGACTTGTAAATACTGTAGGAGTTGCCGGAAAAGCTGCTTCTGCATTCGCTAAAGCTAATGTGAATATTGAAATGATAAACCAAGGCTCATCCGAAGTGTCCATGATGTTCGGAATAAAAGATACTGATATAGACGCTGCAATCCGTTCACTCTATCAAACATTTTTTGAATAAAGTAAAGAAAGAATAATACCGCATACACTGCAGTATTATTCTTTCTTTTTGTTATATTTGTTCATAATAGTCAAACACTACTGGTTTACAATAATTATATGTAGGAACCAGCTATTCATAATAACCAATCGTTTAGCTCACTTTATTCTCCAAACGTAAACGATCAGCTACCATTGCGATGAACTCCGAATTTGTGGGTTTGGCCTTAGATATATTAATAGTATAACCGAATAATGCCGAAATGGAATCGATATTGCCTCTGCTCCATGCGACTTCAATCGCATGGCGAATTGCCCGTTCAACACGTGATGCTGTCGTATTAAATTTCTTTGCGATATCAGGATATAATACTTTCGTGATTGAACCTAATAATTCTATATCATTATATACCATTGTAATTGCCTCTCTTAAGTACATGTAACCCTTAATATGGGCTGGCACACCAATTTCATGAATAATGTTTGTAATGTTAGCTTCCAGATCCTGTTTTTTTCGATCTTTCTTTGTCGGTTTATTTGTTGCAAGGCTTATTGGAGAATTTCCTTGAACTTGACGAATTTGATCTGCTAAATTATCCATATCAAAAGGCTTTAAAATAAAATAAGATGCTCCTAAATCAACTGCTTTTTTCATGACTTCTTCCTGTCCAAATGCTGTAAGCATAATAACATTTGGTCTATTTCCTAAATCCATTGTTCTTAATGTGTTTAGTACCGCTAATCCGTCGATATGTGGCATAATAATATCCAATATTAATACATCAGGTTCCAAACTCTCCATCATCGCGATACAATCTCTGCCATTATATGCAGTTCCAATAACTTCAATATCATCTTGTTCGTCAAAATAATCTTCCATCAACTGAATGAGCTCTCTGTTGTCATCAACTAAACACACTGAAATTTTATCCAAAGTAATGTTCCTCCTTATTTCTGTTATACTCTTTTACATATTCTACAAAAAGTTGAAATATCCTCTTTTTATTTGAAAAACTTTAATTTTTTTTGAATTAACTATATTTTTCTTCGATTTACTTCCATTTACGATAATTTTCGATTTTAAATGACATTTTATTCAGCATTTGTCGAAAAATATTAACTTTAGTATAATATAAAAAAGCTTGTAATGGAATCTTCCATCACAAGCTTTTTTTATGCTGCTTTTTCCTTTGATTGCGCTTCAATAATTCCTGCATCTTGTAACATCCATTCAATATGAACACCATATCCTGATGTTGGATCATTTACAAATACATGTGTTACAGCGCCAATTATTTTATCGTTTTGTATAATTGGGCTTCCACTCATACCTTGTACAATCCCGCCGGTACTTTTCAATAGCTTAGGATCTGTAATTTGAATTACCATTCCTTTCGTTGCTGGAAACTTCTGAGGAACACTGCTTACAATTTCGATATCAAATTCCTCTATTTTTTCATCTTTCACAACGGTAAGAATTTTGGCTGGTCCTTCTTTAACTTCATTGGAAGAAGCTACTGGTAATGGTTTGTTATATTTTTCGTGTTTAATCATTTCATCCAATACCCCAAAAATACCGTACGGGGAATTTTTTGTAATTGTTCCGATTCGATCGTGTTCAGCTGAAAATCTAGCTTGTTTTTCTCCTGGAATCCCGTTATTACCTTTCTCAATGGAAGTAACGGATGAATTGACAATCGTCCCATTATCGATTTCAATCGGTTTTTTTGTGTCCATATCTGAAATAATGTGCCCTAGAGCGCCATATTTTTTCGATACTGGATCATAAAATGACATTGTTCCAATACCTGCAGCAGAGTCACGAATATACAAGCCAATTTTGTACGCATTATCCTGCTTATCTAAAACGGGCTGTAAAGAAGTATCTATCATTTCTTTACCGCGTTTAAGTGTTATTTCAAGGCTTTTTTCGCTTTTCCCAGCATTTTCTACATATGATTTTATGTCACTCATTTCTTTGATCGGCTCTCCGTTAATTTTCAATATGACATCTCCGACATTTATTTTTGCATCCTCACCTGGCGATTTTGTCTCGCTATTTCCTTTAACGAGATGATGACCAACAACGAGCACTCCACGAGTTTGGAGCTTCACTCCAATCGATTGTCCACCAGGGTATACCTTAATATCTTCTAGAGCGGAATTACTTACACGCTTCGTTGAAACTGCCGCCGCTTTTAACAACTCTGTACGAATTGGAGAACTAGACATAAGGGAGTTTTTTTCTGTTTTAGAAAGTCCGATTGCTTCTTGTTGACTAAATGCTTCAATTGCGTTCAGCTCTTCTGCATTCTTTTGACTTGGACCAAAGAAAGAAAAAACAGTTAAGACAATCAAAAGAATACTGCTTAGCCAAAACTTTGTTTGATGATTTTTCAATCGTGCCACTCTCCTCCTCCCAACCCACATCAAATCTTGGTTCGTAATCCTAATTTGAGCTGTAAGTGTGCTTTTTAAACTGGTGAAACATAAGAGAAATGTGTATCATTACCTATTACTAAAAAAGGAAATCGTGTATAAGTGTATTTTAAAAGGGGATTTTTAAAAATCGGCTTACTATTATTGCAAAAAAAGGCAAAACAAAAAACCGGTTTCTTTTATTTTCCGGTTTTTCAAGAATTTTATCCTTATAAATTTGATTTAAATGCATTTGCAAGTTCAAGCATTTCCTTTGCGTGATCTTTCGCAGTTTCTGTCAATTTTGTTCCCGTAATCATACGACTTAATTCTTCTATTTGTTCTAATTCAGATAGTTCTTTTACACTTGTTGCGGTTCGGTTATCTTTTTCGTTTTTCTCAATAAATTTATGGGTGTCTGCCATAGCCGCCACTTGTGGAAGGTGTGTAATGCATAGCACCTGAGAATCATTTGAGATTTGATAAATCTTTTCAGCAATTGCCTGTGCAACTCTTCCGCTAACCCCAGTGTCAACTTCATCAAATATAACGCTTGTCACGCCTTGATGCTTGGAAAAAATATTCTTTAATGCAAGCATAATTCGTGAAAGCTCTCCACCAGAGGCTACCTTCGTTAAATCCTTTAGCGGTTCGCCACGATTGGTTGAAATAAGAAAACGTACATGATCGAATCCGTTTTTGTGGAGATGAGCCTTCGTATTACTTTCATCATCAAAAGCAATTGCAAAAGTAGCTTTTTCTAAATAAAGTCCTTTCATCTCAGCATGTATATCTTCTGTTAGACAATCTGCAGCACTTTTTCTGAGTTCATGTAGGTGCTCAGCTTCAAGCATCGCGTCCTTTTCGGTTTCTTCAATCTGTTCAAGCAAAGCGTTTAGATGAGAATCCTTGTTCGTTATCTGCTCTATCTCTTCTTCTATCGTTGCCATATATTCAATAATATCATTTACCGTATTGCCGTATTTTCGTTTTAGCCTATTTATTTCATCTAATCTTGATTCAATTTCATTTAAACGTTCTGGATCAAATTGAAGTGTATCAATATGATTGCGCAGCTCATAAGTTAGCTCTTCCATTGCATAATAATGATTGGAAAACTCTTCTGATTTCGCTGCGATATAATCATCATACTTACTATTTTCCTGAAGGCTAAGCTGCGCCTGATTTAACCAATCCAATCCTCTTTGTTCTCCGTATAATGCATGATAGGCATCATGCAGGGCAGTGTGAATCCGCTCATAATTCGCGAGTGCTTTTCTCTCTTCTTCAAGCTGTGTATCCTCATCAGGACTAAGTTCTGCTTGTTCAAGCTCCTTCATTTGAAACTCTAATAAGTCTAAACGATGAGCTGTCTCTTGCTCATTATCATTTAGCTTTTTATATCTATTTTTTAAGCGAACCAACTTATCATAGTGCTCCAAGTATGCTTCTTTTGCTTTTGTTATTGATTGTGGTTCATACAAGTCTAAGAAATCCAAATGATTTTCTGCATCCATTAATGATTGTGTTTCATGCTGACTATGGATGTCGATTAGTGTCTTTCCAAATTCACGCAGTATTGCAAGTGTGACTAGCTTGCTATTTACACGACAAATGCTTTTTCCAGATCCTGTAATAACTCGTTGTAATACTACTTGATTATCAGAAATTTCTATTCCATATTGGCTCCCAACATCATATATTGGATGGGTTTTATTTTCTATTGTAAATAAACCTTCTATTTCAGCTTTTTTGGCTCGATGCCTTACATATTCTACAGAACCACGTCCTCCTGCTAATAACTGTATAGCATCTATTATAATCGATTTTCCTGCACCAGTTTCTCCAGTCAATACGGTAAGACCTTCATTAAATGTTATGGAAATCTGTTCGATGATTGCAAAATCACGAATAGACAGCTCTGTAAGCATGGTTCATTGTCCCCCCCAATATAAGAAGATATTCTCTCTTTATAAATCACTAAAAAAAGAGAACTCAATCAAAGCATATCAATAAATCGGTCCTTTATTTCTTCTGCCTGCTCTGGAGTTCTACAAATAATTAAGCACGTGTCATCCCCGCAAATCGTTCCCATTATCTCTTCCCAATCTAAATTGTCAATAAGCACACCGACAGCATGTGCATTTCCTGGCAATGTACGGAGTACAATAAAATGACTAGCATGCTCAATTTTTACAAAAGCATCTATTATTAGACGCTTCAGCTTTTCCAGTGGGTTAAATCGTTGATCAGCAGGTAAACTGTATTTGTACCGATTGCTTGCTGTTGGAACTTTGACAAGATGAAGTTCCTTAATGTCTCTTGATACCGTTGCTTGTGTGACATTGTAACCTGCGGCTTTTAATTGTGCTACCAGTTCATCCTGTGTTTCTATTTCATTCTCCGTAATTAGTTCTCGAATTTTAATATGTCGTTGAACTTTACTCATCGTACAGCACCTCCTTTATAGGTCACTTGAGCTTTCACTGAATAACTTTTTCAATTTATTGCTTCAATATTATCTAGAGACTTCGATCTTTTTATCAACTGTTAGGATACAGGATTTGATGTGCATTTTCCACTGTTTTATCAATTGAGATTGGTTTGTAATTCTCAACTTCCTTCTCTTTTTTCCAACCTAAATGGGCTAAGAATTCAATATTACCCTCTCCTCCAGTAATTGGGGAGTAGGTCAAGTTAAGTAATTGATAACCTTCATTCTCAGCAAAGTCGATAATTTGTGTTAAAACATCTTGATGGACAAGTGGATCACGAACAATCCCCTTGTTTCCTACTTGTTCTTTCTTAGCTTCAAATTGTGGTTTTATTAATGCAATCACATCACTATTTTCTGCTAATAATCCACTAAGAACAGGAAAAATTAACTTTAATGAAATAAATGAAACATCAATCGATGCCAGGTTTGGTACACCCTTTTTCAACATATCTGCTGTTACATGACGAAAGTTTGTTCGCTCCATAACAACAACACGTTTATCACTTCTTAGCTTCCAGTCAAGCTGATTATAACCAACATCAATAGCATAGCTTAATCTAGCTCCCTGCTGCAGCGCACAATCAGTAAAGCCGCCTGTAGAAGAGCCAACATCGATAAAAATACGATCTTTTGCGTCAATAGAAAAATAGCTTAATGCTTTCTCTAACTTGAGCCCGCCACGACCAACATAAGGCAACGTTTTCCCTTTTATCGTTAAAGGGCTATGGGGGTCAATCTTCATTCCTGGCTTGTCTAAACGATGCTGCTTTGAAAAAACTTGTCCAGCCATTATAACACGCTTAGCCTTGTCCAGGTTTTCGATTAGTTCCTTTTCGACTAACAATTCATCCAGTCTTTTTTTAGCCATTTTTAAAATCCTTTACTAGTAACAATTTTGTCTTCGTTTTTGAACAACCACTTTAAACATTACCCATTTTAACCATTATAGTGCGCATTAAATAGAGGACGACGAAAATAAATTCGTAGCGCCCTTCTAGGTTGATTTAATGATCTCTATTACTGAAATAATCCGTTAAATCCATTAAAACTGAATTTGCTGCCCCAGCTTTTTGCAGTGCTTCTTTTGCTTTTTCAACATAAGCTTCTTTTTGTTTCATTGCACCTTTAATACCAAGTAATTTAGGATACGTACTTTTTTGATTATCTTCATCACTGCCGACCGGCTTTCCGAGTTTTTCTTCGTCACCTGTCACATCTAGAATATCATCTTGTACTTGAAAAATGAGCCCTAAATAATAAGCAAATGTTGTTAAATGTTCCAGCTGTTCCTCCGTTGCCTTACCTAACATAGCTCCAGACAGAATTGCTGATCGAACAAGTTCTCCAGTTTTCAATGCATGGATGCGTTCCATTTCTTCTATAGAAATTGGCCTGTTTTCTGCTTCCATATCAAGTATTTGTCCACCAACCATTCCTGTTGGACCACTGCATGAAGCTAGCATTTGAATTAAGCTAACCTTTTCTTCAGCAGTAAGAAGAGGATCGTTTGCGATAAGCTCGAAGCTAAACGTCAATAGTGCATCTCCAGCTAAAATCGCTGTTGCCTCATCGAACATTTTATGATTCGTTGGTTTACCTCGTCTGTAATCATCATCATCCATAGCTGGAAGGTCATCGTGCACTAATGAATACGTATGTATCATTTCCAAAGCAGTAGCTGCAGAAAGAACCTTCTTTATTTGTTGACCATATGCCTCGTAACTAGCAATCATAAGAATTGGTCGTAATCTTTTACCGCCAGCTTCCAAGGAATAAAGCATGGATTCCTTTAATCGCGAATGCATGTTTAAATTACGTAGATAGCGATCAAATTCATTTTCAATCATAGCTTTATACTTCGTTATATATTCTGAAAGGTTTGCATTCACTTGTTATTCTTCCTCCTGTAGATCGAATGGCTCCAATTCACCTTGTTCATTCATAATTTGTGTCATTTTTTCTTGAACATGCTTTAGTTTATCTCCGCATATTTTCGATAGATTCATTCCATCCTGATAATAATTAATCGCTTTTTCTAAAGGGACGTCCCCTTCCTCTAGCTTAGAAACAATTGCTTCAAGCTTATCCATCGCTTCTTCAAAAGATATATCTTCATTTTTCATCTGTAGATCCCTCCTCTAGCGCTAAAACTTTGCAATTTAACTGGCCATCGTGCAGGCGAACCGTTATGTTATCATTCTTATCTACCCGCGTAACTGATTTAATCATTTCTCCTTCAGTTGAATATGGTAAAGCAAATCCGCGTTTCATAATCTCTAGTGGATTAACTAAAGTCAATTTGTCTATAGCATTGGCTAATTTTATTTCATGCTGCTTCATTATTTGAGTCATATAATAATGTTGCTGCCTTAACGCTTTAATTAAATTTGACTGTGCCTGCTCTACTTGTTTATTAGGATGCTGTGCTTGAAGGCGTTTAATCAGATAGCTAAATGTTTGTTCATGCTCGTTATTTTTCTTTCGCATACTACGTTGTAATTGCTCCAGTTGATTATCCAATTCCTGTTCCTTTTGTTTAATCAGTTGTTCTGGATAACGAAATGCATAAGACTGTTGAATTCTTGCAAGATATTGCTTATGATTAATTATTTCTCGCTCCATGTTTCTAATTAAAAATTTCCGAAGCGTATGAATTCGATTTGCTAATTCGACTTGTGATGGGACTGCAAGCTCTGCCGCACCTGTTGGTGTTGGCGCGCGTAAGTCTGAAACAAAATCACTTATCGTTGTATCTGTTTCATGTCCTACAGCAGAAATAACTGGAACTCTCGATGCAAAAATTGCACGTGCAACGATTTCTTCATTGAAGCTCCATAACTCCTCAATCGAGCCGCCACCCCGCCCAACAATCAATGTGTCAAAATGTCCTCTTTCGTTTGCTGTCTCAATCGCATTTTTTATGGAAGTTGCTGCGCTTGGACCTTGAACAAGTACTGGAAGCACAGTAATTGCGCAACTTGGGTAACGTCGCTTAATTGTCGTAATAATGTCTCTTATAGCAGCGCCAGTTGGCGATGTAATAACACCTATATGTTCTGGAAAGGTCGGTATGCCTTTTTTATGAATCGGATCAAAAAGGCCTTCTTTATGTAGTTTTTCTTTCAGTTGTTCGAAAGCTAAATAAAGAGCCCCAATACCATCAGGTTCCATTTGCTCAATATAAAGCTGATATTGCCCGTAAGCCTCATATACACTGATATCCCCTTTAATCAGTACATTCATGCCATTTTCTGGTTGGAATTTCATGTTCCGATTATTCCCAGCGAACATCACGGCCTGTATTTTTGCTTGATCATCCTTAATGGTCATATACATATGACCACGGCTATGATGCTTAAAATTTGAAATTTCACCCCGAAGCCAAACATTTCGCAGATGTGGGTCCATATCTATTTTACGCTTCATATATTTTGTCAGTGCAGTGACTGTCAAATATTTATCCTTCAATTTTGGACAATCCTTTTGCAGCTTTAATTGTGTTTTTCAATAACATTGTGATGGTCATTGGACCAACACCTCTTGGAACTGGTGTAATATAGGATGCTTTCTCCTTTGCGCTTTCAAAATCGACATCCCCAGTTAAAGATCCATTTTCTAAGCGATTGATCCCCACATCAATTACGACAGCCCCATCTTTAATATATTCTGCAGTAATTGCATGGGCTTTTCCAATAGCAGCGATTAAAATGTCAGCATTTGCTGCGAGTTCTTGAAGGTTCTTTGTACGCGAATGGCAATAAGTAACAGTTGCATTTTCATTAAGCAACAGTTGTCCTACCGGTTTGCCTACAATGTTGCTTCGACCAATAACAACTGCATGCTTACCTTCAATTTTAATGTTCTTTGATTTTAACATCGTAATGATGCCATATGGTGTGCACGGAAGAAAAGTATCTTCCCCAGTCATCATTTTTCCAATGTTAATTGGATGAAACCCATCGACATCCTTATCAGGATGTATTGCTTCAATTACTTTCTCTTCTCTGATTTGGTCTGGAAGTGGAAGCTGTACAAGTATACCATGGACAGTCGTATCATCATTTAGTTCCTGAATCAATTGCAACAATGCTGATTCTGTAGTCGATGCAGGCAATTCAATTAAAGATGATGAAATGCCAGTTTCTGCAGCAGCTTTTTCTTTTCCTTTTACATACGATTTAGAAGCAGGATTGTCTCCTACTAGAACAACTGTTAAATGTGGTGTAAGTCCGAATTCCTTTAGCTTTTCTACCTCTACTTTCATCTCTTCTTTTAAAGCTGTAGATAACTCTCTTCCGTTGATAACTTCTGCTGACATGCTCCCCCGTCCTTTCTTAGCCTACTATTTTTGATAAAACCCCATTAATAAATTTACCTGATTTATCATCACCATATGTATTACCCAACTCTACCGCTTCGTTGATCGAAACGTTATTTGGTATATCTTCCATATAACGTAATTCATATGTAGCGATTCGCAAAATCGTTCGCTCTACAGAAGCAACACGATTTAAAGTCCAGTTCTGAAGATTTTCTGAAATAATCGAATCAATTACAGATTTTTGAGTAATAACACCTTCCACTAATGCTTTTAAAAAAACATCAGGTTCTTCGTTCTCTAAAAATTCATGGATCAACTGTTGTGGATCACTGTCATTTATATCTAATTGAAACAGCAGTTGAAATGCTTTTTCTCTAGCGGTATGTCGTTTCATCGTTTATAACTCCTTTTTATGCATCCGCAAATTATTATATCTCTTTCAAATAATAACATGATTGATTAGTCAATGCTAGAATCTATCGCTGGTTAGCGATGCTCCCCCGTATTTTTCGAGGGCAGCTCGTCGAAGCTTTCCTGCGCAGAAGATAAAGGAAATACATATAGACAGCCTTCAAAATTTATAGTTTCTTGAGGAATGAATAAAGCACAGACCTCGTAGCCTCGGCCTGTGCATGTTTTATGCTTTCATCTATTCTTGCGCTTCTGCGTCTTCTCTACCATTCATTTGAACACCGACTACATGAACATTAACCTCTTTTAACTCTAGTGCCGTCATGTTTGTCAGCGTCTGTCTTATATTTGTTTGAAGTTGCTGGGCAACTTGTGGAATAGAGACGCCAAAGTTTAATATAACGTACACATCAATGGAAACTCCGTCATCTAAAAGCTCCACTTTGATGCCTTTATTATGCGCTTTTTTGCCAAACCGTTCCACAACACCAGTAGCGAAATTACCACGCATTGCATAAACGCCGTCTACTTCAGTAGCAGCAATCCCAGCAATCACTTCTATAACCTCAGGAGCAATCTCTACTTTCCCTAAAGCAGTATTGTCACTTACATTTAACAATGGTTGTTCACTCATGTTATCACTCCTATAATCTGGTAATAATTACTTTTCGTTTTTAAGTATTGGATGTTCTTCTAGGAAATTCGTATTGAAATCCCCATTAATAAACACGTCATTACTCATAATCAAACGATGGAACGGAATTGTTGTATGCACACCTTCGATAACAAATTCATCCAACGCACGTTTCATGCGCTTTATTGCTTCTTCCCTCGTAGGAGCATACGTAATTAATTTAGCAATCATGGAATCATAATATGGAGGTATTTTATAACCTGAATAAGCTGCAGAATCAATTCGAACACCTAGACCACCCGGTGGTAAATACATGTCAATCTCACCAGCAGAAGGCATGAAGTTTTTAAATGGATTTTCTGCATTTATACGACATTCAATCGACCAGCCATCAAATTCAATGTCTGCTTGCTCAAAGGATAGCTTCTCCCCGTTGGCAATTCGAATTTGTTCTTTAATCAAATCTATACCTGTAACCATCTCTGTAACAGGATGCTCCACTTGGATACGAGTGTTCATTTCCATAAAGTAAAATTCTTGGCTTTTGCGATCAAAAATGAATTCAATTGTACCGGCTCCAAAATAATTAACAGCTTTAGCTGCGTTTACAGAAGCCTCTCCCATTTTCCTGCGTATTTCTGGAGTCAGCGCTGGAGATGGGGTCTCTTCAACAAGTTTCTGTAGTCTTCTTTGAATCGAACAATCTCTTTCACCTAAGTGAACCGTATTGCCATACGTGTCGGCTAAAACCTGAATTTCCACATGGCGGAAATCTTCGATGAATTTCTCAATATATACGCCAGGATTGCCAAATGCAGTTTCTGCTTCTTTCTGGGTTACTTGGATTCCTTTAACAAGTTCTTCTTCTGTACGTGCAACCCGAATCCCCTTACCACCGCCACCTGCAGTAGCTTTAATAATAACCGGATATCCAATCTCCGCAGCAACTTCTTTTGCTTCTGCTTCATTTTCAACTATTCCGTCTGAACCAGGAACGATTGGCACATCAGCACGCTTCATCGTTTCTCTTGCAACATCTTTTATTCCCATTTTCTGAATTGCTTCCGGTGATGGGCCAACAAAGATAATGTTACATTCCCTGCAGATTTCAGCAAAATCAGCATTCTCAGCTAAAAATCCATAGCCAGGGTGGATCGCATCTACATTCGTCATGGTTGCGACACTAATAATATTCGTGAAGTTCAAATAGCTGTCTTTACTTAGTTTTGGTCCTACACAATAAGCCTCATCTGCTAATTGAACGTGTAATGATTCTTTATCTGCTTCAGAGTATATCGCAACCGTTTCAATATCGAGTTCTTTACAAGCTCGGATAATGCGAACTGCAATCTCTCCTCTGTTAGCAATTAAAACCTTCTTAATCAATTGCGACATCTCCTTACTTCTTCACTCTGAATAATGGCTGACCGTACTCAACTAGCTCACCATTTTCAACAAGTACTTCTACGATTTCACCCGAGATTTCCGCCTCAATCTCATTAAATAATTTCATTGCTTCTACAATACATACGACTGTATTTGTTTCTACAGAACTTCCTCTTGTAACAAATGGATCGTTTTCTGGGGAAGAAGCAGCATAAAATGTTCCAACCATTGGTGATACAATTTCATGATCATAATTTACCGCGTTTGCTGAAGCTGGTTGTTCTTCAGAATTAGCCGGTTGCTCATTTACTACTGCTGCTTGAGGTTTTTCTTGTGCAGGTTTAGCCTGTTGTACGCCAGCCTCTGAAACAATCGCTGCGTTTTCGTTACCTGCCTTCTTCAGTGATACACTTGCACCTTCTACTTCATAAGTAAATTCCGTAATGGAAGATTGATCGATTAGTTTAATAATCTCACGTAATTCTTGTACTTTTAACATGTCTCGCACTCCTCTTATTTTCAAGATCGTTTACTCATTATTTGTACAATATCAAGTATTTAATATTAGGTACTAATAATTCCTCCTAACATTTTACGATAAAACATTGTAAAACATCAAGCTTTGGTTAAATTTAAGTACAATTTAAAAGCTACTGCACTTTTAATTATAGCAGTATTGCTGGAGCAATGCGAATTGAAAGAAGTGTTAATAGCCGTGCTTTTGTTCTATTGTTGGAGACAAATACAGTGCTGATTATTTCCCGCTAAAAAATTCTAAAATCAAAATAAAGAAATCCAGACCCTTGGTTACGTCTGGATTTATAAGTTATGAAAGCATAATTGAATTGGTCTTTTATTATGAATTGCTAATTATTTTCTATTTACCTGTTGGTTGAAAGTTTACTTCCGTTTTTACATCCTCTCCAAATTCATCACGTACCATTTGCATGATGTTTACAACTTCTGTATTTGTTAACTCTTCGACTTTAACATGTACATGCACTTTTTCTGCTTCGGAGCGAACAAGTACATCTTCATAGCCAGTTGCACCAACAATTTGTTCTTCAAGAATCGCTTCTTTTGCATCTAGATTTTCTAATACATCGATTTCATTGAGTGCTTGTTCTTTTTCTTCTGCATTAGCGCTAGCGGATGCAACTACATCTGTAAGTCGACTTATTTTCTTGCTGCGGTCGTCTTGTACTTCCATACGAATTGTTGCAAATAATTCATCTTGGCCAAGGTTTGTAATGTCGTCAACTTCTGCATTTTCTGCATCTTCTGTATCTCCTGTTCCAGCTGTCGTAGAAGCTTTCTCGCTAGCTGGTTGTCCGTCCTCTATATATGCTAAATCATCACCATTTGGGGAAAGCATATAATAGACACTAAGCACAATCATTAAACTTAACATAGTCAATAGCCATACCGTTTGTTTTTTTAACATACTATCTTCCTCCTAGTTTTTTGGCATCACAGAAATTTTATGGGTTGGAACATCAAGAACACGCGAAACTGCTTCAACAATTTGATTTTTGACGGAGGGCTGATCAGCTCCTTTTGCTACTACAAACACCCCCCTAACCTCTGGTTGCTTTGTTTGAACTAATAACGGCATCTCTTGATCACCTTTTCGTATTGTTACCACTTGACTGTCTTCTGTATTATCTTCAATCTTCCTTGTACCACCATTCCGGTCAGATTCATCAGTAATTTGCTGACCTTTCGTGGTGTTCTTTTCGTAAACTTGCTCACTCGTTGCATTCAGATTAACCATAACCTCTGCTTCTGTTACACTTTGAATTTTATTAAGCATTCCAGCTAATTCTTGTCCTAAACTTTCTTCTACATGACTTATATCTGAAGAAGACATTTCTGCCCCATCATCGGCTTTTGCTATGTTCTGCGTTTCTCCTTGAGGCTGAAGGTTAAGTTCAGGCTCGTCCTCTGATGAAAAAATATTACTGACGATAATTAGAAATACCCCTGTCAATCCTAAGATGATAAGGTATCCGATTTTCTTCGATGGAGGCTTACCTCCCTCCGTTTTTTTTGGTCGAAAGAAATTTTTCATGATGTCCCTCCCTCCCAATAAATAGATACTTTCTTATCTGTTAACTCCCATTCATCCATTAGCAGTGTTGCTATTTCTGTTCCAACTTCTTCTTTTTCCCCTTCACTATCTTGATCGTTATGCTGAGAATCAATGACTATTTCTTCAACTGTATCCACCGCTCCCTCCTCGTTCTCTAATTCCTTTATATAAACAATGACTTCTACTAAATCCTCAAAGGACAGATTTTCCACTTCTTCAAATGTAAAATCGATGCTTGTAATCTCCACTTGGAATTCCTCCTTTAAGGGGTCCTCAGCTATATTTTTCAGTTGGACAGTCATCTGTTCTAAAATATATGCATGTTGACTGTTTTGTATCTCTTTTTTTTGAAATTCTATTTGATTTTCTATATTTTCATCTTGCGTATAAGCTTGATCTAGCTGGTCAATAGATGTTTCGACAGCTTGTTCAATATCTGCATCAAATAAGTAGAATACGGGCTTTAAAAGGATAAGAATTAATATGAGTCCTACTGCTAATTTGACATACTTTTTCATCGCGTCTACTGGAATCAGTAAATCGATAATTGCAGCAAGAATGACAAATAAAATAATCTGAGTTACCCATTGTATAATTACATCCATCGAACATCACCTTATCTCAGCAAAATAGTTATATTACTTGCAGAAACGATAATCACAATAGCCAATAAGAACATTAGAGATACTGCTAGTAAGCATGCAAGAATATATAAAATGTAATTACTAATCGTATTTAAAGCTGTAATAACTGGACCACCTCCAATTGGCTGTAGAGCAGCCGCAGCTATCTTATATATCAATGCAACCGCAGCTATTTTTAATGCGGGAAAGAGTACTATTAACAATATGACCAGCAGTCCGGCCATACCAACAGCATTTTTTAATACGAGTGAAGCACTTAATATTGTGTCAGCCGCATCTGTAAATGTTCTTCCAACAACAGGAATAAAATTACCCGTAACAAACTTAGCTGTTTTCATTGCTAAACCATCCTGAATAGCAGATGCTGTACCCTGAACAGAAATGACCCCTAAAAAAATGGTTAAAAATATGCCGAGGGCTCCAAGTCCAACTGTTTTAAATAGATTTGCCAGGTGTGTCACTTTATAATTTTCACTTAAGCTGCTAACTATTAAAAGCATTGCTGAAAGAAACAGTAATGGCAGAATGAACGTAGAAACTAAAATTCCACTGAAATTAATTAGGAAAATGATTATTGGATGAAAGAAAGAAACGGCTATCACATTCCCAAAACTCGCCATCATCCCTAACATAAGCGGGAGTAAAGCAATCATGAATCCCTTCATCATTTCAATTGCTTCTTGCGTATAAGATACAGCAACATAGAAGCTGTTCAGGGCAATAAAAATAAGTACAAGATAGATGACAAAATACGCAATTTTACTAACTGCGTTTCGTTCAAAAGCGCTGTGCATCGTTTGTAAAATAACAGAAAACAGGGTGAGCATTAATAAAGTTCCTAATAGCTTTCCGTTTGCAATTAGTTCATGGAATAAGTACTCGAGAAATGCAACGATCGTATTTTTTAGTGAAAAGGAATCTTGATTTTTAACAAATTCATAAATACTCGTTTTTTCAATCTCAGGTAAATAACCGCCATACTCCTCAACTAGTTGGTCCCAATAGCTTCCAACACCATCAAGGGAGATCTCTTGAAGGATGCTTTCATCAAAATGAATGTCATTATCTGTAGCAGCAGAAACAGTAGCCTGTCCACTAAAGAAAAAAATAATTGTGAGTAGAATTAGGATTATTAGGTTATATGATTTCATTCACCCCGTTTGCTCCCTTCAAGCAGTAATGAATAATTATACAGATGGTAAAAAGCTAATAATCGCTTCAATAACTGCGGTTATAATTGGTACTGCAAGCAATAAGATAAAAATCTTCCCGGAAAGCTCTATATAATGAGCAACAGAACCAAGCCCTGCGTCTTTAGTTAAATTCGCACCTAGCTCTGCAATATAAGCGATCCCAATAATTTTTAAGATTGTTTCCAAGTAAAGACCTTCGATATTTGCCTTCTGACCTAAAGTTTGAATTGTCTGGAAAATAACACTGATTTGATGAATGACTGCTAGAAAAATAATAATTCCTGTAATCAGAATAAGGAAAAAGGCAAAGGACTTATTAATATCTTTTAAAACGATATATAAAATGCTAGCCACTACTCCTAATATAGCAATCTGCAAGATATCCATGCCATTTAGCTCCTAAAACAAAAATACCGATTTAATTTGCTGAAACAAATCAGAAAGGCCATTGATTACAATAACAAGTACAATGATAAACCCAAGCAGCGTGGCAAATTGAGCAATCTCTTCTTTACCCATTTGCTTTAAAATCGTATGAATCAATGCTACGATTATTCCTATTCCAGCTATCTGGAAGAGAATGGATGCATCTGTGAACATAAAAATGCTCCTTCCTTTCATTTCAAATGAGTAACAACACAATAAAAGCCCCACTTAATATACCTAAGCTTTTTGCAACTTTTCCGTATTTGCGATCGTTATCAATGGCTTCCTCTAGTTCTCTATCTAAGTGAACTATGGTCAGTTGTATATGCTTTTGCTGTTGACTCATATCATGCTGACCAAGGGTTCGACCGAATTGCTTTAATATTTCTTTTTCCGTTTCATGCATACTTGACTTTTTAATTAAGACTTCAACTTGCCTTTCCCAAACTGTAAAGAAATCAACTGCTTCACCTTGCATTTCTTTCCCTAGAGAAGCAAAAAATCCTCGCAATGGATTTGGTATTTTTCTAGAAACGGATAAGAATGCATCAAACAAAGCCACTTGGCTATATATAATTTCAGCCTCGAGAATTTGTAATGCGCTTTTCAATTCGCGAATATGCTTTGGCCGTTTGGTCAACCTAGAGCTCCATTCAAATCCTGCCAAGGTGGCTGTTCCGATTAAAAGCAGTGCTCCAATCCACTTCATTTGTCACACCCCTTGTTTTTTGAAGCAAATTATTTTCATTATGGTCGAGCACAAGGCTAATACGACCAGGGCTTGTATCTCTTTTTAGCACAATATATCGATCGAAAATATGTTGATTGAAAATCGGTTCTAAAGAGGGGCGTCTTTTCAGTTCGCTGATACTTCTGCCGTGTATGGAGCAAATTACAGTAACCCCTGTATTAACCGCTTCCATCAACGCATCAATATCTTGTTGATTGCCAATTTCATCTACTACCATCACATCTGGTGACATGGAGCGAACGAGCATCATCATTCCATCAGCTTTTGGACATGCATCCATAACATCAGTACGAAGCCCTAAATTGTGCTGCGGAATTCCTTTAATTGAGGCACCTATTTCAGAGCGTTCATCAACAACGCCAACCTTCTTCGGATTAGTCTGTTTCGAGCCATTGGAAATCAACCGGGTTAAATCTCGAATTAATGTTGTTTTACCTGTCTGTGGAGGACCGATGATTAAAGTATTAAAATAGTCGCCATTGTATATATATGGGATAATAGGTAAGGCAACGCCGGGTTTTTCTTTAGCAATACGGATATTAAAGAACGTAATATTCTGTATTGCTTTTACACTGCTTCCCGTTGTTGTCACCTTTCCAGCGATTCCAATCCGATGCCCTCCTTCTATAGTGATATAACCCTCTCGCAACTCATCCTCTAACCGATATAATGAAAATTGACTAAGCTGATTGATTAAAAATGTTGCCTCTTTCGTCTGAGGGATAAGGTTTTTCACCCATTCTGTCGTGTCATCAAATATTAACTCAATAGGGCGGTTTAAACGAACACGGATTTCCTGTAGCATTTGCCACCTGTTTTGAACTTTAAATTGTATAGCTTGTCCCATGTCATTTGGAAACAAACGCATAATCTCGTCCATGATTATTCCTCGCTTTGTTTTGAAGCTGCTTTATAGTAAATGTATGTAGGAATAGATAATTTATGACCTTCGCTGCTCCATTGTACAAATAAAAAATTAGAAAATGTTGTAGTGTTAATGATCAAATATGCATTTCTATTTTCTAATAACGCAAAAAGCTGTGTTACAGAGAAAATTAATTTCCTCTGTAACACAGCTTTTATAGAATTATAATACAACTAAGCTCTTGATACATATTTCCCATCGGATGTATTAATAACTAAAACATCACCTTGGTTTATGAAAAATGGTACTTGAACCGAGTGACCAGTTTCTAACTTAGCTGGTTTTGAACCTCCGCTTGCAGTATCACCCTTAATTCCTGGTTCCGTTTCAATTACTTCCAACTCAACGTTGTTTGGAAGATCGACCCCAAGTACTTCACCTTCATAACTGATTACATGTACTTCCATGTTTTCTTTCATAAATTTTAATTGTTCTTCAATTTGACTTGTCTGCAGTTCAATTTGCTCATATGTGTTTGTGTCCATAAAGGCATGAGCATCACCAGATGCATATAAGTATTGCATTTTTTTATTTTCAATATGCGCCTTACCAACTTTTTCTCCACCACGGAATGTTTTTTCTTGAATATTCCCGTTTCTTAAATTACGTAGTTTAGAGCGTACAAATGCAGCACCTTTTCCTGGCTTTACGTGTTGAAACTCTAATACCTGCCAGATGCCATTGTCCACTTCAATTGTCAAACCTGTTTTAAAATCATTAACTGAAATCATTTCATTTCCTCCTTTATGTATCCCTACAGCTGTATCAATTCTTTTGAAGCAAAGGTTAGTCTTTCGTTTCCAGATTCTGTTAGTACAATATCGTCCTCGATTCTGCAGCCACCAAGTCCCGGCACATAAATTCCAGGTTCAACTGTAACTACCATACCTTTTTCCAAAACTTTATCCGAGCGATACGATAATCCTGGGCCCTCGTGAACTTCTAAACCTAGGCCATGTCCTGTAGAATGTCCAAAATTATCGCCATAGCCTTTTTCTGTAATGAAATCCCTCGTTAAGGCATCTGCTTCTTTACCTGTTATTCCCGGTTTAATCCCATTTACTCCACGAAGATTTGCCTCTAATACTATATCATATATTTCACGTAATTCGCTTGAAATTTCACCAACTGCAACAGTTCTCGTGATATCCGAGCAATAACCTTCATATAATGCACCGTAATCTAGTGTAACTAGTTCACCTGATTGAATCTCTTTACTCGATGCAACACCATGTGGCAGTGCTGAACGATATCCAGATGCAACAATTGTATCAAAACTTGATGTTGCACCAAGTTTGCGCATATAAAATTCGAGTTCATTTGAAATGTCGATTTCTTTAACACCCGGTTTAATAAATTTTTGGATATGAACAAACGCATCGTCTGCAATTTTAGCTGCCTTTTTCATCGTATTTAACTCTTCATTCGTTTTAATTAAACGCAGCTCTTCAACTAACCCACTAACCGGGATTAGTTCCACATCAAAGCTTTTCTGATAGTTTTCATATTTAGTGAATGTCACATAATCCTTTTCAAAACCAAGCCGTTTAATTTGCATTTGTTTTAATTGATCTGAAATTTCCCCTTCAATTAACTGTTTATGCTCAATTATGTTAAAGTGCTTAGCTTGTTCATTTGCTTGTTCTGTATAGCGAAAATCAGTTATGAATCTGGCGTCGTCACGTGATACCAACGCAATACCTGCTGTGCCAGTAAATCCGGTCACATATCTTCGGTTGATTGGACTAGAAATTAAAATTGCATCAAGCTTATTTTTTTCCAATGCTTCTCGCAGCTTATTCAGTTTTTCCATCAGTTTTTCCCCCTCAATCGTTAAAGAGGTTATTCAAAAAGTCCGGTGAAAATGACACAAATCGAGATCAGTAGACCTTCGACTAAGTACCGACACATCCTGTGTCGAACGTCGAAGTCAAGCACTACATCCTGTGGAAGCTCGTTGGCTTGCTTTTCCGCTGCTCACGTATTAACTGCATACGCTCCCGCTCCTTGGAAAAGAAAATCACTTTTCCTGCGTGCAAGATCGTCTGCTCAAAGCTACGCCGCCTCGACCTGCTCGGTCCTTTTCATCCTCCTTTTTGAACACGCACTTTAACGGATACAATTTGTTATTTTTGTACAATTAGTCTAACATAAATCAATTCATTTGAGTATTTTTACTGCTATATTAATATAGAGCTATTCTTCAGATCGTTTTCTTATTTGTACTCGCATATCATAATATTCATATGAAATGGAAAAACCTACAAAAGTTCCATAAAGGATAAATAAACTTGCGGTCGATAAGATTGTATCAAACGTAATATCCGTGATGTTTGGTACATTCGTAAAAATTGGCGGCATTAGGACAAAGATAAACCCCCACACAATGATTCCATATACAACTCCCATCCACATCGAATATATTTTTTTAAATATTCCATGATAAATCAAAGCTGTAACAATGGACAGCAGTCCAATTATTATAATTGTTAGAAGTGTTCCAAACCATGTGTCAACCCAATTTGCATTAGTCCATGACTTTAGAATAAAAGATTTAGGTGATATTTCACTAAAATTAAAATAATATAAGATGATCCACGCAAAACCTAAAGCTATACCTCCCACCAATCCGGTGAATAAGGACTTAGGCAATATTGAAAACTGTTCTTCAGAATTCGTGTTATGTGATTGTTTTTCTGTATTCATTGTTGTGACACCTCCAGATTTTATTATTACCAATCATTTGCAAACAAATCATTGTATTAAAACATTAGGCTAGTTGTTAACAGTATTTTCGGGTAAAATAGAATTAAGATAAACAAATCCTGTACTGAATATTTTTGTACAAATTAGGAAACAATTTCTAATAGAAAACTTATTTTTATTTAATTTACAAAAAACGGATATAAACTTGCGCTTTAGTGGTATATAACATAGTAAAAGACTATTATTATATTACAAGACTGTGGAAGGAGGAGTTTTTATGGGCCGTAGTAAATTTTCTATTGTTGTTTACATTATTATTGGCTTAGCAGTTATCGGTTTAATTTCACAGCTTTTCGGAAATACAATTAACTTTCTAACAAACATTTTAATTATGTTTGGTATTGGGGTGGCTGTTTTCGCTCTGCTATATTACTTTGTGCTGAACAAGAGAACCCCTTCTAATTCCGATGATATGAAAAAGTATAAGAAGGCAGTAAAGCAATCTAAATCCAAATACAAGCAAACTTCATACAATGCCGCTCCTAAACAGACGAAGCCCGTTGTAGCACAAAAGAAAAAACGAACAAAACGTGCTACACATTTAAAAGTAATTGAAGGTAATAAAACAAAACGAAAAGACCGAGCTTCTTTATAGCCGGTCTTCTTTATTTTAGACGTTCTTTAATATTGAAAGGGATTTCTCCACTTTAGATTGAAGCTGACAAAAGGACTGCTTGACAATGAGCGATGTTTAAGTTGACCATCGTTTTAAAAATTGATCAGCATTCTCTTTCCCGCTTTGGATTAATTCTTGCTTCACTTCCTGTGAAATATGAAAGTTAACTGCTCCTGTATGTGCAACAGGAACAAATAGAATGTTCTTTTGATCATTTTTTGATATATACCTGGCATCATGTGCTTGCTTCATTGTAGAGAATAATGCTTGATACATATCCAGGGCATTTTTAATATCTCTTGGTCCAATCCCCTTTTCAGTTGCATCTGTCAATTTAATTCCTAATATTGGCCTCTTCTTTGTATTGTCTCCATTATCAAAGATCCATAATGGAAAGTTGCTTAAAAGTCCACCGTCCACCATTATGCTTTTCTTTTTGTACAATCCAGGCATCTTTTTTGGCATAAAGAAAAAGGGAAATCCTGCACTCATTCGAACAGCTTTTGCTACTGGGAAATAATTTGCTTCAATTCCGTACACGCGTTCCAAATCGTCGGGTATGACAATAAGCTTTCCTAAAGAAAGATCACTGACAACAACTTTAAAGTAACCTTCTTTTATATCGTGAAAGGTGCGAATATTCTTTCTTGCTAAAAGTTCTTCTAGCCAACTTTCCAGTTTGTTACCTTTATTAATCCCCAGCTGACTATACAAGAAAAACCACTTCGTAAATGGCAGCAGCCTTGTTAAAAGTGGTGGGTCGATAAATTCAGTTAGATCAAGTTCATGTATAAGCTCTTCAATTTCGTTTATTTCATAACCTGCAGCTACCAATGCCCCAACAATAGCCCCCGCAGAAGTTCCGGCCACTCGTACTACTTGAAGTTGATGTTCTTTCAGACTCTCTAGTACACCAATATAAGCAAATGCTTTAACTCCGCCACCAGAAAAAACTGCATCAATCTTCATCCACTCTCTCCCCCGCGCTCATTTTTCATGATGTGTGCTTAACTACCTTCGTAAGCGAAATGAAAGGGTAATCTCTTTATATATATAAGCAAAGCGCTAAGAATAGAACAATGTCGATAAAATTGTCGTGGAGCGTGAGAACTGTGAACATGTTAGAGCGAATCATAATCACCGAAGAATAAACTCGGCCAATCTTTTAATTCATGAAAAAACCATACAGATCCACGTGAGCTGTATGGTTTTTATGCTTATTCTTTTACACTCTCCGCTTGGACTTTTTTTAATTCTTCCTGTCTTGCAGAATCTGTTTTAAAATAGTTGACAAGATCGCCAATTCGATCGATTGAATTCCAGCTTAAATGATGCTCAATACCTTCTACATCATTGTAAATATTATCTTTCTCTACCCCGATGATTTCTAAAAACTCTTCCAGAAGCTCGTGTCTAAACACTAAACGCTTTCCAATTTTTTTTCCTTTTGCAGTCAGTACAAATCCTCTATATTTTTCATAGTTTAAGTATTCGTCTTTATCTAATTTTTGTACCATTTTTGTCACGGAAGATGGGTGCACTTCTAATGCTTCTGCAATATCGGATACACGGGCATATCCTTTTGTTTCAATTAAGTTATATATTTGTTCGATATAATCTTCCATACTTGGAGTAGGCATGTAGATCTCCTCGTTTCAAGAATATTTTTTGTTTAGGGCAAAACTGTTTCTCTACTTTGAGGATACAGGAAAAGACAAATTAACACAAGTTATATTATTTTAGACGGTAAAAAACAATAGAAGTGCTACGGGGACTCTTCTTCTTATAGTTAAAGACCACATTTCAGCTGTGCTCCACAGCTTGTACAAGTATTACAACCACCAATCTCCTCTACACTATCCGTTCGACAAACTGGACAGGTGTCACCAATTTCGGAACCAATCGTAACAATGATTCATTCTAGCTCTTGGATTGTATCCATTAACACAACTTTAGGTTTTTCGGTATCTGTGAACAACTCTGTTTGTTCACCAACGGTGTTTTCTTCTGCTTCTCTTCCATGCATTCTTCGCACGTACTTTTTTCTCTTGGAGTTTTGATTTATCCCTTTTTTATTTCACTCCTTTTTAGACCCTCAATCATTCGTTGTCTAGATGGATTATCGGAAGCCCATAATTCTTTCATATGTTCACCTATTATCTTCTAGGCACTATCACTATGCTTTAGGTTCTAATGCCCGCTGGGTTCCCCATAAGCTGCTTTATTGATAGTTGTATTCTTTGTCAAGCACGAAATAAAAAATCAGCTATAAAGCAATAATCCACAATATGCAATTTGTAACATTTTACGAATTATGTAATCATGGAAACTGCAAATCGTGAACTTTTCTTATAGGAAAGAGAAAAACTTTGAAATATACCACGTCTACCCATATAATAAAATAGATAATGAACATTTTTTGGACAGACGGGGGAAGTAAAATGGAGTTTTTAATTATTGCCGTAGTTGTCTTGCTTGCTGTTGGTTTATTCCGCTATTATAGACAACGTAATTACTTGAAGGTATTAACGGAAGATCAATTCCGGGAAGGATATCGGAAAGCTCAATTAATAGATGTGCGAGAGCCTCAGGAATTTGAGAGAGGTCATATTCTTGGAGCAAGAAATATTCCTGTAAGTCAAATGCGTCAACGTTTAGTAGAAATGCGAAAAGATAAGCCTGTGTACCTTTATTGTCAAAGCGGTACACGTTCTGCTCGTGCGGCACAGCTACTACACAAAAAAGGCTATCAGGATATTTATCATTTAAAAGGCGGTTTCAAGAAATGGACCGGTAAAATTAAAACGAAAAATTAATAAAAATTTAGCCTTGAGGTTCAAAAGTTACCTCAAGGCTTATTTTTTATTTATAATATCGTAAAATAGGCTTTCTTGCTGCGGTAGTTTCATCCATTCGTTTCACAATTGTATTATGTGGTGCTTCCTGTACGACTTCAGGATTATTCTCTACTTCCTCAGCAATTCGAAGCATTGCATCGATAAAACCATCTAATGTTTCCTTCGATTCAGTCTCTGTAGGCTCAATCATCAAGCCCTCCTCTACATTCAATGGGAAGTAAATGGTTGGTGGATGGTAATTAAAGTCTAATAGTCGCTTTGCAATATCAAGAGTACGTACCCCAAGCTTCTTTTGTCTGCTTCCTGACAATACAAATTCGTGCTTACAATGCTGGTTATATGGTAATTCATATGCCTTCTCCAATTTCCGCATCATATAATTCGCATTTAATACCGCATATTCACTTACTTTTTTCAAACCTTCTGCTCCCATTGTTCGGATATACGTATAAGCTCTGAGATTAATTCCAAAGTTTCCGTAGTATGGCTTAACACGACCGATTGATTGAGGTCTATCATATTCGAACACATATTCATTCTCTTTTTTCGTAATAATCGGTTTAGGAAGAAAAGGTTCGAGCTCTTTCGATACACCAACAGGTCCAGAACCTGGTCCGCCGCCGCCATGGGGACCTGTAAAGGTTTTATGAAGATTTAAATGCACTGCATCAAAGCCCATATCTCCTGGACGTGTATAACCCATAATTGCGTTTAAATTTGCGCCATCATAATATAATTTCCCACCTGCAGCATGAACAATTTCTGCCATTTCCATAATTTCTGTTTCAAATAATCCAAGTGTATTTGGATTTGTCAGCATGAGTGCAGCGGTATCATTACCAACAACACGTTTTAAGTCTTCTAAATCTACAAGTCCTTTTTCATTTGTTTTTACGGTTACTGCTTCAAAACCAGCAACTGCTGCTGATGCCGGATTTGTGCCATGTGCAGAATCCGGCACAATCACTTTTGTTCTCCCAAAATCGCCATTTGCTTCATGAAACGCGCGAATCATCATTAATGCAGTCCATTCACCATGAGCACCTGCAGCGGATTGTAAAGAAACTTCATGCATCCCTGTAATTTCTTTTAAAGCCGTTTGCAAATCATAAAGCATTTCCATTGCACCTTGAACCGTTTTGGGATCTTGGTATGGATGGATATGGCTAAATCCTTCCAAGCGTGCAACATCTTCGTTGATTTTCGGATTATATTTCATCGTACAGGATCCTAGTGGATAGAATCCAGAGTCCACTCCATAATTTCGATTAGAAAGCCCAGTGTAATGGCGCATGATTTCCAGCTCACTTACCTCTGGTAACTCTGGTGGAGTCTTTCTTACGTATACGTCATCCAATTCAGCATTAAGATCAATTTCTGGAACATCTAAATTCGGCAGGCTATAGCTTGTTCTTCCTTCCTTGCTACGTTCAAATATTAATGGAAACTCTTGATTAGCCATTGATATCCCCCAATTCTTTTACAAACGTATCAATATCTTCTTTTGTACGAATTTCTGTTACAGCAATTAACATATGCCCTGTTAATTCAGGATAATTGCGTTCCAAATCGTATCCGCCAATAATTCCTTTTTCAAACAGCTTATCATTTATAGCTGGTACGGAATTAGAAAGCTTTACAACAAATTCATTAAAGCTTGGATGTTCATATACGATTTCTAAACCAGCTGCTTTACATTGTTCAATTGCATATCGTGTTTTTTGCATGTTCAAAGCTGCCATTTTCCGCAATCCATGTTTACCTATTGAGCTCATTGCAACTGAACTTGCAAGTGCATTTAATGCCTGATTTGAACAAATATTAGAAGTAGCCTTATCACGACGGATATGCTGTTCCCTTGCCTGTAATGTTAATACAAAGCCTCGTACACCATCTTCATCCTTTGTTTGTCCCACTAAACGCCCTGGAACTTTACGCATTAGTTTTTCGGTCGTTGCAAAATAACCACAGTGAGGTCCACCGAATTGTCCAGCAATCCCGAATACTTGCGTATCACCAACAACGATATCTGCACCGAATTCTCCGGGCGGTGTTAAGTATCCAAGAGCCAATGGATTACTGGAAACGATAAACATGGTTTTCTTTTGTTGCTTAATTAATTCCTCCACCTTTTGTAACGGTTCAATTTGACCGAAGAAGTTCGGGTATTGTATCACAACACCAGCAATCGTATCATCCAACTCTTGTTCTAAATGATCAAGGTCCGTTAAACCATTCTTTAATCCGATTTCCACGATTTCAACATTCTGTCCTCTTGCGTATGTCTCAATAACAGCACGTGACTCCGGGTGCACAGCTTGAGAAACAAGCACTTTTCTCCGTTTCGTTTGTGCTGCACTTAAATTAACCGCTTCTGCTAAAGAGGTTCCGCCATCATACATCGAAGAGTTGGCAACAGGCATTCCAGTTAATTCAGAAATCATCGTTTGAAACTCAAAAATTGCTTGCAGCTCACCTTGGGAGATTTCCGGTTGATATGGTGTATATGCTGTATAAAATTCCGATCTGGAAATAACATGGTCAACAACAGATGGAATAAAATGATCGTACACACCAGCTCCAAGGAACGAAGTATATTGTTTTAAACTAGCATTTTTATTTGCCATTTCAGTTAGTTCTTTTTTTAATTCGTATTCATTTGCTGGCTTTTTTAAGTTCAATTCTCCTTGAAAGCGTACACTACTTGGAATGTCTGAAAAAAGCTCATCTGTGGTTGAAACTCCGATTGTTTGCAGCATTTCTTCTTGATCGGTTTCAGTCATAGGTAAATAACGAAATTCCATTACGATGCCCCCTATTTATCTCGTTTATAAAATGGTGTCTTTACAATAATTGCTTTTAATTTGCGTTTTCGAACTTGGACTTCTAATTCTGTACCTTCATTTGCAAACTCGGAATCAATAAGTGCTAATCCAATATTTTTGTTAAAAGTTGGGGATTGTGTACCAGATGTTACAAACCCAATCACTTGATCATCCTTCAATACCGTATATCCATGCCGTGGAATGCCTTTATCGATCATTTCAATTCCAACTAATTTTCTTGTCGTTCCATTTTCCACTTGCTCTTTTAGTACAGATTTCCCTATAAAATCTGCTTCTTTGTTCACTTTTACAGCAAACGAAAGCCCCGCTTCAATTGGGCTGATATCCTTTGATAATTCCTGACCATACAATGCAAGACCTGCTTCGAAACGAAGTGTATCACGCGCGCCAAGTCCAATTGGCTCGAGCCCTTTGTCTTTTCCTGCCTCAAGCAGCCGATTCCACAAAGCAGGACCTTCTGATTTGTCAATATAGATTTCAAATCCATCTTCACCAGTATAGCCAGTACGCGAAACAATTGCAGTATGTTCTGAATTTTCCAGCGGAACATTTGCATCGAAGCGGAAAAACTTGATCTCGGATAGATTGGTTTTTGCAAGCTGCTGCAATATCTCCTCTGAATTCGGTCCCTGTAATGCAAATTGAACATAATCAGCTGAGGTATTGGTAATCGTTACTTCCTTTTCGCTGTATGTGTTATGCTGGAGCAGCCACTCATAATCTTTTTCTGTATTCGCTGCATTCACCACTAACAAATAATCATTTTCTGCAAGCATATAAATAATTAGATCATCGACTGTTCCCCCGTTTTCATAGCACATAATCGTGTATTGTGCTCGGTTTGGCACGAGCTTGGTCACATCATTTGTCATAACGTATTGCAGAAATTCTAAGCTTTTAGGGCCCTTTACAGCAATTTCCCCCATATGTGACACATCAAATAGCCCTGCTTTTGTTCTGGTTGCTTCGTGTTCCTGTTTGATCCCAGTAAATTGTACTGGTAAATCCCAGCCCCCAAAATCAATTGTTTTCGCCCCGTATTTTCCATATTCCGAAAAAATAGGTGTTCGTTTCAACTCGCTCATACCATCCACTCCTCCTAATTTTGTTGAAAAAGTGCATAAAAATAGAGATTCCTTCCTTACCGAAGAAATCTCTGTCCTTAAACCAGAAAGTTGCATACTTATACGAACGTTGGATGACTGTATAAGTATTTGCTTCGTGGGTGGTTTACTAATTCTAAGTAAACACTCTCCAGAGTTGCGTCCTACAAGAGTCTTTTTGCCTGAGAGATTCGCTCTTAACTTGCTCCTTCGGCGTTACATAATGTAAGCTCTCCCCTTGTAATCATCCGCTAATGAAAAATTTATATTTGGTTATACTATGTATCAGAATGTAAGGAACTCTATTTCACTTTGAATTATAACATATCAAAAAGCAAAATTATAGTGAAATCCAAATTTTAATAATAGGATGTGTGTTCAACATATGGATTCTATTGAACTACAAAAAGATTCAGCCTTTATCAATGCTCTAGAAACAGCCATTAGCAAAGAGGGTCCTTTCTCCAATTGGGAACTCTTTTCGATGGCATTTCAAGCTGAGTTAACAACAAGTTCACCTTCTTTTAATGGGTTACGTGCATTAGAGTATCTTCCACATGTTAACTTTTTAGATCACCAAACCGATGTTGCTGAACAAGCAATTGAAAAGATGAATGGTCGTGCAATATTAGCAGATGAGGTCGGATTAGGAAAAACAATTGAAGCAGGTCTTATTTTAAAAGAATACATGATTCGGGGATTAGTAAAAAATGCACTTATTCTCGTTCCTGCATCGCTTGTTAACCAATGGGTGAAGGAATTGAATGAAAAGTTTTATATACCAGCAGTTGCACATCGGAAGAATTATAGTTGGAAAGAAAATCCGATTATTATTTCCTCCCTTGATACAGCAAAACGTTCTCCTAACCGTGAAGAAATAATTGACACGGAATATGATTTTATTCTGATTGATGAAGCGCATAAGCTTAAAAATCATAAAACAAAAAACTATCAATTTGTACGTGCAATTAAAAAGAAGTACTGCTTGCTTTTAACAGCTACACCTGTACAAAACCGATTAATTGAGATATTTAATTTAATTACAATACTTCGACCTGGTCATCTAGGAAATTATGATTCCTTTATCGAAAAATATGGTAAGGATCGAAGTAAGCTGGAACAAGATCCTTATTTAAAACAATTGATTCAAAAAGTAATGATTCGAAATACGAGAAAAGCAACAAAACTCACTGAATCTAAACGGAAGATTGAGACCTTATGGATTGATTTTCCTGATAAAGCACGCGAAGTATATGACGATCTTGTCAATACTACAATCGCGTTCTCCACTTTTTCGAAAATTACGTACCTCCGTGAGATATGTTCATCACGAGAAGCTTGTTATATGTCATTATCTAAAATTAGTGAGCATGAAAATAATGCAGCTGTATTAAAACCGTTACTTAGCAAAATTGAGGAGCTGCCTCACCACATAAAAGCTGAAAAAGCAGTAGAGCTAATTAAATCAATAGGTGATGAAAAAGTTATTATTTTTACAGAGTATCGAGCAACACAATATTTCTTACAATGGTATTTACAGCAACATGGTATCTCATCGGTCCCCTTCCGAGGTGGATTTAAACGTGGTAAAAAGGACTGGATGAAACAACTGTTTAAAGATCATGCGCAGGTTTTGATTGCTACAGAGGCTGGAGGTGAAGGAATTAACCTTCAATTTTGCAGCCACCTAATTAATTACGATCTACCATGGAATCCAATGCGGCTTGAACAGAGGATTGGACGTATCCACCGTTTCGGACAGGAAAAGGATGTACACATCTATAATCTTGTTATTCGCAACACGATAGAAGAACATATTCTGACACTTTTATACGAAAAGATAAACCTATTTGAAAAGGTAATTGGCAACCTAGATGATATTTTAGCTGAGCTGAACATTTCAAGTATCGAGTCAGAGATGGAGTCTATCTATAATGAATCCACCTCCGCAGGGGAGGTACGAATTAAACTAAATAACCTTTCTTCCATTATTCAAGGTGCAAAAAATGATTCTACAGCGGAAACGGAGGAGAGACTTTATGGCAATTACTAATTTAAATGGATTTTTGAAAGATTACTTTACTGCTAAGGATTGCGAAATTATTTCCAATCATGATGGTGTGATACAAATACAATTAAATGAACAGATGGATCGTGAATTGATGAACCGACCATTTTACTGGCACTACATTAAAAAAATTGGCCGTACCGGCGATCCAATGCAACTTACGCTAATTACAAATCCAAAACAACGGGATGCAAAAGGAGACTGGATTCACTTTGGCAGTCCTCGCCTCCAGCAAATTATGAATCATTTAAAAGAAAAGGAAAAATTTACAAAGCTATTTCAATTAATTCATGCAACCGAAAAGACGCCCTTACATCCATGGCTAGTTGTAAACTTTAAAATTAGTTATCAAGGGCAGCATAAAAAGGATGAAATCATTTCTATCGGTTTACATTTAGTTAACGGCATGATGAAGTTAGATATGATGAATCTGTTAAGGAAGTTTTCATTACAAACAACAATTTCTGATTATTGCTTTACATTGTCTCCAATGATTAAAATAAAAAGTGGTTACTTACGAATGGAAACTGTTCTGTCAAACTATATTGAAGAGCAAGAACATACGTGGGCTAAGAAATCTTTAGAATTGTTACAGGAAGAAATTCAAACGTTACAGCATTTTTATCAGGACGACTTAGAAAGTGAACAGATGAAAAAAGAACAAGACGAATTAACAAAACGTTATCATCCAAAGGTAACATTGGACGTAATCAATGGAGGTATCGTGTATCTCGAACAACATGCATTATAATAGTAAAATCACTTGTGCAGGGTTAGAGGCTGAGATAAAAAAAGCCTTGTTCGGCACTATGCTAGTCCCAGCAGTTTAATGTAGTCACATTTCATACTTTTTGAACAACCTCCATAAATAAAGAATAGCAGGTAAATTTATCTGCTATTCTCCTTCTGGAACATTATTTTTAATGTGAATGGAAGCATACCAAACCATCTGGTGGTGTATAAGGAATTTTGTTTCCTTTGCGCTTCTTTTCGTTTCTTTCTTTCCTCAGATGGTAAGTCTATATATGAAACAACTTGTTCGGTCATAAACTTCAAATAATCATTTCCTGACATTACTACCACCTCGATTCCATGTCTCACACTTATCTTTTGCAAATCAAAAAAAATATATACAAAAATTTTTATAAAAAAGAAGGGTTTAATCAAAAAACGTCGAATAAAGTATACTGTTGCAAAATAAAAGGAGGTGAAAACAACCTTGAATCCCACTGCAACTTTATCAGATAACCTGCTCAACGCTTCGATCAAAGAGAACGCTTCAGACATTCACTTCTATCCTTTCCATGACTATACAGATATTTTTTTTCGAATCCATGGAAAACGAGTAAAACATTGCCACATAAAACTTAAACAATATGAACAACTGCTCACCTACTACAAATTTATAGCTGGAATGGATATTGGTGAATCAAGAAAGCCGCAAAATGGCACCATTCAACATAAGACCACGTCCAATTTATTCTCATTGCGATTATCGACACTTCCTCTCCATCAAACAGAAAGTTTAGCAATTCGGATCCTTCCACAAGAAACAAAACTCACTCTTGAACAACTTTTTCTTTTTAAAAGCCAACTAAATAAAATGAAGGAATGGATGTCCAATCGTGCTGGCATCATCCTTCTGACCGGGCCAACCGGAAGTGGCAAGACCACAGCATTATCTGCTTTACTGGAATCCATCTTAAAGGAAAAGTCGTATCAAACCATTACTTTAGAGGACCCAATTGAGAAAAACATGGACAATATTCTACAAGTGCAAGTTAATGAAAAAGCTGGAATTACGTATCAGACAGGCTTAAAAGCAGCGTTACGACATGACCCAGATATTATTATGGTTGGTGAAATCCGCGATAAGCACACAGCCAAATTTGCATTTGAAGCATCCTTAACAGGTCACCTGGTTCTGAGCACATTACATGCAAAAAATGCTATAGGAACAATTCATCGTTTAATCGATATGGGTATCAAACGAAGTGATATGAAACAATCACTTATCGCGGTTGCTGCGCTTCAATTACTTCCATTGCAGGTGAAAACCGAACTCGCAAGGAGAGCAGCGATTCTTGAACTACTCGAAGGTACATTATTAGAGAATACCATTGAGGGGAACGAATTAACAGAACTTGATACATTTCATTCATTTGAGTATTTAAGAAAGAAGGCTTATGCATATGGCTTCATATCTGAAAGGGTTTATCAGTCGTAGAAAAATGCTGGCTAACCCTCTGCAGCTTCGATTCCTACAATTATTACATCGTTTATTAACGAATGGCTACCCATTGCTAGATGCAATTGAAACAGTAAAATGGAATAAAGAATTAGAAAAACCTGCAACCCGCATTTTAACGTGCCTTAAAGACGGTATGTCTATTGATGAAGCATTTGATCAAGCGAAATTTCATCCGCTGATTACTTCATATCTTTATTTTGTAAAAGGAAATGGAGATCTTGAGGGTAGCATCAAAAAATGTGCTGCAATGTATGAATATCGAATAAAAAATACAAATAAATTTCAACAAGCAGCCAGATACCCACTTATTCTATTGTTTATCTTCTCCTTGCTGCTATACTTTATAAAACAAAGTGTCCTCCCGTCTTTTCAAGATATTTTTCAAGCAAGTATGTCCGCTTCATCAACCGTCCAGGTCTCCATTATTTTAATTGAAATGCTTACCACCATTACTTTTGTGTTAATCTTTGTTTTGGGAATTTTACTTTTTGTATGGTTACTAACAAAGGGTAAGTTGCCAATTGAAAAGCAATTAAACGTCTATCGCACAATTCCACTTTACCGAAGCTTCCTAAAGCTACAGACGTCCTTTTACTTCGCTACACACTTCAGTTCACTGCTTAAAACCGGAATGTCTTTCAAAGAAATACTTGACCATATGACCCGACAGAAGAAACTACCTATTATCTCCTATTACGCCCAGCAAATGACTTCAGAATTATCAAGAGGTGTCCACATCGCCAGTTTACTTACTGTTTTTACTTTTCTAGAAGGACAATTGACAACTATATTCAGTAAAAATGCAGACGCACAAGCACTTGAAAAAGACTTAAGTATCTATGCAGAGCTATTAATGGAAGAAATCCAAAGAAAAATCGTGAAAATTATTACATTCGTTCAACCGGTATTTTTTACAATTTTAGCTGGCTTCATCATTTTTATTTATATAACGTTGATGTGGCCAATGTTCCAGCTAATTAAAACAATCTAAAAGGAGAGCTTTGCTATGTTTAACAATAACCGCGGCTTCACATTGATCGAAATGCTTATCGTTCTATTAATCATATCCGTCTTAATCATCCTTATCGTTCCAAATCTCGGTGACCGGAGCAGTGAGGTCCACAGCAAAGGATGTACAGCACTAGTATCCATCGTTCAGGGACAAGTAGATGTTTATTATATGGAAAATAATTCGTATCCGAATACTTTAAGTGCATTAGTTCCTGATTACTTAAACGAAGATCAACTCACCTGTCCTAATGAAGAGGCTTTAAACTATTCAGTAGATGGAAATAAAGGTATTGTATCAGCACCTTAAGTATAATCATGGTTTTACATTGCTGGAAGTCCTCTTTGTTCTTGCTGTCTTTTCAATTATTATGGTAATTTTCCCTCCCTTTCAATTTGAAAGCATTGAAAAACAAAAGGACAAACAATTTCTAGATACATTGAAAATCGATGTTTTATATGTTCAAAACATGTCCTATTTGACTACAGGTGAGGAGATATTTATTCGTTTCTACAAGGATAATTATAAAGTCTTTCAGGACAATGAAATAATTGCAGAGCAAGTCTATCCTGCTGGATGGACGGTTGATTATAGACAAAATAGTGATATTCGATTTAATGGGAAAGGTACATTTTTATACCCGCGAACGATTCATATAAAAACAACATATAGCGAATATCGAATTGTCTTCCAGTTCGGGAAAGGAAGGTTTTATATTGCAGAATCGTAATGGTTTTACATTAATAGAAGTATTAATTGCTTCCGGTATCATATTCACCGCAATTGCTACATTTATGCCAATTATCTCAACGCTTGATATAGAACAAAAAGTATTAAGCGATCGTCGAAAACTAGCTTACTTGCTCCACGACGAGTTACAACAATTTATTTGGAGTTCAAATACCTTACTCCCTGTGGCCTTCACAAAAACGGTCGATTCTTATATGGAGGTTCAATTTGATTTCCAGATTGAAAATGAGTTCATTAAAGGATGTGCTGAATGGAATAATGCGAAAAATACAGAAGAACAGCTCTGTTTTTATGGATTACAAGCAGCATGAGAAAGGATTTACATTTATAACTGTTTTGTGCAGTATTGTTATCCTTTCCGTCAGTTTACCGCTTTTGGGCTATTTGCTGCAAAGCATGAACTCGAAATCAACGTACAGTGAAATTTCAGTACAGCAATTTTTTCAATTTGTGCGAGATGACATCATTGATGCAACGAACATCTACGTAACAAATAGAAAACTTTATTTAGTTAAGCCGCATGAAAATAAAACAGCAACACTCGAATTGTATGGCACACTTGTTAGAAGACAAGTCAATGGAAAAGGACATGAAATCTATCTGAGGGATGTTGAAGGTATTTCCTTCACTCCCCTACCCTACGGGGTTCAAGTTACCGTTATTACTACTTCGGAGGAAAGATATGAAAAAAAGTTCGCTTATTATTAAGAATGAACATGGAGTAATACTACCGTATGTACTTTTTATAACGGCATTCATTTGCATGTTTATAATGACTGCAATTCATAGTTATCGACATGATACTGCGCTTACCCATAGACACATTCAACAAATAAAAATAGAGACGCTTTTTCAAATGGGATATGAAACAGTAAAATCGGAAATAATAGAACAAGAGCCTCCTCCTGTTGTACGCTATCATTTTCCTGATGGTGACGTTAAAATTTCTATAACACCTGCAGCAGATACAATGTATCAATTATCCTTTTCAATCAAAACAAACGAATATGATACAATTTATACGTTCACAAAAACACATATAGCAGAATAATAAGTTTGTACATTTTTTAACAAACTTTGTTTTTCTCACTAAATCGTCAAATTAAATACTATAATAAAGGTATTAAAGCTACTGGGGTGATTTATGTGGACAATACGTTAAAAGTTACAAATGTATTAAGTGATCCAACAAGGTACCATATTTATCAATATATACTAAAAAAACATAAAGATGTTAGTGTGATTGAGATTGCAAACCATTTTGACATCCATTCAAATGTAGCTAGACTGCATTTATCTAAGCTTGAAGAAATAAAGCTTATTACAACATATTTCAAGAGAAGCGGAAAAGGCGGAAGACCAAGCAAAATGTACCGACTATCGGAAAGTGTAATCGAATTAAGCTTCCCATCGAGGGATTATAAAACCCTTTCTTCAATTGCATTAGAAGCGCTGTTGGAACTCGGTGAAATTGGTGAGCAAGCATTGTATGCAACAGGGAAAAAGTATGGGCACCAATTTATAGACGATTTTAAAATACATCATTTCAATAAGCTGTCCATCAAGGAAAAACTTGATATACTTGAGAGGGCAACAGAAGAATTAGGACTCTTTCCTTCCTTTACGTATGATGAAGGAAATAATAACATTCATTTTCATGTGAATAACTGCCCATTTAAGGAATTAGTGATGAAAAACCAAACAGTAGTTTGTCATATGCATTATTTATTCCTAAAAGGTATATTCGATGTATTATTTGAAGGGTCGACTTTAACATTCGAAGAAAATATGTTTACAAACAATTGCGGAAATTGCACTTATCTAGCTAATCTCTCAATTGTTTAATGACATTCGTTTACAATACGCAATTACTCATATATAATAACAATGAAAAGGCTACCTAAAAGGAGGGGGAAGACATGGATCGAATGTTTCGTGTTCTTGCCTTTTGGACAGGTATTTTTACAGTAATGTTTTATATCGGTGATATGACGAATACAGCACTACTATTCCTGGCTCAAACGGCATTTTTCCTTACAGTAAGTTATTTAAAGTTATCTGAACGCATGTACATGTATTTATTTGGAGCGTATTGTACCGTTTTCATGATTGGTTTTACATGGTATTCCGAATTTATTCTTGTACCTGGTTTCGGACATTAAAAAAGCTGAAAACCCCTGCAACCTAAAATATTGCAGGGGTTTTTCCATCTTCAAATTAACTAAATCCAGCTAATACTTTCATGCACGAACAAAAGGGTTGTTCTGCTTTTCTTCACCAATTGTTGTATGTGGTCCATGCCCAGGATAAACAGTGAGGGATTCCTTCAATTGATATAGTTTATTTTGGATTGTAGCTTCAATCTCTGCCATATTTCCACCTGGAAGGTCAGTTCTGCCAATACCATGATAAAACAAAACATCACCACTAATAATGAATTCATTTTGATCAAATAGAAAACTGACACTGCCAGGCGAATGACCAGGCGTGTGAATAACTTCAAAGAGAAAGTCCCCTATTTCCATTGGACCCATTTTAAAAGTGAATTCAGCTGGCTTCATAACGATTTCATTTCCTATTAGCTTACTGGAACCATTCATTTGTGGATCTGACAACCAAGGAAGCTCATTTTCATGTATATATACATCTGTATCTACAGTCTCTCGTATTTCATCTAGTGCAGCGATATGATCAAAGTGAGCATGTGTCAATAAGATTGCTTGAACTTTTAGTCCCTCTCTTTCTAAAAACTCGGCAATTTTATCAGGCTCTGCACCTGGGTCGATTAATAACGCTTTTCCTTTATCATAAACAATATAGCAATTTGTTCCGATTGGACCTAATGCCATCCCCTTTACATTCATTAAAAAACCTCCAATTCAATTCTGAATGAAATCACTTTTTCATTTAGTGGGGCTCGCTTCACCCCCAACTAAATGTTAGTACTGATAAGGAGCCCTGCTGGACCTTAAGAGAATCAGGAATTTACGGGCTTTGCCTCCCAACCACACATGTTTTCGTCCCCGCACACATAGAAGAGGGTGTATTACACCCTGTTGTGTAAGAAAACGTTTTACAATTACTCGACAAAAACAATTTAATGTTTTAGAATAAATAATATAATGTCTTAGTTACATAATAATATAAAACCAATTCCTAATTCAAATTGTAACTTTAGGAACAATGAAGCTTCAAAGGAGGATAATAGTTGTGGGACATCTTATTTTAGCAATCGTATTATTATTCGTCGCATTACTTGCAGTAGTTTCAGTTATTCGTCAACTGAAATATAAAAATCTATTTGCATTAGCATTTTCAGCTTTGACAGCATTAGCATTTGGATTCTTCTCCATTGCAACGATTATATCAGAAATCGCTGGATAACTTAATCAAACATCCATAGAAGCAAAAAGTTAACTTTTCGGAGTTAACTTTTTTATTTTGAACAACTAGAAATACCTTTAAATTAGAAATACATAACTAGAGCTTGCACCTAAACACATTTAAAATAGCCGTCAACAGTAATTAATACTGTTGACGGCTATAGACTTTTTAACTTTTAGTTACTTGCTGCTTCCTTATCACCAAAATCAATAAAGCGGAACAGGTCACCATAAATCAAGTTATCAGAATAGGACAACTCTGTTTCAACTTTTTCAGTAATTGGACTACATGCATTTTCAGTACTTGACTGTGCCTTTTCTTCACCAGTTGCATCCAATTCTTCACTGTCTTCCTCTATCGGCTCACCAGTTTCACGATCATAGCACATACCATAGGTAGAAATATAATCATCACTGATAAAATCGCCATTTCTTAACGCAATATATCCTTTTCGTTCATCAGCGAACACATCGTTTCCAAAGTAAAGATCATCTTCAGCCTCAATACCTAACAGACTAAGAATTGTTGGTTTCATATCAATTTGACCAGTTACTTCAGACATTACTTTACCATTTCCATCACCAGGAATATGAATAAACATTGGCACTCGCTGCAATTGCACTTGATCATAAGGCGTTATTTCTTCTTTATCCAGGTACATACTCATTGCACGATTGTGATTCGCACTAATTCCAATATGATCTCCCATGATTATAATGATGGAATCTTCATATATACCAGCTTCTTTCAATTGATCAAAGAAGTCTTCTAGTGCTTCATCCATATACCTTACAGCTGGGAAATAGTTATTCAGCGTATTTGAATTTGAATCATATGGCTCAATTGACGTATCATCTTCTTCTAGCTCAAATGGAAAATGATTGGTTAGGGTAATAAATTTCGTATAGAAAGGTTGTTCCATTGATTGTAAATATTTAATAGATTGTTCAAAGAATGGCTTATCCTTTAAACCCCAGCCAACTGTGTTCTCATTCGTAATTTCATAAGCTGCTTCATCATAAAAATGGTCGATTTCTAAGCTCTTATACATGCCATCGCGGTTCCAAAAACTTTTGTTGTTTGCATGGAGAACGGATGATGTATAACCTTCTTCTTTAATTATCTCTGGAAGTGCATGATACTCATTACCGCCATGGGTAAAGAATACTGCCCCTCTAGATAGTGGGTAAAGCGAGTTTTCTATTAAAAACTCAGAGTCAGAAGTGTTTCCCTGACCTGTCTGTTCATAAAAATTCTCAAAATAATACGTATCTTCATCTTCGGTCAAGCTATTTAAGAACGGTGTTACCTCTTCCCCATTTACCTCATTATTAATTACGAATTGTTGTAGTGATTCAGCATTAATAAAGATTACATTCTTACCTTCGGCGGCCCCGAACATATCTGAATTCCCAGTGATCTTCACATTTTCATCGATATACTCTTGAATTTCCGGAATCTCGTTTCCGTCTGCAAAAACACGCTGTGATTCCGTTTTTGAATGAACAACTAAATCGTAAACATGATAGTTTAACAAACCAATATTTTTCACTAAATATTCACGATCAAAAGCTCGAGTAAATAGCTGCGGTCTTTCCATTTCTGCCAAGAAGAAGTTACCCGCAAGAAGTGCTAGTGACATTGCTAATGCAAATACCTTCCCGCTTTTCGGATATGCTACCGATAGCTTCGTTTCTTGTTTTTTACTTAAATACCAAATTAGAGCTGCATCAGCAAAAAACAGAATATCATAAGGCTTAATCAAGGTTAAAATACTCGAACCTAAATCTGCCATGTTACTTCCCATGAACAGCTGCGGAATTGTGATAAAATCGGTAAATTGGCGATAGAATACGAGATTTGCGAAAATGACAAATGAACCTATAAAGGCTGTGTACCTTAGAAATTTCATTTGACGAGAACGTTTGTTAAACCATACGCTAATCGCAAAAACAAGAAATGCCGATACAAACGGGTTAATTAATAATATTAACTCCTGCATTGAATTATCCAATTCAATATCAAACATAAATCGATAAACAAAGTAAGTTTTTAGCCCAAATAATAATGCTGCCATTATATATAAGGGGATGGTAGGTCTTTTAAACTTCATCTTGCTTCCTCCTAAAATAGTAAAACTCATTCCTATTGTATGTTTTAACCGTGGAATGTTTTTGCTGTTCTGTAACTATTCCATTAAGGATGTGTAACATCGTTACAGAAGAGACTTTTTCCATTTATTTTTCTAATCTAACACTTGCAAAGCATATGAACTTGTTCAATTCCGAGGTTTTTAGTAAAAAAAATCTTTTCACGTCTAGCTTAATAGATGAAACATCACTTGCACCCTATTTCCCTTTATGATGGAACTGTAAACATTTGTTTACAAAGTTAGTACTATATAAGACGTCTAGGTCTTATAAAAGGTTTCAACTATTTTACATTTAATTTATATTTAGTAGCTTATTATTCTAATAGAAATCGGAAAAAAATCAAGTCTAACTATTGTCGTTATTCAACTTTTCCAATACTAAAGAAGCCCCTCCGATAATTCCTGCATCATTTCCAAGTTGTGCGATTTTAATTTCGCAGGCATCGGATACTCTTGGTAAAGCATATTTTCTAAAAGCGATTCGAATCTCATTAACAAGCAAGTCGCCCGCTTTTGAAACGCCGCCACCAATTAGAACTTTGGAAGGATTAATAATAACGCCCAGGTTAGCTATCACTTGACCTAGTACATCTGCAGTCCTTTTTACAATGCTAATTGCAATAGCGTCTCCATCCTTGGCCAAATCAAAGATGTCTTTTGCTGTAATTGCTTGATATTTTTTATAAATTTCTGCAGGCTTACTATCAGGATAACTCGCTATTTTATCCATAGCTTGACGTACAATGCCTGTTGCTGATGCTATTGTTTCAAGGCATCCATTATTTCCGCAATTGCATGGATAGCCATCTTTTTCAATGGTTAAATGACCAAGCTCACCAGCCATTCCATTTATTCCATTAAGTATGGAGCCATTAACAATAATACCTCCACCTACTCCGGTTCCAAGTGTCAAAGCAACCAAATTCTTTGCTTGATTACCTGCACCTGTCCAGTTCTCTCCTAGGACAGCAATATTAGCATCATTGGCAACAAACACAGGTAAGCTTGATTTTTCTTTTAATTGATCTGCTAAAGGGAAATCCTTCCATCCGATATTCACCGCTTCAGATACTATCCCTGAATCCATATCAATAAATCCTGGAGCTCCAACCCCTACACCTAAAAAAGAACTTATACTTAGATGTAATATGCTCAATTTACGCTCAATAGAAGCCCAAATCTCATCGACTATTGTAATACCGGCATTTAATTTATTTGTTGGTACCTCCCATTTTTCTAGAATTTCACCCTGTTTATTGATGATACCAATTTTTACAGATGTTCCCCCAATATCTATCCCCAATAGTAATTTTTCCATAACTTACTCGCCCCTTTTGTCCATAATGAGCCGTTTTTCTTTTTTTAATACCATTTTTGCATTTTGATATTCCGAGATTTGCACAAATTTCATCTGATACAATTCATCCAATTCCATCTCCATTAATTCCAGATCGCCTAAACGATCACCCGTATAGATGAACGAACCATAACGTTTCAATAATTGTTGTATATCATAAACATTTTTCATTAGAACCACCATTTCTCATTATACCAAAGAATTGAGAATTGAGGAATCACAAATCCATATAATGTAATTTATGATTTCCTGCGAATCAATTATTTAAATAACGGACTGTGCTAACTAAGATAATCAGGAAACTTAAACATAAATCCTCTCCATTGCTCATATTTTTTATAGACAAGTCATGAATAAAAGGAATGACAGATGATGAGAAAGTGGAAAATAATGCTGATATTTTTTACAATCCTAACTATTGGAGGTTTATTCATACTGAGAGCAAACACAGTTCCTACAATAAGTTTTTTTCCGTTAGATGAGAAAAGTTTTATAGATGAGGCAAATACTTCGTTAACATTAGAGTCTGTAACGGGATCAGACTCATATAACATTGGATGGAGTATAAATTCATCAAGCGATAAGAGTATGTATCTCAGACAAGATGTTTCACTGCTATTTGATAATGGTATTCTTCGTGGTGTACGTAGTAAGTGGGTTCAAAACACAGACCAAATTCATATGGATGAAACTGTTGCGAGTGAGGACTCCAGTCATTTTCAAAGTATTTCCTTCCACCATGGCGAAAATCACTATGGTGGAGAAGACATTAAAAGTGTACAAGCAATGACATATGATGAATTATATGTTATTGACTCTCCCACAACACCTATTAAAGCTTTTAAACAACCTGTTACACCGTTTGAATCCGAATGGAAAGAATTGCTTGACCGTTCTTCCAAGCAGCAATTACTTTTTCAATGGCATTTATTGATCCAGTATTTTCAAATCAACCCAGAAAATTATCGAGCAATTCCGTTGGTGGATTTATATAAATACAACAATAAACCACTCCCAAATATGTCACAACAAGAAACAAACGTATTAATTGGAAGGCTTTGGGAGGGGATATATAAAAATTATGTTATTCCGGCTTCTGAGTCATCAGAAAATCAACTTGAAAGCTACATACCTTTAATTTTAATCGATAAACAAAATACACATTTATACGTTCTTTTCGAATTAAATGGTGGACGTGAGCAACTAATTCAACGCATCCCTGAAATAAAGAATTAATAAAATAAAAGCGCCTTAATTGGCGCTTTTATTCAGGTGATTCTCCTGTGATTTTTTTATAAACCTCTGCAAATGATTCTTCATCCGGATTCAATTCATAGGCTTTCGTTATCATTTCTTTTGCTTCTTCTATTTGACCGTTACTGTCGTACAATAATGCCAGATTATAATACGCTTCAGGCAGCACTGGCTCATGTAATATACTCTGCTCTAAGTCCTCGACCGCTAAATTTAGCTCATTCAATTCAATATATGCATAGGAACGTTGAAATAAAATTGGACCCTGCATATCACCCTCAAGGTCTAGTGCTTCCGTTGCCACTTCTACAACTTCTTCAAATTGATTATCCAATAATAATTGCTCTATTTGCATTAAATAATTTGATTGATTATTCATATTACTATTCAATCCAAAGATGACAAGCCCTGTTATAAGCATAACATAAGCAATAAATCCAATTAATTGGGTTCGTACATTTTTCTTGTTAGGTAGGTGCATCATCGCTGATGCAAGAAATCCTGCTAGTAGTCCACCAATATGTGCTCCCATGTCAATCTGCTCAACGGAAAATCCTAGAACAATATTAATGAGAAGTATAATTAGTATATTGCTCCCCATTGTCTGAAAGAAAATCCGCTTATAAATAATACCAAAAAACAGCAATGCACCAAACAATCCAAAAATTGCTCCTGATGCTCCAGCAGACACGTTTGTTGTAAATGCAAAGCTTGCTAAGCCACCACCAATTCCAGCTAGGAAATAAATAAAAAGAAATCGGGTTCTCCCAAAAATCCGTTCCGTTGCTGTTCCTAAATAATAGATTGCGAGCATGTTCATTAATAGATGAAGGTAACCAATATGAAGAAACATCGAGCTTGCAATTCGCCACCATTCCCCTTCAATTATACTCGGGTTATATTTTGCACCCATTTCGATAAGAGTATTAATCGAAGTGCTGCCTCCATTCAACTCAAGCAAAATAAACAAAACAAGATTAATTGCAATTAATAAATATGTAAAATATGGCTTACCAAATGAGAAAACCTTTTCAACTTCCTTATGTTTGTTCTCAAGTACTCCTGTTAAATACCTCTTTTTATTTTGAATATCCTGCTCTTGTTGCTCTTCGTCAACATTTTCTGGAATTGTCCTGAGCTGTACATCTAAATCAGTCTGAAGTCTGTCGAATTCTTCAATAGAACCTTCATTATCTAAATAATATACTTTCATTTTTATTGGATTCTTCTCTTTTAGCTGCATCGGTTTCTTTAAGCTTTCCCAGTCATCTACTGGTGCGTGTGAGGATATGTAAACATTGTATAATTCTATATGTTTACCTGCTAATAATTTTTTCATTGCCTTTGCTTTCTGGAACACAATTGCAATATCTCGTTTCAAATGATTCTTCCAATCAAAGCCCTTCTGTATAAGACGTATTACGTTAGATCTTTTATTTACATATTTTTCGAGCCATATCTCATTCGTATTATGGTCGATATGCAGAATATCAAATTGCTGATTGGCTACTAGTTCGTATGCCATATGATAAAGCTTATATTGATCATCAAGATACATATAGTCACCTTCCTCTTCATTATCATAGCAGAACAACAGCCGTTTTCACAGAACGATGCATAAAAGCCAATTACAGCAGTTAGATAAGCTATATCTAAACTGTATTGGTGGTTCTTAGAAAACTTGGCGTTCGTCAAACTTTTAGGAGCATGCCCTAGTTGCACTTATGCAAGAAGGAAAGTTTTTATACTTTCTTTCTTGCCAATAAAAAAGAAGCTGCAATTACGCTGCCTCTTTTCATACATCACACCTCTGAAACCGAAAACATATTCTGTAACATTTTCGATCGTAGACTTGGGATCTTCATAGACAATACTACCGCTTTTTTCCTGATGAACCCAATGTTCAATAAAGCATCTAATATTTTGTACCTCGATCGATAGAAAAACATAGTTGATATCAACAGCAGAACTAAGACTATTCCTGTTCGCAATGAACCCACCTTCCTTCCAAATGGTATTCATAGTTTTTTTCCGAACAAGTAATATTATACGTTGATCAAGATTCTTGCGTATGTATGATTTTATTAGCTGTAATAACATATTGGACTGGAAGATCATGCTTTTCCTTTGGAATATGATCGACTAGCTGTTCATCGCTACATAAAGAAACCGTTTTTTGATTAAAATCGACTAAAAATCGATCATAATAACCTCCACCAAAACCGATTCGGTAACCGTGCTTATCGAATAATATTCCTGGAACAATTAGAAGGTCAATATCTTTTTTTGCAACGAATCGCTTTCTATCTGGAATTGGTTCAAGCAAATCGAAGTATACGGATTCAAGCTGATTAAAGGTATTAATTGCATAAAAATGCAGCTGTTTATCAACGGGAATACATTTTGGTACAACTATTCTTTTGTTTTGTTTCCAGCCAGCTTCGATAATTGAACCGGTTGCCCATTCAAAATCCTGAGCTATTGTCATCCCGATTGTATTTGCATTTTTCCATAGTTCTGATGAAAGCAATCTTTCCTTTAATTGGTCTTCAATTTGTTTTTTTTCATGCATTGCTATTTTTTTTAAACGATCGATTGCTTCCTTTCTTAACTTAGTTTTGTCCAAAGATTTCCCTCCTTCTCATATAAAAAACTCTTATCATATATATGATAAGAGTTTTTTCATTTAATTTCATTTATTTTGTTTCACGGTGCAAAGTGTGTTTTTTAAGACGTGGTGAATATTTCATAAGCTCAATACGTTCAGGGTTCGTACGTTTGTTCTTTGTAGAAATATAGTTACGATCTCCTGTTTCAGTACAAGCTAAAGTAATGTTTACGCGCATGATCTTCCCTCCAAACTTTAACAACTTGCTTTTTTATCATACATATTATTACGTACAGACTTTAATTATAATAGCAGAGTTTTTTAAACTTAGCAAGAATGTAACTAAAAAAATTATGGTTTTCTCATGTGATAAACTATGATATAACTATTAATGTATGCAAAAGGAGGGAATGCCATGTTAGTTGCAATAATTTCCATTATAATTGTTGCAGTTGTTCTATTTGTTTTATCCTACTTCATGCGTGACAAATTCGAAGAGCTGGAAACACAGCTTGAACAACTTTCGATTACGTCGATGCAGGATACATATCAAATGAAGAAACAAATAAAGATCTTAGAAGAAGAGCTTATGCCTGCAGATTTAACCCAGGATGTACATTCAAATGATGAAAAAAACAGTGTATCAAATTAACAAGTATAGAAGGAGAAAATTATGAAACATACTGTACGTGCTTTTTCAGTTGGATTATTGACGAGCGCTGTTATCCTTTTCATCATTTTTTATTTTGTCGAAGACACTGTAAAAAGTGTGGAGGAAATCGATGTTGAGGAAATGATTGAACACGTGGAAAGTGAAGGATATGCCGTCCTTGATCAACAAGAATATATTTCATATAGCGTTCAAAAAAAACAAGAAGCAGAAAATGCAGAAACAGAAAAATCGGATTCACCTAAAAATGACACGAAGGATAAGTCCTCGAAAGAAACAAAAGCTGAATCAAAACAAGAATCACAAGATAAATCAAAGAAAGAAACGTCTGATGAATCTGATGACTCAAACGAAGATTCAGATGATAAAATCAAAGAAGAAGATAATAAAGAAAATGTAGAGAAAGAACCTGAAAATAACGTTGTTCAGTACACGTTAACAATTAGCCCAGGAATGGCTTCCTCTGATATTAGTGCACTTCTAGCTGAACAAAATATTATTGACAATGCTTCAGAATTTAACAGTTATTTGGACGAGCATGAGTATAGTCTTCACGTCCAGATTGGAACATTTGAAGTATCGAATGATATGAGTTTTTACGAAATTGCAGAACGAATTGCACGATAAATAAAAATGCTGGCAGCAGGAAGTGATTCCCGTTGCCAGCATTTTTTAATTTAAGTTATAGTTTTCGCCTTTAACCAAATAAAGAATATTTTCTCCAATATTCGTTATATGATCAGCAAATCGCTCTAAATACCTTGCACAGAATGCAACTTGCATAACGTATTGAATTCTATCAGGATTTACTGCCGTTTCTCCTAATAATTCACTAACAATTGTTTTATACAAGTGATCAACCTCATCGTCCATCACCGCTAACTTTCTTGCAACTGTAATATCTTCATATTTGTAAGCTTGTATAGCAGTGTACATCATATCTTTTGTCATGTTATACATTTTTCTTATATCATTCGGAATGATCGATGCATTTTCTCCTAAATGAATCGTGGCAGTTGCAATGTTTTTAGCATTATCAGCCATTCGTTCAATATCCGTTAAAATTTTTAACGCTGTAATTACCCTTCTTAAATCGGTCGCTACTGGTTGTTGCTTTGCAATCAATAAAATCGTTTTATCGTTCATTTCAAGTTCTTTGCGATCGATTTTTTTGTCATTGGCAATTACCTGCCTCGCAAGCTCTATATCCTGACTGTATAACGCATCAACCGCATCATCTAAAGCTTGGCCTGCTGCGTTGGCCAGTTTAATAATGTCTTCATTCAATGCGTTAAGTTCACTTTGAAACTGTTCACGAGTTGTCATCCATATCCCCCATTTTTTATATTGCATTCTGCACGAATAGTGGAATGTCGTAGTCTTATTATATAGCAATAGTATTAAGATAATGTTAACCTTTTGTAATTTATATTATAAAAAAGCCTAAAATCTCACGTTATGAAATTTTAGGCAAATATTTATTCTTGTTCCTCTTCTTCTGTCTCTTCTTGTTCAGAATCCTCATCACTAGCTCTATCTCGTTCTTCTTTTAGGTCAAAGTAAGTTTCCAGTATTTGTTTACCAATTTGTTGTGGTATATTGTGATTATTCTCTGTTCCAGTAAATGGTGTAAGAATTGCAAATGCGATTTCAGGCTCGTCGAACGGTGCATAACCAATTAATGCCAAGTTTCGTGTGTCAGCAAGTTTTTGTCCATCTCTATATACAGCCGTTTCAGCAGTACCAGTTTTCCCTGCTGGATTGTATGGGGAATTACCAAAATTACTATACGCTGTTCCGTTAGGTGTCTGAAATACCTGACGGAAGCCATCTTGAACACGTTGAATATTATCATCACTCATTTGAATTCGATTTAGCACTTCTGTATTCACCGAACTGTATAATGGGCCTAATTCATCCTGGGAAGCGATTGGATCATGAACCTCTTTCAGAAAATGTGGCCGTACACGATAGCCATCGTTTGCAATCGTTGCTGTATATTGTGCTAATTGCATGGTTGTATAAGTATCGAACTGGCCTATCGCATTATACATCAACTGACCCGGCGTAACAATATTCCCTTCTAAACCGGTCGATTCATGTGGAAAATCAATGCCTGTGCTTGAGCCTAATCCAAATTGTCTATAGTAGTTACGCATTTCCTGAAAGCCCTGTCGCCAGTTATCATTAAGTGAAGGTGGAGCATTTTCCGGATACGGGTAACGGTTTTCTCCCATCATTTTTAATGCAATATACCCCATATACACGTTTGAGGACTTCTGTAATGCCGTTATATCATTAACCGTTCCTAATCCGGTTGACCACGATCTCAGAGCTGGTGTCGCCGCAATCTTAATCGGACTATCATAAAAGCTCTGCCCTGGTGTAATTACTCCGGATTGTAAACCAGCCAACACAGTTGCTCCCTTAACAACCGACCCTGGTTCATGTGCATCTGACAAGGTTTTAAATGCAGCATCTTCGTATTCACCATTTTTCCGATCATAGTGAATTCCTGAAACAGCTAGAAGATCGCCTGTCTGAGGATCTATCACTACTGCAAGAGCATCCTCCAAATAACGATTCGTATGTGGATACTTTGTGATCGCTGTCTGCAATTCTTTTTGGACGATTTTGTCCACTTCTTCTTGGAACTCCATATCAATGGTTAGAACAAGGTCTTTTCCGCGTTCACCTTCAACAATTGTTTCCGAGCCAATAAGCGTTCCGTTTTTTGTCGTCGTGTATTGAATTTGTTCCTTCCTGCCGCGTAATAGATCCTCATATTGTTGTTCTAAACCACTTCTACCAACTCGATCATTTCTGCTGTAGCCTTTACTTAAATAATTTGCTTCTTCTTCAGCTGGTATTCCTTGCTCTTGTGTCGTTATGCTACCAAGCAGACTCGTTAATGAAGAACCATATGGATATTTTCGGTTCCAGTCTGTTGTAGCATTTATACCTGGTAGTTTATCTAAATTCTCTGCAATTCTTGCATATTCCTCTGCAGTTACATTTTCATTTTTTACAATCTGAGGTGTTAAAGAATAAGCCTTATCCAATTCCTTCTTAATTGCTATTACTTCTAGCTCTTGTTTTGAAAAATCCTGGATTTCATCCTCGGTTATTCGTTCGAGTGTAGCTTGATATACTTCTGCATTAGACATGTCTTCTTTTTCTTCAGCTGAAAGTCGTTCATCTGCCTCCTCTTTATTTAACAAATACCAGTATTCTTTACGATTTCTTTCGGTAATCCCTTTAAGCGTCTTTTCATCATCCATCTTAATGTATTCCGCTAACGTCTCTGCGAGCTCTAGACGATCTTCTGCTTGTACTCCTTTTGGCGGTGTGTACGTTATCGAATATAATGCTTCATTATCAACGATAACATCACCATTTCGATCATATATTTTACCCCTGGGTACAGGGATTTTAGTTGTATCCAAGTTCGTCCGTTCGATTTCCTGCTGGAAGTCCTCCCCATTTAAAATCTGAACAACTCCTAGTTGCAGAATCAATACGGAAAACAATAAAAACACAACAAAAAACAACATATTAATCCGAAAGGGCAGCTGTGCTCTCTTCTTTTTTTTCTTCTTACTCATTTATTTTCCCCCAGTGAAAATAATAATTTTTTCATCAGTAAATTTGGCGATTTTAAGCCTTTAGGTAAATGTCCTGGTTGATCAGATAAGAAATTTTTATGCTATCTTATCTGATCAACAACCTTATCACTAATTTTACCATATTTAACGATTTTTTTCGTCTGTAATTTGCTCTTTTAATAAAATCTCTTTCTTTTTTGGGCTACCTAAATAAATCTTACGTACTGCAAAGTAAATCATAAAATGACCTGCACCGAAAATCGCAAGTAAAACGGGAATAACCTCCTCCGCCCGAAAGAAATATACGCCTGCAAGAAAAACGATTATTGATAGAACTCGTCCACTATTTAGAAACAATTCACGAACAACCATATATTCTACACGCATTTCTCCAGCTTTCCAAGCCTTACCGATTACATCAAAGGTAAGTGATACATACGGTACATTTATTACCGGGTACGCTATTCCAATTACAATTGCATAAATCATGAGTAAGAGATAGTTTATCTCGATAATGATAATAAAGAGGGAAAAGTAAAGAAGTATTGCTCCAACGAGTATCGCCTTTTTGCGCATGGAAGGTTTAATAAATTTCGTAGCAATTAAATAAAAAACTGCAGATAGACCCGATAGAAACATGTTAAATGTTCCAAGCGCGAATTCACTTTTTGTTACTAAGAAAACCCAGATTGAAATAACAAAAGCAAAAATTCCTTCTCTTAACCCCTGAAAAAAATGTGCATGAAGAATTCTGTTCCAATTTTTATTACGATGCCTTTCCCCTAAAATTCGCTTAAAGCGAAAAACTCCTTCTGCACCTCGGCGTTTCAATAGAAAACTAATTCCAACGGCACACGCAAATAAAGCGAAGGAAATCCCAAATATAACCGTATAACCAATATTATTGGTCATTTTAGCGATAATTGCCCCAGCTAAAAGTGGGCCTGTCATTCCACCTAAAGACTGCAAAATTCCAAGAAAACCATTGAAAAAATCTCTCGTATCAGGCTCTGTTATTTCGAATGTTAATACATTATAAGCTAGCCAATAAAAACCATAACCAATTCCCAATAAGCTACCGAGTAAGAAGTTATATTTTGAAGCTTGATCACCAATAAGAAGAACACTTAAGAAAAACACGCATAGAAAAATAACGCCCAATCTCAATACAATAATCCGATCTACCTTTTTGGCGAGCTTTCCTGCAAGTATAAAAGTAATTGGCTGAAATAGACAAATTGCTAAATTATAATTAGCAATAGTAATGTAGTCCCCTGATTGTTTCCATAAGTATATATTTACAAACGTATTGGATAGAAAAATCCCAAGTGAATAGAGTCCACCAATGAGCAGTAAAATCAATAAGTCACGATTACTTTCCATTTTATTTTGAAAAAACAGGATCACCTTTTGCATAGTCGATTACTCCTTTTGCGTCTCTCTTAGTGTGAACGAAGGAGTAACAGATATACCAAAAAAACACGCGGAATTAACCGCGTGTTTTTCTTCATTTATTTTGCTTCGTTATAGTTTTTTGCTACTTCATCCCAGTTAACAACATTCCAGAATGCTGAAATGTAATCTGGACGTCTGTTTTGGTAGTTTAGATAGTACGCATGCTCCCAAACGTCTAAGCCCAATAATGGTGTTTTTCCTTCCATTAATGGAGAATCTTGGTTTGGAGTGCTTGTGATTTCTAATTCACCATTATTTAATACGAGCCATGCCCAGCCTGAACCAAAACGTCCTGCTGCAGCTGCTGCAAATTGTTCTTTAAATGCATCTAGCCCACCAAATTTAGCGTTGATTTTATCTGCAAGCTCGCCAGTTGGCTCGCCCCCGCCATTTGATGAAAGAAGCTTCCAGAAGAAGCTATGGTTAGCATGTCCTCCACCATTATTACGTACTGCAGTACGAATGTTCTCAGGAACTGCATTTAAATCACTGATAAGTGCTTCAACTGATTTTCCTTGAAGATCTGTTTGTCCTTCTAGTGCTTCATTTAATTTGGTAACATACGTGTTGTGGTGCTTCGTATGATGAATATTCATTGTCTCTTTGTCGATAGTTGGTTCCAATGCATCGTATGCATAAGGTAACTCAGGTAGTTCAAATTTTGCCATAATTTTTTCCTCCTTAAATGAATCCAAGTTATTAAGGTTTGTCGAACCTTTAATTAAAAGGTTATCAGAGCTTTGCTATTCATGCAAATTTTTTGCCTTATAAAATACAAGAATCTTATCATTTTTTGGTAGATTAAATTATTTAATTTATGCAAAAGAAAAAACAAGCAATATGCTTGTTTGGAAAGTGGCTCGGGACGGAATCGAACCGCCGACACACGGATTTTCAGTCCGTTGCTCTACCGACTGAGCTACCGAGCCGTTATGTAATTATAAAATCTAGTCTGCTTATAAAATACTAAATGGAGGAGGTAGAGGGATTCGAACCCCCGCGCGGTTTGACCCGCCTGTCGGTTTTCAAGACCGATCCCTTCAGCCGGACTTGGGTATACCTCCGTATTTTTTTGGTGGACCCTGCAGGACTCGAACCTGCGACCGATCGGTTATGAGCCGATAGCTCTAACCAACTGAGCTAAGGGTCCTGGAATTTTGTTAAATAATGGGGCGACCGGTGGGGATTGAACCCACGTATGCCGGAGCCACAATCCGGTGCGTTAACCACTTCGCCACGACCGCCATTATGTAATTATTTATGTATGGTAGCGGCGGAGGGGATCGAACCCACGACCTCACGGGTATGAACCGTACGCTCTCGCCAGCTGAGCTACGCCGCCACTTGGCTCCACAGGTAGGATTCGAACCTACGACCGATCGGTTAACAGCCGATAGCTCTACCACTGAGCTACTGTGGAATAGTTAGAAAACATGTCTGAAATTTTTATTTCTATTTGTAATTTTAACTTTTTAGTAATTATTACTTCTTATAGGTTATTAGCGACAAAATATAATTTACCATGTTTTAGATTTGCTGTCAATACTTTTTTGCACAACACAAAACTTTATAATCAAACGCAAAATTATTATGTACTTGTCTTTTCTGCGACTGCGAGATTTATAGTATCACGTTCTAAAATTTATTTCAACACATAAATGGATAAATTGTTGTTTTTTGTAGAAAATTTTAATTTTATATAATAAAAAAAGGAGGTCTCCCCCCTTTTATTTACTCACCTAAAACTTCTTCGGCAATATTAACTGCATGATCACCAATTCGTTCCAAGTTACTGATAATATCTACAAAAACGATACCAGCTGACCCACTGCATAATCCTTCATTCATACGAATGATATGCTTTTTGCGGAATTGGCGCTCCATTTTGTCGATTTTATCTTCTTTTTGGATAACTTCTAATGCCGCTTCACGATCCATTTTATCAAGTGATTCTACTGCTTGCTTAACCGTTAAGAGTGTTAAGTCAAACATCGTATTTAAATCTTCCAGTGCTTGCTCTGTTAAGTTAACTTTATTCGATATTTTATAATCAATTAACTCAATAATATTCTCATAATGATCGCCAATTCTTTCAATATCACGAACTGAATTCATTAATGAAGTGTGCTTTACACTTTCCGCATCAGATAATGATCCAGCTGCAATATTAACGAGATAATCCGTTATTTTACGGTCTAAGTTATTTAGTGCGCCTTCAACCTGCATCGCCATTTCCGAATGTTTTTGGTTTTGTGTGGTAACGTACAGATTCGTTTCCTCTAAGCCTTGATGTGCATATTCACCCATCCGAATAATTTCTGCTTTTGCTTGATCCAATGCTAGTGTTGATGACTGTTGAATAAAAATAGGATCTAGGTGTTTTGGATTATATTCGATAATTGTATCCTCACCTGGAATAATTTTTGTTACAATCCATGCTAAGGCACCTATAAACCAAACTTGAATCAACGTATTAATAATATTAAAACTACCGTGCGCAAAGGCGATAGTCATTTCAGGATTTAAATTTAAGCTCGCCTGTAAATAGCCGACATAACTTGTAAATAATCCTAGGAATATAAGGAAAATGATTGTTCCTACAAGATTAAAAATAACATGTGTTAATGCAGCTCTTTTAGCTGTAATACTTGTACCTATTGCGGCCAAGACTGCTGTTATTGTTGTACCAATATTATCTCCGAATAATACTGGAATAGCTGCTTCTAATGCTATCGCACCTTCTGAGAATAGTCCCTGAAGGATACCAATCGTTGCGCTTGAACTCTGTACAATTAATGTAAATACTGTACCAACAACTACTCCTAATACTGGGCTTGCAGCCATACTTACTGTTAATTCATGAAATGCCTCAAGAGAACGCAATGGAGACATTCCACTACTCATTAATTCTAAACCGAAAAATAATGCTCCGAAACCAAAAATAGTTTGTCCAACTGCGGTAACCTTTTGATTTTTAAAGAAGAATAAAATTAATGCACCAATTGCAAGAATTGGTAAAGCGTATTCGCCAATATCAAGCCCGATAACAAACGCGGTTATTGTCGTACCAATATTAGCACCCATAATAACTCCAATTGCTTGTCTTAGCGTCATAAATCCAGCATTAACCAAACCAACCGTGAGTACAGTTGTTCCTGAACTACTCTGAATCAAACATGTTACGATAATCCCTGCTAAAACGCCTAGAAATGGGTTGGTGGTAAACCGGTCTAATATATTGCGCAGACGGTCGCCTGCTGACTTTTGAAGCCCGTCTCCCATAAATTTTATACCGAGTAAGAATATTCCTAAACCACCAATAAACTCGAATAATAACGTTTGTAAATCGATATCCACTATTGCTTTCATCCCTTCATTCTATGTTGAATCTTGTCGCTTGCGCCTCTCCCATTATTAATGATTTGTTAACCATTTGTAAAGGTTTAAGTTGAATAATTTACATTAAATTTACATAAAGATTTTTCTTCTATTTAGTAACTACCCTTAACATAGGTTTTTCATTCTTTTTTTCTCAAAAAAAAGACAATTTCCTAATACTAGGAAATTGTCTTTTAGAACATCTATGATATTTTTTCAACTAATATTTTTGTCCCATCTACTTGTGTAACCTTTACTTTACTATTCTTCGGAATCCATTGTCCGTCAGATACCGCACTATAATCTTTTTTGTTTATTTTTACAGTTCCAACAGGTCTCAGATCGTTTAACGTAATTCCTTCTTTACCAACTAACTGCTCATATTCCATATTCATAGAGTTATAGCCCGCTTCTTTTGTTAACTGGTCTTTCAAAGCAAGCTTTGTCCACATCTCTCTACGTTTAAATACTTTTAAGAAGAAGAAGGAAGCACCAGTGCCTAATAATACCCCTAAAACAGCGTATAATCCCGAAGTAAGATTATCTGCAGCCAAAGCAACAGACGTTAGCATACTTGCAAGACCTATAGTTGCAAGTGTTCCATCATTCAGTAGCTTGCCATCAATTATAATAAGTAATAATCCTACAAAATATATAATAAGCATAAGAATAAAAGAACTACTTCCAACGTAAGCTGCAAAGTATACGGTAATAAATCCAATACCTAGCAGTCCAAAAAAACCTCGCATATTAACTAAAACTTCACCAATTAAAAAAAGTGTAGCTAAAAATGTTATAACAAATCCTATCCATTGGAGATCAAAGATATCCATTTTTTATTTCCCCCTCTCTAATTTAATCATACGTATGGAATTGTAAATGGTTTCACCCAAAAGGAGAATTTTTATGTATACACTAAAAAAGCTTACACTCTATACACTCATTATATTGCTGATTATAAGTATTTTTCAAGACTTAATGGTTAGCAACAGCAGGAATGTTGAACATGACGCTGAACAAATAAAGATTTCCTCCAGTAATGAATATACAATTGCACATGTAAAAGTTCTACCTGGAGATACCATTTTTTCAATTGTTGAATCGCTGAATGAAGATAGCATTTCAATGTTTCATTCAGAGGATATAATCAAGCATTTTAAAGAATTAAACCCAACAACAGACCCACACAAACTAAAACCTGATACATTTTACTACTTTCCCTTATACCAATGAATCATTATATAAAGTCCTGTTAAACCATGACCGTTATCAAAAACTAAAACGTTGCTCTAACCATTCCGAGTGAGCGGAGGGCGGTTATTAATCGAAAAAAACAATTTTATTCGTGCAATATAAAAGCTGACGAAACATTCCTTGTCCTGTGGGAACAGCACGTGTTTGAAATCTCACCGGCTCTTCTTTCGGTGAGGCTGAATCCGTGCACTCTGGCGCGCATCCGAAGCGAACCGGACGGCAATAGTTGCTCATACTAAGCAATTAGGTTAATTCGCAGTTAAAAGGATTATTTATTGGTAGTAATGTTAATTTCTGTAAATAAAAATCAAGGTAATAAAAAGAGGCTGAAGAAATCAGCCTCATACGTTTTGTTAAAAGAATGGTAATATAAAAAGTGTGATTAAAATGGATATTGCTCCAGCTGCAATTGCTATATTTCCTAGTGTATCTGCGCCACGACTTCTGGATACAAAACCGAAGATTATTCCAGCGACTCCAAGAACCACTGGCCACATAAAGAAGGATATTACAGAAAGTGCTATACCAATCCATCCGTAAACAGTTGTTGCACCTTCATGACTACGGTCATCAGATTGCAGTTCGTAATCATCTGCTGTAAATTCGGCAGCAAATTCCTCATTCCTTAAACTATCTGACTCAATCCCGATAAAATCCTGGTCTTCGGTATGTTCTCCGTGATTTGGAGCTGGTGTCGTTTTATCTGTACGTCTGTTCATTTCGTCCATATCTTCAAGACCTCCTTATCCATTAATGAGGTGCAATTATAGTTTATGGAAAGAATCAATTTATAAAGGTGTTATTTATTGGCAGATAAGAAAATATAACACTTTTTTATCTGTTAAGTGCCATTGTGCTATCCGCCCAAAGCTTGTACTTTAAAGTATCAAGGACTTCTAAGTAAAGCAAAGACGCCTTCTAAGAGGTTAAATGATTAAATTTGAATTCACCAATTGAACAACTGGGCATAGAATAAGGTGTAATTATGAGGAGGATGAATGCATGTCAATATTTATTAAGGAAATGATAAAAAACAAACTAAAGAACCTTTCAGCTGAAGAGCTTCTACACTACAGTAAACAGTATGGTTTCCAATTAACTGAAAAGCAAGCACAGCAAATCGCCATATACTTACGTAAGAATACACGTGACCCATTTAATCAAAAAGCACGTCAAGAAATGTTTAAACATTTAGCAACAATAACTGATGAACAAACGGCTACTAAAGCAGAGCAATTATTGTATACATTAGTTCAATCCTATGGCTTAGAACATTTATTTCAATAATAAAGGAATAGCGCAGGCGCTATTCCTTTATTATGAATTCATAATTTTCTCTTTTAAATCCTCTACAAACGATCCGTTGCGAATCATATCAATTTCCAGCTTATATGGAGCTTTTTTATCCTTTTTATCTGTTCCTACATACGGTGTTTCAAGAATTTTTGGTAATGCGGTTAACTGTGGATGGTGAACAACATAATGTAATGCTTCGAAACCAATATGTCCAAAACCAATATTTTCATGTCGATCTTTATGAGCGCCGCGTTCATTTTTACTGTCATTTACATGAACAACTTTAATCCGGTCCACTCCAATAATTTTATCAAATTCATTCAGGACACCATCAAAATCGTTAACAACGTCATAACCTGCATCGTGAATATGGCATGTATCCATACAGATAGAAAGATTTTCATTATGTGTGACACCATCAATTATTTTTGCTAGTTCATCAAATGTACGACCTACTTCTGATCCTTTTCCAGCCATAGTTTCTAATGCAATTTGGACTGTGCTATCTTTTTCAAGCACTTCATTTAGCCCTTCAATAATCTTTTTTATTCCAACTTCCGACCCCTCACCAACATGGGCACCAGGGTGGAGCACAATTTGACTTGCTCCGATAGCTGCAGTGCGGTCAATTTCATTACGCAGGAAATTGACACCAAGTTCAAATGTAGCAGGTTTTATCGCATTTCCAATATTAATAATATATGGTGCGTGTACAACGATATCCGACATACCATGCTGCTCCATATGTTCACGACCCGCCATTATATTTAATTCATCAATTGGCTTTCTTCTCGTGTTTTGTGGTGCACCGGTATAAATCATAAAAGTATTTGCTCCATATGCTAAAGCTTCTTCACTTGAACCTAACAACATTTTTTTTCCGCTCATTGATACATGTGATCCAATTTTTAACACTTGTTGCACCTCTCCCTATTTCTATAAAATCTATTTCTTATATTTAGTACGCTTTGATAATTGACGTTTAATGGACTCTTGCTGTTTTTTCATTTTTTTCTTATAGCCCGGCTTTACCTTTTTCGCTTTACGAACCTGTTTCCAAGCCTCTTTTTCAATATTCGTGGTTGTTTTTGTGCGTAAGTGCCGTTCGTTCCAGGACTTTGCTTCTTTCCATTCTCCATTTTTCACTTCCATATAGGTGAAGGTTAGTCCTTTTTGTTCGAGTTTTTCAACTAATGGCAAATCCGCTTCATCATAGATGCTGATTGCTGTACCTTCCATTCCAGCTCTTGCAGTTCGGCCAACGCGATGAATATAAAACTCCTCTTCCTTTGGTATTTGAGCGTTAATGACGTGACTGACTCCTTTAATATCAATTCCTCTGGCTGCCAAGTCTGTTGCAACGACATATTGATAGCGTAAATTTTGAATATCCTTCAGGACACGTTTTCGCTCTCTGGGTGTTAGCCCACCATGAATTAAGCCAACGTCTAACCCTCTTTCCTGTAATGAATCAGCTAGTTCGTTTGCTTGTTTTTTTCCATTTGTAAAAACAATTGCCAAATATGGCTGGATTGCTTCTGATATATCATAAATAATATCTGCTTCATTACGATGTTTACGCGCAATTAATCGATGCTCCATCGTTTCCGGCGAGAAATGCTCATCTATTTTCACATATAACGGATTTTCCAAATACTTTTTGAAAAAATGCTGTAAACGTTGCGGAATTGTCGCTGAAAATACCATTAATTGAATATCTTTTTGCGACCGGATTAGTAATTGATCCACGTCTTCAATGAAACCAAGGTCCAGCATTAGATCTGCTTCATCAATTACAAAAGAAGTCGCTGAATAAATTGAAATCGCCTCATCCTTAACAAGGTCGAGAATTCTACCTGGTGTGCCGACAATTATATGTGGTGGTGTTTTTAATTTCTCCGCCATTTTTTGTTTATCAGTTCCACCTACTAATAGCTTCGCAACCCATGTGCCTTCTTTTTCCGCAAAGTCAATAATTGTTCTTACTTCGTTGTAAATTTGTGTTGCTAGTTCTCGTGTAGGAGCTGTTATCACAAATTGAACTTCTCGTTTATTCGTATTAATTCGATTAAAAAGTGGAAGTAAATAGGCATGTGTCTTCCCAGATCCAGTGCGCGATTGACCAATTACACTTTCTCCTTTTAGAATTGCAGGTATTACTTTGCTTTGTATTTCTGTTGGTTGGTTAAATCTCAGCTTCTCAATAGCATGATTTAATGGAGGCTCGAAAGCGAAAGGGTCAAAGTTATTTTTTTTCATAGTTGTAATACTCCTTTTGTCTTTTTCTGTTTTACACAAACTGAAAAGGATCTGTATTCGATTCGGAGACAAGAATGGTTAAATTTTCCTTATCCAAATGTTCCTTCAAATATGCTGCCGTAAATTGCTTCATTATTTTCTCAATATAGTGGCCGGCATCAATAACCCCAAGGCCCATAAGACTGGCTTCCTGCGCCATATGGAAAGTCATGTCTCCAGTAATGTAGACATCTGCTCCTTTTTTCTTTGCATGATGAATATACTTTTCACCACTACCGCCAAGAACAGCTACCTTCTGAATCTTTTTATTCAGGTCACCTGTAACGCGAAGAGCCGGAATATCAAGTGCTTTTTTTACATATTCACAAAAGCTATTTAGATCTGTTTTATTCTTCAAAGAACCAATTCTGCCAATCCCGTAACGCTTCCCTTCATTTTCCAGCGGGAAAACATCATATGCCACTTCTTCATAGGGATGGGCAGCAACGATAGCATTTATCACCTTATGCAAGATTGCTTTAGGGACAATTGTTTCCATCTTCACTTCATTTACCAATTCTAACTCATTTTTTGCTCCAAGAAATGGCTGACTACCTTCTAACGGTTTAAAAGTTCCCTGTCCTTTTGACTGAAATGTACAATGGCTATAGTTACCAATATGTCCAGCGCCACTTTCACCGAATGCCTCTCTTACCTCATCAATATGTGTTTCTGGAACATATACCGCTACTTTATACAGCTTTTCTCTGTCTGTCTCTACTAGCATATCATTTTCTTCCAATTCTAGTGCGTCAGTTAGCATATCATTCACACCACCAGGAGCAATATCCAAATTGGTGTGTGTTGCATAAACAGAGATATGATTTTCTAGCAATTTCTGAATAACTCTTCCTTGCGGTGTGTCTATATTAACCTGTTTTATGGGTTTAAACAAGAATGGATGATGTGCGATGATCAGATTTGCTCCCTTTTCAATTGCTTCATCTACAACATTTTCCATTACATCAAGTGTGATAAGAACTTTTGTTACAGGATTATGATAGGAACCAATTTGTAATCCAACATTATCCCAGTCATAGGCAAGTTCCTTTGGAGCCCATTGTTCCATAAGCTGAAAAACATCTGAATTAGTTACGTTGTTCTTCATCCTGTAATTCCTCCTTAATCCATAATAATTCTTTTTCAAATCGTTCAATTTTTTCGTTATCGACATTACTCGCTTCTTTCATTTGATTAATAATTCTTGATAGCTTCTTATATTCTGATTGCCATTTCTCATGAAATATATCAGTTTTATTTTTCAACAATATAGGGCCAAACAGTAACTGTCTTTCTAGTTGCTTTTTCGTATAAGGATCTATAAGTTCATCCGTTCCTTTTTTATCTGCTACAATTATTTCATAACGATGTCCATTTTCTTCCATAATAGTTTCATCGATAACAATAAACCCTTCTTTTAAAAGCCATCTGCGTACATTACGCTCATCCACATTCGGTTGGGCAATAATTCGTTGTACACTTGATAATTTGGATTTTCCTTCATCCAAAATTGTCTTAATTAAGGAGCCTCCCATACCCGCTATTACAACCTGCTTAATATCTGTATCGTCATCCAGCACCTCTAACCCATTACCAAGTCTTACATCAATGCGATTGGAAAGTTGATAGGCCTCTACAGTTGATTTTGCGCTATTAAATGGACCTATATTGACTTCACCTGCTACAGCCTTTGCTTTTTGATCACGTAAGCATACATAGCATGGCAGATAAGCATGGTCGGAACCAATATCAGCAAAATGAGCTCCTTCCGGAAGAAATGAGGAAACCTTCTTTAAACGTTCTGATAGTTTTAATGTATTTATCATCGTATTCTCCTTTTAGAGGATGTTTAAACACCTCTAGAATTTGAATCTACCTAAAGTCATATTTCTAAAAGCAAATTCCTATGTAAAAAAGAAAAGCTTTCTGTTTTAGCAGAAAGCTTAGACTTCATCTTACTCATTCATTATTTTTGTTCACTAAGCCATTCAGAAAGGGCTGTTAGCTCTTCACCAGCAACTTGGGATTGTGCTGGCATCGAACCGATACCATTTTGAATGATGTCTGCAATCTCATCAGCAGAATGAGTGGATCCTACAGTTGTTAAAGCAGGTCCCATTCCACCAGATAAGTCACCACCATGGCACGCCGCGCAGTTTGCCTGAAAAACTGCTTCAGGGTCTCCGCCTGTAGTTTCCCCTTCTTGTGATTCTTCTGTTTGTTCAGATCCGCCCTCTTCAGCAACTTGAATATCTGCACGCTGATTCAAGCCGACAAATGAAATAATGACTACTGTTAGTACCCCTAAAATTGCAATAATTGCATACGGTACAACTGGGTTTCTTCTCATTTGTAGTTCCTCCTTATGTACTCCCCATTATATATTTATACATACATTATATAGTTTACTCGAAAATTGGTTTTTTTTAAAGGAATAAGTTATAAATATAGAAAACCAGTATACAGCAAAGTAAATATTATCGCTAAAATACTAATTATTTGTAGATATTTTATTTTTCTTTGCTTACTTACTATAAACCAATAGATAAAATTACTAATTAAAACTGTAATTTGTAGCATATTACTATCCAGGATTAATTTCGAGATAAACGTAGTAAATAATAGCAATACTAATAGTGACGCAATAAGCGGTACGTGTAAATAAGGATGCCCAATTTTACGAAAATAATTCATTATCCATACTAAATAGCTAAAGAATAACAGTAAAATGCCGAGTTGCAAAACGGAAGCAAATTCAGTAAAATATAAGACAAGAAGTGAAAACGGTATCATGAGCAATGATAATATTAAATGTGTTACATCTAATACTGTCCATTGTCTTATTTTAATATTGTTATCCGCCTCTTCTGAGAAGGCTTCACCATTTGTGTATAATGCAAGAAGATAATCACAGTAGGTTTCAGGAAGCAAGCGGTTTTCTTTCCAATACTTAATTTCTTTAACAATAACAGCGATTCGTTCTGCCGCCAAAAGTATCACCCCTATGCAGGATGGATAGGATGGAAGCCAGGATAGTCATCATTCACAGTACTTGCGAATAATGACCACACCTATCAGTCCAAAAAGTCCTTTAATCGTTTGCTACGGCTTGGATGTCTTAATTTTCTAAGTGCTTTTGCTTCGATTTGACGGATGCGTTCTCTTGTTACACCAAAGACTTTACCAACTTCTTCGAGTGTTCTTGTACGCCCATCGTCAAGGCCAAAGCGAAGACGCAAAACATTTTCTTCTCTATCTGTTAAAGTATCCAACACATCTTCAAGCTGCTCTTTCAATAGCTCATATGCAGCATGATCGGATGGAGATACCGCCTCCTGGTCCTCGATAAAATCTCCTAAGTGTGAGTCGTCCTCTTCCCCAATAGGAGTCTCAAGTGAAACAGGTTCTTGGGCAATCTTTAAAATGTCACGAACCTTATCAGGACTAAGCTCCATCTCTTCACCAATTTCTTCTGGTGTTGGTTCACGGCCTAAATCCTGCAATAAGGAACGCTGCACCCGTATTAATTTATTAATCGTTTCTACCATATGAACAGGAATCCGGATAGTTCTAGCTTGGTCAGCTATTGCTCGTGTGATTGCTTGTCTAATCCACCATGTTGCATACGTACTGAATTTAAAGCCTTTACGATAGTCAAATTTTTCGACAGCCTTAATCAGACCCATGTTACCTTCCTGAATTAAATCAAGGAAAAGCATACCTCGACCTACATAGCGTTTTGCGATACTTACAACTAGACGCAAGTTAGCTTCTGCTAAGCGACGTTTTGCTTCTTCATCGCCTTCTTCAATTCTTGATGCGAGCTCAATTTCTTCAGCAGCCGATAATAGGTTTACTCTTCCGATTTCCTTTAAATACATACGAACAGGATCATTTATTTTAATTCCTAAAGGAACACTTAAGTCGTTTAAATTAAATTCCTCTTCTTTTGCGATCTCCTGCATGTTTGGATCTTCATCAGATTCACCAATCACTTCTACACCTTGTTCTTCCAGGTACTCATAGAATTCATCCATCTGATCGGATTCAATATCAAAGTTGGATAAACGGTCTGCCACCTCTTCATAGGCTAACGTACCGCGTTTTTTACCCATTTCAACAAGCTTTTCCTTTGCTTGGTCAAGCGTCATTTCAGTTTCCTTTGTTTGCGAAGGCTTCTTGTCGGTCATGAGTCCCCCTCCTTCTTGACTAATTAGATAATTAATTTGTATTTTTCAATTGCTTTTGAAGATTAATGATTTGCATTGCTATTTGAGCTGCTTTTAAGGGATCATTTTGCTGCTCAGCAATCTTTTGCTGCTCTTTCAGTGATTTGATATTAACAGAGTCATTCGATTCATGTTGAATAATCCGAATGTAATCATTAATTTCCTTATCACTTATTTCTTCTCTTATCGGTGTCATAGCGATCTCTGCTACAAGCTGTTTCAATCGGTCATCATGAAGCCTTTCAATAAACAAGCTCATATCAGCCGAATGTCCTTCTTCATAATAAGCATATAAATAGGTGGCAATAATTTTATAGTCATCAACATTAAATCTTGCACCTAATTCATTTTGTACCCTCTCTGTAATATGAGAGTTCTGCAACATATATGCTATTAATTTTTTCTCTGCGTTATAAAAAGCTGGAAGAAGTTTCTTACTACGTTGTTTGAATGCTGTGTTATTAGTATATCTGTTCTTTCCCGGCTTATCCTCAAGCTTTTCTTGTTTATGCCTGTAGCCTTGCATTTCCGCTGATAAAGTTTCAATAGAAATCTGATGTGCTTCGCTCAATTCATTTAAATAATATTCCCTTTCAATAGGGCTCTCAATCATGGCAAGCTCTTTCAATATATTTTCTATATAGGATATGCGGTCCCCTTCCAAATTTAGATTATAATCTTTTTGGAGGTAGCGCATATAGAAACTCATATACGTGTCACTTGCTTTTATGACCTGATTCATAAAAGCCTCTGATCCATGCTTTTTAATAAAGCTGTCAGGATCCATATCTTCATCAAGGTTTGCTACTTTTATTGCACAGCCAACACTTCGTAATAAATTCGCAGCCTTATATGTTGCTGCTTGACCCGCTTTGTCACCATCGTAGCAAATAACGACCGTATCAACATAACGATTTAAAAGTTTTGCCTGAGGTTCGGTCAACGATGTTCCAAGTGTGGCCACTACGTTTTTCACCCCAGCTTGATATGCTGAAATGACATCCATATACCCTTCAAATAAAACAACTTCATTTTGCTTGCGAATATGTTTTTTGGCTAAGTCAAAATTATATAGTAGCTTGCCTTTTTGAAATAGCTCGCTCTCGGGACTGTTTAAATATTTCGGCTGCTCATCTGTTATCGAGCGCCCACCGAAAGCTACAGTTTTTCCAATATGATTTCGGATTGGAAAAATTACTCTTCCTCTGAATCGGTCCGTAACCCGATTGTTATCGAGCTCGGAAATAATGCCAGCTTTTACTAATAATTGTTGCTGAAATCCTTTTTTAGCAAGAAATTCCGCAATGAAGTCTTGTGCATTAGGTGCAAACCCTAACTGAAAGGCTTCAATTGTTTCGTCATCCATTCCTCTTTCCTTCAGATAGTGATACCCTTCTTTTCCATCCTTTGTAAAGCGTAAAAGGTGATGATAAAGCTTACGTAGCCAGTCATACGCCGATAAAACATTCTGGCTTTCTAAAGACATTGATGATTCCTTATTCATCCCACTATCTGGAAGCGTAATCCCACTTCTATCGGCGAGGAATTTCAAAGCCTCATAGAAGGAAAAACTCTCGATCTCCATCATGAAAGTTATAGCATTCCCACCTTTACTACATCCAAAACAATGAAAAATCTGTTTTTCCTGAGTTACCGTAAAAGATGGTGTTTTCTCTCCATGAAATGGACATAAACCGACGTAGTTTCTACCTTGCTTCTTTAATTGTACGTACTCGCCAACAACATCTAAAATGTCATTGGACTTTCTAATCTCTTCAATAACCTCTTCTGGTATTTGATTGGCCATATTAACCACCATACTATACTAATATTCGTGACGGATTAAAAAAATCCTTCATGTTTCGACATTTTTTTCTTCAAAACCGAAAAAAATTACCCTCTGTTACGATCGGTAAGTCTAAGAAGGTCATTTCCATCTACTCCATATTTAATTACTATTGTACCTCCTGCAGCTAAAATATAAACTAACGAATAACCAACTATTGAGATTTTAACAATAGTAGAGCTATCTTTAATAAAGTAATTCTACATAATCACCCTAAAATCCTTCTTGTTAATGAATGTTTTATTTTTCAGAATAACAGTAGAGGATAGCTTTTTTACGTATATGTTTACACAAAGATTTATTATAATACATTTTATAAAAGATATCTATTATAATGACTTATTTTCCTAAGAACAGAAAACATTCTGCTCGTGTATAGGAGCAGAACGTTTTGCATAATCCAATTCAATTATTTTTGAATCATACGCATGATAAGATTCGCAGTTTCTTCTACTGCTTTGTGGGAAACATCTATTACTGGACATTTAATCTTGTTAATTACCTTATCAAAATAATCAAGCTCTTGATGAATACGATCCATATTTGCATATGTCGCTTGATCACCTAATCCTAAAGCCTTTAACCTTTCTTTTCGAATGCCATTTAATTTGTCAGCAGTGATACGAAGTCCAATACATTTCGCTGGGTCAACTTCAAATAATTCTTCTGGAGGGTCAACCTCAGGCACAATCGGTACATTAGCCACCTTAATGCGTTTATGTGCTAAATACTGAGATAATGGTGTTTTGGATGTACGAGAGACACCAACTAAAATAATATCTGCACGAGCTATCCCCCGGGGATCTCTTCCATCATCATATTTTACAGCAAACTCAATTGCTTCTATCTTTTTAAAGTAGTCCTCATCAAGCTTATGTATCAGTCCTGCTTCCTGTCGGGGACTTTTATCAAATACACGCTCCATTGCTTCAAGTGTTGGTCCCATTATATCAATAGCTTCTACTTGCATTAACTTTGATCGTTCGTTCAAATAGTTTCTTAACTCAGGATCAACAAGTGTAAACCCAATCATTCCTCTTTTTTCTTTCGCGATTTGCAGGAATTCATCGATTGTTTCTTTATCCTCAACATATGGTACACGCTGTATTTTGTAATCCCCATTCGCAAACTGACTTAGACCTGCCTTTACCACTAATTCAGCAGTTTCCCCCACAGAGTCAGATAATACAAAAACAATTGGTTGAGTATTCATTACGACAACTCTCCTCCATCCCTTTTGAAGTTTTCTTACACATGGTCACCTATTGTTAACTCTACTAATGCTTTTGTCATTGTCGTCTTCGTCACTCTGCCCACGACCTCAAGCCCCGCATCTATTTCTTTAACAACTGGCAATCCATCAATTTGTCTTGTTATCAATTTTTGAGCAGCATCAATTAGCAGGTCATCTTTTCGACATACTGCAATATTTGGCATCCTTGTCATAATTATATGTACAGGGACAGCACTTAAATTCTGTTGCCCAATACTTGCTCGCAACAAGTCTTTGCGGGATAGTACTCCTGTTAAACAGGAGTTATCATCTACAACAAATAATGTTCCGACATCTTCAAGAAACATGGTTGATATGGCGTCATATACAGACACACTATCCTTGACAACGACAGGTACTTGTAAAAATTCATGTACTTTGAATTTTTTTATTTTCTCTGTAAGTAATTCCGAACCAGTTTTCCCCGTATAAAAATAACCGACACGCGGGCGGGCGTCTAAGTACCCGGCCATGGTTAGGATTGCTAAATCCGGTCTCAAGGTAGCTCGTGTCAAATTTAATCGATCTGCAATATGTTCTCCTGTAATTGGACCGTTACCTTTAACTATTTCAATGATTTGTTCCTGTCTTTTGGATAATTCCACCTTTTCACCACCCGAAAACAATATGTCATACTATTTCTTTATATTATATAGCAAAAAGGGAAAATACGTTATACTTTTGATTACGTCCAGCTACAGCGCTAAAGCTGTAGCGAGACTTCCCTCACCTCCGTACGATAAAGAAGACTTGCCGACTGGCTAAGACATGAGGCCTAGTCGCACTTATACCCTTGCGGCGAAAGTCAACATCGCCTCTTGGTAAAGGATGGCCGACTAAAACCAGGCTGCGCCTAACGTCGGCATACCCCTAATGGGGCATGTTTCCTTTATCTTCTACGTAGGAATCTTCGACTCGTCGAACCACCCCAAAGTTCGGGGCGCAGTCCGTACGTCGCTAACCGGGCGCTTCCGCTCTTGTGCTTAAAAGTGCTGTTTCCATTGTATTAATTGTAGATCAGCATATTCTTTAATCAACATAGAAAGTACATTGATAAGCGAAAGACGATTCGTACGTATATCCTCTTCATCTGCCATTACCATATTATTGTCAAAGAATGTATGGATTGGAATAGCTAATTCCTCTAAGCATGCTAATGCCTTAACCGCATTTTTTTGCTTATTGTACGTATTGAATGTGTCGCGAACCACGTTATATTGCGAAAATAGTGCTACTTCAGATTCTGTTTGAAATAGTTCTGTACGTACAGTTGTACCCTCTGCTTTATCAGATAAATTAAGGGCTCGAACTAATGCCTCTTGGATATGCTTAAAGTTTTCATCATTACGCTTTTCAGATAAAAGTTTTGCCTTTGCAATTGTATAATCAAAGTTTCCTATTGCGCGATGTACAACCGCATTAATCACATCCTGCTCGACATTTAATTCTTTAAGCAAATAAGATGCGCGAAGTTGGAAAAATTCTTTAAGCTCTATCGCTACCTTTTCTTGGTTTTCCAGCTCGATATCTAATGTTTGATATAAAGAAGTAACAATCTCTAGCAGGGTTTCCAGTGAAATATCCCATTTTCTATCAGCTATGATACGTAATACACCTGTTGCTTGTCTGCGAAGTCCATACGGATCCTGGGAACCCGTTGGAACTAAACCTATAGAGATACATCCCACAATTGTATCCAGCTTATCGGCAATACTTACTATCGAACCAATTAATGTTTTAGGAAGCTCTCCATTTGCTTGCTTTGGTAAATAATGCTCGCGTATTGTTCCAGCAACAAGTGAATCCTCACCAAAATGAAGTGCGTATTTTTCGCCAATAATTCCCTGTAGTTCAGTAAATTCATTAACCATATTTGTCATAAGATCAAATTTACTTATTGTTGCAGCTCTTACTACTTTTTCCTTTTGATCACCATCGAGTCCAATTAAATCTGTTATCTTTGTACTTATATGAACAACTCGCTCCACTTTATCATGAATCGTTCCTAATTCTTTCTGGAAAACAACACGTTCTAATTTTTCCTGATAAAAATCAATGGATTGTTTAAGGTCTTCTTCCAAGAAAAACTCTGCATCTGCTAATCGTGCACGGAGAACTTTTTCATTTCCTCGAATTACAGTCGCAAGTTCATGTACATCTCCATTTCGAACCCCAACAAAACGTGCTAATAATTGCCCGTCTGTAGCTGTTACAGGAAAATACCGTTGGTGTTCTTTCATAGAAGTAATGAGAACCTCTGATGGTAAATTTAGAAAACCTTCTTCAAATGCCCCTATGAATACTGTTGGATATTCAACAAGGTTCCTTACTTCATTTAGTAAATCAGCGTCAACCGGAATCAACAGATTATTGGCCTCTTCCAGTGTTTTAATACCTTCAATAATCATTTCCTCACGTTTTTTAGGATTTACAATTACATAATTGTCAAGCAAGGAAGACTCGTATTCAGAAGCTGTAGCTAAACGGATCTCTTTCCCTAAGAAACGATGACCATATGTTATATTGCTTGTTTGTACGCTAGTGATTTCAAACGGAATAACTTCGCTCCCGAATAATGCAACAAGCCAACGAATCGGACGGGCATAACGAAGTGTTTCTTTTGCCCAGCGCATATTTTTGCCAAATTGAATCGACTCTAGTATTGCTTTGAAATCAGGAAGCAATTCTTGAACAGGCTTCCCCTCAATATGCTTTTTCACAAAAATATAGGATATACCTTTAATCTCTTTCGTATAAATATCGTCAGGTGTTTTCCCTTGGCCTCTTGTAAAACCAATAGCTGCTTTTGTCCAATCGCCATTTTCATCTTTAGCGATTTTCTCAGCAGGCCCCTTAGCTTCTTCCTCAATTGTGGTTTGGAATTCTTCCATTTCGTGAATATAGACAGCTAAACGTCTCGGTGTTGCAAATGAAGTAATCGAGCCGAAAGGAATTCGAAGTCCTTTTAACCACGCTTCTGTTTTTGATAATAATTGCTGCTCTGCATCATCGATAAATCGTGCAGGTAGCTCTTCTAGTCCGATTTCAAATAATACATCTCTTGCCATTTAATTTTCCTCCTTTTCAAGCATTGGAAATCCTAACTTCTCACGTTCTGCAACATAGGTTTTGGCGATACTGCGGGCTAAGTTGCGGATTCGTGAGATGTAACCAGTCCGTTCGGTCACAGATATAACACCTTTGGCATCAAGTAAGTTAAAGGTATGCGAACATTTTAAAACATAATCATATGCAGGAAATACAAGTCCTTTATTCATCGTGCTCTCTGCTTCTTTCTCATACATAGAAAACAGCTGGAAGAGCATTTCAGTATCAGATTCTTCAAACGTATATTTGGAATGCTCGAACTCCGGCTGATAAAAGATATCACGCACCGTTACACCGTTATTCCATTCTAAATCAAACACATTTTCCTTATCTTGGATGTAGGAAGCGAGACGTTCAATTCCATAAGTTATTTCGACGGTTACTGGATTTGCTTCAAGTCCACCGATTTGCTGGAAATATGTGAATTGGGTTATTTCCATACCATCAAGCCATACTTCCCAACCGAGTCCAGCAGCACCTAATGTGGGATTTTCCCAATTATCCTCGACAAAGCGAATATCATGTTCAAGCGGATTAATTCCAAGCTTTACTAAAGAATCTAAGTAGAGTTGTTGAATATTAGCTGGAGATGGCTTCATAATCACTTGAAATTGATGATGCTGATACAAACGGTTTGGATTTTCACCATATCGGCCATCTGCAGGCCTTCTTGATGGCTCTACATAAGCAACATTCCATGGTTCTGGTCCAAGACTGCGTAATAATGTCATTGGTGACATCGTTCCTGCTCCTTTTTCCGTATCATACGCTTGCATCAAAATACAATTTTGATCTGACCAATGCTTTTGTAATGTTAAAATCATTTCTTGGATATTCATTAAAAATTACCTCCAGATTCATTAATCTTAAAACGTTAAAAAACCGTCCCTATGTCTACATGTTATAGACATAGGGACGGTTTTTACCGCGGTTCCACCCTATTTGCTCCATATAATTGCGTGTTCAAAAAAAGGATGAATAGCAAGCCTGCAAGCTTCCACAAGTTGTGATGACTTCGATACTCGACACAGAACGTGTTGATAGTTTCGTCTTAGTCAAAGATCAACACCCTTATGTTGTGTCATTTTCATCGGCCTTTTTGAACAATCTGTATTAGAGCCACTTTATTTTCTTTGCTCAGGAGTTCCTTTCCCAGACATCTAGTTATCCAGCTCACACTATCCTGGACTCGCTTTAAATAGAATTGGAACTGGTACTTATCTCCATCTTCGCAAATCATTATTTAATATTGAAATATGTAAAAATCATACTTTATCATTTTCATTCTGTCAATCGTTAGCTACATTAATTTGTCAAGCTGTGTTAGAAATTTCCTTGTTTTTAAATAAAATCCACCATATTGATCATAATATGCATTTAATAAATTTCGAAGAAGCTCCTTATTTTCTGGCTTGATGGAGATAGTCCCGATACGTTCTAAACCAACTGATGAAAACATAAAAAGTAATTTAGCGATCGTATCTGGAAGCCCGATTGCCTCCCCATCAATGTACCTGCAGCGGGTACAGAGCATTCCACCTTCAGCAATTGAAAATGCGAATGGCATTTGTCGATTGCCACAATTGGTACAACGGTCAACAGTAGGAGCAAATCCTCCTTTTTCGAATAACTTCAACTCATACATCATTAATGGTATCTCGGCTTCTTCATTTTCAGATATCCAAGTCATGGTTTGAACAAATTGATCAAACAGGTATGGATCTGGACTTTTTTCATCCAGTAATTTATCTGTAAGCTCTGTCATATAGGCTGCATAAGCGGTTTTAACAATATCCTCCCGAATTGGACGAAAGGAATTAACGATTTCTCCTTGCTGAATCGTGCTCAAGCCTTGATTCACATATACAAATAGTTGAGCGCGTATAAACGGCTGTATAACCGCAGCCATCCTACTTTTTGGTTTTTTAGCTCCTCTAGCAAGCGCTGTGAATTTTCCAATGTTTTTACTAAGGATTGTTACAAGCTTATGGGTTTCTCCATAATCCCTTGTTTTAATGATGATTCCATCTATTTTCTCTAGCACACAGCTTCACCCTTTTTCTTGTACAAAAAGAACCACAGATGCAGATTATTTCATCTCCTCCTATGAAGATGAAAGCTTCGGTTAAGATTATTGATTATTGCTTCTCATTGGTGGAATGGTTCTGCCAGCCTATTTACTCACACAACCATTCCTTCAGTTCAAACCTTCATGGTATTCGATAATGTTATATTTTTGCATCTAGTGTTACTTCTGTTTCAGTCTGTCCAAACTCTTGTTGCGATGTTGCATTTTCTATTTCCTTTAATAATAAATAGGTTTCAATGTTTCCTGTCTGACTAAATATTTTCCACGTTAGTTCGATCACAAGAAACCCCACCTTTCTTTAATGTTTAATGAAAATGTAACTTACTATTTAGAGTGGCACTTTAGCTGAAATTCATTAGTATTAAAAATTACCAAGTTTAAAGGTTGTTCAAAATGCCCGGTAAAAATGACACGTCAAGTGCTGAAAATCTGCAACGTCAGATACATTATTAGTGTTGCTATGGAGATTGCAACCATAACAGACCTCAGTCCTTTTTATCCTCTTTTCGAGTATTTATTTAGTACTCATCACTGCGATAGCCATATTCAAGCAGTTGACTTTGTCTATTCCGCCAATCTTTCTTAACCTTAACCCAAAGCTCTAAGTATACTTTAGAGCCCAGTAAAGCTTCAATATCTTTCCTGGCATTTTTCCCAATATTTTTAAGCATACTTCCTTGCTTACCAATTAAAATACCCTTTTGTGTGCTTCTTTCTGTAATAATTGTTGCTTGAACGAGCAGCTTCTCTTGCTCTCTTTTTTCGATATTTTCTATTGCAACTGCAATCGAATGAGGTACCTCTTCTTTTGTTAAATGCAATACTTTTTCCCGAATTAGTTCAGCAATAATAAAGCGTTCCGGATGGTCGGTTACTTGATCTTCTGGATAGTATTGAGGACCTTCAGGTATGTGACTTTTCAGAACATCGACTAAATGATTTACATTGTTTCCTTCCAAGGCAGAAATTGGAATAATTTCTTCAAATTTACACTTATCTTTATACTGATCAATCAATGCCAGTAATTCATCGGGATGAACCAAATCTATCTTATTAATGATTAAGAAGATTGGGCTATTTACTTTTTGCAAACGATCTAGAATATACTGATCACCTTTTCCATAACCTTCCTTTGCATTAATCATAAACAAAACAGCATCCACTTCATTAAGTGTACTTTCTGCTACGTTTACCATAAAATCGCCCAGTCGATGCTTCGGTTTATGAATCCCCGGGGTATCGATAAATATAAGCTGAGCATCCTCCGTTGTAAGCACACCTTGGATTTTATTTCTGGTTGTCTGTGCCTTATCACTCATAATAGCAATCTTTTGCCCTATAACACGATTCATAAATGTTGACTTACCAACATTGGGTCTTCCAATTATTGTAATAAATCCTGATTTAAACTGATGATTTGTTTCCATGCTGTGTCCTCCGCGACGATTTCTTTAATATGTGATTCTTTACATTATAATACTACAAATAATGCAAGCTTTCATTCAATCGACAAAAGCTTTAAAAAGATTATCTTTTCACCTAAAGTACCACAATAAATTCCAAATGCAAAGATTAACATAAAAATATGTAAACTTAACCTTCTCTTACCCGTATTATATGAAAGTAAAACACGCCAAAAAGAAGAGGCTGGGGCAAAAGTATTTTAACATAGGAAAAATACGAACAACCAACTCTAGAAATACACTTCACACATTTAGAGGTAACTGGTGAGCCCCCTGTGCTATCGCACTTCGGTGTCTCACCTATCACCTTCTCTCTCGCAGAAGTCTATGTCACTAAGTTTGTGCACGGTTCGCCTTTAAAGTTAAACACTTTCGTTATATCCCGGCCTCTTCTAGAAAAAATTATACAATTTTGGCAAAAATATAAGCAATCCAATAACCGCAGCAATAATAGCGGCAATTAATACAGCACCAGCAGCAACATCTTTTATTATTTTAGCTGCAGGATGTATCTCCGGTCTTAAGTAATCAATAAGCTTCTCAATAGCGGTATTCGTTACCTCTGCCATAAGTACCAGTCCAATGGTTAGAACAATAATAGCCCACTCTACCATTGTTAGCTTAAATAGAAACCCGGCAGTTATTGTCAATAACGTTGCTAACAAATGTATTCTAAAATTACGTTCTGTTTGCGCGATCTCCTTGATCCCGTTCCAGGCATAATTAAATCCAATTTTACGTTTCTTATCTTTCAATTCCGAACGCACCTAGTATTTCTTCTTGTCTTTTAAACATTTTCGCTTCATCTGATTTATTCATATGGTCATATCCCAACAAGTGCAAGAAACCGTGTAGCGTCAAAAATGCAAGTTCTCTTTCATAGGAATGCTCATATTCGGTTGCTTGCTCCTTCGCCTTATCTACGGAAATAACTATATCTCCAAGTGCTAACGGCATATCCTCACCAACTATTTCAATCTCCCCTTCAACCGATTCCTGCATCGCAAAAGAAATAACATCGGTAGGTGCATCTTTCCCGCGATAATTACGGTTAAGCGCTTGGATCTCTTTATTATCAACGAAATTAACGGACATTTCCGCTTCTTTAGATATACCCTCTTTGTCAGCTGCGAATTGAAGTAAACGTTCTAATAAATCAACATAGTCACTTGTCACAGTATTTGTTTCATCATGAAAATCAATGTACATTATTTTGCCTCCTTCGATGGATATTGAATTCTGGAATGAAATATTCCTTTTAACGATTCAATAATGGTTCGGTGAATAACATGTAGCTCCTTTAATGTTAAAGGACTTTCATCTAATTGTCCATCAGCGAGTCGACTCTTTACGATGGAGGCTACGATATCTTCAATTTTTTCGGTTGTAGGCTCTTCTAAGGATCGGACTGCTGCTTCAACCGAGTCACAAATACAAATAATAGCTGCTTCTTTTGTTTGCGGCTTAGGTCCCGGATACCTAAAAACGGATTCTTCCACATCCGGATTCTTTTCCTTCTCCTTATAATAGAAGAATTTCAATAAGGATGTGCCATGGTGTTGTTTGGCAATATCAATAATTTCTTTAGGCATTTTATGCTTATTTAACAATTCAGCTCCGTCATATGGGTGTCGTATAATAATCTCGGCACTTTTTTTCGGATCGATAAAATCATGGGGATTCCGAACAGATAATTGATTCTCTATAAAATAATGTGGTCGGGCCGTTTTACCTAAGTCATGATAATAGGCACCAACTCTAGCCAGCAATCCGTTTGCACCAATCGCTTCACAAGCTGTTTCGCTTATGTTTGCAACCATAACTGAATGATGGTAAGTTCCAGGTGATTCTGTTAATAATTTTTTCAAAAGTGGTTGATTTGGATTAGAAAGCTGTAATAATTTTATATCTGAAAGAATTCCAAGTATCGTTTCGAAAAATGGAAGTAAACCAATAGCTAATACTGTTGCTAGAATTGCTGACGTTAGTCCGAAGCTTGTATGTACAAAAAGGTCAAACCAGGAATATTTTTCAAAGGAAAGAAATAAAAATAGTAATACAGTAACAATATTGACAAGAGCTACACCAAGCCCAGTCTTTAAAATGGTTAGTCTATCCTTCACATTCATTAAAAAGATAATCCCAGCTAATTGACTGACAAGGAAGTAAATCCCAGCTTCCACATTTAAAGAACCTGCTATTTGCCCATTAAATATAACACTTCCTAAAATAGCATAAAGTATAGACATCACAATAGCTAATCTTTCATTGATTAACATTTTAATTAGTATAACCCCCGTGGCAATTGGGGTAACGAAAAAAAGCTGGTTGGACTGTGTTGTATAAACACTAATTATCTTCATTAAAGAAACGACAATCATGCTAATAAAAAAGATTGCAAGCATTTTTTCCAAGCTCCATTTATTTTGCTTGGATAGGTGATGCATCTCTATAGTTATAAAGCTGCAAATCATGATAATAAGCAAAGCAAGCCCGATTACTGGATAAATATTACTCTGCTCGTCCAGCAATCCAACAAGATCCAGCTTTTCATAAATTTCATTCGTTATCGTTTGTCCTTCTCTAACAATTACCTCACCAGCACGAATCATAGCTGGATCAACACTGCTTGCAGCCTCTTTTCTTGCCTCTGAGGTTTTTTCCACATCAAAAAAAGAATTTTCAACCACAGCAAAATTTGTGAGCTCCATTAATGGTTCCTTCAACGTTTCTTCTATATCCGCATATTCAATATACTGATTGACATTTGCCTTTGCAGTTTCCAAATTCTCTGTACGTACACCATTGTTTAATGTTTCCTCAAGTGCTTCTGCCAGTATCTCTTTTCCCGCATCCAATTCGTCTTCACTGAATTGTAGAAGGTGGATCAATGTACCGTCTTTTACAGAGTTGCTTATTTCATCAGATAAAATTTGCTTTAATTGGATTACTTTTTCTTGATCTGTAAGAGGTGCAGGTGTTTCCTCTTCATCACGCCTACCTTCACTTTCTTCTTCTAGTTTGAAAATACCGTCAAATATTTCCTCCACAAAACTTACTTGCTCCATCGTAACTTCATTGGATATGCTATATCTATCTTGCACAGATTGAACGGTCTCCCTTGTTTTCCGTTCCGTTTCTTGTTCATTCTCAATTGTGATAGGAGAACGAATCGTTTCACTTGCATTACTGAATCGTTCAATATCGTAGATTTCTGTTTGAACATTATTTAGCGTTATAAAAAAGAAAAAGACACCTAATAAAACTACTGGTAATAATATGAATAGCCAATTATGTTTTTTCCCTAACGACTCGAGCTTTTTACTTATTCGCTCTTTCATTCGTATCACCCCAATTTATCACGCATCAACGTACTGTATCCCCGCTCTAATTTTAGAAACCAAATATGTAAAGGGCGGGGGAAACAGTCCCGTGAATTCCTTATTCTGTTTAATGGTCTTTAGCTCATTCCCTTGTATTTCTAACAAGCAATGGGGAGGAAAGTGAAACGCTACTTTACGGGGTTTCACTTTATCAAGCATCTATACAGAAATAAGACCCGTATAGCCTAGGGTCTTTCCTGTTTTATTCTATTTCTAGTTTTCAGTTTCATATGCTGCAATGATACGTTGAACTAGTGGATGCCTTACAACATCCGTTTGATTCAAATGTATCAATGAGATTCCCTCTATAGAAGCTAATAGCTGCTGTGCAATATGCAAACCCGATTTAACCCCTTTAGGCAAATCAATTTGGGTAATATCACCAGTGATAACCATTTTTGAGCCAAAGCCCAATCTGGTTAAAAACATCTTCATTTGGGCTGGTGTTGTATTTTGCGCTTCATCTAAAATAACGAATGCATCATCCAGCGTCCGTCCACGCATGTAAGCAAGTGGCGCAATTTCAATTGTCTCTCTCTCGATCAAACGCTGTGTATGTTCCGCCCCTAACACATCATGAAGTGCATCATATAGAGGACGTAAATAAGGATCTACTTTTTCCTTTAAGTCCCCAGGTAAAAATCCGAGGCTCTCACCAGCTTCTACAGCTGGGCGCGTTAGAATAATTCGTTTAACAAGTCCATTTTTTAATGCATGCACTGCCATTACTACAGCGAGATATGTTTTACCGGTTCCGGCTGGACCGATTCCAAAGACAAGGTCATTCGCCTTAATCGCAGCGATATAGTTTTTTTGACCAAGCGTTTTTACACGAATTGATTTGCCTTTTACATTTTTCGTAATTTCGTCTTCGAAAAGCGCTTCTAGTTGTTTAATTTCACCTTTTTTTGCTAAGTCAACAGCGTAAACGACATCTCGTTCAGAAATGGTTTGCCCTTTTCTAATAACCGATAAAAGAGTGAGAAGAATTTCTTGGACAAGCGCAATCGCTTCCTCCGAACCAGAAACTCGAACAGCTTCTCCACGAGATACGATGGACACGTTTAAAAGATTTTCTAGCTGCTTCAGATGCTTATCGTTTATGCCGAATAATGCGAGCGCTTCATTCGTACCTGTTAAATGCAATTCAATTTCAATTAAGTTACCTGGCATAATCAGTCTCCTTGATTTAATGGTTCTACTCTTACAATATTTTCTTCAACTGAAACAAATAGGGTTAAGTTTACTTTACCATGCTCGATACTTTCATGCAAAACTTTTTCAGACAATATTGTTGCCTCAGCACCTAGTTCATTTTGTAGTTGAATAATAGCTTGATCAATTCCTGCTTCAATAGCTTCTTCTTTTGTTCGGCTCACTTTATTATACGTCTTCTCACTTAAAATGGTTTCAACAATTTCTATCGGGAGCTCCCATTTAAAAAAACGTAGGTTATTACCATTTGATTCTCGATGAATTTCTTTATAATCAGGCTCTCCAAATCCCCAAATTGGTAACTGAAATTCTCCTGTTTTAAGATAATATTTCTTTTTTTGGTTTCCTGTTATCTCTTCATAATTAAATTCAAGCGGTACCGTAACGGAAACCTCATACCAGGTATTTGCTGTAATTTCAGCTTCAGCAGCCACTAGCTCTTTAGCTTGTTCCTGTCGTTCTTCCGATTCATTTTCTTCGTCTTCTACCTCTTGTCCTTTCAATATTCCAGAAACCAAGAGATCACCAGGTTCCACATAATCATTCACTTGTACATGAGAGGTCCCTTTTGATACATATAAATTTGTAATAACGCCTTTTTTCGCAGCAACTAAATTTCGGGGTTGTTTTGGATCCGCTTCTTCAACGACAACCTTTTCTACTCCCTCTAAATAGAAGGTTGTCCCTTTTTGATCCACGCCAGCCCAAAGAAGTTCAGGCACATCCTTCATTAGTTTTTGTTGAATCGCTGTTGGAGGATCCAGGGAAAAAAGCCAAGCCCCTGGATGAATTCCGTAACTAACTAACTGCTTGTCTATCTTTTCTTCAATATCTTTTGGAACACCACTAATTTTAACTTCCCAAATAATATTCGATAAAAAAAAGAAGAGAAGTACACTGAAAAATAACCCAAGTACCAATGGCTTCTTTTTTAAAAATCGTCTAATTAAAAATGGATAACCGTTCTTACCAGTAAACGTAATTTTATAAATTGTTTTCCTTCTGATATGTTTCATTTGTTTGATATCGGAGAGCTTTATATTACCTTCACATAAATCGGTGTCTCTTTTTTTTACATCCCAAACGGAAATTCCAGCATTCGCACATTTTTGAAAAAACATCTCAGGAGCTGTACCTTTTACTAGAATTGTGACATAGCCAGTTACTGCTTTACTATTTAAATGCTTCAATTGTATCCTCCTCTTGTTCAAGGCTTTAGTTTCCTAAGAATTTCACTTCAGAAATAGTTCCTTCGAGTAAAATTTCTTTAGGAAGCATCATTTTTAGCACAAAGGAAGTACCCCTAATTTGAACATAGCCATTATTGGTTTTTAACTTTAGTTCATTTTCGGAATATACAGCCAAGCCTTGATGGTTTTCAATGTATATGTGTATGTTTCCAATTACCGTAATTCTAGGCATTTCAAGGATTATATCAGAAGGAAGAGAGAATTGTTCTGTTAACAAGGTGCGTAATCTTTGTTGCCATTTAGCCAATGATGATCCCCCCTCACATACATATGTATGAAGGTGCTTAATACATAAGAACAAAATGCTTGATAAAAAAGTGGGTTTTATGTGGTCTGATGATTTATATAAAATATAAACTTCACACTAATGTGCATTGATGAATTGTGGATTTATCCGCTGTGGAAACACTACGCCAGAATGGGCTCACTGATTTTCACTAACATAGTTGATTGAAACAGAAACAGTACTTTTCACTAACTAGTCCGGATGAGGCTTCAGACACCTGCCCACGGAAAGCATTCGCCCGTAGCAATCTCGGAGGGGTATTATTGCACATATTTGCAAGTTTCGTCGCAGTTTCCTTGCAAATGAGATAAAATCATAAAAAACCACTGCTTTATAAGCAATTAAGCTTATGTAGCAGTGGTTAAGATTCAACTTATTTGATTCGATCGTCTAAAACATTTTTATATGACTTTTTAGCTCTCGGTGGTCCTAGTATTTCAGACATGATAATGCCATTAACTAATCCTTTTGCACCAAGATTGCCAACTACTTGTTTCTTCAGTCTTTCTTGTTTTTTACTTGTTTCCTTCTCAGGCTCAAGTAAAATACTTCCACTATCCGCCTGTGACTTCAAATCCTCAATTTTTGAATTTGAAATAGTGCTATACTTACTAGCCAGCTTCTCCATTTGCTGCTTTTGCTGCTCTGCAATTGAGGCAGTTGAAACCGTATCTCGTGATCTTTCTTCACGATACACTCTTTGCTCTGCTACAGGCTGCGGCTTGCGTTCTGGAGTTCGCGTTCCTTCTGACACTGTTCTTCCCGGCCTTTGTGGAGGTGCTTTTTTCTTCTCTTTTTCTTGTTGTTTCTGCTTCTCATTCGAGTTGTTAAAAAAGCCGATAATCCCTGAAATAATAATGATAATTATGAAGAGGTTATCGAAAATCCAGCCCATCAGACCCCTCCTTCAATTTCATGATCCAGCTCCAGTGCCCAGCGAATAGCCTTCGTAGGAATGTTCGACTCGTCGAACCACTCCAAAGTTCGGGGCGCAGTCCGTACGTCGCTAACCGGGCACTTCCGCTTTTATTGATGAACATTATTTTTGATCATCTTCACTGCTATCTTTAGTTAATTTACCAATTGTATCACGCATACCAGTATCAGCATCAATGTTTTTATAATTCATATAATCCATAACACCCATTTTTCCTGTGCGTAATGCTTCGGCAAGTGCTTTTGGAACCTCTGCTTCAGCTTCCACAACATGCGCACGCATCTCTTGAACTCTTGCAACCATTTCTTGCTCTTGAGCAACCGCCATTGCACGGCGTTCTTCCGCTTTTGCCTGTGCGATATTTTTATCAGCTTCAGCTTGGTCTGTCTGTAGGATAGCTCCAATGTTTTTACCGATATCCACGTCGGCAATATCAATCGACAGAATTTCAAAAGCTGTTCCTGAATCAAGGCCTTTACTTAAAACTGTCTGTGAAATCGAATCTGGATTTTCTAATACTTTTGCATGTGTGTCTGAACTACCAATTGTACTTACAACACCTTCACCAACACGAGCGATAACTGTTTCTTCCCCTGCTCCACCGACAAGTCGATCAATGTTTGCACGTACAGTAATTCTAGCAAGTGCTTTTACTTCGATACCATCCATCGCGATACCAGCAATAAATGGGGTTTCAATTACTTTCGGATTTACACTCATTTGAACAGCTTCTAATACGTCACGCCCTGCTAAGTCGATAGCAGCCCCGCGTTCAAATGGAAGCTCAATATTTGCACGATGCGCAGCTATTAAAGCATTTACTACTCTATCTACGTTACCACCCGCTAGGTAGTGACTTTCCAATTGGTTTGTTTTGACGTTTAAACCTGCTTTATGTGCTTTGATTAAAGGATTAATTACACGGTTTGGAACAACTCGACGTAATCGCATTCCAATTAGTGTAAAAATACTAACCTTTACTCCAGCAGCTAAAGCACTAATCCATAGCGCCACTGGTACAAACGTGAATAAAATTGCAACTGCAATTAAGATTACCGCAATAATAATAAGCGGCATTAATTCTGTTAATGACATTAAAAATTCCTCCTTATGATTTTCATGTATAGCATTATACTTCTCTAACTACGACACGAACTCCTTCAACTCTTACCACTTTAACAGACTTATTACGATCAATAAAGCTTCCTTCTGAGACAATATCAATTCGTTCACCGTCAAATTCTCCAATGCCCGATGGTCGTAAAGGGGTGGCAGTAATACCTTCCATACCGATTAACTCCAACCGATTTGTGGATGATACATATCCTTGCTCTGTTGCAGTACTATCCCTAAGAATAATATGTCGAAAAACCCCTTTATCCATGCCAATTCGTTTAAAAAGAATAATTGCAACAATTAGCGTAACAAGAAATGCAATTCCGATACTCATCGACATATGACCTAAATCGTATCCTGACATAAATAATGAACCGATGATGGCACCAATTCCAAGGAGTCCTAAAATCCCACCTGGGACAAAAAATTCAGCTACAATCAAAATAATACCTAGTACTAGTAGTATGACAGCTTCCATACCTGCTAGTCCTGCAACGATATGACCGTAGAAAAATAATAATAAAGAAACAATCCCCATTATTCCTGGTACTCCAAATCCAGGAGAATACAATTCCACGATTAAGCCAAGACTTGCCACAGATAGAAGAATTGGGATTACAATTGGGTTTGTTAGAAATCGTGCTACTTCCTCTGCGACAGTCGGTTCTGTCTCAATTATGGAAGCATTCGACAAACCAAGTTCATGCAGCAATTCCACTCGATCATCCACAATTCCATTCGCATAACCGACTTCTACAGCATCTGCTGGGCCAAGTGTTAAAAACCTTCCTTCAGGTGCCCCGTATTCAGGCAGGTCAATACTACTATCGGCCATAGCTAATGCATAAAGTGGATCTCTCCCAGTAGATTCAGCAGCACTTTTCATTGCCGCAAACCAAGCTGATTGCGCTTTTTCATCTGCTGCTGTACCATCAGAATTAATCACACCGCTTGCACCCATTGTTGCATGTGGCTTGAAGTAAATGGTTTCAGAAAATAACGCGATATAAGAACCAGCTGATAATGCCTCATTAACGATAAATGCTGTTGTCGGGATTGGTAGACCCTGGATAATTTGACCGATTTGACCTGCTGCATCGACCCTCCCGCCTGGAGTATCAATTTCAAAAATAATATGATCGGCACCAGCTTCAACCGCTTCCGAAGTTGTGCGCTCTAAAAAAGCCTCTAGCCCACGCTCTACTTCTCGTTCAATCGGTATAACATAAACTGACTTTCCACCACCTTGTTCCTCGGCACTAGCAATTGAAATATTATCCAAAACAAGGTAAATAAGTGCTATGGAGATGGCTGCAATTATGAGTATGTATTGTTTGAGTCGTTTCCTCGACATCATTATTCACCTCCCTCAGCCTGTTATCAATTAATACGGAAGTGGTATGGGATTGGTTTCAATTTTTAGCAAATAGAAAAGTATACATCATTTCAATTTGCACAAATGCACCAACGTATCGACCAAAGACCTAGCGACTAGTAGTTCTCTAACAGGAGTTATGTCATAATTAGATACTATCATAATCTTATCCATTGAGAAACTTTGATGGTGCTTATCTTCCACATTTCTAAAAGGCTTATAATTTTCATATTGAATAAAAGTGCAAGCGCCCGGTTAGCGACGTACGGAGGTGAGGCAAGTCTCGCTCTAGTCGTTGGGCGCTGGAGCTGGACGTAACTGTTTAGATAACTAAGTTATCCACAGCATTCAAATTTTTTCGTTTACTTACGAACAAGAAAAGAATCCCAAGCCTAATGACTTGAGATTCTTTAACTTATTATTGTAATTCTTGTTGTACAAGTTTTTTTATTTGAGAGCCATCTGCTTTGCCCTTAACCTTAGGCATTACAGCGCCCATCACTTTACCCATATCTTTCATTGATGTAGCATTTACTTCCTGAATCGTTACTTGGATAATTGAAAGTAGTTCTTCATCCGAAAGTTGCTTCGGTAAATACTTTTGTAAAATTACCAATTCATTTTCAAGTTTTTCAACTAAATCTTCACGTCCAGCAGATTTAAATTCTTGGAGGGAATCTTTCCGTTGTTTAACTTCTCTGGATAAAATTGTTAGATCTTCGTCCTCAGATAGTGTATCTTTACTAAGTTTAATCGATTCATTCTGGATAGAAGCTTTCACCATGCGAATAACGCTTAGCGTTTCTTTATCCTTGTTCTTCATAGCTTGCTTCATGTCTTGGTTCAATCGATCAAGTAACGTCATACGCTTGCACCCTCTTTAGAATTTACGCTTTCTAGCAGCTTCAGATTTCTTCTTACGTTTAACACTAGGTTTCTCATAGTGTTCACGTTTACGATATTCCTGTAGTGTACCACTTTTTGACACACTGCGTTTGAAGCGACGAAGAGCATCCTCAAGAGACTCGTTTTTACGAACGCGAGTTGTATTTGACATGCTAATTTCCCTCCCTCCGAAGCACAAAACCAATTTATACCGACATGACTACCTTCTCATGCCTTTTTAAAGTATAATATATTCCTACAATCTGGTCAACGATTATTTAACTAATTATACTAGTAAATACTTCTTTTATTACTAATTTTGCTGAATTAATAATCGTCAGTGCCTGTAATTCCATTGATAATATCGACTCCAGCACTAGCACCAATGCGGGTTGCACCTGCTTCAATCATTGCGTTCATTCCTTCTAAATCACGAACACCGCCAGATGCTTTAACCCCCATTTCGGCACCAACTGTCTCGCGCATCAGTTGAACATCTTCAACCGTTGCACCGCCACTTGCAAAGCCTGTAGAAGTTTTAACAAAATCAGCACCTGCTTCTTTTGCTAATTGACAAGCACGAACTTTCTCATCATCAGTTAACAAAACTGTTTCAATGATTACTTTTGTTAAAGCTTTCCCTTTAGCCGCATTCACAACAGCTTGAATATCAGCTTTTACAAGATCGTCATTCCCAGACTTTAATTCTCCAACATTAATGACCATATCCACTTCTGTTGCACCGTCTTTGATTGCTTGTTCTGTTTCAAAAGCTTTAACAGTCGTTGAATTAGCTCCCAGTGGAAAACCAATTACAGTACAAACCTTTACTGTTGTTTCTTTTAAGTTCTCAAAGCAATAAGCAACCCAATGCGGATTGACACATACAGATGCAAAATCGTACTCCTTCGCTTCTTCAACCAATTTCTTTATTTGTTCCTTCGTTGTATCCGGCTTTAATTGTGTATGATCAATATATTTAGCTAATTTATTACTCACCTTAAACTTCCTTTCTAAATACGTTATTGATTAACTATCTTTTCACCAGCATGTGTTGCATGTTCCATAACCCTAACAAATGTACCTTCATTATATGGATATCCAGATTTCGTGATTTTCACACGAACAATCTTGCCAATCATGTCTGCAGTGCCTTCAAATTGCACTTTCATATAATTATCTGTATAACCTACAAGCAATTCAGGGTGGTTCTCGTCCAGGATACGCTCTTCCGGAATAACTTCGAGAACTTCATTCTCATACCCGGAAGCATATTCTTTCGCTAATTGGTCAGACAATGAAATAAGGCGGTGAACACGCTCTTCTTTCACTTCATCATCTACTTGATTATCCATACGTGCAGCTGGGGTACCAGTTCTTCTTGAAAACGGGAATACATGAAGCTCTGAATAACCAATCTCTTTTATAAAATTGTACGTTTCCATAAATTCTTCTTCCGTTTCGCCTGGGAATCCAACAATAACATCTGATGTAATTGCCAAGCCAGGTAACGCTTTTCGAATTTTACTTACCTTCTCTTTATAGAAAGCTGTTGAGTATTTTCTGCGCATTCTTGCTAAAACAGAATCAGAGCCAGCTTGTAATGGAATGTGTAAATGCCTGACAATTTTCTCTGATTTATCCAATACATCAATCACTTCGTCTGTAATTTGACTTGCCTCAATGGAAGAAATACGAATCCGTTTCAATCCTTCTACTTGTTCCAATTCCCTAAGAAGCATTGCAAAGTTATAATCCTTCATATCTTCACCATAACCTGCCGTATGGATACCAGTGAGGACAAGCTCTTTATAACCAGCTTCCACTAATTTCTCTGCTTGTCTGATTACATTCTCAGGTTCTCTTGAACGGAGTAATCCACGTGACCATGGGATAATGCAAAATGTACAGAAATTATTACAGCCTTCTTGAATTTTCAAGGATGCTCGGGTACGGTCTGTAAAAACAGGTACATCCATTTCTTCAAACACACGGTTTTTCATAATGTTAGAAACACCATTAACCGGTTCTTTCGTTTCTTGATGTTCTTCAATATACGTAAAGATATTTTTTCTTTCCTGTGTTCCTACTACAACGTCGACACCAGGAATTTCCATAATCTCACCTGGTGAAGTTTGAGCATAGCAGCCCGTTACACAAACAACTGCATTCGGGTTTTTCCGAATTGCTCTTCGTATTACTTGTCTGCTCTTTTTATCTCCGGAATTGGTAACTGTACAGGTATTAATAACATAGACATCTGAATCGTGATCAAAATCAACACGTTCATAGCCCTTTTCCATAAACATCCGCCAAATTCCTTCTGTTTCATAATGGTTCACTTTACAGCCTAATGTATGAAATGCTACTGTTGGCATTCCGAACACCTCATTTCTTCAAAATGATACGATATGCTTGCGAGCGCATAAAGCGCGGCAGTCTCTGTTCTTAAAATCCTAGGACCTAGCCGAACGGGAAGAAAATCGTTTTCTTTTAGTATGTTTACCTCTTTCTCAGAAAACCCACCTTCTGGACCGATACAAACTAGAATGTTTTGTCCAGCTTCAAATCTATTAACTATATTACCAAAAGTATTAGGGTTCGAAACCCTTGCCTCTTCCTCATATGCAAAAAGTTTCACATGATAGTTTTTGCTTTCTTCAATCAACATCTCAATCGACATTGGTTTTTTCATATGAGGAACTATATTACGATGACTTTGCTCACTTGCCTCTTTAATGATTTTTTCAAATCGTTGTTGCTTTTTTTCTGCCTTCTTTTGATCCCAAATTGCTATCGAGCGTTTAGCTTGAAATGGAATAAATGCATACGCACCAAGCTCCGTTCCTTTTTGCAGGACTAAATCAAATTTATCGCCTTTAGGGATACCTTGAGCAATTGTAACATTAATTGGTAATTCTGCATTTTCGTCAAGCCAAGTTTCAATTGTAGCTTGAATTTCATCACTTGTTACTTGTGAAATCTGACAGAGGGCAGCCTTACCATATTCGCTATTACAAATAATTTTATCCCCAATATTATATCGCATGACACGGGTAATATGATGAACATCATCACCTGTAATTCGAATTAGCTTGTCTTGAAAATGAGAAGATGGAACGAAATATCTTTGCATTTGCACACCCACTTCATGTATGTCACTTTTTTTATTTTTTTCTAGCTACAATGGAAATCCAATCTTCCATCTCATTTACAGCTATAATTTCGAAACCTTGTTCCGTAAGTTTATCTTTGACGAGTTGCTTCTTATTCTGAATAATTCCTGATGTTATAAATAATCCATCACTTACAAGATTATCCCATGCATCGTCCACAAAACGAACGATAATTTCTGCCAGTATATTGGAAACAATGACATTTACTTGTTTGTTTACGTGGTCAAGTAAATTATTCTGAGCAACAACAATCTGGTTATCAAGCCCATTTAGCTTTGCATTTTGCTGTGTACTTTTTACAGCTATTTCATCCAGGTCATATGCATAGACTTCTTTTGCGCCAAGCTTTGCAGCAGCAATACTAAGTACACCCGAGCCACAACCAACATCGATAACTGCATCATCACTTGTTAAATAGGTTTCTAACGCCTGCATGCTTAGCACTGTTGTAGGATGTGTGCCCGTACCGAAAGCCATGCCAGGATCTAGTTCAATAATGATTTCATCACTGGAAACTGGTGTATACTCTTCCCACGTTGGTGTTATGGTTATTTTTTGGGAAACCTTCACAGGTTTATAATATTTCTTCCACGCAGTTGCCCACTCTTCCTCATTAACCTCGCTTAAGGAAACATGGTTTTTGCCTAGATCGATATCATAAATCAATAAATTATTGATGGCTTGTTTTATTTGTTCCACCGTTTCACCGAGAAAGCTATTCATCGGTAAATAAGCCTTGATTCGCACACCTTCTTCAGGATATGCATTTGGATCTAAATCATAAATTTCTCCATAAACATTATCACGTACTTTTATTAAATCCTGCGGGTCTTCAATGACTAATCCACTTGCACCCGTTTCATGTAAAATATTAGAAATCGGCTCAATTGCTTCATTTGTCGTATGAATACAAACTTCAGACCATTTCATTATATTATTCACCCATTTCATTGGATAGTGACTCTCTTGGATATATACTGTGCTTCTTACCCTTCAAGATGCTCACCTGAAAATTATGTAGACGATGCTGCTGAACAGCATCGTTAATCACCTTTAAACGCTTTTTTAAAACGTTGGAAAATATTTTCGTCCTGTTCATCAGTAGATTCATTTCCACCAATTTCATTGAACTCACGAAGCAGTTCTTTTTGTCTATCAGTCAATTGTGTAGGAGTCATTACCTTCACTTTAATATGCTGATCTCCCTGACCACGTCCACGTACATTCGGTGCACCTTTCCCTTTAAGACGGAAGGTTTTCCCGGTTTGAGTTCCAGCAGGCACTTTCAGTTTTACTTTTCCGTGTACAGTAGGAACTTCGACTTCATCACCTAATGCTGCTTGGGTAATAGTTAATGGCAATTCACAGAAAATATGATCTCCTTCACGTATAAAGAAGTCATGTGGTCTAATCTGAACGACAACATACAAATCACCAGCAGGTCCACCGTTTTTACCTGGCTCACCTTTTCCAGTTACGCGAATTTGTTGACCTTCATCAATACCAGCAGGAATGTTGATATGAATTTTTTTGTTCTTTTTTACGCTTCCAGTTCCACCGCATGTATTACATTTATCTGGAATGATACTACCAGTTCCATTACAGTAATGACATACTCTACGGTTAACAACACGACCGAATGGCGTGTTCTGTTCTTGATTCAATTGACCAGATCCATTACAGTGTGAACATGTTTTCTTGCTTGTGCCTGGCTTAGCACCAGAACCGTTACATGTATCACATTCTTCTTCACTAGGGATTGTAATATCTGTTTCTTTCCCAAAAATTGCTTCTTCAAAATCTAATACCATCGTATATTGCAAATCTGCTCCTTGTTGTGGTGCATTTGGATCACGTGTACGACCACCGCCACCGAAGAACATATCAAATATATCGCCAAAGCCACCGAAGTCTTGTGCTCCACCGCCAAAACCACCAAAGCCCTGACCACTAGCTCCAGCATGACCAAATTGATCATATTGTGCACGTTTCTGATCGTCACCTAATACTTCATATGCTTCTTTAGCTTCTTTAAATTTATCGGCAGCATCGTCTGCTTTATTCACATCTGGGTGATATTTCCTTGCCAATTTCCGATACGATTTTTTAATTTCTTCTTTTGAAGCGCCTTTTTCGACTCCAAGTACATCATAATAATCTCGCTTGCTCAACCTTCTTCACTCTCCCGACACACTATAGCATAGGTTTTATCATATCATCAATGATTGCTTTATAGCAAATCATGATTTTCTTTAAAAAAGTCAAAGTCAAGAGAATCCTGACTTTGACTTTTGGTTAGGTCTATCCTTTATTCATTACTTACTTTTTTTCGTTGTCATCTTCAACTTCAGAGTAGTCTGCATCAACAACATCATCACTTGAATCATTTGCTTCCTGACCTTGCTGAGCTTGTGAATCTTGTTGCATTTGCTCATACAATTTTACGGATAGCTGTTGTACATGTTCTTGTAATGCTTCTTTCTTCTCTTTAATTTGATCGATATCATTCGCTTCAATTGCAGCTTTTAGTTCTTCTTTTGCTGACTCTGCTTTTTGCTTATCCTCTTCAGAAACTTTATCTCCAAGATCTTTAATTGTTTTATCTGTAGTAAAGATTAATTGGTCTGCTTCATTGCGTAATTCTACTTCTTCACGACGCTTTTTATCAGCTTCTGCATTTTCTTCAGCGTCCTGTACCATTTTTTCTACTTCTTCATCTGAAAGACCTGAAGATGATTTAATTGTAATAGATTGTTCTTTATTCGTACCCATATCTTTTGCACGAACATTAACGATACCATTTGCATCAATATCAAAGGAAACTTCAATTTGCGGAATTCCTCTTGGTGCTGGCGGGATATCCGTTAATTGGAAACGTCCTAATGTTTTATTATCTGCAGCCATTTCTCGTTCCCCTTGAAGAACGTGGATATCAACAGCTGTTTGATTATCAGCAGCAGTTGAGAACACTTGAGAATGACTTGTAGGAATTGTTGTATTACGCTCAATTAATTTTGTAAATACAGATCCCATTGTTTCAATACCTAATGAAAGTGGTGTAACGTCTAGTAGGACAACGTCTTTTACGTCACCTTGCAATACTCCACCTTGAATTGCAGCACCTAATGCTACAACCTCATCTGGGTTAACTCCTTTAGATGGATCTTTACCAATTTCCTTTTTAATAGCTTCTTGAACAGCTGGGATACGAGTTGAACCGCCAACAAGGATTACTTTATGAATTTCATTTGTTGATAACCCTGCATCTGATAGTGCTTTACGAGTTGGAATCATTGTGCGTTCAACGAGATCAGAAGATAATTCTTCAAACTTCGCACGTGTTAAATTCATTTCCAAGTGCAACGGTCCTGCTTCACCAGCTGTGATAAATGGTAATGAAATTTGTGTTTGAGATACACCAGAAAGATCTTTTTTCGCTTTCTCTGCAGCATCTTTCAAACGTTGCGTAGCCATTTTATCCTTCGACAAGTCAATTCCGTTTTCTTTTCTAAATTCTTCTACCATATAGTTAATGATAACATCATCAAAGTCATCTCCACCTAGGCGGTTATCCCCTGCAGTTGAAATTACTTCAAATGTACCGTCACCAATATCTAGAATGGATACGTCAAATGTACCACCACCAAGGTCATACACTAAAATTGTTTGGTCTTGATCATCTTTATCAATACCATATGCTAAGGCTGCTGCAGTCGGTTCGTTAATAATACGCTCAACTTCTAATCCAGCAATTTTACCTGCGTCTTTAGTTGCTTGACGCTCAGCATCATTAAAATAAGCTGGAACAGTAATTACCGCTTTATCAACCTTTTCACCAATATAATCCTCTGCATAAGATTTAATATATTGTAGAATAATAGCTGAAATTTCTTGAGGTGTATATTCTTTATCTTCAATTTTAACTTTGTAATCTGTTCCCATATGACGTTTAATGGACTGAATTGTATTTGGGTTTGTAATTGCTTGACGTTTTGCAACTTCCCCCACTTGTCTTTCACCATTTTTAAATGCAACAACAGATGGAGCTGTACGGTTCCCCTCCGGATTCGGAATAACTACCGCTTCGCCGCCTTCCATCACTGCTACACATGAATTCGTTGTTCCTAAGTCAATACCAATAATTTTACTCATAATTACAATATCCTCCTTAAACTACCTATCCGATTATTTATTCACTTTAACCATTGCTGGACGGATTACGCGATCTTTGAGCAGATATCCTTTTTGTAATTCTTCTACAACAGTATTCGATTCGATTTCTTCATCTTCGATTTGCATTACTGCGTGATGTAAAGTAGGATCAAAAGCTTTTCCTTCTGTTTCAATCACTTCAACACCTTGTGACTTTAATGCATCTTGAAATTGACGATATACCATCGTAATTCCATCAAAAAGACTTGCGTTTGCTTCCGTAACTTCTACTTGTAGAGCTCTTTCAAAATTATCTAGAGCAGGAAGCAGTTCATTGATTAAATCTTGTGATTTATACTTACGTTCTGCTTCTTTCTCTTTTTGCGAGCGTTTTTTGAAATTATCATATTCAGCCTGTAAGCGAAGCAATCGGTTGAATACTTCATCCTTTTCCGCTTTCAGTGCTTCATTCTCTGTTTTTAGCTCTTCCGTGCTAGCTGAATCAGTTTCGGTTGATTCCGTTGTCTCTTGATCGGCAGAATCAATCACTTCAACTTCATCATTGGTGATGGATCTCTCATCTGTTATTGTATCTTTATTTTGATCTTCCACCAATGCCACCTCCATATTAAAAAATTCTTAGAAAAATTACATTCGCCAAGGCTTTCAGCAAATGACTTCACCTGTGCATTGTCAATAGAAAAGTATTACTTTCCTATTTACCAAGTAAGACTATATCATGAATAGCATTTTAATGAAACTATATTGGTTACTGAACTAGCATAGATGCTAAGACCTAAGGTTAATTAATTGATTCATTTATGCATCATCATTTTTGTACCACATGTACAATGCGTCTGTCATTTCATTTGATAAGCCTCTTAGTAGAGTGATGACTTTTCTATACTCCATTCTCGTAGGACCAAGTAATGCAATAGTTCCCATATGGTCCCCTTCCATGTGATAAGAAGCAGTTATCAAACTTAAGTCCTTAATTGCTTCTACTTCGTTCTCATTACCAATCGTTACTTCAATACCACTTTTCGTGTTTTTGAGTAAATTAGCTATCTCGTCTTCTTTTTCCATCATGTTAAAGAATGAGCGAATTTTATCAACATCGTTGAATTCAGGTTGCATCAATATATTGGATTTACCTCCAATATATAGTTTGACAGGATGTTCACTCAAGAAAACAGATTTCAAATAGTCAAACGATGTATCAAAATCATCAATATACATCTTCATCAGTTGAGCAACCTCTGTTGCTAATTTCTCTTGCAATTGAACAATCGGCACTCCCTTAAGGCTATCATTCATTATATTTACCATTTTCTCTAGATCCGAAGCACGGACCTTTTCAGGTATTGAAAATGAACGGTGCTCCACATGTCCTGTATTTGTAACCAGAATAGCTACAGCGGTATGCGCTGAAAGCGGAAGAATTTGGATTTGTTTCAGTTTCGTTTCAAACATTTCTGGACCGAGAATAATCGATGTATAGCTCGTAAGCTTCGATAGAACCTCTGCAGACATTTGCACGATTTGTTCAAATTCAAAAAAGCCATCGTCGATAATATTTTTAATAATCGTTACTTCATTTGGGCTCGGACTTATAATCGGACCAATCAAATGGTCTACATAATAACGGTAGCCTTTCTCTGATGGAACTCTCCCGGAAGATGTATGAGTTTTTTCCAAGAAACCCAGTTCTTCTAAATCAGCCATCTCATTTCTAATCGTTGCTGCACTATATGGAAGGTTTTCTTTTTTAGAAAGTGCTCGTGACCCGATTGGATGCGCTGAATCAATGAAATCATCAATTATGACTTGTAAAATTGTAAGTTGCCTCTCTGTTAGCATGATGATCACTCCTGTTAGCACTCTATGTACCCGAGTGCTAATACTACTATAAAATTATCAAATGACTATTTTTTTGTCAATTAGAACGTCTTAATGCGTGTTCAAAAAGTAGGATGAAAAAGACCGAGGTCGTCTAAAGTCGCAATGTCATGGGGCTGCGATTACTCGCCCCTAGAAAAGCCTTGTTGCGATGCCGACACTAGCACGTCCTGTGCGTCGCAGTTCGAGGCAGTGTAGCTTTGAGCAGACGATCTTGCACGCAGGAAAAAGTGATTTTCTTTTCCAAGGAGCAGAACGTATGCAGTTAATACGTGCGGAACGGACTTGCACAGGATGTGTGACTTCGACATTCGACAAAGGGCGTGTCGATACTCAGTCGAAGGTCTACTGATTTCGATTTTTGTCATTTTCACCGTTTTTTTTGAAAAACCTCTCTTAGGAGATTGTTTCTATTGTAGGATCTCTGTCCAGCAGGAATTTTTCAAAGACGCGATTGCCAAGAAGCATCCCTTGTTCTGTTAACCGAATCGATTGAACATCCTCGTAAATCAAACCATTATTCAGTAGATTTTCAAGCTCTTTTTTATATAACCGTTCTATTTCGATTCCAAACCGCTCTTGAAAATGTTTCTTGTCAATACCGTTTATTTTTCGAAGTCCTAGAAACATTTCTTCTTCAATTCTTTCTTTTATGCTAACCTTATCTACTTGCAATATTGGTTTTCCATCTGCAAATGCTTTTTTTACATAAGCTGGCAGTGGGCGAATGTTTGTAACTCGTTTTCCAGGTAAATAACCATGTGCCCCAGCACCAAAACCGTAATAATAATCGTTATTCCAGTAGGTTAGATTATGTTTGCTTTCAAATCCCGGCAAAGAAAAGTTGCTTACCTCATATTGATGAATACCCTTCGATTTCATCGTACGCTTTAATATTTCATACATCATTACCTCATCGTCTTCCGGCGGACGATGGAGCTGTCCTTTTTTATGCTTTTGATAAAAAATAGTTTTTGGTTCAATTTGCAAAGCATACGTGGAATAATGTGGCAGCCCAAAAGAAAGGGCTTCATCCAACGAAGCTTGGAATTGCTCAACCGTTTGATTTGGTAGAGCATATATCAAATCAAGGCTCACATTTGCAAAATCACGCTGCTTCAGTAGATGCACTGTATCATAAACATCCTTCACACGATGCACACGACCAAGCTGTTCAAGCATCCTATCATCCATTACTTGTACACCAAATGATATTCGAGTGATACCATAGTCCTTTAATAATTTGGTTTTATCCGCATCAATATCGCCTGGATTTATTTCAATCGAAACCTCTTCAAAACTTGAAAAATCAAATTTTTTATTTAAAAATCGAAATAAAGTGTGTAATTGTTTCATCGTCAAGGCTGTTGGTGTACCACCACCGATGTACATTGTTCTCATCTTGTGCTTGTCGCCTGGCAAAACAGTATCTATTTCTTGAAATAAAGCCTCTAGGTATTCTGTAGCTAGTTCCTCATTATAGAAAAACTTTACAAAATCACAGTAATGACAAATTTGTCTGCAAAATGGAATATGAATATAAACCGATTGTATGGATTCCATAAATTGTTCAACTCCCGTAAACGAAAAAGTCAAAAAGGAAAACCATCCCACAGAAAAGCTGTGTTCAAGTTCTCCCATAAGACACAATTCTATTAATTAATCGTCGCCCATTTGAAGTACAGCCATGAATGCTTCTTGCGGCACTTCCACAGATCCAACCATCTTCATTCGTTTCTTACCTTCTTTTTGTTTCTCAAGTAATTTACGTTTACGTGAAATATCTCCACCATATAACTTGGCTGTTACATCCTTACGTACCGCTTTAATCGTCGAACGTGCAACAATTTTATTTCCAATTGCTGCTTGGACAGGAACCTCAAACTGCTGCCTCGGTATTAGCTCTTTCATTTTATCGACGATTTGTTTTCCACGATCATAAGAGAAATCACGATGGACGATAAATGATAATGCATCAATTGTATCACCGTTAAGCAGAATATCCATTTTCACAAGCTGGGAAGGCTGATAGCCAATTAGTTCATAATCAAATGAAGCATATCCCTTTGTATGCGATTTTAACTGATCGAAGAAATCATAAACGATTTCAGAAAGCGGGATATGATAAATAACATTCACACGAATATCGTCTAAATACTGCATATCAATAAACTGCCCACGTTTCTTCTGAGCAATTTCCATTACTGCACCAACATAATCATTCGGTACCATTATGGTCGCTTTTACATACGGTTCCCGAATTTCCTGGATCACTTGTGGATCAGGCATTTTGGATGGGTTATCGACCGTTGTAACTTCACCATTCGTCTTTTCTACTTCAAAAATAACACTTGGTGCAGTTGTTATGAGATTAATATTAAATTCTCTTTCAATTCGTTCCTGAATAATTTCCATATGCAACAAGCCAAGGAAACCGCAACGGAAACCAAATCCTAGTGCCTGAGAGGTTTCCGGTTCATATTGCAAGGAAGAATCATTCAATTCCAATCTCTCTAATGCTTCTCGTAAATCGTTATAGTCATTTGAGTCAACTGGATATAGCCCACAGAACACCATAGGATTTAACTTTCGATAACCCGGTAGTGCTTCATCAGCTGGTCTATTCGCAAGTGTTATTGTATCTCCTACCTGTGTATCTCCAACGTTTTTTATCGATGCTGTTATATAGCCTACATCTCCGACAGTTAGTTCATTCTTAGCAAGTGCTTTTGGGGTAAATACACCAACTTCGTTTACTTCAAACTGTTTTCCAGATGACATCATTTGAATTTTATCTCCGACTTTAATCGTTCCTTCTTTAACACATACATAGGAAATAGCCCCACGATAGGAATCATATAAAGAATCGAATATCAATGCTTTTAATGGTGCTTCTGAGTCACCAGCGGGCTCTGGTACAACTTCTGTAATTCTTTCTAATATATCTTCAATTCCAATATTTGCTTTTGCTGAAGCAAGAATTACTTCATCGCCATCAATACCAAGCACATCTTCTAATTCCTTTTTAACACGTTCTGGATCTGCACTTGGCAAATCAATCTTATTAATGACAGGAATTATCTCTAATTCATTTTCCAATGCCAAATAAACATTAGCTAAGGTCTGAGCCTCGATCCCCTGCGCGGCGTCCACGATAAGGATAGCTCCCTCACAAGCAGCGAGACTTCTGGAAACCTCATATGTAAAATCGACATGTCCAGGCGTATCAATTAAATGAAAGATAAATTCCTCTCCACTTTTGCTCGTATATGACAATTGAACAGCATTAAGCTTAATAGTAATCCCACGTTCACGTTCTAAATCCATTCCATCCAGTAGCTGTTCCTTCATTTCACGTTTTGTAACAGTTTGTGTATTTTCTAAAATTCGATCTGCTAAAGTTGATTTCCCATGGTCAATATGAGCTATAATCGAAAAATTACGTACTTTTCGTTGTTTTTTCACCATTCGTGTTGCTCACTCCTACAATACTTTCAATCCACTATCCGGGTGAAAGTTTCAAAATAAAAGCCAATAAATACTAGGTTGATTATAGCAATAGAGGCTGTTATATTCAAGAACAAACGCATAAACGGCCAGATTTATATCAATCTGAATGAGATGCAGTACGATTACATCCCTTTGGATGATTTCCAATACGTTTTGATAAACCACCGATATCATCACTTAATCTTTATAACCTAGAAAAATAATTGAGCAGTTTGATATAACACTTGCATTAATAGTTCAAAAAAGCCTTTAACCCCAGCCCCTAATATAGATGCGGCATTTTGAGTATATTGCACAGCAGTGTCCTTGCCCGCATCAGCCATCGGTTGACTTACTGGTATCGTAACTGTTTCAGCAGTAGATGCTTGCTCCTCTGTATCTTCTATTACTTCAACAACAGCCTCGTCTTCCTCTGCTGTTTGGGGTGCTTCTTTGTTCATCCCATATACTATCCCTGATAGAAAGAAAACTGCGAGTAAAAGTAGAATTAAAATAAATCGCATTGACCGTACCTCCTATGGATTTGCTTGTACTGCTTCTGCATCCCAATAATAATCACTAAATACATCTGCAACTGCATCTGCCGCTCGGTATAATTCATCTAAATTATTGTCAACACCGCCAAATTCAATTAGAACCGCATTATCTGAGAGATCTTGATTATAAATGCCGTCAACACCTGAACCTTCTTTCTGGACAACACCTCTGCTTATGCCTGGATACTTTTCTTCAATCAAGTCATGTAACTCAGAAGCTATTTTTATGTTTTTCTCATGTTCAGGGTGCTCCATTCCAACAACAAACATAATTCTGGCATACGATTCACCATTTATCACTTTTGTTGTCACATCTTTACGAGCTGAGTCCCGGTGCAAATCAAATACAAATTGGATTTCATCATTCATTGCTATTGCCTCTTCTACAAATTCTCGAGAGGCATCATAAGCTTGCGAGCGCTTCATACCTTTATCATTAAGTACTTTGTCAATATCCGTATCTTCTACCTCAGCCCCAATCCCTTTTGCCTCAAGAGCTTTGGCGAGATGGTCACTTACCTTTGTAATATTCACCTCACCATGGAAAGCGAGATCTGGATCTGTAACGTCTGGTAAATGTGGTAAGAATGATTCACGTGTATGTGTGTTATAAATATAAACCACTTTTCTACCATCTGTTGTTGGGGTTTTATTTTCACTACCTTCTTTATCCTCTTCTTTTTGATCCTTCTCCTCATTCGGTTCATCGATTAAAGCCTCACGGTCTCTCAAAACTTCTTCAAGAGGTGGTGACGATTCAAAAGGCAGGTTTGTATAGTTTGTTCCTTCACCAGCAATTAATATTTGCCTATCATAGATAGAAAATCCAGGAATTTCATTTCCCAATAAACTTCTTGGATCATCTGGCTTTAAATTCGTTGCAACATGAAAGAGCACACTTGAAAGCTTAGGTAGTTGGCGATCCTCCGGAAATGCTTGTTTAAAAGCTCGATTTTCCATACTTAGCAAGTTATAAAATACAAAACCATCAATATCTCTTGTCCATTCTGTTAATAGACTGGATGAGAAACGGTATGCCGGCTGTACAGTTGTTAAAATTCCTATACTGATAAATAGGATAAGGATACTAATAAGATAAAGACCACTTTTCCTATATATGCTATGCCCATTTCGATTTAGGTGATTGTTTTTCATAAAAATACATGATCCCACCTTCCTAACAGTTAACTCTTGTTTTAAATCTATGAGTTAAATGTGGAAGGTAGAACCATGTTTCTAAAAAATAGAGCCAATTAATAGAGTAATCGGCCCCCTTTTTAATTCATCGACTGTATGAAGCAAAATTATCGACGTTCACATTTTCATGAAGGGCAGCATTTAAACCATTAGCAATGACATTCGCCATGTCAATCATAAACCCATCAACTTCTTTTGGCGTAACCATCAAATTATGCCCTATAGGTGTTAATACCTCTGAAATAAGCTTTCGTTTCTCATCTTCAGAAAGTCCACCAACCATCCCCAAAACGGTTTGACGCTGCTCATCATTCGGCAAATCAGCTTCTGTTAACTTCTTCCCGCCGAATGCCATTCCCGCCGGTGCTAGAGATTTAGACGGATTATCTTTCTCATTCCATTCACGTCCAAAGTGTTTTAATAGAAAATCGATTGTATCACTAGTAATTGTTACAGCATCAACAACCGTTGGTACACCAATTGCTAAAACCGGTACACCCAATGTTTCCTTGCTTATTTCCTTTCTTTTATTTCCAACACCTGATCCAGGATGAATTCCAGTATCGGAAAGCTGTATGGTTTCATTCACCCGCTCAATTGATCTGGAAGCAAGCGCATCAATCGCAATAACAAAATCAGGTTGATACTTATCCGTAATCCCAAAAATAATATCACTTGTTTCAATACCTGTAACTCCCATTACTCCGGGGGTTACAGCTGCGACTTCACGATACCCTTCAGCTACTGTCTCCTGCTGAAGTTTAAATAAATGACTTGTAACAAGTATTTTTTCAACAGCCATTGGTCCTAAAGCATCTGGTGTAACATTCCAATTTCCAAGACCAACAATTAATCCAGTGGCATCGGTCGGTATGTTATTGCGAACAAGCAGTTGCTCAATCTCCTTCGCAAGTACTTTGGCAGCAGCTTCTTGTCTAGCTGTATCCTGTTTTTTAACACCATCAGCATAAATCGTTACATAATTTCCTGGTTTTTTCCCAAGCAATTTTGCTCCTGTTTCATCAATATCAACGTAAGAAATTTTTATATCGGCCTCGTGTCTTTCTTTAAACGTAACACCTTTTAACTCACTTTCTTTTTCCACTGTCTCTGTATACATATCCCTAGCTTCAACCGCTAAATCTGTCCGTACCTGGAACACCTTATTTTCATCAGCCATTAGCTTGTCTTCCCTTCATTCAATACTTACAATACTTATCAGTAATAGAATGAACCATTGACAAAAAAACATACGAAATGTTCCATGTTCTAACAATTTTATTGAAAACATCCTGTTCCTTTGGTAAAATACTCTTTGTCCACATTGAAAGTTAAACGAATGTAATGATTGACTTTGATAGGATTATTGAACATTATTACGAAACGCTTAGAATTTCGTTCATTTTTAGGAGGTGAATTAAATGGCTAATATTAAATCTGCAATCAAACGTGTAACGGTTAATAATAAAAAACGTGCGAATAACGGACCACAAAAAACAGAAATGCGTTCTGAAATCCGTCGTGTAGAAAACTTAGTTGAGGCAAATGACGTGGAAAACGCAAAAGCTGCATTAAAAAATACTGTAAAACGTATTGACAAAGCTGTTCAAAAAGGACTTATCCACAAAAATGCTGGAGATCGTCAAAAATCCCGTCTTACTAAAAAAGTAAACAGCCTATAAAACGTAAAAAACGATCCTTCATGGATCGTTTTTTTAGTGGCTCAGAAAGATTAAATATGAATGCTGTTGATTTTGCTGCCGAAACAGCCACGTCCACCTCTACATACTGCTATTCAAGAACTTTCCTTTTTTGCACTACGAAGCCGTTTGAATTAGATCATAAAGCAGAAGTTCAAAAGCAAGGTCCTTTTCCATTTTACCTTGCTTCATTACTGCATCTGTATCTGCCAATTTCCGGATAACATCCTGAAGTTTTTGAGTAGAAAATTGTCTTTCTCTGCTTAAAGCAATTTTTACGACGTATGGATGGGCACCGATGCTTTTTTGTATTTGGGATTGTCCATAACCTTTCTGCTTCAATAGCTTGACGCGCAGTATAGTTCGAAATTGAAAAGCAAGCAGACCAATCAAGGCAATTGGTTCTTCTTTCATTTTTTCTAAATCCTTAAATATAGCAATTGCCTTATGTAAATTCCGCTCCATAACAGCATCTACCAGTCGTAATGATGAGCTGCTTGAGGTGTGTGAGACTAGGTTCTCAGCGACTTCTTTGGTAATTACACCACCCTCTCCAACATATAGAGCTAACTTCGATAATTCATTTTCCAGCAAATGAAGATTTGTAGACAATTCAGTTTCGAAAATTTCGTATGCATCTCGATCAATTGTTATTTGTAGTTGGTTTGCTAAAGTATTAATCCACTGTGTTAACTCTTGCTCTTTCACTTCGTTGCAAACTGCGATCGTTGCATGCTTTTTCAATTGCTTACTGATTTTTTTCCGTTCGTCGATTTTCTCATACGGCGCCATAAGCACAAGCACAGAATACGATGCTGGTTCACTTAGATAACGCTCTAGAGATTCCAGTCTATGCTCAAATGGTAATTTACCGGGCTTGGCCTTTAAAAATTCAGGGTTGGTGGCAATGACTAGTTTTTTTTCTCCAAAAAACGGGTAGGTTTCTGCATCGGCAACAACTTCTTGAATCGGCGTTTCTTCAAGATCGTATAACGACAGATTCTCCTCTTCTCCATTCAAGACACGTTTAGTTAATTCCTGTTTTAAATTTTGCAAGAAAAACGACTCTACACCATACGCAAGATAAACAGAGGAAATTTGGTTTTTCTTTAATTGCTTGACTACTTCTATATAAGACATCTATAATCCACTCCAACTTAATATAGTTATAATGGTAAATCGGAACAGATGGAATGGCAAGAACTTTTGTTTGAATAGAGATGCCTTCATACCGAAAGCACCTCTAAATGCATCTATATAAACGCCTGATATTCAGCTCTAGAAACTGTACAGCAGACGATATTTTCACTTGTCATTAGCTTATACTGACACAGCAAAAGTATAGATGTTAAGTCTTACTAAATATGGTGATGAATAATTTTAAAAACACCTTTTTAGCATTAAGTAGATTTTTTTTATCATTTAATTTATACTAATGTTGATGACATAGGAGGGGTATATTGTGAATGAATTTGAGAAAGATGTGCAGTATAAAGGAAATGATGTAGTTGACTCCGCTCTAGGATTTGTTTTTTCATTCGTTTTCTTTTTCTTAATCTTTGCGGTCGGAGCGGCAATTAGTTTCTTCGGATAATAGCAGGCTGTACATGTAATCGTTACCTTTTACCTAAAATTTGTTGAAAGAGACTGTATCCCACAGTCTCTTTGTTCATTTCATTTGTCTTCTCCACGTAGTTTATGTAAAAACGGGAAAAATGTTCCTCCATCATCGTACTTAAATTGTACCGCGCCATGTTGATCGGTTCGTAATATTTCCACATCAAACTTTTCAAGTGTTTCTAAAACCTCTGGTGTCGGATGCCCGTAGGAATTATCTACCCCAACAGGAATGAGAGCAAATCTTGGATCAGTCGTTTCAATAAAGTCTTGATCTGTAGATGTACTGCTCCCATGATGTGCAACCTTTAATACATCCACCGACAAATTAGGATAGTTTTGTATTAACACGCTTTCTTCCGTTTTTGTAATATCACCTGTAAATAACCAGCTTACTCCACCAAATTCGGTAAATACTACAATGGAATTTTCATTTGATGATGCACGATCTTGGTCTGGGGCAAGCACATGTAATTGTTGATCGGAAACCGTAATTATATCTCCGCCCTTCACTAGAACCAATTCCGGTTTCTTTCGTATCTGCGACCATTTTTGCAACACAGATAAATCAAAATATCTACTTACAATTAATTGTTCAACTTCCATTTCTTTGAAAATAAATTCAGCGCTCCCTATATGGTCCGTATCCTCGTGTGTAAGTATAAGTGAATCGAGCTCTCTAATACCGCGAGAATAAAAGTAGGGTCGTAATATCTGCTGATAAACACTATCTGTAGGATTCATATCTTCAAAAGAAAATCGAGAACCAGCATCAATCATGATGACGCCTTTCCGATATGGCAGTTCAATTAAAAACGCGTCTCCTTGGCCTATATCGAACATTGTTACGGTTCCCTCCGAGGAAAAATACGGTCTAGCAACGATACCCATTATCAACAACGTCATTAACAAGCCTGAACGAAATGCTTTAATCAACATCCCTCGTTCCAAATCATGCATAAACAAAAGGAACAACCCAGAATAAATAATTATCGCGATAAACGGAAATCCTGAGGTTAAAAATGGATAGTAAAGAACAGAATCGATTAAATCAATAAAAGCAATAATCATTTGATGAATAAGAAAAAATAATGAATCCAATAAATTGATAAATACATTCGGCAAAAAGCTTAACGGAACAAGTATATACATCAATGGAATAACAAAAACGGTAAAATAAGGAATCACAATTAAATTAAGTATAATGGATAAAGGTTGGAAAATAGAAAAGTAATTAAATTGAATTGGAATAATAACCATTTGGGAGACGAAGCTAATTTGTAGTAATTGCCAGAAGGGAGATTTCGTTCCACCAACCAAATTCTTCGATAAAAGAATGGCAAACGTTACGAGGAAAGATAATTGAAATCCTACATGATACATAATGGTATTATCAAGAAATATGAGTAAAATAAACACAATGCTCAATATATCTGTATAACTAAAACGAAAGTTAAATTTATTTAGCAGAATGAACAGCACCACCATGATCGATGCCCTCCATACAGAAGGATCACCACCTGCTAACAGAGCATAAACAGGTAAAAAGAAAACCATAAGCCATTGCGCTTTTTCTTGTGTAAGCAGATTTAGCTTTACAAGTAAAAAATAAAACAACGCAACAATTAAACCGATATTGGAGCCAGAAATAGCGATAATATGCGATAGACTCCAACGTTGAAAAATATCCTCTGTTTCCGAATCCATCTTTGAATCATCACCAAACACAATAGCAGTTAACCATGAAGCAGTATATGCACTAAACCGACTTTCTACATGAGTTAGCAGCTGTTCGCGCAGCATATAAAAACGTTCAAGAAACTTAGAGCCGCCACATTCTACGTGTGTTAAATCTTCTAGTATAAGCTGGTAGGTTATGCCGCTTTTCAATAAATATTCTCGATAGTCAAACTGGGCGGGGTTTCTGCTTTTATTCGGAAGTTCCACACTGCCACTTACCATACAACTTGCGCCATACTTGAAGCTATCTAGGACGGGTTCAATCTCGGCCGTTTGTTTATTATTATCAGGAAAATAAAGAATGAGGATGTTATGTTTTGAATGTTGCTCTTCTAGGACAAATTCCAGCTTGTCTTGTGTTAACTGGACAGGGGATACAATTTCACCAATATAATGCGCAGTCTCACTTGATAATGCTGTGGAGGATTGACTAGTCGGTGGAGGGATATAAAGTGAAAAAAAGAAGAACATAATTAATGAAATGAAAATCGGAACTTTCTTTAATCTTCCATGAAAGTATAAGTACGATATCCAAAGTAAGAAAACAATAATTATCCAATCATTAGCGAAATAAATTCTAACAATCGCTGCACCTACTGCGAGCGCAGCAAAATGCCAATATCCTTTCAATTGAAAATTCACCTATTTCCGTTTATGAAATTGTTCTTTAGGCAGAGAGCTTCTCACCTATCTAACCTGAATAGGTGAGTTAAGCTTTTTTTCTGCATTTGATTAAGCTATTTTAAAAACAGTTTTTCAGCTTGTTCTCGAAGTACATGTGCTTCCTTATCATTTCCTGCTACTGTATCTAGTTTATCCAGCACATTTTTCATCAGCTCTGCTTTTTCCTGATAGTTTGTATCTACAGCAAGATAATCAAGTTCTACTTTTTTCGTTTGAACGCCTGCCTCTTTAAATAATTGAATGGCATATTCATGATTGTGATAGTCCTCCGCATAATAAACCGTTCGGATACCACTTTGAATTAACTGCTTTGTACATTGTAGACATGGAAAATGCGTTACATAAATGTCTGCATTATCTGTTGCAACACCAAATTTTGCACATTGCAAGAGTGCATTTGCCTCTGCATGAACAGTTCGTACACAATGACCATCAATAACATAACAACCATCATCAATACAATGAACACCGCCAGATACACTTCCATTATAGCCACCTGCTATTATCCGCTTGTCGCGGACAATTGTTGCTCCCACCATTAGTCTTGTACAAGTACTACGAAGCGCAAGCAAGTGACTTTGTGCCATAAAATATTGATCCCATGAAATTCTTTCCATATGTATTCCCCTTTGCGTATTCTCCCCCTAGTGTACATTCCAAAGTGAATTTTCGTCAATTATCAAAATCATAGATTAACCGGCTATAAACCCCATATCTGTAGAATAAGTAAACCAAAAGACAAAAAGGTGAGGGGAAACTCGCATGAATTTCGGATTCTGAACAAAGCCTGCTGGTTTCCCTTGTAGTGCTGGCAATCAGCCGGAAAGAAAAAACAACTTTATTTAAAGTTTCATTTTACGGAATTTGTATGGTGTCCTGCATGTTCTCCAATGTTTTTTGACCAATTCCTGAAACGTTTAGCAAATCTTCAATCGAATTGAATAAACCATGCTCCTCTCGGTGTTGAATAATTGCTTGTGCCTTGGCTGGACCAATTCCTGGAAGCTGTTCGATTTCCTCCTGCGTGGCCATATTTACTTTAATCTTTCCATTACTTTCAACAGAACCTGCTCCACTCTCAATCTCATCCCCAATTTTAGGCACAATAATAATCATTTCATCCTGCACTTTTTGCGCGAGGTTAATTTGACTTTGGTCAGCATCAGAAGTAAACCCTCCTGCTGTTAAAATAACATCATTCACCCTTGCATCTGGTGATACTTCATAAACTCCTGGTTTTGCAATTGCACCTTTAATATCAACAACTGCAGCTGTATTTGAGTCTTGAATTGCTTCTGCTTGTTTATCAAATGGATCTTCTGTGGATGAAACAGCTTGTAAATCTAGAATCGTTTCTTGTTCTTCGGTCGCATCACGAGTGAAAATGAGGAATAAAACAACTAAAATCGTTAAGGCAATGAAAAACGAGGATTTTTTAAGAAGGTTTAACAACCCTTTTCACATCCATTCTATAATAGTTAGTAGGAGGCGTTTCTACAGAAGATAATTCCTGTAGTTATAGATATATTCTTCATCATTTTATAAAATCCTGCTAATAAAAAAAGATCAGGAATCTCAATTATCCTGACCTTTTTTCAGCTAAAAAGAAAATTCGCTCTGAATTTTCATCCACATTATTCACTTTTGTTGAAAAATCAGCAAACAATTTAATGTTTTCAAAGCCTGACTCTTTTAATATTTTTTTATAAAATGTTACCGGATACGTTTTTTGATGATGAAATTCATCAAAACGTTTATATGTTTCTTCTTCTAAAGCAAAGAATGTCAAATCATGAAACATCTCACCAGGATCATCTCCAGCTGAACAAAACCAAATATAAGAAGCCTCATCAGTTACCTCAGCAAATGTTTGATTCATATAATTTTTCTCTACATGAGACAAGGAGTGAACATCAAAAATGAAAAGCCCACCTTCCTTTAAGCACTTCGCTATATTATGGAAGGATTTCTGCAAATCCATTGGTTCTGTTATATAATTCATAACATCACAATAACTGATAGCTACATCATACTCGAATAAACCAGTAAGTTTCGTTAAATCCTGATGTATCCATTGTATAGAAAGATTTTTTTCCTCTGCTTTATGTGCTGCATGCGTAAGCATTTCTGTCGAATAATCTACACCAGTTATATGATAGCCACGTTCTGCTAATCTTGTTGCAATTTCTCCAGTACCACATCCAAGGTCAGCTATCCTTTCAGCTTCTTTTCCAGTTTGCTTTATCATTTCTTCTGTGAAAGAAACCCACGCATCATAAGGAGCGTTTACCATTAATTGATCATACAAGGAAGCCATTTGCTGATATGCCATGATTAGCCTTCCTGACCAAGTTGTAAGGCTACGCGAGAAGCATCTCCCCATAGACGTTCTAAATTATAATAATTCCGTTCATCCTTGTGAAAAATATGACAAACAATGTCTCCAACATCGACAAGAATCCAGCGTGCGGATTCAAATCCTTCTATTCGCTTAACTTGAATTCCATTTTCATCCATCACATCTTTGATTCCACGTGCTATTGCCTGCACCTGTCTTTCATTGTTACCATGACAGATTAAGAAATAATCCGCCACTAATGATACTTGATTCATATCTAAAGCAATAATATCTTCAGCTCGTTTATCATCGCAAGCTTCAGCAATTAAATCGATAATTTCTTTATTTTTCATATAAGGAACTACCTCCAGTAATTTGTCTTGTTAAATCATTATACGCATGAAAACTATCTGGATAAACGGTTACGTTTTTAGACATTAAATAGGTTATTGTATTTTTGGATGCCATCCAACACGCCTGTGTTAAATCCTGCTCAGCAATACCTCTAACTTTGTCTATTCCCGGAAAAGATCTGCCCGGCTCGATATAATCCGCAAGAAAAATAATCTTGTCAAGTTTGCTCATCCCAGCCTTACCCGTCGTATGGTACTGAACAGCACTTTGAATTTCCTTATCCACAATACCGAATTCCCTCTCTATCAAAATAGCCCCAACTGGTCCATGCCATAGTTCATGATGATAATCGAGAAGATCTTTTGGAAGAGTGGATTTCCTTATCCAGCGCTCCATCTCGTCAAGTGAACGGTATTTTGCATAATCATGAAGAATAGCAGCAAGCTCTGCCTTCTTTGGTGACGCTTCATAGAGATGAGCAAGCTTAACAGCAGTCTCTGCAACACGCTGCGTATGCTCAAACCTTTTCACTGTTAAATGGGGTTTTACTTTTTCAGTTGCTTCTGTTATATTCATACAAATCTTTCTCCTTAATGTAGGAAATGACAGGTTCTGGTACAATGTAATGAACCGACCGCTTCCTACGCAACCAATTTCTCAACATCGATGATGAGATATCAATCATTGGAATATCGATTTCCGTAATCGGATATTCTGTAACAAGCTGATATCCCGATCGCTTCACCCCCACAAAGCGTACAAGTGAAAATAATTCATCTACTTTATGCCAATTCGGTAAGTATTCAACCATATCTGCGCCAATAATAAAGTAAAACTCTTTTTCAGGGTGCAACTTTTGCAATTCTTTCATTGTATCTACAGTATATGATTTACCTGTACGTTCTATTTCAATTGTATTCACTTTAAAGTGAGGATTACTCTTCGTCGCTAAGTGCAGCATTTGAATACGATCCTGTGCACTTGTCTTGGATGCTGTTTTATGCGGAGGTGTATAAGTAGGGATAAACCAGATTTCCTGAAGGTCCATCGCTAACCTTACTTCCTCAGCAATCAATAAATGACCTAAATGCGGGGGGTCGAATGTTCCACCCAATATTCCAATCCGTTCCATGTCAAACTCCTCTACCGTTCATTCTTGACAAATGTTAGTAAACCGAACACTTGGATCTTATGGTAATCTTAGTTGTTTATTTTCCTTTGACTCTTTATAAAGCACAATTTGATTTCCTATGATTTGAACAATATGAGCATCCGTCCCATCAGCAATCTGCTCAGCAACAGTGTCCTTATCTTCCATACAATTTTGTAGCACACTTACTTTAAGCAATTCTCTTTTTTCTAATGCTTCTCCTATTTGTTCAATCATATTATCATTAACACCAATTTTTCCAACCTGAAATATTGGCTTCAGATGGTGTGCTTCAGCTCGTAAAAAACGTTTTTGTTTACCTGTTAACATAAAAATTATCTTCCTTCCAAAATAGTTTGTAGTTGTAAATCCAAATCATCCATAGGTACCTTTTGGTTTGTCCAAATTTCGAAAGCATATTGTGCTTGGTACAATAGCATTGTATGCCCATAGTGTATAGCAGCGCCATTCTTTTCTGCTTCTTTGAGAAATTTTGTTTGTAGCGGCTGATAAACAATATCACTGGCAATTGCATTTTCTTTCACCTGGCTAAATGAAAGAATGGAAGTATCAACATTCGGTTTCATTCCTACGGACGTTGTTTGGATAATTAAATCATAATTTCCTATTCCCTCTTCAGCCTCTTTTAAAGATACAACTTTCGTATTACTTGATAGGGTGGCGAGCTTTGCTATTTCTTCTGCACTTGCCTTCGTTCGGTTTGCGATATCAATACAATCAAACCCAGCTCTATCCAGTGCATAGTATATTCCTCTTGCTGCTCCACCAGCACCAATCAACAAAATACGTTTTGATTTGTTCTGAAAAAAGGTAGGATATTTGCTTTCTAATGATCGCAGATATCCGATTCCATCTGTATTATAGCCAATCCATTTTCCCTCTCGATATACAACCGTATTTACAGCCCCCATTTGCTTCGCTGTATCATCAAGCATATTCAAATATGGAATGATCTCTTCTTTATATGGCACTGTAACATTAAAACCATCTACTTTTTCTTTTTTTAAGGTTAGTACATTTTCGTCAAATGATGCATCAGGACTAATCTCATGCAACGTATAAGTTCCTTTTAGATGTGTCCGCTCCAGGAATTTATTATGTATCCATGGAGACAAGGAATGCTGTATCGGATAACCAATCAGCTTTAAGCGATAATCCATCATTCTCCCTCCCCTTGATTACAACAATGACTTGCGAATTGTAACGGAAACGCCTTTCGGACTATGCGCAGCTACTGTCGTGTCACTACCTGAAATACTTACCCAGCCAAGCCCTGGAAAAACAATATCCGTTTTCTCCCCGTTCAATTTAAACGTACTCTCGGTAAGTTTTGGTAACTGCTCTAACGTGGTCTGATTCGGCGGTGATAATAATTCTCCTACATGGTTTTTATACAATTCATCTGCATTTTCTAGTTTGGTCCGGTGAATCGGAAGCTCGTTTGAGAAATAGCAAACAAACGACTGCCGATCTCCTTTAATAAAATCAATTCGAGCCAACCCTCCAAAATAGAGTGTTTGTCCATGATTAAGCTGATATATTCTGGCTTTTATTTCTTTTTTTGGCGTAACGATTTTCAAATCTTCATCCGATAAATAGTGAGTTAATTGCTGTTTGTTGACAATCCCTGGTGTATCAATCAATGCGCTGCTATCATCCAGCGGTATTTCGATAAAACCTAATGTGGTTCCCGGGAAATAGGAAGTTGTAATGACGTCAGTATATCCGCTTGATTGTTTAATTAAACGATTAATAAAAGTAGACTTCCCAACATTGGTAGTTCCAACAATATAAACATTCTTATTTTCACGATAGGCATCGATTTGCTGCGAGAGCTCTTCAATTCCTGATCCTTTTGCAGAAGAGATTAAGAAAACATCTTTCACTTTTATTCCTATTTCTTTCGCTTCTGAACGCAGCCACTGAGTAAGCTTGTTCTGGTTCGTTGATTTGGGCAACAGATCCACTTTATTCCCTACCAATATAATTGGATTATCGCCTGTTATTCTTGGGAGGCTTTTAATTAAGCTTCCATTAACATCGAAAATATCGATCATATGAACAACAAGACCATTTGCATCTCTAATCGTGCTGACCATTTTTAGAAAATCATCATCCGTGATTGCAACATCCTGTATTTCATTGTAATGCTTTAAACGAAAGCATCTCTTACATAATACCATTTCTTTATTTAATGAGGATGCTGGTGTATAACCAATCTTTTCTGGATCAGTTGTCTGAATTTCAGCTCCGCATCCTTGACAATAAATAATTTCCAAATCTATTCCTCCCAGCTAATCTTTCCTTTTCTGCGCATGTAATTTAGAATTCTCCGCTCGATTTTTCGGTTAATCCTTGTAATTTTTCCATCTGTTTGAACGATAGGAACAACAAGAATCGTATAGAATCCAGCGAAATTTCCTCCGAGCACATCTGTCAGGATTTGATCCCCGACTACTACAATTTCCTCTCTTTTCAGACCCATCTCTTTCGCTACTGTTTTAAATGCACGACCTAATGGTTTTCTTGCACTATACACAAAGGGCGTCTCAAGTGGCTCCGAGAAAACCTGTACCCGTTCTTGATTATTATTTGAAATAATAGTCACTTTAATATCATGATCTTTCATCAGTTTAAACCACTGAATAATTTCAGGAGTAGCATTTTTTACATCCCAAGCTACAAGTGTATTATCTAAGTCCGTAATAATCCCTTTGATACCTTTTCGCTTCAGAATTTCTGGTTGTATGTCGAACACGCTTTTTACATGTTCGTTAGGCAAAAAATTCGATAACATCCATTACACCTCAATATAACTGCAAATCAGTTCATTTTTTATCCAATACCACATTATACCCTAATCGTATAATAACTTACTAGAGATTTAAAGCAGTTGTTCAAAAAATCTCCCCCTTTTGAACAGACATTCAAAGCGCAAGCAGTTTAGTTTGCACATTTAAGTGTAACTATTATTTATATGAAGTTTTCCTGCTTTGCATTCGTTGTTTATCGCTAAAATCCGAAAGAATCGTTCGACAAATTCATACAATTTTCTAATTGTGGATAACTTTATCAACAATATTTGTTGTTCTCATATTAGCAACATCAAGCATTCACAAATCCTTATACACAAGTTATCTACAGGTTGATGTAGATAACTTGCGCCTTGTTCTTACTGTATAATCATGTTAAATTATTAATAGATTCAGCAAGCAAATTCTAAATTTTAGGAGGGCTGTATTATGGAAAATTTATCAGATGATTTACTATTAGAATCCTATTATACAGCATGTGAATTAAATTTAAGCCCTGACTTTTTATCGCTATTTGAAGAAGAAATTCACAAAAGATGTCTAACACAAAAAATTAAACGTTCAGGTTAACAAAGCATAATATAAGAAATAAAAGGCCACAACCCTATTCATGTAAGGGTTCTGGCCATTTTTTATTTTCCAAACTATTAACCCTCTGTTAAAATCTCTTCCTATTTAAAAGGAACTGTAAGATGCTGAAAATTGACGCATTGTAAGACATGCAACTCACTTAAAATTAGGTTATACTGTAAAAAGGGTCAAAATTCATCCGACATTTGTTAAGTAAATATAAAAATCTGGACCTTATTTCATTCTACTTAGAACGGTTGTTCAATTTCTAAATAAAGGAGGAATTTTATTTGACAGCTTTACATTGGGCTACGATTTCCCCATTTTTATTAGCCATTCTCATCCCGTTCATGTACAAATATGTACGCAGGATACATACGGGCTGGTTTGTATTAATATTACCGCTCGTTTTATTTATTTACTTTCTATCCTTTTTACCTGTAACAGCGAATGGGGACGTTGTTCTACGCTCTGTACCTTGGGTTCCTTCACTTGGAATCAGCTTTGATTTATACATAGACGGGCTTAGCTTATTATTTGCATTACTAATATCAGGAATAGGTACACTTGTAGTTTTATATTCTATCTATTACTTATCTAAACATAAAGAAAAACTCAATAACTTCTATGTTTACCTATTGTTATTCATGGGCGCAATGCTAGGAGTCGTTTTATCAGATAACTTGATCGTCCTTTATGTATTTTGGGAAATTACAAGTATTTCATCGGCTCTCCTTATTAGCTATTGGTTCCATCGTGAGAAATCTACATATGGAGCACAGAAATCTATGTATATTACCGTTTTTGGCGGGCTTTCCATGCTAGGTGGATTCTCACTGCTTTATGTCATGACAGGAACGTTTAGTGTTCGGGAAATTATTGCAAATGTTGACCTTGTTGCAACTAGCTCACTATTCTTACCTGCAATGATTTTAATACTACTCGGCGCATTTACCAAGTCGGCACAATTTCCATTTCATATTTGGCTACCTGATGCAATGGAAGCCCCAACCCCTGTTAGTGCTTATCTGCATTCGGCAACGATGGTTAAAGCTGGGATATATTTAGTTGCCAGAATGACACCTATTTTTGGCGGTGCTGCCGAATGGTTCTGGATTATTTCACTTGTCGGATTAACAACACTCATATGGGGTTCAATTTCAGCGGTAAGACAAAAGGATTTAAAATCTATTTTGGCTTTCTCTACGGTAAGTCAACTAGGGATGATTATGAGTCTGCTTGGAGTCGGCTCTGTTGCCTATTATTTTAATGATGGAGATAATGCACTCTATACAACTGCAATCTTAGCTGCTGTTTTCCATTTAATAAACCATGCGACATTTAAAGGTAGTTTATTTATGACAGCAGGCATCATTGATCACGAAACAGGTACACGTGATATTCGTAAGCTTGGTGGTTTAATGACACTCATGCCGATTACTGCTACTGTTTCTTTAATCGGGTTAGCAGCAATGGCCGGACTACCGCCGTTTAATGGCTTTCTCAGTAAAGAGCTTTTCTTTACTGCAATGGTAAACGTAACTGAATACGGCATTTTCAGTGTGGAAACATGGGGAATAGTTTTACCTGTTTTGGCGTGGATTGCTAGCATCTTTACATTTTTATATTGTGCTATTCTTTTCTTTAAAACGTTCACCGGAAAATTCCAGCCTGAAAAGCTTGCAGTCAAACACGTGCATGAGGCTCCAATTGGGATGCTGATCAGTCCAATTATTCTGGGTTCACTTGTAGTTATTTTTGGTTTATTCCCAAATATTCTTGCTTACACATTGATTGAACCGGCTATGGCTGCCATTCTTCCAGGTATTCTAGAGCCAGGAGAGCAATTTTATGTGAACATTTACCACTGGCACGGGTTTATTCCAGAACTGTGGATGACGATTGGTGTCATTGCTATAGGAACCGTTCTTTTCCTAACCATGAAAAAGTGGTCACAGTCTGCTTTTTATCAACATGAGCAAGATATATTTAACCATGTATATGACAGTGGCTATAATGGATTGATTAAAGGTTCACAAGTACTTACCAGAGCACAAATGACAGGAATGTTACGGGATTATTTTCTTTATATGTGTACGTTCATCGTCCTGCTCATCGGTTATACGATGTTCCGTTACGATGCATTTGCAATCAATACGGATAACTTGTCACCAATTGATCCTTATATGTGGATCGTTGCGATTCTATTAGTAATTTCTGTTGTAGCTGTACCATTTATTAATAATCGAATTACAGCTATTATTGTGGCGGGTGTTGCCGGTTTCTTAGTTGCACTAATGTTTACGATATTCCGTGCTCCTGATTTAGCATTAACACAGTTATTAGTAGAAACAGTTTCTGTTATCTTGTTTATGCTTGTTTTCTACCACTTACCTGAACTTCGTAAAGAGAAGATTAAACCGTCGTTTAAACTCATTAATTTAATTGTTTCAATTGCTGTAGGTGTTATGATAACTCTCGTTTCACTGAGTGCATTCGCTCTAGGCAGTGAAACAGATTTCACTTCCATTGCAGCATATTTTATTGAGAATTCCAAGGTTTTAGCTGGTGGATACAATATTGTCAACGTTATTCTCGTCGACTTCCGTGGACTTGATACGATGCTTGAAATCCTTGTATTAGGAATTGCAGCTATTGGAGTGGTATCAATGATCAAATTGCGACTAAAAGGGAGTGAAGATGTGTGAAACAAATGAGACCAAATGATATGATGTTACAAGTCTCTATGCGGCTCATAACATTAATCATCTTTGCTTTTTCATTCTACTTATTCTTGGCTGGTCATAATAATCCAGGTGGTGGTTTTATCGGTGGATTAATGACAGCAAGCGCTATTTTAGTTTTATATTTAGCTTTTGATATGAAAACAATTAAGAAGGCAATACCTTTCAATTTCACGACCATGATCGGCGTTGGATTGCTGTTCGCTGTTTTTACGGGAGTCGCATCCATGTTATTTGGATTTCCGTTCTTAAAACATTTCTTTGATTATTTCCAATTTCCGATCTTTGGCGAGGTAGAATTAACGACTGCACTCCCATTTGATTTAGGAGTGTATCTCGTTGTAGTCGGAGCTGCCTTAACAATTATTTTAGCAATTGCGGAGGATGATAAATAATGGAAGTACTAATGTCAATTGTAATAGGTATCATCTTTACCGTAAGTGTCTATTTATTCTTGTCGAGAAGTATCATACGCGTTATTTTAGGAACTTTACTGTTATCTCATGGTGTGCACTTACTACTGATCACGATGTCAGAACTTCAGCGTGGTGCACCACCACTATTAAATTTAGATGCCGATGCCTATACAGACCCATTGCCACAAGCTCTCGTCTTAACAGCGATTGTTATTGCTTTTGGAGTTACTTCGTTTCTTTTAGTAATGGCTTATCGGACGTATAAAGAACATAAGACAGATGATTTAGAAGAATTAAGGGGATCTGCTGATGAATAATTTAATTATCCTTCCGATAATTATTCCATTTATTATCGGAGCTGTATTAATTATATTCCCAAAACACCATCGCCTTCAGCGAGTGGTGAGTGGGTTCACTGCTGTTGGGATGCTGTTGCTGTCAATCTATTTAGCAATTGTTGTCTATCAGAATGGGATTATTGTTTTAGAAGCAGGAAATTGGTCTGCACCATTTGGTATTGTACTGGTTGCTGATATGTTTGCAACATTAATGATCTTACTTACCAGTCTATTAAGTGCAGCTTGTTTATTCTTTGCATTTAAAACCATTACACCACAGCGTGAGAAGTTTTACTTTTATCCTTTCTACTTTTTCTTGCTGGTTGGGGTAAATGGTGCTTTTTTAACAGGTGATATATTTAACTTGTTTGTATTTTTTGAAGTAATGCTGTTGTCCTCTTACGCTCTTATTGTTAACGGTGGGACAAAATATCAGCTTCGTGAGTCATTTAAATATGTCATTATAAATGTTTTTGCCTCAGCGCTATTTGTCGTTGCAGTTGCATGGCTATATTCTGTGACAGGCACACTAAACATGGCTCATATTTCGGAACGAATTGCTGAACTTGAACAAACTGGAGTGGTAAATGTCATTGCGATTATGTTCTTTATTGTATTCGCATCTAAAGGAGCCTTATTCCCACTTTATTTCTGGCTTCCAAAATCATACTTCGGTCCACCTGCTGCTATCGCTGCCCTGTTTGGAGGCTTGCTAACAAAGGTTGGTATTTATGCTATTATTCGTGTATTCACATTGGTTTTCTACCACGAACCGAGCTATACACATAAAGCTGTTATAGTTACAATTGCTGGATTTACAATGTTGTTTGGAGTGTTAGGTGCAGTTTCTCAATTCGATTTCAAACGAATACTTTCTTATCATATCATTAGCCAGGTTGGCTATATGGTAATGGGACTTGGAATCTTCACCCCTCTAGCAGTTGCCGGTGCAATTTATTATATTGTACATCATATGATTGTGAAAACCGCTCTCTTCTTATTTGCAGGAGCTGCTGAGCGAGTTACTGGTACAACGGATTTGAAGAAAATGGGTGGGCTGCTTAAAACGCACCCTGTATTATCTTGGTTGTTTTTTATTAGTGCTATTTCACTTGCTGGTATTCCGCCTTTCAGTGGTTTTTTCAGTAAGTTCCCGATTATTTTAGCTGGTTTTCAGGAAGAACAATATATTATTTCCGGTGTTGCTTTACTAGTCGGTTTACTAACCCTTTTCTCTATGATGAAGATATTTAGTTATGCTTTTTGGGGAAAACAAAAACATACAAATGAACGAGCAAAGCTGCCTATCGGTAAACTTTTATTACCAATTGCGCCTCTCGTAGCACTAACAATCATTTTAGGTATTGCTGCTGAGCCTATTTTCCAATATTCGTTACAAGTAGCTGAACAAATCATGGATCCATCAATTTATATTGAATCTGTTCTGAAGGAGTAGTTGCTATGGCTTTCCAAATTTTAGTCAATATAATAATTGCCGTTACATGGATGTTTCTACAGAATAGTTACACGGCTACTAGTTTTCTTTTTGGATACATAATAGGAATTATTATATTGTTCATCCTGCGCCGTTTTCTTGTTTTTAATTTTTATATGAATCGAGTGTGGGCAATTATTAAGTTGATCATGCTTTTCATTATCGAGCTCATTAAAGCTAATCTTGATGTCATTAAAATTGTTCTAAGCCCAAAACTTAATAATCAGCCTGGAATTGTAGCAGTAGAAACGAGATTAGAAACGAATGTTGAAATAACCTTACTTGCTGCACTTATTTCCTTGACACCTGGTACTGTATCAATGGATTTCTCAAGCGACGGAAAGACTATTTATATTCACTCTATCGATGTACCGGATAAGGAAGATATGATCGAACAAATTCGTAACTCATTTGAACGAGCGATCATGGAGGTGACGAAATAATGTTTCAAGTTATTCTTTATTTTTCACTTTTAGTATTATCAATTTCTTTGGTTCTGTTCTTAATAAGAATAATTAAAGGTCCCTCCACTCAAGATCGAATACTTGGATTGGACTGTATTGGAGTAACATTAGTTGGTTTTATCGGGATTATCATGATCCTTCAAGAAACCATTGCATACTCCGACATTATCCTTGTGTTAAGTATTCTGGCTTTTGTTGGAACGGTGGCCATGTCAAAATTCATGGAAAGAGGTGCTGTCTTTGACCGTGATTGAGATTATTACGAGCATATTCATTTTAATCGGTACGTTTTTCACTATTTTAAGCGCAATTGGTGTCATTCGCCTTCCGGATGTATATAGTAGAATGCACGCTGCTGGTAAAAGTTCAACCCTTGGGGTTGTCACATTGATGCTAGCTACGTTCATCTATTTCATTCCGACAGGTATAATCAACGGAAAGGTTTTGCTAGCCATTCTATTTCTGTTTATCACAGCACCTTTATCAGCGTTGATGGTTAATCGTTCTGCATATTACAATGGGGTACCTCTCGCTAAAAACAGTATACAGGACGATTTAAGAAAGAAATTTGAACAAGATAAAGAATAAGGATAAATCTTATTCGTAATGATAAAGAATTAAATTTTAAAAAATGGATCATCACAAGCTGATGATCCATTTTTTAATTTCCTCTCCTGCTTCATATGTAAATTCTCGATTAAAAAATAATAGAAACGGGAATACCTATGGTTAGATGAATTTATTCGTTTTGTTAACACTGAATAGAGAGGTTTTCCACGTTGAATACTTACGAGTTACTAAGCAGCTTAAAAATAAAAGCAATATATGGTGCACTACCAGAAGAAGTCCATTCCATTGAACAGGATTCCAGAAAAGTGAAAAAAGAATCATTATTTGTTTGTATTAGAGGCTTCCGATCAGATGGTCATTCTTATTATTCACAAGCCATTCATAATGGAGCAACAATTATTATTGCAGAAGAAAAACTTCCTATTGACCTTACAAAGTTTGCTTTAGTTATTGTAAAAGATACTGCAAAAGCACTGGCAATTCTTGCAAATAAGTTTTATCATTATCCTTCAAACAAGATGACGGTGTACGGTGTGACTGGAACAAATGGTAAAACAACAGTCACAACACTAATTAAGCAGTTACTTGAAAAGAATAATCAGCAAGCTGCATTGCTTGGTACAAATGGAATTGATCTTCTAAATGAATCCGTAGAAAGTGATAACACCACATGTGATGTACTAACGAATCAAAAAATACTTCATAGAGTAGCCGAGCATGGAATGGGTCACATAGTTATGGAAATTTCTTCTCATGGTCTCGCACAAGGAAGGCAACGTGGAGTTAATTTTGATGTAGTAACTTTTACAAACCTTTCACAGGATCATCTTGACTATCACAAGACGATGGAGCAGTATGGCTACACAAAAGGTCTCCTTTTTGCGCAGCTTGGAAATAATTTGACAGAAGAAAAAAATGTTATTCTAAATCGGGATGATCTATGGTATGAGATATATAATGGCATGACACCATTTGAAGTGATTTCTTACGGCATTTATAACGAAGCTGACTTTCGAGCAACCAATATTACCTACTATGAGGACCGTACCTGCTTTACATTAGGATCTCCAGAAGGGAATTTTCCCGTCACTACAAAATTAATTGGCGAATTTAATGTATATAATGTAGTAGCTGCAATCGCAACCGTATATAGTAAAACAATGATTTCTGTAAAAACGTTAGTCCGCTCACTCGCTAATATAGCCCACATAAATGGCAGAATGCAAAAGCTCGACCTTGAAGCACCAATATCAATTTACATTGACTACGCACATACCCCAGATGCGATAGAAAAAGTAATCGCTTCTGTCCAACCATTTAAGCAGAATCGTATTCTATTAGTGGTTGGTACCGGCGGAGATCGAGATGAATCGAAACGTCCCATTATGGCTGAGAAAGCATCTGTAGCTGATTTTGTAATTTTAACAATTAATGACTCAAGATATGAGGATTCTAATGCTATCTTAACGGATATGGAACAAGGAATGAAGCACAATAATTATATCTGCATTCCGAATCGAAAGGCTGCCATAAGCCTTGTTATCGACAAGAGTGAACCTGGAGATATTATTATCATTGCTGGTAAAGGGCTTGAGAAGTATCAAATCACAGAAGATAAGAAACACCCGCATAGTGACAAGGAAATCGCAATACGAAATTGTTCGATTAAGTATAATCTAAGTGTGTAGATCTAGAATCAGTAAGGACTAATTTACATTCAAACTGCAAACATACAACAAATTGCCTTAGGCTCTATCAAAGATCCCAGGGCAATTTGTTATTTAAAGAAAAGGTTAATCTTTTCCAAAGTACCATTTCCAAAGAGAAAAACCAACAATAGCATATATAGCAATTAGACCATATAGCCAAACTGTTAACATTTCATTAACAAACAATCGCTTCTCCCCCATTCTCTAATCCATTCACTTTGCTTCTTGTATACTTTCATATTCTTGGTCGGGTTCCTTAAAGATTTTTGACAAAATCAATATGACTGCGATTCCAATAAATGTTGCTACTGCACCGGCAGACATTGTACTGGGGATGATCCCGCCAAAATATAAGATAAGATATGATAATAATCCAATAAACATCGATCCTTCTGCTGCGCGTGGAGATACTTTCCTTTTAGCATAAACAGCATACAAGATTGGACCGAGGGTCCCCGCTGCTACACCTGAAATCCCAATCCACATGACGTCCCCCATATACCTTGGTGGGTTAAGCACAAGCAGAAATGCTGCTAATCCGACTAGTGGAACACTCCATCTGCTAATGAGAAGAGCGATTTGTTGCGCCTTTTCTTCACTCACATTTACATATCCGCGTTTCACTAGAAATTTAAGAAAAATATCATTAGCAAATACGGTTGAAATCGATACAAATAACCCATCAGTCGTTGACATAGCTGCAGCAAGTATAACTACACCAAATATCGCAACAAAAATTGCTGGGAATGCCCATGCGATATACTCCATAAGGGCTAAGTCAGTTGTTTCTGTTCCACTACCAATAGCTACTCTGCTATACAATCCACCAAACAGTACTAACACACATAGGGAAGCTGTTATAACATAAACTAAAATCATTTTTCCTAAATCACTTTCTCTTTTCAAACCCAATACCTTATTAAATAAATGGGGTGCCGAGGCAAAAGCCCACTGGATTGTTATGGCACCTATTACCGGTCCGATTGAATAAAAATGTAGTGATTCCGGATTAAAAACCTTAACAAGGTTACCATCCTGCGCAGCTAAATTATCAACAATACCTGCAAAAGTTGCAGTGACTCCCCCATCCCAAAATATAACAATCCCTGAAATAAATACTGCTAATCCAGCAATAGCCATCATAATTACCTGTACAGCATCTGTATAGATATCCGCAAGTGCGCCACCTGCAAACACATATAACACCACAATAGCCGTAATAAGAATCAAACCTGTTGAATAATTCATACCAAGCAGATACTCAAATATCCTTGCACCAGCTACAAATTGCGCAGCTATGTAAAAAATATTAAAAAGTAAAATTAACCCTGTTCCCACTCGCAAAATATCACTATTATAAAAATCGCCAAGCCAGTCTGGTAATGATAGTGATTTTTGTTTGGTATTCAACTTTCTTACCTTTTTTGCAACCATTAGCATTCCTATTGGGCCGCCACCTATCATTGCTAAGAAAAGCCATAAGTTAGATAGACCCCAGTCATAAGACCATCCTGGATATCCTAGAAAGGTTGCAGCGCTCAAATAGGTTGCAGCAAAAGATAGGCCTAAGATGACTGGTCCTAACGTTGTTCCTCCAGTTGCAAAATCACGGACATTTTTCGTTTTTCTGGCGCCAATATAACCAAGAAAAAGCATAACCACAAGAAAGAGTGAAAAACCTATCCATGTATATAATGTGGTAGCTTGCATGCACTGACCCCTTTCTCTGAATTATCAGCTAATTAATCGTAGTAAAAACACTATGTGCTTGGTTTTTGAATGTAAGTATAAGAATTTAAAAATACCATCACACCTTATACATGTAATTTCAATTTTCTTGCCGGATGATTGTTGGGCAAATATGGACTTTTGGTTTCAAAAAGATTTTCTCTTAATGTATTACCTTCGTAATCTGTTCTATATATTCCTCGCCTTTGTAATTCAGGTACAACATGGTCAACAAATTCCCGAAAAGTTTCTAATGAATACGATTGTGCAATATTAAAACCATCTACGTTAGCCTCAACAGCCCATTTCTGTAATTTATTTGCTATTTGTTCTGGTGTGCCAATAAATTTTGCCGTGCCATTGCCTAGACCATGATTTTGAAGTGCCTCACGAAGTGTCCACCTTTTTTGGGGATCCTTTGTATACATGTCTAAATTCCCCTGTACTGCTTCTGTTTCCATATCATCTAAATACTGATCCGGATTATATTTAGATAGATCGATACCTGTATGCCCAGATAGCAATGCAGCTGTCCCCTCATAACTAACAAGGCTTTTTAATTTCTCGTATTTAGCAAATGCTTCTTCCTCTGTAGAACCAATAATGGGAAGAACCATTGGAAAAATACGAATATCCGTTGCATTTCTTCCCTGCTCTACTGCACGTTTTCGAATATCTGCAGCGTAATTTTTCATTGCTTCCAGTGAATGTCCCTTTGTGAAAACTGCTTCAGCGTGTTTGGCTGCAAAATCTCTTCCTCTCGAAGAAGCACCAGCTTGAAAAAGTACTGGAGTCCGTTGTGGTGATGGCTCCGTCAAATGTGGACCAGGTACATGATAAAATTCACCTGTGTGATCGATCGTATGTACTTTTTTAGGATCTGCAAAGGTATCCGTCTCCTTATCATAAACAACCGCTTCGTCTTCCCAGCTGTGTTCCCATAACTTGTAAACGACCTCAAGAAATTCATCAGCACGGTCATAGCGTAAATTTTTAGGCAATCTACCTGACAGGCCCAGATTAATTGCCTCACTCTCTAAATACGATGTGACTACATTCCAAGCAATTCTTCCTTCTGTCAAATGGTCCAGTGTTGAAAGCTGGCGTGCAAGTGCGTATGGCTGGGCATAGGTTGCTGAAATCGTTGGAGCGAATCCGATGCGCTTTGTAACCGCTACCATAGCTGCAATTGGCATTAATGGATCATGTGCCGGCAATTGCACAGCATGCTTAATTGCAGCATCATGATTACTACCATAAACAGAATACGTGCCTAGCACATCGGCAATAAATACGGCATCAAATTTTCCTCGCTCTAACACTTGCGCTGTTTCTGTCCAATAATGAATTCGATTATGAAAAGCCCCCTTATCTTTTTCATGTTTCCATAACCCCATGGAATGAGGCGATGGTGAATTTTGTACAAAGCCGTTCAGATGAATTTGTTTTTCCAACTGGAACACTCCTCCTATAAATTTGCTTAGATATGGCTTTACTGCTCGCACGATTATCAGAAACAATACTACTCGTCAAAAGCGTTTAAGGCATTTACACTATGTGCGATTGCCGATCCAGCTTTCAGTGCTACAGCAACAAAAATTGCTTCAGAAATCTCTGCTAAGTTTGCTCCTGTATTTTTTGCATTTTTCGTATGCAAATTAATACAATACGCACAACCTGTTGTATGTGCACAAGCAACTGCAATTAACTCTTTTTCTTTTTCACTTAAGTTTTCTGCTTTTATGGAATGGTGATCAAAATTTAAAAATGCCTTAAAGGTTTCATCGTTCAACTTAGAAAATTCCTTTATTCGGTTGAAATACGATGCTTTATACAATTCCTCGTCACTATTTCCATCGTAAGCATTTAGTGCATTTACTCCATGTGCCGCAGCTGATCCCGCCTTTAATGCTGTTGCAACGAAAATCGCCTCTGCCACCTCTTCCTTACTTGCTTTCTGCTTTTTGACATTTTTCACATGTAAATCAATACAATACGGACATCCAGTAATGTGTGCCACAGCAACTGCAATTAATTCCTTTAACTTTACGGATAATTCCCCTTCAGCCAATGCTCGATTATTAAAAGCAAAAAATGACTCGAACGCATCTGGTGCATATTTCTTTAGTTCCTGAAGCCTTCCAAAATAATCCTTTCTGTACAAGCTATCTGTTTTTGTTACACCCATTTTCTTCGCTCCCTTTTCAAATTTACCTATTCATCGCAATATAATCTTTCCCATGATATTACTTGGTTTTTAATCAAATGAAAAAACCTCTTCTGATGAGGAAGAGGTTCTAAATCACTCATCTCATCTTTCAAGCATTTGCTTGCTGGAATTAGCACCTTGTTACATCATTGTAACGGTTGCCGCAGGATCGTAGGACCAGTTCCTCCCCTGACTCTTGATAAGAAAAATCATATTCAATTAATAGGAATTGTTCACATCATACACCTGGTAACGAATCATGTCAACTCTGTTTTTTGAATTTAATACAAAAGTTAGATATTTAGCGCAAGATGACGTTCATTTGACCTATATGAAACTATTTATTGTAACGTGCTCATTCCAAAGTTATATCGTCAAAATCTTTTGCTTTGCTAGCTCCTGTGCTACTCCAATAATCCAATCCTCTTGACCACCTACTGCACCCATTTATTGGATGCGATGAACGTTTTTTTAATCTTATCGCTAGTATGTAATATAGGTACGAGTTACAAACCAACCTTTATCTTTTCACAAAGTATTTGATGAATAAGTCCGTTATCAAATCAACTAAAACCTTAAAAAGCCTGTTTCCATAACAAATTTTCGTGGACAGACACGAATCCTCTCTTTAAGTCATAAAGATGTTATATAGGCAAAAGCCCAATCTTGAAGCAGACTGTTCACTTAGGAGGTGATTGCGTTTGTCCGGGATTTTATCTGTGCTTGCTCTTCTAATTAAGGAAGCCCTCTTTTTTGTTTCTTATGTAAAAAACCATGCATTCCCGCAACCATTACCCTCTGATGAAGAAGCGAAATACATCGAGGAAATGCAAAATGGAAGTGAAACAGCCAGAAACAAACTTATTGAACATAATCTAAGACTCGTTGCTCACATTGTAAAAAAGTTTGAGAATACTGGTGAGGATATGGAGGATTTAATTTCAATTGGAACCATTGGTCTTATAAAAGGGGTCGAAAGCTTCTCAACAGATAAGGGAACAAAATTGGCAACATATGCTGCTCGTTGTATAGAAAACGAAATATTGATGCACCTTCGCGCATTAAAAAAGGTGAAAAAAGACGTTTCCTTGCACGATCCAATTGGTCAAGACAAAGAAGGCAATGAAATCAGTCTAATTGATATTCTTGAGGCAGAGAATGATAATGTAATTGAATACATCCAATTGAATATGGAGATCGCCAAAATGCAAAAGTATTTTTCTGTTCTCGATAAACGAGAGCGAGAGGTAATTGTTTATCGCTATGGATTAAATGACTATAACGAAATGACACAGCGAGAAATCGCAAAAAAGCTAAACATATCACGAAGCTATGTCTCACGAATTGAAAAAAGAGCGCTCATGAAAGTGTTTCATGAGTACTATCGAAAAGAGCGCAATAATTAATTTGGAAGGCTTCCAAATGATAAAAAAGCCCAGAAACATGAATTTATCATTGTCTCTGGGCTTTTGCTTTTTATTTAATTCTCGTTTATAAACTCTTAACTACAGCGATAATGAGCTGGGCTGCATTTTTAGCCGCTGTTTCAAGAAATTGATCAAACGAGATGGACGATTTTTTTCCGGCAATATCAGATAATGCACGAATAATAACAAATGGCTTGTTATACTGATGGCAAACCTGTGCAACAGCTGCTGCTTCCATCTCTGAAGCAAGCATCGTCGGAAATTTTTCATGAACAAATGCAACACGCTCGGGATCTTCCATAAACGAATCACCAGTTGCAATAATTCCCTGTTCACAATTTATATCCATGCTTTTTACTGCAGCTACTGCTTTTTCAACTAACGTTTTATCTGCCTTGTACATTGGAGGTAGTCCAGGCACCTGTCCATAGCTATAATTAAAGGCAGTTACATCAACATCATGATGGACAACCTCAGTAGAAATGACGATATCTCCCACTTCCAGATTGCTAGCAAAACCGCCAGCAGATCCTGTATTAATAACATGTGTTGGTGCAAAACGTTCATGCATGATGGTAGTAGCCATTGCCGCATTCACTTTCCCAATCCCTGATTTTAACAGAACTACAGATTTATCCTGTAATTTCCCTTGAACAAATAAGCAATTTGCTACTGTTTGTTCTTGTTTTTCTGTCATCTGGTCTAATAATAGTGCAACCTCTTCATCCATTGCACCAATAATTCCGATTGTCATACTATATCCTCCATCAATCTACTTCTATTTTTTATCATTTTCAATTAGAATTTCAACCTTCGTAGGCTGCCATCCTTCATTATCAACCCACGATAGAAATACTCGAAATACTTCCGTTTCTGCTGTGTCAGATACAGTAGCAATTACCTTTTGATCGCCACCATTTTCAATCCACCATTCAATCATATCATCTCCGGTTAAACCAGTAGCTTGTGTAATTGCTCTTCGCATTTCGATTCGATCTTGTGAGCCTTCATCAAATGTTGTTGTATGTGGACCTTCTTGTTCAGTTCCAACAGGTGACCAATCTCCAGTATATGCTTCTGCAACATTATCATCTGAAGGTTCAGCGGTCTCTGTTTCAATTTCCTCATCAGCATTATTTTCTTCATTTTCATTTTCAGCTTCCTCGTCTGAAGCTAAATCATTTTCGCTTTCTTCCTGTTCAGGATTATTACCCTCAGCGTCCTCCTCATCCTCTTCCGTAATTAGAAAATCTGAGGATTCATTTTCATTATTTCCTGTTTGCTCTTCAGTTTCATCATCGCCACCGCCAAATAACCACATACCAAGCAATATGATGATGAGAAGTGCACCAGCGATAAGGAAAATGGAAATTAATTTTGTGTTTTTTCTGCGTTTTTCAAATTTGTTTAAACGTGAATGTTTGTCTGATTCACTCATTTCATTTCCCCCTTCCTAAAGTTCATGTTCAAAATAAAGAATAACATAAGTTTATTACATCTGTTACGGGAAAATCAACCGAACTCCCAATGACATACTGATAGTTTATTGAATATCATCTATCTCTATTATAGTATCATACCATATATAATATGCTGATTCATATACATCAATCACTTTTTGCTTTTACGGTTCTTATGTCGATAAAAACCCTTCTGATAAACACTTCTTTTGTATATCGGACCGATAAATATACCTACTAAAATTACTCCGATAATGATAGGTATACAGAAAGCAACCTCTCCAGCATTATCTGCGTGAAAAACAGTGGTTCTTTGCGAATAAGAGCATATGTTATATATTATTCATTTAATCAGATCCATAAGTTCTTCGTATTGGTCCCCATATCCATCCTACCAATACTAGGAAAATACCTAACAGCACTACAATAGGTATGACAGTAGCTGTTATTACACTGTCAACAATCCCTGTTTGAAGCAATAGATCTCTAAAGAATATAATTACCCATAGTATTGACTCAAAAATAAAGCGAAAGATAGGCTCAATTATACCTCTGACAAAATCAATTATGGTTGCAAAAAAATCAGCCATTCATGAATCCCTCCTTCTAAATTAATTAAAGCTGTATAATGCAATATTATACAGCTTTCTCGATGTATCAGTACCAATTTACGCAGTAAAATTCAGATTTACACATTAATTAAGATCATCAATCTGATCATCAATTTTATCTATTGCCTCTTCTTTTTCATCTTTATCCAAATCATCATTTGCTTCAATCAACTTTTTTTCCCTTTTCAGTGCTGTAATGTGAAGCTTTTTATTATCAAGATCTTTTGCTAGTTTAATTGCTTCCTCTGTATCATCTAATTGAATATAACTTCTTGCTGCTAATAATTTTGCACGCTTGTTATCTGCTAATGCATCATAAAACGTTACAACTTCCTCATAAGATTTATTGATCCAAGCTTGTTCAATTTGTACCTCGGTCAGACTGGATTCAATTGCTAAAATTGCTTCTTTTGCCTTATCTGAATTCTTTGCAACAAGTGATTTTATAACCTCTATATGATATGCTTCCCCCAGGCCAGCTGCAGCTGTAAGACTTTCAACAGTATCTAATTCAATATATTGTTCCATTAATGTACGTTCTGCACTTTCATCCAGTTGATTTGCTGATTCAAATTGCGTAATTGCTTCTTCAGTATCTCCTACAATCGTAGAACGATATGCATGCATAACGGTTCGGTTATCATCTAGTAACTGCTGAATCTCTTTATTTTTCTCAGTTAGCATTTCGATATTCTCCTCCGACTTCGCTTCCCCTTCAGCTGCTGCGGAATTTACTTCGTTGTTAAGTGGAATAACTTGAATCACATAAATGACAAGCATCCCAATAATAAGACCGAGAAGCACTCCTGATAAGAGCGTCATTTTTTTATTCGGATTTTGCGTTTTTTCAGCTTGCTGCTTAATTGGTGGCGGTGCAGGTGATCTTTGTTCCGTATGAAGGATTTGTTTTAAATCACTTATTGACTGAACGCGACGAATACTTTCTGCAATCGGCTCATTAAATTTCAGGCCGGCCAGCTTTTCGCTAATTTCATTAAATTGATAGGAACTATAAACGTATAACAAAACCCTCTTCAGTTCTTCTAAAAGCTCAGCTGTATTCATTTCCTCTTTTGGAAAGACAGAACGAATTCCTCGGTGAGCAAATTTAATATCACCTTCTGCATTTACATAAATATTTTCGGGATGAACCAATGTTGTATACTGGGTACCAATCAAGCTCTCTATCTTCAACATGTTCAATGCAGCTTTTTTCTTTAATTCATTGGATACATGCCTATAATCTTTTAATTTTTTATAATTGCTTTCTTTTTTATAAAATATCCGAATGATTTGCTGTTCAACTACATAATGCTGACATTCAAAAAACAAAGCATCCTTTCGTTTCAACTCTTCAAGCTGCTCTGCTTCTACTAGATTCGTTTCCGCTATTGGTATTTCATATACGACGACATCATCTTTTTCCTCAATCGTTCCAAATTGCAGCTTTTCTTGCTCTGCCATGCATGTTACCTCCTCAAATTTTAGTTTAGATAAATGAAATGATAATGTAACCAATTAATACAATCGATATCGATACAATTGAAATGGGACGAATAATCGACCAATCCCACTTTTGGCTCCTTTTATTTTCCCATTCTTCTTTTGCTTTTAGCATTAATATCTTTGCCTCTCGAGCATCTTGAAGGCGATCTTCTGGCTGGAGTTCAACTAATTGTGTAACACATCTATCAAGACTTTTGGGAAGCCTTTTATGTAATTTTTTGATTGGCTTTTGAACGATATAGACATATTTCCCTTGGGATAATAAGTAATATAATAATGCTCCGAGTGAAAATAAATCAGTTCGCGTATCGGTTTGTTTTTTTTCAAATTGTTCCGGGGCTGCAAAACCAACTGTGCCAACTTGAACGGTGTCCTTCATCCGATTATGCTGAAACTTCCTTGCAATTCCGAAATCAATTAGCTTTATCTCTCTATCCTTATTGATCATAATGTTTCCTGGTTTAATATCTCGATAAACAATAGGAAATGGTTTCTGTGTATGTAAATAGTGAAGTACATCGCACAGCTGTACTCCAATTTTTATGATCGTATCTACTGACAATTGATTATTGTATAGCTGAAAGTAATCCGATAATGACACTGCATCAATGTATTCCTGAACTAGGAAGAAATAATTCTCTGTTGAGAAAAAATCAATGACACGTGGCAAGTTAGAATGTTCTAGTTCACTTAGCAGCTTTGTCTCGTCAATTAATTTGGATGCTAGCTTACTTTCCATATTTGTAATTTTTACCGCCCAGCGCCGATTTGTATCGTTCACTTCCTCAACGAGATAAACTTCTGACATACCGCCTGAAGCTATATGTGACAGAACGTGGTATTTTCCATTTAAAATATCGCCTTTCTTAATATGGATATTATGTTTATTCATCGCAAAACACCTCGTCTATCACAATTTGGTTCCTTTTAAGAATGAAAAGAACCCTTTCTTTTCTGCTGCATAATCCGTATTTACATATAAATTACGAATAAGCATGAGCGTAATATTATCATTTGCATCGGAAAAATTAGAGAAATTAATTAAGTAATCACAGATCGCTTGAAGATTGGTGTACTCTTTTTCCAAACTAACCAGCATATTCTTAATTTCTTCATTGGAGAACAATGAGTAAAATCCATCACTGCAAACTAGAAAAAGGTCACTTGCTTGATAAGTTCCTTTATGGCTATACACATTAATTGTACTTTCAATTCCAAGACATTGCGTGAGTACATGTCTTTTTGGGTGGCTTCTTGCCTCTTCTTCACTCAATATTCCATTTGTTACTTGTGCCTGCACCCACGAGTGGTCTTCCGTCAGCTTTAGAAGCTCAGGCTCTGTTTCAAGAATTTCTGTGTGCTGTTCCTCTAATAGACTCGACAGATATTGCTCGTTTACAGCTTCTTGTTGAAAATATTGCTGAAGACCGTAATTCCAGTTTTTCATATGATAGATTCTACTGTCACCTATATGAATAACTGCGTACGATCCTTGATACATGACAATCATCGAAAGTGTAGTACCCATCTTCTTCCCTGTTTGCTGTGATAGAGCTTTAATTCCTTTATTAATCTGCTGCAATATATGTTCAGTTTCTTTTAAAACACGCTCGATTGTATCTTTTCTTCGAATTAACTTTGATATTCGCTTATTCCACCATTTCTCCAGCTCTGCAATCGCAAAACGACTTGCAATATCACCAATTTGATAGCCACCCATGCCATCTGCAACTACAAATAAAGCAATTTCATTTCCATTTGTATCTTTCTCCATCAAATGTAAATAGGAATCTTCATTTTTACTTTTTTTCATACCTTGGTGTGTAGCTACACCGGTTTGCCAATTTCTGCTCATTGTGAACTGCTCCACTTGAATGTATAATGTGCTTTTCCAAGTTCGAATTCATCATCTTCCTTTAATGCGTAGACCTTATATGGAACCATTGGATCTCCATTTAATTTAGAGCCATTCTTCGAGCCTAAATCCTTAATACCAAAGCTTGAACTATCAATTTTAATAATTTCAGCATGTATTCTTGAAACGCCAACAGCTGTATCAGGGTAGTTAACTGCCTCTTCGTTTCTGCCGATTAAGAAGTTATTTGTATGGATTGCAATCGTTTGTGGTGCTTCATCTGCTGACGTACGGATGAGTGTAGCCGAAATGTCAACTTCCTTCTCCATCGTAGCAACGGATAAATTAGATTCTTCCTCTAAAAGCACTGTATCTTCATTATCTGGTGCTAATAACGTTGTATCTGCCTGCGCTGCTGCAACTGGCGCAACATTTGAAGGACTAAACTGTGTTTGATACTGTTGTTTCGGTATCTGTACATTAAATCTTTGCTGCTTTTGTCTTACTTTTGGTTCCGGATTTGATTGATTATGTATTGGTTGATCTATTGCTTGTGGTACTTCTGTCTCAACTGCAGCAACACCTGGTCGCCAGATTTTCCAAAATACAAATACGGCTACAATGACAGCAACTGTTAAGATACTGCTTGTTAGCAGTACGGCTGGATTTCTATACATGTCGTAAAGCTTCCAAATGAGAGCTATGGCTAATAATGAGCCCATGATTAGATATACTTTCGTTCTAGAAGTCAATGGCGGTAGCTTCTTTTTCCCTTTTTTCTTCGTCATACTTTGACTGCCAGCAACAATTGGCTCAGAACGCGTCTGCTCTGCTGCGTTTTGATTTTCCGTAAAGCTTCCTTCCATCTGGTTACCATTCAGATAATCATGATTCGAATACATTTGGTTGACATTAGAACGAAGTGAAATCAACTCTAATAATAATGTTTTTAACCCACTTAAACTAAAGGATGCATTTTTAATGTAGTTCAAAATACTTTTAAATTCATTTCCTTGTAGACCTTCAATTTCACCAGCGACGTCCGTTAATAGTTTTTTCATATCTTCTATTACACTAGTATTTTTATCAAGGTCAATAACTGGTAAATAGGTTAAATATACATCGCTCGCATTTTGCCCGATAAATAGAAATTCCATCTGTAAGATATAATTTTTCTGATCAAGCATATAGGAACTGGCTTCCTCAAGTGTATTGATAAGAGAAAGAAATAACTGATAATAATCATTCATTGATGCTTTATTATCACGAAAGTAGGAAATTAGCTTCTGTTTTGAATTTATATCATAATGGAGCTTTGTAACCAGGTCAATATGCTCCAATGACATTGGCAGCATATGTGGTATTCGATTAGACTGAATCATCTTCAATTGAACCGCATTTAAATCATCTGCCGTTAATTTTTTGTTGTCTTTTTTGGAAAATACGATTGATTGACCATTCTCTGTCGAATAATCATATTCCAGATTGTAAATTGTTCCCATTCTTTTTCCTCCTACATGATTATGTACTATTTAAATAAATAGTTGATTGTTTTCCAGCTAGCCTTAAATACCATTCTTAATCTTTAATAGACACAACTATTATTGCTGTGCATCAGCATTCTTAAAAGGAAAACAAGTTGCTTTTGTGACTTTATATTCATACAGCTTCCTAAAATCTCGATTTAATATGAAAATGAGGTGTTGGAAAAATGCGTTTATTCATTTTTTCATGCATCAAATAATTGGATATATGTAAGTGATAACAACTGCTGGAACTACTGCATACATAAATGGAAATCTTGTAGCCTTGTTTTTTTTATAATCCTCTAATTTACGATAGTCTTTCATATACAATGAATCTCTTAAATAAAAAAACGCATCAATCATTTTTTTCATAAATGTTTTCGTTAATAATAAAATTAGTGCACTAAGTATTCCAGCAAAAACGATTGAAAGAACCATCATATTAACCACCATATCGAAGCCTACCAAAGAACCAATTGCTCCAAATAACTTAACATCCCCAGCTCCAATAGCTTTAAAGATGTACAAAATCAGGAAAATCCCGCCAGCAGTTAATAACCCAAGAAGAGAAAATAAAAGACCGCCAAAACCATCTGTAATGAAATGATAAATTATCCCGACAACTATCCCGCCGGCAGTTAGCCAGTTCGGTAGTTTTTGATTTTTAATATCGGAAATGAAAGCAATTATTAAAAATAGAAAAAGTATATAATCATGAACCCCGAGCATCTGACTCTCCCTTTCTCGTAACTAGAAACTTCCTTTACATACAAAAAATGAAATTAAGAATACTTAAATGAATAGAAAGGTATAAGTTAATATAACCCCTGGAAGGACTGCATACATAAAAGGGAAAGAAATAATTTTCGATTCTTTATCAATAATGGCAAATTGTTTATCCCATTTTCTATTTAAAAAAAGGATTCCTTTATTATACAAAATATACAGCTTCGTTCTAGTAATTATTAATAGAAGTATACCAATTACCCCTCCACAAACAATGGAATACATAAGGATATATAATACGATTTGAATCCCTGCAAATCCACCTATTGCTGCAAATAGCTTCACATCACCTGCACCAATTGCTTTAAAACCATAAAGTACCAGGCATACCACAGTTGCAACGATCAAACCAAAAACAGAAAACAGGAATCCATCAATACCATTTGTAATAAGATGCAAGATAAATGCTAGCAACATCCCACCTGCTGTTAACCAATTTGGTATTTTTTGGATTCGGATATCCCATAAAAATGCAATTATGATAAATAAAAAGAGGAAATAATCATTCATTTGCAACATGTGTTCACCTTACCTACGTATTATTCTTCTTCAAATTAGTATCCGCCAACCCAAAGACGTTCATATGCCTGCTTTTTAATTGTTATCGTCCTATCAACAAATGGTACAGTTAAATCTAAGTCGTAAGTTGCCGTAATGCCAATGTACGAGTCAGCACCACCATTGATCGATCCTGGTAATTCAACTTCAACATTTATATTAGATCCCGTGGCGGAATTGGAATTCATATTATCTGCAAATTTCTCTTGAACGATTGGAGTTACAACTGACGCTCCAAGTTGGTCTATATAATTTGAACTTGAAGGATCAAAATCCAAAAGCTCTTTTAACGATGTGCCAACTAATTTTTCAACGTCCTCCAAACTAATAATATTGGTACTAATACCAGACAGTTTATCGCTTGCAAGATTCTCGACTTGATCTGATAGAATCGTTGCCGGATAGGCATGTGTTGAAATGATTTGTGCTGTTTCAGATACAGACTTGTTCAGTGCAATTTCTGCTACAGAGATACGGATGATAGAAGCCATAAAAACTATAAATAACATAAAGAACGGTAAAACTAGCGCAGCTTCCAGTGTAATACTTCCATTTTCACTTTTTAATCGCATTCTGCATCCTCCAAACAGACTTATAAACCAGAACTATTCTTACTATTATAAGAATAGCCCCAGTATGTTCGTCTATATTTCCATGTTATTTAGCTTCGTCTTGTGTAAATTCAAATGCTACTACATTGGATAGACCAGAAAAATTTCTTCCGGTATTTAACACATACAAGTCATTAACTGGAAGATCATACAATAAAACTCCAGTATGTGACTCACCGGGTGCTATTTCTGGCCACTCTTCTGCAACACCATCCATATTAAACCATCCAAATCCAGTTGATTCCCTGTCTGTAGATAGGAATGTATTACCTAATGCATCTGCACCAGGAATCGGTTCATTCGTCAGGTTTTTAACAGTCACGTCTACAAGTACATAATTCCCTTCTCGTGATGGATCATTAGCAACTTCATCTTTTATTTCCACTGAATTTAACGTAATCTCAAATTCGCCAAAGTTGCTGCCGATATGTCCAGTATCGCCAATACCTAAACCTTCTTGATTCTCAGGATACTCCCCGTTGTTTTCTGATGCTGATTCATTTGACTCATCTTCCTGATTATTTTCTTCACCTTCAGAAGTATCTTCATCTTCATTCTCGGTAGCCTCATCCTCAGGTGTTTCTGATGTCTCTTCTTCCGTAACTGGAGTGTCCTCCACTTCTTCATCTTGTTCATCATTATTACAAGCAACGAGCAAGCTTGATAATAATGCAATAGAAAACAGACCCATAAACAGTTTTTTCATTTCATATTCCTCCTGTCATACTTAGTAAGAGTAGTTTGTTTCCGTATCGATATAGTATCTGCCATTTCTTACCTGACCTTCTAATATATTTGTACTTCCAAGCATATCAATGATTCCTGGAAGAAACCACAAATCAATCGAAGCTTCTGCATTTGCTGTGGCATAGATGGGTGCATTTTCTAAATCATCAGATGATTTCTGATCAATGACAGACTGAATTCGAGTGATACGTTCATCATCCGGATCTGGATGCAGAAATAAGAAAAGCCTTAAATAAAATTTGTAATCTGTTGAGAATGATCTAACTCCCCTAATTTTCAATAATGGAACTTCCTCACCTTTAGTCAACTTTGTAATATCATTTACTGTCTCGGTAAAAGACCAACCTACTGCGGCCAAAAATTTTGGTAACGGAAGTACTACTGCTTGCACTTGCGGTTGTGAAAATGATGAAATAAAATTAAACGCAAATCTTGTTGCTGATAATTCCAATAATGCATTTGCATAATTTATTCCCGGTGCATGATGACCATATAAAATATATTCCACTTCTCTATTTATAAATAGAAAATTTTCCGGATAACTGCCAGGTTCCATTATACCTAAACTGTCATCTGCTTCAAATCTCGTAAGAATATACTCATTTATATATGCTTTGTTTCTAATTTCAGTGGATAGGTCCCCAAGACTCTTAAATAAATTTGATACGATATCAAATGCATCTGATGCACTATCTTCAGGATCCTCCAAGTCAAGGTTTCCCGGGTTGTTCAACGAAGCATTGCCATATGTTTGAACTAATGATTCTAGTTCAGTATAGACTGGGAAATCCTGCGTAAAAGCAATTCCTTTTTGAAAGATGTCTTTTATTTTTTCAAGTTCTCTCAATGCATCCGAAAGACCACTGTTATCTTCTCCACCATCAACTCCAGTGTCTGTTTCCTCATAATTATTATCAATATATTTTCTGGCCTCATCTGTATCATTCAGTGCTGTATTAAACTTACTGATAATATTATTGAATGGTGGACGAAAAGCTGTTAAATCAAATTCAAGTATCTCAGATAATGTCTCAATTTGATATTTTACATATGGCAAAAGCCTTGTCGATGCTCCTGGTTGACCGCCATCATCAACACTATCCAAAGCCTCTTCAATATTAGAACGGGCTGTTGTGAAAAAAGAGCTATCCAAAACATAATCGTTTATCATATCCGTTAATTCACTTATTTCATTTTGAACATCTGACATGGAGCTATCACTACATTGACTATCGGAAAGGTCTCCATATTTTCCTTCAACTTCTTCCCTTGTATCATCAATTTTTTTCTGAATAGCTTCATTAATTTCCTTTGCATTGTTCAAATCAACAATTGCAGCCTCTAATTCGGTTTTATTTGTATTTGCATTATCCCGAATATCTTTCAATAAATTCCTGAGGTCATCTTCAAACTCTGAATCTTCATCTTCAATGTATGTTGGAAAATGATCTATCGCATTACCAAGATTATTTAGGTTAGGATATGTAGATGCATTTGTACCATTAACCTTATTATCAACTGAATCTAATTGATTATAGGCATTCTTCATATGGTTAATTGCTTTTTCCATTTCTGCATCTCTATCTTTAACTAAATCGTTAACATCTTTGGAAATATCAACATATATTTCTGCTTCCAGCATGGTACAGGAATAAGGCAGGATACCATCTAGTATAACTTTCCCAAACTCTATCGGTGCAGTGTATTTCATATCCTCTAATATCTGGTGTTTAACAATTTCCTTATTAGAAAAAGTACGCCCAGAATCAGGTGCGAAGCTAGTACTCTCCATTTTCGTATCTACAAATCTGAAATAGCTACCTTCTTCTACTTGTAAATTATTTTCAAATACCTTCTCAAATATCTCTCCTGGATCTTCAGCATTTTCATTTATGATAAACAATCCTTTATTCTGTACGTCCTTATTGTAGGAAGAGAATGCAGAACGAATTGCGCTTTTAGAAGCCTGCTCCACCTGGTTCTCAGCCACCATTATTCGAACAAAATCTATTAATACTGCATTAAATAAGAATAGTAAGAGGGTAACTATAATAACATAAATAGAAACAGCTCCATTTTCATTCACTATAAAGTGCCGAAATGCTGTTTTAAATCTTTTCTTCAAAATTACCCTCCTTTAATTTCCAGATATAAATTTTGTTATATACCCGGAGTAATCTGCTATTGATTTTACAGCATACATAACCAAGTCTGTTGTTCGAATAAATTCAGTAGGTTCTGTAACTACATGACTGGCCTCTGCCTCAATTTCATTTATACCAAACAAGCTGCTTAATGAGGAAGGCAAATTCAAGGGACTTCTTAATTTAACAACGATTTCACTACCTGCTAACCCATTGTTGTATTGCACTTCACCAGTGGCTCCGGGTGGCAGGATATCCGTTGTAGCTCTTCCCAGCTTTTGCTGTGGTAAACTGCCACCACCGCCAGAACCAATTTGTACGGTTGCATTTCCTTTGGAGAATATATCAATTCCAAACTGAGATAGGTACTGATCACTTGTTAATCTCCAGTAGAGACCATCTCCACCAGGGAATGTAGTATATTTATCAAATTCCCCAGTATCAATATCTTTATCACTGTTATCCCAAACAAATGCCAGTCGTTCTGCTACTGTATTTGCACTGTAGTGGAGAACGGATTGCTGATAGATTACCAGTGCAAAAAAGATAAAACTTAAGGTTAAAAGTAATAATATCGGGAATATTACTGATGCTTCGATAGTAAATGCCCCATGCTCATCCTTTTTAATTCTTTTTAAATATTTTTTCATGAATTGCATAATTTAAGTCCCCTCAAAAGGTTACTCCTGCTGGAATTCACCAATATTCTGATCACCGAAATTCAATAAATCCTCAATCCAACCCATAATTCGATCTCTAAATAGTAATGCAATTACGACAATAACAGCTATAATCAACATAATTTCCAATGTCTGTAAGCCTTCCTCATCATTCCAAAAGTTCTTAATCGATTCTTTAATCATATTCATTTTTCTTCCTCCTAAAATTCTTTTGTTTTATATTTTGTAACCTGTACTTACAAGATGGTAAGTGCAGGAAAACCAACAATAATCATAACCGCTACAAAAATGAGTATAAGCGGGAATACGAGCTTAGATGACGCCTCTTCCCCTTTTGTCTTGGAAATGGACTTTCGCTTCTCCCATAACTCATGAGACAATTCACGTAATGCAAGAATTAAATCATTACCACCCTTACGATAATTTAATAAAATTGTTGTAGTAAAAATCGAGATTTCTTGTACACCACATTTTTTACTTAAATCATTCAATACTTGATGAAAAGGTTCATTACTCACCATTTTATTAACTGTTTCAGTTAATTCTTTAATTAGTGGAGAATTCGGGTCATTTGTTTGCGTAACACATCGGATTAATGCTTGCTGCACTGTTTCCCCGGCATTCACTAACAAAATAATTTTATTCACTACTTCTGGGAGCTCCGTAAGAATTTTTTCCTTCCGTTCCTTTTCTTGACTCGAGAGCTTGCTAATCATTGCATATGGAATTAGAACAGTGAATAAAATCCCAACGATAAAGATCGTCACATCACCTTCAGATAATAACGTAAATAAAAATGTTCCTAATAAACATACAAGTGACGTTGAAATTAGTTGTGCCACATACATTCTCGTATGCTGCAACGCTGTTCTGTTGCCATATAAACTAATCATTTTTTGTTGTATTTTTGCAATTTGACTGTATAGCCGCTCCATAATCTTTAAATTATCAATAATAAATAATGATACAGGAGCCATAAACATTAGCGGATAGTCGTTTTTAAAGTCCTCAACAACTACATCATATTGCTTCCCAACTTTAACGGAAATTCCAAAATATATAAAAATTATCACTAAGGTCAATATGCCATAGACCATCATACTTCATCACACCTTAATATCCATAATTCGTTGCCCAAACCAATAGGAAAAAATAAGGATCCCCAAACAAACTGTCATAATCAGCGGACCGCCCGAACTCCAATCATACATTGGAGCTAAGTAATCCTCTGCACTGTATTTCAATAATAAAATCATTCCTACCGGTGCAACACTTAAAATTCGTGATTCGAATTTCTTGGATGCAATCATGACGGCAACTTCTTGCTGAATATCAATTTTTTCACTAATAATATCTGACGTTCTTCGAATAACTTCTACGAGGTTCCCGCCAGACCGCTTACACGTAATGAAAACATCCGCAAAATTTTGAATATCTTCAATATCGGAACGGATACTGAAATCTAAAATTGCATTCTCGATTGTCTCTCCATTTTCAATTCGCCGATTAATAATCTCGAACTCCTGAATAATTTCTGTTTTTGGATCTGGATATAGAAGATATAGATCTGACACAACTTCTTTGAAGCTATTCTCGATTGACCTACCTGCTGCAAGCGATGAGGACAGCGAGGCAATTGCTTCCTTAAATTGTAATTTTAATTTTTCCTTGCGTTTTTCTAAGAGTGTTTTCTTCTGGATTTTCGGATAAAACAATCCAGCAGCCCCAAAGATAATCGCAGCTATAAAGCTTTCATAAAATAAATAACCGATAAATGCGAAAAATATGATTGCAAGAGCTGCATAAAAGATATACTCTCTCATCAAGAGGTGATACTCCGCGTAATCGACAAGATGTGACTCGATTTGCTTATCTGATCGATGACGCATCCGTTCCATAAAATGCTTCTTTTTTAGTTGTTCCAGCTCTGTATTTTTGGCAACTTCATCCGCCAGTTCCGTTTGGTTTTCCTCTCGTTTCTTTCTTTTTGATACAGCGATAATATACCCTGCTACTAAAGCAACCAATAGGATAACTAAAATAATATCCGCCATAGCATCACCCGCTTACCTTTTCATGATCTACTTCGATACCTGCAAGATTCGCTTTTGACTGGTTAACCAGATTATTACCTGTAGAAACGAGTTTTCCGATTACTTCACCATTCTCTTTTTCTCCTTCTTCCACGAATTCATAAAGTGGATTTAAAACGACTTCACCATTTTCAACACCAAGCACTTCACTTATCGCGACAATTTTCCTTGAATTATCTCGCAAGCGCATTAAGTGAATCATAATATCAATCGCTGAAGAAATTTGCTTACGAATAACTTCCACTGGTAGGGTTGCACCATTCAGCACCATTGTTTCAAGTCTGCTCAGCATATCTTTTACAGAGTTAGCATGACCAGTGGAAAGCGAACCATCATGACCAGTGTTCATCGCCTGCAGCATATCAAGTGCTTCGGCACCACGTACTTCCCCGACGATGATTCGATCTGGCCGCATACGCAAGGAAGATTTGATTAAATCACGAATTGTAATTTCTCCCTTTCCTTCTGTATTTGCATTTCGTGTTTCCAAACTAACAAGATTCGGAACATTTTTAATTTGAAGCTCAGCAGAATCCTCAATCGTAATGATTCGTTCGTGTTGCGGAATAAAATTTGAAAGTACGTTTAAAAATGTTGTTTTTCCTGAACCCGTACCTCCACCAATAAAAATATTATACTTCGAGATGACAAGTTTCCTTAAGAATTCAGCTGCTTCTTCGGAAATCGAATCATATTTGATTAAATCCTCAATGAGCAGTGGTTTATCAGGAAATTTCCGAATCGTCATTACTGGGCCTTTTAAGGCGATCGGTGGAAGAACCACATTTACCCTAGATCCGTCTTGTAATCTGGCATCAACAATTGGTGAAGATTCATTAACCACACGATCCACTTTCGATACAATCGATTGAATGATATCCTCTAATTTTTGCTCACTTTCAAACTGAATATCTACCTTTGTCGTTGAACCAAATCGTTCGATAAAAATCTCTTTATGATTATTAATCATAATCTCTGTAATTGTCTTATCATCAATTAATGGCTGTAGAACGTCATAACCACGAAATGAGTTATAGACTCGCTCAACGAGATATTTAATCTCCGTAGACTTCAAATGTTGCTCCTTCGCATAGTCAAATACTGCAGCCTCTACATATTCCTTTAATTCATCATTCGTAATCGAGTGCATTAAATCTAAGGTTTCTCTAAGCTGCCGAATGAGATTCTTCACAATTTGTTCCTCAACCAATGGTAGAAACCCCCTCCAGTTCGACTATAATCTTATCGTGAATAATGGATTGAAGCTCTTGATTAAATTGTTCATTTCCTAATATTTCAGAGCTGGATTGCATGTTGATCCAGTTTTCTATAAATGGCAGGTAGCCATCTACGGATATCCCATACTCCCCCATCGTACCTACCATCGATCCAGTATACTTATTTAAAAGAACTGTTAGCTTATCTTTAACGATGTTTTCTTTACCCATCAACTTTAGTTCTTCTTCAAAAAACGACTTTGTTTTTAATAAACTTTGCACATCGTTTGCAATTGGCCAGATGATCTGGTCGCATTCTTTGATAGCTGCGATGTTTCTTTCGTGCAAGGAACTATCAAGATCGACAACAATATAATCATAAGCACCTGTTTCAACAATTCCATTAATTAATCGCTTTACATCAGCCTCATTGAATTCAAGCAACTCATCGGCACTAATCTCAATGTCGAAATAATCAACCATTGAATATGCGTCGTACTTTTTCAACGCTTCAATTTTAGACAAAAGCTGAGGTGATTCTGCTTTTACATAATAAAATATTTGCAATGACGGATTATCTTCAGCAGATGTAAAATATAGTCTTGTAGTATTTAATAGCTCAAGATTTAAATAAAATACTTTCGCATGATTAAGTGCCAACTGCTTACTTAAGTTTGTAGCAATTGCCGTCTTACCGCATCCTCCTATTGGAGAATAAACTGTTATTACTTTCGTTTTCTTGCTTCTTGCCAGCAGCTTACCTGCTGATTGATTTCGCTCATAATAGATTGCAAGGATACTGGAAATAAGTTGATTTAACCGCTGGTATCGAAACACAGCTTCCATCGATTCTCTCCTTGTCGATAGCTGATCATCCTCGAGTAGAATAATGCATGTTTCAGGAGCTATATTTAGCATTGGATCATATAGCTCTGGGCTAATTAACATAATGTCGATTATGTCTCCTCGTTTTAAATAGGATTCCAGTTTACCTTGTTCAGAAAAATATGTAACGATAAATCGTGACGCTTCCTCTGATATGCGCAAAAAGGCTGATAATGATTCCATATAGCTACTATTATGGTCTGCCACGACAATTCGTATTTTTTTCAATTCATTCACCACCATATTAATTATGCCTTCACTTTTTACTCACATAATATTACTAAATCTGTCACATAATTTTAAGGGGTTTTACCAAAAACAGTTATATAGTCCTGGTTTAGTTCGGGAATTATCTTGAATTTAAGATAAGGATATAGTTTTAATTTAAGATATTTGGATAAATACATATGATATATCAACAATTTCGATTAAACGTTCGTATTCTAGTCTATTTTTGAAAGAATCATTAAAAAATAGAATGCTTTATTTTATTTTCAAAAAATTATTCATATTTCCGATTGGGAAAATAAGGAATTGTATAATCGCATTGACATAGATCAATATAACTAGATGGAGATGATTAGCTGACTTTTTTCGGGAATGTAATGTAAATGTAATAATAATGAAATGTTTGTTAACGTTTTCCATCTTTCAAAAAATCGCTTTTTGATAGTACTTTATAAATAAATATGTGTATATTACGAACTAAAGTTTGAGTGCGACTAATATTAAATATACTAATATCTATTGAAATAAACAGTCTATAAGTAGCATCCTATTTCGTTCGTCTTATGATAATATGAAAATACTTACATAGATTAAAGGGAGGAACTATTTTTATGAAGTGTCCGAATTGTGGCCACAATCTTTCTGGCGTAAAGAAATTTTGTCCGGAATGCGGGTCTAACGTTTCAGAACAAAAAGCACCGAGAAATAAGAAAATATTTCTAGTCATAGGAGCTATTGTAGGAGTATTATTCATTGCAGTCATCAGTTTATATGTAGTTGGAAACAAGTCTTTTGGTACAGAACAAAGCATATCTGCTTTCGAAGATGCAGTTGCTAACGAAGATACAGCAAAACTTAAGTCCTTACTCGTTCCAGCTGTTGAATCATTTGAAATAACCGATGAGAATACAAGTGCATTTATCAATTATCTTAATTCTAATCCCGAATCACTAGATGAGCTTATTTCCAAGTTTCATAGTCAAGCAGAATTTATCAACCAAACCGATGGAAATAATGGCACTGCATACATGGATGATGTTTATGCGACTTTAAATCTTATCCATGATGGGAAGGCCTGGGCATTATTTGACGATTACAAGTTTGAAGTTATTCCTGCTATGATTACCCTAGCAGCAGAAAATGAAAACATTACATTATCCATAAATGAAGAAGAGGTTGCTACTACAACAGAGGAAACTTTTGAAGAAAGCTTCGGTCCATTTATGCCTGGAGTCTATTCTGTGCAAGCTTTATTTGATAATACATATGTAACGGCAGAGCAACATGATGATCTTGAACTTTTTAATAATCGTCAGCAAGCAGGGTTCCATGAATTTGAACTTCCGCTTGCACCGATTACTGTCCATGCACTTGAGGACGATTTTACGTTATATATTAACGATGAAGAAACTGACATAACGATTTCGGAAGGCGAACAATCAATTGGTACCTTTCCAAATGACAATTCTGTTTCCTTGGATATTAGAAAAGATTATCCATGGGGAGTTGTAAAGAGTGAAGAGATAACAATTGATAGTGACCACGTGAATTTTAACAAACTACATGCACTAAATGACGAAGCCCTCCATGCGTTAATGGAACAATTGAATGAAACGATCGCACAGTATCAAATAGCACTTTCTGAAAGAGATGCATCACTACTAAAAGATGGTATTACTGAGAATTTCAAAGAAAAATTAGAAGATCAAATTACTGACGTCGAGAAGGAAGATCCAGATTATACCGGAAAGCTAGTTCACACTACTTATGATCTATCAAAAGTAAGTGATCCGAAATTTGACGAAAACAAGGATGCTTATACGCTTGAATTTTATGTACACCATGTGTTTCATGAACCAAACAGTAACCTAGGATGGCTATTACGGGATAGGGATGAGGATCAGTACACGAGATCGAGAAAACTAACAGTCATTTATGACGAAAATGCAGGAGAATGGAAGCTTGATTCCAATGTAAATGAATACTTCATTATTGTTGATTCTGAAGCTGAGGAATTTGAGATTGCGGAGTAAATGATTTTAATAAGGGTGACAGATGTACGTTCCAAATATACATCTGTCACCTCTTCTTTTATTCCTGCTGAATTGGCATTTAAACTAAAAATGCCGGATAATAATGTTTTATAAACTTCCCAATTCATTTTTATCTTTATGAAAAGCGTATCGACTTCAATATGCCCACTTCCCCACGTTGAGTCAACACACCATTTTTTTCTTCATCGTGTTGTCAGAACATAGTTCCCTGTGGAATAGGATTGTTTCTCTTTTCTGAGGTAGTCATTTACGGTACTCCTCTACTACTTGAATAATACGGTCAATTGCATCAGTTGCGACCTGATGATTTTGTGAGAAATTTATGCGAAAGCTATCTTTAAACTTTGGTCCAAATTCAGTACCCGGGGTTACTGTAACAGCTGCTTGAACGCGAAGTACCTTTACGAAATCATATATAGAAATAGTTAATTCGGGGAACTGTGGAAATAGATAACTCCCTGCCTCTGTAGCTCTTACCTTAAAGCCTTGCGCATTCCAGAACTTTTTAACCAAATCATCCCGAATTGCCTGGTGTTGTGCAATCCTTTTTTCCATCCATCCTTTCGGTTCAGAAAACCAAGATTTCAATACGGCTTGGTTATAGCCGCCAGCACGCAGGGACACGATAGCCTGTAGTTTCTCCATACGATCGATGATTTTGGCAGACCCAAATGCTACTCCAAGCCTATACCCACTTAACGACTCAGTTTTTGATGGACCCATAATCGTGATTATATTTTCGGGATTTAAGATATTCTGTGCACAAAGATGTGTATACGCACGTCCATCAAAAATTTGACGGGAATACAGCTCATCAACGATAACTGCTACCCCATAGTTTTGAGCCAGTTCTGCAATCTCATAAATTTCTTCCTGTGAATAAATGACGCCTGTAGGATTATTAGGATTAGAGAATAAAAAGAGTCTAACACCAGCTCGGAAAGCATCCTCTAACTGCGTTAAGTTCAAACCTGCTGAATTGTCATTATCGAAATAGTCCATATGGACAGGGACAACCTCACCATCAAAAAATTCGACTAGTTTTCGGTTAGCAAAATAGTCTGGTTCTACAATTGCAACTTTATCCCCTCTTGAAATAGAAGCTCCCATAGCTAGAAAAAGTGCACCTTGCGTGCCTGGCGTAATAATAAGATTCTGCTCTGCATTAATCGTTGTACCCGCAAAAATCGAAAGCTTTTCTGCTGCATCCTCACGAATATTTTTACTTCCACGATACTCCGTGTAGGCCTGTTTCCCACCAGAATTTACACCTTCAATAAAAACGTCCAATGATCCTGGTATTGGCTCGAAAGCATCAACATCACCATGTGAAAAATCAACAGATGACCCAAGCATTCTCTTCTTGTGAATATCAACCTCAACGGTATTCTGTCGTACTTCTTGTCCTGGCGCATATTCAGCACCTAGTTTTAAAAACTTTTCTTCTAATAAGCTCATACGTATTCCCTCCCTCTCTTTGTCATTCCTTACCACTTTGCATAATCCTTGATTATTCTCTATAGTTATAATAGTAGCTCTTTAAGGATTACAACTCCAATACGAAAACATTTATAATGATATATCCTTTTCTCTATATGCCAAATAAAATGGTACATAAAAAGTGAATGTACATACTTCTTTTTAAAAATAGTATAAAAGGGAAATTTTTAAAGTACGTCTATAGTAAAGGGGATTCCAGGACTCTAATGCTCAAAAATATGGATTATGTATATGAAGTATATTTGAATAGAAGTTTCTCAAAAGCAGCAGAAAAGCTTTATATTTCACAGCCAGCACTTAGTGCGACAATTAAGAAGGTAGAGGCAGAAATTGGTCTTCCTATTTTTGATAGGAGTAGTAATCCAATCCAACTAACACCAGCAGGAAGATATTATATTGAATCAATCGAGTACATCATGCATCTAGAAAAAGAAATGCGATCCTATTTTAATAGCTTAGCGGATCATAAACAGACGTCTATCAATGTTGGGGGAGCTTCCTTCTTCTGCACTTATATTTTACCAACAGTCGTTCAGGAATTTAAACTTAAACATCCAGATTATATGGTGCATCTCCTCGAGGCTAATGCAGATGATTTAATGAAAGATCTGCGTTCAGGCACTGTTGATATTGTGATAGATGTTGAAATGAAAGGAGATCCTAAAGTATTCGATTCTTATGCTTGGGAAAGAGAAAATATTATACTTGCAGTTCCTTCCTATTATAAAATAAACAATGCCTTGGAAAAATATCGTCTAACTTTCAAAGATGTTGTAAATGGGCAATATTTGAGTGAGAAATATCCGAAAGTCAATCTAAAGGCATTTGAAAAAGAAAATTTCCTATTGCTAAAAAAGGGAAACGATATGTACCAGAGAAGTTTGAAGATGTGTAAAAAGGCAGGTTTCACACCCAGTGTAACCATGTATCTAGATCAGATGCTTACTTCCTATTATATTGCTTGTAATGGAAAAGGGATTGCTTTTGTACGTGCTGGAGTTACCCATTACGTAGAGGCAACCGATAAATTATTTTTCTATAAAATTAATGATATAAACGCTTATCAAAATATTATGTTGTATTATAAAAAGTCCCAACCACTTTCAAAAGCCGGTATGGATTTTATTACATTTTTAAATAAGAGGAGTTTGTCTTCCTTTAAATCAGAATAAACGCTCACTCCAAGATGAGCGTTCAAAAATTTGCTCTATTTCTCTTTCATATGATACTTTTTATATTTCTTTCAACGATTTTTTGTGTAACTTCTAGGAATTCTTCAATTTCCTCTACAGTGTTACAGTGTAAAGGCGATATCCTAATTGCACCTTCCATTCCAAATGATTGCAACATTCTTTTGGAATAAATGCTTGATGCTACACGATCATAAACAATAATGTTTTCAGCTCCATATTGATTAACCGCTTCATGATAGTCAAAAGACTCTATACGAATAGCAACGATAAAATCCCTTTTGGACAAATCTTCATAGTCAAGATAGACGGTGATGCCCGGGATATTTCTTAACCCTTTTGCTTTATCTGTTCCATCCAGCATAACTTCAAGAAGAGATCGTTCATGTAAAGCAATCCGATTCATTCCTTCTACAAACATTTTTCTTCTATCATGCTCATCGGAAAATTTACTTCCTATCCAGCAAACATAATTTACAACCTCACTGATGGAAGCAAAATGTCCAGGTGTTGAACTGCCAAGTTGTAAATCACTGTTATCCTTTCCAAACAGGCGGTGATGTGGAAGTTTTGCAGCTCTTTCAGAAAGATAAGCAATCCCGCTTCCCCTCACTCCGAAAAATTTATACGGTGCTATATTCATCGCATCTACAGGGGTTTTTTCGATATCAATTAAACCATGTGGGGCATGCTGCACAGCATCAATAATAATATATAAATCTGGTTTTATTCTTCTTGCTTCTTTTACAATTGTCTCAATATCTAAAATGGCGCCTGAAATATTCGATGCATAAATAACACTCAAAAAACAAGTGTCGCTGTCAATAAGTTTCGTTATTTCATCTACATCCACTCCTCCTGTTACAGGGTTAGTGTTAGCAACACGAAATTCCTTTCCTAACTTATTTGCATAAAACTTGGCAGCATCAAATGCAGATGGATGCTCTAATGCGGTAGTAACAATATTTGATCCCTCAATATTCTCAGCAATCACACCAGTAATTTCAAACATAGCCTGGGAAGCAGTTAGGTAAGTTGCAATGCTCCCTTCTTTCGCATTAAATATTGTTCGTGTATCATTTATTCCTTGTTGTTCAATTTCAAATAAAAATTTTGCTGTTTCATGGTCACGTCCGGGATGATCTGGAATCAAATCGAACTGCGCAAATTTTTCATTGGCGCTTTTCAGTCGAAAGGATCCTCCTGCGTTGTCAAGAAACAGTCGCTTCTTCTGTGTATGGGGATCAATATCAACAAATGCAAACTTATCTCTGATTTGACTTAGTAAATCATTACTAAACAATGTTTCAGTCGTCAGCTTAACCAATTAGTAGCACCTCCATTATTTTCTAATAGGTCTTACAATAATAGTAATACTTCTAAATTGGTAACTCCAATACGAAAAAGTTTATAATGATATACATTTTTCTCTATGATTATCTAATAAAGATCGAATGTGTTAGGATTAAAAATACATAATATGTTGTTACGGGGAATAAAAAGTTGGGTATACCTATAAAAAATAGTGGCTACCATGTCCATTTAAACATAGTATCCACTACTCATTGTAAGATTGATTTATAAATTACTACTCCACTTTCGTAATTTTAACTTGAATATCGCCACCAGGGGTTGCCACTGCTACCTCTGTCCCAATTTCATGACCTAATAAGCTTTTTGCCATTGGAGAATCATTGGAAATTTTTCCTTCAAATGGATCCGCTTCCGCACTTCCAACGATTGTATAGGTTTCTTCATCTCCATCAGGTAATTCCATGAAAGTTACGGTTTTACCTAAAGAAACAACATCTGGATTATCATTATCATTTTCAATGATGACTGCATTGCGAATCATTTTTTCCACTTGTGTAATACGTTGTTCAACAAATGCTTGGTCATCTTTTGCCGCATCATACTCGGAGTTCTCAGATAGATCGCCAAAGTCTCGTGCAACTTTAATTCGTTCCACAACCTCTTGACGTCGATCTGTTTTCAAATAATGTAATTCCTTCTCTAATTTTTCTTTCCCCTCTTGTGTCATATAATAACTTTTCTCTACAACCATTCAAAACACTCCTTCTTTTCACTATACAAATAAAAATAAGCGTTAAAGCTTATGCTGACGATAAAAAAAATATACTAAAGATTACTATGGCAGATTTGTAACCGTTTTTCAATCTTTTTGTTTTAGTGGTCGTTCAAAAAGTCCGGTGAAAATGACACTTCGAGAACAGATGACCTTCAACTAACTTCCGACACGTCCTGTGTCAACGTCGAAGTCACCACATGCTATAGAAGCTCGTTGGCTTACTTTTCCACTCTTTGGAAAAGAAAATCACTTTTCCTGCGTGTAAAATCGCCTGCTCCAAGCTACGCCGCCTCGAACTGCTCGGTCCTTTCCATCCTTCTTTTTGAACCTACACTTTATTTTTTTGCTAAGATTGTTTCGATTTTAGAAGCCATTATATCAATCGCTACATGGTTTTGTCCACCTTCAGGAATTATAATATCTGCATATCGCTTCGAAGGCTCGATAAATTGTAAATGAGCAGGTCGTACACTATTAATATACTGGTCAATAACGGAATCTAATGAGCGACCTCTTTCCTTAATATCCCTTAATAACCTGCGAATAATACGAAGATCGGCATCTGTATCAACAAATACTTTAATATCCATTAAATCAACTAGCCGTGGATCTTCAAGTATTAAAATTCCTTCAACAATAATTACTTCTTTCGGTTTTACATGTATTACTTCATCTGATCGTGTATGAATTTTATAATCATAAACAGGCTTTTCGATAGGTTTATGATTCATTAAATCACGTAAATGGTCAATTAGCAAATCATTATCAAACGCTAATGGATGGTCATAATTCGTGTTTAACCTTTCCTCCAATGGAAGATGACTTTGATCTTTATAATAATAATCTTGTTCTACAACAAGAATGGTTTTATCTGTAAAGCGTTGACAGATGGAGCGTGTTACAGATGTTTTACCACTGCCACTTCCACCGGCTACACCGATAACTACTGGCTTGTCCCGCACGAAAAAGCACCTCTCCTTATTTCATTTTATAACTTACTGCTACTCCATCTCCTATTGGCAAAATCGTTGTTTTGAAGTCGGGATGATTCGTTAGCATCTCATTGTAATTTCTTATTTTATCTACCATCTTCTGATAACGCTTCGGAACATCAAGAGGGTTCGCGACGAATCCTCGGAATAACACGTTATCCGAAATGATAATGCCATTTGGATTTAACATTGGGTTAGCAAGTTCAAAGAAACGCTCATATTGACCCTTTGCCGCATCAATAAAAATCAAGTCAAACCGTTTTCCATGTTCAGCTAGTTCTACAAGTATGTCTAGAGCATCCCCTTGTATTACCTCGATGTGTTCTTGTTTACCTAATGCTTCAATGTTTTTTACTGCTTGAAGATAGCGTTGTTCGTCTTTTTCAATTGTTATAATGAAAGCATTGGAACTCGCTGCTTGCATTCGTAAAGCAGAATATCCAATCGCTGTTCCTATTTCTAATATTTGCCCGGGACGTGTTAATCGCACGAGCTGTGCTACAAAGTTCATGCCTGACCTATCCATAATCGGCACCTGATCAGCTTTGGCTTCCGATTCGAGTTTAGTTATCCAATCTTCTTGATCTGGTAATAGAGCTGTTAAATATTTAGTTATTTCTTCGTTCATTCTTTTACCTCTTTGCTCGTTATAGTACCTTTTATACTTATAAAAACGGGAAATGTGAAATAGATATTTCACATTCCCAGATAATTATTTCATATATTCATCCCTGTTTTGTAAATGCTCCTCGTACGTTTCAGCATAATATATTTCCCCTTTTTTGTCGTGCAGGAAATACATATAATCCGTATCTGCTGGTTCAACTACGGCGTTTAAAGAGCTTTCCGCAAAATTGGCAATTGGGCCAATTGGCAATGCAGTGACTTTATATGTGTTGTACGGGGAATCTATTTCCAAATCCTCATACGTAACAACCTCATTATGCTCCCCTAAAGCGTATAGAACAGTAGGGTCTGTCTGAAGTGGCATCTCCGCTTCCAAGCGATTATAAAATACTCCTGAAATTTGTTGTCTTTGTTCCTCGCTTGCCGTTTCTCTTTCAACGAGTGAAGCAAATGTAAGTGCTTCGTGTACATTAAAATCTAGTTCCTCAATAGCTGGCATATATTTAGATACTACGTTTTGTGTTTGATCAAGCATTCCCTCAACGATTGATTCAATGCTTGGGGATTCGACGTAATAATCATAAGTCGAAGCAAATAAATAGCCTTCTAATGGTGTTCGAATATCGGGATCGAGTATTTCTTCTGATAAAAGATTTGGGTATCGTTCCATCAATTCTTTAACATAAGCTCGATCATTAACGGTTTCGAGAAATTCCTCTTTTGTAAAGTCAAATCGCTCACTATATATTTCAGCAATTTGATCAATTGTTAATCCTTCAGGAATGGTCACGGTATGGACCGCATCCAGTATTACGCGTCCATTTTTCAGTGACTCTATAATTTCATCAAATGTCATGGCAGGTGTAAAGGTATATTCACCCGCTTGAAAATCAGACTCATTATTAAATTTTACATAGAACCGAAAAACTCTTCCATCTTTAATAATTCCGTTTTCCTCTAAAATTGCAGCAATATTTGAGCTTGAAGAACCGATTGGTATTTCTACTGTAATTTCTTCTTCACTTTCTGCATCTACAGGCTCCAGAGCCGATTTCACGTATAAATAGCCTGAAATTGCACCAATGGCTAATATCAGGAACAAAGCAACAAGTATAATCAATACAATCTTTCTTACAGTACTTGCCTCTTGGCTTCTGGTAATAAGGTTGTCCTTAAAACTGCCTGACCCTTTCTTTTTGGACATCCAATATCCCCCTTTCATCCGCTATATTATACTAAAAAATGATATTTTTATCCATAATATAGCGGAATTCAACAAAGGCACATGCGGTTCTATAGCAATAATAGGTTGATTTACAGTTTAAAAGGTTTAGCGGATTTTTATCCTTCCACTTTTTTAATGATTTGGTTTGGATAAGACCTACCTTTCTGAAATAAACGTTTTGATATAGATAGCACGTCTTAACCTTCCATCAATCAAGCAAAAGCTGATGTCAAAAATGACATCAGCTCCGTTTTTATGAAATTAATACTTACGATTCATCTTCTTCCTCTGCTAATGTGTTTAGCATTTCTTCAACGATGTCCCATTCTTCATCTGATTCAATTGGGAAGAGTGATAAGTCGGAGTCGTCTGTTTCCTCATATCGGAATGCATATACTTCTACTTCCTCATCATCTGCTTGTTCAGCAGGAACAACTGCAATATATGTTTGTCCTGTTTCATCTACATCAAATGTAAATAATACTTCAAATAGATGCTCTTCACCATTTTCATCTGGTATAATAATTCTTTCCTTTTCTTCTAATCCCATACTATCACTCCTTTATTTTTGATCAAGATAGCCTTGCAGTATCATCACTGCTGCCATTTTATCAATTATCTTTTTTCTTTTTTTCCTACTCATATCTGCTTCCAAAAGTACGCGTTCTGCTGCGATGGTTGAAAGCCGTTCGTCCCACAACTCGGTTGGTATACCATGTACTTCTTCCAAATGACGTGCGTATCTTTTTGATGCTTCACCACGTTCGCCAATTGTACCATTCATATTCTTCGGTAATCCAACGATAGCTTTTCCGATTTCATGCGTTTCTATAATTGATTTTAGTTCAGCATCCGCTGAATGAATATCGGCTTCATCCCATTTTATCGTTGTTACACCCTGTGCTGTCCAACCAAAAGCGTCACTCACTGCTACACCTATCGTTTTTGAACCTACATCTAATCCTACAATTTTCATCTGCTTATCCTTTACTTATCTTTATGCTGTTCCAAATAAAACTTAACCAATTCTTCAATAACTTCATCTCGTTCAACTTTGCGAATTAAATTTCTGGCATCATTGTATCTTGGAATATACGCTGGATCGCCCGACAATAAATAACCTACTATCTGATTGATCGGATTATATCCCTTTTCTTGCAGAGACTCATGTACCGTCAGAAGAATATCTTTTATATCCTGGTCGAATGGTTCCTCTGAGAAATTAAATTTCATTGTCTTATCTATTGAACTCATCGTGACACCTCGTTCCAAGTTTGCCTTGTTATAATACAATCGCTTCTAATTCATATTCTAACATGTTTATACAAATTATTATATCTTTTTCCAAAGAAGGATACAAACTGTCCCTACTTTTCGTTAGAACTTCAGTCCAAAAATGTTGCTTAAGCCTGCTTAATATTTTCAATTATATAATGTTTAGCTGCTTCTAGTGCTTCTGCAATTTTTGCTGGATTTTTACCACCTGCTTGTGCCATATCTGGGCGTCCACCGCCACCACCGCCGCAAATGGTTGCAGCTTGTTTGATTAGGTTCCCAGCATGTAAGCCTTGCTCAATCAAATCTTTTGACACACCTGCAGCTAATTGAACCTTTCCATCATTTTCAGCCGCAAGTAAAATGACACCAGAATCTAACTTTTGCTTCAATTCGTCGAGCATCTTACGTAATTGATTCATATCTTTCACGTTTACCTTTTGAGCTAGAAGGCTTATATCCTGAATGGATTCTACCTTATCTAAGATAGATGAAGCTTCTAAATTGGATAATTTCGCACTTAAGGACTCATTCTCTTTTTGTAATCCTTTAATTTCTTGATGCAATCCTTCGATTCGTTCTGGAAGCTGTTCTTCTTTTGATTTAGCAAGCTTTGCAGATCTGCTAAATACTTCTAATTTATCATTGAGGTATTCATATGCATGTTTACTTGTAACAGCTTCAATTCTTCTTGTACCAGCCCCAATACCGCTTTCTGATACAATTTTGAATAAGCCAATTTCAGAAGTGTTCGTCACATGGCAACCACCACATAACTCTAGACTGTAATCACCAATTTGAACAACTCTTACAACATCGCCATATTTTTCACCGAATAAAGCCATTGCACCCATCTCTTTTGCTTCATCCAGTTTCTTATTATCTATAAACAAGAAAATTGATTCCCACACTTTTTCATTAACAATGTGTTCAATCTGTTTCAGTTCATCCTTCGTTACAGGATTAAAATGGGAAAAATCAAAGCGTAATCGCTCTGGTGTCACTAATGAACCCGCTTGGTTTACATGTGTGCCTAAAACGTCCTTCAACGCCTGATGGAGCAAATGTGTTGCCGTGTGGTTTTTGATGACTGCTGTACGGAAGCGCTCATCCACCATTGCTTTTACGCTCTCACCTGCATGAAATTCACCTTCTTTAATTTCAACACGATGAATATGCTGGCCTTTTGGTGACTTCTGTACATCCAGTACATACGCAGATGCATTTTCTGTGTATATCCAACCATGGTCTGCAACCTGCCCACCACTTTCAGCATAAAAAGGAGTCCGATCTAAAAATAATAAAACTTCATCACCTTTTTTCATGGTGTTTACAACTTCTTTTCCACCAATAATGGATGCTATCGTTGTATCCACTTCAAGCTGATCATAGCCGACAAATTCACTTTCAATCTTGATTTCACTTAAAACTGTATCTTGAACTTGCATGGAATCTACCTTTTGTCTTGCATTTCTAGCACGCTCACGTTGCTTTTCCATTTCCTGTTCGTAACCTTCCTGATCAATAGTGAAACCTTGTTGTTCTACATATTCTTCAGTAAGCTCTTTCGGGAAACCGTACGTATCATAAAGTCGGAATACTTCCTCACCAGGAAACATCGTATTTCCTGCAGCTTTTTCTCGATCCATAATGGATGATAGTATATGCAATCCATCATTTAGCGTTTCATGGAAACGCTCCTCTTCCACCTTGATAATATTTTGAATAAATTCACGCTGACGTAAAACTTCTGGGTAGAAGTCTTTCATTATTTCACCAACGGTATCGACTAATTCATACATAAATGATTTCTCAATTCCAATTTCTTTTGCAAATCGAACTGCTCGTCGTATGAGTCTTCGTAGTACATAGCCTCTGCCTTCATTTGATGGAACCGCACCATCACCTATTGCAAAGCTTACCGTGCGGATATGATCAGCAATGACCTTAAATGCCGTATCACCCTCATCACTATTTCCATAGGTAGTATTTGCAATAGCTTCCGTTTTACGGATAATTGGCATAAATAAATCCGTATCAAAATTCGTTGGTACCTGCTGAATGATCGATGTCAATCGCTCAAGGCCCATTCCAGTATCAATATTTTTCTTTGGCAACGGTGTGTACGTGTCATCTGGATTATGATTGAACTGGGAAAATACAAGATTCCACACTTCCAAATAACGGCTATTCTCTCCACCTGGATAAAGCTCTGAATCATTGGGATCATTTCCATATGCTTCACCACGGTCATAGAAGATCTCCGTATTTGGTCCACTTGGTCCTTCACCAATATCCCAGAAGTTTTCCTCTAAGCGAATAATTCTCTCTTTTGGAATTCCAATTTCATTCAGCCAAATGTCATATGCTTCATCATCCTCTGGATGTACGGTAACAGATAGTAATTCTTTATCAAAACCGATCCATTTCTCATCCGTCAAAAACTCCCAGGCCCAAGTTATTGCTTCTTTTTTAAAATAATCACCAATGGAGAAATTCCCTAGCATTTCAAAAAATGTATGGTGTCTTGCTGTGAAGCCAACATTTTCAATATCATTTGTGCGAATGGACTTCTGTGCATTCACAATACGCGGGTTTTCCGGAATTACTCGACCGTCGAAATATTTCTTCAATGTTGCAACCCCACTGTTAATCCATAATAATGTTGGGTCTTCGACAGGAACTAGAGAAGCACTTGGTTCTACCTGATGTCCTTTCTCTTTGAAAAAGTCAATAAAGAGTTGTCTTATTTCTGCTGAGCTTAATTGTTTCATGAATCATTCCTCCAAACGTTTTATAAAGCGAAACTTCATTCAGTGGGGTTTTCGTTCTTCCTCCACTGAATGTTAGTTGAACAAAATTAGGAATTTACAGGCTGTTTCCCCCAACCTTCACGCGATTCGGGTTCCCTCACACTTAAAAATGGGGGGATTACAGCTCGTTAATGCGTGATAAAATTAAAAAATCCCCTCTCTGCATTGAATGCAGGGACGAGATTTGTTCGCGGTACCACCCTAATTATGAATGATAAAATCATTCATCACTTAAACATGGTAACGGTATGAGACCGACGGGGATTAGCCGTACTCCAGCTTAGCTTTCCATGAGGCTATGTTTAGGATTTCTTTCAACCAAGGAAACCCCTCTCTTTAAACTAGCTGCTCATGTACTTTGTGCCTTCTTCGCGTTTCATTTATTATGATAGCGTAATTATAAAAAACTTTTGTTGCATTGTCAATGATTAGACCGTAGAGAAACAAACTGTATGGCAATCACTTTTAAAATCGTTAATGCAGGGACAGCCAATATCATACCCCAGACCCCAAATAATTGACCACCTAATAATAAAACAAAGATGATTGCTACAGGATGAATTTTAACCGTTTTCCCCATAATATACGGAGATAAAAGGTTCCCTTCGATTACTTGAATGACAAAAATAGCAATAATCACAAATATTACAGTGTTCCCCCCTATTGTATAGGAAATCATCACCACAGGGATTGCACCAATGATTGGTCCGAAATACGGAATAATATTTGTAACTCCCATTACAATCGCTAAAAGCAGCGCGTAATTAACATCAAGCAATTTAAAAATGATTAGACATGCAATACTAACAAATAAACTGACGATCAGCTGTCCTCGAATATAGCCTCCAAGTCCTTTATCAACTTCTCTCAATAATTCAGCCGCTTCATCCTTATATTTATTTGGAATAAACCACATAAAAAAAGATTCGATCTTCACATAATCCTTGATGAAGTAAAAAACGAGTACTGGTATAACCGTTATAATAAGAATCATGTCGAAAATTCGTGTAAAGCCTAAGGCAAGCCTACCAAGTAAATTATCCAAGGATGTTTCTAAAGTTGCTATCAGCTGATCAATTTTGTCATGTACTGTTTCAGGTAAAAACGAAGTATAGCTGTATACTTGATAAATCCAGCTTTCGTACATGCGAATAAATTCAGGGAGATTTTCGTTTAAATCACGGACCTGGTGAACAATAGCTGGATATCCTTTGTAAAATAAATAACCAACCCCGCCAAAAAATATTAAATAGATTAACAGGATCGCTAGACCTCGATGGATATTCCACTCATGTAGTTTTTCCACTAATGGATGAAGCAAATATGCAATTAATGCTGCAATTAAAAACGGAATGAAAAGCTTCCATAAAAATGAAAAAAAGGCTTCGTAATATGGCATTGTTTTTACAAGTAGAAAGGAAAATATAAATAACACAATCCCAATTAATAGCCAATACAGTAATCGAAAGCGCTTTTTGTCCTCAACCATGATAAACACTCCTCGGGGGCATTTTGTATTATCTCGCTATCCTAAGCCGGGAGTGTTTATGGTAATTTTCTTTCCTCTTTGGTAAACAAATCATCCAATGAGCTTAAGCTTCCATCAGCTTCGATTTGATGCACCATTAATTCATTGCTTGTCACTGTCATTTCAATAAAGCAAGTCCAGCAATAATAATCCTGTGTTCCTATCTTTCCAATGTCTTTTCCATTACAGTTCGGGCATCGTAGCATGATTTTAACTCCTTTTCGAGTATTACGCTACTATACTTGCCCGCTTGTATATTTTTTATACCTTCATTACATGAAATCATACGGTGAGATTTCTTCCTCATCCACTTCTTCGGCTTCTTCCATTTTCAAATCTTTCATTCTTCCACTTAATTGCTCTTTCAAGGACGTATAGCGTTTATTTGTATCCATTGTTTGAATCCCTTTTAAAAATGCCTGTTGTTCACCACAAATAATTAAAGACTCTTTGCTTCTCGTAATTGCTGTGTACAATAAATTTTTTCGCAGCATTCGATAATAGGTTGATACAACCGGAAGAATTACAATTGGAAATTCACTGCCTTGTGACTTATGAATCGAAATACAATAAGCATGTGTAAAATTAATATAGTTGTTTCGTTCATAAACAACTTCTTTATCATCAAAAGCAATCACAACCTGCTCCACATTATCTACATTCTCTTCCTCTCGAAAAATAGCAACAACTTCTCCAATATCGCCATTATATACGCCATCCTCTGGTTGATTGACAAGCTGAATCACTTTATCTCCAACTCGGTAAACCACATCATGGTACTTTACTTCCCGCTTCGTTTTTGTTTTTGGATTAATCAACTGCTGTAACTGTTGATTAATCATCGTGATCCCTGCCTGACTTCGATACATAGGAGCCAATACTTGAATCTCCTTGACATCAAGTCCTTTCTCTTTAGCCTTTGTGAAAATTGATGTTACTACTTGAAGCATTTGATGTTCATTACATGCAATAAAACTAAAATCTTTATCATTCTGTAACGATTGGACTGTCAGTTGATTATTTTTTATTTCATGTGCGAGCTGAATGATTTTCGATCCTTCTTTTTGGCGGTATACTTCATTCAGACGAACTAGCGGTAGTAATTTACTATTTAATAAATCTGTTAATACTTGTCCAGGTCCAACAGATGGAAGCTGGTCTTCATCACCAACAAGCAATACTTGCATTTCATCTGGAATTGCCTTAAATAAACTGTTCGCAAGCCAAATATCTACCATGGAAAACTCATCAACAATTAGAATTTTTCCGGATAGCTGTTCTTGTTCATCCTTATTGAACCCATTGCTCCCATTCCAACCCAGTAGTCTATGAATGGTCAGTGCTGGAAGACCAGTCGACTCATTCAAGCGTTTTGCAGCTCTGCCTGTTGGCGCAGTTAAAACGAATGGAAATTCAGCTGGATCATCATAATCTTTCGGATTAAGTGAAACATCATGTATTGTCGCATATGCTTTTAAAATCCCTTTAACAACCGTTGTCTTTCCAGTTCCAGGTCCACCGGTTAGAATCATTACTTTTGAATGCAACGACTGATTAATCGCAGAAAACTGTTCTTTCCCATAGCTAAGTACTTCCGATTCTTCAATATCACCCGTTATTTTCATCATTTCAGCTAGCGGTGTTTCATCTTTAATGGGCTTCTCCATAATCCGTTTTAAATTCGCTGCAAAGCCATCTTCTGCATAATAAAGCGAAGGTAGGTACACCTTAGTGTCTTTCATGATAACTTTCTTCTCTTTATTCAATTCTTCCATTTGTTCAGTAATAATACGAACCTCTTCGGAATGGATGCTAAGTAGCTCTCCAACTTGGTCTGCACAAAGTTCTATAGGAAGATATACATGACCATCCTGAATACATTTTTGCAGGATATAAATACACCCAGCTCCAATTCGGTTTGGGTGTGTCATTGATAATCCATTCTGTTTTGCGATGTCATCTGCTGTCCGAAACCCAAATCCTTCTATTGTGAACACATACTGGTACGGATCTTCTTCTAAAACTTCAATAGCTTCATCTTTATATTCTTTATAAATACGCTGTGCCATTTTTAAACCAACACCATAGTTGGCCAAATAAACTGCAACATGTTCAAATCCTTGATTCTCCTGTATACTCGATGCTAAACGTTCAGCAGTTTCTTTTTTTAGTCCTGGAACTCCCTGCAAAATACTTCCATCATTCAAAATTTTGGTGATTGCTGTTTCGCCTAAATGCTCAACGATTCGTTCCGCAGTCTTTTTCCCAACACCATAAAAGAGATCGCTTGATAAATAGGCTACTAAACCATCCTTTGTATTTGGTACAATCGTTTTATAGGAAGAAACCTTATACTGCAGTCCAAACCTGGCATGTCTTTCAAACGTTCCATAAAAGAAATAGGGGGTTTGCTCTTGGAGGTTGGAAAAATAGCCTTTTGCAACTATCTCTTTTTCTTTAAAATCTTCATTTGTATCCTGAACTCGGATCTTAATGATAGAAAAATGTTCTGTTTCATTATGAAAAATGGTATACAAAATTTCACCTTTAATATACCCTCGTTCATCTATTGTTTGTTGATCCTGTTCCATTTGAAACAACCCCACTATCTTATTTCAGCTCCAGCCCCCCCTCACCGCATGTCCCATGATGCAAACATCGACACCATACAATTTTTTGGGTCGCTATCTTCTTCGATGGGACGGTCGATACGGCAAATCTCACTAAATGAGGAAGTTATTCGTAAATCGCTAAACTGGAAGCTACACCTTTTATTTCTTGTTTTCGTTTATAAACTGCTCCACGTTTTGCTTACCGTTTAATGCAAGCAGATGGTCTGGTTGAATGCGTAATGCTTCATCAAAATGTTTCAATGCATCTTGCACCTTTTCATTAAACAATGAAATAACGCCTAAATTGTAATGGGCATCACTATGTGCCTGATTGATTTCAAGTACCCGTTTAAAGATCGCCTCTGCATCAGCTAAACTATCACTTTGTGCGAGCGAAAGCCCATATTGGAAAAGCACTTCTTCATCATCCGGATTTAGTTCCGTTGCCCTTAATAAATAGGGTAATGCTAGGCGTGGTTGTTCTTGACTTTGCAAAGTTATACCGAGCATGAAATAGACATCACTTTCTTCTAATCCTAACTCAATTGCTTTTTGAAAATTGGCTTGCGCTTTTGGAAATGCAGACTGTTCAAAATATAGATTACCTAATCCATAATAAGCAGTAGCAGCCGATGGATCTAATTCAACTGCCCTTTCTAAAAAAAGCAGTGCGCGATCATTTTCATTCACTTGCATTAACAAATTGGCGAAATTTATATAACCAACTGCGTCATTTGGATGCTTTTCAATCACTTCATTGAATAACTTTGCTGCTTCTTCAAAATTTTGTTCTTTCATATATTGTATTGCTTGTGCATTCTTGTCCACGATAAAACTCCTTACTTAACCAACATAATCCAATGCGCGATTATTTTTTATAATTTGATCGATTGTAGCTCCACCAAGACAAATATCTCCATCATAAAATACGACTGCTTGTCCCGGAGTAATCGCACGTTCGCTTTCAGCAAATTCCACATAAACGTTTCCGTTTTCTTGAACAGTAACTGTTACATTACTATCTTTTTGACGATAACGGAATTTTGCTGTACATGTAAACGTTTCAGTAATGACATCCGGGTTTATCCAGTTAACATCTGTTGCAACTAAAGCATCTGAGTAAAGTGTTTCGTGACTGAAGCCCTGTTCAACATACAAAATGTTTTCTTTCAAATTTTTCCCCACAACAAACCATGGATCCCCTGAACCGCCGATCCCCAAACCTTGACGCTGTCCAATTGTATAGTACATTAAACCATCGTGACGACCTTTTACCATGCCATCCAATGTTTGCATCTCACCAGGCTGTGCCGGTAAATATTCGCTAAGAAATTCTTTGAAATTCCGCTCACCAATAAAACAGATCCCAGTAGAATCTTTTTTATCAGCCGTAACAAGACCGTTTTCCTTTGCGATCTTCCTAACTTCGGATTTTGGTAAATGGCCGAGTGGGAACATCACTTTTTCTAAAACATCGGATGATAATTGATTTAAGAAATACGTTTGATCTTTATTGTCATCTACTCCACGAAGCATTTCGACACGTCCATCTATTTCACGTACTTGTGCATAATGACCAGTAGCTAAATAGTCTGCACCAAGTGCCAAAGCATGATTGAGAAACGCTTTGAATTTAATTTCTTTATTACACATAACATCTGGATTTGGTGTACGTCCAGCTTTATATTCATCAAGAAAATATGTGAACACTTTGTCCCAATATTGCTTTTCAAAGTTTACAGAGTAATACGGAATATCCAGCTGATTACAGACGCGGACGACATCATCAAAATCCTCCGTAGCCGTACAAACACCGAATTCATCTGTGTCATCCCAGTTTTTCATAAAGATGCCAACAACATCGTAGCCTTGTTCTTTCAAAAGCAATGCAGCTACAGATGAATCAACACCTCCACTCATGCCAATTACGACACGTGTATCTTTATTATTTTTCATTTTCTTCACTATCCTTTATAGAGGTTGTTCCAAGTACTTGAGGTTACGGATTTAATCCGTTCAACTAACATTCAATGAGGTTGTAAAGATCCCCCTGTCGAAATTTTACTTTATGCTGATAATCGTTTGACGATTCGAGAAACACGTTTAGCTGCTTCTTTCACATTTTCCTCTGTATTAAAAATGCCGAAACTGAATCGAACCGAATTCGTTGTGCATGGGTTATCCTTTCCAAACATAGCGGTCAATACATGTGACGGTTCAACGCTTCCTGCCGTACATGCGCTGCCACTAGAAGCCGCAATTCCATCTAAGTCGAAATTCGCTAAAAGTGCTTCAACATTTGTTCCTGGAAAGCTAATGTTAATAATCGAAGCTATAGCCGCTTGCATATCTCCATTCACTTCAAATTGTACTCCATTTTCTTCTAACGTTCGAATAAATAGCTCTTTATATGCCTGATACTGTTCTTTCCTGCTCACTTTATTTTCCATTGCTAGCTCAACAGCTTTTTGAAAACCAAAAGCACCAGCAACATTTTCCGTCCCTGGGCGACGTTTACGTTCCTGTTCCCCACCATGTTGCAGTGATTTTAACATGACTTTTTCATTTGCATACAAGAAACCGATACCTTTTGGCCCATTTATTTTATGCGAAGAAACCGTAAGCATATCAATTCCCAATTCCTTCACATCTATATCAATTAAACCATATGCTTGTACGGCATCTGTATGGAAATATGCTTGATGGTTATGCAGAAGTTCTCCTATTTCCTTAATCGGCTGAATAATTCCCGTCTCATTATTGACAAACATTATTGACACTAGAATCGTTTGTTCTGTTAATGCAGCTTGTACATCCTCAATCCGTATTTTTCCATTTTCATACACCGGAATATACGTAACATCAAAACCAAGGGTCTCAAGCTCTTCAGCTGTATGAAGTACTGCATGATGCTCTTGTACCGTTGTTATAATGTGGTTTCCTTTTTGCCGATTTGCTAACGCCGTTCCTAAAAGCGCGAGGTTATCTGCTTCGGTCCCTCCACTTGTAAAGGTAATTTCTTTTTCATTCGCGTTAATGCTTAACGCCATAACACGCCTAGCTTCATCAAGTATCTGACGTCCTTTTCTTCCAAAAGAATGCACACTTGATGGGTTACCGAAACTTTCTTTATATACTGGAAGCATTGCTTGAATAACTTCCTCATCCATTGGCGTTGTTGCAGCATGATCCAAATAAATTGGTTCCATAATACATTTCCTTTCTGCTTCCAGCTTAGCGCCCAACGACAAGCGAGACTGACCTCACTTCCGCAAGAATGATCGACAAGCCAGACTACCCCTAAGTACGGGGAGTCCATATATCGTTACCCCGGCGCTTCCGCTTTTGTCCTTAAATATAAAACATGTAAGAATCCTGCACTTCATCATCATCATGATTTGCTAAATTTTCTAAAGTGGTATTATCTAAAACGTTCTTTACCGCATCACGAATTTCTAACCACAACGCTTGCTGTGCAGGTTGCTCATCTTCAATTCCTTCCACAATTGTAAGGGGACCTTCCAGAACACGGATAACATCCCCTGCCGTAATTTCCTTCGGTTCCTTCGATAAAATATATCCACCATATGCACCACGGATACTTTTAATCAATCCGGCATTTCGTAGCGGTGAAGCAAGTTGTTCTAAATAATGCTCCGATAAGTTATTTTCTTGGGCAATTGCCTTTAACGATAAAGGACCATCCCCGTGCTTTTTTGTTAAAGCTATCATAATGGTTAAACCATATCTACCCTTAGTTGAAATTTTCATCTATTATGCACCTCTGTTTCTTTCAAACGCCCATTCGTTTATAATATTTGTTATTATAGCATGAATGGAGTAGGTCTTGCATTTTAGCAATCCTAATACAATTAATTAATTATATATAAAGGGAGATATAAATGAAACAAAAACCTCTCGCATTTCGAATGAGACCTGAATTAGTTACAGATATTATTGGACAGGAACACCTTGTCGGCGAAGGAAAAATCATAAATCGAATGGTACAAGCAAACCAATTAGCATCGATGATTCTTTTTGGACCACCTGGAACGGGGAAAACTTCCATGGCATATGTACTTGCTAAAAGTGTCGGTCTTCCAGTTAAAATGCTTAACGCAGTTGCTGACAAGAAAAAAGATATGGAAATAGTAGTCGAAGAAGCAAAGATGATGGGACAGGTCGTCTTAATACTTGATGAAGTACATCGCTTAGATAAAGCAAAGCAAGATTTCCTGCTGCCTCATTTAGAAAGCAATTTAGTAACATTAATCGGCTGTACGACAAGCAATCCCTATCATTCAATTAATCCAGCAATTCGTAGTCGATGTCATTTATTTGAATTGCATGGTTTAACTTCAGAAAATGTAAAAACTGCGATTCACCGTGCTTTGGAAAATAGTGAAAATGGTTATGGAAATAAAGATATTGTTATTACAGATCCGGCAATTGACCATATTGCGAATTCAGCTAATGGCGATTTAAGATCTGCTTTAAACGGACTGGAGCTTGCGGTCGCATCCACGCCTGAAAATAACGATAACCAAATTATAATTGATTTGGACACAGCTGAAGAATGCATGCAAAAGAAAAGTTTTTCACATGATAAAAATGGCGACGCACACTATGACGTGCTTTCTGCTTTCCAAAAATCAATTCGTGGAAGCGATGTGAATGCTGCGCTGCACTATTTAGGCAGATTAATTGAAGCAGGTGACCTTGATAGTATCGCCCGCCGAATGATTGTCATTGCCTATGAAGATATTGGTCTTGCAAATCCACAGGCTGGTCCACGTGCTGTTGCAGCAGTTCAAGCTGCAGAAAGACTTGGGTTCCCTGAAGCTAGAATCCCATTAGCTGTAGCGATTATTGAACTTGCCCTTTCCCCCAAATCAAATACGGCATATAAAGCGCTTGACGCAGCTTTATCCGATATTCGAAGTGGAAAAAGCGGTGATATCCCAGCACACTTAAAAGATGCACATTATACTGGCGCAGCAAAGCTTGGTCGAGGGATTGATTATAAATATCCACATAATTACGATGGGGCTTGGGTTCAGCAGCAGTATTTACCTGACTCTATCAAAAATAAAAACTACTACCAACCAAAAAATAGTGGTAAATTCGAACAAGCATTAAAGCAGGTTCATGATAAAATTCAGAGTGAGAGTAAAAAATAACCTATAAGTGCGTATTCAAAAGAAGGATGAAAAGTACGCTGCAGTTCGACCGGTGTAGCTTTGAGCAGACAATCTGACACAGGTAAAGAAAGCCAACGACCTTCCGCAAAATGTGGTAACTTCAACGTTCGACAAAGGACGTCTCGGGAGTTAGTCGAAGATCCTCTGTTCTCGAAGCGTCATTTTCACCGGACTTTTTGAACGACCTCTATAAGAGATTTTCCCAATATGTATAATTCCTTTTTTATGCGGTAATAATAGACTTAAAACATGCAATCTATTGTTGTACTACTATGAAAAAGGAGTTGAATATATTGGTTAAAGTTAGACAAGACGCTTGGTCACATGAAGATGATTTACTACTTGCAGAAACAGTGCTGCGCCATATTAGAGAGGGCAGTACACAATTAAATGCATTTGATGAGGTTGGAGACCATTTAAATCGCACATCTGCAGCTTGCGGTTTCCGCTGGAACGCCGAAGTAAGGTCAAAATATGAGAGTGCTATCGATCTTGCAAAAAGACAACGAAAAGAAAAGAAAAGAGCATTAAATACTTCGACAAAGAAAACAAGAGTACCTGCCATTTCATTGTCTCCAGTAACAGAAGTGGTAGAAACTAATCTTAATACGCATTCTATTGTTGCAGCAGAAGCACCAAGCTTAAACATTGATATGGTGATTCAGTACTTAAGAGAATTAAAAAAGGAATCGAATGCTTCCTCTCAATCAAAAGCAGTATCAGAGGCACTTGAAAAAGAAAATAACCTGTTAAAATCGAAAGTTCAAGAACTAGAAAAACAGCTTTCATCTACAGAGGATCAACTGGTCTCAATTCAAGAAGATTACCAGACTTTCATTCAAATTATGGACAGAGCCCGAAAAATGACTGTACTCGATGATAAAGAAAGTCGTACAGCTCCCACCTTCCGAATGGATAAGAATGGTAACTTAGAACAATTAGCTCATGGATCAAATTAATATAAACGAGAAAGGAAAAAGGACCCTTTGGTCCTTTTTCCTTTCTCGTTTATGTATTCGGTCAATCCCGATTGTGCCGTTCTATCTTGAGCTTTGATCCCGCTTCAGACAGGTGGGTGCCCAGTTTTATAGATATCATGCTTCCAGGAATGAATAATCATAAAGGCATGCATTCACTACAAAAACAAGAACGAGCTCCCAAGTATACAATTGTTCGGTCAAAATACTTATAATAGACGAACACATCAGGATTGAAATGAAATTTGCTGATTTGTAAATTTATCTTAACATACCAGATGATTTTTTTCAATATTTACAACTATTAAATTTGAACTCATCATTTCTTCCTTCCTAGTTTGAAAATGACTTGTTAGCCATGGTCAATCTAGGAAGGATTGCTTAATTGCTTTCCGTAATATCCGTACTCATTGTAAAAGTGCTTGTAAATTATTTAGTTGCACTTTTCTCTGAAAGCTTGATAGCAAGTTCATCTAGCTGTGCATGACTAACTTCACTTGGTGCATTTGTCATTAAATCAGATGCAGAGGCAGTTTTCGGGAAAAGAATTGTATCCCGCAGGTTCGATCTACCAGCAAGCAGCATGATAATCCGATCAAGACCAAGCGCTATGCCACCATGTGGTGGTGCTCCATACTCTAAAGCTTCAAGCAGGAACCCAAATTGTTCTTGAGCTTCTTCTTCTGTAAAACCTAACACGTTAAACATATGGTCTTGCTGTTCTTTCTGATAGATACGAATCGATCCTCCGCCTAGCTCATAACCGTTCAACACAAGATCATACGCATTTGCTTTAACATTAGCTGGGTCAGTTTCTAATTTACCTAGGTCTTCCTCAACTGGCGATGTAAATGGATGATGTGCCGCAAAATATCTGCCTAATTCCTCATCATACTCAAGTAACGGCCAATCTGTTACCCAGAGAAAGTTGAATTTTGATTCATCGATAAGCTCAAGCTGTTTAGCTAGCTTCAGGCGTAGTGCTCCAAGGCTGTCATATACGACAGAGGTTTTATCTGCTACAAATAAAAGCAAATCTCCATCTGTTGCTTCCGCTTTTTCCAAAAGACTTGATTTTTCATTCTCCGTGATGAATTTAGCAATAGGTCCTTTTAATTCGTCTCCTTCTACCTTCACCCAAGCAAGTCCTTTGGCACCATACACCTTTACAAAGTCCGTTAATTTGTCAATATCTTTACGAGAGAAGGTAGCAGCCTTACCTTTTACATTTAAGAGTGCAACCTTCCCACCTGATTCAATTGCCCCTTGGAACACTTTGAACGTTGAGTCCGCTAAAACATCCGATACTTGGACTAATTCAAGTCCAAATCTTGTATCCGGCTTATCAGAACCAAAACGCTCCATCGCCTCATCATATGGCAATCGAGGCAAAGGAAGTTCAATATCAATGCCTTTTACTTCCTTAACAACCTTCTGCATCATGCTTTCCGTCATTTCCATGATTTCGTCACTCGTCAGGAAGGAGGTTTCAATATCAATTTGTGTAAATTCAGGCTGGCGATCTGCCCGTAAGTCTTCATCTCGGAAGCATCTAGCAATTTGATAATACTTTTCAAATCCACTTACCATAATGAGCTGTTTAAATAACTGTGGTGATTGTGGTAATGCATAAAATTCACCTGAATGCACGCGACTAGGTACGAGATAATCCCTCGCTCCTTCTGGAGTGCTCTTTGTCAATATTGGTGTTTCCATTTCTAAAAATTCATGGTCATTCAAGAAGTTCCGAATGATTTGGGTTGTTTTGTGACGCAGCTTGAACGTTTCCTGTAATTCATTTCTTCTAAGATCTAAGTAACGGTATTTTAACCTTACATCCTCGGAAACATCAGTCTCATCTTGGATTGCAAATGGTGGTGTTTTCGCTTTATTCAAAATCGTCACGGATGAAGCAACAACCTCAATGTTTCCGGTCTTCATATTCGGATTTATTGTTGATTCATCACGTTTAACAACTGTTCCTCGTACTTCTACAACATACTCCGAACGAATCCGCTCCGCAATTTCTAATGCTTCCTGTGAGTTATCTGGATTAAAGACAACTTGAACTAGTCCTGATTTATCACGTAAATCAATAAAAATTAAACCACCTAAATCACGTCTCTTCTGTGTCCATCCTTTTAGGAGTACTTCCTGGTCTATCATTGCTTCTGTTAATTTTTCTGTATAAATTCTTTCATTCATTCTATTTTCCTCCTAAAAGCCTTTTTCGCAATTCTTCAATTAGATTCTCTACTGGCACTTCTAATTGTTGTCCGGTTTCCATTTCTTTCAAATTAATGGTTTTCTTTTCAAGTTCTTCATCTCCAAGTACTAAAACATATTTCGATTGGAAACGGTCAGCAGCTTTGAATTGTGCTTTCATTTTTCGACCTTGATAATCTTTATCCACTTGGATTCCGTTCGTTCTTAGTTCATGTACGAGTCGTGTTGCTTCTTTTTCAACTTCACCTGATCCGGTTGCAACAACAAAGCAGTCAAGACTCTCATCAATTGGAATTTCAATGTTTTCTGCCTCAAGTGCCATAAGTAGACGTTCAAATCCCATACCAAACCCTATTCCAGGGGTTTCTGGTCCTCCAAGATCCTCGATTAAACCATTGTATCGCCCACCACCTGCAAGCGTTGTAATAGCACCAAAACCCTCTGCTTCACTCATAATTTCAAATGCAGTATGGTTATAATAGTCAAGTCCACGAACAAGATTTGGATCAACTACAAAATCGATATTCATTATCGTTAAATATTCTTGAACTTGCTCAAAATAGGTTTTCGATGCCTCATTTAGATAGTCAAGAATTGAAGGAGCTGTTTTCATTGTTGGGTGATCACGATCTTTTTTACAATCGAGCACACGAAGTGGATTTTGCGATAATCGTTTTTGACAATCCGAACAAAGCTCTTCTTTATATGGTTCAAAGTGATTGACAAGCGCTTGTCTGTGGTTATCTCTACTTTCTTTATCTCCAAGTGAATTAATCACTAATTTTAATGATGTTAATCCGAGCTCTTTATATACTGTCATCGCAAGGTCGATTACTTCTGCATCAACTGCTGGATCAGCACTACCAAGTACCTCTACACCAAATTGATTCAATTGACGCATACGCCCTTTTTGGGGACGCTCATAACGAAACATTTGAGCAAAATAGTATAGTTTAACTGGCTGATTTGGATCCCCGAACAATTTATTTTCAACAAATGCCCGTGATACGGATGCAGTGCCTTCTGGGCGTAATGTAAGACTTCTTCCTCCACGATCTTCAAAAGTATACATTTCTTTCTGAACGATATCTGTAGAATCTCCAACTCCGCGTTGAAATACTTCCGTATGTTCAAATAAAGGGGTGCGGATTTCTTTAAAATGGAATCGACCACACACATCTTTAATTTTATTTTCTGCATATTGCCATTTGGCTGCGTCTTTTGGTAAGATATCCACCGTTCCTCTTGGTGCCTTCATACTCATCTCAAAACCCCCTGTTTCCTTATTAATTGTAATAAATTAGAAAAATCCCGTCCCTTATATAAAATAAGGGACGGGATTTTTCCCGCGTTGCCACCCTAGTTGATGCTAAAATAACAGCACCCGCTCTTCACAGTTAACGCCTGCAAAACGTTCATACCTACTCTATTTCGATATAAAACCTCAGGAGTGTCTTTCATTAAGCCATCTGGGAAAATGCTCACAGCCATTGACATTTTCTCTCTACACCAGTGGTACTTCAATTACTTTTTCCTTCAACGGTATTTAATATATATTGGAATGTCTATTATATTAAGCGGAACCGAAATGATTGTCAAGCACGATTCAGTTTTTTCTTTAATAATTTGACATCTTCGATTGCAATTCCTAACTCACTTGCTATTTCCAGATTGGTTCCCCTTCCTTCTAATTCGGTAAATCGATGTAAATCTGGAGATAAAATATCCTTTTGATTTCCAATGTTCCATTGTTTTTCATTCATTCGCACGGACGAACTCCTCCTTATAATTGTACATCACTTTACCTCTAGCTTTGCCTTTAAATGAGATTTTTATTATACTTAGTAAATGAAATAAACTACTTAAGGTTAGGGAGGAACGTCGTGCATTCAAGAAAAATTATATTATTTTTATTTATAGCGGTATTTTTCTTGCTATCGGAACCATTTAACGTTCGTGCAGCTGAAGCTACCATAAATGTTTCAAATTTAAATGTCCGTAGTGGACCAGGTACAGACTATGAAAGCATTGGAAAACTTGATTCTGGTCAAACATTTACCGTCACTGGCCAAGAAAACGATTGGGTAGAAATTAATTTAGAAGATGAAACCGGCTGGGTTGCATTGGAATTCGTTACGCTTTCCGAACCTCAATCGAATGAAACAGAGGAAGGCGAAGTACATAGTGATATGGATAGCATCATTATCCAGCATGATAATACACAGCTTCGTGAAGGGCCTTCTACGGATTATGCCATTGTACATTTTGCTGAAAAAGATACTAAATTAGAAGTTATTTCGGCTACAAATAATTGGTATGAAGTTGCAAATGATGAGATTACTGGCTTTGTTAAGAAAAGTCTTGTCGAATCTAAAGACACTAAATCAAACAGTAATATATGGAAAAATAAAACGATTGTTATCGATGCTGGTCATGGCGGACGTGATGTGGGTGCGATTGGCGCATCCGAATCTTATGAAAAAGATATCGCTTATTTAACTGCACATGAACTCGAGAAAGAACTTTTAGCACTAGGGGCAAATGTACTTCTCACTAGGAAGGAAGATGAATTCATTTCACTAGCTAGCAGGATCACCTACTCCAACATTCTCGACACGGATGCATTTTTAAGTATCCATTATAACAGCATCCCTGAATTCCCAAATGTTTCTGGTATCGAAACCTTCTATTACACAGATCAGGGTGAAAATCTAGCAGAAAAAGTTCAACAGGGCATAATTGAAGAAAGTGGAGAACGAGACAGAGGTATACATGAGGGTGACTTATATGTAATTCGTCAAAACCTTAAACCCTCAGTGTTGCTAGAACTTGGTTTTATATCTAATCCTGAAAAAGAGGCACAGCTACAAACACAAACTTATCAGCAACAGCTTGTACACGGTATTATGCAGGGTCTAGCTAAATACCTTGCAGAATAACAGCATTAAAAAATTCAGTTTAATGAATTCCCTAATAAAAAAATAAGGGATGGCAGATTAGATTGCCTCCCTTATTTTTTCTATTTATCCTTGCTATCAATAATTAGTGTAACAGGTCCAACATTTGTTAATTGTACATCCATCATTGCACCAAATTCACCTGTCTCCACAGGAATTCCTTGCTCTTTAATCGATGCGTTAAAAGACATGTACAGTTCATTTGCAAAATCTGGTTTCGCAGCTTGTATAAAGCTTGGCCTTCTTCCTTTTCGTGTATCACCGTACAGCGTGAACTGGGAAATCGACAAGATACTTCCACCAATGTCTTTTAATGATAAATTCATTTTTTCATTCTCATCCTCAAAGACACGCAAATGAACAATTTTATTTACAAGATACTGAACATCTTCAATGGTATCATCATGTGTCACCCCAAGTAACACGACAAATCCATCGGTTATTTCACCTATAACTTCACCCTTTACCGTTACACTGGCATCTTTTGCTCGTTGTATTACTGCCTTCATTATCAAAAACTCCCTTAATCCAATCAATCAGCACAATTTATTGAACAGTTCGTGTTACTGTATATACATCTCTAATTTGCTTAATGCGTTCAACAACCTTACGTAAATGTCCTGTATTATGAATGAGTATTGTAATTTGTATAACGACAATTCGATTGCGATCAGACTTACCATTTACATGTGTCATATTCGTTTTCATCTCATTGACAACCTGAAGGACTTCGTTAAGCAGACCTCTCCGATCATATCCTGTAATTTGAATATCCACGTGGTATTGTTTACGATCTGAGTTGCCTTCTTCCCATTCTACATGCAAATAGCGTTCCTTTGCTTCCTGTGTTTGTACGTTAGGACAGTCTGAACGGTGTACCGATACACCTCTACCTTTCGTAATATACCCAAGAATATCGTCACCAGGAACCGGGTTGCAGCATTTCGCGAGTCGAACTAGAAGATTATCAACACCTTCAACTTTTACACCAGAATCCCGTTTATGCGAACGCTGTGTTTTAGTTTCCGTTTTAACTTCTTCGAGCGTTGTTTCTAAATCTTGTACCTTCTGCTTTGTCTGTCTGATTTTTTCTGTCAGCCTGGTAGCGATTAATGCAGCTGTAATTCCTTGGTAACCGACTGCTGCATACATATCTTCCTCGCCAGTAAAATTGAATTTATCAAACACGCGCTGCATATTCTCAGGAACAAGTACTTCCTTCGGTTCAATATTCAATGCCCGAATTTCTTTTTCAACAGCTTCTTTTCCTTTAATTACATTCTCTTCTCGACGCTGTTTCTTAAAAAATTGTTTAATTTTACTCTTCGCTTGCGAAGTTTGCGTCATCTTCAGCCAATCTTGAGAAGGTCCATAAGAATGCTTTGATGTCATAACCTCCACAATATCGCCATTTTCCAACTTGTAATCCAGTGGTTCCATTTTTCCATTGATTTTAGCACCAATCGTTTTATTTCCGATTTCAGTATGGATTTTATAAGCAAAATCAAGTGGAATGGAACCGGAAGGAAGTTCGATTACCTCGCCTTTTGGTGTGAAGACATAGACCATATCGGAAAATAAATCGATCTTTAAAGATTCAATAAATTCTTCTGCATCATGGGTGTCATTTTGCCAATCAAGAATTTCTCTAAACCACGTTAATTTTTCCTCAAATGATTTCTTCCCACTCTTCACTTGCTTTCCTTCTTTATATGCCCAATGAGCAGCAATTCCGTACTCTGCGATTTCATGCATTTCTTTTGTGCGAATTTGCACCTCGAGTGGATCACCCTTCGGCCCAATCACAGTCGTGTGAAGTGATTGATATAAATTTTGCTTTGGCATTGCGATATAATCTTTAAACCTTCCAGGCATTGGCTTCCAGTTTGTGTGGATAATTCCCAGAACTGCATAACAATCTTTAATGCTTTCCACTATAATCCGAACGGCTAATAAATCATATATTTCATTGAATTGTTTATTTTGCTTGACCATTTTTTGATAAATACTATATAAATGTTTTGGGCGACCAGACATCTCTGCTTCAATATTGACATCATTCAATTCGACAGCTAATTCCTGAATTACTTCTTTAATATATGATTCCCGTTCTTCACGTTTTTGCTTCATTAATTGAACAATACGATAATATTGCTGTGGATTTAAGTAGCGTAGAGCGGTATCTTCCAATTCCCATTTAATAGTTGAAATTCCCAGTCGATGAGCTAACGGCGCAAAAATCTCCAGTGTTTCATTAGAAATTCGACGTTGCTTTTCTGGAGGAAGGTGCTTCAATGTCCGCATATTATGCAGTCTATCTGCAAGTTTAATCAAAATTACGCGAATATCTTTCGCCATTGCCACAAACATTTTTCGATGATTTTCAGCTTGTTGAACTTCCTTCGACTCGTATTTAATTTTTCCGAGTTTTGTGACACCATCTACAAGCATGGCTACCTCAACATTAAATGCTTGCTCTAAATCGGCAAGAGTTACTTCCGTGTCCTCCACAACATCATGCAAAAATCCGCCTGCGATTGTTTCTGCATCCATTTCGAGTTGAGTAAGAATACCTGCTACTTGCACTGGATGAATAATATATGGCTCGCCAGATTTTCGAAATTGATTATGGTGTGCCTCGTTTGCAAAGTCATAAGCGCGTTTAATTAACGCCACATCCTCAGTAGCTAGATACTTTGTTGCCATATTGATAATGTCATTAATTGTTACATTTTCGTCTTTTGCCATGAAATCACCTTTACTAGCCGTCTGCATTATTTAATAATTGATATTCTTCAACAATTGTAGCACATAGAATACGAAACCCTTAAATATTTTTAATTATATGCTTTTCCGTATAATGTGTCCATTGTAAAATCTCTATAATAAGAGGTCTGACGAGAAATAGACGTCAGACCTTATAAAAAATTTAATATGTCATTAATGTTAATACATCATAGTCTTTTAGCTTTTCTTTACCGTTTAAGTAGCCGAGTTCAACTAAGAAAGCACAGCCGACAACGATACCGCCGAGCTCTTCCACTAACTTTATCGTAGCTTCAATTGTTCCGCCAGTTGCCAGCAGATCATCCGTAATCAAAACCCGTTGTCCCGGTTTGATTGCATCTCTATGAATGGTCAGTACATTCGTACCATATTCGAGACCATAATCTACTTTAATTACTTCACGCGGCAACTTGCCTTCCTTTCGAACAGGAGCAAAGCCTATTTCGAGTGCATAGGAAACTGGACACCCTACAATAAACCCTCTAGCTTCGGGTCCAACAACAATATCGATCTGCTTTTCTTTCGCATATGTTACGATTTCATCTACTGCTGCTTTATATGCTTTTCCATCCGCCATTAATGGTGTAATATCTTTAAATTTAATTCCTTCTTTTGGCCAATCTTCAACAATTTTTATATGTTGCTTATAATCCATTTACTACTTCCTCCTCGGGGATATTCAAGTAATCCATACAGCTTTCCATCCACATTTTCAATTCTTCATAATTCGAATAATAAAGCTGTTTCTCAATATCCGCTCTATTCAACCGTTCTTGATATAGCTTCGAGTCACTTAAATCCTTTTTCTCCGGATTTGTCTCCAACTCAATAACTCCATTTTCTATTTTAACAAATCCCAGTTCAAAAAACACGTTTGAAATAAAGATAATTCGATCCTTACTCCAGCCTTTATGGTTCATAATAGTCTGTAGCTCTGTTTTTAAATCAAGCACTTTTCGTTTTCGAACAAGTGCGTAGAACCAAACGAACTCTTCCCTAGATGGAAAAGCTGATAGATACGCACTGTCTTCAATATGATAACACGCAACTATATTAACCGGCTTTGTTTGCTTTATAATAGCCTTTAGCTGTGCAAGGTTAGCCGGCAGGTCATAAATATACAGTGTTTGCTTTTCCTCCAAAGCATGAATTGATGTATCATAGTTAATTTGCTCAACATCTGCATAAACAGGTTCACTGGACGTGGTAATTACAAATGCGTTATTTGTATCTAAGTGCACGTTGCGATTTTTCTTTCCCCTATAATCAAATAACTGCCATTCATCAATCTTCATATCCTCAATAAGAAACTGTGCTTTACGATGACCATTCCACTCGTTGATTCCAAGCTCTCCAACTAATGATAATACTGCACTTGGAGAAATATGCTCGTACAATTCCCCCATACCAAAGCCTATACTATCTAGTGTTTGGTCATTTTTTTTGAATAGAAGCTTCAGATGGTTCTTTGCACTACCAATCTTCCTGGCATCAGCCGGTGCTTCCTTCAATTCAAAGACTGGTTTAGGGTTCTTCATACCAAATGGTGCGAGTCTATCGATTTCTTGGACAAGTTCTTCATCGATTTCTTCCACTTTTAGCTGTGCACTAATTTCAATTACCTGTTTAAAATCTGATTCTGTAAGCTCTTCTCGAATAAACGTATCTAACTTTTCTTGTACAAGTGGTAGATTATCAAGTGGGAATGTCATTCCTGCAGCCTGTGCATGTCCTCCAAAATGTGTAAATAACTCTCTAATCCGCATCCCATTTTTGAAAAAATCAAAAGCAGGTATGCTTCTTGCTGAACCTTTAACAGTATTCAATTCTGGTTTAATTGTTAAGACAATTGCAGGGCGATCATATTTTCGAACTAATTTGGACGCAACAATTCCAAGCACGCCTTCATTCCATCCTTCTTTTGCAACGATAATTACATCGTGTGTTGCAGAGGATTCCACGATTTGCTGTGCCTCTTGAAAAATGTTATTTACAATCTTTTTGCGTTCGTCATTTATCACATTAATTTCTTCTGCCATTTCCTGTGCAATTTCATCGTCATCTGTTAATAACAATTGAACTGCTAAATCAGCGTTTTCCAGTCGGCCCACGGCATTTATTCTTGGGCCGATCAAGAAACCGACATCTTCTTCCGTCACATTGCCCTCAACTTTACAAACCCGTTTAAGGGCTTTAATTCCTGGGTTTTGCGATATCGTTAATGCATGCAATCCATAAAATGCGAGTACTCTATTTTCATCCACGAGTGGAACGAGGTCTGCTATTGTTCCAATTGCAGCAAACTCTAGCAAGTGCTTCGGAAAATAGCCGAGTAGACTTTGGGCAAATTTAAATGCTACACCGACACCTGCAAGCTCTTGGAATGGATAACCTTCTGAGCATTTTGGATGAATGATGGCAAAGCAATCCGGTAATTCTTCTTGCGGCTCATGGTGATCTGTAATGATTAAATCAATTCCTAATTCCTTCGCCACATGCGCCTCATAAACTGACGCAATGCCTGTATCTACTGTAATAATTAATGTGAATCCATTTTCTGCTGCTGCTCGAAAAGCAGCTTCGTTCGGCCCGTATCCTTCTGTAAATCGGTTTGGTATATAGAAATCACAATTCGCCCCAAGCTCTTCCAAAGCTTTTATTAAAACTGTAGTTGAACTGACACCATCCGCATCATAATCTCCATAAATTAAGATTTTTTCATCATTATCTATCGCTTTATGTACACGTCCTGCTGCTCTTTCAATTGAATCAATTTTAAGCGGACTGTGTAAATTTTTAATATCAGGTGATAAAAATTGTCTTGCTTCTTCAATACTCGTTATTCCTCTTTGCTGCAATAGTTGTTTGACAATTGGAGATAATGCAACTGCATCGTCTTCCCAATCTACTGCTGCTTCTTGTAGTGACGTATATTTCCAATTTGCTTTACTTTGTAACATGATTTCACCCCTGACTAATCTATTATACTAGAGACAGGCAGGGGTAGCAATTAGAATTATTTTGTTTTCGTTAAATCACTTCTTTTTTTTCGCTCAGCCGTTTGACCGTTCTCTTCTGATTTAGCAAGCAGTTTCGTATTTTCGGCCTTTAATCGCTTGAGTTCCCTTTGTATACGATAAAATCGTATTGCGCCCACAGAAGCTGTTATAATCCCACCCATTAACACCGAAAATAGAATAACAAGTATTAATGGGGATTCCTGCGTCCAGAATAAATAGTTCACCTCGACTGCATCCACATTTGTAACAGCAAAAACAGCTACAATAATAACGAAAATAATGGATAAAATAACGTAGGTTTGTCCTTTTGTCATAACTATTCTCCCTTCTTGTGTCTATCTATTTTGTTAGATTACCCTTTCTTGGTAAACTTCAATCAACTTAAAGCAAAAATCCCTTGTCTATTAACTCTAAAGACAAGGGATTCTCCGTCTAATTATACCTGTGGTCCTTCTGCCGCTTTTTTCTTCGTGAAATCTAATGGTTTTTCTTTTACTGATTTACCACGCCATACGAGCCATAACTGGGAAGCTAACAATAAGGAAGAATAAGTTCCTGCAACAAGCCCAATTGTTAATGCAAATGCGAAGCTTGTGATAGAAGAAGCTCCGAGTATTAGGAATGCGATTACGGCAACAATTGTAGTAATTGATGTATTCATTGTTCTTGTAAAGGATTGGATAATGCTTGTATTCACAATAGTTGTAAGTTCCTTAAACGATTTGACACGTTTCTTCTTACGTATGTTCTCTCGAATTCGATCGAAGATAACGATCGTATTGTTAATGGAATAACCCACAATTGTTAGGATTGCCGCAACAATGGTAATATCGAATTCAATTTGTGCAACACTGAATATAGCCAGCATAAAAAACACATCATGCAGAAGTGTCAATAATGCTGTTATTGCAAAGAAAAATTCAAAACGGAATGTGACATAAATAATCATGAAGATCGCTGCAATTCCAACTGCGTAGATAGCATTCTTTACGAGTTCCTGCCCTACAATTGGCGAAACGACACTGACACTAGGCTCATGTCCATATCGTTCATTAAAATAAACGCGAACCTCTTCCACCTCGGTATCCGATAAAACACCATCAAATCTTGCTACTGCAAGCTCACTATTTTCACCGGACAGGACGATTGATTTAACCTCATGTCCTAGCTCTTCAAATCCAGATTCTACCTCTTCTGCAGTCAAGCTGCTTTCCGAAACAACTTCAACTCTGGAACCACTTGTAAAATCAATTCCGGGATTAATCTGAAATATTAAGATAGAAATGGCACCTAGGATAACAAGCACAGATGTTCCAATGAAAAATTTATTACGGTGTTGAACGAAATTAACTTTTCGATTGAACAGTCTAGGTTCTTTTTCTTCTTCTGTAATATCTCTTATCTGATCCTTTTTCACACCAAACCATGTTTTTCGTTTTGTAAGGAATCCGCTTTGCACCCAGAGTCCAAGAAGTATTCTTGTTCCTAAGACAGCCGTTAAAAAGCTAATCAAAATACTGATGATTAACATCGTTGCAAACCCTTTAACAGAGCTTGTCCCAAAAATAAATAATACGACTGCAGCAATAATTGTTGTTAGGTTTGCATCCAGGATGGTCATAAAGGAACTTTTATTTCCTGCTTTGAATGCTGCTTTAACAGATTTTCCAATTCGTAATTCCTCTTTAATACGCTCAAATGTAATAACATTCGCATCAACAGCCATACCAACCCCTAATATAAGGGCTGCAATTCCGGATAATGTTAAGACACCATTTAAGAGCTGAAATACTAATATAACCAAATAAATATAGAAGGCTAAATTAATGGTTGCAATGAAGCCTGAGAATCGATAGAAAACTAACATGAACAATACAATTAAACCAATCCCTATAGCTCCAGCAAAAATCATTTGATTTAACGCTTGCTCTCCAAATTGCGCACCAACTGAAGTTGAGAATATTTCTGTCATATGCACTGGCAATGAACCAGAATTAATAATATCCGCTAATTGTTTCGCAGATTCAACTGTAAAATCACCACTGATCATTACATTTGTTGTATGTAACGGTTCACTAACATTTGGTGCAGATACAAACTTTGGCTCACTCTTAGAAGCTTCTTCTTCATACGAATCCCCCTCTTGGAAATCCATCCATATGACAAGCTTGTTGTCAGGGATATTCATTTGGCTGATTTGTGTTGTCACTTCTCCAAACTTTGCTGCATCTTTTAATTCTAAAGTTACAATTGGAGCATTTGTATTTGGATCGAAATCCTGCTTTGCGCTGCCTTCTTTTACATCCGTACCATCTAATAGCTCTTGATCGTTCACATCTCGAAAGGACAGTTGAGCAGAGGTGGACAGCATATCTCTTGCCTCTGACTGGTTTTCAATTCCTGCGAGCTGGACACGAATTCGATCTTCACCCTCAATATCGATAACCGCTTCACTTATTCCTAAACGATTCACGCGATCATTTAATGTTTGAACCGTCCCTTCCATTAAACCTCTCGTTACTTCCTGACTGCTATCAACAGGTTCCACTTCGTAGAGGACCTCAAATCCACCTTGAAGATCCAAACCAAGATTAATATTTTTTGTAATTCCTGGTACCGTTGTTCCAATCGTCACTGCTAAAGCAATAACTACTAGAAAAAAGGCAACAATTCTGCCTCTTTTTTTCATTAATTTGGTGCCTCCTTTTATACCAATAACTATTACGATATGTATATGTAAATTTTATTCTTTTATCGTCTCTCCTGCTCCAGTTAGTGCGGCAATTGAAGCCATCAAATCTTCGTTTTGGTATGAGCTTATTGTTAAATAGCTTAAATACGTGTTGGATGCCATATGAAAAATATCCTGTATAACTTCATGAATTCGTTTATCCGGTTCGCCTTTCCATACTTTTTGTACGAGACAATTCCAAACATCATCAGGTGTTGCCTGCGAATAACCCATCATTTCCAGTTCATCCGCTTTACTTTCCAAAGCCGGTTGAACGACCTGCTTCCACTCGTTAACGCCCTGTATAATTTCCATGTTATCCCACCAATTCCTATCGTATACTTTTTTAGCTTGTCATGCTTTGTCCACTATTTAGCATATATATCATTGTATAGTAATTTTTATTATTTGAGAAGGCGGGTCGAATAAAATGACCAAACAAACATTTCTACAAGGGGCAATCATCTTAATCGTTGCTGGAATGATTACTCGTTTTATGGGGTTCATTAATCGAATTGTTGTGGCAAGGCTAATGGGAGAAGAAGGTATTGGCTTATATATGATGGCTCTCCCAACACTCTTTTTAGTAATGACATTAACACAACTTGGTTTACCGGTTGCAATATCCAAAAGAGTAGCCGAGGCAGACGCTGCTAATGACCAAGCAAAAGTAAAAAAGATTGTTGTAATATCTCTCATGATTACCTTTATCTCAAGTATTGTATTTACCATTGTAATGGCTGTTGGCGCTCCATACATCGCTTCTACTTTGTTAACCGATAGTCGGGCAATGCTCCCTATTCTTGCAATTAGCCCAATTATCCCGATTACTGCAATTGCAGCTGTGCTAAGAGGCTATTTCCAAGGAAAGCAAAACATGAAGCCGCAAAGCTATGCACAAGTGATTGAGCAGCTTGTAAGAATTACCTGTGTTGCATTTTTCGTAAATCTTTTACTTCCATATGGCATTGAATACGCTGCTGCTGGAGCAATGATAAGTGTCATCATTGGAGAATTTATATCCCTAATGTATATGATTTATACATTCAAGCGAAAGAAAACCTTACGATTAAGACATCGTTTTTTCTCTTATTTGAAATCAAGTAGAAATGTTGTCAGAGAACTGCTATCCATTGCCCTTCCAAGCATGGGAAGCAGAATGATTGGGTCTATTTCGAACTTTCTAGAACCAATACTCGTTGTCCAAAGCTTGGCAATTGCCGGGGTTGCAAGTGCTGTCGCTACGAAGCAATATGGAGAACTAACTGGCTATGTGATGCCATTACTTTTTCTCCCAACTTTTATTACCCATTCCCTTGCTGTTGCACTCGTACCATCTATTGCGGAAGCAGAAGCAAAGAAAAATATAGCCTTAATTCATTACCGGATTCACCAATCAATCCGTATCTCATTTGCATCTGGAGGTATTTCAACTGTAGTCCTCTCGATATTCGCCGTACAATTACTTACGTATATGTATGGAACAGGAGATGCAAGCCATTATTTAGTGCTGATGGCTCCATTCTTTTTACTGCATTACATTCAGTCACCGCTTCAAGCTGCACTGCAGGCCCTCGACCTTGCAAAGCCTGCCATGTGGAATAGTCTCTTTGGTGTTGCACTAAAGTCCGTTGTATTAGTTATACTTGCCTCCAACCCAAATTTTGGAATTATGGGGGCAGCAATTGGATTATGTACAGGGGTTGTCCTGGTTACATTATTACATTTGGCAGTACTGAGAAAAGTAATTGGGTATTCTATCCCTTTTCTAGATATTTGTAAAATGATTGTTCTTCTTGCTTTCACTTGGTTGTTTGGTAGTTTTCTGAAACGTATCTATGAAACGATGGAACCACATGTAATTCTTTTTCTATCTGTTTTAGTTATACTTGGAGCCATCTATATCATTCTTTTGTTTGCTTTAAAATTTATTACGAAAGATGAGCTTAGACAAATACCATTTTTCAATAAGAAGAAATAAAAAAATGACACTTGAATAACAGGTGTCATTTTCTTATCCCATGTAAGGAATCAAATAGCGAATATATATATACACTGTTGAAACGATTAAAGATAATACGACAATCACAATTCCATATTTCATAAAACGCAGAAAGGAAATTCTCTGATTATCAGCTTCTGCTAATCCAGCAACAACTACATTTGCTGATGCACCTAAAAGCGTTGCATTTCCCCCTAAACAGGATCCTAGCGCTAACGCCCACCAAATCGGGTCTAAATATACCATGCCATATGTTTCAAACTCTTGGATAACTGGTATCATCGCGGCAACAAATGGAATATTATCGATAAAGCCGGAAGCAAAGCCGGATATCCATAAAATGAGTAATGTTGTTTTCACATAATCCCCTTCTGTTGAAACAACAATTAATCTAGCTATTTCATCAATAACACCTGTATGCTGCAGACCTCCAACAATTGTGAATAAACCAATAAAAAAGAATAGCGTTACCCATTCTACCTTAGATAAGATTTCTTCTGTTTTCACATCTTTTTCTGTTAGCAATAATAATAAAATTGCTCCTGTTAAAGCGATTGTGGTCATTTCAACATGTACTGCAGCGTGTAGAAGAAAGCCTGTAACGGTCATAATTAGGACTGTGACCGATTTATATAATATAGTGGACTCTACCAGGTTTTCTTTTGCATCAATGGAGAGAAGTTCGCTTAGGTTTGGCTGATACGTTTTTAATCTTTTTTGGAATAAAAGATAACTAATCAAGATAAGTAGAATTAACAAAAATAGTGCTACTGGTGCAGTATGTGCGAGAAAGGTTAAGAATGTAAAATGCTCTACCGCCTGTCCAATCATGATATTCGGTGGATCACCAATCAGTGTTGCCGTCCCTCCAATATTCGAACTGAAAATAATCATTAATAAGTAAGGAAATGCCGGAAGCTTCAGAAGCTTTGTGATTTTTAGCATGACTGGAACAAAAATTAAAACCGTTGTTACATTATCCAAAAAAGCAGACCCTATTGCGGTGAGTACTATCGAACCGATTAATAAGAACATAGGGTCTCCTCGTACACTTTGCGCAAAGCGAATAGCAATAAACGTAAATAGACCTGTCTTTTCTGTAATTGATATGATCACCATCATGGAAAACAATAATGCAATCGTATTCCAATCAATATAGTGGAAAAATATATCCTCTGTTGTATAGATCCCTGTTAATAGTAAGAGCGTTCCACCAAATAGTGCAGCTGTTGCACGATTAATTCGTTCGGTCATAATAAAAAAATAGCTGACGATAAATATTACTATTGCTAGTATGACATCCATATTAGCCCTCTTTCAACATAATTTGTTCGCATTTGGAGATCTGGGTACTAATATTGTATGCTTGGAAAATTATAAATATTTTCTTCTAAATACAATTTGTCCGAATAAAATGGACATAAGCAGACAATCATGAGAGAGGAGAATGGAATATGCAAAAAAATCAATTAACTGCATTGTTGTATGGCTGGATTGTAGTACTTGGTATTATTTTATTGTCTAGTGTAGTTTTAGCACTTGTCTTACAGTTTACAGCTTTTGATGAACCAGGATTAAAGTGGACTACATTAATTATTGGTATACTCGCTTTATTTCTAGGCGGAATTACCGCAGGAGCAAAAGGGAAATCAAAAGGATGGTTAATCGGTACAACCATTGGGCTAGGCTTTACATTACTGATTTTTTTAGTGCAATATTTAGGATACCAGCAAGGTTTTTCATTAGAGCAGTCAATCCATCATCTTGGCTTTCTAGCTGCTGCATTAGTAGGCGGGATTATTGGAGTCAATCTTATTGGCGGTCAAGTTGAATAGGTACGCTACACAATTAAATCCATATAAAAAGAAGTTAATGCAAATTGCACTAACTTCTTTTTATTTTTAACTGCCTGCTGAGTATTTTGTTTATTCTATGTACGTTCATACATAATACATGTATCTGTATAAGCCAAAGACCAACGTTCCTTAGCTTATAACATGGATACACTTACCCTTGTTTTACTTCACGAATTGCAGAGCGGTCATACGTAAGCTTGGCACCATCATTTGTGATAAGAACAACTGTTCCTTCATCTAGTGCATGAACCTTTGCATGAAGCCCACCAATTGTTACGATATCATCGCCTTTTTGTAAATCGCTTTGCATTTCTCTAACTTGCTTTTGACGCTTTTGCTGTGGTCTGATAAGCAGGAAATAGAAAATAACAAACATCAAAATAATCGGTGATAATGAAACGAGCATTTCCATGAACATTCACCCCTTTCTATTCTTAAGCATTAAAAGTTCTTTGCATTCGGTTTATTTAAACCATATTGCTCAAAGAAGGACTCCTTGAAGTCTCCAAGACGATCTTCTTTTATAGCAGCTCGAACTTGCTCCATTAATTTTAACAGAAAATGCAGGTTATGATAAGTCGTAAGTCTGAATCCGAACGTTTCATTGCATTTTATTAAATGACGGATATATGCACGTGTATAATTTTTACATACATGACAATCACAATTTTCATCAATTGGACCAAAATCGCGTGCATATTTCGCATTCCGAACAACTAATCGCCCATTTGAAGTCATGCATGTACCATTTCGTGCAATTCGGGTTGGCAGCACACAGTCAAACATATCAATTCCACGAATTGCTCCATCAATCAATGAGTCTGGTGAACCTACCCCCATCAAGTAACGTGGTTTATTTGCAGGCATTAATGGTGTCGTTAATTCGAGCACGCGGTTCATAATATCCTTTGGCTCACCTACAGATAAACCACCGATCGCATAACCAGGGAAATCTAACGATACTAGGTCCTGAGCACTTTGCTTTCGGAGATCCTCATATTCGCCACCTTGAATAATGCCGAATAAGCCTTGTACATCTTTTCGCTCATGCGCTTCTAGGCAACGCTCTGCCCAGCGAGATGTCCGCTCAACAGAAGCTTTCATATATTCATGAGAAGCTGGATATGGTGGACACTCATCAAATGCCATCATAATATCAGACCCAAGTGCGTTTTGGATCTGCATTGCCTTTTCTGGAGATAAAAAGAGCTTGTCCCCATTTAAATGACTTCGGAAGTGGACACCCTCTTCCGTGATTTCACGCATATCACTCAAACTAAACACTTGGAAACCACCGGAATCCGTTAAAATCGCTCCATCCCAGTTCATGAATTTATGAAGTCCACCTGCTTCACGGATAATATCTTCCCCAGGCCGTAACCATAGATGGTATGTGTTTGACAAGATAATATTCGCATTCATTTGCTGCAACTCTTCAGGGCTCATTGTTTTTACTGTTGCAAGTGTTCCTACCGGCATAAATGTTGGTGTATCAAATGAACCATGTGGGGTATGAACTCGACCAAGCCGAGCACCTGTCTGTTTATCTGTTTTAATTAATTCATATGTTATTGGTGTCATTTTATTCTTACCTCTTTTATAAAATTAACATCGCATCTCCAAAGCTGAAGAATCGATATTGCTCTCTAACCGCTTCTCGATAAGCATGTAAAACTGTTTCCCTATCTGCAAGTGCACTAACTAACATAATTAATGTTGACTTTGGGAGATGGAAATTTGTTATTAATCCATTGATTGCTTTAAATTGATAAGGTGGATAAATAAAGATATCTGTCCAACCACTGCTTGCTACAAACTTGCCGTCATTGTCCCTGGCGATTGTCTCTAACGTTCTTGTTGATGTAGTACCCACAGATATGATTCGACCGCCATTTGCTTTTATTTCATTCAATGTTGCAGCTGTTTCTTCTGTCATCTGATAGAATTCAGAATGCATCTCGTGTTCATCAATATCATCGACGCTAACAGGTCTGAATGTACCTAAACCAACATGTAACGTGATAAAAGCGATGTTTACACCAAGCTCTTTAATTTCTTCTAAAAGCTCGGTTGTAAAATGAAGCCCTGCCGTCGGTGCTGCAGCTGATCCTTCTTCCTTTGCATAAACAGTTTGATAACGTTCTTTTTCTGGAAGCTGTTCTTTAATATAAGGCGGAAGCGGCATTTCACCAAGCTCATCGAGCACTTCATAAAAAATACCATCATAAGAAAATTTCATTTCTCTTCCACCATGCTCTTTTAATCCAGTACAGGTCGCTTTCAGCTTTCCATCACCAAAGATTAACTCTGTGCCTACTTTCACCTTTTTAGCTGGCTTGGTAAGTACTTCCCATGTATCCTGTTCTTCTTGATGCAATAAAAGGACCTCAATATTAGCACCCGTATCTTTTTTAACACCATATAGCCTTGCAGGCAGTACGCGAGTATCATTTAGTACGAGGCAATCCCCTTTTTTAAAATAATTTTTGATATCTGCAAAATGCTGATGTGTTATTTCCTTCGTCGCCGGATTCAACACAAGCAATCGGGATGCCGTACGATCCTTCAATGGTGTTTGTGCGATTAACGATTCAGGTAAATCAAAATCAAAGTCTTCAATATTCATAATGAAACTCCTTACTGTATCTTAACGGAATCGACCGAAGATGAAAAATATAATGGATAAAATAATACTAATCACGATTGATGTCACAATCGGAAAGTACATTGTAAAATTCCCTTTTTTAATTACGATGTCCCCCGGTAATTTCCCAATAAACGTCCAGACTAACCCGATAATGACAAATAAAATACCGATTACGATAAAAAGCTTACCCAATTTTATCATTCCTCATGCTTTGTTATGCCAAAATGCTGGTATGCTTTAGCCGTTACAATTCTTCCTCTTGGTGTTCGTTGAATAAATCCAATTTGCAGTAAATATGGTTCGTAGACATCCTCAATCGTTTGTGATTCTTCACCAATCGTTGCAGCAATTGTATCTAATCCAACTGGCCCACCTTGGAACCCATCAATTATACCTTTTAATAACTTATGGTCAATATGATCAAGTCCGGCATCATCTACTTGAAGCATGCCAAGTGCCTGATCTGTTGTTTCAAGCGAAATTTCCTCTTCCCCTTTTACTTGGGAAATATCTCGTATTCGCTTTAGCAATCTGTTTGCAATTCGCGGTGTGCCCCTTGATCTCCGTGCAACCTCGATTGCACCTTCCTTTGTTATGGTTGTATGGAAAATTTCAGCTGTTCGTTCCACAATCGCGCATAAATCTTTTGCTTCATAGAATTCCAGCCTGCTTAACACACCAAAACGATCACGGAGTGGTGCTGTCAGCAATCCTGCTCGTGTTGTCGCTCCGACAAGTGTAAATGGTGGTAAATCAATTTTAACCGATCGTGCGCTAGGTCCGGTTCCAATTACGATATCAAGAAAGAAATCCTCCATTGCAGAGTACAATACTTCTTCCACCGAACGTGGCAGGCGATGCACCTCATCAATAAATAAAACATCGCCAGGCTCAAGGGAAGACAAGATTGCTGCTAAATCTCCCGCCCGTTCGATAGCTGGTCCTGATGTCGATCGAAAATTAACCCCCATCTCATTTGCAATAATTGCTGCAAGGGTAGTTTTTCCAAGACCAGGAGGTCCATATAACAATACATGATCAAGTGGTTCATTCCGCATTTTTGCAGCTTGAATAAAAATGCTCAGATTCTCTTTTACTTTATCTTGTCCAATATATTGCTTTAAACTTTCAGGACGAAGACTCAATTCAATCGACGTATCATCTTCTTGTAATTCACCAGTTACCATCCGACCCTCCATCTTCCGTCCCACCTTTCCTAATTTCTAACAAGTAACCCTAGTGCTTTCCGAATAATTTCATCTGTATTGGAGATATTTTCTTTTCTTAGCAATGGAATTACAGCTTTTAATTCTCGGTCTGTATAGCCTAGCGCTTGCAATGCTTCTTCTGCTTCCTTGTAGACTGCAGCATTCGAGTCTGCTGAAGCTGTAACTTGTTCAATCTCAACTTGAATCGAGAATACGGAAGTTAGTTTTCCTTTCAAATCGAGAATCATTTGACGGGCAGTTTTTTTTCCGACCCCAGGAAAGCTTGTCAAAAATTTATCGTCTTCCCTTTCAACAGCAGCTACAAATTCAGAAATATCGACACCTGCAAGAATCGCTAAGGCACCCTTTGGGCCAATACCAGAGACCGATATAAGTTTAATAAACAAATATTTTTCATCTTCATTTTTAAATCCATATAAGATTTGACTATCTTCACGGACATGATGGTATGTATGTATAAGTAATTCTTTGTTTAATGCAGATTGAAATGCAAATGGATTGGCACAAATTATTTCATAACCTATCCCATGTACGTCAACGACAACCGACTCATTTAAAACAGACACAAGCTGCCCCTTAATATACGCTATCATGTAATCATTCCTTCACTTATTTTAACATAAAAGTTCATTCATTGGAGAGGTTACCTTCTTACTTACCGAATGTTGTCACCCTATGACTTAAGGTCATAAGCAGAATTCATAACACAAAGATAAACTTCTATTCCTAATCGAAATAGAAGTTTATCACAGATTTAATCGGACGTTTCCAAATTGTGATGGATATCCTGGACGTCCTCACTCTCTTCTAATGTATCAAGAAGTGTCATCATCTTTTCTTCATCTTCAGTTGAAAGCTTGTTATAATTTTGTGGAATTAACGTTACCTCACTATCCGCAATTTCATAACCATTTTGCATAAGGTGATCGACCACTTCTTGGTATTCATCTGGTGTAGTATAAATCTCAAATGCATCCTCATGGGATTCGATATCTTCTGCGCCCGCTTCAAGTACAGCTAAAGTTAATTCATCTTCTTCGATGGAACCGTCTGTGTTAGAAATAACAATGTAGCCTTTTCGGTCGAACATAAAGGCTACACTTCCACTTTCACCTAAGTTCCCGCCATTCTTTTTAAACGCATGCCTCACTTCTGCAGCTGTACGGTTTTTATTGTCCGTCAATACATGAACAATAACAGCTACACCACCCGGACCATAACCCTCATACGTAATTTCTTCATAATTTGCTCCATCAAGTGTTCCCGTAGCCTTTTTAATATTACGCTCAATATTATCATTCGGCATATTATCAGCTTTCGCTTTTTCAACTGCCATTCGAAGCCCGGCATTTGTATCCAAGTCTGATCCACCTTGTTTTGCCGCTATATAAATATCTTTAGCATGACGCATAAAGATTTTTCCTTTTTTTGCATCCTGTGCATTTTTTCTTTTCTGTATATTTTTCCATTTAGAATGACCAGCCACTCGGATATTCTCCTCTCTAGAAATTCTTTCCTTACTATATCAAAAAAAGCAGTGCAGGAAAAGAATAAACCATATAGAGGATATTTCAAGGTTAGTATATAGGTCGGTTCATTAGTTAGTCTTTTAATTGAAAAAGGTCTTCAATAAACGTTTCTAGATCATCTCCATTATTCTTCGCCCGTAATCTTGCGTCCAGGTTTTTCATACGGTCCCATTCAATATCATCAGTATATACAATAACTTGCTTGTCAGTATTTGGTATAATTTCTCTAACCTCTTGTTTGATATTTTGTGTAACATCATGGTTAAAGTGTTCGCGAAGTATGACGGCAACCACAATACGATCTTCTGTCGATGCAACCTGTGCTTGTATAATATCCTTTTGTTTGCTTAACTCTTCTGTTATACGAGCTGACTCTTCGTTCGTAAAGGCATCCGAGTAATGAGTAAAGTCAGAGGCGTTAACACCCTCCTGCTTACTTTGTGGATATCCACCCCGCTCGCCAATGGATGGCTGTTTGGATTCATAACGATTATTTGCATCCGTCTTAGGCTCAAAATGGATTGGTTGAACGACGTCATCCTTTCGCTGCTCAGATGTTTCATTTTCTGCATTACAGCCGATGAGAAGCATAAACAGCAGAATGAAGCATATCGATTTTCTTCTATTCATAAACATAGACCTCCTTACAGGTAGTTTGTATAATGGAGGTCTATTTACACAGTTAAATTAAGGAAAACTAGTTTCGATTATATTTCGGTAAGCTTGTACGTTTATGTTCACTTCGCTCGTGCATTCTTTCAATTGTTGCTTTATCTTCAGCCGAGATTTCTTCACCTTTCAAATAAGCGTCGATGACATCGTAAGCGACTCCCATTTCCTTCTCATCTGTCTGATTTTCCCATAAATCAGCACTTGGCTTCTTTGTAACCACTTGTTCAGGAACACCAAGAAATGCAGCCATTTCTCTAACTTCTGTTTTTGTAAAATCAACGATCGGCAGTATATCTACGCCACCATCACCATACTTTGTAAAGTAACCAGTATACCATTCCGCTGCATTATCAGTACCTACAACTAAATAATTATAGTTAGTAGCAATGGTATATAATGTACTCATACGAAGTCTTGCTCTGAGATTTGCACCCGCAAGCTGATCATTCGCTTTATTGAACTGTCCCTTTTCTTTAAGACGGTTCTGAATTTGGTCGTACATTACGTGATGTGTATCCGTTAAATCAACGATTAGTGAATCAATGGATGCTTGTTCAATAACATCTCGCGCATCATAAAGATTTGAATCTGATGTATAAATTGGCATCATTACACCAAGAGAGTTATCTGGACAAGCGCGCTTAATTAAATTCGCAACCACAGCTGAATCAAGCCCGCCACTTACTCCCACAAGTAATCCGTCTACTTGAGCCTGTTTTACTTGCTCCTGTAACCACTTAACAATTTTATTTACTTCATTTTCCATGCTAATCTCTCCTTGCAAATTGCCTGTTTATCATTTATTTTATCACTAATTTAACTTTTTTCAATTTAAAGGATGCTGTTCCATGAAGACAAATGAGCATTCAAAATACTGCAGCAAAAAAGACGCAAAACAAAAGAGACGAACTGCATTCGTCTCGTTAGAAAATATAATTATGATTATTCACTTTCATGGTTATTATTTGTTGAATTAAACTGCGGGAACATTGGTGGTTTCGGGTAAGTAATACCATCTGTCTTCTGTCTCTCAAATTGTGGTGGATACGTTTGGCCAGTCGTTAACGGTTGGATTGGCTTAAAACGTTCTTCTCCAGAAATGTCAGCTGTATTTGCTGGATAGTAATCCACCAACTCCCTTGATCCACATCCGCAATCTGACATATCAGCTGCATACTGTCCACCTTGATGAGGAGGCATAAATTGAGGTGCCATAAACCCTCCATGAGGATGTGCCCCGTGATGATGATGATGACAAGGTGAAGGCGGACAAGGATGGATAAAAATCGGGATCATTGGAGGGCAACACGGTTGAATGGGATGATGATACATTGGCATTTGATAATGCATTGGTTCCATCATAGGCTGATGCATCGGCTCCATAACTGGTTTCTGTTCAGGAATCGGTTGCTTTACTTCTTTTTTAACCTCCTTCTTTATTTCCTGTTTAGGTGGTTTCATTTCTTGCTTTGGTTTAATCTCCTGCTTTGGTTTTCCTTCAGGTGCTTTCATGGGATAAGGCATCTGCTGAAAGTTTATTGTCGTATATTGATTTATATCCTGATCCATAATTGGCATTTGCGGCAGTGATGGAACAGGCATTTCTGGTTTTACAACTTGGTGCAATTTCGTATCGTCTTCTTTAATTACTGGCATCGGCTTTGGTGACATGTCGACATACGGCTGCTTAACTTCTTCTTTTTTGACTTGCTTTACTGTTTCTTTTTTAACAGATTTTGCATCTCCTGGAATTTTTATTTTCATTCCTGGCATAATCATATCTGGACTTGATAACTGTGAGTTCATTGCTTTTAACTCTTCAAAATCAACGCCATACTTTTTGGATAGTTCCCACAAAGTGTCTCCTTTTTGTACAATGTGTATTTTCAAAATGAACCATACTCCTTTCATTGCTTTAGAATCTGGGCTAATTACTCTATATCAGCATATGCACTACTTGAATAAAAGTTGCCCATGAATTATGACAGTCTTTTGCAGGAAATCATTTAAATAAGTAAGCTATTTTTACAAAAGAGATAGAAAAGCGATTCCCTAAAATTAAATCAATCAAGGTCATTCTGTAAAATAAAACACTAAAAAAGCCAGGCTTTTCGACCTGACTTTTTTCTAAATATTCATATGGTAAACTGGATATGTACCGAGAATGGTTACTTCACAACCTAATGCTTCCAATTCTGCCTTCACACCTGGGAATAGTACATTATCGTACGGTTGGTCAACATCTATAATAAAGAAATAATTTCCAAGTCCTGTTTTCGTTGGACGTGATTCGATTTTTGATAGATTCATTTTACGCCAAGAAAATGCAGATAGTATTTGATGTAACGCTCCCGGCTTATCACTTGGTAATCCAATTAGTAAGCTTGTGCGCTCCAAATGGGCTTCATGCTTAATTTGCACCAAATCTCTGTCCTTTGTAAGCACTAAAAAGCGCGTGTGATTATTTGGATAATCATGTATGTTAGCCTTATATATTTGTAAGCCATACTCACTAGCGGCAAGCTTATTTCCTATTGCAGCGATCGGTTCGTTTTGCTCGCTTACAATCTCAGCTGCTTTCCCTGTAGAAGTTGAGAAAACAGTGCTGGCATGTGGCAAATTTTGATGTAAAAATTGATGGCACTGCGCTATCGCATGACTATGCGAATGCACTTCTTGAATATCCGATAGTTTTCCATTAAAATCTTTTCGTACTAACAAATGCTGTTGAATTGGTACAACGATTTCAGCAACCACTGGAAGCCTTACCTGATGAATTAAATAATCAACCGTAATCTGCACTGTTCCCTCTATCGCATTTTCCAGGGGAACAACACCAATATCAATGGCGCCATTATCGACAGCATCAATACATTCCGGTATCGTTTGAAAGCTTTGCTTCACTTCATCGCCAAAAGCAGTATCAACTGCTAATTTTGTAAATGTCCCTTTTGGTCCTAAATAGCCTATCTCCGTCAAAAACAGTTCCTCCCCCTAAAAGCAAAACTATGCTTATTCAATGAATTCAAATTCAAAATCTAATAAGCGAATCGTATCGCCATCTTTTGCACCTTTTTCCCTTAATGCCTTGTCTACACCCATGCCACGCAGTTGTCTTGCAAAGCGTTGTGTAGCTTCATCTCGCTGAAAATCTGTCATTTTAAATAGCTTTTCAATTTTATTTCCGTAAAGTACAAAGGCACCGTCTGGATCTCTTGTAATATGGAATGGTTCTTCTTCTTTCTGATAACGGTAAACAACCGTTTCATCGATATCCTCGATTTCTGTCTTATTTTTAGGTATCGTTTCCAAGAGGTCAGCGATTGCAAATAGAATGTCTCTTAATCCTTCTCTTGTCAATGCCGAAATTTCATAAATAGGTAAACCTTCCCCTAATTGTTCTTTAAATCTCTCTAGATTTTCTGCTGCTCCAGGCATGTCCATTTTGTTAGCCGCAATAAGCTGCGGTCGTTTTGATAAGTTCGCGTCATACGCTTCTAATTCTTGATTAATCTTCAAATAGTCATCATATGGGTCTCTGCCTTCAATACTTGCCATATCAATAACATGAACAATTACACGTGTTCGTTCCACATGCCTAAGGAACTGATGGCCAAGGCCAACGCCAACCGATGCACCTTCAATTAACCCTGGAAGATCCGCTAAAACAAAGCTTCGCTGATCACCTGTGTCAACAACACCTAGGTTTGGTGACAGTGTTGTGAAATGATAATCCGCAATTTTAGGTTTAGCTGCACTTACTACTGACAAGAAGGTAGATTTTCCAACACTTGGAAACCCAACGAGTCCAACGTCCGCAATTAGCTTTAACTCCACTTTAATGTTTCTTTCCTGTCCTGGCTCTCCGTTTTCAGCCATATCTGGCGCTGGATTTCTCGGTGTTGCAAAACGCGTGTTCCCACGTCCGCCTCTCCCACCACGAACGATGACAGCTTGCTGGTTATGCACCGTTAAGTCAGCAATTACTTCCTCAGTATCTTCATCAAGAACTGTCGTGCCTGGGGGAACAGGTAGAATTAGAGGCGCAGCATTTTTGCCATGCTGTGTCTTACTCATTCCATTTTCTCCGCGCTTTCCTTTAAAGTGGCGGTTATATCTAAAGTCCATTAACGTGTTAAGTCCTTCATCCACTTTAAATATAATATCTGCACCGTTACCGCCATCGCCGCCGGCAGGACCGCCCATCGGTACATATTTCTCTCTTCGATAAGCTACAAGACCATTACCACCGTCTCCAGCTTTCACGTATACACTGACTTGATCTACAAACATTGTGATTCACCTCATTATTACTGCGAAATAATTAAACCAAAGCATAGTCCAACCATCGTTTTAGCAATCACTATTTCCGCAGCTCCATCTCTTTGCATTTTCTTGATGCTTTCCATTAATTGTTCTGCTTCATCCGTTTCGCAAGGGATTGAAAGCATTATTTTCATGCTTGTATCCGAGCTTTCTTCTATGACTAGAGTAACCTCATAAAGCTCTTCTGGATTAAGAATATCCACACATCGTTCCATAAAATCCTGAAACTGTTTTACAAGTATAGAATCCGATACATGCAGGTTTTTATACTCCGAATGAACTTTATATGTTAGTCGTAAATTTTCATAACGCACATTAAATTGGATAATCCAAATCATAAATTCTGGCATATTCAAACTCATTAGTTTCCGTTCTTCATTGTAATAATCTACAATTTCGCCAAGTTTCTTCTCAGCTTTCTCTATGTTTCTCATCCCAACATATCCTTGGACAATTTGCAAATGATTCATTAAATCATGACGATAATGCTGTAAGATTTGTACAACCCGCTCCCCCATCATGCTCTCCCCCCATTATTATGAAAGTATAGCAGAAATAAACCAAAAGCGGAAGCAAGCCAATAAAGCTTCCACCTATTTCTTTTCAGAAGAAAAATTGCAGTCCAAAAATTTTTAGTATATTTTACGCAACATAGCATTGGTGAGATAAAGATGTTAGATATTATCGATAAACAAAAACTCCAGCCAAAATGATTGACTGGAGTTTGATGAATTTCATTAAGCTTCTTGAGCAACCGGATATACACTTACTTTTTTGCGGTCTCTACCATAGCGTTCGAATTTAACAACGCCATCGACTTTAGCAAAAAGTGTGTCGTCACCACCACGGCCAACGTTTTCACCTGGGTAGATTTTTGTACCGCGTTGACGGTATAAAATTGAACCACCAGTTACAAACTGACCATCTGCACGTTTTGCGCCAAGTCGTTTAGATTCAGAATCACGACCGTTTTTCGTACTACCTGCACCTTTTTTCGTTGCGAAAAATTGTAAATCTAGACGGATCATGGACTGCACCTCCTTACTTGTTCTCGATTTTTATAAATTGACTATATTCAAGTTCAATCGATTTCAGTGAAATAAGCATTCCCTTGAATAAGAGCTGGACTTTTTCCATTTGTTCAAATGGTAGCCTTTTCGGTAATGTTACGTGTAAGTAACCACCTTCTGCTCCTTGTTCAATTTCCAGATTTGTATCACATAATTCCATTACTGCATTTACTGCACCAATTGATACAGCAGATACACCTGCACATACAAGATCATAACCATATGGACCACTCTCCGCATGACCAGATAATTCAAAAGCAGTAATTTGCTTGTCTGTTTGAAATACAGTAACATGAATCATATTCAAAACCCTTATGCGTTAATTTTTTCGATTACTAGTTTCGTATAAGGCTGACGATGACCTTGTTTACGATGATAGTTTTTTCTGCGTTTGTATTTATAAACAATAACCTTCTTTTGACGGCCTTGTTTTTCAACTTTAGCAGTAACTGTTGCACCTTCAACGAATGGAGCACCAACTTTAACATCATCTCCACCAACGAAAAGAACCTTATCAAACGTAACAGTCTCATTTGCATCAGCTGCAACTTTTTCTACGTAGATTTCTTGTCCTTCTACAACTTTAACTTGTTTTCCACCTGTTTCAATAATTGCGTACATACTTGCACCTCCTTAATAGTCTCAGACTCGCCATACAGGTACTTCAAAAAGTTTAAAACCTGTTCTGCGCGGTTGTAGCACGGGTGCTACGATCAATAACGTATTGATGTTATCATGTATTGACACTGTTTGTCAAGAACTTGCTTATAATTACATACTAAGATTTTAGCATCTTATATTTATGATACAACGCAATTCATAATAACACTATCTTACATCATAAAAAGACTCCAAAGCAAGGAGTCTTCTGTTTCAGAACAATTATTTATATAAAAATGCATCTCCAATGGATTGGTTATATTCTCTTTCATAAAAATAGCTTTGCAAACAATCTGATTCATCAACAGATTTTCGATTATTTTCAGCGTACACAATATAAATCGGATGTTTCTTTTCCCTTCTAAAACGTGAGAATAAGTCAAGAAAGGAGATGTCAGAAGGAACTGTAAGCGGGAGAACTCCTTTAACTGCTGCATCACCTTCATACCGCCTTAATAAAAAGCGCATAAAGACATACGAACGCTGCTTCCAATCACTTCTATTTTCCATAAAAAGAAAGACCCATATAAAAAATACACTTAACGTAAATGGGAAAAATAAAAGTTGAAGTATAAGTACTATTGTAATAAAGACCATTGAAAATATGAGCGTAAATTGGTACGCTTTTTTGTAAGGAAAAAAATATGAAACAGCAAGTAAAAGCAGTTTCCCTCCGTCCAATGGCCATACTGGTATTAAATTAAAAAGAAGGAGTATTGTATTGTAGTATAATATCAATTCTAGTATTGATGCCGGCATAAGCTGAAAGGTCTCGACAAGAAAGCAGAGAAAATAAACGACAAGATGTTGATAAGGACCAGCAAGTGTTACAAACGCCTCCTCCCTCATCGTTTTATTTCCATGCTCTTCCGTGTCCATAACCCCTCCGAATGCCCAAAGTACAATATATCTGATTCGCCACTTCATCATCCTTGCTGCAATATAATGTCCAAGCTCATGGAACAATACTAAAGCAAAGATAATAAATAATTCCAGAAATGTACCTGTCAAAAAAGAAATGACAATAAATATAAATAAGATCGGATGGATATGAATTTTCGGGAGATAGTTAAGGAAGCTCATCAACCTGAATCACCTGGACTGGATCGACATAATCGTTATTTTTTTCAATGGAGAAAAACACCGTCTCATTGTCTGCTTCCGGAGTAAAGCTCCCTATTTGTTGATTACCTGCAATAAATTGATAGAGATGTACATCAATAGAACTAAGATTTCCATAGTTGGTCACAGTTCCATCCGCATGCTGTATTGTTATCGTTTTATTGGTTTCTCTGTCATTCCCTGCAAAAATAACAACACCTTCCTGAATGGAAGTTACATTGGTTGTTTCTTCAGGGGTGATCATAATTCCTGTCCCATTTGTTTGAAATGTTTCCGTAATGTTACCATTTACAGGGAGCGCCATTGACTGGTCTTCATTCGTTTCTAAAACTGGTTGTGGTGAAAGAGATAAAGGTCTTCCAAACGTTTCTTTGTACCATACATTTACCTTTGCAAAAGGAAATTCATTCTTCATAACTTGGCTTGTCCATTCTCTAGGCTTCTCCAGTAATGTTGTATCAGTCTGCCACAGCAAGGCTGTTCCAAAGAAAAGCATGGCTGATAATATTCCCTTCATTGCCATACTCGTCACAACACGATTATTACGACTAGACACTTCTTCATGATGAGTGAACATCGAGTAGTAACCATGCTTTTCTTCCTCTCCTGGAATGGATGGAAGTAATTGCTTTGTTGTTCCTCCAGAAGGAAGTCCTCGCATTTTTTTTCGTTGTTCAATCGCCTTGCGAACCTTTTTGATATCTTTATCTTTGTCCATTTTCCTCACATTCCTTCAAAGTCATTTGTACATGTATATGTACATTAGGAATGCAGTATGAACAAAAAAGCTGGAATGAAAATTAATGTTTTCATTCCAGCTTTTATTTCACATTTCGTCAATTAGGTATAATAATTTGCTTCATTTTATGCTGATGGTTCATTTATGCACGCATGCCGAAGAACTTTTTAAAACGCTGAAACACACCTTTTTCATCCTCGAGAGATTGTAAAGGTACTGTCTCACCAAGTATTCTTCTAGCAATGTTACGATAGGCAATAGACGCCTTTGAATTAGGGTTCATTGCAATTGGTTCTCCCTTGTTTGATGCTTTTATCACTTCATCATCATCAATAACCACACCAATCAAATCAATGGATAGCAATTGTACGATATCTTCAATATCAATCATATCCCCGTTCTTCATCATATGGTTTCGAATTCGATTAATAATTAAACGGGGCGATTCACTCATATCCTCTTTTTCTAGTAATCCGACGATTCGATCGGCATCACGTACACTAGATTTCTCAGGAGTTGTTACAACGATTGCTCGATCCGCGCCTGAAACAGCATTTTGAAATCCTTGCTCAATTCCAGCAGGGCAATCGATAATGATATAATCATATTCTTGCTTCAGTTCAGCTACGATTTCTTTCATTCCGCTTGTAGTAACAGCCGTTTTATCACTTGTTTGTGCTGCAGGCAATAATGATAGATAATCAAATCGCTTGTCCTTAATCAATGCTTGTTTAAGCTTACAACGCCCTTCAATTACATCAACGATATCATAAATAATTCGGTTTTCCAGCCCCATAATGACATCTAAATTTCTTAAACCAATATCTGTATCTATTAAACAAACTTTTTTTTCCATTAGTGCCAAAGCGGTTCCGATATTAGCTGATGTCGTTGTCTTACCGACACCACCTTTCCCAGATGTAATAACGATTGCCTCACCCATTATTTATTCTCCTTTCAAATCCGCTTATTTCCTTACGCTTACGGGAAAGAACCTTTAACGAATCAATGATGATCTTATCTTGTTCTTCATCGATAATTCCACACTCCATGTACACACCATCCGATTCATAATCAGGGGCTCGACTTATATAATCAGCGATCCGAAGTTGTGTCGGCTTCATATAAGAAGCCGTTATGAAAGCTTCCCGGTCTCCCATTACACCAGCATGAGCAATTCCATATAAATTGCCCATAATATATATATTACCTGTAGAAATTACCTTTCCACCAGGATTGACATCTCCAACTAATAGGAGGTCTCCCTCAACTTCCAATATTTGACCAGATCTTACAATTCGATTAATGGCTTTTATTTCACTTTCTTCCCGCCATTTTAAAGCATCTTCTCTACTTATTAAATCAGATTCAATCGCAGTAATTTCAAAACGATTATCAACACTTATAATGTTTCTTAATGCTATTTCTTGTTCCTCATTTAAAAGTCGATTGCCTAATTTAACCTTTACAGAAACAATTGGTTCATTTTCCTTTGGCTTGCTTGCCATAATCTTATCTTTTAGTTCTTTTATGACATCATGGAAGGATGCTGATTCATCTATAAATAAACTCAATCCTTCTCTCGTACCTTTAATTAATATTATTTGCTTCTTGTCAAGCACAGCAAGTTCACCTCGTTACAAAATAGCCTGCGGTAGTTTCATATGTAAACACACAGGTAAGTTTTTTCACTCACAGTGTGCTACTTCCAGTTAACTGTTCTCTTCCCCATCTAGCAAGCCGTTTTGCTATGAAAGGATAAACAATTAGTAAAAACACTAAATTTGAAGCGCCTGTTGGCAGAAGACGTCCTGTTAAATAGTTCTCCCAGACCATATCTGTTAATCCTACAACCATGTAAATAACATAAATAGAAAGATCTACTAGAATAAATCCAACGGCTCCGAGTAACAATAAAACATAAAAATTCCCCTGGAGCATTTTCTTAAGGCCATGAATTATATAAATTATTAATGCATACGTAAACATGTAAATACCGAGTATTCCCGTATATACAATATCAATTAATAATCCAAAAAGTAATGCATAGACGACAGAATGATACGTATTATCATTGTCATAGAAAACTGCCATATATACTAGAAACGCAAAAACCCAATGCGGTACCATAAGCATATCGCTCATTATAAGTTCAGATGGCAAGAGATCTAGTGCAACACCCTCTAAAATAGTTAACAGAAAAAGTATGAGAGGAATGTATAGTCGTTTCATCACTCAACTTCCTCCTCATCATTGCTTCCCTCTGCTGACTCCAAAGCACGGTCAACAACGATGACGTGACCTAATTCGTATAAATCAGCAGCTGGCTCAACCATCGCAATACGGGTTAATCCATATTGATCAGATACAACTTCCTTGACCTTCCCAATAGGAAGCCCAGCAGGAAATTCTCCGCCTAGCTCAGAAGAAACAACAAGTTCTCCTTCTTCTAAATTTTTGTCTGACTCTTCAATGATCCGGAACAGCAATGAATTTGTTTCTTCTTCAAATCCTTCAATCATTCCAAAGATATTTTTCTCATCGTCACCTCTAGAGATTGTTGCAGAAATACGATTAAACTGATCAAATCCAGTTAAAAGCTGCACTGTTGAAGTAAATTCGGAAGCACTTTGAATTTTGCCTACCATACCTTCTGCGGTGATAACAACCATATTATTGGCTACACCGTCCTGTCTACCTTTATTGATTGTCACCTGCTCAACCCAACGTTCAGGAGACCTAGAGATAACCGTTGCTTGAATCGGATTATAATCTCTAGCTGAGTCCTCAATTTCCAATAAAGCCATGAGCTCTTCATTTTCCTTTTTGATTTCTTGAACTTCATAAGTCAATGTTTGATATTGTGACAGCTGTTCTTTCAATAATTGATTTTCTTCATATGTGTTTTTAAAATCATTAATATTTGAAACAATATTCGTAATGAATTTGACTGGAGTATGAATCACTTCCTGTGTCCACCCAACCGCATCATTAATAAATTTTACGGGAGTACTTAAATTTTCCCGATTATTTAGTGAATAGCCTATCAAAGCTACCAAAACTATAAAACCAATTAATAGAATAAAAAGTCGTTTATTACGAAAAAATTGCACCTAAGACACCTACTTATTAATTTAAAGGACGAGATGAGACATTTGGGCTAGAGCGGAACTGCTGAATATAGTCCAGTGATTTGCCCGTACCAATTGCCACACTTTCCAAAGGTTCCTCTGTAACAAAAACAGGGATTTTCGTCTCGTCACTTATTACTTGATCTAAATTTTTGAGTAATGCTCCTCCACCAGATAGGACAATGCCACGATCCATTACATCAGCTGCAAGTTCAGGTGGTGTTCGTTCCAGTGTAACTTTTACTGCATCAACAATGGCATCAACTGTATCATCCAAAGCGAGGGAAATTTCTTCCGCTGTTACCGTAACGGTTTTCGGTAAACCTGTCAATAAATCCCGCCCACGAATATCCATTTCAACATCGGGATCTGCTTTACGAGCCATCCCAATATCCATCTTAATCGATTCTGCGGAACGCTCACCAATAAGCAAGCTATATTTTTTACGTATGTGACTTATAATGGACTCGTCCATATTGTCACCTGCAATACGAATTGATTGACTCGTTACAATTCCACCTAGTGAGATGACAGCTACTTCTGCTGTACCCCCACCAATATCAACTATCATACTCCCAGTCGGTTCCCAAACCGGCAACCCTGCTCCAATCGCTGCCGCAAACGGTTCTGAGATTGGAAAAGCGTCTCTTGCCCCCGCCTGTTTTGTAGCATCAATAACTGCACGCTCTTCAACCATCGTAATACCGGATGGTACACAAATCATAACATTCGGCTTTTTTGCAAACATGGAACGATTTTTCATTGCCTTTTTAATATAATATTTCATCATCGCTGCTGTCGTATCGTAATCTGCAATAACACCATCCTTCATCGGGCGTATAACAGAAATATTGCCAGGTGTTCTTCCAATCATGTTCTTTGCTGCACTGCCTACTGCTTCGATCTGGCCAGTTTCTGTATTACGAGCAACAACTGACGGCTCACGCACAACAATACCTTTTCCTTTTACATAAACCAATGTATTAGCTGTACCCAAATCGATTCCAAAGTCCTGTGAAAAACTAAAAATGCCCAATAAAATCTTCCTCTCCGAATCACCTTTCGCTTTACATATGTAGTCTAACTATATCGATTCATCTTATCCGTTGCAACCTATCATCCAATCCACATTAAAAAACTGACATACCTTGCACTCATCTCGTAATCATAAGAAGCGCCACTTTCATTCTAATCTTGAAAAATGGCGCTGCTAGTAAATCCTTCTATAATTATACGAAAAAATCCACAAAATAGATAGTGTTATAAGTAGCCTTTTTCTTTTAATGATACAAATTTTCGATCTCCAATAATTAAATGATCCAAAAGATCGATTCCAATCATTTTTCCTGATTCAACTAATCGTCTTGTTACATGAATGTCTTCTTGAGATGGTTCGGGGTCTCCACTAGGGTGATTATGGGCAACGATAATTGATGCGGCTGATCGTTTAACAGCTTCTCGATAGATCTCACGGGGATGTACAATTGCTGCATTCAGACTCCCTATAAAAATTGTTTGCCTGTGAATAATTTGATTTTTTGTATTCAAAAATAAGGCTACGAAGTGCTCTTGATTTAAACTCCGCATTTCCTCCATAATGTAATCTGCACCGTCCTCTGGTGAACGAATAACATATTTATCAATTGACTTATATGCATGCATTCGTCTACCAAGTTCGATTGCTGATAAAATCAGTAATCCCTTCGCTGTACCAATACCTTTAATTGAAGTTAGTTCCTCAATCGTAGCTCCTCTTAATAGCTTTAACCCTTCAAAATGCATAAGTACACGATTGGCAACTGACATGACGGATTCATCTCTCGTGCCGCTGCCAATAAGAATAGATAGTAATTCTTGATTGGATAGTGGCTCAGCTCCATGACTTAGCAATCGTTCCCGTGGTCGTTCTTCTTTTGGTACATCTTTTATCATAATTTCTTGCATATTCAATATGGCTCCTCCTCTCTTTATGATTAGGATTATCATATCTTCTTCTAGACAAGCCAACAACTTACTAAAAATCTATTTTAATAAGGAAAGCAGCCTACAAAATCTTATTTTCCCAAATAGAAAACAATTCTTTCACTAGTGAATACGATTAAAAAAATAAAAAACAGGTAATTTTTCACCTGTTTTTTGACTTCAGATTATTGTTTAAGTTGTTCATAATAATACATCATCTGCAACAGTTGTGTTGCTTGTTCATCTGGGTCTTTAATAGCCGACAATAGCGGTGTTAACGTTTCAGAGTTCTCAGGGGCAGTACCAGCTAGTTCATTCCAGGTCTCTGCTGACAAGGTTTGTTCTCCAGTCCAACCAGCTAAAGCGTTATTCCAAACCTCCTGAAATTTAAGAATCCACTCTTGTTCACTTTCTGTTAGTCGAACTTCTCCAGTTGATGTACTCCATTCCTTCACATAGATTTCAATTGAACCCTTTGCCTTCAAACTATCTGCCAGCTGTGCCGCCTCTTCCTTTGTAGCCGCAATTCCAGCTAGAAGAAAATACTGATCATCCTTCTCCCAAATCATGGTTGGAACCCCTTTTGCTAGATAGCTGTCCGCCCATTCAACTGCATTGGCTTCTTCCGAAAAAATACCAGCCTGTAAAACATGCGCTTGTAACGAGTCCAGTTGGACATCGGTAGATTCCGCAGCAGGAGCGTTATTTTCAGCTAATGCTGCACTAGGTACATGGTCTGTCGCTTCGCCTGCTATTTGTCCTTCTACATCAACAAATAAGCGAAGCAAGAAGAATCCAAGTGCAGACCCTATAATAAGTGCAGATATAATTGCAACTATTAGTGGTTTAAATGTGTGAAAGTTCCCAGGTCTCTTTTTACTAAAAGCATTTTTTGATTTACTAGACCCGGTTAATACAGGAATTGATTTATCAGAATCTTCGACGGAAGCTGCTGTTTGTTTAGTTGTTGTAGAAGAGTGTTTTTTATCATGCAGCTTGTATTTAAGCTGATCACCATTTTTTTCTACAAGAATTGCCTTATGTTTTCCCACAATTTCCCCTCCTGTGACCGGTTATGGATTGTTTCTATAACTCTAGCACAGGATTTTTAAAAAGTAAGACGAAAAATGACAATCAATTAAAAAATCGTTCAACATAATTTGGCTTTTTCCTTTGTTTAATTTCTCGAAAAAATATATTCTCTAACAAGCGAAATAAAGTTGAGAGAACCTGTAATAAACCACACGCCGTTACCCTTGCCTTGTAGTATTTGATTTACTTCCTGTTTCCAATCAGCAGCAATGCGCTTTTGTTTTGCAGGGGCTAAGCGATATAGGTCCACTGCCTTTGCTGCACGTGGATGCTGAAAGGTCGTTAGCGTAATTGACGTAAACGAAGTACTCAGTTGCTCAAGCATGGCATCAAGCTCTTTATCTTTAAATACAGCAACTAATAATTGCTTATCCTTTTCCGCAAAGTGTTCATTAACGGTTTTTATAAACGCAGCAACTCCAGCAGGATTATGGGCGCCATCAAGAATTATTAGCGGGTTCTTATTTACGATCTCAAATCTTCCCGCTAGCCTAGTTTGTTCTATTGCTGGTGATGCTTTAGAAAAGGAAATTTGATAACCAGCATCATTGAGCTTTTCGAGTGCCATTAGAGCAAGCGCCGCATTTTGGAACTGGTAGTCACCATACATCAGCAGCTTTAAATGTACCGTTCTCTCTTTACTATACCATGTCATGCTTTGACCTTGATTGTGATTATAAATAACATCTTTCCCCAATTGATAGACAGGTGTATAATGTTTCTCAGCTTCCGCTTTAATCACTGTAAATGCTTCCGTTTCTAAATGGCCAACAACAACAGGAGCACCCGTTTTAATGATTCCTGCTTTTTGATAGGCAATTTCAGAAATAGAATTCCCCAGAAAAGCTGTATGGTCTTTTGCAACATTTGTTATAATGGACAGGATTGGTTGGAAACAGTTTGTTGTATCCTCTCTTCCGCCCATCCCTGCCTCAATCAGAGCAATATCAACGCGTTCTGAAAAATAAAGAAAAGCCAGCGCGGTAATCATTTCAAATTCCGTGGGAGGATCATTTTCTTGGTCAAGCTGAATTACATGAGGATACAGTTCATTACATAGATCAACAAATAGCTGCTCCGTTATTTCAGAATCATTTAGCTTCATATGCCCAGTTAATCCAGTTAAGCTTGGTGATGTAAAAACACCTACCTTGTAACCATTTGCTTGTAAAGCATTTTTTATAAATTGAATTGTCGAGCCTTTCCCGTTTGTGCCCGCCACATGAATAGCAGGCGCGCTCTTTTCTGGATGATCTAATAATGCAAGCAGCCGATGAATTCGATCTATGCCAGGCTTAATACCAAAAGCTTTTCGGCTATTGAAAAAATCTTCAATTTCTGGAAATGTCGTAAACATAATTACACCACTTTCGATAAGAAGTAACGTTATTATAGCAGAAAGGATAGAATCAAATGAAACCAAATGGATGGATTATTTACAATGGAAACCTGCCAGGAAATAAATTTCTTGATTATGCGGAAATGATTCAAGAGTCTGCAACAAAACAAGGCATTGACATGAAAATTTTAAAAAACAATGCATTACTCAGTCTATTAGCTACAGATCAGCTTGGAATTGTTCAACTAGATAAAGCAGAGCTTCCAGATTTTGTCGTTTTTGCTGATAAAGATATTTATTTGGCAAGACAGCTTGAATTACTAGGGATAACAGTTTTTAACAGCTCAAAAGCAATTGAAATTAGCGATGATAAAATCGCTTCCTATCAATACATGGCAACTCACAACATCCCGATGCCTAAAACAATTGTTGCACCGAAAATCTTCACAACCGGAAACATTGATCATAAATTAGTCGAGAAAGCTATCGAACAATTAGGTCTACCGTTAATTATTAAAGAAGCCTTTGGGTCCTTTGGAGAACAGGTCTATTTATTACATAGTCTAGAAGAGATTATTACTAAAATCGATGCCATCCAAGGCAAACCTTATTTATTCCAACAATTTATTCCCTCCAGTTACGGAAAGGATTTACGCCTACAAGTCGTTGGCAACCAAGTTGTTGCAGCGATGGAGCGAGTTAATATAAATGATTTTCGCGCGAATGTGACATCTGGAGGGGCAATGAGCATGTATACGCCTACGAAGGAAGAAGCAGTGCTAGCCGTTGCCGCAACGAAAGCAATTAATGCAGATTTTGCAGGAGTCGATTTATTAATTGGTCCAGATGATAAACGGCTTGTTTGTGAAATTAACTCGAATGCACATATCCGAAACTTACTAGACTGTACTGGTATTAATGCAGCCGACTACATCATGGAACATATTTTGGGGGTATTATCATGAAAACTGGTTGGCTCATTTATCAGGAAGAAGATGCCATCCGAAACAAAGCATTTATTGAGTGGTTTATCGAGGAAGCAAGTTTACAAGAATTGTCGTTACAGCTTGTTCACCGAGAAGATCTGACAATCGGAATCATGCAAAATAAACAGCAAGCGCTTATTCATAACGAGCCCGTACAGCTGCCGGATTTCGCTATCGTTAGGACAATCGAGCCTTTATTGAACCTTCATTTGGAGACAAAGGGTGTTACCGTTTTTAATTCCTCTACCGTAGCTACGATCTGTAATGATAAGGCGCTTACGCATCATCATATCAATCAGCTTGGATTACCGATGGTTGATACGATATACAGTAAAAAAGAGTTAATGCAGGACATTCCGTCACTTGACTATCCATTTATTGTGAAAGAAGTGAGTGGCAGAGGCGGCAAGCAGGTTTTTTATATAACGAACAAGCAGGATTGGCTGACATGCAGAAAGTCAATCCAGGGCAACATTATCATGCAACCAACAGCCGTTCAGATGGGGAAAGATCTTCGTGTGTTTGTCGTTGGGAAAGAAATTATTGGTGCAGTATTACGCGAAAGCACGACCGATTTTCGAGCCAATTTTACATTAGGTGGAGACGCGAGACTCTATTCACTAAATGACTCGGAGGGAAAACTGATCCATAAAATTATCGATCACTTTGACTTCGGTATGGTTGGGATAGACTTTTTAATTGGACATGATGGTAAGCTTCTGTTCAACGAGATTGAGGATGTTGTCGGCTCGAGAACATTAAGTGCGTGTAGTGATATAAATATCCTTGAGACATATGTTGGTCATATAAAACAGCGCATTAGATAAAAATCGAAAGTCCTCAAATTGGACTTCCGATTTTTGCATTAGTTTGATTTAACCCTTTAACTCCTCAAGTCTTGCTTTCACTTTTGCTTGTTTATCAAGATAATCTGCTTCTTTTTGCTTTTCTTCCTCCACAACTGCGGCTGGTGCTTTGCTAACGAATCCTTGATTGGAAAGCTTCTTCTGAACCCGCTCCACTTCTTTCGTCCATTTTGTAAGCTCTTTCTCTAACCGTTCAATTTCCTTATCGAAATCAATCAGCCCTTCTAAAGGAAGGAATATTTCAGCGCCAGTTACGACAGAAGCCATCGCTTTTTCTGGAACATCAAGGTTAACAGAAATTGTTAGTTCGCTTGGGTTACAAAAACGCTCTAAATAACCACGATTTCCTTCTAATTCTTGCATTACGGCTTCATTTTCAGCTTGGATTAGCATTTGAATTTGCTTCGACATCGGTGTATCTACCTCTGCACGGCTATTACGAACCGATTTTATGATTGCTACGAGCCGTTTCATTTCAGCAGCTGCTGTTTCATCATGATACTTCTCTTCAACTACTGGCCAATTTGCTATCGTAATTGAGTCCCCTTGATGTGGAAGCTGCTGCCAGATTTCTTCTGTAATAAATGGCATATATGGGTGCAGCATCCGCATTGTCTGATCAAGAACGTGTGCAAGTACAGATCTGGTTGTGTTTTTCTTCGCTTCATCGTCACCATATAATGGAAGTTTTGCCATTTCAATATACCAATCACAAAGCTCATCCCAAATAAAGTTATATAAATGACGACCAGCTTCACCAAACTCATATTTCGCTGTGTTTTTCGTCACATGATCAATCGTTTCATTTAAACGCGTTAAAATCCATTTATCTGCTAGTGTTAGCTCTCCAGTTAAATCAATATCTTCATAGGTGAAGCCTTCCATGTTCATTAAGGAGAAGCGAGATGCATTCCATACTTTATTCGCAAAGTTCCACGTTGACTCCACTTTTTCCCAATGGAAGCGTAAATCTTGACCAGGTGTTGATCCAGTTAACAAGAAATAACGTAATGAATCGGCACCATATTTCTCAATAACATCCATCGGGTCAACACCATTTCCTAGTGACTTACTCATTTTCCGACCTTCTGCATCGCGGATTAATCCATGAATAAGTACATCCTTGAACGGTTTTTCACCAGTAAATTCCTTCGATTGGAAAATCATCCGCGCTACCCAGAAAAAGATAATGTCATAACCTGTTACAAGTACATCGGTTGGGAAGTAGCGTTTAAACTCTGCAGATTCTTCATTCGGCCAGCCCATCGTTGAAAATGGCCATAATGCAGAGGAGAACCATGTATCCAGTACATCTTCGTCCTGCTCCCAATTTTCGATGTCAGCCGGTGCTTCTTTTCCAACATATATTTCTTTTGTTTCTTTATGGTACCAAGCTGGAATGCGATGTCCCCACCAAAGCTGACGAGAAATACACCAATCACGGATATTTTCCATCCAGTTAAAGTACGTACGCTCAAAGCGTTCTGGTACAAAATTAACTTTACCTTCTTCATGTTGTAAATCCAGCGCCTCTTTAGCCAATGGTTCCATTTTAACGAACCATTGTGTTGACAAGTATGGCTCAACAACTGCACCACTGCGCTCCGAGTGTCCAACTTGATGGATATGGTCCTCAATTTCAAATAGAACGCCCTGTTCCTGCAAATCTTTCACTATTTGCTTACGGCATTCAAAACGATCCAACCCTTGATATTTACCGGCGTTCTCATTCATGGAGCCATCTTCATGCATAACGAGAACGCGTTCTAGATTATGACGGTTACCAATTTCAAAGTCATTCGGGTCATGGGCCGGTGTAATTTTAACCGCTCCTGAGCCAAATTCCATATCTACATAATCGTCTGCAACAATTTCAATTTCACGACCAACTATTGGCAACACTACTTTTTTGCCGATTAAATGCTTATAACGCTCATCTTTCGGATGTACAGCAACTGCGGTGTCACCAAGCATTGTTTCTGGACGTGTTGTCGCAATTTCAATTGTTTCATCACTATCTTTAATTGGATAACGCATATGATAAAACTTACCTTGGACCTCTTCATAAATTACTTCAATATCGGATAGGGCAGTTTTTGTTTGCGGATCCCAGTTAATAATGTATTCTCCACGATAAATAAGACCCTTTTCATATAGTTTAATGAATACTTCCTTTACCGCATCAGACAAACCTTCATCCAGCGTAAAACGCTCACGTGAATAGTCCAGTCCTAGACCTAGCTTTTCCCATTGAGAACGGATAAAGTCTGCATATTCTTCTTTCCACTCCCAAGATTTTTCCAGGAATTTCTCACGTCCTAATTCATAACGATTTGTTCCTTGCTCCTTTAATTTCGCTTCTACCTTCGCCTGTGTTGCGATTCCAGCATGGTCCATACCGGGTAACCATAATACATCATAGCCCTGCATACGCTTCATGCGAGAAATAGTATCCTGCATTGTTGTATCCCATGCATGACCTAAATGCAGCTTACCTGTAACGTTTGGTGGCGGAATAACAATCGAGAATGGCTCCTTATCTGGATCACCAGTAGCTTCAAAATATTTCCCTTCTAACCAAAATTGATAACGACCTTTTTCCACTTCCTCCGGATTGTATTTCGACGGAAGGGACGTTTGTTCATTTGTGCTCATTGCTTTACCTCCTATTTTTAACAGTCACTAAAAATCAAAAAACCCTTTTCATCCTTAAAAATAAAGGACGAAAAGGGTTAGATTCCGTGGTACCACCTTTGTTTACAAACCAAAATTGTTTGTACACTTCATTGATTGATAACGGTCAATACCGGCTTCTTCTACTTTAAATTTTAATTTCAAAGAAACTGCATCAAGGGCGACCTTCCAAAACAATCTACCTAGGAAATTTTCAGCTCATGATTTCCCTCTCTAAAGGCGTTTATTTTGTACTCTTCCCTATCATCGCGTTTACGTTATAATTTCACATAATTATATATATTATTTTATAGCTTACTTAGAGTATCGTCAACTATTATTATTGTTATCCGCACCAATTTGGTGTATTCATACATAGTATAGAAAAAGAGCGTAAATGTGCTTAGAAAGGAAAGAGGTGCTACCTGTGGCAAGATTTTATCGTTACAAACTTCCACCATGGGCAAGACAATGCCTTTTTGTCTTCGAGAGAATTCTTTTACCGATCACGATATTCCAGTTAATCCGCACGTTGTTAATCCCAACGACTTTTGATGTGCTTTTATTAGGTGTATTAATTGGACTATTAATCGCTTTTTATTTGGAATGGATTTAATTTGACAGATCATCAAAATTTATTGTTTCATATTCTTCTTTTATAAAATCTGTCCATTTTAATGCAAAAATAAGCTTGCGATATTGTTTCTGTAATGCACTGACTTGATAAGTCAGTGGTTTTTCTTTTGTACTTTTCACATAATCTCGGATGATCGTCATATAATCAGCTGGATTAAGTAAATAAATGGATAGTAATTTCATATCAAACATTTCAAGATCATACTTTCGTTTATATACTTTGAAACCTTCCATTATTAACTCATTTGGTTGATCGTATTCACCGGTTAACTGATGGAAGTAGTTTGTTAAATCCACTGCGACATGATCATAACGCGCTTGCTCCCAATTAATAATATGGTTGTTCAAAACATGATCAAGCGCGAGATTTCCATGGCAAAGGGAAAGATTCCATGTTATTTCTTCTTCTGACTGATCAAGAAATTCACTTACCTCTCCATTTATCCGGTTTAATGCAGTTTCTATATCTCGATAATGCGTGCAAACCTGCAATTCAAACGGAGACATGTAGGCTTGTTGTTCAAAGCGAAGCACATAGGAATATAATTCATTTGGAAGCTGCTCACAGAACGTTTGGTATGTATGAAAGTTTTTATTTAAGCTGGATTTTGAAATCCGTTGACTTTGCTGTGTTCTGTCATGGATATGTGCTAATAGTCCCATCGTTCGCTCAATCGATGTTTCACTGCTTGAACGAGGCGCAAAAAGCAGCCAAGGGCTAAGGTAGTAAACGAAACCATCTACATCTTCATATAGCTTGCCATCTTTTGTTAGATAAACGGGCACAATTTCTGACAGATTTTTCTCATTTGCTACATAATAAACATGTTCCCATGCAGCAATATCCTCTTGCTTCAATGTACTTTTCTTTAAGGCATAGTCACGACGACTGTCTTTAATGTGATAGAGACGATCGGTAACCTTTTCGATTTCAGTTGGAAAGATTCGATAAGCCTGCAGTATGTCTTTCACTACTTCCATCATTTATCACCACCTACTAAAGGAGATACCCCCTTGTTTCGTAAGTGTCAGGGGGCATTTTCGATTATTAATTGACAGGTATATACAACAACTGTCCCTCATGGACCTCAAAGTCATCCTCAAGCTGGTTTTGTTTTATCAATTGGAGTGGGCTTACGGAAAATCGTTCAGCAATTGTTTCTATTGTGTCTTGATTTTGTACAATACAAAGTCTCATTTTCGTAAACTGCTCTTCTTTTGCTTCTCTAAAAATATCCGATAATAAACTTGCATCTTCTGGTACACGCTCTTCATAATTATCTGTTTCATTAACTTCAGCTGCAACAATATCCTCTTCAGTGACCAACTCTTCTGTCTCTTCTGCTTCTAAATCCGTTGTCTCCGCCTCTTCATCTGACAATTGTTTGAAAAATTCTGCTAATGTTTGTGATTTCTTTTTCCATCGGTCTGGATCATGATCTTCTTGTTCCGCTTCTTCTGACCTAATCTCCCCGGTATTCTCCACTGTTTCTGCTGCTTCCTCTGTTTCTTCTACTTGAACGAAATCCTTCTCTTCTCTTGTTTGTATTTCTTCTTTTTCAACAGTTTTTTGTTCATCTAATGGTCCTGCATCAAGCTCTGTCTCCGATAAATCGGTAAGAGCTAGTTCCTCTTCTTGTGGTTTTCTTAATTCAAATTCGAATGAGTCTAATTCAGAGACAGAATTACCCTCCACCACTGTATCTACTTCTTTTTCTTCTGTATCCTTAACTTCCTTCGTTTCTTGACGCTGGTGCTCTACTTCACTATTAATCCCGTGTATTTCAATGGTTGCGTACAACTTTAAGTGACTTGGTTCTGGTATTTCATAATCAAAAGAATCTACATGTACCGTAACCTCATTCAAGTCTGCTACACGATAAGGCGGGACAGAAATTTCTACCGGAAACCGATGAGAAAATGCAGCTAATCCTTCCTCATCTATTACCTTTTCTACATAACGTTTCGCTTGAAAGTCTTCAAAATCCAGTGAGCGATCATCTTGCTCAGACTCTACTTTTTCGTATTCTCCTTGAAGCTCAATATTCCCGCGAATCGAAATATATTCCTCATAGGGCTGGATAGATATTTCAGGTTCTAATGCTATTCCTCTTAACTCCGCAACTTCCTGTCCCTTTTCAAAATAGAGTGATTCCTCTAGATCAAAAGTGAATGCTTTGGAATCGCCTGCCAAATGAATTCCCTCCTCTTTAAAAAACTTGGCATTCGTTAATATCCTTGAGCGAACGCCTTCGCCTGCACTTTTGCAAAAAGGAAAGTTTTATACTTTCTTTTCTGCCAACATATAACCAATATGCCGATATGTCTTTATAATCTATATGAATCCACCTACAGAGATATGCATGAAAAAAGCCATTCCAATCTGGAACAATCCTAATATAAGGATGTCCCCATTGGAATGGCTTATTTTTTCTCAATGTGAACGCCACGTCCAGTCCGCATGTCACTAGCCGGGAGTTTTCACGATTGAGTTTTTACTTTTCAATTTTAGAAAAAGCTGTTCGGATTGCTTGGATTGTTTTTTCAATATCTTCATCGGTATGCGCAGTTGATAGGAATAATCCTTCAAATTGCGATGGCGGCAGGAAAATTCCCTCTTCCATCATGGCACGATAATATTGGGCAAAGTAATCCAAGTTTGATTGCTGAGCTGTTTCAAAGTTGATGACTTCTTTATTTGTAAAAAACACACCAAACATTGAACCTGCTCGATTAACATGTAAAGGAATATCATATTCCGCCGCAGCTTGCTTGAATCCTTCTACAAGTCGATCTATTTTCTTGCTTATTTCCTCATATGATTCCTCTGTCAATGCAGATAAGGTTTCATAACCTGCTGTCATTGCAAGTGGATTTCCTGACAAGGTTCCTGCTTGGTAAATGGAACCTGCAGGAGCAATGCTTTCCATAATTTCGCGTTTACCACCATAAGCTCCAACAGGTAATCCCCCACCAATAACCTTACCAAGACAAGTCAGGTCTGGCGTAACATCAAAGTGTCCTTGTGCACAGTGGTAACCAACACGGAATCCAGTCATGACTTCATCAAAAATAAGGAGTGTACCATTTTGCTCTGTGATTTGTCGCAAGTTTTGCAGAAAATCATTTTTAGGTGGTACAACACCCATATTCCCTGATACTGGTTCAACGATAACTGCTGCAATATCTTTCCCGTACTTTTCAAAGGCAAGTTTAACACTTTCTACATCGTTATATGGAACCGTAATCGTATTCTGAGCAATGGACGCTGGAACTCCCGGGCTATCTGGTAATCCAAGTGTTGCAACACCTGAGCCAGCTTTAATTAATAACGAATCTCCATGCCCATGGTAGTTCCCTTCAAATTTAAGAATAATATTTCTGCCAGTATACCCTCTAGCAAGACGAATCGCACTCATTGTTGCTTCCGTTCCTGAGTTTACCATTCGAACCATTTCAATTGAAGGAACACGATCAATCACTAATTTCGCTAGCTTGTTTTCAAGCAGCGTCGGTGCACCAAAGCTTGTCCCTTTTTCAGCGACTTCCTTTAGCTTTGTTACAACATGGTCGGGAGCATGGCCTAAAATTAATGGCCCCCAGCTTAACACATAATCAATATATTCATTGCCATCAATGTCATAAATCTTAGATCCTTTACCAGACTCCATGAATACTGGTGACATGCCAACAGACTTAAATGCACGTACAGGAGAGTTCACCCCGCCCGGCATTAGATCAACTGCTTCTTTGTACGCATCTACAGATTGATTATATCTTACCACTTTAGTCCGCCTCCTCTAGTTATCTTCTTTAAGCCATTTCGCAACATCTTTTGCAAAATAGGTAATAATTAAATCTGCTCCGGCACGCTTCATGGATGTTAGCTTCTCCATTACTAATGCTTTCTCATCAATCCAGCCATTCTGAGCTGCAGCTTTGACCATGGAATATTCACCACTGACATTGTAAGCAACTACTGGCAAATTAAAATTGTCACGTACTTCGCGCACAATATCCAGGTATGACATAGCTGGTTTTACAATTAAGAAATCCGCACCTTCCGCGACATCTGATTCCGCTTCTCGAAGGGCTTCCAGTCGATTTGCTGGATCCATTTGATATGTTTTGCGATCACCAAATTGTGGTGTGCTGTCTGCCGCATCACGGAAAGGACCATAGTAAGCTGAAGCATATTTGACAGCATAGGACATAATCGGAATGTGTGAATAACCCGCTTCATCAAGCGCCTGTCGAATAACAGCTACAAATCCATCCATCATATTAGAAGGTGCGATAATATCGGCTCCCGCTTCTGCCTGTGAGACAGCTGTTTTTGCTAAAAGCTGCAAGGATTCATCGTTGTCGACGTCATGATTATGGATAACGCCACAATGACCATGTGAAGTATATTCACAAAGACATGTATCTGCAACAACAAGCAATTCTGGAAATTCCTTTTTAACTAGTCTTGTTGCCTGTTGAATGATACCATCTTCAGCAAAAGCTCCCGTTCCTATCTCATCCTTCTCTGATACTACGCCAAAGAATATTACTGAACGTATACCGAGTTCAAAAACTTCTTTTACCTCATCAAGCAGCAAATCAAAAGAAAGCTGATAAACTCCAGGCATGGAAGGAACTTCGCTCTTAATATTTTCACCTTCAATAACAAAAATCGGGTAAATAAAATCCTCTGTTCTCAGATGGTGTTCGCGCACCATCGAACGCATCGCATTTGAAGAGCGTAACCGTCGATGACGTTTAAAATTGATTGATTGTGACATCGTAATCTATCCTTTCTTTATGTAGTTACATATCGTTTCCAGCATCGCTTCAATTGTAAATTCCTTAGGCGGTGTGATAGATTGGATTCCGAGTTCAGTCGCACGCTGCTCGGTTGTTGTTCCAATACAAATATAGTTTTTCTTTGGAATCGTATCAACCATTTTGACAAACGCCTCAACTGTTGAAGGACTTGTAAAAGTAATAAAATCGATCAAGTCTTCCGTTAACAGTTCGTTTAATCGACCTTTCATTGCATAATTATATCCTGTTTCATAAACCTCCAACAAAACATGTGGCACGTTGTGCTTTGTAAATTCCACTGGAAGCGTATCACGCGAAAGATTCCCTCGAACCAGCAAAATTTTCCCCGCCTTAGGGAACTGCTGCAGAAACTCCTCTGCCATTGCCTCAGCATGATATGTTGTCGGAATAAACTCCGCTTGATAGCCATATTTTTTAAGTGCTAAATCTGTCTTATGACCAACAGCAGCTAATCGTTGCCCTTGAAGCTGTTTCATATTATATTTCTTCGCAAGGGTAAAAAAACAATGGACCCCATTTGCACTTGTAAAAAAAATCCACTTGAATTCACCCATTTTGGAAAAGATGTGCTGGGATGCTTCTGTATCTTTACATGAAATCGCAAGCAAAGGAACCTCAATCGGTATACCACCAAGCTCTCGTACCTTTTTCGAGAATTCTTTTGCTTGGCTTGCTTCTCTCGTTATTAGAATTTTGCTTTCATGTAAGGTTTGCTCCATTACTTGTCGAGCTCCTCTTTTACGCGATTTACAATTTCCTTAGCACCCTGGCTGATTAAAGCCTCCGCAGCTTCTTTTCCAACAGCTTTCGGATCTGTTCCTCGCACCGTTTCTTTTAAAATCGTTTTACCGTCTGGTGTTCCTACGAGTGCTGTTAATATGACTTCATCTTCTTCCAGGTAGGCATAGCCTCCAATAGGCACTTGACAGCCACCCTCGAGTAAATGTAGAAACGTTCGTTCAGCAGTAACCGTTCTCGTTGTCAAATCATCATTAATAGCTTGCAGGATTCCCTGAATCTCTTCGTCATCTGCTCGACTTTCAATTGCGAGCGCCCCTTGTCCAACAGCTGGAACAACGATTTCCGGATCAAGGTATTCTGTAATCAACTCTTCACTTAAACCAACACGTTTCAATCCAGATACAGCAAGAATAATCGCGTCATAGTCTTCTTCGTTCAGTTTGCGAAGTCTCGTTTCAATATTTCCGCGGATCCACTTGATCGAAATATCTGGACGCTCTGCAAGAATTTGGGCTGAGCGACGTAAGCTACTTGTACCTATTATGGCGCCTTTTGGTAGATCAGTTAGCTTCACATTGTTTTTAGAAATAAAAGCATCTCGATGATCTTCTCTTATCGGGATTGATGAAATCATTAAGCCTTCCGGTAACTCTGATGGCATGTCCTTCATGCTATGTACTGCTAAATCAATTTCTTTATCATACATAGCTTGCTCAATCTCTTTGACAAAAAGACCCTTTCCACCTACTTTGGATAATGTTACATCCAAAATTCGATCACCTTTTGTAACAATTTCCTTGATTTCAAATTCATTTTTAACACCAGCTGCCTTCAACTGATCAATCACCCATTTTGTCTGTGTTAAAGCTAAATTACTTTTTCTTGAACCAACGATAATTTTCCGCATTCGTTGTGTACCTCCTTAACATACTTGTTCTTTAAAAGTGAAAATTCGATAACGTGCTGAATAGAAAGAAATTCACTAACAATATTAAAAATGCTCCAGTATTGTAGGTTGCTAACGGCTTTCCAACATATCCTACAACGAGGCGCAAAACCAAATATCCGACATACACAATTAGAACAAGCAGTGAGCCAATTGTTTTCATGTCAAACCAATAAAATTCAGAGGCAGAAAAATAAGCCCAAACTACCCCTAAAATAATCGCAATTAATAATAGCGGTACCCCAATCGAGATGGCTATAAAACTATAACGATCCAATTGCTTCAAATCTCCTAATTGCCACATCCATTTTAACCCTTTTTTCCTTTTTAGGAAACGATATTGAATTAAATACATAATAGAGAGTAAAAATGCAACCGTAAAGAAACCATAGGAAACAATTGCAAGCGTAATATGTGCAATTAATATTTCATGGACAAATTGAATCGAGTCATTCAATTGGTTATGCGTGGTGCTCGCAGCAAAATATAATAATAATATAAAAAAGCCGAATACTTGAATGAAAAACACAATAAACCGGATTTTGAAAAGCTTATTGATGATTATGGATAGTGTAATCAATACCCAAGAATAGAAAAATAGACTATCCACTAGATTCGTAACAGGAAAGCCTTTCTCACCAAATACTTCATAAAAGAAAAAAACGGTTTGCAATAACCAAACCATACAAATCAACCAGAAAGCAATTTTATTTGCTTTCCGGTTGTGATGTATAAAATCGATAAAAAAACCAATTAAACTAAGGCTAAATAGAATCAAAATTATTTCGTAGATCCACTTCATCTCATGTAATAATCCTTTCTGCGAAGATAGAATTGTTTATAATTTTGAAGGATTAACGTCCACGAAGCATAAAATCCCTATACAACCGCCAGAACGATTGCTATGATTTTCTACGCCGTTGTAAACTTATTTTGAGCCGAAAAGGAGGACTTCTCTTCTTTTGATATTAACTCCATTGTTTCATTTTTTTTTGCCTGTTTTTCAAATTCTGCTTTTACTTCTTCTTCAATACCAAAAATATCGATGAATAACTGTAAGGACTGATCGGCATTATCGGTTCCTGCAAGCTCTTTCGCCTGTGTTACAGGTTCTTTCAGCAGCTGATTAATAATACTTTTTGTATGCTTGCTGATTACTTTCTTTTCTCTCACCGTCAAATCCGGGATTTTTCTTTCGATACTTTTCATTGTTTCAGATTGAATAGATAGCGCCTTTTGACGTAGAGCCGAAATAACCGGAACAACACCAAGCGTTTTCAGCCATTCCTTGAACAGCACGATTTCTTCTTCCATCAAAATTTCAATTTGTTCTGCAGCTGCTTTTCTTGTTTCTAAATTTTCATCCACTATATGATTTAAATTATCAATGTCATATAAAAAGACATTGTCTAAATTGCTAATGTCTGGATCAATATCTCTAGGTACAGCAATGTCCACAAGGAACAAAGCTTTTCCCTTACGCTTTTTCTGAATTGGTTCAAGCATGTCTTTCGTTAGTACGATTGAATCTGACCCTGTAGAACTAATTAAAATATCCGCTTCTTGGATAACAGGTAATAAATTATCCATACTCTCTGCTTTGGCTTGGAATTTCGCAGCTAAGTCTTTAGCGTTTGCTAATGTACGATTAATAACAGTTATTTTAGTTGCTCCAGACCCTTGCAGGTTCTTAGCGGCAAGTTCGCCCATTTTACCGGCTCCAAGAATAGCTACGTGCTTATTTTGTAAGTCTCCAAATATTTTTTTAGCCAGTTCGACAGCAGCATAACTAATGGAGACTGCATGTTCACCGATTGCCGTTTCTTTATGAGCGCGTTTCCCAAAAGTGATTGCCTGTTTAAATAATTCATTAAATACAGTTCCAGTTGCTTTCATTTCTTGTGATGTTAAAAATGCCTGTTTCACTTGACCGAGAATTTGGGTTTCTCCCAGTACCATCGAATCAAGACCTGTAGTTACACGGAAAAGATGCTCCATGGCGCCATCATCTTCCGTTATCCGTAAATAGGAGGAGAATTCTTCCTTATCAAGATGGAACCAATCAGCCAAAAATTGTTTAATATAGTAACGGCCAGTATGCAATTGATCAACAACCGCATATATTTCTGTACGGTTACATGTCGAAACGATCACATTTTCCAGAATGCTTTTTCGTTTTTTTAATTCAGTCATCGCCTCGTGAAGCGATTGCTCTGAAAATGTAAGCTTTTCCCTAACTTCTACAGGGGCTGTTTTATAATTGAAGCCAACTTTTAAAATATGCAATTTGTCTACCCCCAAAATAATTTACACGGTTTAAATCCTAGTTCAAAAAGGAGGATAAAAAAGACCGAGAAGTTCGAAGCGGCGTAGCTTCCCGTAACGGGCTTCCACAGGATGTGGTGACTTCTGTGTTGTCCACAGGACGTGGACGGTTTTAACAGAAGTTCATTGAATATCCCTTAATACGTGAGGAACGGAAAAGTAAGCCAACGAAGAAATTCGATGTGTCATTTTTACCGGACTTGTTGAATTTCCTTAATAAACGATTGTATATGCTATATAATAACTCACCTACCATTATAACATGCATTCCCTTTTCCATTTTCTGAAATTGTGAACAGAAAAGGAAACAATATGTTAGTATAGAAAGGTATTAAAGAAATGTTTCTTTCAAAATATAGCATTAAAATAGTTTCTACATAATAATTATTATAACTAGTGTGTACTTTACCATACTGCACACAGATAATCAAGAATTCAACACAGGTGTAGAGGGGTTTTATGAAAGTGAAAAAACAACATTCATTGCTTGCTTATTTACTAATTGGTATCGGGATTTATTTTCTGCTTCGCGAATTAAAAATACCTATCTTAACAAATTTTTATTCATGGCAAACCTTACTTATTATTATAGGTCTTGCATTATTGATTCATGGATACAGCTCAAAATATTACCAAAATTTACTGGCAGGTACAATTGTACTTGGAATTGGCATTCATTTACATGGTGTCCAGCACTATTCCTTTTGGATTGATCATTGGGCTGTTTACATACTGATTGTCGGGATTGCCTTTCTTGTCCGATTTATTAAAACAAAGAAAGGGTTATTTACTGGTCTAATTCTTATCACGCTAGCTGTATTTTTAATTTTTTCTGTCAATCTACCAATCTATTTTGATTGGCTGTATACTGTTATCGATTTATTGGAACGCTTTTGGCCAGTACTCCTAATTATAATCGGCTTTTTCTTATTAAAACGTAAATAAAAAATCCCGGGGATTGAAGAGACCCCGGGATTTTTTACAATACAGAACTCAGAAAATCCCGAGTTCGCTGTTCTTTCGGCTTATTAAAAATTTCATCTGGATGACCATACTCTACAATTCTTCCTTCATGCATATATACCAACCAATCCGCAACTTCACGAGCGAACCCCATTTCATGTGTCACCACAACCATCGTCATGCCCTCTTCTGCCAATCCCTTCATCGTTGCAAGCACTTCATTGACAAGCTCTGGGTCAAGCGCTGAAGTTGGTTCATCAAAAAGCATCACATCGGGATTCATCGCTAACGCACGTGCAATGGCTACACGCTGTTTTTGCCCACCGGATAATTTAGATGGATACACATCATATTTATCTCCTAGTCCGACCTTATCAAGCAATATCTTTCCTTCTTTTATTGCTTCGCTTTTTTTCACACCTTTAACTTGTGTCGGTGCTTCAATTACGTTTTCAAGCACTGTCATATGAGGAAATAAATTAAAATGCTGGAATACCATCCCAACTTTTTGCCTGATTTTATTTAAGTCATGTGATTTTTTTTCAATTTGTTCTCCATCAATAGTAATACTTCCGCTATTTTTTATTTCTAAAAAGTTAAGGCAGCGCAGCAACGTACTCTTACCAGAACCACTAGCTCCAATTAATACAACAACATCGCTTTCTTTTACAGTTAGATCGATATCCTTTAAAACATGCAGTTCACCAAATGACTTGTTTAACTGCTCTACACGAATCATTTCTCTTTCTTCACTCATTTAGGTTCCCCTCTTTCTTAATCACTAACTGCTAATCGTTTTTCGATCTTATTCACGATAAACGTCAATACAAGTACGATTAGTAAATAATAAACGGCTACCGTCATGTAGTAAGGCAAATAGTCAAAGGTGTTCGAGCCCATTGTGCTTGCTACACCAAATAAATCTTGCATGCCAATAAAGGAAACTAAGGATGAATCCTTAATTCCAATAATAAATTGATTTCCCAATGATGGAACCGCTCTTCGGAATGCCTGGGGCAAAATAATTCGTTTCATCGTCAAACCTTTATTCATCCCAAGTGATAAACCTGCTTCTCGCTGACCTTTATCTATTGATTGGATGGCTCCGCGAATAATCTCCGCAATATAAGCTCCACTATGAAAAGCTAATCCTGCAGCACCAGCCCAGAACATCGGAATTAATAAAATATCTGTTAAACCATAATATAGGATAAAAATTTGTACGATTAATGGTGTTCCACGAACAATCCATATGTAAGCGTCGGCAATCCATTCAAAAATTTTTATGTTTGATATTTTAAGCAATGCTACAAATAATCCAATAACGATGGCAATTAATAAGGATACAACAGATAGCTTCACCGTAATCCATAAACCATCGAGAAATACATCATAACTACCAATGAAAACTTCAAAAAAATGCAGTATGTCTTCCAAGTGCTTCAACTCCCCTTTAGATAAGAATGTGCGCATGCTCGGATGCGCACATTCACATGTTTTATTCTTCTATCTCAGGCTCTTCGGTAATGTCACCGCCAATCCATTCTTCAGATAAGGCGGCAAGCTCGCCGCTTTCTCTCATCTCCTCAAGGGCCTCATTTACAGCTTCAAGCAATGCAGTGTTATCCTTTTTTACCGCTACTGCTTGCTCGGCGACATCAAGCTGAAATTTCCCTTCAATTTCTAATCCTGCATCAATGGCTGTAAATCCTGTCACATCATCCGTGATTACGGCATCGTGATGACCACTTGCTAACGATTGAAGAGCAACTACATCGCTATCTACTTGAGGTATGCTTGAAGTATATTGCTCTGCCACTTCAAGATATGTTGTACCTCTGGCCACAGAAATCTCTTTTCCTTCTAAGTCGTCTTCTGTCTGTATATTACTATCAGGCCTAGTATAAATAACCGGTCCGGAATAGTAATAAGGCTCAGAGAAATTTACCTGCTGCAAACGTTCTTCTGTTATTGTATGACTTGCAACTGCGATATCATAACGACCTTCCGTTACTCCAGTAACAATGCCTGAAAATTTTGCCCGCTGCGGATTCGGCTCAAGGCCAAGTTTTTCAGCGATCGCTTCTCCAACAGCTACATCATAACCAACCATATCACTGCCTTCCATATAGCTAAATGGTTTGAATTCACCAGAAGCTGCAAATGTTAACTTGCCATCTTCAACTAAATTATATGCAGCACCATCACCAGCTGCATTTGAATCTCCATTAGCAGATTCGCTATTTCCACAAGCTGCTAGTAAGATCATAGATACCATCAAAAATAACGCAATTTTCAGTTTTTTCACCTTTCTCCACATCCCCTTTTTCATTTAAATAACAGCTATCATCTCTGATCTGTAAGTTGAAATAGTATCAGCCACCACCATTCCACTTTTACCATGTATTAAAGTATAGCAATAATTGAAATAGCACACGAACTGGCTATAATACGATATCCATCAGTATATGTACATTTACAGATCCTACTGCATAATAACTCCCTTCAGCATACATATACCCATCTTTTCTAAAATATACTCCTGTTTTCTAAAAAATCTTTCTAATCAAGAAGTTTTCAGGACTGTCACTAATATGTGGTTGGCAATTCGAGAATGTGCAACAGAATGTTAATATTCTGTGATCGGTTACTAGGTGTGAGATGCGTTACCAAGGTTGAGGCAATAAGATCTGGATAAAATACGATTGTTTATTTCCTAAATCTGATCGATAATATGACAAAGATCATGAACAATACAGTTCTAGGCTGAACGACAAAAAACCTTGTCAGAGATTGATCCCAGACAAGGTATTTTTTTTCATTAGTTTTTCAAATAATGGGTAATGACAGACCATGATTCGTCCTTCCCTTCACCTGTTTCAGCTGAAAATGGAATGACAATATCATCTGGTGCTACTTCGAATGTTTGTTTTGTTCGTTTTACATGCTGTGCTCGTTTATTCTTTGGTATTTTATCAAGCTTCGTTGCGATGATAATTACTGGAAGCTCATGATATTTAAGAAAATTATACATTTGCAAATCATCTTTTGTTGGTTCATGACGAAGGTCGGTGACAAGGATAGCGGCTTTTAATGTTTCTCTTGTCGTAAAGTACTCCTCCATCATACCTCCCCATTTTTCACGTTCCTTTTTTGAAACCTTCGCATAACCATAGCCCGGTACATCCACGAAATAAAAGGCTTCATTAATCTTATAAAAATTTAAAGTTTGTGTCTTCCCCGGCTTTGATGAAGTACGGGCTAAATTTTTCCGATTAATTAGCTTGTTTATAAATGACGATTTCCCTACATTTGAGCGTCCTGCTAATGCTATTTCTGGTAGCATATCACCTGGATATTGCTTCTTGCTAACGGCACTAATGACGATTTCGGCGTTAGTTACTTTCATTTTTCTCCTCCACGAGTGCGTGCTCAAGTACTTGATCAAGGTGATTCACCGTGATAAAAGTTAAGTCATTTCGAACACTTTCTGGTATATTTTCTATATCTTTTTCATTTTCTTCTGGGATAATCAAGGTTGTTAATCCAGCTCGATGTGCACTCAATGATTTCTCTTTTAAACCTCCAATTGGCAACACACGTCCACGGAGTGTAATTTCCCCAGTCATCCCTACTTCTTTCCTAATTGCCCTGCCTGTTAAAGATGATACAAGAGCTGTTGCTATTGTTATTCCAGCAGACGGTCCATCCTTTGGCGTTGCGCCTGCTGGTACGTGAATATGAATATCATATTTCTCGTAAAAGTTGGACTCTATATTAAATTCCTTTGTTCTGGAACGTACATAGCTAAATGCAGCTTGGGCAGATTCTTGCATTACGCCGCCCAATTTCCCTGTGAGCGTTAATTTGCCTTTACCAGGATAATGGGTTACTTCAATGGAAAGAATATCACCACCTGCAGATGTATATGCTAAGCCTGTTGCTGTTCCTACTTGATCCTCTTGCTCCATTAGGCCATAGCGAAAAACTGGCTTCCCTAGTAAATCTTCCAGGCTTTTTTCGGTTACAATTACTTTTTCCTTTTCCTTGGAAATAATAATTTTGGCTGCTTTTCTGCATAGTTTTGCCAGCTGTCTTTCTAACCCACGAACTCCAGCTTCTCTTGTATATCTGCGAATCAGCTTAAGAATTGCGTTTTCCCGGATTTGTAAATTAGCTTTTTTCAATCCATTTTCCTTCAATTGCTTTGGCAGTATATGCTGTTTTGCAATATGCAGCTTCTCTACCTCCGTATAACCCGCAATGGAGATAAGCTCCATACGATCCAATAAGGGACCAGGTATACTGTTTACGTTATTTGCAGTAGCAATAAAAAGCACATTAGATAAGTCATAGTTTTCTTCAATAAAATGGTCACTGAACGAACTATTTTGTTCTGGATCCAACACCTCAAGCATCGCGGAAGACGGGTCCCCGCGAAAATCATTTGACATTTTATCGATTTCATCCAGTAAGAATACTGGATTAACCGTTCCAGCTTTCTTCATTCCTTGAATAATACGACCCGGCATTGCTCCAATATAGGTTCTGCGATGTCCGCGTATCTCTGCTTCGTCCCGAACTCCTCCTAATGAAATACGTACGAAATTTCGATTAATCGCCTTGGAGATTGATTTTGCTAAAGAAGTTTTTCCTACTCCCGGAGGTCCTACAAGGCAAAGTATCGGTCCTTTTATTGTATTGGTTAGCTTTTGTACAGCTAAATACTCTAAAATTCGTTCCTTTACTTTTTCGAGACCATAATGATCATGATTTAACACTTTCTCTGCACGTTTAATTTCAATTGTATCTTGTGTTTTTTTTGTCCAAGGTAAGAGAATTAGCCATTCCAAGTAATTACGAATAACAGAGCTTTCAGCAGAACTTTGTGGTACTTTTTCATATCTTCCTAACTCTTTTAAAGCAACCTTCAAGATATGCTCCGGCATATCGGAGTTTTCAATCTTCTCCCTTAATTGATCTACTTCACTCGTTTTGCCGTCTTTATCGCCAAGCTCCTTTTGAATCGCTTTTAGTTGTTCACGAAGATAATATTCCTTTTGTGTTTTTTCCATGGAGTTTTTTACACGTTGTCCAATTTTCTTTTCTAAATCCAAAACCTTTTTTTCGTTGGAGATAACTTTAATGAGATGCTTCATTCGAACAGCCACATTTATCATCTCTAAAATTTGCTGTTTGTCCTTTATTTTCAACGTTAAATGAGATGCGACGAGATCTGCGAGTCTACCTGGTTCCTCGATATCAGAAACCGTTGCATAGGTCTCATCTGTTAACTTCCTGGAAAGCTTTATGTATTGCTTAAATTGCTCAAGCAGGGAACGCATTAACGCTTCTTCTTCATGCTTTTCGCCATGCGTTTCCTCCAAATTTTCGATTTCAACTAAAAATTCATCTTGAGATTCCGTATATCGGAGAATTTCTCCACGCGAAATTCCCTCAACAAGCACACGCATCGTACCATTTGGAAGCTTTAACATCTGTTTTACTTTTGCCAATGTACCAACATTAAAAATATCGCTTGGTTCCGGATCATCTAAGCTCACTTTTTTCTGGGTTGCCAGGAAAATATGCTGATTGTCCATCATTGCCTTTTCCAATGCAGCAATCGATTTATCTCTACCTACGTCCAAGTGTAGAACCATTGATGGAAACACGAGTAGTCCACGTAAAGGAAGGAGGGGGACTTGAATGTTTTCTTTCGTCATTATTTGTACCTCCATAAAATATGTATTTAATTAGTTATCTTAAACCATTCGTGTTAAAAAATTCATTATGTATTTCTTCAGTTTATAGAAAAATCTTCCTATTGTAAATGGTTTCATTTCTAAATCTGTATTCTATTTATTTCAACGTTATTTACAGGCAATAAAACAAGAATACAAAGGTTATCGTAACTCCCGGAACAGCCACATCCAGCTTCAGCGCCCAACGACTAGCGAGACTTCCCTCACCTCCGTACGATAAGTCAACATCGACTCCCTACGGTCGCCGTGTTTCCTTTATCTCCTACGGCTCAGTCCAGTCCGTAAGTCGCTAACCGGACGCTTCCGCTTTTGTGCTTATTATTACCTAAGTTTATAATTATAAACAAAAAGGAGCTGACTGAGTCAGTTCCTTTTAGGCAGTTAAGTAATAGTAAAAAAACTAACTGCATAAGTGCAACTAAGGCACTCCCAAAAATTCTGGCGAATGCCCTAGTTTTTCTAACAATGTAGTACCTGCTCAACCAGCCTCAGCTTATGCACTTTCTTTCGGATGCTTTTCATTTCCTTCTTTAACGGTTCCATCATGGAAAACCAACTTAGGGCTCCCGTTTTCGTCAGTAACTGTTTCTTTCGTAATGATGCATTTTTCCACATCTTCACGAGAAGGCAGATCAAACATTACGTCAACAATAATCCCTTCGATAATGGAGCGTAATCCACGGGCACCTGTTTTGCGCTCAATTGCTTTTTTAGCAATTTCAATAAGTGCATCATCTTCGAATTCTAAATCCACATTATCCATATCAAATAACTTTTGATATTGTTTAACGAGTGCATTTTTCGGCTTAGTTAAAATTTCAATTAGCGCATCCTCGTCCAATGGCGTCAAGCTTCCGATTACTGGAATACGCCCGATAAATTCTGGAATTAAGCCGTAGCGTAATAAATCCTCCGGTAATACTTTGGAAAGCAGCTCACCCATATCCAGATCTTCCTGCTTCTCGTTCGAGCCAAAACCGATTACTTTCTTACCTAGACGACGTTTAATTACTTGGTCAATTCCATCGAATGCTCCACCAACGATAAATAGAATATTTGTCGTATCAATTTGAATAAATTCTTGATGCGGATGCTTACGTCCTCCTTGTGGTGGTACACTTGCAACTGTACCTTCAAGGATTTTCAGCAACGCTTGCTGTACACCCTCACCCGATACATCTCTTGTTATCGAAGGGTTTTCCGATTTACGAGCGACTTTATCTATTTCGTCTATATAAATAATTCCTTTTTCTGCCTTTTCAACATCATAGTCTGCAGACTGAATGAGTTTGAGTAAAATATTCTCGACATCTTCTCCAACATATCCTGCTTCTGTTAATGAAGTCGCATCTGCCATCGCAAACGGAACATTAATAATACGAGCAAGCGTTTGAGCAAGCAATGTTTTACCACTACCTGTTGGTCCAATCATTGCAATATTACTTTTTGATATTTCTACATCATCTGTGCTCTTGGTTGAGTTAATTCGTTTGTAATGATTATATACTGCAACTGCAAGGTTACGTTTCGCTTTATCCTGGCCAATGACATAATCATCAAGAATATTACAGATTTCCTTTGGCTTTGGAATTTCATTCATTTCCATATCCTCGTCTGTACCTAGTTCTTCTTCAACGATTTCTGTACAAAGTTCAATACATTCATCACATATATAAACACCAGGTCCGGCGACTAATTTACGTACTTGTTCTTGACTCTTACCACAAAATGAACATTTCAATTGTCCTTTTTCTTCATTAAATTTAAACATACCATTTCACCCCTAAACGAGCTAAATAAATTCAGCTTTCAACTTTTATAGTCATCATATCAGATACAATTTAAAAAACAAAACAATATACTTTTTCCATCAAGCTAAATACGGTAAATCGACGATTCTATTTTCAAAAACAACAAACTAAAAATAAATTTACCTTGTTTTATCTATTATGGATATTTAACAGAAAAAGTCAATAAATTTAACTTCAGCATTTTGGTTATTGTTACTATATGATGTAGACACAAGATAAATTTCACTTATTTACAGAGGTTACACAGAAATCTCAGTGAAGATGACACTTTGCCATGTCAACGGACGGCTGACAATCAAAGTGCGGGATTCTCGAAGTCACATCGCAACATGCGAAAGTCTCACTGGACCTACTTATCCACCTTTTTTAAACGTACAATTACATCTCTAATAATGTAAAACAAGGTGCGATATGAATCGCACCTTGTTTTACTAATAATTTGATGTTATTACTTTGCAACCTTACTGTTGTCCACAAGGAAATCAATTGCCGCTCTAATTTTTAAGTCGTTTTTAATTGTTTCATTGCTTCCACCTAGCATTTGTACTAATTGATCAGCTTCAACGCCATACATAGATGCCATTTTTTCAAGCTCTGCATTTACATCTTCATCAGATGCTTCAATGTTTTCAGCTTTCACGATTGCTTCTAGTGTAAGATTTGTTTTAACACGTTTTGCTGCATCTTCTTTCATTTGCTCTTTTAATGCATCTTTATCTTGTCCAGAGAATTGAGCGTACATTTCAAGTGTCATACCTTGCATTTGTAATTGCTGTTCAAATTCTCTCAGCATTTGATCAAGTTCTGTCTCAACCATTGCATCTGGAATATCAACTTCCGTATTATCTGATGCTTGCCCGATTAAAGCTTCGCGTTTTTTATTATCTGCATCCTGTTTTCTTTGTGATTCAAGCTCTTCACGTTTTTTCTTTTTCAATTCATCAAGTGTTTCCACTTCGTCATCAACATCTTTAGCGAACTCATCATCAAGTTCTGGAAGTTCTTTTGATTTTATTTCATGGATCTTAACTTTAAATACAGCATCTTTACCAGCTAAGTTTTCTGCATGGTATTCTTCAGGGAAAGTAATTTCGATTTCTGTTTCTTCTCCTGCTTCTTTACCAATTAATTTTTCTTCAAATCCTGGAATAAATGAACCTGAACCAATTTCTAGTGAATGATTTTCACCTTTACCGCCTTCGAATGCTTCACCATCTAAGAATCCTTCAAAGTCGATAACTGCTGTATCGCCATCTTCTACTTTTCCATCTTCTTTCACAACAAGTTCAGCGTGACGCTCACGGATCGTATTAATTTCGTTTTCAACATCTTCATCTGTAACTTCTACAGACTCTTCTTCTACTTCAAGTCCTTTATAGTCACCTAACGTAACTTCTGGTTTCACTTCAACAATCGCAGTGAATACCAAATCTTTACCTTTTTCGATTTGCTCAATGTCTACTTCTGGTTGTGCAATTGGGAAAATATCTGTTTCGTCAATTGCTTTTGAATATGCCTCAGGTAATACGATATCTACCGCATCCTGATAAAGTGACTCTACACCAAAACGTTTTTCAAACATTCCGCGTGGAATTTTCCCTTTACGGAAACCAGGAATTTGTACATCCTTAGATACTTTTTTAAACGCTTTGTCCAATGCTAGATTAAATTCCTCAGCAGGTACTTCAAACGTTAACTGTCCTTTGTTACCTTCTTGTTTTTCCCATTTTGCTGTCATTCAAAATCCCTCCAAAATCTATTGTATCAATCAATTTTCATAATCTAATGTGTGAATGATAGTTATATTCGAATTTGCAACCATCTCATTATAACATAATTCGTACGGCTTTCAAGCATTTACTGCTTCGTTAATCTATTCTTCGATTATACTTAAGTATAAAGAATCACACATACTAATCTCTTTCATAATTCGTGCTATTGCTTCTGATACTTCTTCGTCACTATTTGTAGGTATATGTAAATACTGCTTTCCTATTTTCTTAATCGCTTCTGCAATTTCGTCAACTTCTTCAAAGGGCGGCATAAACGGGTAAATAACATAAACATAGCGGTAGAGAAGCTGCTTCAATAATTGAAAAAGTGTCGGGTTTTCCTGCTCCATATCCCGTAAAATAAATAGGATTTTGTTATAGATGTCATTGTCCTTCATGTCTTCTAAATCAAAAGGTACTATACCCATGCTTAAACTAAATTTATGTATTTCTATTTCGTCAGATACATTATTTTCCTTCAACCATATTAGAAGAGACGTTTTAATTACAGGATGAACATGTTCATTTGTTAAAAGTAATGAAACATCCCGATCAGGCTGCACTTTCATAGTCCGCATTCGATCTACAATACGCCATTGTTCTAAATGATTATCCTGATTAATAGCTTCATACAATTCTTCTATGATAGATCCTTTATTCTCTACTGCTAAATCCATTTTCATTTTTTCACTCATATCGTACAACTGCCTAAATTGCTCCTCAAGCAAGTCAGGAATCTCGCCACTCTCAAATTCATATTCTACCTGCTCCATTAACAAATCATATTGATTCGTCTGAAAAAGGATCGTTAAGTAAATATGTACATAGTGATAATAATCTTCATTCCTGAATTGAAGCAATTCTTCGCATAGATCTTGTGCTTCCGCTGTTCGACCTAGCTCCATTAGACAAATTAGCTTTCCGATTAGAATTTCGTGATTATCGATATGGTAGCTTAACAGAAGATTTAGCTTACTTAAAGCCTCTTCATAGCGTTTCTCTTGTAAAGCAAATAAACTTTCTTCCTCAAGTCTTTTCTGAAGCTTCGGAAAGAGTATTACATTTTCTGATCTCGAACTCATTGATTCACCTCTTTTCTCTATAGTATATAGTATATGAATTTCTTTAATTTGTATAAATACCCAAACTGAAAGAAATTAAACACAACAATATAGAAAGAGAAACCTAATTGCAATGATAGGTTTCTCTTTAGCAGCATTTTAATTAAGCAATAAAACTCTAGATGCCCAATTGTAAGCGCTACTATTATACTCGATTTTTAAAAAATCAGCTCCGAAGCTTAATAATTTTACTCATTTAAGTATAAATGAATATGTGAATGATTGCAATTTTCAAAGAAAAGGTTTGAGGTGGAATAACCATTGTTGTTCTATAGAAGCTCGTCGAACGGCGCGTATTGTGAAAGAGGGATCGTTATTAAAATCGATTCGTACTTTTTGAACCTATAGACACTATAGATTTAGTCCATCTTCAAATTCCTCAACTCTTATCTTTACTTATATTATATCATACGGAAAAAATTCAGAAAAAGTATATACGTACGAAGTAGCACTTTTTGAATAAATTTTAGTAAAAGTCCCCCGCCGAGTTTGGCGAGGGTTCGATCAAATACATTAAGAGATGTGGGGGGTGACTGTTTTGCTCTATACAATATCCAAATGTGAAGAAAGTATGGTCTAACGTTTATAACGATAGGATTCTAAAATCCTCCACATCTTCGAGAACGTCTACGGCTATTGCGCCTGCATCCATCTCGTCTATCACGGTCCCTGTCACGGTTCCGATCACGATCTCCCCTCAATTCTCGGCATTCGCAAACAAATCTTGAGCGATTACGGTCACGATCTCTGCGACCTCTTACATCTCCGAAAAAGAAATTATCGAAAAAACACATACTTTTCCCTCCCTCATAACGTATAAATCGGCCGGCCATACTAATAATATATTGCTATATGGAGTTGTTTGATTGTACAAACCGTCTGGTATAAATGAACATTTTACTGGGTATGGGAGTTAAATTAATACGGGAACTATAAAACTAAATAAGGATTGGTGCGTATAATTCCAATTCAACGCACCAATCCTTCTATTCCATTTTATCCTCTAATGCGCAATCATTTCGTGCACGATACTAGCTCCATCCATATCTTTTGGATAGTAAGTGGGCCAGTTTTCTACTTCATCTAATAATGCTTCACGATCATTTCCCCAATACAGATGATAGTGTCCAGCATCTGTAGGATAAATATTATGATCACTGAATTGGATGAATTGAGGGAGCTCATCACTATCTTCTGCTAATTTAAAAATATATCGAACCCCTCTATTTCCTGCTTCATATGTTAAAATCTCATAACCATCGTAGGCATATTCACCTGTTAACTCTTTGTCACTTTTTAAGAATGTTACAGTATCCTCTTCTATGATGATACGATCAACATCTGTTTCGTATCCTTGTGCGTAATATTGCTTATATTCTTCAGCAGTTCTATCTCCATTATGTTCTGATTTATAAGTAAACACTTCATCTAATGTACCATCTTTTAGATATGGATATACAGATTGCCAGTCTCCTTCCCAATCAGAGAGTTCTCGATCTTTAACTTGGCTGTCTTCAAAATAGCCATTGTAGATTTGTTCATCATGTGGATGATGACCATGACTACCATGGTCATCAATGACAATTTCTATCGGTACTGATTGTACATAGGCTTCATGTTCATCATTATATAGAACTGCCTTTATCTGCTGACCATTACGATTTGCCTCGCCTTTAAAACTGCTGCCTTTTTGTTCTGTGATAAGATTCCATTCAGCATCCTGATTATCTCTTATGTACCAGTGCCAATGATCAGACTCGCTTTCTTCTTCAAATACAGCTGTTAATTCAACAATATCACCTGTATGATAATGATCTGCTACCCCCTGGACGTCAACATCCTCGGCTACTTGATGATCGTTACTGCTGTTATGATCATGCAATGCACTTGAGGATGTATCCATATGCCCTTCTGCAACTCCTTCTTGCGGTTCAGCTTCCTGACAACCAACCAATACTAGTAGACTGAGTGTTAGTATACCTAACCCTTTTGAAAATGAAGTTCTCATTCCTAACACGCTCCTTTTCAACTTAACTTATTCGTAATCATTACTATTCGTAATGTTTACGATTTAGATTATACACAGTTCGATTGAGGTGCGTCAATATAAATATTTAAATATAATTGAAATATTTATTAGATAAGAAGATTGAATCTAGTAGATTCTCAGCAAAACGTTGAAGTTAATATTACTGATGATAGAGAATGAACAATGCTGCTTTTTAAGTTTTAGTATAGGAAAGTCGTTAATTATTTACGGGAGATATTAATTGATACCTAATCAGTAGCTTAAACTGTTCTCTATGCAATTTTTAAAATAAAAAAAGCCTTGTAAACAAATGTTTACAAGGCTTTTAAGAAGCGTCCCAGGCAGGATTCGAACCTGCGACCCACAGCTTAGAAGGCTGTTGCTCTATCCAGCTGAGCTACTGGGACAATTATGTTTTGGAGCGGGTGAAGGGAATCGAACCCTCATCATCAGCTTGGAAGGCTGAGGTTTTACCACTAAACTACACCCGCATCTTTTTTCTGTAAGTATGAATATGTTGTGAAAGTATGCACTACTTAACTGTATATGTAAAATAATATAGATTGTTCTCGCTGTTTTTAGCGGACAAGAATTATTATAGGCAGGAATCAATCTTTTGTCAACACTTTCCACCTAAAAATTTCAGGAAGTGTCTAGACACTTCCTGAAAATAATTTTATAATGATGCACTTTGTTTTAAATCTTCCACATGTTCCCCATCTAAATTATAAAAATGAATTGTTATATCAGAAGGGTCATCCCATTGCATAATGGCATACGTTTTTTCCATTCTATTTTTAGGTAATCGGACACTTCCTGGATTGATAAAAAGCTTATGATCAACTTGTTCTGCTCCAGCGATATGTGAATGACCAAAGCAAACTACTTGCGCTCTCTCTTCTTCCGCTCGGTACGATAAACGAATAAGGTTCATTTTCACATCGTATAGATGTCCATGTGTAATATAAAAAGTTAAGCCATCAAGCTCAATTGTTTGTTCATCTGGGTACCGAACATCGAAATCGCAATTACCGCCCACTCGGTAAAATCCTTGCAGTTCCTCTGAATCAAATTCCAGCTCTGAGTCACCACAATGAATTAACCATTTCACATCGTGTCTTTCTTTTATAGCAACAACTTCATTTGTCAGACCATGGCTATCACTTAAAATTAATACTTCTGCCAAATCATCACCTCCAGTTTAAAGGCAAGCATATAAAACTACTTATAACGTATGTATCCATTTTTCCAACTGAATAATCGCATTTCTACGGTGACTGATTTGATTTTTCACTTCCGGATTCAATTCTGCCATTGTTACTTCATATCCATCTGGTATGAAAATCGGGTCATATCCGAAGCCATTTTCTCCCTTTTCCGAAAAGGTTATTTTGCCTTCACAATATCCGGTCCGGAAGGTTGTTGCTTCACCAGGAATAGCAACAGCTAACACACAAATAAACCGCGCAGTGCGTTTGTCTTCACTTACTTCTTTCAATTCTTCTAGAACTTTATTAATGTTTGCCTTGTCGTCTTTCGGCTCTCCAGCATATCTGGCAGAAAAAAGACCAGGACGCCCATCCAGTGCATCAATCATTAAACCCGAATCATCAGCAAGTACTGGTATGTCTAATAGTGTAGCAATTTGCTCCGCTTTTAAGGCAGCATTCTCCTCAAAAGTTGATCCCGTTTCCTCCACATCTGGGGTCGATTGGTCTAAATCAAGTAATGATAATGCTTCGATTGATTTCTTAGCAAAAAAATCCTTGAATTCTTTTGCTTTTCCTTGGTTTTTTGTCGCAATTATAATTTGTTTCATCATTGATCTCCTATTATTTTGCAGGATTTGTTTCTCCTATACGATCTGCTAAATTACCAATTAGTTCTTTCTGAACTTCAACGATTTGCTGGAGCCCTTCTTCAGCAAGTCCTAGCATCGCCTGTAACTGCTTATTTGAAAAAGTTGCTTCCTCTCCAGTTCCTTGGATCTCTACAAATTCACCAGAGCCAGTCATAACAATATTCATATCAACATGTGCTTGGAAATCTTCCTCATAATTTAAATCTAATATTTCCTTACCATCCGGTAAAACCCCTACAGAAATTGCTGCTAAGTAGTCACGTACTGGCATTTTTGAGATTGCTTTTGTTTCCAGAAGCTTTCCAAAAGCAAGCACAACTGCAATAAATGCTCCTGTAATCGATGCCGTTCGTGTACCTCCATCTGCTTGAATAACATCACAGTCTACCCATACTGTTCGTTCACCAATTTTATCTAAATCCACAACTGCACGTAACGCTCGACCAATTAATCGTTGGATTTCCATCGTTCTTCCGCTTACCTTCCCTTTTGAAGATTCACGAATATTACGTTGGGCAGTTGCTCGCGGCAGCATCGCATATTCTGCAGTAATCCATCCTTTACCTTGTCCTCGCATAAACGGAGGAACACGGTCTTCAATACTGGCATTACAAATTACCTTCGTATTTCCAACCTCTATTAAGACAGAACCCTCAGGATGACTAATATAGTTTTTCGTAATCTTTATTGGCCTTAAATTATTCACTTCTCGTTGATCATTTCTCATAAATATTCCTCCTCTTACAACAATAGCTTATCATATTTTTTGCAAAAGCAACACGTTGATACACTTAATATTACTTACTCTTATTGAATCATAAAACATGTTTAAGCTTCAGCTTTTTGCATGTTGAATCTAAAAATCTCCCATCATTTATGAAAGAGGCTTGCAAAAGTTGCAGCCTCTTTCGATTAAAGTTTCTCTGTTGGAGTAAATGCTTGCTTAGTTACTGGTTCCGTATACTCTTCACCATTTTCATTAACGAGCTGGTCCACATCTTCCACTTTCACATCAACTGCCTCGACGTTCTCCTGTTCTGTTAATGTCCTTACCAACGTTTCCATTACTTCATCAGCAATTACAGCTTGTTCCGAATCCTGTAAAATATCTTTGCTAAAAACAAGCTCGAGTATACCATCATTTAAATCAGGCGAATTTGTTAATAGTGTATCCGGGTTAAAAACATGAACAACATTTGTCTTATAACCTGGTCCATCAATAAGCGCTTGAACGATCGAGCTATATTCATTTTCCTCCGTTACTTCGATATGTTGTGTGACTGGTACGTAATAGCGATTCTCGCCATGTTCTGAAGGATAGTACATTGTAACAGCTCTGCTTTCAAGTAAATCTAATGTGTCTGTGTCTGCAATGTTAATACCATTTGTCCGCGAATATCCTTCACCAATTGGCGTACCGTTTACTGGCATTTCTGTTTGTGGATGTCCGTTTATCCAAAGCTTCACTTTTGATACATTTTCAAATTGTGTCAATGTGTGGGTAATTGATTCTAATATTTTCAGCTCATCCGCTGCCTCATATGCCTTAAATTCTTCTGATACATCTACAATCATTGTGCCATCTTCTTGAAGATTTATCCCCAGCACCTCTGTTCCCTCAGGTAACACAGCTTGAAAACCATTCGGTAACATCTCGGTCACGGGACCACCTTTAACAAGGTATTCAACCACCTGGGTAGCAACTTGTTTTGTGTTTGGCAATTCAATTGTTTGAGGTGCCACCATTCCATTTGCATCAATTAAAAATAATTGTCTTGCAACTGTTTCTTCCGGATCGACTTCTCCTTCAGCATTTTCTTCATTCATAACGTCTTCCTCAGATATATTTTCCAAATTATCAACTGCCTCAGCATTCGGAGGTGGGTCCATCTCTTCCATCGATTGTTCTCCCTGAAAACAGCCAGATAGAATCACCGAAATACTAATCGTACCAATCAAAAGCTTTGCTCGCTTATGCATGCCATTACCTCCTACGATGGTTTGTACTATTATATATACGAGCCCTCAACGAAAATAGACCAATCAATAACAGAAAAAATATATTCGGGTAGATGACAAATCGCATTCTACACAAATGAAAATATGATATTTTCTTCTTCAAAAAAAAATCAGGCTCTGATTTTTTCAGAATACCTGATTTTTACTAAGGTTCGCTTTTTTGATTGTAAGCATTTGGAAGTTTGAATCCTTAAAAATACTTTTCGAAATTTCGATAAAAATTTCCAAGTCACCAGTTGCATAAAATTGATGAACAGGTGATTGTTCATCTTTATTCAACAAATGATGAACATCTAAAATGGTACTTGTTTCTCTAGCAGTCTCTTCACTTGAAGAAATAACGGTTACATGATTTCCAATCACTTCTTGTATCGTATTTTTTAATAGTGGGTAATGGGTACACCCTAAAATCAATACATCCATTTCTTTACCATGTTTTAGTGGAACCAGCGATTCTTCCACCACTTCTCTTGCCTGGTTCCCTGCAAGAACTCCTTTTTCTACCATCGGGACAAATAAAGGGCAGGCTAGTGCAGTTACATGAATATCAGATTTAATTTTCTTTAAAGCTAGCTCATATGCACCACTTTTTACAGTGCCTTCCGTTCCAATAATCCCGACTTGATTATTTTCTGTAAATTTAATTGCTGCCCTTGCACCAGGCTTAATCACACCAATAACAGGAATATCCAATTTTTCCTTAAGATCTTTCAATGTAAATGCCGTTGCTGTATTACATGCAATTACCAGCATTTTAATATTTTTTGTTAATAAAAATTCTACCATTTCCCAAGTGAATTGCTTTACTTCCTTTTCAGACCTTGGCCCATATGGGCATCTTGCCGTATCCCCTAAATAAATTAACTTCTCCTTTGGCAGCTGACGCATGAGCTCATGAACTACTGTTAAGCCACCAACTCCGGAGTCGATTACACCAATTGCTCTATCCAAAATTGTTTCTCCTCTTTGTTGTTATTTCTCATTCACTATTTTCATTTCCTGATAGAGGAAATCTAACAATTGATTTAGTGAATTTTTCTCATCTTCGCTGAATTTATTGAGAACTTTGCCTAAATAATCCTGCCTTTCCAGAATTACTTCACGAATAATTGTTTTCCCTTTTTCTAATAAATGTATTCGAACTACCCTTCTATCGTTAGTATCACGTACCCTTTCAACAAGTTCATTTTTCTCCATGCGATCAACCAAATCTGTCGTTGTACTAAAGGCTAGACTAATCTTGTTGGATAGCTCTCCAATCGTTAAATCACCTTCTTCTAACAGCCATTGCAAAGCAACGAATTGTGGTGATGTGATTGGATAATTATTTAAGATTTTCCGACCATTCTGTTTGATCATTCCAGATATATAACGGAGCTGCTTCTCCATTTTTTTTATCGATTCAGCTGGTTCTAATACTTCTTTTTCCAAAGTTTTACCCCCCAGATTTTTCCTTAACGAATAGTTTATCACATGATGTCCCTAAATAAGGGATATATTCTTTGCATAGTATATTCAAAACGAAATAATTTTGCCTATCATAGGAAAATGCCTACTTGTCCAAGAAACCGTCAGTTAATCAAAAAACACTTTTTATGGATTACTTTATTATATATTAAACGATATCCGCTAAATTGGGAACTAATCATTACTTTTTCAATAAAAAAGCATATATATGGTAACGTTATCTTTTTTCGCCTTTAATTGTTTAAAACCGGTCATTATATTTTAATTCGATATTTCCATTAAATGTACGCACCGATTCTGACGGTCTTCATAAGCTATTATTGACTAAATAATTTCCCTTCATAACTGTAGCTCTATAGAGCAAGGAGGGGGTAACATTTGAAGGACAACGAGTATAAACCGAAGCAATTACTGACCAAACGCGAAAAAGAAGTGTTTGAACTATTAGTGCAGGATAAGACAACAAAAGAAATAGCACAAGAATTGTTTATTTCCGAAAAAACTGTCCGGAACCATATTTCAAATGCTATGCAGAAACTGGGAGTTAAGGGGCGGTCTCAAGCCGTAGTTGAACTTCTTCGCATGGGGGAATTAAAGCTTTGAAAAAATCGACTTCCCTTTTACAGGGGAGTCGATTTTGTTTGGCAAATAAGAAAGAAAACTTACTTATTTGCATAAGCGCAATTAGGACATTCACCTAAAAGCTTTTTCATTTCGTCAGGCATTGGAGTGGGACGACCTTTCTGCGGATTAATGTAAACGATTCGTCCTCGTCCAGTTAGAGCAATTTCTTCGTTGTCTTTTACAGCCATGTAATGTACATCGAACGAAGTATTACCAATCGTTGCTACTTTTACATACATTTTAAGACGCTCATCGAAGTACATTTGCTGCAAGTAATCACATTGCAAATCTGCTACTATAATTGCCTCTTCTTCGCTCTTGAGATTGTTAAAAATACCCAGCGAATTAAGATAGTCGACTCGCGCTTCTTCAAAATAAATAAATGCTGAAACATTATTTACATGTCCATACATATCCGTTTCTGAAAAACGTACTTTTATAGGTGTAAAAAAGCTAAATTCAGAACGCCATTGATCCATATTATCAATATAATTAACCGATTTCATACGATCCCCTCCAAGCTGGTTACTATCAAAATTCTATATACACATAAGTAGAATAAAGAGTAGGTAGTTACTTAACTTACACATATTTTTAGTTACAAATTGATATAAACTATGGATTAGTGTATTTAAATGGATTGCGCGTCTACCCGCTCCGGAAATATAATTCGCGCATCCAAAGGGGGGCTGGTGAGCCTCCTTGTTCTGCCGCACTGCGTAGTCTCACCGATGCTCTTCTTCCCACAGGAGTCTACGTATATTTCCTCCGCTAGTATATGCTCACCAATTATTACTTGTGGAATTAATAAAAACGATATCGATGCGCTACCAGTCCAGGTGAGCACAGGGCGGTGACTCCTCGAAAATAAAAACCAATTTTATTCGTGCGATGTAAAAGCTGTCGAAGCATTCCTTGTCCTGTGTGGGAACAGCACGTGTCTGAAGTCTCGCAGGACGTGGTTTTCTTCCGAAGAGGCTGAAGCCATGCCCACGGATAGCATCCGCCCGGAGCGATCCCGGACGGCGATTGTTCCACAGATTAAGCAAATAATCATTTTGGAGTTTCTTTCAATTGCGCTGCAACATACACGTAAAAAAGTCTTGTCATCTAAATGTACCTAGAGTCAAATCCGCGTGGTTAAACAAATGACCCTCACCACCAATACGGAGAGGGTCATTTATAATCTATCAACCTAGTAATTAATGTGCGTTGTCACTTCCAAAGAAATTTTTGAACGCTTGAATGTTTGTCGCACGGTTCATTGCTGCAATAGATGTTGTTAATGGAATACCTTTTGGACAAACCTGTACACAGTTTTGTGAGTTTCCACAGCCGTCAATACCGCCATCCTCCATTAATCCATTCAAACGATCACTTTGATTCATTTCACCAGTTGGGTGCGCATTGAATAAGCGAGCTTGAGAGATTGCAGCAGGCCCAATGAAATTTGATTTGTCATTAACATTCGGGCAAGCCTCTAAGCAAACCCCACACGTCATACATTTAGAAAGCTCATAAGCCCATTGGCGTTTCTTTTCAGGCATTCTTGGTCCAGGACCTAAATCATGTGTACCATCAATTGGAATCCAAGCTTTTACTTGTTTTAGTGCATCAAACATCCGTTCCCGGTCAACAATCAAATCACGAATAACTGGGAATGTTGACATCGGCTCGAGACGAATCGGTTGTTCGAGCTGATCCACTAAAGCTGCACACGATTGCCTGGCCGTTCCATTGATAACCATGGAACATGCCCCGCAAACTTCTTCCAGACAGTTCATATCCCACATAACAGGCGTTGATTTTTCCCCTTTTGCGTTCACTGGATTTTGTCTTATCTCCATGAGTCCGGATATAACGTTCATATTTTTCCGGTAAGGTATTTCAAACGTTTCCTCATAAGGAGCAGAATCCGGGCCGTCTTGTCTAGTTATAATAAATGTAACTGTACTTTGTTCAGCCATTACTACTTACTCCCCCTTAGTGTTTTGTAGTGTAGTCACGTTTACGAGGTTTAATCAACGATACATCGACTTCCTCGTAGCTGAATTCCGGTGACTTGGTCTCTGCGTTAAATTCAGCAATTGTTGTTTTTAGCCATTCCTCATCATTACGTTCCGGAAATTCCGGCTTGTAGTGTGCACCACGACTCTCATTACGATTTAAAGCACCGATCGTAATAACACGAGCAAGATGAAGCATATGTTTCAACTGACGTGTAAACATAACGCCCTGGTTACTCCAACGAGATGTATCATTGATATTAATATTATTCCAGCGCTTGAGCAGCTCTTTTATTTTCTCGTCAGTTTTCTCGAGCTTCGCATTTTCCCGAACTACTGTTACATTATCTGTCATCAATTCACCGAGTTCCTTATGAATTTGATAAGCATTTTCTGTACCTTCCATATTCATAAGCTCTTCAAAATTAGCTTTTTCTTCACTTTCATAGGAAGCATACATTTCTTCAGATAAATCATCGACATGGACATCAAGTTTATCAATATATTCGATTGACTTCGGTCCAGCAACCATTCCCCCGAAGATAGCAGACAAGAGGGAGTTTGCTCCAAGTCGGTTTCCACCGTGCTGTGAATAATCACATTCTCCTGCAGCGAATATTCCTGGAATACTTGTCATTTGATCATAGTCAACCCATAAACCACCCATAGAATAATGAACTGCTGGGAAGATTTTCATCGGTACTTTACGTGGATCCTCTCCAACAAACTTCTCATAGATTTCAATAATTCCGCCTAGTTTAATATCCAATTCTTTTGGATCCTTATGCGATAAATCCAAATAAACCATATTTTCGCCATTAATACCGAGTTTTTGGTTTACACATACATCAAATATTTCACGTGTTGCAATATCTCTTGGCACAAGGTTTCCATATGCTGGATATTTTTCTTCAAGGAAATACCATGGTTCACCATCTTTATATGTCCAAACTCGACCACCTTCACCACGGGCAGATTCACTCATCAAGCGAAGCTTATCATCACCAGGTATTGCAGTCGGATGAATTTGAATAAATTCACCATTTGCATATTTAGCTCCTTGTTGATATAAAATACTTGCTGCAGATCCTGTATTAATCATGGAATTTGTTGATTTACCAAAGATAATTCCTGGTCCCCCAGTAGCAAAAATCGTTGCATCCGACCGAAACGCTTTAATTTCATGTGTCTTAATATCCTGAGCCACTAGCCCTCTACTTACACCGTTCTCATCAAGTATTGCTTTTACGAACTCCCAGCCTTCGTATTTCGTTACAAGGCCTTCTACTTCAAAGCGACGAACTTGCTCATCAAGCGCATATAATAACTGCTGCCCTGTTGTTGCACCTGCATATGCTGTTCTGTGATGCTGTGTACCACCGAATCGTCTAAAATCTAGTAACCCCTCTGGTGTACGATTAAACATAACTCCCATACGATCGAGCATATGTATAATTCCAGGTGCTGCCTCACACATTGCTTTTACTGGTGGCTGGTTTGCTAGAAAATCCCCACCATAAATACTGTCGTCAAAGTGGATCATCGGAGAATCTCCTTCTCCCTTCGTATTAACAGCGCCATTAATACCACCTTGAGCACACACAGAGTGAGAGCGTTTAACAGGAACGATAGAAAATACATCTACTTTTACGCCTGCCTCGGCTGCTTTTATGGTAGCCATTAATCCAGCTAATCCACCGCCGACAACAGCGACTTTACGATTATTCATTTTGTTAGCTCACTCCTATTCTCTTTCTAGAGGTTGTTCTATTAAACTCCGTACGCAAATTGAATCAATGTTCTAACACCGAGATAGCTGATTGCAAAAAAGACAACAATTACTGCATATGTAGCAATCTTCTGCGATTTTGGTGACTGCGTAATGCCCCATGTAACCAAAAAGCTCCATAAACCATTAGCAAAGTGAAATACTGCGGAAACTACACCAATAACGTAGAACCAAAACATGAATGGATTTGTTAAAATCCCTTCCATCAAGCTGTAATCAAGGTCTACATTACCTAAGCCGATTTGCACTCGTGTTTCCCATACATGCCATGCAATGAAAACAAGTGTTACAATACCAGTGATTCGCTGTAGCCTAAACATCCAGTTACGGAAGAAGCCATAAGTTCTCGTATTGTTTCGTGCAACAAAAACAATATATACCCCTAAGATTGCGTGAAACAAAATTGGTAGATAAATGACAAATATCTCCAAAAGCAATACAAATGGAAGCCCTGCCATAAATCCTGCTGCCCGATTAAAACTCTCTTCTCCATACACAGCAAAATGATTGATTACTAAATGCTGAACCATAAAAAGGCCGATTGGAACAACACCTAATAACGAATGCAATCTTCTGTAAAAAAACTCACGATGCTCTGCCATGTTTACCCCCCTTAGTCTCGTTCAATAATATAAGATAATATGTAGCTATCCACAAAGTAATGAAGCGCTTTTATTTGAAAAAGGCAGACTTTATAAAATAGCACAAATTCGTAACACATTTATTGTACTTCTAACTACAAAAAGCGTCAAGAAAACTAGATTCTCAATTAGAATAGAATAGAAACCCAGACTTCTAGTTAAATAAGTTTACATATCCTTAATAAAACAAAGGAAAGATCCTTGTTTTTTTAATTGAGAATAAGAAAAAAATGAATGACATGACTTGTTTTTTTATCAATTTAAATAGATAATATGAGTAGTTCTTCTGATCGTACTTTATGTGAGAAAGGAAACTATTTTGGATTTGTTGGAAAGGATGAAAAGGATGTCAAACAAGCATCAACCATTAAATTTGTCACATCTTGAAGAATTAAACACACCAGGGGCTGGCTACGACATCCTAAGATATGTAAGCTTACCTGATTTACTTGGACAAGATACAGAACCAATACTATATTTTATGGGAAGAAATCTCGCACGTAAGTTTGAAATAACGACACTTGATGACATTGTATACTTGTTCGACAAGCTTGGCTGGGGAACATTGGATCTCATGAAACAAAATAAAAAAGTATTTGTATTCCACTTACTATCCGACTCCGTTGTTTTACGGTTAAATGCACCTTTCAATGTGGACTTTCGCTTTGAAGCTGGATTTTTGGCAGAAGCCATTCAACAAGTAGAAGGAATTGAGTGCGAATGTGTGGAAGAGATTAACAAACGTATTCACCAAATTGAATTTTCTGTTTTTATAACAAACTAGACTACATAAAATATAATTTTACCAGCATTGTGTGGATCCACAAAAGAAAGGCAGGAGCATTTACGAAACATGCTCCTGCCTTTCTTTTAATCTTCTTTATTCAAGTGATTAATTACGATTTCTGCTATGTTGCTAGGTATGCCAAGTTTTGTAATATCCATTATTTTCGCGTTCCGAATTTCATTCACCGATTTAAAATGCGTTAGCAATAACTTTCTTCGCTTCTCTCCAACTCCAGGTATTTTATCTAGCTCCGATTGGAATAAGTTTTTACCACGAAGCTGGCGATGGAATGTGATAGCAAACCGGTGCACTTCATCTTGAATACGCTGCACAAGGTAGAATTCCTGAGATTGACGTTCCAGCGGTACCATAATTGGAGGATCTCCGTAAAGCAATTCACTTGTTTTATGCTTATCATCCTTAGCTAGTCCTGCGAGCGGTATATCAAGACCAAGCTCATTTTCCAGTACATCCAGAGCTGCTGACATTTGACCCTTTCCACCGTCAACAATCACCAAATCGGGCAGTGGCAGGTTTTCTTTCAGTACTCTTGTATACCTTCTTCGGATTACTTCTCGCATTGTTTCATAATCGTCTGGACCTTTTACATCTCTAATTTTATATTTGCGATACGCTTTTTTATTTGGTTTTCCATCTTCAAACACGATCATCGCTGATACTGGATCTGTCCCTTGAATATTGGAATTATCAAAAGCTTCAATACGACGCGGCGTTTCAATGTGAAGTCTCTCCCCTAACTTCTCAACCGCCTGAATCGTTCTTTCTTCATCCTGTTCAATTAATAGAAATTTTTCCTCTAGCGCAATTTCTGCATTTTTCATAGCTAGCTGCACCAGTTCTTTTTTTCTTCCACGCAATGGGGTATGCACGTCGATTTCAAGTAGCTTATGCAGTAGTTCATCTTGTGTACCAATAGGCACTAGTATTTGCTTTGGTTTTAAATGGTTTTCATGTAGATAAAATCTACCAACAAAGCTAATGAAAGTCTCCTCATGTTCATCAAAGAATGGGAAAATCGTCACATCTCTTTCAAGCAGCTTTCCTTGTCTCACAAAAAATACTTGAATGCACATCCAGCCTTTGTTATAGCTGTATCCAAAAACATCTCGATCAACTTGATCATTCATTGTCATTTTCTGTTGTTCCATTACGACTTCAATATGCTGAATTTGATCACGCAGTTCCTTTGCACGTTCAAACTGAAGCTGTTCACTAGCCTCATACATCTTCGCCATTATGTTTGATTTAATTTCTTTGTATCCCCCTTGCAGAAAGGAAGCAATTTCTTGAACAATGGACTGATATTCCTCTTTTGACGGGGGGTTCTCGCTGCACGCCTTGCATTGGTGCATATGATAATATAAACAAGGGCGTCCTGGTGGGTTATTACATTTTCTTAACGGATAAAGTCGATCCAGTAATTTCTTTGTTTCTCTTGCTGCCAAAACATTTGGATACGGTCCGAAATACTTGCCTTTATCCTTTTTAACTTTACGTGTAATGAGCAAGCGCGGATGTCTTTCCGATGTGATTTTCAAATATGGATAAGATTTATCATCCTTTAGCATCACATTATATTTTGGGTCATATTTTTTAATCAAGTTCATCTCTAGTATAAGTGCTTCGATCTCAGAAGAAGTTACAAAGTACTCAAAATCCTCTATTTCTTGTACAAGACGTTGTGTTTTCTGGTCATTCGCACCTCTGAAATAAGAGCGAACACGATTTTTCAACATCTTTGACTTTCCAACATAAATAATGATTCCATGCCTATCCTTCATCAAATAACAACCCGGCTGTGCTGGCAATATAGCCAATTTACCCTTTATTGTCTCATTCATCTGCATTCAAATCCTTTAAGTATCCCCTTTTTCTTTAGAACAAATCCCTTGTCACATTCGTAACAAGGGATTTGTTCTAATTTCATTATACACGTTTTACGCGTGTTTGTTAATTAAGTCTACTAAAGCTTCTTTTGGTTGGAAACCTACTACTTGGTCCACTACGTTGCCATCTTTGAACAGTAATAGTGTAGGGATACTCATTACACCGAATTTACCAGCAGTCTCTTGGTTTTCGTCCACATCAAGCTTAACGATTTGTACTTTTTCTTCCATTTCTCCATCTATTTCTTCCAGAACTGGAGCGATCATTTTACACGGTCCACACCATGGTGCCCAAAAGTCAGCTAAAACAAGCCCCTTAGAAGTTTCTTGTGCGAAGTTCTGATCTGATACATTTTTAATTGCCATTATTATATACCTCCTAATAAAAACTCAAGATTGAATAAATCTTATTATGAGTATATCACCTGATGTATATACTTCCTAATAGTTTGCTTCATATTATAACGTGAAACTTCATTCATTAGGGATTTACGGATTGTTTCCTCCCTCTTTCACTACTTTTGGATTCCGTTACGTATAGAAATGGGGGGTATTACAGCCTCTTAATACGTGATAAAAAATAGGGACCTGATGAATATTATCACCAGATCCAATTGATTATTTCACTTTCTTAAATTCCTCAATCAGTAACGGAATAACTTCAAATAGATCACCAACAATTCCATAGTCAGCAATATTGAAGATATTTGCTTCTGGATCTTTGTTAATTGCTACAATTACTTTGGAGTTAGACATCCCGGCTAGATGCTGGATAGCGCCTGAAATTCCAACTGCAATATAGAGATCTGGTGTTACAACTTTTCCAGTCTGCCCAATTTGTAAAGCGTAATCACAATACTCTGCATCACATGCCCCACGTGATGCACCGACTGCTCCACCTAACACCTCTGCAAGCTCATATAATGGCTTAAATCCATCTTCGCTTTTAACACCCCGGCCGCCAGCAATAATTACATTTGCTTCTGATAAGTCTACTCCCTTAGAAGCTTTACGAACGACATCTTTTACGATGGTTCGGATATCTGCTATATCAACGTTTTTTGTCTCTATATCTCCTGAACGGGATTCATCTTTTTCTAATGCGGAAATATTATTCGGTCGAATCGTCACAAAAGTAATTCCGTTTGTAATAATCTTCTTTTCAAAAGCTTTCCCTGAATAAATTGGACGAATAAATACAGGCTGATCATCGTCCTTTTCAATTGCAACAGCATCTGAAATAAGTCCTGTCTCTAATTTGCTCGCTAATTTCGGTGATAAATCCTTCCCAATCGAAGTATGCCCCATAATGATACCGGTTGGATTTTCATCATTAATAATTGCCATTATCGACTGCCCATAGCCTTCAGATGTATACGTTTTCAGTTTTTCATGAGAAACACTTATTACTCGATCTGCACCATAATAAATAAGTTCTTTTGCCAAACTTTCCAAACTTCCATCACCAACAACTACACCAACGATTTCAGCATCAGCATTAATTTCTTTCGCTGCCGCAATTGCTTCAAATGATACATGACGCAATTCTCCATCTCTCACTTCACTAATTACTATATATTTATCACTCATGTCATTTCCCCTTTCATCCATAAAGGAAGTTGTTCAAAAAGTCCTGTAAATTAACACATCTGCACAAGAGATTTTCGACTAAGAACCGATACGTCCCTGTTAAACGTCGAAGTCATCACGTCCAGTGTAAATCGGGCTGAGTAATCTCAGTCCAATGACGTTTCAAATTTAGCAGACCTCGGTCCATTTTATCGTTTTTAAACTCGTTATTTTTTCTTTACAGCACTTTCTTTTCGTTTTTAAGTAAGGAAACTAATTCACTAACTTGATCTGAGATTTCGCCTTCTAGTACTCTTCCAGCTTCCTTTTCAGGTGGTAAATAGATATCGATTGTTTTCGTTTTCGCTTCCACATCTTCTTCATCTAAATCTAAATCATCAATTTCAAGCTCTTCCAACGGCTTTTTCTTTGCTTTCATAATTCCTGGAAGTGATGGATAGCGAGGTTCGTTTAAGCCTTGCTGACAAGTTACTAATAAAGGCAAGCTTGTTTCAATAATCTCTACATCACCCTCTACATCTTTTTCAATCGTAACTGTTTCATCTTTGATATCCAAATTAGTAATGGTTGTAACATATGGAAACCCAAGTAATTCAGCTAATCGTGGACCAACCTGTCCACTTGCTTCATCAATTGCCACGTTTCCTGCTAAAATTAAATCTACTTCTTTATCTTCAAAGTACGCCTCTAAAATTTTAACAGTTGTAAAAGAATCTCCTTCATCCAAGTCTTCTTCTGTATTAATTAGTACTGCTTTGTCTGCTCCCATCGCTAAGGCTGTGCGTAACTGTTTTTCAGAGTCTTCATCTCCGACTGTCACAACAGTTACTTCCCCTCCATGAGCATCACGCTGTGTAATTGCCTCTTCAACCGCATACTCATCGTAAGGGTTAATAATGAATTCAGCACCTTCATCTTCAATTGTTCCGCCAGCTACACTAATTTTTTCTTCAGTATCGAAGGTCTTCTTTAAAAGTACGTAAATATTCATCTAGTATCCTCCTAATCAATTTAAATATTATCTTATTTATCTTTAAAATTAGCTTGACGCTTTTCTAAAAATGCTTGAATCCCTTCTCGCGCATCCTCATTTCCAAAAACTTGCGAAAAAGCATTAGCTTCTTCTTCTTCCCCTTTGGAAAATGCCTCTGTTTTAGCTACGGAAACAAGATGCATGATATGCTGAATAGCTGGTTTACTTTTAGCCGCAATCTTGTTTGCTAGTTTCGTAGCTTCACTTAAAAGCTCTTCTTCAGCGACAACGCTATTCGCGAGACCCCATGCAGCTGCCTGACTTCCACTAATTGGTTCACCAGTAAGTATCATTTCATATGCTTTTGCTGCACCTACATATCTAGGCAATCGCTGTGTACCTGCAAAACCAGGTATAATCCCAAGGTTCACTTCAGGTAACCCAAGTTTCGTATTTTCTGTTACAATACGGATATGGCAAGCCATTGCCAGTTCTAACCCTCCACCTAATGCAGCACCATGAATAGCAGCAATAATCGGTACAGGGAACTGTTCCATTCGACTGAAGACACGCTGACCATTTGTTGCAAGTGATGCATAATCGGATGCGTTCTGTAAATCGGTAAATTCCTTAATATCAGCTCCCGCGGAGAAAAACCTACCATCCCCTTTTAACACAACAGCTTTTACACGATTTTCTTGTTCGATTCGGTTAAGCTGTTCACTTAGGTCTTTTAGAAGACCCCGTGATAATGCATTTGCGGGTGGACTTTTAATGGTTAAATACGCTACATTTCCTTCAACTTCATACATAATCATCGTCAATTTAATTATATCCTCCTTCTATATACTTAGATTTAATCTGATTCGATTCAATCTACCGAAAGCCCTTTCATTAACAAGTCATGAACAGCTGGAACTTGTTTATTCAGGTCATATTTTTGCTCATTCATAACCCAATTCGTTACGATTTCATCTAAAGTACCAAAAATCATCTGGCGTACCAACGGAATCGTTAGATCATCACGAAATAGTTGTTGCTGTATTCCTTCTTTCAGGATATTATCCAATACAGTTAAATATCGCTTTAAAACATTATTGATTTGAATGCGAAGGTCGTAATTAGATTGTCTTAATTCCAGCTGGGTAACAATCGCTAAATGATAATCGGCAGAAAGCTGTTCAAAATGCATTTTAATTAGTGTAAATAATTTCTCATTTGCATTTTGCTTTTGATTAGTTGATTCTTCGATTTGCTTAATAAATTCACCCATCTTCTCTTCAAAAACAGATACAAGCACATCTTCTTTGTTCTTAAAATAAAGATAGATTGTACCATCCGCAACACCAGCTGCTTTAGCAATTTTAGATACTTGCGATCCATGATAGCCGTTCTCTGCAATGACTTTTACTGCCGCTTCTATAATTTGGTTATATTTGGGTTTGTTATTTTTCATGCGTCTTCTCCTAAGATGTGTTTCACTTTGCATACTGAGTGAATAGTCATTCATAATTTCATTTTAACTGCTACAGACTATTCTGTCAATAATATACCTTGTCCATAATCAAATAAAGAAAGAAGAGCACAAGGCTCAAATAGATGTTACAGACTCTTCTGTCTGTCTGGCTACCTCTTCGTCAACTAACTTCCTTCTTAATATCTTACCAACTGCAGTTTTAGGTAGTTCTTTGCGGAATTCATATATTCTCGGAACCTTGTATGCTGCAAGATGCTTTCTGCAATATTCGTTTAACGCATCTTCAGTGATACTGTAATCTTGCTTAAGAACAATATAGGCCTTGACTGTTTCTCCACGATAAGCGTCTGGTATACCAGCTACCACCGCTTCCTGAATGCCTTCATGCTCATAAAGAACCTCTTCTACTTCACGTGGATAAATATTATATCCCCCTGCAATAATCATATCCTTTTTCCGATCAACAATATAAAAGTAGCCTTGTTCATTCATATAACCTAAATCACCTGTAAATAACCATCCGTTTTTTAATACATTATTCGTCTCTTCTTCGTTATTCCAGTAACCTTTCATGATCTGCGGCCCTTTTACCGCAATCTCTCCAACTTCCCCAACTTCTGCTTCTTCATCGATTGCATCCATCTTAAAAATCTTACAATCTGTGTCTGGCCATGGTACACCGATACTACCATTCACTCGGTTTTCCCAGACAAAGTTCGCGTGTGTTACTGGTGACGATTCTGTTAATCCATAGCCTTCAACTAATTTCCCATTCGTTATTTTCTCGAACTGTTCCTGAACCTCAGTTGGTAATGGAGCTGAGCCGCTAATACATGCTTTAATCGATGAAAGATCATATTTCTTCAAATCTGGATGGTTCAGTAAAGCAACATAGATGGTCGGCGCACCGGGAAATAAGGTCGGCCTTTGTTTATCAATTGCTTTAAGTACGTCTAATGCATTGAATTTTGGCATCAGAATCATTTTTGAACCTTGCTTAATCGAGAGATTCATGACGGTGGTCATTCCATATACATGGAAAAACGGAAGCACACCCATCACAATTTCTCTTCCATTTTCTGTTTTATATAACCAGCTTTCACACATCTCGACATTCGATGTAAGGTTATAATGGGTAAGCATAACACCCTTTGGATGACCAGTTGTACCGCCTGTATATTGTAATAATGCTAAGTCCTCAACTGGATCTATTTCAGGCTCCAAATATTCCGCCGGTGTCTTTTCCATCATTAATTGCCATACATGCGTATCTATACTTTGTTCTACTTTAACAACCATGTTATACTCTCGTTTCTGGATAAACGGATAAATCAGGTTTTTCGGAAATGGCAAGTAATCTTTAATTCCTGTAACAATTGTATGTTTTAATTCTGTGTTTCCTTTTACTTTTGTAACTCGAGGAAGCAAGATATCTAAACAAACAATTACCGAAGTGCCAGAATCATTTAGCTGATATTCCAATTCACGTTCTGTATACAGTGGATTTGTCTGAACCACCGTTCCGCCCGCCATCAGAATACCATAATAGCTTATAACAGCCTGCGGACAGTTCGGTAACATTATAGCTACTTTATCCCCCTTCCTCACTCCTAGAGACTGTAAATAATTCGCCATTTGCTTTGATTTCAAAAACAATTCATGATAGGAAAGTTCCTTCCCCATAAAATAAAGCGCTTTCTTTTCTTTGTACGCTTTTGCACTTTCTTCCAAGTATACATGTAAGGCTTTTTTCTCATACTTCAGTGACGTAGGTATTTCAGACGGGTAATGTTCATGCCATTTTCGGTTAGGTTTCATTTTTCACTCCCCTTTATACTATACTATAACCATTATACCGATTAATTTCTATTTTTTGAAATCTTTTTAATTAATTTTTGATTTTTTATTATGTAACAAAATAAAAGAGGAGTGAATAAGAAGCTGGTCATATAATAACCACTTATATTAAGTAAAATATACCTACTACTACAAAAATCACTGCCACAACAATTAATATTTTTGCTAAACGATCTAATACCACTGTTGATCTCCCCTCTCTTTATCCAATGCTGGCTCCGATTACAAATGCTAATCCCGCGGATATAATCATGGAAATGAAGCCAACAGCCTTATTTCCATTCCCGATTTCCTCATCTACTTTCATAAGCGGGGTAAGAAATTCAAACATGAGATAACCCATTAATAATAAAACAAAACCAAAAACACCCCATCCAACTGACTGCAAAAGAGAATCATTATGTTCAATTGAATAGCGAAAAATCGTTGCAATCCCAAATAGCTTTCCTCCCGTTGCCATCGCAACAGCAAGATTGCCTTTTCTTATTTCTTCCCAATTTTTATAAGATGTTACAAGTTCAAAAATTGCTAAGAAGACAAGTGTACATAAGACAAATACACTGTAGCGGGCTGCTGTAACTACGATGATATGTTCCCAAAATCCTTCCATAACAGTCGACCTCTCCTACTTCTCTAGAAATTTGCCATACCATTTAGCAACGCATCAATTGTAGATGCAGTTAGGAAAGTAAGATACTTTCCTAACTAAAATAGTAACAAGCACAGATATCCGCTTATTAAAATTCAAGAACAGTTACACCACTGCCACCTTCGCCACTTCCTCCTGGCTGCGCATTCTTAATTTGAGAATGTCGCTTCACGAATTCCTGTACTCCTTTTCTTAAAGCACCGGTACCTTTACCATGAATAATATAGGCTTTTGGATAGCCAGCTAACAAAACATCATCAATATATTTCTCTAGTTTCAGTAAGGCATCCTCATAGCGTTCCCCACGCAAATCCAGCTCTGTACTTACATGATAATTCGATCCTTTTATCGTTGCTATTGGTTTTTCCATTGTTTGCTTTGGTTTACCAAGAAACTGTAATTCATGTCGTTTCACTTTAACCTTCATGATTCCGACCTGCACTAAAAATTCATTATCATTTACTTTTTCTAAAACTTCACCTTTCTGATTTACAGTTAGCAACTTAATTTCATCACCAGGTTGAAGTACTCTTTGTTCAGCAGCTTTTTTGTCTGGCTGTCTATTTTGCTTTTGGGTCAAATGTGGCTGAGCTTCCTCAAGCATTTTCTTAGCCTCAATCCACTCATGCTCCTTTAGTGAGACATTTGTTTTCATTTGACGGATTTCGTTTACAATTCGTTCCGCCTCTTCTCGAGCTTTCGTCAGGGCTTTTTCTGCCTTTTCTTCAGCTTTTTTATACAGCTCTTCCTTCTTTTGCTCTAATTGCTTCCATTCTTTTGTGATGTCTTCACGTAATTTCTCACTTTCAAGTAATACTGCATGTGCTTTTTCATAATCCCGTTCCGCCTCTAAATGCGATTTTTCCAATGAAGCGATCATTGTTTCAACGCTTTTCGAATCAACACCTACAAGTCCTTTAGCTCTTTCAATTATATGATTATTCAAGCCTAATCGGTTCGATATTTCAAATGCATTACTTCGACCAGGCACTCCGATAAGCAACCGGTAGGTAGGCTGCAAGGTTTCGACATTGAATTCAACCGATGCGTTCACAACATTGCTGCGATTGTATCCATATGCCTTTAACTCTGGATAATGTGTTGTTGCAATTACCCGTGCATTGCGAGAAACAACTTCATCAAGAATGGCCATCGCTAGTGCAGCACCTTCCTGTGGATCTGTGCCTGAACCAAGCTCATCAAAAAGCACAAGTGAATGATCATTTACTTCCTTAATGATTTCTACTATATTTGTCATGTGTGAAGAAAATGTACTTAAATTTTGTTCAATCGATTGTTCGTCCCCAATATCAGCAAACACTTCCTTGAACACTGCGAGCTCGCAGCCATCTAGTGCGGGAACTTGTAAACCGGACTGCGCCATTAATGTACAAAGACCCACCATTTTCAGTGTAACGGTCTTTCCTCCTGTATTCGGACCTGTTATTACAATCGAGGTATACGTTTTTCCAATCTCCACATCATTAGCAACCACTTCATCAATTGGAATTAATGGATGTCTTGCTTGCTTCATTTGAATGAACCCTCGGTCATTCATTTTTGGTCGGGCTGCTTTCATTTCTTGACCTAATTTAGCACGTGCAGATATGAAATCAATTTGACCAAGCAGCATGACATTTTGGTCCAAATCATGTTCTTCTACTGCAATGGATTGGCTTAATTCTTTTAAAATCCGATCTATTTCCTGTTTTTCCTTTGTAATCACTCCATGCAATTGATTATTTAAGTCTACAATAGCTTTAGGCTCCATAAACAAGGTTTGACCTGATGACGACTGATCATGAACAATCCCACCAATTGCCCCTCTATATTCTTGTTTAACTGGGAGCACATAGCGATCATTTCGGATCGTTATAATTGCATCAGAAAGCATACTGCTATTATTTCTTGTGTAGCTCTCTAATCTTTCTCGAATCCGATTCTCAAACGTCCGGATGGAGCTTCTAATACTGCGTAAGCTTGCTGATGCGCTGTCTATTACGTGGCCGCGGTCATCAATACAATTTTTTATCTCCATCTCCAGTTCACGAAGTGGTGTTATTCGTTCCACCAATCCTTCAAGAATTGGTATTTCTTCTTCAAGCTCGAGTTGATCAAAAAACAACTTTACCTGCCTTCCACCATAAATCGTATTGGCAACATCAAGACATTCATGTGTTGAAAGCACACCACCGATGGCACTTCGTTTCAAGCTAGGGCGAATATCTGTGACGCCCCCTAACGGAATAGTTCTGTTCAAACGAGCAATTTGGCTCGCTTCGTCTGTTTCATTCTGCAGCTCGATAACCTGTTTTAATTCTGTCGCAGGCTTTAACTTAGATACAAAATCCTTTCCTAATGTTGTAGCTGCGTGCATGGATAGATTTTCTATTATTTTTTTAAATTCGAGTACACGGAGAATTCGTTCGTTCATGCTTAATTACTCCTTTAAATAGGCTTCTTATTTAAATATCACATGTTCAAAAAGAACCGATGAGTTCAATCAGCTTAGCTCTCCGCGCCCGGTAACCACAAGACGCGCTGTTTTCGAAATTGACCACAGAACGGAGCCGCTGTTAGCTGAACTGATTCCTACTTGTCATTTTAAAAGGATTTTTCAAAATTCCTTTATTTATTACGATTAAAATAATCCATGAGTTTCTTTTTAGACCACGTGTTCATAACGGTATCCTTCTCAAGCCATCCTCTTCTAGCTACTCCTACTCCGTATGCCATATGGTCGAGCATTTGGTAGCTATGAGCGTCTGTGTTGATTGCGATTGTTACACCCGTTTCCTGAGCTTTACGCACCCAATCAGCAGATAAATCAAGTCTGTTCGGATTGGCATTGATTTCTAATGCTGTATTTGTTTCTTTTGCCTTCTCAATCAATTTCTCTACATTAACATTGTAACCTGCTCGTCTTCCAATGAGCCTGCCAGTAGGGTGGGCGATCAATGATACATATGGATTTTCTAATGCTGAATATAGTCGCTTCATTATTTTTTCTTGTGATTGGTTGAAGCTAGAATGAATGGCACCAATTACATAATCCATTTCACGAAGAAACGCATCAGAGAAGTCAAGTGAGCCATCTGGTAGAATATCCATTTCTACCCCTGCGAAAATATGAAAATCTGTCCACTTTTCATTTAAAGCTGCAATTTCCTCTCTCTGCTTGCGCAAGCGCGATTCATCTAGCCCATTTGCTACGCGGAGGTATTTGGAATGATCGGTAATTGCCATATAGGCATACCCCATGGCACGAACATGGCTCGCCATTTCTTCCAGTGATTGCGCACCATCGCTCCAGGTTGTATGCATATGTAAATCGCCTTTTATATCAGCAAGCTCAATCAATCTTTTTTCTTCTTTAAATGCTTCCACTTCCCCCGTGTTCTCTCTTACCTCTGGCGGAATAAATTGGAGTCCAAAATAGCGAAAGAACTCTGCTTCATTTGAAAATGTCCGTACTTCGTTTGTTTCCTCTACTTCTACTCCATATTCGCTAATTTTCTCTCCTCTTGATTTAGCAAGCTGTCTTAATGCAACATTATGATCTTTTGAGCCAGTAAAGTGATGCAAGGTCGTTGCAAACTCTGTCTTTGAAACCAACCTGAAATCGACATTGATATCATACACATCCTCCAATGTTACCGATACCTTTGTATCTCCTTTAGCGATGACTTCCTTTAAATTCGGGATGACAAGTAGTGCCTCTCTTACAGCGGATGGATTGGAAGTTGCAATGATGAAATCAAGGTCCTTTATTGTTTCCCGCATTCTGCGAAGACTTCCAGCCCGTGAAAAGGATTCAATTTCTTCAATTTCAGTTAAATATGCTTCAATTCTCTCTGCTAATGGAAGCATGATCGCTATTGGCAGTCTTTCTGGACGTTTCCCTGACTCCTCTAATGCAGCGACAATTTTCTCTGCTGACTTTTTGCCAAATCCTGCAAGATTTTCTACTTTCCCGCTTAGACAAGCCTCTTTTAATGTATCCGCATCAATAACTCCAAGCTCTTGATAAAGCTTAGACAATTTTTTGCCACCAAGGCCTGGCAGATTTAGTAGCGGAATTAATCCAGGCGGTACTTGCTCAGCTAGTTCCTTCAAAGCTTGAGATTCACCCTGCTCAATAAATTCTACAATGACATTGCTTGTACCTTTACCAATTCCTTTGATTTTTGTAAAATCCTCAATGTCAGCTAATGACCGATCATCTTGTTCTAAGCCTTGAGCTGCCTTTCGATATGCCGATATTTTAAATGGATTTTCTCCTTTTAGCTCCAAGTAAATGGCTATTCTCTCTAATAATTGAATAACATCTTTTTTATTAATTGCCACAACTATCACCTATTCCATAAGTATTCATATAAAACTGCAACCTCTAAAAAAAGACTGATTCTATTTAGTTCATACCACCTGCTCCGAACTTACAAGCGTATCCCTAATACGATGAATCAGTCTCCGGTAATCAAATCATAACGATTTAAATTTAACTTGCTTCCCCACCTGTATAGGTAAACCAAAGCTCTAGTAGCTTTTCTGAGAAATAAGGCGTTTTCTCAATAATGAAAACTGCTATTGAAGAGTTGCTAATCCAATTCTGGATTGTCTCAACTGGTGTTAACGCCAGAATATACAGCAAGATGAATATAATTAAATATACTTCTAAAAACCCCAGAACGGAGCCTAGAATTTTATTAACGGATTTAATAATGGGTATGGATGCTACAAAGTCGAGCATGGAAGCTATGATTTGCAATGCAATTTTAACCGCGAAAAAGATAATCGCAAACGCAATTGCATTATAAAAAGCTGTCTCAAGTGGTAACGACTGCAGAAAGACTGCCCATGCACTTTCCTCCGACAGTTCTGGATATGGAATCCAAAGTGATAGCTTTGGACCTAATACATCATAATACTTCACTGCCACAATAAATGCGATAATATATCCAGTTAAGTGGAGTAATTGTAATATAAATCCTCTTTTCAAGCCCATAAAAAACCCGAAAAGCAACATAATGAATAATATAAAGTCTAACATAACTTACTTATCCTCTTTCTTTCTAAGCGACCCCAATAAGGTTGCGTAATCTTCTTTCAGTTTTTGGTAATCATTCATTGTATTTACAGCAGTTAAGACTGCTAATCTTGTTGTATCTAATTGCCGGTTCATTTCATGCAGCTCTTTCATTTTCTGATCGACAAGACCTGCGACTAATCGAACATGACTTTCTGACTCTGGTCCCACTATTGTATATGTTCTATTATATATATCAACTGTAATACGTTGCTTTTCGCCCTCGTCCATGTGGTGTTACCTCCTGCAAACAAAAAATTCTTCACTTAATATTAACACGAAGTACTTTTAAAAAGAAGTATTTCATTATGAAAGCTATTTTGCTATAGTCAATATATGCAAGGATTGGAGAGATGTAGATGGGACAAGAGGTACATGTATTACCAATAGATACAATAAATGAAATGAAATTACATTATAAAAGCGCTTTGACACAAACCCCACCTGGAGCTGTCTTTCGTGCGAAAACAAGCGCTGCTGTCATAACAGCCTATAAATCTGGCAAGGTTCTATTCCAAGGGAGTGCACCTGAATTAGAGGCAGGAAAATGGCAGACAAACTCGAGTACCTCAGCAACTAAAACAGTAAAAAAGACGAGCCAAAATCAAATCAAAACACGATATACGCCGGATACCAGCTTATTTACAAGTAGTCACATTGGTTCGGATGAAGCTGGAACTGGTGACTATTTCGGTCCAATAACCGTTGCTGCAGCATATGTGAACAAAAGTCAGTTTGCCACTCTAAAAGAGCTTGGAGTAAAGGACTCGAAAAACCTTACAGATCCGATTATTTCTAAATTAGCAAAGGATATCGTCAAGCTTCAAATTCCATACTCGTTGCTTGTTTTACATAATGAAAAGTACAATAGGCTACAGAAAAAAGGCTGGTCACAAGGAAAAATGAAGGCCATGCTTCACCATCACGCAATTACAAATTTATTAAATAAAATTGGTAAGGTTGAACTTGATGGCATCCTGATTGACCAATTTTGTGAACCAGCTGTCTATAGTAGACATATCGGCACAGAACAACAACAGCTGCCGGAAAAGACATATTTTATTACAAAAGCCGAAAGCCATTCAATCGCCGTTGCTACAGCATCTATTATTGCCAGAACAAGCTTTGTGAAAGAAATGGATAAGCTTTCTGAGGCCATTGGTATCCCGCTTCCTAAAGGAGCCTCTGCTAAAGTGGATCAAACAATCGCAAAGGTTATCAATACAAAAGGTGCTGCCATATTAGATAAATACGCCAAGACACATTTTGCCAACACAAAAAAAGCTCAGCGTTATTTATAGACTTATATAGGAAGGGTTTTATAATGAAGCAAAACATTTTACAAAACGACTGGGAACCCTTACTTGCAAGTGAGTTCCAAAAACCATATTATCTGCAATTACGAGCATTTTTGAAAACAGAATATGAAACACATACGATTTACCCAAAGATGCAAAATATTTTTAATGCATTACATTACACCCCGTTTAGTCAGGTAAAAGTTGTGATTCTTGGACAAGATCCGTATCACGGGCCAAATCAAGCCCACGGGCTTAGTTTTTCTGTACAGCCTGAGGTGAAAATTCCACCATCATTACGTAATATATTCAAGGAATTACACGCTGATCTTGGTCTGCCACCCCCTGCACACGGTTATCTGGTTGAATGGGCAATGCAAGGGGTACTTCTTTTAAATACAGTTCTAACTGTGAGGTCTGGTGAAGCCCATTCACACCGAGGCAAGGGATGGGAGACGTTCACTGACCGTGTAATTGATGTGTTAAACACAAAAAAAGATCCTGTTATTTATATCCTTTGGGGAAGTGCAGCACAAAGTAAAACAAAACTAATCGATACAAACAAGCATTACATTATTCGTGCACCACACCCTAGTCCATTATCTGCACATAGGGGCTTTTTCGGGAGCAAGCCGTTTTCAAAAACGAACGCTATCTTGCAAGAAAACGGACTGGATGAAATTAGTTGGGAATTACCACCTAAAAAGAATTATAACGATTGATAATTACTGCATGTATTGGTGTAGTATAATGAATTGGAGCATTCCAGTGCTGTCTGGTATGCTCTATTTTTTGTAGCGTGTTTTGAGTTGGTTGGGTAGCGTGTTGGAGCAGCAACGATCGCTTTGATACTTCCCGGTGCTTGTTTTTATTTAAACCTGAAAAAAGCTTTCCCACTACAACGAGTAGCAGGAAAGCCTTTTATCTGTTTAAGATCTTACATAGGCGTTGAATTTTTCGTTAACGGCTGCGATTATTTTTTGGTAAGATTCTTCTACTTCCTCATCCTTCAACGTTTTTTCTGGATGTTGATAAAGTAGGCTGTACGCTATGGATTTCTTACCTTTTTCCAAGTTGTCACCTTGATACAGGTCAAAGATATCTACACGATTAACAAGTGGTGCGCCAACTTCCTCAATAACCTTTTTCACGTCTCCAGCATGTACATTCTTGTCTAAAATAAACGCAATGTCCCTAGCAATGGAAGGATACTTCGGAATTGCAGTAAAGGATGGTACAGCATCATATGCCGCAAAGACTTCTTCCAGATTTAAATCAAATACATACGTTTCTTTTAAGTCAAGTTGTTTTTGAAGTGTTGGGTGCAGCTGACCAATGAACCCAACAGTTTTATCAGCAACTTTTACTACCGCACATCTTCCTGGATGCATATCAGTCACCTTGGTTTGACTATATGTTACTGGGATTTGCAGAAAATCAAATAATCCTTCAACAATTCCTTTCACAACATAAAAATCAACCTCTTTTTTCTCTTGCTGCCAAGCTTGCTCCGACCATATGCCAGTTAGAGCTCCGGAGATACGAAGTTGTTCATCTGGCTGTTCTGATAGTTCATTTTGTCCCGAAATAAAAATACTTCCCATTTCATAATAGCCAAGGTTTACTTGACTACGGGCGCGGTTATAGGATAGAACGTTTAATAGTTCCGGTAAAATACTAAGACGAAGATATTTGTGATCCTCGCTCATTGGCATTGCCAAAGCAACAGGCGACGCAGCTGAACTTGCAACCTCTGGGCTGATTAGACGTTTTACATCCCGCTCATTTGTTAAAGAATAGGTTAATGTTTCCATTAAACCTGCACCTTGAACAAAGTTTTTAACCCGGCGCTTTAATTGCTGTCTTACGGTCAAGCCTCCAGACTGTCCAGCACCTTCTGGCAATGTAAATGGAAGATTATCGTACCCGTAAATTCGAGCAACCTCTTCAAGCATATCTTCAAATAGTGTAATATCACCACGACGAGTAGGTACGTGAACCGTGAAATGATCGTCATCTTGCTTATAGTCAAATTGCAGTCGCTTAAGGATAGAAGCAATATCATCCGTTGTCATTTCTGTTCCTAGTCGATTGTTAATATGTGGTGTATCAATTTCGACGACTTTTTCTGTTCGGTCTAACCTATCAAATTCAGCAGTCCCAGCTATTACTTTACCACCAGCATATTGCTGCAGCAGTAAACATGCACGAGCTCCTGCTTTACGGACACGGTTTGGATCGACTCCTTTTTCAAACCTGGTACTGGACTCACTGCGCAGACCAGTTTGTTTTACCGTCTTTCTAACTGTAATGGCATCAAAATAAGCAGCTTCCAGTAAAACATTCGTTGTCTCACTCGCAACCTCTGAATCCAATCCGCCCATAACACCAGCTAATGCTACAGGTTCCTTACCATTTGTGATTACAAGATTCTCGTCAGTTAATATTCGCTCTTGTCCGTCCAATGTTGTTAGAGTCTCATCATGTTTCGCCCGGCGTACAACAATTTTTTCAGAGCCAAATCTATCATAATCAAACGCATGTAATGGCTGGCCATATTCGAGGAGTACATAATTTGTAATGTCAACAACATTATTAATTGGACGAATGCCAGCTGCCATTAAGTAATTTCTCATCCATAATGGAGATGGTTTGATTTCCACATCCTTTATCATAAATGCCCCGTAATAGGGATTTAATTCTGCTGCTTCGACTTCAACGGAAACATAATTAGCTACTGTTGCTGATTCTTCCACTTGAACTGCCTCATCTGGCAGTTTTACCGGCTGATCAAGTATTGCTGCAACCTCATATGCAATACCAAGCATGCTTAAAGCATCTGCACGATTTGCTAAAACATCCAATTCAAGGACAGCGTCATTTAAGTTGAGCAGCTCATCAACAGGTTCTCCGACTGTTGCCTCTTCTGGAAATACAAATATACCATCTGCAATATCGGTTGGGATATATTTTTCTTCGATACCCAGCTCTTTTAAGGAACAAATCATACCATTCGATTCAATTCCACGAAGCTTCACTTTTTTTATTTTGAAATTACCTGGAAGAACTGCTCCCGGCTTTGCTACAGCAACCTTTTGACCTTGTGCCACATTCGGTGCTCCACAAATAATTTGTAATTTCTCTTCACCTACATCAACTTGGCATAGGTTCAACTTATCTGCATCGGGATGTTTTTCACATGACTCTACATAGCCGACTACAACATTGGTACTCTTTTCTGCCACATATTCGACACCCTCTACTTCAATCCCTGACTTCGTAATTTTTGCGGCAAGCTCTTCAGGCGTTAAATTTCCTAAATCAACGTATTTTTTTAACCAGTTATATGATACTAACAATTGTTTTACCTCCTTCGTGATCTCACTTATGCTTTATGGTACTGTTTTAAGAATCGGATATCATTTGCATAGAAGTTCCGGATATCATTCACACCGTACTTCAGCATGGCAATTCGTTCAGGTCCCATTCCAAATGCAAATCCGCTGTATACTTCTGGGTCATATCCGCCCATTTCAAGTACTTTAGGGTGAACCATTCCTCCACCAAGAATCTCAATCCATCCAGTACCTTTGCACACACTGCATCCTTTTCCATCACACACCTTACAAGAAATATCCATCTCTACGGAAGGCTCTGTAAACGGGAAAAAACTAGGACGCAAACGGATTTCACGGTCTTCACCAAACATTTTCTTAGCGAATTTATCCAACGTACCTTTTAAATCACTCATTCGCACATTTTTGTCTACATAAAGCCCTTCAATTTGTGTAAATTGATGAGAGTGTGTTGCATCATCTGTGTCCCGGCGATACACTTTTCCAGGACAAATCATTTTAAAAGGCTTTTCACCGTTATATTCCTGCATCGTACGTGCTTGAACTGGTGATGTATGGGTACGAAGCAATAATTCATTCGTAATATAGAACGAATCCTGCATATCACGCGCTGGGTGATTCTTCGGTAAATTCAATGCTTCAAAATTAAAGTAGTCTGTCTCGACTTCCGGGCCTTCTCTTACTTCGTAGCCCATGCCAATAAACAAATCCTCAATCTCTTGAACGATATTCGTTAATAAGTGAGGACCACCTACCTTCACTGGACGGCCAGGTAATGTAACATCAATTGTCTCTTCTTCAAGTTGTTTCTCCAGTTCCGCTTGTTCTAGCTTTTCTGTTTTTTCTTCAAGTGCCGTTGTGATTGCAGTTCTTACATGGTTAGCAATTTCCCCGACAACTGGACGCTCTTCCTTCGAAAGCTTGCCCATTCCGCGAAGAACTCCCGTTAAGGATCCCTTTTTCCCTAGATACGCAACTTTAATATCTTGTAATTCTCGAATTGTCTCCGTTGCGGCAATTCTTTGCAATGCATCAGCCTGTAGAGCCTCTAATTGTTCTTTCATTGATAATTACCTCCTTGAATATGTGATTTTAAAAACTTGGCAAGTCGACCACGCCATCTAAGTGGAATACCTGTTGCTTTTGTACAAATAAAAAAAGCCTTCATCCCAAAAAGGGACGAGGCTATTATTTCGCGGTACCACCCTTGTTGACAGAATATATGTATGAAAAGCATACGTTTGCTGCCCAACTTAAACTTGATAACGGATTTATATCCGGAACACCTTTACTTCAGATTGAAGGTCCAAGTGCCAGCTCCAGAGTGAATTGTTCGTATTATTGCGATAGAAATGCTCCCAGTCTTAGGCATTTCCTCCCTGAATCACATTCTAAATAGGAACGAGCTCCTTCTTTGCTTACATATTGAGATTACATTCATTATAAATAATTTCGAACCCACTTGCAAGATTATCTTTTTAGGTGATACATAAGAATTCCTGCTGCAATACTTACATTTAATGATTCCGCTTGGCCATAGATTGGGATCTTTACCGACCTGTCTGCTTGCTCAATCAAATCAGCTTGTACTCCAGCCCCTTCATTACCTAATATAATCGCCATTTTATTACCTGGGATTATATCATTATAATTGGACGCATTTTCTAAAGCTGTTGCCCATATTGCAAAGCCTTCTTCTTTTAATGCTGAAACCATCTCTCCCAGGTTTGCATGAATAATTGGGATATGAAAAATAGAACCTTGCGTTGAACGAATGACCTTATCATTATAAAGATCGACTGTTCCATCTCCAAGCATAATCCCATCCATCCCTGCAGCATCTGCAGTTCGAATAATTGTTCCTAAATTTCCAGGATCCTGTATCGAATCAATAAGGAGTAAATGATTGCCACTGCGCAGTGTCTGTTGTCGACTTTCAATAACAGCAATAATTCCTTGTGGTGCCGCAGTTTGGGAGATGTATGCCATCACATTGTCGCTAATTGAAACGACTGGATAGTTGTCTGTCCAGCTTGGCAGCTCGACCCCCTCCTGTATAATAACTTCACGAACCGTCCAATTACTCTTTACCGCTTCCTCCACTAAATGGAATCCCTCTACAAGAAACGCACCAGCCTGTGTTCTTTCTTTTCGCTTATGGAGTTTTTTCCATTGTTTTACTTTTTCATTTTTTACTGACGTAATCATTGGTTTCATCCTTCTTATTATTTCTTTATCCATCATACATATTTTTATATACGTTGGTCAAACTATCCATAATTTGAAAAGTGGAGGAGTGTCTATATGAATTTAAATTTACGAAAAGCAATTCTGTCTAATATCGCAACCAACGATCAGCAGCAACTGGAGTCAACGATTGTTGACGCTATACAAAACGGTGAAGAAAAAATGCTTCCCGGTCTTGGTGTGCTATTTGAATTAATTTGGAATCAATCGGAAGAGCAAGATAAAAAAGAAATGGTTGATGCATTAGAACAAGGTGTTAAAGCCGCCACACAAAATTTACAATAAGAAACTATTCGGTGGAGGTTGTCTATCGCCTCCCCCTCCTTTATAAAATCCATCATATTCCCTTGAACATCCTCAACTGTGACTTTTTCTTTAAACTGTAAAATCAAATAAAAATAAGTATTTTTACCTAACCAGTGGTAAGATTCCTATAATTACTTCTAGTTTTACAGATTGTTTTTTACTTTTTATACCATTTCAATAAGTTGAATTACCTACTAAATTATCTTGAATTTAAAACGATCAAAAGCCTTTTGGATTACGATGTTTCGTATTTTTTTTAGCACCATTTGACTAGTTTGTTTTTAAATGATATAAAAAGTTGAAACAGTTTGTTATTATATGTTTCAGAGATTCATAATAAACTAAGTAAGAGGAAGGAAAAGAAAGGGGTAAGTTTGTGGAAGGTACAACGAATGAACAGCAGAAAAAAGGAATTTCCAAAGGGTTAATTGCACTTATTGTCGGTATTGTCGTATTAGCCGGAGGAACAGCCTTAGCATTTATGCTAATTAAGGATTCTCCGAAAAATGCATATTTTCTAGCTGAAAAAGATACGTGGGAATACATGGTGGAACGAGCGGAGGAACGTTATCAACCGGAATTTGACTGGTATGAAAAAACGCAAACTGACAAAACTGCTTCATCACTTGAATTAACTGCTGAATACAATGATCCAGCAGCAGGAAGCATGGGATACGGCATGGATCCTGCAACATTAATCAACAACTCTAGTATAAAGCTTGATTCTCAAACCGATATGGAAAACAAACAAGTTTATACTGGGATTTCAGCTAATATCGCTGGGATGGAGATAAATGATCTTCAAGTTTTTGTAACAGATGAGAAAGTTATGGTTGGGGTGCCTTTCTTAGAAGAAGTTTTACAATTAAATGATCAAGATTTTGGTCCACTCCTTCATGAAGTAGATCCAGCAACATTTACTGGTGAAGAAACACTTGGGTTAGATACGCTGTTTGAAAGTGCAGGAGAAATCTTCCCTGAAGAATACAAAACACATATAGAAGATGAATACTTCAAATTGATTTATGATGAATTGCCAGATGACGCATTTACAAGCAGCGATGAAACGGTAGAAGTTAATGGCGAATCTATTAATTCCGAAAAAATTGAGTTACACCTTACTGAGCAGCAATTTAAAGACATCTTAACTACTGTATTGGATAAGATGGAAAAGGATGATAAACTAAAAGAAATCATCAAGGAACAAATGGTTGCCCAGCAGTTTGGCGGTATCTATATGGAAGATGAATTGGATACATTTACTGAAGATTTTGAAGCTAGTATCACAGAAGCAAAAGATGGTATAGAAGAATTGCAGATTCCAAATGGATTAACATCATCACTATGGATTGCTGACAATAAGATTGTCCAACGTGAATTCGTTCTTGAAATGGGAACGAATGCTGAGGAACTAGCGAAAATTTCTATTACTGGTTCACAATTGTTAACAGATGAAAATCAATTCTTTGATTATGACGTTGCATTCTCAGATGCATACGAAGAAGGAACAATGAATATTACAGGTGATTTGAACTGGAAGGGTAACGAAGCTACAGATTCTATCAACCTAACAGTTGAAGATTTTGTTCTATCCTATGACGGAACAGAAACACTTGCAGATGGTACACGTGAATTTAATCGTGTGTTCACTGTTGAAGACCCTGCTAGCGGCGGCGGAAGCTTGCATTGGACAGGAGATGCAACATATGAAGCTGATAAAATGAATGCAGCACATCAAATTTCTTTAGAGACTCCAGACTTAAGTCAAGATATGTTCACATTAAATATGAATACAGAAGGCCAAACAATTGATTCTGTTGAAACATTGAGTGAAGATAATGTGAAGGATTTAGGTAGCATGTCTACTACAGAACTACAGGAATACTTTGAAAACGATGTAGCACCAAGCTTCCAGCAATGGCTGTTCGGCCTTATGTCTAGTGGCGGAATGGGATTCTAATTAGTTCTAACGGCTTTTAAACTACCTTTAATTTATAAACACGAAACGAGCGTGCCACAATGCATTACATGAGACACATACAATTATTTATAAAAAATCATTTAATGCAGCTAAGGAGGAAGTGGTCATCACTTCCTCTTCTTTTCATGTTTCCGGTTATTATTGTCGGGTTAGCTGCTGCAATTATAATTACATATTTTATACCTTCAGAGAATGAAACCGTTCAAGTAGGCTTAGTCAATTTAGATGAAAATGAACAAACTGAGCTGATCGTCCAGCTTATCGAACATTCTTCCCAACTGGGATCATTTATAGAAATACATAGTATGACTGAAAATGAAGCTAAAATAGCCATAGAAAATAATGAAATCAGTGCTTACATTACGTTTCCGGATAATTTCACAAGCCATCTAATGCAAGGGCAATCAGTGGAGATTCCTGTAACCGGAAATGCAAAGCAACATGCAGAAAGCTTTATGGTAAACGAGCTTATTGAAAGTGTTTCCCGTCACATACGTGCCTCACAAGCAAATATTCTTGCAATTAATTCCTATGCACGGGAATTCAATATGGATGATGAAGAGCGAAATGATTTTGTTTTCGAGCAATTTAAGGAGTTTTTATTCTATACAGTTGGACGTGACCGCGTTTTAATGGAACGAGAAATCACAAACCTAGCAACGTCGTCTCCCATTCAATATTTCACTGTCGGAAGCTGGTTTATTCTTGTTTCGATTTGGCTCTTAGCCATTTATATTTTTTTTACAAAAGAAAATCCAACACGTCTAAAAAATCGGATGCGACTTTATGGTGTACTCGAAATTCAGCAGACAATCGCAAAAATGTTTATTACCATCATCGTTACAGCATCCTTTGCTGGGCTATCTTTTATCGCTTTAGAAACTATCTTGGTGGAAACCGTTATTCTGGAGGATTACATTCGAATTACGTTACTCACATTGTTATATAGTGGAATTTTCGTGCAATGTCTTGCCATTATCGAATCACTTACCCAGTCACATAAGCTTCGATTACTCGTACAATCCGTATTCACGTTTGTGTCCATTATCATAAGCGGTGCGATTATTCCAGTTATTTACTATCCATTGTGGATTCAAAATCTGCTGCCCTATTTATTTTCATATGAAGCTTTAAGCTGGATACAAGATATTTTATTAAACAACCGACTCTATGCAGATTATATTCCCCTCCTTCTAATGAACGCTGCTGCAGCATTCATATTGACTAGTATTTCAATTTGGAAGGAGCGTGTTGCCATATGATGTCAATCATCCATACTCGATTGATGCACTGGAAGAAACACTGGATTTCCCATCTATTTTGGTTTCTCCTTCCAATACTTGCGACTGTTTGTATGATACAAATTACAAATGTAGTACAGGAGGATAGTAAAATCCCGATTGGTATGGTAGTTAAAGAAGATAGCGAGCTTGCAAATTCATTACTTGAAACAATGAAATCTTCCCCTCTTCTACGCGTCTATGAATTGAGCGAATCAGAAGCGCGCAGTCAGATCGAAAGTCATGAATTGGATAGTGCATTTATAATAGAAGACGGATATGAAGCAAAGATTTTACGCGGCAGTCGTAATCGCCTTATAACGAGCTATCAATCCAACCTTTCTTTTGCCTATACACCAATTCGAGAAATGCTTATTTCCTATGTGCAGCAGGACACGGGAAAAGTGAAAGCAGCTCATACCATTACCGATTTGCAAGAAAGGTTACAACCTGAAGCAATGGTTTCTTTTGATGAAATTATTGCGAAAACAAATGAAATTCAAGCACAGGAAAATTTACTTGCCACGACATTTTCTTTTTATAATGATGAAGGCGTAGGAATGAAGAATGACATCTCCATTTTAAATACATGGGGACTGTGGGCGATTTTCAGCATTTTATCCACGCTTTTATTGACCGATTGGCTGATTAAAGAGCGGCGTCCAGGACTTATGCCGCGTTTTGCTTTTATGCGTTTTACGTATAAAAATTATGCAATCCAAAATCTTGGATTTTATGTAATAGCTTTCTTGTTATTTGACGGTTTAAGTATCGTTGTTTTTAAACAATTGCTCAGTGAAAGTATCGATTTCAACCTGATTGGCGCAATTATTTCATTTAGAATTCTTATCAGTACAAGTGCTTTTTTACTAGCATTACTGTTTAAAAACAGCTACTTCTATTACAGTGTTTCATTTATTCTAGTCTTATTCTTAATTATTTTAAGCGGGGCTATACTTCCTATCGATGGACTGACAAAACGTTTTCCCTGGTTGTTAGATGTTAACCCGATTCAACCGTTCTTGGATCAAACATTCTGGAATCCATGGCTTTTAGTCCCCCTTGCCCTAGTTAGTATCTGGATTGCAAAAGGAGAGAAATTAAATGCTTGAAGTACAATCGATTACAAAATCCTATGGAAAAAAACTAATTTTAAACCAAATCTCCTTTTCCGTGCAGCCCGGTGAAATTATTGGTCTTGTTGGAGAAAATGGCGCGGGTAAGTCTACGTTATTAAACATTCTGGCTACCCTAGCAAGTCCTACAAACGGTAATATTGTACTTTATGAAAAGTCATACCGTGAAAAACGAAAAGAGGTACGTAAGCAGATTGGTTATGTTCCTCAGGATATTGCAATTTGGGAAGAGTTTTCCGTCGAAGAAAACATGGTCTTTTTTGAAAAGCTTTCATGGAAAAGAAGGTCGAAACAAGAATTACAACAGCTTTGTCTGGATATGGAGCTGGATAAATGGAAAGAACCTGTTAAAACGTTATCCGGTGGAATGAAACGGAAGCTGAACATGGCGATTAGTTTAATCCATGATCCCGACCTGTTGCTTCTTGATGAGCCAACCGTTGGCATCGATTTGAAATCCAGAAAGGAAATTGGTAATCACCTGAAAAATCTCGCGATAAAGGAAAATAAAATGATTATGTATACTTCTCATGATATGGATGAGATCAGCACGCTTTGTGATAGCATTATTTGTATTGGAGAAGATCCATTTTATAAGAATCTGCTTAAGGAAGCAAATAAACAAATTGTCACATTTTAGTATTGCTAAACCTGTCCACTAATCGTAAAATAATAGATAGAAGGATTGGAAAGGAGTGATTCCCGATGGAAATACGAGATTTACAGCAAATGATACAATATCAAGCACTATCGATTATGTCAGGTAATTCTGCTGCAACGTTATCAGAACCCAGCCAAACGTCGGCGATACCCTTTCAACAGTTATTATTAGAGAAAATAAATCAAGCGCAACGACTGAATAGCATACCTACAGATTATCGAAACAACATGCCATATAATATATACAATGCAAAACCAGATATTAGTTATAACGTTGTGGCTGCTGCACCAAACTATAGTAATCAGCCAGGTCCTACGAATTATCAAGCGCATATAACCGAAGCAGCACAAAAATATGGGGTTGATGAAAACCTGATCCACGCTGTTATTAAGCATGAGTCCAATTACAATGCGATGGCAAAAAGTTCTGCTGGCGCCCAAGGATTGATGCAGCTCATGCCAGGAACAGCAGCAGGCTTAGGTGTAACGAATTCCTATGACGCACGCCAGAACATTGATGGTGGTACAAAGTATTTAAGCCAAATGCTTACACGTTATAACGGAAACATTGAACTTGCTTTAGCAGCTTATAATGCTGGCCCAGGAAATGTAGAAAAATATCAAGGTATTCCACCGTTTAATGAAACACAAAATTACGTTCGAAAAGTTATGGGGAGTTATCTTGCTTAGATTTATTTTAAAGGAAATTCCGATGATTTGGAGTTTCCTTTTTTATGTTGCCGAGAATCGGTTTTGTATTATGGGGAGATGCTTTCGAGTATAAACCTTCCTGTAGAGCAAGCATTTCAAATGGTAGTTGGGTGGCCGTTCTTTAAGAACGCTCATAGCTCCTCCTATTAGTGTGAGTTAACATTTATAAGAAATGAGTAGTTATGGTGTAGAACTTGTGAGGTACGATAACATGTAGGTTATTGCTGCTAGAATTAAAAAAGCAGAAAACAATAACCCTTTTTGAAACTTGGTCCAATTCTTCGTCCAACTCCAACGTTTTCCTTCCCTATCCAACCAAAAGTAATCGAAGACCACTGCTATTACAATAATTAAGAAAACTAATAATTTATCCAAGGGCTTTCTCCTCCTTTGAATATCACTATACTATCTAAAAAGCCTAATCAACACTATAGATTTCCTCTTGTGTCGGTGTCGTATTCAACTCTTCTGCCCACTAGTAAGATAACTCCTTTTGTAATAATAGCATACTATTCAAACAATAATCCTCGAAGAAAAAAGCGACTGTTTTAATATTCGCTTCGTTTAACTTTTGCGTCCGTTTGTATTATATAAGTATATTATCCGGGTAAGCTAACAATCTTGCATGTATATCAAGAACTACGCCTATAAAAAATGAACGGCTATTTCATTAATTCCGTAATATAATATACACTAAGTAAATAATGTAGGCGGCGACAAGCACTAATCCTTCCCGCTTTCCAACTTTGAAGCTGGTTCTTGAGAATACCAATAATATAATAGTCAGTGCAATCATAAGAATGACATCAATAAACATTTTATCATTTGCCGCTAATGGAGAGATAGAAGCCGAGGCACCAAGCACAAATAAGATATTAAAAATATTACTCCCGACAATATTGCCGAGTGCGATTTCACTTTCTTTTTTCAGTGCTGCAGAGACGGAAGTAACAAGTTCAGGAAGGGATGTTCCAATTGCAATAATCGTTAACCCCACCAATGTTTCACTCATGCCAAGAGAGTAAGCAATTTCTGTACCGTTAGCTACTACCAGATCCCCCCCAAATATAATTGCAGCCAACCCTAATATGGTAATTAATATATTTTTACCCCAGCTGATCTCCTCAGTGACTGGTTCGTCTGCTGTATCTTTTCGGCTTTTAAGTCCAATTTCAATTACATAGTACATAAAGATGGATAAGAACAATAAAAAGATAAATCCATCATTGCGTGTCAGCAAGTTGCTACCAGATCCTTGCAATGCAATATCACTCATAAGAATTAGCAATGCCGCACTTGCGAGTAAGGTAAATGGGATTTCTTTTCTAATAGTCTCATTTTCAACTCTCAAAGGATATAAGAAAGCTGCCACGCCAGCAACAAGGGTAATGTTAAAAATATTGCTTCCAACTACGTTCCCCAGTGCAACATCTGCATTTCCTTCCAGTGCTGCAATAATACTGACAGTTGCTTCCGGTGAACTGGTTCCAAAAGCCACAATGGTTAAGCCGATTAAAATAGACGGAACCCGTAACAGTTTAGCAATATTGGAAGATCCGTCAACAAAAAGGTCAGCACCTTTTATCAACAATGCAAAGCCAATAATTAATAAAATATAAGCCATATATTTGTTCTCCCTATCTCGTTCAGTTTGTATTTTTTCTAATTACTATAAATACATACCCTATTATTACGGAATTAAAAATGATAATGTAAAACTACTTCTAAAAGGACGCACTAATTCAGGGGCACAGGCTATTGCAGTACAATCTTTTCTGATGTTAGCTGGTATAGTGGAACGGCGTCAATACCTTGATTATTACTTCTATTTTTTTAAAAATAAATCGGATTAGCCCATAACCAAATTGCTACACCAGCAAAAACCAAGTCTTGCTTCACTCTTGCACCCGTTAGTGAAACAATCTATTCGATATCATCTATATGGTTTCCCTCCTCATCGATTTGGAAACTACCTCCACCAAAACTCCAACCTCTATTTTCAACAAATTCAATAAACGCATCTAAAAATTCTTCTTGTGTTAAATCGTCACTGTTATTTGCATAAATACTGCCCTCTATCTGAACTCTAATTGCTCCCATACAGAATTATCTACTTCATTCACCGATAGACTTACCCAATCTTCCATTTTTTCAAAAATAGTCTGATTATTATAATCTTGAATTTCATCTGGTATTATAAAAGGTTTGGATGACGCTAAAAATGTAATTCCAGACATTTCTTTATTACCTCCAATAACTACTGTAAAAAATATATTTCCATGTTCAACTCTTCTCTCCGTTAATTTAAGTAGATTTTTCACACACCTCCATACATCATTCCTATATAAATTCAGTTTACATTAAACTACTTATTTAAGAAAATCCTTTAAAAGATTTACTAAATGCTCGTTTTCTAATAAAAAATGCTAAGTTGAACAGGAATTTTTGTTAATCTTTACAATTCATTATCAGCTATACTGACTTTAAAAATTATAAATTAGATCGTAAAAAGCACGGCTGCATCACAGCCGTGCTCAACTCTTATTCATATTCTTTTTCAATTTGAATGGTGCTTCTCACTGTATCAATTGGACGCACCATTTTTTCGATCTGTTCACGTTTCTTCTCAAGGAATGGCGGCAATGATAATTTTTCACCAAGTGTTTCATATGGCTCATCGCCCATGAATCCAGGTCCCTTTGTTGCAAATTCAAATAAAATTTGTGGTGCAACACGAGCATAAAGCGATCCAAAGAAGAAACGGTCAACAAAGCCTGACGTCTGGAAGCCAAATCCCTGCATGCGTTTGTTCCATTCATCGAGTTCAGCGCGATCTTCTACTGCGAAGGCAGCGTGGTGTACTGTACCATAGCCTTGACGAGCAACCGGAAGCACGGTATTATGTTCAACAACTACTTGTGCTCCATTTCCACCCTCTCCAACTTCAAATAGATGAAAATCTTTCTCTTGTGCAATTTCTTTAAACCCGAATACTTTTTCAAGCACCTCTTTAAAATAATCAAATTGAGCAATTCGGACAAAAATTGGTCCTAATCCGGTAATTGCATACTCTAATGGAATTGGCCCATTTTTCCAAGGAGTACCTGAAGCAATCCCTGCATTATGTTCATCAGAAATTAACTGGTAGTGCTGTTCATCAAAATCAATAAATGATAATGTCTTTTTACCGAATTGTTCTTTAATACCTGTGTGCTTCACTTCTAAACGATCGAAACGTTTTACCCAATATTCTAATGCTGCATCGCTCGGCACGCGGAAGGATGTTTTAGCTATCTCATTTGTTCCATGAACTCCTTTTGGTATTCCTGGAAAATCAAAGAACGTCATATCTGTTCCAGCATTTCCTTCATCATCTGCGAAGAATAAATGATAGGTTTGAATGTCATCCTGGTTAACTGTCTTTTTAACAAGACGCATTCCTAATGTAAAAGTAAAAAATTCATAGTTCTTTTCCGCACTGCTTGTAATGGCAGTAACATGGTGCATTCCTTGTAACTGGTTCATTTATAATTCCTCCATGTAGTTAAGAATATATCGTAATTAAAACATCTTTAATTAAATATAAATATAACATGTACATTTCTTACTGTCAATAGTTACAAATTATAACTAACGAGTAATTTGCTAATAAAAAACCCGGAACCTGGCTTAAATCTGCCTGTTCCGAGTTTACAAAAGTCAAAAAGCATGTGTATATAAAAAAGTCCATCTATTTATGCTAATGCAAGCTCTCTAACCGTGGTTGCATCTAATTTCTTAATCACTTCCACAATTAATTTTACTGCGTTTTCGAAGTCATCTCGATGTAAAATGCCAGCATGGGAATGAATATAACGTGTTGCAATCGTAATAGATAGGGATGGTACTCCGTGTCCTGTTAAATGAATGGATCCGGAATCGGTGCCCCCACCTGCCATCGATGTAAATTGATATGGAATATTCTTCTCATCAGCAGTTTTCACAACAAGATCACGCAAGCCTTTATGGGATACCATGGAAGCATCATATAAGACAATTTGTGGACCCTTTCCGAGTTTACTATCTGCATCACTCTCTTTAATTCCAGGAGTATCTCCGGCAATTCCTACATCAACACCAAAGCCGATATCGGGTTGAATTGCATGAGCTGAAGTCTTTGCTCCACGTAAGCCTACCTCTTCCTGAATCGTACCTACACCATAGACAACATTCGGATGTTCTCCATCTTTTAATCGCTTCAATACTTCGATGGCAATTGCAAGTCCAATTCGATTGTCCCATGCTTTTGCAAGCAATAATTTTTCATTTTTCATTGGTGTAAATTCAAAATAAGGTACAACCGAATCGCCTGGCTTCACACCAAATTCTGTTACTTCCTCTTTGCTGGATGCCCCAATATCAATAAACATATCTTTAATTTCGTATGGCTTCTTACGTGCTTCTGCACTTAGAATATGCGGAGGTTTTGAGCCGATAACACCTGTTATATCTCCTTTACTTCCCATAATGGTAACACGCTGTGCTAGCATAACTTGATTCCACCAGCCTCCAACCGTTTGAAAGTAAACGAAACCATTATCATCAATGCGCGTAACCATAAAGCCAATTTCATCCAAGTGACCCGCAACCATAATTTTCGGGCCATCCGCTTTGCCAACTTTTTTAGCAATCGAGCTTCCAAGATTATCTACTGTTACCTCATCAGCAAGTGGACGAATATAGGATTCAAATACGTCCCTCACTTCTTTTTCATTACCCGGAATGCCATTTGCATCCGTTAAGGCTTTAAGCATGGATAGCGTTTCATCTAACTTGGTCATATGTAAAAAAACCTCCCGTGTTTAGTTTATGTACTACTCATTATACGCTTCATAAAGAAAACCACAAACCTGAATATGTTTTATCTACTTCTACTAATGTATCTCTTTTTTAAAAAAGTATGTATCAAACGAACAACGTCAAATAGGGGTATCTTTATTAGCTTTACTTTTATACACCAGAAGAACCAAAACCTCCGCTGTCTCGATCAGAGCTAGATAATGCATCCTCCTCTTGAACTAGTTTTACTTTTAAGACCGGAGCAATAACCATCTGAGCTATTCTCATTTGTTTTTCTACTTTAAAATCTTCTTTTCCATGGTTAATTAAAATAATCTTGATTTCTCCTCGATATCCTTCATCAATTGTTCCTGGGCTATTCAATACCGTGATAGCATGTTTTAAAGCTAACCCACTTCTCGGTCTAACCTGTGCTTCTGTCCCCTTCGGCAATTCCATCTGGATTCCTGTACGTATTAATGCAGTTTCTCCAGCTTTGATAATTTCTTCCTCTATTGAAAATAAATCTAAGCCCGCATCGCCTTCATTCGCGCGGTATGGCATTTTCGCATCTTCATGGATTAGCTTAATTTTTAATGTATGTGTCATTTCTATCCCCCATTTTATTCATATTTTATGCCAGTCAATTATATATAACGTGTTATGTTATTTCATATATGTATACTGGTAAGATTTTTTAAAGAAGAAAGTCCTGATTCAAGCTAGATTTAGTACGCTTCCATATTGTATCATGTTTTTTTAAAATAAGTGAAACCTATCTCGACCTTAGTTCGTATGAACATCTAAAAGGCTTTTTATGTATCTAAAAGTAAAAACAGGGAGACGATGTGACATGGTTGTAGTTCTTTTATTCCGCGTTTTAATTGTAATTGCCTTAGTTCTCCTCGTCTATACGTGGATTCAATATATTCGTAATCCTGAAAGAAGGGTGCGGATCGCTAAGGAATCCAATGACTTCTTTTTCCACGATGATACGTATGATAACAAGAGAAACTTGCAGCTTGTTTATAAAGGCTGCCTATTTGATGGTGAAAAATATCTTGGAACAACAGAAGATTCTTTTGAAGTAGTTGATATCCATATTACTGTACGGGATCCAATCGAGCTACGTGGTTTTACAAGAGATGATTTATATTTTTTAGAGAAAGAAATCCTGATTCATTATCCATATGCAAAAATCACGTGGAAACATCCAATCAATGAATTAATTTTGACACCGATTGAATAAAGTGAAACTTCATTCATTGGGGTTATTACAGATCGTTTATGCATGGCAAAAAAAATCACTCACCTATATTTTAATAGATGAGTGATTTTCATGTTCGGATATCGGGAAGAAATCCTGCCATTTAATAATAATTTCTTTGCTCCTTAAAATATACAGCAGTGGTAATAAGGCTACTAAAAATACGAAGAGATGAAGTGGAGTTAGGTTGGACAACCAACCACCGATAAAGGTATAAATCGCTGCTAAAGGAATATTGGATAATAAGGATGATTTCATATACCCTTTGAAACTTGAGGAAACCTCAATAAGGCAAAGTGACAACAGATGGAAATGGATAAACGGTATGAGCCGAAGTAAGGTAACCTGTGACGTGTTCAATTCTCCATGCTTTCCCAATAGCTTCTGTTTGACACGAATTAGCCGATCTAATGATTTCGGCATGCGGTCAATCATTAGATAGAAAAACATGCTAGATAACGTAATGCCTATAATGGAGTAAACGGTACCTGCCATCGGGCCAAATAATACACCACCAGAGATACAAATAAATACGACTGGCAGGAAAAACAATGGCCGAAGTAAATGGAATAAAATAAAGAAAAGCGGTGCGAATAAACCTCCCATCTCAACAAAAGCCAGTACGTAGTTCCCAAATAACTCCATAAACAACCTCCTTGGTCTTGCACCAACCTGAAACCAAATCATGCCCGGCACCATCCCCGCTTACAGTACATGTATATGACAAGAGACGAGCCTTTATGACATAAAGAAGAAAATATAGATACAGCAAACGATATTCACAATGAATAAAAATGGCATACCAATCATAAAGGAGCGATGTTTTGTTTTATGACGGAATAATTTCATACCGATATATGTTCCAAGTGCGCTACCAAGAATAGCCAATGCCCAAAACGTTCGCTCTGGAATGCGATATTGCTTTTTCATCGCCTTTCGTTTATCAATATACATTAGGATAAAGCCTATGATATTGACACTAATTAGATACATAATAAACGAGCTATGTTCTTCCATTCTCGTTCCTCCTTGATATTCGAGTTTTTGTCTATGTATTCTGTTATAAAGAGAAAAAGGCCAAATCCAAGCATAATTCGGATTTGGCCCCTTTAATATCATTATTTTAAAGCGTCTTTTGCTTGACTTACTAATTGTGCGAATGCTTTTTCATCATTAATAGCAAGCTCTGACAACATTTTACGGTTTACTTCAATTCCTGCTAATTTAAGACCGTGCATTAATTTGCTGTAAGAAATATCATTCAAACGAGCAGCAGCATTAATACGTGCGATCCATAATTTACGGAAATCACGTTTTTTCTGTCTGCGGTCACGATAAGCGTATTGACCTGATTTCATTACTTGTTGTTTTGCAACTCTAAATAAAGTACTCTTTGCTCCATAATAACCTTTAGCTAATTTAAGGACGCGTTTACGACGTCTGCGTGTTACTGTTCCACCTTTTACACGTGGCATAATAATTCCCTCCTAGTACAATTGTAAAACAATATATATTCAATCGTTTCGTTTATTTTTTAACTTATTTAGGTATCATTGCTTTGATACGTTTGAAATCTCCTGAAGAAACCACTGCACTTTTACGCAATTTACGCTTCTGTTTTTGAGATTTGTTTGCAAACATATGGCTTGTATATGCATGAGATCTTTTTAATTTTCCAGAACCTGTACGTTTGAAACGTTTCGCTGTTCCGCTATGAGTTTTCATTTTAGGCATAATAATTTCCTCCTTGAATTGGTTCAAGCACCTCAGCTTAAAAAGATTTTAACTTGAACACTTTACTATAAGCTAGATTATTTTTCAGCTAATGGCGCAACCATCATGAACATGTTACGACCTTCCATTTTCGGTTTCGTTTCAATTGTAGCAATATCTTTAACTTCCTCTGCAAAGCGATCTAACACTTCACGACCAAGTTCTTTATGCGTAATTGCACGCCCACGAAAACGAACTGCTGCTTTCACTTTGTCCCCTTTTTCCAAGAATTTACGAGCATTTTTCAACTTTGTTTCAAAGTCATGATCTCCGATTCCTGGAGTAAAGCGAACTTCTTTAATATTAATTACTTTTTGTTTCTTACGTGCTTCTTTTTCTTTCTTCTGTTGCTCAAATCGATATTTCCCGTAGTCCATGATACGACACACTGGTGGTTTTGCGTTTGGAGCAACAAGTACTAAGTCGAGATTGCGTGTTTGTGCAATTTCCAATGCTTCCTGACGTGTTTTAACTCCCAGCTGATCACCATTTGAATCGATAAGTCGTACTTCTCTCGCACGAATCTTCTCATTGACGTTCATATCCTTGCTAATAGCCAGCCACCTCCAAATATTTTTGTTACTGATCTATCTTGACAAGATTTTATGCATGAAAAAAGTGTGGGCACTTCATGCACCCACACGTCTCCAATAACTTTATAAAAAAGAGTTCGGAACCCGTCAACTACCATAACGGCGTCAATCAGGTGAGAAGCGGGTGCTTCTACTTGTCTTAAGATCATTCAATTTATCAACTTTGTTAGTGTATCATTATCTATCATTTATGTCAACTTTTTTTGAAGATACACATTTTCTATTAATTCTAGTATAGCATAGTGCAGGTACAATACAAAGAAATAGGTTTTCTACAGAACTTTTACGCTGAAAATACCTTACTTTCTTAATTTTTTCTCTGCAATCTCCTCTTTAATAAGTGCTTCAAAATCATCGTATGCAAGAGACTCTGTTTTTTGTTCTCCATAACGGCGATAGCTCACAGCATTTCCTTCAACTTCTTTATCGCCTAATACGAGGGCAAATGGAACTTTTTGTGTCTGTGCTTCGCGGATTTTATAGCCGATTTTCTCATCGCGTTCATCCAATTCGACCCGTACACCTTGTAATCTAAGTTTGTCTACAATATCTTTTGCGTAATCAAGATGTACTTGTGGAGAAACTGGGATAACCTTCACTTGAACAGGAGCAAGCCAAGTTGGGAATGCACCTTTATATTCCTCAATTAAGAATGCAACAAAACGTTCCATTGTAGAAACAACACCACGGTGGATAACGACTGGACGATGTTCTTTTCCATCTTCCCCAATATAAGTTAAATCAAAACGTTCTGGTAAGTGGAAGTCCAATTGAACCGTTGATAGTGTTTCATCTTTTCCAAGAGCAGTTTTTACCTGGATATCAAGCTTCGGACCATAGAACGCTGCTTCACCTTCTGCTTCCACATATTCAAGGTTCATATCATCCATTGTTTCTTTTAAAGTTGCTTGTGCTTTTTCCCACATTTCATCATTATCGATATATTTCTCTTTATCTTCCGGATCGCGATAAGAAAGTCGGAAATAGTAATTATCAATACCAAAGTCCTTGTATACTTTTTGAACTAATTCAACAACGCGGACAAATTCATCTTTCAACTGATCTGGACGGGCAAAAATATGCGCATCATTCAACGTCATTCCACGAACACGCTGAAGCCCTGCAAGTGCTCCACTCATTTCGTGACGATGCATTGTACCAAGCTCTGCAATACGAACAGGAAGTTGTCGGTAGCTCCATAAATTATTTTTAAATACCATCATATGATGCGGACAATTCATCGGACGAAGAATTAACGTTTCATTGTCCATCTCCATTGGCGGGAAAATATCATCCTGATAATGATCCCAGTGTCCACTTGTTTCATATAATGTTTTACTTCCCAGTACTGGAGTGTAGACATGATCATATCCTAAACGCTCCTCCAGATCAACAATATAACGCTCTATGTTGCGACGGATAGTTGCTCCTTTTGGTAACCATAATGGTAATCCTTGACCAACCTTTTGTGATACCGTAAATAAGTCGAGTTCTTTTCCTAATTTACGATGATCACGTTCTTTTCGCTCTTCTAAAATACGTAAGTGTTCTTCAAGCTCTTTTGGCTTTTCAAATGCAGTTCCATAGATACGTTGCAATTGTTTGTTGTTACTATCTCCACGCCAATAAGCTCCAGAGATGCTTAGTAATTTAAATGCCTTGATTTTACTCGTAGATGGGACATGAATTCCGCGACATAGGTCAAAAAATTCACCCTGCTCGTAAATGGTTACTTGCTCACCTTCAGGAATCGCATCAATTAATTCTAGCTTTAGGTCATCACCGATAGCTTGGAATCGAACTTGGGCTTCATTACGTGATACCTCTACGCGCTTAATTTCTAAATTTTCATCGATGATACGCTTCATTTCTTTTTCAATCTTCGGAAGATCTTCTGGAGTTAAGGTATGTTCCATATCAATATCATAGTAGAATCCTTCTTCGATGACAGGACCTACACCTAACTTCACATCTTTATAAAGTCGTTTCACAGCTTGTGCCAGCAAATGCGCAGCTGAATGACGCATCACTTCGATGCCTTCTTCATCTTTGTACGTAATGATTTCAAGCTTCCCGCCAGATTCTAGTCCACGGCGTAAGTCTACAAGCTCACCATCCAGTTTAATTGCTAATGCTTGTTTCTTTAACCCTGATGAAATGGATGCTGCGATTTTTTCCCCTGTTGTGCCTTGCGGAAAGCTCTTTTCAGCTCCATCGGGAAATGTAATGATAATTTCTGCCAATTGAAACACTCCTTTTCCTCGTTTAAACCTATAAATTTGAATGATACGAATAATTTAGCTGCCAAAACAGCCACGTCCACTCTAGCACCCAGCAACTAAAGGAACTTCCGCTTTTTGGATACAAATTAAAAAACACCCATCCCTCTGCACTTAATGCAAAGGGACGAGTGTTGGATACATCGTGGTTCCACCCTAATTCCCGTAATTTAATTACGGCTTCATTCATTCTTTAACGCAGAAGCTACGCTGTCAATTACTTTTAGGTTCACTGACAGAGTTCAAAGGTGGTAATTATTTGTTTGTATAGAGGAAGCTTCCAGCCTTTGACTTCCTTCTCTTCATAGCTATACGAATGCAAATAATCATGTCCTTCTCAATACTTTTCATTCATTCCAATTGTATAATGTGTATTATAGCTTTACATTCGAGGAAAATCAAGTACTAGATAAATCATTTATTCAAATAATAAGGAAAAGGAAAATTGCTAATTGGTTCGAAATCCACTTTTTCTTGGAAAACATTAATTACCGTTAATGTTTTCGGTTCTGCAGGATCATCGCCATAAATTTTTAGCTTTTCAGGTGCCATTGCAATTAGTGGCGCAAGATTAAATTCATTGTCATGCAAGCCAACAATATAGAGTGGCTCCTGTTTCATTAAAACCCGTAGCTCTATGTTTGTCATCTGCTTCCCATTTTGTTTAAAAAAGGCAAAGTCACTTCCTTGTAATATATGAATAACTGGTAAACCTGGTTCTTTCTTCTCCACATATGCCCGAAGCATGTCCACAAACGCTTGATGGTCTTCTTCTCGCCTGAATTCATCAATTGCTAAGCCAACAAAATAAATAAGTTTATCCTTAAATGGTTTCAAACGGAAATTCACGATGGAATCAAAGTGAATAACAAAACTCTCTTTTAAACTTTCAGTAAATAAAGACTTTAAAAATGCATGATGATTTTTGTTCTCTCGAAGCCGCTTACTTTCTTCATCCTCACCAGTTATAATCCAATAGGTCAGATCATGAATTCGCTCAATCTCTTCATTGTTCGTATAATAGTAGTGCTCCTGAATAATTCGATTTACCATTGTACGTAACCGGTGAGTCATAAACACATTTGCCATTGTATCTGTAATGGCATCCATCAATTCCTTTGTAGCTACATGCTCCTTAAACTGCAGATGATTCCCCCACTTATCATCTGTTTTCCAATTCAACTCAATTTGTTTATGACTGCGAAATAAATGTTCACAAAAGCTAATTACTTCTTTGTCTGATTCAAAATATACCTCCAGCAATCAATATCACCCTCATCCACGACCAAACTGTTACATTATATGGACAAACAATTGAAAAAATGAATAAAGTGCGAAATTTAAAACAGGAATATTTTAAATCATACAGATTACTGGCTTGATAACAGGTCTTATTTTAACTTGGAGTGTTAGTTGCTAGAGATATTCTCTTGAAAAACAAAAAGCCCGAGGGTTTATTTCCTCAGACTTTATAAGCGCCGATTTGGCCCATCCATTTTCACAGGTTTACTCACCTGTCTAATACGTTCTATAATTCTGCCTGCTTTTACCGATTCTACTCCACTTTTGGTTGTGGCTAACTGTAATTCCAATTGTTCGAGGTCATAATTCGACGTAAAGAATACAGGTAGTCGCTCCATCATACGGTATTGAAGAACCGAACCGAGAATTTCATCACGGAACCAAGCCGATTGCAGCTCTGCACCTATATCATCGAGCATCAGCACATCTGCTTTCTTAAAATAATCAATTTTCTCGTTTGTCGAGTCATCTTTAAAAGAAGCTTTTATTTCTCGAACAAATTCTGGCATATAGATAAGTGTTGACGATAAACCAAGCTTTTTCAATTCATTGGCGAGTGCACCTAATAAATATGTTTTTCCTACACCAAACTGACCGTGAAAATATAGACCTTTGCTTGGAAGCTTTGTTTTTGCTTGATCTAGAAAGTCAAGCAACTCTGCAATAGCCTCAATTCTACTCTCATCATTGATAATATCTACCATTGAAGCTTGAAGTATTTCTTTAGGAACATGCAAACTTTGAATCAATTTTTGCTGTTCCCGTTCCTTCTCATACATAACCCTGCTATGACACTTTTCATAAGATAGTCTAATTTCATCTTTTTCCACATGTAAAATTGGCGAATAGCCAGGAACCATATTTTTACATGATCCATATGAAGCACATTGGTCACACTGTTTTGATTGTGTTGTATATTCATAAAGTTTAATAAGGCTTTTATTAATCTCTTCTTGTGACAGATTGGGATGAAGGGAGAGAAACTCCTTGATTTCAGGGTCATTCAGTACTTCATTTCTTATTTTGACATAATTATCTTTAAAGCTTTCATTCTTTTGCATCCATGCCTTTAATGTGGATTGTATTGGTTTCAATGCCATCATCCTAACACTACATAAATTTAATTTCCATTGGAGTATTGTCTAAGTCGGGCAGCAATTCGCTTCTGTTCTTCTGTCATCACGACGTTTTGATTTGCTGCTGGTTGTGTTTCTTGCTTATGCTTTCTATCTTTAAACCAATCTGGTATTACTTCCTTCGAAACCGGCTTTTTGTTATAAGCAGTTTTACGTTTTACAGCATTTTGGAAGCTTGCTTGCTCCTTCTTCGCAAAAACCATTGCCTCTTTAGCAGTTTGAATATTCGCTCGCGACCAGTGGCTAGCAATCTTTTCAAGGTATGCTTTTGATAATTTCATGTTCGTCTGTAGCAGTACATAATGAATGAGTACATTCATTACAGGACCAGGCAGACCCTGAGTTGTCATAACATCACGAATAGCTTTCATATCCTGTTCAGAGGCATGATTTCCATTCGATAAATCTTCTAAAAGCTGTTTTGGTGACATCGTCTCTAATCTTTCAACGAGGATTTCCTCTTTGGTTTTCGGTTTATACGAAATCTGCTTTGTTTCTGAGACGTCAACTTTTTTGGCAAGTCGGATTGGTTTTTGGTGATTTTTTGCCTTAAACAAATCATGACAAGCTGTTTTAAATTCTTCTGTATCCAATCGATTTTCATCGTTTAGCGCCCAAAGTAAAGACTTGTCTATTTCATGCGTATCTAATTCGTATAAAACCATCATTTGCGAAATCAAACGACGATTTTCCGTGGTTAATACTTTTGCATGAGGAACCATTCGTTGTTTCAGCATTTGTTCAATCCAAGTAAAATCAGTTGTTTCCGTATCTTCCTTAGGTTCTGCTCCCCTATTATCATCCACTTCTAATATTTCTGCAGATGGCGTAAAGGTTTGAAATACTTCACTAAAGGCAGCTGTAATATTTACACCATATCCTGGTGTTGTTTGCCTTCCATAATAGTTTTTCAACAGCTCGAATTTTTGATCACCTAAATGATGATACAGTAGCTGAGAAAGCATCGCATCTTTAAAAAAATTACTTGGCGCAAATGGGCTCTGTAATTCATATGTATATAAATCACTTGACTCCCAATTTTGCTTATAGGTTTTCAGCAAACCTATCCCCTCTAGTTTCAATCGAGCTTGAAAGATTTCATCTAAAGGAAGGTCCAAGTAATTCATTAACGTATGATGTGTCTGTGGAGCTTGTTCCTGATTTAAATCGATGTCATGCAAAAGGGTTTGGTACAGTGCTATCGCCTTTATACCAAGCAATGGCTGATACAGATGGGTCAATGATTTGGCATAGTCTACCGGCAACGTTTCTTTTTGTGATACGATATAGCCGTCCACCGGCAAGATTTGTCCAATAAAATTCATGTTTCACACACCTCTATACTTACAAATAAGTAACTTACAAATAACTGTTCAAAAAGGAGGATGAAAAGGACCGAGAAGTTCGAGGCGGCGACGCTTTGAGTACCGGGCTTCCACAGGATGTCGTGACTTCGACGTTCGACACAGGACCTGTCGTACTTAGTCGAAGATCTACTGATCTCGATGTGTCATTTTCACCGGACTTTTTGAGCAACCTTCCAAGGACTATTTGTTTTTATCCGTATTAATAATATCCTTTAATTCATCTAAAAAGACGGTAATGTCCTTAAATTGCCTATATACCGAAGCAAACCGAACATAGGAAACTTCATCAACCTTAGCTAATCTCTCCATTACTAGTTCACCAATTTCATGACTGGATACTTCGGACATGCCTGAATTACGCATCTCTCTTTCTACATCTAAAGCCAAGGCCTCCATTGTTTCTAATGGCACTGGTCGTTTCTCACATGCTCTAATAAGACCTCGTGTTAGCTTTTCACGGGAAAATTCCTGTCTTGCTCCATCTTTTTTGACGACAATTAGTGGAAGTTCTTCGACCCGTTCAAATGTAGTAAAGCGAAAACCACATTTCTCACATTCTCTGCGTCTTCTAATGGATCTTCCCTCTTCGATTGGTCGGGAATCTAAAACCTTTGTATTCTTATTTTGGCAATTCGAACATCGCATTTTCGTTCAACCCCATTCGTCCGTTCATTCACGCTCTTCGATACTTATCGTCGATTAAGGGCAATTCCGTATTCACCTTTTCATATAGCTGTGCAATTACTTTCGTACTATATCCTAAATCAAATGGCATAATCGATTCAGTCGTAACTGAAAAATCAATTGCTGTATGAAATGGTCTTACCATAATCACAGTTGCCACAATAAATACCTTTTTTCCCTTCGTGCGGTTTACACTTATTTCCCCGTGTTCCTGAGAAATTGCATTTACTTCATATGTTCCATGATTACCGAAATAGTTCTCTAATATCGCAAGTGCTTTTTCCTTCGTTGTCTTATAATAATGCGTTCGTAAAGCTGGATCAAAATGAGCCTCAGCTGTTTCCGCATGATTACTAAAATACTTTTTCAACGTATTGCCAATCGACATTTTTCGCACCCCAACCTGTAAGTTTTCTATTTGAACGTGTTTGTAGTACATTCTATTTTAACATGTTTTATATAATTCCACTAGTTGAACTCAAAAAGCGTATGGAAAGAAAGTCATTAACGATATTTTTTTAAGCTATGAAAATAAAAGATTGTATATAAATCGATTTTCTCATAAATAACATCTAGTAAAATTTTATTTTACACGATGAAACTTTACAATCAAGTCCTAGCTTATGATTTCAGCCTAAAAAAAACCGCTTCAACTTGAGAAGCGGGTGTTAACATTTTTTATGAAATTTTAACTTCTCGTTGATATATATAGCTTCCAACATATTTTGTTAAGTCAAGTACCCTTTTCGAATATCCCCACTCATTATCATACCAAGCAATTATTTTTATTTTATTCTCACCCATAACGATTGTTGATAATCCATCAACAATTGCTGAGTAATCGGTAGTTGTATAGTCTATCGATACAAGCGGGTCCTCAGAATAGTGAACAATCCCTTTTAATTCGTTTTCTGCAGCTTCTTTAAAAGCTTGATTTACTTCCTCTGCCGTAACAGCAGTATGCACATCGACAACCAAATCAACAAGTGATACATTCGGTGTTGGTACACGTAAAGCCATACCATGTAATCTGCCCTTTAAATGTGGTAACACCTCGCCTAATGCTTTTGCTGCCCCTGTAGTTGTTGGAATTATCGATTGTGTGCATGCACGTGCACGGCGCAGATCCTTATGTGGGTTATCCAAGTTGTTCTGATCTCCTGTAAAAGCATGTACAGTCGTCATTAATCCATTATCGATTGAAAACTTGTCGTCTAACACTTTCACAATTGGTGCAAGACAGTTTGTTGTACAAGAGGCATTGGAAATAATGTCATCTTCGTCAGGCATATATGCTGCCTCATTTACACCAATTACAATCGTTTTATCCACCTGTTTTCCTGGCGCTGTTATGACAACCTTTCTTGCTCCTGCTTTCAAGTGCAATCCAGCACTTTCCTTTGTTTTGAACTTTCCTGTTGCTTCAATGACGACGTCAATATCCAAAGCTTTCCATGGAAGCTTTTCTGGTTCTCGAGAATTTACAAGCGTTACTTTTTTTCCGTTTACTTCAATCCCGTCATGAAGCGCTTCGACTTCCCCATCAAAAATTCCGTGAATACTGTCATACTTAGTAAGATGTGCGAGTGTCTCAGGAGGATAGCTTGCATTGATAGCGACTACATCCAATTGATTATCTGCAATTGCTTGACGAAATACCATACGCCCGATTCTACCAAATCCTGTTATGGCCACACGAGTTTTGTTCATAAGAAACTTATTCCTCCCATATATGTTATACTTTTAATCTATTTTATATTAAATAGTATATCACATTATAACGCAATTGTGTCGCACAATTTCCCTGTTTTTTAAATATATTTCTGCATTTATGCTATTGTCTTGAACACTAAAACCCGGAAAATGGCTGTCCATTTCCCGGGCTTCTCTGTTAACGTATGTTCCACAAACTTAAAAGGTTTTTCAACTGCTCACGAGATTGTGCTATCGTTCCATTGTTATCAATGACAGCATCGGCTAACTTAGCCTTCTCTTTTATTGAAAGCTGGGAATTAATTCGCTCTCTCGCCTCTTCCTCTGTGAGCTCGTTACGTTTCATTAATCTTTCCAATTGAACAGCTTCATCCACAGCTACAACAATCGTACGATCAACAACTTTCGAATAGTCCCCTTCAAATAATAAAGGTACATCAAGCACGACACATTGTTCTCCCGCTTTAATATGAGCATCTTTCCGCTCGAAGATTCTTTCACGGATTGCTGGATGAATAATGCTATTAAGGAGCTTACGCTTTGCTTCATCTTTAAAAATAAGCGAGCCTAGTGCTTTTCGGTCGAGCGTCTGATTGGGAAGCAAAATTGATTCTCCAAAGACTTTTACAACCCGCTCATATGCTTCTTCACCGGGATTTACGACCTCTCTTGCAATTTTATCCGCATCGACTACTGGTATCTCGAAGTCTTTAAACATTTGTGAGACAGTGCTCTTTCCTGTTGCAATACTTCCTGTTAGACCAATAACCATTGCCACTTTTTTTCACCTCTTACAGCTTCTGACATGACGTACATATATGGGTTCCTCGCCCACCAATTTTCATTTTCGTAATCGTGTTACTGCAATTTTTACAAGCTTTATTTTCCTGTCCATAGACGTATAATTCTTGCTGGAACATTCCCATATCGCCCTGACCATTTACATAGGAACGTATAGTTGTGCCGCCTGCTCGAACAGCTTCTTCAAGTGTATTGATTGCTTGCTCGCGAATTGCTTTTACTTCTTTCTTCGATAGCTTGCTTGCCCTTTTTAATGGGTGGACACCGGCTCTGAATAAGGTTTCATCCACATATATATTACCAAGCCCGGTGACAATGGTCTGATCTAATAATGTTGATTTAATATAGCGATCTGTTTTTTTTAACTTTTGATAGAAATAATCCAATGAAAATGCTTCATCGAACGGTTCTGGTCCGAGCTGATTCAACGGTTTATTCAAAAACTCTTTTCCTCTAGGATAGACATGCATCGTACCAAATTTCCGTACGTCATTGTACCGGAGTTCTTCTCCATTCGTAAAACGGAAAGTAACATGGGTATGTTTTTTTATTGGTTCACTTGAATCGTATACACTATATTTCCCTTCCATACGTAGATGGGAAACAAGTACAACATCATCAAAGTAAAACATTAAGAACTTTCCTTTTCTTGAAAGCTCACGAATCGTTTGTCCTTGCAGCAAGGTTTTAAAATGCTCGGTATCATTTGGTTCTTTAATAATGTTTGGCCATTGTATATCTATCGTGTCAATCGTTTTATCTAATACAAATCGTTTTAGTGTATTTTTTATTGTTTCTACTTCTGGTAATTCTGGCATCTCGCTGTTTCTCCTTATTTTGCATCGAACCAGTTTGCTCCATATTCATAGTCCACTTTTAATGGAACATTTAATGAAACAGTCTGTTCCATCATTTCTGGTACGATTTCTTTCAATTTTTCTATTTCTTCCTTCGGTGCTTCTAAAATTAATTCATCATGCACCTGTAATAGTATTTTTGCTTGCAGCTTTTCTTCCTTTAATTTACCATCTAAATCGATCATTGCTTTTTTAATAATATCTGCTGCACTTCCTTGAATCGGTGTATTCATAGCTGTACGTTCTGCAAAACTTCTTAGATTAAAGTTGCGGCTCGTAATTTCAGGCAGATATCTTCTTCTTTTCATTAAGGTTGTCACATAGCCCTTATGCTTTGCTTCTTGGACGATTTCTTCCATATATTGCTTCACGCCCAGATAACTTTCAAAATAACGATCAATAAACTGCTTCGCTTCCTTTCTCGAGATTCCAAGGTTTTGCGATAGTCCATAATCGCTAATTCCATATACGATACCGAAGTTAACTGCTTTTGCTTGTCTTCGCATATTCGATGTCACTTCATCCATCTCTACATGAAACACATCCATTGCTGTCTGTGTATGAATATCGACATCCTCTTGGAAAGCTTTCACTAGCTTTTCATCATTTGCAATATGTGCAAGTACTCTTAGTTCTATTTGCGAATAATCAGCAGCAAACATAATCCAGCCTTCCTTTGAAGGAACAAAAGCCTGTCTTATTTTCCGCCCTTCCTCTAGTCGAATCGGGATATTTTGTAAATTCGGATCAACGGAGCTAAGTCTTCCTGTTTGTGTTAATGCTTGGTTATAACGTGTATGAATTTTATTCGTATCTTTTCTAACTACTTTTAATAGTCCTTCAATGTAGGTTGATTGAAGCTTTCCGAGCTGGCGATATAGAAGCAGTTTTGGAATAATTTCGTGCTCGTTTTGCAGCTGTTCTAATACATCGGCAGCAGTAGAATAGCCAGTTTTCGTTTTCTTAATCACTGGAAGCTGTAATTTTTCAAACAAAATAGGTCCAAGCTGCTTTGGAGAGTTCAAATTAAAATTCTCACCAGCAAGCTCATGTATTTCATTCTCTAATGTTTGCAGTCTTTCCTTTAAATCGACGCCCATTTCCTCTAAGCGACTAATATCCACCTGGACACCAACATGTTCCATTTCTGCAAGAATAATGGCAAGCGGCATTTCCAATTCTTTTAACAGCTCGTATTGCTCGTTTTCTTTCAATTCCTTAATCATTTCATCCTTTATCACATGCATCGTCATCGTTTTTCTGACAACATGTTCGGAAAGTACAGGCACTTCAGGTACTTTTAGCTTCGCGCCTTTTCCGTATACTTCCTCATCAAATAAAACATCTGTTTTTCCCATTCGATTACCGATTGCTGGAATATCATGATTATTTTCGGCTGGGTTGAGCAAATAAGAGGCAAGCAGCATGTCATATGTTATTCCCTGAATATGAATATTATTTCTCAGTAAAGCAACCATTGTTTTCTTTGCATCAAAAACAATTTTCTTTTTAGTACTGTCCTCTGCCCATTGCTTGAACAAATCGGATGCCAATGCAACCTCTGTCCGAATAAAATAAGCGCCATGTTCATTCACCATTCCAAATCCAATAATTTCTGCCTGATGGTAATTGTCATGAAGCATTTCCACTACAAATGACGTTTCATTGGCTAAGATAGACTCCGTTATTTCATCGGCAACAGTATACGTAATCTCATTCATTTCTGATTGCAGTTCCTCACCAGCTTCTACCTCATCATCAGAAACCCGATTTAACAATGACTGAAATCCAAGCTCTTTAAACACAGTACGAACAGCAGACTGGTCAAAGCCATCATAGGAAATATCATGAACTCCTATTTCAATCGGCGAATTGCGATTAATTGTGACAAGCTCTTTACTCATATATGCATCCTCTTGATGATTTGTAAGGTTTTCTTTTAATTTCTTACCACTTACATCATTCAAATGTTCATAAACTGCTTCTAATGTACCGTATTGCTTGATTAGCTTCGTTGCGGTCTTTTGCCCAACGCCCGGTACTCCTGGAATATTGTCAGAGCTGTCACCCATAAGCGACTTCAGATCAATAATCTGCTCTGGCGTAACCTCCATTTTTTCTAGCATATAGCTTGGAGTGTACTTCTCTATATCGCTAATCCCTTTTTTCGTTACATATACGGAAACATGATCCGAAACAAGCTGCAGCATATCCTTATCCCCAGAAATAACCGTTACTTCAAACCCTTCCTCATTTCCTTGATTTGATAACGTACCAATAATATCATCCGCTTCATATTGCTCGAGCTGATAATGCTTAATTTGAAATGCGTCGAGTAATTCCTTTAAGACTGGAAACTGCTCCGATAACTCTGGTGGCGTTTTCTGACGACCGCCTTTATATTCTTTGTACGTAGTATGGCGGAATGTCGTTTTCCCTGCGTCAAAGGCTACAAGTAAGTGTGTCGGCTTTTCTTCTTCTAAAATGCGCAACAGCATTGTTGTAAATCCATAAACTGCATTCGTATAAACACCCTTATCATTGTTTAAAAGAGGCAATGCGAAAAATGCCCGATAAATAATACTGTTGCCATCAATTAATACTAATTTTTTTGTCATGATAACCTCCAAATAAAGTGAATCTTCATTTAGTGGGGAGGTTCCTTCCTCTCCCGTCTTCACTTTTTTTAATTTCCACACGCTTATAAATGGGATTTTACATTGCGTTATTGTGTGATATATAACTCTCTGTTTTCATTTTATCATTGTAAATAAAGAAAGGAAAAAATTAAGTCGTTAGTCATAAATAAGTTAGTACTGATCATCTGTATTACTGTGATTCCTTGCTCTACGAAAAAACACCCTCAATGACATGAGGATGTTTATTTCGGTAAATACACATGAATTATTGTTCCTTGATTTACTTCACTTTCAACTTCTATCTTACCATCATGCACTTCAACAATATGTTTTACAATCGCTAACCCTAAGCCAGTTCCCCCTGTATTTCTGCTACGTGCCTTATCAATACGATAAAACCTTTCAAAAATCCGTGGGATTGATTTTTCGTCAATACCAATTCCAGTATCAGCGATTTTAATATGAATAAAATCAGCTGTTGAATCTAGACTAAGCTCAACCTTTCCATTTTCTGGTGTATAGTGAATAGCATTATCTAATAAATTAACAATAACTTGTTTAATTCGTTCCTTATCAGCCTTCATTTCAGTTTCTTCATCAACATTTATCAAAAGCTGCAATTTTTTTTCCATGGCTTTATGCTTTAATGCTGGAATTACTTCTTCAATTAGATCTTTTGCCTTAAAAGTATGAAGAACGAGTCGAAATCCATCTTTCTCTAACCTTGATAAGGATAATAAGTCTTCAATTAACAACTGAAGACGATGACTTTCATGGTAAATAATACCAAGAAATTCTTTCGTCGTTTCATCCTTATTTTCACCACTATCCAACAATGTTTCGGTAAAACCTTTGATGGAGGTAATTGGAGTACGCAGCTCATGTGATACATTCGCAACGAAATCTTTTCTAGTCTTCTCCATTTTCTTTAATTCCGTAATATCGTGCAGTACTAAAACAGCACCTTTTAATAGATTGCGTTCATTAAACATTGGTGCTCCAACAATTTCGAAATAGCTTTTATCTACTCCATGTGTTTGTGTGAAAGTTTCTTTGATATTTCGTTCATATAAAAACGTTTTTTGAACTGTTTCATGAATCGTTTCATTTTCAAGTACCTCATAATAAAGATGTCCCCGATATTCCTTTTCAGTTTTGCCAAACATCGTAATGAATTTTCGGTTTACCACATGGATAAATCCTTTTTCATCAATCAGTACAAGCCCACTTTGTATACTATCAATTAAAGTCGATAATTGTTCCGACTGCATCTGTTCTTGCATCGATATCGCGCTCATATTCCTTGCTAAAGTATTGATCTTGTAGCTCAGTTCTTCTATCGCTTCATTGGATGAATTATGAAATCTAGCATTAAAATTGCCTTTAATAAATTCGTCAATCGTGTATGTGGCTTTTTGCACTGGCTTGACGTAATTCGTATATAAAAGGAACACAATAATCTGTATGATGATAAATCCAAAGAAAAGAACTGCGATTATAATAATCGGCTCATCTGCTGCTTGAAATAGGATAACACCCATCGTAATATAAGTTAACAGAACTGCAAACATATAAGGCCGGATAGGTACCGAAAATAATACTTTCATCAAGTAGGATCCTCCAATTTATATCCAAGCCCTCTTACGGTTTTTATATATACAGGTTTTTTTGTATTAGGTTCTATTTTATCCCTTAGGTGGCTAATATGTACATCGACTATTCTTGTATCACCAACGAAATCATAGTCCCAAACACTGCTTAACAGCTGGTCTCTGGAGATAACTTTTCCTTTGTTTTTAGCAAGATGGAACAATAACTCAAACTCTTTTCTTGTAAAGGTAATAACATTTGAGTTCATTTCTGCTTCATAGCGTTCCGGATAAATTGTCAACTCACCAATTTTCAGTGAACTAAAATTTGGTTTATCATTTCTCGTACTTCTTCTTAAAATAGCTTTAATCCGTGCGACAACTTCTTTTGGGCTAAATGGCTTTGTTAAGTAATCGTCGGCTCCTAATTCCAGGCCTAGAACTTTATCAAATTCTTCATCCTTTGCTGTTAGCATTAAAATTGGTGTTTCGATTTTATTCATTCTTAGATGCTTACATACTGCCATTCCATCCATTTCCGGAAGCATTAAATCCAATACGATTAGGTCGTATTCATTTGTTTCACATTTAATAACTGCTTCCTTTCCATCATAGGCAACATCCGTCTGAAAACCAGCATTTTTTATATTATAATCCAGTAGCGTTACTATTGGTTTTTCGTCATCTACAATTAATACCTTCTGACTCATTTGAACATCCCCCATTTTGTTAGTAAACTTAGTATCGCCTGACTTTTGGACGATAGCTTAGTTGCATTTATGCGAGAAAAGAGAGTTGTATATTTTCTTTTCTGCCAACCATAATATTTACATTCTTATTTATCTTATCATTATTAATAGAAAACACATAACGAATAAAGGTTTGTAAACAAAATTTTACAATAGTTTCCGTATAATTAGCTTATTTTATGTGTTTTATTTTTAGCAGGGGGATTTAGCCGGAATATTGCGTGTTGTATTGGACAATAAACACGGTAACTAGTTCGCAGATCAAAACGCAAAAAAAGCTCTGGCTACTTGATGGTAACCAAAGCTTTTTTCTAAGTATCGTTTTAATTTAGTACACCTAGTACGTTTTTAACGGAATCTGCTGATTTATCTAGTGCTGCTTTTTCTTCTGCAGTTAGATCCAACTCGATAATTTCTTCAATACCTTTCCCACCTAGAATTGTTGGTACGCCAAGGTAAATATCGTCATAGCCGTATTCTCCTTCTAGATAAGCAATTGCCGGAAGAACTCTACGTTGATCCTTTAAGATTGCTTCAGCCATAACTGTTAGAGAAGCAGCCGGTGCGTAGTATGCACTACCATTTCCTAATAGATTAACAATTTCACCGCCGCCAGTACGTGTACGTTGCACGATTTCATCCAAGCGTTCCTTTGAAATTAAATTTTCTAATGGGATTCCACCAGCATAGGAATAACGTATTAGTGGAACCATATCATCACCATGTCCACCAAGTACAAAACCAGTTACATCTTTAACAGATAGATTTAATTCTTCTGCAACAAATGTACGGAAACGTGCTGTATCAAGTACACCTGATTGCCCAATGACACGCTCTTTCGGTAAACCAGACTCTTTAAATACAGTGTACGTCATCGCATCAACTGGATTTGTTAATACAACAATGGTCGTATCTGGAGAATATTTCACAATATCCTTTGCAACGGCTTTCATGATTTTCGCATTTGTATTCACGAGATCATCACGACTCATCCCTGGTTTACGCGCAATACCTGCAGTAATAATAACAAGATCCGAGTCTTTTGTATCCTCGTAGTTTGAAGTACCAATGATTTTTGCATCAAAGCCTTGAACAGGCGCTGCCTCTGCCATATCAAGCGCTTTACCTTTTGTAGGATCTTCCATGTTTGGGATGTCTACTAGGACAACATCACCAAGCTCTTTTTGTGCAATCATTAATGCTGTTGTTGCACCTGTAAAACCAGACCCAATAACTGAAATCTTTTTTCTTTGTAACCCCATCGTACATATCCCCTTTATTGTAGATTAACAGATTAGAATCACTTTTCACCCGTTCATAGCGGATTGGCGAACAGGGAATTCATCTCCCTATTCGCCACCAAAATCACGTTCAGCTCCAGCTCCCATCGACTAGCGAGACTTCCTTCACCTCCGTACGATAAAGAAGACTTGCCGACTGGCTGTGCCAGAGGCTTAGTCGCACTTATACCCTTATGGTGAAAGTCAACATCGGCTTCCTACGGTCGCCGTGTTTCCTTTATCTCCTCCGGCAAAGTCCAGTCCGTACGTCGCTAACCGGGCGCTTCCGCTTTTGTGCATTACTTAGCCATATTCTTGATTAATTCTTTACCAAATTCGGAGCATTTAACTTCTGTTGCGCCATCCATCAGACGCGCGAAGTCATATGTTACTACTTTAGAAGCAATTGTTTTATCCATAGAATTTGTAATTAAATCAGCTGCTTCTCTCCATCCAAGATGTTCAAGCATCAAGACTGCTGAAAGGATAACAGATGAAGGATTCACTTTATCTAGTCCTGCATATTTCGGAGCAGTACCGTGTGTAGCTTCGAAAATCGCATGTCCCGTATCATAGTTAATGTTCGCTCCTGGCGCAATACCGATTCCGCCAACCTGTGCTGCAAGTGCATCAGAAATGTAATCGCCATTTAAGTTCATTGTTGCAACAACATCAAACTCTTTCGGACGAGTTAGAATCTGTTGAAGGAAAATATCTGCAATTGCATCTTTAACAAGGATCTTGCCTTCAGCGATTGCATCATCTTGTGCTTTATTTGCAGCATCTTTGCCTTCTGCTTCAACTAAGCGATCGTATTCAGCCCACGTAAATACTTTATCACCGAACTCTTCTTCAGCTACTTCATAGCCCCAGTTTTTAAATGCACCTTCTGTAAATTTCATGATGTTACCTTTATGTACTAAAGTAACACTTTTACGTCCTTCTGTTAACGCATATTCAATTGCTGAACGAACAAGACGCTTCGTGCCTTCTTCAGAAACTGGCTTAATACCAATTCCAGATGTTTCAGGAAAACGAACTTTATTGACGCCCATTTCGGACTTTAAAAATTCAATTACTTTTTTAACTTCGTCAGTTCCTTTTTGCCACTCGATTCCAGCATAAATGTCTTCCGTATTCTCACGGAAAATAACCATATCTACATCTTCTGGACGTTTAACTGGTGATGGAACACCTTCAAAGTAACGTACCGGACGAAGACAAGTAAATAAATCCAGCTCTTGACGAAGTGCAACATTCAATGAACGAATTCCTCCACCAATTGGAGTTGTTAATGGCCCTTTAATCGCAATTTTATATTCATTAATTTTATCTAGTGTATCCTGCGGCAGCCATTCGCCAGTTTTATCGAAGGCTTTCTGGCCAGCGTACACTTCTAGCCATTCAATTGTTTTCTCACCATCATATGCTTTTTCAACTGCAGCTTCAATAACTTCGCTTGCTGCTGCCCAGATATCTGGACCAGTTCCATCTCCTTCGATGAAAGGAATGATTGGAGTGTTTGGTACATTCATTTTCCCATTTTCTACGATAATTTTTTCTCCTTGTGCCATAAAAAAACCTCCTAAATATATTCAATAAGAATAGCCGGAATACCCAGCTATATTCTTAATCTAATTATTAGCCACGCTTGTTTAATTCGACATAATCCTGTAAGTCAGGACCAATATATTCCGCGCGTGGGCGAATCAGACGATTATTATCGTACTGTTCTAAAATGTGTGCCAACCAGCCTGATGTACGGCTTACAGCAAAAATCGGCGTGAATAAGTCATGGTCAATTCCTAAGCTATGATAAACTGATGCACTATAGAAATCTACGTTCGCTGGGAGACCTTTATTTTCTTTTATATAATCTTCAATTTTAACAGACATATTGTACCATTTCTCTTGCTTGGTCAATGTCGTTAATTGCTTAGACATTTCTTTTAAATGTTTTGCACGCGGATCACCGTTACGATATACACGATGCCCCATACCCATAATTTTTTCTTTGTTTGCTAATTTTTTCTCAACATATGGAATGGCATTTTCTTCTTCGCCAATTTCACTCAGCATTTTCATTACATTTTCATTTGCTCCGCCGTGCAATGGACCTTTTAAAGCGCCAATTGCAGCAGTAATACCTGAATAGATATCGGATAAAGTTGCTACACATACTCTCGCTGTAAAAGTAGAAGCATTCAGCTCATGATCTGCATGCAGGACGAGTGCCTTGTTAATAGCTTCTATTTCAATCGCATCTGCTTCTTTTCCATTAAGCATATACAGGAAATTCTCTGCATAGCCAAGGTCAGCTTTCGGCTTTACCGGTTCTTGACCATTACGGATTCTCGAAAACGCAGCTACAATTGTAGCAATTTTGGCTTGAATGCGAATAGCTTTACGTTTATTGGCTTCTGGTTCCATAATATCTGATTCATCATCATACAATCCAAGTAGAGAAACAGCAGTACGCAATGCTGCCATCGGATGAACAGTTGATAAATCATAGGAGCGTAAATGATCAATAACCTCTTCTGGAATCTCCATATTTTTAGCTAGTTCCTGTTTTACGTTTTCCAACTCTGCTTTTGTCGGCAGCTTCAGATTCCATAGTAAATAAATGACCTCTTCAAAACTTGCATGCTCAGCTAAATCATCAATACGATAGCCTACATAAGATAGCTGATCATCTATAATGGAACTAATGGACGATTGAGTTGCGACAATACCTTCTAACCCCTTTGTAGATGTTGTCATAGTAAACCCTCTCCTTTTTTTAAAGTAATTGTAGCATTTGGTTGAAATGTACAATGTTAACGACAATAATAACCATCCTTATAATCTAGTTATTGTGATACTAAATGGTAATAGCAGATTATATTCACCCCAGTACATATATCTACTATTTGAATAAAGTAATTCTATTATTGTCCAGCCCAAAATCTATTATAAAGTATTATGACTAGAAAGTGAATTGAAACCGTTTAACATTTAAATTTTTTGACTTCAATCATCCGATATTTATCGGGATTTAGTCGGTAATTAAATATTTTACTTGAATTTCGAAAATGCATGTCTATTTCAACAGCATTTTTCATATGTAAATATAGTACAGGCTTTCAACTATTTGCAATTTCTAGTCGTTAAATTGGGGGAGCTTTCCAATGCAAAAATTTATTCTACTGCAACTAATCCGATTTTTGATTGTACTTGGCGCTCTATTTACAGTCTACCTTATTTTCATGCATACTTTCAAATTTATCTATCCAATACTTATTACATGTATCCTGTCCTTGTTAATATACCCATTAGTCGTTTTTATTGAAACAAAGCTAAAGTTTCCAAGGCCACTCGCTATAACCGTCGTTATGCTCGGTTTATTGTTGTTTTTTGTTGGGATTGTGTTATTAGTTATAACAGAGGTATATCAAGGTACTGCCTATTTAGCCGTAAAGATTCCGAGCTATATACAGACATTCGTTTCATTTTTTGAAGCCTTTTTCAATACCAACATTCTTCCACTCTATGAAAAAATAATTTCTTTCTTTCATTCCCTTGATAATGAACAGCAAACGACAATACAAGACTATATAAGCTCCATCACAGGCTTTATAACATCAACCGGTTCAGACATGCTCCAAAATAGTTTAGCTAAAATTCCTGAAATTCTTGCGGTTGTTCCTGGTTCATTAACAACACTGACATTTATTCTATTAGCAACTTTTATGATGACCAATGACTTAGAAAACATTAAACGGATTGCTTCGCGTATACTTCCTGGTACAGTCAGACGGTCTACTTACGATTTTTTTCATCATGTTAAACTTGCCATTACCGGCTATTTACGTGCACAGCTATTGCTTATCTTTATTTCAGCTTGTATTATCCTTACTGGGCTCATGATTTTACGTGTAGAACATGCATTAACGATTGCGCTTATAGCTGCCGCTGTTGACTTAATTCCTTATCTTGGGACAGGCATCATCTTCATTCCTTGGATCATCTATTTATATGCTGTATCTGACTATTCCCTCACAATTGGGATAACCGTACTCTATATGGTCGTTATTATTTCAAGGCAAATTCTTGAACCTAAAATTCTTTCATCGAGTATTGGTGTTCACCCACTTATTGTACTGACAACGATGTTTTTTGGAATGCAGCTGTGGGGGATTGCAGGACTCTTTGTGGCACCAATAGTGACGGTTTTAGGAAATGCGATCTACCAAGCTGGGATTTTTCAAGCTCTATGGAATTTTATTAGAGGATAATTCATCTACCATTTTCGGTAGATGATTGTTCCACCTTTTGCCAATTTTAACAATAATGCACGAATCGAATTTTTAAATAGCTTTCTTGAGAAGGGAAGCACTAAAATGAGTCCGACTGTGTCCGTAATGAATCCTGGGGCAAATAAAAATACCGACCCAATCAATATACAAATGCCATCCATTAGTTCTTCAGTTGGTGCCTGGCCCTTGCTCATTCTTACTTGGGCTCGCTTCCACGTCTCCATTCCATGGTGTTTAGCAAGTAGGATTCCTAAAGCTCCAGTCAGAATAATGATACTTATAACCCACCATGGACCGACCATGCCACCTACCCAGATAAAAACACCGATTTCCATCGCTGGAATGAATAGAAGTAATAGGAATAGCCAACGCATAAAGAACACTCCCTTCTAAGCTTATTTTATCATGAATTTATAAAATCTTCTTTTCTAAACGATTTGCAGATGAACAGCTTTTAGAAAAATAGAAGCCGGCATTATGCCAGCTTCTATTTCAAGAATGGAGTTATCCGAAAACATCTAACTGTTTACAGTACGGATGCATGTCCTTTATAAATATCGCCCTTTGCACCATCTACTGTAATGTCAGAACCTTCTTCAAGTGCTGTAAAGACGTCTTTTACGCCAACGATTACTGGAATGCCTAAGCTCAAGCCAACAACTGCAGCGTGTGACGTTAAGCCGCCTTCTTCCGTAATAATTGCAGCAGCTTTTTCAATTGCCGGCATCATTTCACGTTCTGTGCCATACGTAACTAGAATATCTCCTTCTTCTACTTTTGTTAGAGCTTCTTCATTTGACTTAGCAAATACAACTCTACCATACGCTGTACGTTTCCCGATACCTTGTCCTCTGGCAATTACATCGCCAATAACATGAACTTTTAACAAGTTCGTTGTACCACTCTCACCTACCGGAACGCCAGCCGTTATAATCACTCTTCCACCACGTTTACACATGTTCGTGCTTAACGCTTTATCAATTGCAACATCTAGCATTTCATCTGTTGTGTTTGTTTGTTTACCAATCACCGGGTGTACACCCCAAACTAGAGAAAGCTGACGCGTAACGTGTGCAGCAAATGTCACAGCTAGAATAGAAGCCTTTGGACGATATTTGGAAATCATTCTTGCTGTATGTCCACTTTCAGTTGGTGTAATGATCGTATCAACGTCCAAATTCATCGCTGTATGTGTCACCGATTGACTAATTGCTTCTGTGATGGTCATATCTACATTTTTCGAGCGTTCATTTAAAATAGATTTATGTTCCAATGCTGACTCTGCCTTCAATGCAATATTACTCATCGTCTGTACGGATTCAACCGGATATGCTCCAGCAGCCGTTTCTCCAGAAAGCATGATTGCATCTGTGCCGTCAAAAATCGCATTCGCAACGTCAGATGCTTCTGCCCTTGTTGGACGAGGATTACGTTGCATCGAATCAAGCATTTGTGTAGCAGTAATAACTGGCTTACCTGCATTGTTGCATTTTTTAATAAGCTCTTTTTGTACAAGTGGAACGTCTTCTGCTGGGATTTCTACACCAAGGTCTCCACGTGCAACCATTAGCCCTTCACTGACCTCTAGAATACTGTCGATATTGTCGACACCTTCTTGATTCTCAATTTTAGGTATGATTTGAATGTGTGACCCATTGTTTTTTTCTAAAACTTCTTTTATTTCAAGGACATCAGATGCACGACGTACAAATGAAGCAGCGATAAAGTCAACGTCTTGCTCAATTCCAAACAGAATATCAGCCGTATCCTTGTCCGTAATCCCAGGTAGGTTCACCGAAACATTTGGTACGTTTACACCTTTTTTATTTTTGATGACACCAGAGTTCAATGCTTTCGTTACAATTTCACCCGCACTCGCATTTACTTCGATAACTTCTAATTCAATTAGTCCGTCATCAAGTAAAATTTTCGAACCCGGATGTACATCATGCACTAAACCGTCGTAAGTAACGGAAAACCTCTCAGCAGTCCCTTCTACTTCGAGCATTGAAATAACGACCGTATTTCCTTGTACAAGATCAGCAAAGCCATCTTTAAAATTCCCTGTTCTTATCTCTGGCCCTTTTGTATCCAATAAAATTGCGACAGTTTTGTTTTTATTTTCGGCAGCTTCTCTTATGTTTTTAATTCGAGCGCCATGCTCTTGGAAATCACCATGAGAAAAATTAAGTCTAGCTACATTCATTCCTGCATCGATTAACCTTTCTAAAGTTTCTATTGACTCAGAAGCAGGTCCAATCGTACAAACGATTTTCGTATTTCTCATTAATTTTCTTCCTCCCTGAACGTTTTACATAGTTTAAATAACCAAACAATGCGATTAACTTTAGCCTTCCTAATTAGATCGATAACTCTTTCGAAAGGTTGTACATTTCTTCATTAATTGTATGGGATTGTGCAAAGATTTCATCAAACGGGTAACTTACCAAATTGTTATTTTGAATTCCTACCATCTTGCCACCCTCGTTGTCCATTAGCAATTCAACTGCTTTAGCACCTAATCTACTTGCTAGAACACGGTCTGTAGCCGTTGGGGACCCACCGCGCTGAATATAACCTAATACGGTAACACGGGTTTCAAGCTGTGTTGTTTCTTGAATTCGCTCTCCAAAATCAAACCCGCTTCCAACGCCTTCTGCCAGAAGAATAATACTGTGCTTCTTACCACGGTCATGACCGCGTTTAAGTCGGTCGACAATTTCTTCAAAGTCTTCTTTCTTCTCTGGAATCAGAATGCTTTCTGCTCCTCCAGCAAGACCGGCCCAAAGTGCTAGGTCACCAGCATCTCTACCCATTACTTCAATGATATACGTACGCTCATGTGATGTTGCGGTATCACGCACTTTATCAACTGCTTCAATTATCGTATTTAGTGATGTATCAAATCCAATTGTAAAGTCTGTACCGGAAATATCGTTATCAATCGTTCCAGGCACACCAATACATGGAAACCCTTTTTCCGTTAACTTTTGGGCACCGCGGAAGCTTCCATCGCCACCGATAACAATCAAACCTTCAATTCCAAACTTTTTTAATTGCTCAATTCCTCGCATTTGACCTTCTTCTGTTTTAAATTCTTCACTTCGAGCCGAGAATAAAATCGTACCGCCGCGTTGAATAATATCTCCCACTGAACCAAGATCCATCTGTTCTATATTACCTTCCATGAGACCTTGAAAACCATTTTTAATCCCATACACCTCTAAATTATGATAAATCGCTTTTCTGACAACCGCACGGATTGCAGCGTTCATCCCAGGGGCATCTCCGCCACTTGTCAACACACCTATTTTCTTCATGTTTAGTTCACCTCATGTCAAACGAAATTTGCTCTATAACTGTACTATACCCTTTAAAGATAAATAAAAACAGCGCAAATAGCAATTAATATCTTGTTTATTAAAGATATTTTATATTTTTACAACCACAATAAGAGACTGATACTATAAAATATCAGTCTCAACTAATACAGTTAAGAAATGGATGTTCAAAAGTCCGCAAAAAGGATGTATCGAATTACTTGCTCCTTTCCAGCTTCTTTTTGAGCAAAAGTTAAAGCACTTCAAATTCACCCATTTGTTTATATTTTTCCCATCTATTCTCGATTAATTCATCATCTGTCAATGTCTGGAGATTTGTAAGGGATTGCTTTAATACCTCATCGATATACGCTGCCTGCTGTTCTAGGTTTCGATGTGCGCCACCTTTTGGCTCTGGAATAACATGGTCAACAATGCCTAATTTTTTCAAGTCATAAGATGTTATTTTCATTGTTTCCGCAGCACGCTGAGCAAGGCCTGCATCCTTCCATAAAAGCGCAGCAGCTCCCTCAGGTGAAATAACGGAATATGTTGAGTTCTCAAGCATCAGTATACGATCACCAACACCAAGTCCCAGTGCACCACCACTTCCACCTTCACCGATAACGATACAAACGATTGGTACCGTTAAACCAGCCATTTCCATTAAGTTTTTTGCAATTGCTTCACTTTGTCCACGTTCCTCAGCAGCTTTACCTGGATAAGCACCTTTCGTATCAATAAAGCAAACGATTGGACGATTAAACTTTTCTGCTTGCTTCATATGGCGTAATGCTTTTCGATACCCTTCTGGGTGTGGCATTCCAAAGTTTCTGCGAATATTTTCTTTTGTATCTTTTCCGCGCTGATGACCAATTACGGTTACTGGGATTTCATTATAATATGCAATACCAGCTACAATCGCCTCGTCATCTCCAAAAAATCGATCGCCATGAAATTCTATAAAGTCGGTGAACAGCTTATCAATGTAGTCCATTGTTGTGGGACGCATCGGATGACGAGCCATTTGCACACGATCCCATGGCTTCAGGTTGCCATAAATATCATTCTCTAAAATAGCCAGCCGCTTTTCCAGCGTTTCAATTTCCGCTGTTAAATCAATTTCACTATTCGCTGTGAAATTTTTCAATTCGTTTATTTTTTCTCTTAAATTCACGATTGGCTTTTCAAACTCGAGTATTTGATTCACTTTTATTCCACTTCCCTTCTGTGCATTGCAACCAGCTTGGAAAGCAATTCTTTCATCTCATGACGGTGGATCACTTTATCCAATTGACCATGCTTTAATTGGAATTCTGCAGTTTGGAAATCATCCGGCAGCTTTTCGCGGATGGTCTGTTCAATGATTCTTCTTCCAGCAAAGCCAATTAACGCACCTGGCTCAGCAAAATTATAATCTCCAATGGAAGCAAAACTAGCAGAAACCCCACCAGTTGTCGGATGGGTCATAACAGAAATCATTAATCCGCCAGCATCGCTGAATCGTTTAATTGCAATCGACGTTTTCGCCATTTGCATTAAACTAAGCATGCCTTCTTGCATCCGAGCACCACCAGAAGCTGTGAAAATAATAAAGGGAATCGATTCTTCTTTCGCATTTTCAATAGCACGTGCGATTTTCTCACCCATCGCAGATCCCAAACTTCCCATGCGGAAGCTAGAATCCATCACAGCAAAGGCAACAGGATGATTTACTATCATTCCTTTACCAGTGACTACTCCTTCATTTAACGTCGTTTTCTCACGGTCCTTTGCAATCTTCTCTTTATAACCCGGAAAATCGAGTGGGTTTCCTGAAGTTAGACCCTTGTCCCATTCCCTGAAAGTTCCTTCATCAAATAAACTATCAATCCGCTCCCAAGCAGTCATTGGGTGATGATAGCCGCAATTTGGACAAACATTTAAAGACTTCTTCATTTCTTTTCGATAATATATTTTATTACAACCATGGCATTTTTGCATAAGTCCCTCTGGAACATCGATTTTTGATTGTTCACTTGGAATGGTTGCATATTTTCTTCTCTTGCCAAAAAAATCTTTAAGCAAGGTTATTCCCCCTTCACAACTTACATCAACATAATAGTAGAGTTTGTCCAAAAAGTCTGGTAAAAATGACACATCTGAGAACAGCAGATCTTCGACTTACTTTCGGCTAACATAATCACCATATCCTGTAGAAGCTCGTTGACGATAGAGCCACCTCTACTAAGAACGTACAAGTCCTGTGGACAACGCAGAAGTCAGCACATCCTGTGCAAGCCAGGTACGGGGAGCTTCGCCGCCTTGAAATTCGACGTACAGGACGTGCTAGTGTCGGCGTTGCAATAAAGCACTTTGATGGGAAGAGCAATCGCAGCCACTGGACGTTGCGAATTTAGCTGACCTCGATCCATTTCATCATTTTTTTGAACACGCATATACATACCTATTTAAATCATTTTATTCATCATAACGGCTAGTAGTTAAAAAGAGTGTCAAAAACAGTCGAGGGAAAAAATTCCTCTCAACTGTTCACCTTCACTTGGCCCCGAAAATAATGGATCAATGGATTCATAATCTCTTTCACTGTAGTGTTTAAGTAAAGTATTATAGAAAGATTCCTCAAAATGGTATACACAAACAGCATGTGAAAACTCATCCATTAGCGACCATATTTTCATTAACAATAGATTTTCCGTTTTCTCAAATAAATATTTAAAAAAGGCACGATGTTTTGTAAGTGGATTACTACTATTTACATCAAGTATTGCTTTTAATTCCTGTATATCAGATACACTGATTCGGGCAAAAGCTAACTTTGCTGCTTCCTTTTCCAAAATTTTCTTCGTAAAAGTTAAATCATCTTTCATATTATCTTGCCTTAAAATAAAGGATGATAATAACTCTACAGTTTGAAAGGAGCGATATTCCCTTAAGTAGGTGCCTTCGCCATGTCTCGTTTCTACAAGACCAATAAGCTCTAACGCCCGTAATGCCTCCCTAACAGATGACCTGCCAGCATTAAGTCTTTCAGAAAGCTCTCGTTCAGATGGAAGCTTGTCCCCCGGATTTAGATTATTTCTCTCAATATATCGTTGTAATTCCTTGATTACTTCCTGATATACCTTTTGTTTAATTGAAAAGGACAAAAATAACACTCCACTCCTAGAAAACCGTCTATTTCTTAACTCCGGTTAAACTTCGCGTTTTTTCAGCTACTTCATTCGGATCTATCTTGATTCGAGCTACACCTGAGTCCATTGCAGCCTTTGCAACATCTGCTGCCACTAATGGGGCAACACGCGCATCAAATGGTGACGGAATCACGTAATCCTCTGTGATTTCATTTTCTTCAATTAGGGATGCTATTGCATTTGCAGCAGCAACCTTCATTCGTTCATTTATTCTTGTTGCCCGCACATCTAATGCACCTCGGAAAATACCAGGAAACGCAAGCACATTATTCACCTGGTTTGGAAAATCCGATCTTCCTGTACCAACCACGCGTGCACCGGCCGCTTTTGCATCCTCGGGCAGAATCTCTGGATCGGGATTAGCCATCGCAAAAATAATGGCATCTCTATTCATTGTAGAAACCATTTCCTTTGTAAGCGCACCGCCAACAGATACACCAATAAAGACATCAGCACCCACTAGAACTTCCTCCAATGATCCCTCTACTTTATTGATATTCGTAAATTTAGCAACTCTATCTTTCACACTATTCATACCATAGGTTCTACCTTCAAAAATAGCTCCTTTTGAGTCACACATAATCATATCCCTTACACCGAAGCTCTCTAATAAGCGAATTATTGCAATGCCAGCTGCACCTGCACCATTTGCCACTACTTTAATTTCAGAGAAATCCTTTTCAACAAGCTTCAATGCATTGATTAAACCTGCAACTGTAACAATAGCTGTTCCATGCTGGTCATCATGGAAAATCGGGATATTTGTTTCGTCTTTTAAGCGTTCTTCAATAATAAAGCAATTTGGTGCTGCAATATCTTCTAAGTTTACTCCACCAAATGTTGGTTCTAACAATTTAACAGTTTGGACAATTTGATCTACATCATGTGTTGCGAGACAAATCGGAAATGCATCTACACCTGCAAATCCTTTAAATAACACAGCTTTCCCTTCCATTACTGGCATTGCAGCTTCAGGTCCAATATTACCAAGGCCTAACACGGCTGAGCCATCACTTACTACGGCGACCATATTCCCTTTCATTGTGTAATCGTAGACTCGATCGTTACTTTCATAAATTTCTTTACAAGGCTCTGCTACACCAGGGGAATACGCTAGACTCAAATCTGCCGCATTATTAACAGGAACCTTTGATTGGATCTCCAATTTCCCTTGCTTTACCCTATGCATATGTAACGCTTCATCTCTCAAGCTTGCCATTTTAGATTACTCTCTCCTTTTTGATGTAGAAATTGTATTATATCCTCTGTATGTCTTGTTGTATAATATCCCAAACAAACATAACCAGCTAAAATAAAGTAGAATAATTGCCTTTAATAAGCTTGCTGGCTTTTGTTTGATTCAATAGTGGTCAGACCACCAATAACTCCTCTATTATAACAGATGCATCTCACCTGTAAAGTGATAATCATGCGTTACGGTGAGACCCTAAACAAGCTAAGCACTGAAACGATGCTTTAAGTGCTTCCTATAATTAGCATCCATTTCAATGCCATAAATACTTACAATCTCAAACTACTTCACACTTCTCGATTTTGCAAAACAACATTTTCATTCCCAAAATACCGTTTTAGCATATTTAAACAACTTTTGTCGGGATAGAGGCAATAAGATTCTGCTAGCTGATAAGATTGTTTTTTTTGTTCATCATAAAGAATAATCGATGCGCCACCAGGATAACATTCCGCTACCTTCTCGATAAGTTGCAGTGCTTGTTGATTCGTCATGTTCACCACTTTAATAAATAGACGCTGTTTATAATCTGACTGTAATGTTTCTTGATGAAATGGCTTGACGGAATTGATTACCATTTGTAGCTTATTATTTCTAGATTCTACTTTCCCTTCCAGACAAACGAGCATTTCTTCTTGCAGCCAGGAGCTTATCTCTCGGAATACATCAGGAAAAATAACGGCTTCCATTTCCGCCTGCTCATCATCAATCGTCAGAAATGCCATTTTATCCCCTCGTTTTGTTCGAATAACTCGTATCGCTTGAATAATTACCGTTACGTCTAAATTTCGCTTTCCAAGCATTTTAGCTGCTTGTCTAAGCGTGACATGACCATTAGCTCGCAGCTGCTTCCTGAATTCCTTTATCGGGTGACTCGAAACATACATGCCAAGCAGCTCTTTTTCATCTGCTAATTTCTTAACTTGACTAAAGTCATCGATCTCAACATATTTGGCATCTAGCTCGATTTGATCCTCAAAAAGACTAGACCCACCAAAAAATTCTTTAAAAAGCTCTCCCTGCTCCATCGCTTGTTCTATTGAAGCAAGTAAACTTGCACGATTGGAATACGTTTCATCAAATGCCCCAGCAATAATAAGATTTTCGAGTGTTTTTCGATTAACGAGCTTTGGTGAGGTACGAAGGCAGAAATCGAATATATTTTTAAATGGTCCTGCTTTTCGCGCGCGAATAATTTCGCCAATTGCTTGATTACCTACCGACTTAATCGAGGTAAGTCCCATCCGAACTTTTTTGTTCTCCACACTGTATTTCCCGAAGCTCCGATTAATATTAGGTGGTAATAGTTCAAGTCCAAGCGCTTTTAGTTCTTGCATATAGAGATGCAGTTTATCGTATTGACTTCGAGAAGCACTTAATAATTCCGCAAAGAAGCTTGCTGGATAATTTGCTTTCAAGAAGGCGAGCTGATAAGAAATCTTACTATAGGCAACCGCATGGCTTCTTGGGAATCCATAATTTGAAAATTTAACAATCCAGCTAAATATCTCTTCAGCAACACTTCGCTCGTAACCATTATTTAGACAACCTTGAATAAATGCTTCTTTTTGTGCATCCATAACATCTTGCTTCTTTTTACTTACTGCACGACGCAGCATATCGGCCTCACCAAATGTAAAACCTGCAATTCGATTAGCAATTTGCATGATTTGCTCTTGGTAAACAAGCACACCAAATGTATGGGCAAGAATTGGCTTTAAATCAGGATGTGGGTAGGTTACTTCTTCCTTCCCATGTTTTCGCGCTATATATACCGGAATAAAATCCATTGGACCTGGGCGATACAAGGCGTTGACTGCTACTATATCTTCAAAACTGCTAGGCAAAAGTTCAGTTAGTACCTGTTTCATTCCTTGGGATTCAAGCTGAAACACACCATTTGTTTGCCCATTTCGTAATAATTCATAGGTACGGGTATCGTTTTCAGGAATTTCATCAAGTGAAATCGGGTTAGCACCTGTATAAGCTATCGACTGAATAACCTTCTCCAATAAGGTTAAATTCCGAAGCCCAAGGAAATCCATTTTTAATAAGCCAATTGCTTCTAAATCATTCATTGGAAATTGGGTAAGATGTGTATCGGTTGCACCTATTGTTAGTGGAACATGTTCCTTTAACGGTTTCTCACTAATAACCACGCCTGCTGCATGGGTCGAGATATGACGTGGCAGTCCTTCAAGCTTCACAGCTACAGCAAATAACAGCTTTAATTTAGGAGATGTTTTGACATAACGATACAATTCTTCCGATTCCTTTACGAGCTCTGGGATTCTTTTTGTTGACTGCAGCGGAATTTCTCTTAGCATAAAGCTAGCATCCTGCCCATCCACATCCATTGTTTTTATTAATTCTCGAATTAATGAACGGGCAGCAAAGGTACCGAATGTAATGATTTGCGCAACATGTTCCCTGCCATATTTTTCTTGGACATACGTGATAACCTCATCACGCCTCGCATCTGAAAAATCGACATCAATATCTGGCATTGTTTGTCTTTCAGGGTTTAAAAATCGTTCAAACAATAGACCGTATTCCATTGGATCGACGTCTGTAATACCTAGTATATAGGCAACAATCGAACCAGCTGATGAGCCCCTACCAGGTCCCACAACAATCTGATTTGCTTTTGCATATCCAATAAAGTCCGCTACAATCAGAAAATAATCGCTAAATTCCATGGATTGAATCACATGGAGCTCATAGGAAAGTCGCTTTTTTATAGGATCGGTTAAAGTTTGGTACCTTTCTTTTACTTTTGCCCAGCATAATTTCTCTAGATAATCAGCTGCACTTATTTCTTCAGGTACAGGAAATGATGGCAGCAGACGCTGTTCAAAATCGATCGTAACATTACACTTTCCTGCGATTGCCGCTGTTTCAGCAAGCACCTCCGGCCAAAAGAAACCAAATAAACTTTCCATTTCCGTTTCGGAACGAAGATGTCTATTTTTAATGGTGGAATCCGCAATCTTCATTCCCCACTGTTTTCCCGTTTTCATCGCTTGGAGACAATCAAAAGCCATGGCATCCTTTTCATCAAGATAAATGACATCATTAATCGCCGTAACCGGAATACGGGATACTTTATGAAATTCTTTTACCAGTGTAAATATCGACTCGTCTCTCTCCTGCAAACCAAGGTAGAAGTCACCTTGGGCAAATAATGCTTGCCACTTTTTGAAATAACCGGCAATACCTGCATGTGTTTGGTGTTGAAAAAGCTGCGTTATTTTATCATGTTGAACTGGTACAATACAAATCAATTGACCAGCTGCCTGCTGTATTGCCCCTAAGTCGATGCCATTTATAGAATCCTGCTGAATAGTTGTACTAAGTTTGATTAACTGGTGATAACCAGCATTATTTTTCGCTAATAAGATACATGGAATAACTTCTTCCTCATTGTCCAGTAGTCGTACAGACATTCCAATAATTGGCTTAATTCCATAGCTCTTACATGCACGATAGAATGGAATAATTCCATACAGCACTTCTTCATCCGTTAATGCAAGCGCATTAAAATTTAATTTATGTGCCCGCTCGACCAATTTAGGAATCGTTATTGTACTATTCATCAAACTATAGCCGCTTTTAACCTGTAAATGTGTGTATGACATACTATCCCGCCTTTTCTTTCTAACTATTATTATAACAACCATTTTCGAACATGCATACGCTTTTGCATTCTTTTCTTAGCATAACTCGTCCGAGACAATCATAAAATGTATAGACCATGCCTCAAAGGAGTGCATAAATAATGGAAGAACGGTTTTTTGCTGCATTTATTTCGTGCTTTTTTATTGCTCTCGGTGTAATTATTGGAGGATCTTTCATCGGCAGTATCGGGGATTTCGCAACGGGCGATGCCCCACTTACATCAATGGGACGAATTGCTGACCGCTTGCGAATTTGGGCTATTGTTGCGGCAATTGGAGGTACCTTTGATGCGATTGCAAACTTTGAAAAGGGATTAACAGATGGATCTACAATCGATTTCGTTAAGCAAGTTTTACTTATTCTGTCTGCTATGGGTGGTGTAAAAACTGGCATCATCATTATTGATTGGTTTTTACAAAAGGGGAGCCCGTAATGCATATTCCACCATATCATAAAAAGCCTTCCTGGCAACTTTTTTTCGCAGGTGCATTCATTGGGGGTATTATTGCATACTTCATCCTGATTTATATGTACGGCACGATGTACGAGGAATTATTAGCGGAAAATCTCGAACTGTCATCGCAAGTAAATGACTTGAAAGAACAGAATGCAGCATTGCTGCAAGACAAGGAAGATTTAAGTGAGAAATCCGAAGAGCCATTAACCATTAACTCTATTTCCGTTACGATTGTTGATGGCGAGAGACTGAAGCTGGACCGACTCATTGAACATCAGCTGGAGGAGATGGTTAAGGAACAAATTAGCCATATAATTGGACAAGAAATTTCGATTATAGATAAGAGCGATCAATTGCTTCAATCTACAATAGAGAATAAAGGATTTACCATTGATGATTTCACCTACTATTTCGAGGTGAAGAAATTAACGATTTCAATGGACTTAAAAATAGAGATAATCCCGCAATTGTCAAATTAATTTGTATTTTTCGTGACACATCGAACAATCGTATGGATTTCCTTTGTCGATAATCGTAGAATAGTAATGAAAGCAGTTACACTCCATATATTGAAGGGAGTCGATGTCCGTGTTGCCTATCAACCTAAGAAGAATACGTGATGAAAAAATGAATCAATTAAGAAAAGGGCAAAATGCATACGCAGAATCAGAAGAACTTGTCCGTTTAATGAAACGAGCAATTGAAAAAGAGAAAATGCCTGTCCAGTGCGATGAAACTGACTCTGGTTATTGGTTTATCCCATTAACAACGAGTAAAACGAATTAAAGCTGGAGACTGTCTTGATGGCAGTCTCCAGCATAATCTCTAGCTTATCGCATAAATGCAAGACAAGCTGATTCCAGTTCATTTGTCAGGTTATCTGCTTCTTCCCATGAATAGATCGTTGCCCCTGAAGCCAATGGATGTCCCCCGCCATTGTAATTTGCGGCAATTTCGTTAATTACTGGACCTTTCGAACGTAATCTGACGCGAATCTGATCTTCCTCCTCAATGAAAAACACCCATGCTTTTATACCTTTCATGTTACTTAATATATTTACAAGCTGCCCAGATTCATCAGGAGAAACACGGAACTTCTCTAATATTTCCTTTGTTAGCCTGATTGTACAAAGCCCTGATGGTAAAAGCTCAAACTCTTGCAAAATGTACCCCTGCAAACGAGAAATGTTATCTTCCACACTATACAATTCAGCATATAATGCTGGTCTGTCAAAGTCATAGGTTACCAATTCAGCTGCAAACTGAAATGTCTTTTTCGTTGTACTTGGAAACATAAACCTTCCCGTATCGCCAACAATTCCAGCATATAATAAACGTGCAGCAGCATCATTTAAGCTAAATCCTTCTTCCTTCCCCTGATCATACAACTCAAAAATCATCTCGCTCACAGAACTTGCAGCTGTATCAACAACACTCGCGTCACCATATTCATCTACATTGGGATGATGATCTATTTTAAGAAGCTGCTTTCCAAACGTATACCGCTGGTCATCAATTCGCGGCCTATTAGCCGTATCACATACGATGACAAGCGCGTTTTCATATACATCATCGGAGACATTGTCCATCTTAGCCAAGAACGTTAATGTAGGCTCATCTTCCCCTACCGCATAAACGTGCTTGTTCGGAAAGGAGTGCTTGATGATTTCCTTTAAACCAACCTGCGACCCAAGTGCATCTGGATCCGGTCTAACGTGCCGATGAATAATAATCGTATCGTTTTCCTTAATCGCTTCAATAATCTGTGTCCATTTCATATTTTTGCTCCTACTCCTTTAATCTTGTTTGGTTTCTCTAGATTTATTTATAAAAACAAGTTACAATTATATGAGAATTTTACTTACATAAACTTTAAATTAATTTAGGAGAGATTCCATGTTTATTTTCCCTGCCATCATTGTTGTCGCAGCTGTTCTCTTTATCTATTATAAAGTTGCCATTCTTAAAAGCAAAGATGAACTTATTCAACGCTATTTTAACGCAAAAGCACGTATATGTCTTGGTACATTTGTTTTCGTGTTTGGAATTAACCAATATATTTTCTATAAAACACAGCTGTCTTTATTTATAGGGATTGTTTTCCTTATTCTCGGAGGGCTTCAATTTTACAGAGGTCTTATGGAGGCAAAACATTATCGCAGTGAATGGCGTCGCCTAAACCCGAGTGAATAACTGAATCGTGCAAGAATGAAAGAAATCGGCTGTTTCGGCCGATTTCTTTTTTTATTAACGATTAATTAGCTGAGCCATAATTAATCCTTTTCCTACTAAATTACGCTCATTAAATACTTCTACATCCATTTTTGCATAAAGTCGTCCAACATCAAGTAGTTGCGGTTTAATAATTAGTTTACTGTCGATTTGAACGGGCTTGCTGAAATAGACGGTTATATTTTCAATGGTAACATCTGCTTTTTTCACTTTTTTCAGCAAACGACTGCTTGCCTCTGTAATCAATGTTGTGAACACGCCATTTGATAGCGTCCCTAATTGATTCGTCATTTGCGGAATAACCATCGATTCGAAAACATTCTCATCATCTTCACTTGTTTCTAAATTTCTGGAAACTATATCATCTATGGTTTCACCAACCTGTGGCTGTCGTTGAATTTGCTGCATGGCTTTTAATACATCCTGTCGTGATACAACACCCTGCAACTGATAGGACTGATCCACAACAGGAATAAGCTCAATGCCTTCCCAAACCATCGTATGTGCTACAGAGGCGAGCGAAGTCTTGCTTAGAACTACTTGTGGTTTTTTACTCATCACGCGATCAATTACAATGCTTCTGTCCTTCCCAACAATATCCTTTGAAGAGACCATCCCAATAACTTGCAGTTTATCATCTACAACTGGAAAACGTGTATGTGAGGATAAACTATTCAGCTTGTACCACGCTTCAATCGTATCCTTTGAACGTAAATAATGGGATTCTTCAAAAGGTGTAGCAATATCACCAACAAAAATAATTTCTTTCTTTATCAATTGGTCATAGATCGCTCGGTTAATCATAGCAGCAACGGTAAACGTATCATAGCTCGTTGAAATGATTGGCATTTCTTTATCATCTGCTAGTTTCTTAATATAATCTTCTGTATCAAATCCACCTGTTATTAGTACAGCCGCACCAGCATTCAATGCCAGTTCATGAGCCTTAATTCGGTTTCCGACAATCAATAAGGAATCCGCTTGAGTATAGCGCATCATAGCTTCTAACTGCATGGCACCGATTACAAATTTACTCAATGTTTTATATAATCCGTCGTGGCCACCCAATACTTGTCCATCAATGATATTAACGACCTCAGCAAACGTAAGGCGATCAAAGTTCTCTTTCTTCTTACGTTCAATTCGAATCGTACCTACACGCTCAATTGTACTGACAATCCCTTGATTCTCCGCTTCTTTAATCGCACGATATGCCGTTCCATCACTTACATTCAAATCTTTCGCTATTTGCCGCACCGAAATTTTACTGCCAACCGACAACGAAATAATATGTTGAATAATCTGCTCATGTTTAGTTGTCATTTTATTTCACCAGCTTTCAACTGTACTATATCACTTATTATTATTTATTATACAGTTGAAAGTGCAGAAACTCAATAATTATCCCGTCTCAGCTCGTTATATTGTTCCTGTTCCATAACTGGAGGGCTTGTCATTTGTAAAAGCGTTGCTAAATTTGCTCCAATTACTAACACTAGAAATAGCAACCAACCTCCCCAGAAAATTAGCTCTGTATTCGTAGAAGCTGATGGAATTACTGGCCAAGCAATGTATAGGAAAAAAGCTGCTAATAGTAGTCTTAGTATAGCGTAGTGTCGCATGGGATATCCTCCTTTTGGTTTTGTATTAGTTTATGTGAGGAAGGATGGATTAAGAACTTAAGATAGACTAGTGGATTATGTTATTATTTATTCTGGTTTTTCCCATGAAACAGCTTGATAAATTATGGGGCAAATTCATTTCCAGATAATAATGGTCTCGTGTCGCCATGATATTTGCTCCCAAATTTCCAGCAAAATTTGCTATGATGTCAACAGCTCCACCAAATACTTTATAGTGAGTCAGTACAAAACATGGAGTTACTTCAATTCTATTATATATTCAAACGTAATTAATAATCCTTATACAGTGAAGATGAATTGTGTTGATATTTCTAACTTTCCTCCCCCGCATGTGGAATGAACCGAAATAAATCTCCAAATATGATATTATCCGATTGCTCCAGTTCTTCACGTGCTGTTTTCAGATAGGAAGAGCAGTTTTTATTGCTTACCTTCTTTTTAGAATCTCTCTCATAACAAACATTATTTGTAAATGCATAACTTTCTGCGATCATATCCCCATTCCTGAAAACAACTGGCATGTCTGCAGCTCTTGTGAATAAATCCCGGCTGAAGGATAACCGGTCTTCAGTAGGAACACCTAGCAGATGAAGGAGTGTTGCCCGAATATCAATTTCACCGCCATTTGCCTCAATTGTTTCCCCCTGTTGTCCCGGTACATGAATGACAACTGGTATCTGCTGCAGTTCCAAATGATTAAGCGGTGTATTATCCTGCCCAAGCAATTCATGGACACCAGCTTCATATTTTTTCGAAATACCATAATGATCGCCAAAAATCACAAAAATTGTATTTTCATACAATCCTTCTTCTTTAACCATTTCAAAAAAACGTTCCAATGCCCTGTCCTGGTATCTGACTGTAGCAACATACCGATTTACAACATCAACTCCTGTTTCAGCTAGCTCAATCAACTGATCCTCCTCTTCTAACAGAAAAGGGAAATGATTTGTTAATGTAATGAATTTTGCCAAATACGGCTCAGGCAATGAGATGAGGTCTTCCATCGATTGTTCAAAAAAAGCAATATCCTTAATCCCATAATTTATCGAGTTTTCCTCAGTTACGTCATAGTTTTCTTTGGCAAAAAAATGCTCATAGCCAAAATTATCATACATTTGTTTGCGATTCCAAAAGCCGGCATCATTTCCATGAAAGGTATATGCTTTATAACCGGAATACTCCTGCAGAATATTAGGCAGTGATTCAAATTCATTTTTAGGGCGGCGCACAAAAACAGACCCACTTGGAAGCGGATATAATCCAGTATCGATCATAAACTCTGCATCAGATGTCTTCCCTTGTGCTGTCTGGTCATAAATATTGGAAAAATAAAAGCTATCCTGAATAAGATCGTTCAAAAATGGTGTAATTTCTTCCCCATTTACTTTTTCATTTACAACAAAATTCTGTGTGGATTCCATACTGATCATGATTACATTTTTTCCTTCTGCAATTCCAAATAATTCAGTTTGCTTTCTTTCCTCCTTCTTGAGATAACTGCTCACCGTATTCGCATCAACTTCATCTGAAAAAGCCTTTTCAATCGGTGCCATTGCTCCAAAGATCATATTGACTACCTGATAATTATACAATCCAAGCGATTGAACAAGACCTTCCCTATCATACGCCGTTTTGAATAAATATTGATTTTGCATCATGCCAATAATAACGGTAAGAACTATTATTCCAATGCTGGCAAGTCCGTATTTTCTTTTGTTTGGCATGTTAATTTGTTTTTTTCTTTTCGAAAATAATACAAACGCAACCACGAAAATGTCAATAAACAATAAAATATCGAACGGAGAAAACAGTTCCAACGTACTTGCCCCAAGTCCGCCAACATTATTTAATTGCAACAAAACAGAAACCGTTACAAAATCAATGTAAAAACGATAATAAAGTAAATTTGCATACAAAAGTCCTGTGATCAGAATATAAATAACCATTAAACCTAACGGGTGAACCTTTTTGCTGAATAGAAAACTGAATCCGATGAACAGCATGAGCGTTCCTATAGGACTGACGAACAAAAGGATGATATCCAGCCAGGATATGAACGACAGACTAAATCCAAACACCATGACAAGGACAGTTTTTAGCCATAAAAAAATAATTGCTGATGCTATTATATGATTAGATAATAATATTTTTATTTTGCGCATTGCGGTTGCCCTTTTTCTTTTAAAAAATAATCAAATTGCTGCTTAATAATTTCAATAGCTTTCCAAACTTTTGCGGGTTCTTGTTTTCCCATTAAAGCTATCTGGAACCAATTTCTTTTTACTAGATAACTGCTTTCATAGCTTACGTGTACACCAAGTGTTTTTAACTGATCGCCAAAATCCTTTGATGCCATATTCTCTGGCAAGCTTACTGTTATAATTCCAGGTGAATATTCCCTCCCTCGAAGTACTGTCATACCTGAAGCTTTGAAAACACGGCAAATCTCCATAGCCAATTCCTCGCTTACTGGCTCGAGATTACGTAATGCTGCCTGTAACGCAGCCAGTCCATTGGATGAATGCGTGAAAGGTACACTTGCTGAAGCCTGATAAGTGCCAATATCCAAAATAGCCGGGATCTGTTTATTCGGAAAGATTTCCTCCTGGTGAAAAAGAATAGCAAGTCCGGGATAAGATCCCAGTCCCTTTCCGCTAACAGTACTTGCCATATACACCCCACCGAAGTCAACCGGTAGAACACCGACCGTACTGCATGCATCAAGACAGAGTTTCACACGATTTTTTTTACAGATTTCCTGCAAGTCTTTGAGGGGATATACATATCCAGTAGACGTATCACAATGAACTGTCCAAAGCCACTGAATATCGGGACTTTGCTCTAATACATTTTCAATTTCATCCAGTTCAATAGCAGTCCCCCATTTCTTTGTTATTTGTTCAAAAGAAAGTCCCCATCTGACTCCATGATCAATTAACCTTTCCCCGAATTCACCATTGGCCAATATCAGCCCCCTTGAGCGGGTGTTGGACAAATGTGCTGCAATCATTTCATTTGCTAGTGTTCCTGTACCCACCGCTATTTCCACGTGCTTAGCATTAGTGAGCTGACAAAGGCCTTGTTGCACGTCATTCATAACCTTTTTAAAACTAGCAGAACGATGAGAAATTGCTGGTTTACCCCATGCTTTTTTCACATTTTCAGAAATCTCTACAGGGCCAGGAAGAAAATTATGATAGAAGTTCTTCTCTTCTCTATGAATAAGTCTTTCGAAAAGCCTGGATGCTAATTCAAAGTTCTTTTTTGTTAAATACATGGGCTGATAGGGAGCTTTCTCTGTACCGACAAGTGGTCCAAATGCCTCAAATCCGATATGCCTGTACAGCTTTGTTTGCCTTGTTGTTCCGGAGATTAAAGCCATGTTATACCCTTTTTCCAGACAATAGGAGACAAGCTTTTCACATAATCCATAAAAAGTACGTCCACCTCGATAAGCCGGTTTTATTGAAAGCAGTCTAATCTCACAGGGTATCGCTTTTTCAGGCAAATAGGTTTCAAGATGATCAAGCTTTTGATCGAGTGAAAAAGGTCGGTTTCCTCTGATAGCAATCATCCCGATGACCTCATTATTCTTTTTTGCAATGATATATGTATTCTCGTCATTAAAACGGTCGACTAATTTCTTTTGATTATTTGCATTGTGCTGTGGAATTTCCTCCACAAACGTTTCATAATTCAGTTGATGAATTTGCTCTATTTCATCAGCAAGTTCTGCAATTTTATATAAAGTAGGTGTTGATTGACTCATCTTGGTTCCCCTTTTCTGTGTAGAAGTAAAACGATGATCAGCATCAATAAAAATATTCCAAACAGTATATATTCTGAAATGATTAACAATGTGATTGGAATAATGGCAAGGGCAGCTAGACCGGCTATTGTAAAGCTTCTTTTTAGACACAAGCCTATTAATAAGATCACTCCGGTTGCAACCAGTGTCAAAGGTGTAAGCACGAGAGCTGCCGCCAAATAGACAACGACGCCTTTACCACCACGAAATTGTAGCTGCACTGGCCAGATATGTCCAACTAAAACAGCTAAAGCTGCACATCCCAATAAGAAACTGCTGACAGTAAACACATAACCGGCTATGAGTAATGGGATAATTGTTTTTAAAGCATCTATAATTACCGTATAAATAAAAGCACTCCGCCCCAATACCCTTCCTGCATTTCTAGCTCCGGCATTTGTGCTACCAAGTTTTCTAATATCCTGATTAACAGCTAGCTTCCCCACATAGTATGCACCATTCACACAACCGAATAAATAAGACAGGAATATCAATATAAAAGTAAACAGAGGTTTCACCCCTTACTTTTCGTAATTCATACTATTTGCTATTTTATCATTTCCTCGAATCATGTGAAAGGGTGTAATTGTCAATAAAACAGGGAATTCCCATTGTTAATTGGATGTTCGCCCGGTAATAATATAAATAGCATCAATTACTTCTTCTACAAGACTAACCGCAAAACAATCTCTATTTAATGATTTAGTAATTTACCATGCGGTACTGCAATTTCAACTAGAAGGATGCTTTAAGTTAAGCATTTTAGAAAGAAGGTAGATGTCTTCATAAGCATTACCATGACAATATATTCCATAGAAAGATTTGTTAATTTTTCGTTAATTAAATTAATAAGCTAACATACCAAGCAACCATCGCATCTCCAAAGAAATAAGAAATTAATGCTGCAATGACAATAAATGGACCAAATGGGATTGGCTGTTTACGTTTGACAATTTTCAACACCATGAGGACAATTCCTACAAACGCTCCAATCAAACAAGCGAGGAAGAAAGCTAATATTACTTTTTCAAAGCCTAACACAAGTCCTAAAACACCAAAAAGTTTCATATCTCCTGCTCCCATCCCACCTCTTGATAGGAGAATAATAATAAAAATCAATCCGAACCCAGTAACGGCACCTGTAACGGAAGACCACCAAGGATCTAACGGCTGAATAATGCGTACGATAATAAAGAATGGTAAGAAAAACAGTAATATCTTATTTGGGATAAGCATGTAGCTTATGTCAGAGATGAAAATAATCATAAGCATAGATACAAAGGAAACTCCCATAAATAACTCCACTTCTAAGCCAAATCTAATATAACTTAGCGCAAACAATAATCCAGTTAGCAGCTCACCGGTCGGATAAATAAAGGAGATATTGTGTTTACAGCCTCGGCATTTTCCACCTTGCACCATATAAGAAAGAACGGGAATGAGCTCCCACCAAGCTAACTGTTTCTTGCAATTAGGACAATACGAGCGATCACCCTTTTTATAAAAAGATTCTTTATTCGGTAATCGGAGTCCAACAACATTATAAAAAGATCCTAGCGTAGTGCCTAGAATGAAGAAAAAAATAATCAATAGAATTTCCATGAATATAACTCCCTATTATCAGTAATATAGAACTAGTATAATTGTATTATAAAACGCATCACAACTCTTTTTTGCAGATTTATGAGTCCATTAATCACTTAGTATAATATGATATAATTAGAGTATGAGAAGGAGATTTCAAGTAATATCGAATAAAAAAAGCGCTCTGAAACAGGAGGTAATGAATGTGACAACAACTAGTAAAATTGATAAATATATTTTAAATAATAGAGAAGAATTCCAGTCTTTACTATTATCAGAGGCAAGTAATGTAGCTACGAAAATTAATTCTATTTTAGAAGAAGGAAATATCGATTTATTAAAAAATGCAGAAAAGATTGCCCTCTTCGTTGCGGGAAACAAAAGAGAGGAGCTCATCGATTTTGCCGAAGTGGAAGGAATATCTTGGGCTAAACATTCATTAACCCTGGCACTTAAATTAGAATGGATTCATGCACTTAGACGTACTTTATGGCATTTGCTCCGTGAAAATAATCCTTTAAACAGCAATTCTAAATCTCTTACCGATTTTTACGAACTCGAACAGAATATTAATGATGGAATTGATGAATTCTTAAATAATTTTTTTATTAGCTATTCTAAATATAAAGATGAATTAATTATGACACAGCGAAATTTAGTTGAGCATCTATCCGTTCCGATTATACCAGTTAGTGCTTCGATAGCAATATTGCCGATGATTGGTAGCTTTGATTCCTATCGCATGGATATTATTAAAGAAAAGATATTAAATGAAATATCAAGACTACGGGCATCAGTATTAATTATGGATCTCTCTGGAATACCTGAGATGGATGAATATACGATTTCTAATTTTCAAAAGGTATTAAACGGGGTAACGTTGATGGGCACTAAATCAATTCTCACAGGCTTAAGTCCACAACTTGCCAATAAGATGATCCAGTTAGGATGGGGCATCGAGAAGGACATTGAAATAAAAGGAACGTTACAACATGCTTTGAATGATTATTTGGTAGTCAATTCGAAGTGAACTGCGGTTTGTTTATGCTTCAATCGCAGCACTTGCTATTGTCAAACATTTTATGAGGTATTGATCTCGGTTTATTTGGTCTTATTAGTACTCCAAATAAACCGAAATCATATAAACACATGTATCCCTCGATGAAACTCATATTTTTATAATTCGATTACATCACCAATATTAAGTGCGCGTCCTTCACCAGTTTTCACTTGTTCAGCCCACGCTTTCGCATCTTGATCAATAACTGGGAAAGTATTGTAATGAACTGGAACGGAAATCTTGGCATTAATCCAGTCCGCTGCAACAAGTGCGTCTTCTGGTCCCATTGTGAAATTATCCCCAATTGGTATAAATGCAAGATCAATGGAATGCATTTCGCCATACATTTTTAGATCCGTAAATAACGCAGTATCCCCAACATGATAAATTGTTTTCCCATCAATAGTCAGCAATATTCCAGCTGGCATTCCACCGTAAATGACGGTTCCATCCTCTTCCGTATAAGATGAGCCATGGAAAGCTTGTGTGAATTTTACCTTGCCGAAGTCAAATTCACGCGCTCCCCCGATATGCATTGGGTGTGTAACCAACCCTTTCGTACCTAGATAAACAGCAAGCTCGTTTGGAGCAACGACCAATGCGTCATTTCTTTTAGCAATTTCAAACGTATCACCCACATGGTCATTATGACCGTGTGTCAGCAAAATCACATCAGCTTTTGCCGTGTTCGCATCAAGGTCACATGCTTCATTCCCTGAAATAAATGGATCAATTAAGATGGTATGACTATCTGTAACCACTTGTACTACAGAATGTCCATGATACGATACCTTCACAAATATCTCTCCTTTTTTATTCATTTACTCTAATTATTCGACAAGAGTATCTCTTTTTCCTTTACCCTTTTGATACATTTCTTACACCATTAGAAAAGAGCAGAATAATCTGCTCCCCTACTATATATTATTTCCCTAATTTTGCTTTCAAGGCTGCAAGCTCGTCGTCCACGTCATTGTTTGCTAACTCCTTGAATTCATCATCTAACGTACGGGCAGATTGAGCTAAATCCTCTGATGTTTCAGCTTCTGCCTCATACTGCATTACTTTCTCTTCCATTCGCTCAAACCCACGCTTTGATTCATCGTTTCCAATTGAGGACATGGTACGATTCATTTTTGTTCTGGTTTTCGCTGATTCTGCACGTGCTTTTAATGTATCCTTTTTCAATTTCATTTCTTGATATTCTTTTTTCATTTCGGTTAATTTTTCTTTTAATGCATCAACATCTTTACTTGTACGTTCCCATGACTCATTTAATGTTTTGAATGTTGCTTCATGGCCTTTTTTATCCTCCAAAGCACGACGGGCTAAGTCATCATTATCTGCTTCAATTGCTTGTTCTGCTTGTTGCGTGCGTTTTTCAATCATTGCTTCAGCGTCATTCGCTTTACGTTTTAGCATTTTTTCGCTTGCTATTTGTTTGGCAACCGCAGCTTCCACTTCTTGAATATCTGCTGCCATTTCACGCATAAATTGATCAAGCATTTTCACTGGATCCTCAGCCTTATCAAGCATAGCATTTAATTCTGAGCTTACGACTGTCTTGATTCGATTAAAAAATTTAAACATGAGTCTTCCTCCTTTTAAATTTATACTTGTTATAACAATCTTATCATTTTTTTCGAGAAGTTTGCATTCACTAGGTTCATAATAGAGTGCATTTGTACATTGACTCTCTTACTACCAACGCCTTGTCACTTCTCTTCCCTTTGTAATACGAGTAAAACGATGAAAAGTTTCAGTATCATATAGAATTAATTTATAATCTTCCTTTATTTGAACACAGATGAACACATTGCTATACTAAGAGTAGTCTATTTTTCGAGGTGAAACAAAAATGAATGAACGATTAAGTAATTTATTAGCAGAGTTAAAAAGTGAAGGAATCGATAGTGCCCTGATAACTTCAAAAGCAAATTTCTATTATCTAAGCAATTATTATACCGATCCACATGAGCGTTTGATTGGTGTATATGTTAATGCGGAGCTTGATCCTGTGCTGATCGTGCCTAAGATGGAGGAGGAAGACGCTAAAGCTGCTGGCTGGGCTAGTGTTGTGATCAGCTATTACGACCACGAAGATCCATGGAAACTATTTTCCAATTACTTAAATAAAAACAATAAGATTCCAAAATCAATGGCAATCGAGCATGATCACATCACATTGGAACGGTCACAGGCAATAAGCCAAATTTTACCGAACACCACAATTGTAGATGCAAAAGAAATCATGGCTAACTTACGTGTGATCAAAAATAAAAAGGAATATACCTTATTAAAACAAGCGGCGGCTCTTGCTGACTTCGGGATTGAAACTGGTGTAAAGGCAATTACTGAAGGCATAACTGAACTTGAACTTGTTGCTAAAATAGAGTATGAGCTCAAAAAACAAGGTGTGCGAGAAATGTCGTTTACAACGATGGCACTTACTGGAGCAAAAACGGCCTCTCCACATGGTACACCTGCATCCGCGAAGGTTGCACCAGGAGACCTTGTACTATTTGATCTCGGTGTTATTTTTGAAGGTTATTGCTCCGATATTACAAGAACGGTAGCCTATAAATCCGTTCGCGATGAGCAACGAAAAATATATGAAACCGTGCTTGCTGCAGAACTGGATGCCATTACTGCTTCTAAATTGAATACGTCAGTCGGAAAAATCGATCAAGCTGCACGGGAGACAATTACGAAGGCTGGCTACGGTGATTACTTTACACATCGAATTGGCCATGGTCTAGGAATTGAAACACATGAATATCCATCCATGCACAGCAATAATGAGCTATCCTTAAAATCTGGTATGTGCTACACAATTGAACCAGGAATTTACGTTCCCAATTCTGGTGGTGTACGAATTGAAGATATGATTTTCATGACAGAAAAAGGACCGGATATCTTAACCGCTTATCCAAAAGAGCTGCAAATTATTGAATAAGTAAAACGTAGTCGGGACAGTTGAAGCTATTGGGCTGTAGAATAGCGTCATCATTTTGTTTTTGGCGCTGTTTTGAAGTGGAATGGTGTCATAGTTCTGGATTTGGTGCTATTGAGAAGTAGAGCGGTTCCATGTTCTGCGTTTGGAGCATAAATGGCGAATACAGGATGATGGTGCCACGAGGTGAGACACCATCAACTCTGCGTTCGGCCGCTTGACTTAAGAGCCTAGTGCTCTTATTTTTTTTGCAGCAATACACGAGCATCTTCGTATGCTAAGTTATGTGCTTCTGCAACTGCTTCATACGCTACAAAACCATCTATAGTATTAATCCCTTTTAAAAGTGCTTCATTTTCTAGACTTGCACGCTTAACCCCTTTATTTGCTAATTGCAATGCATATGGTACGGTAACATTCGTTAACCCAATCGTCGATGTTCGCGGTACAGCTCCTGGCATATTGGCAACGGTATAGTGTAGTACACCATGCTTTGTAAATGTTGGATTATCATGTGTAGTAATTCGATCACTTGTTTCAAAATTACCACCTTGATCAATCGCAACGTCGACAATAACAGAGCCGGCTTCCATCTCACTTACGGTTTCTTCTGTTACAAGCTTCGGTGCTCTTGCGCCTGGAATTAAAACCGAACCTATTACAAGATCTGACTTTTTCACAGCTTCTTGTACATTCAATGAATTGGAAATCAACGTATTGATTGAGGAACCGAAGATATCATCAAGCTGCCGTAAACGATCTGGGTTCAAATCAATAATTGTAACCTCAGCACCCAATCCAATCGCAATTTTCGCCGCGTTTGTTCCAACAACGCCCCCACCAATTATGGTAACCTTACCGCGACTAACACCAGGGATTCCGGATAAAATGATTCCTTTGCCACCTTTAGACTTTTCCAAGAACTGTGCACCAATTTGCGTTGCCATTCTTCCAGCCACCTCACTCATTGGAGTTAATAGTGGCAGTGTTCGGTTCGGCAGCTGAACCGTTTCATAAGCAACCCCCACAACTTTTTTAGCAATTAACGCTTTCGTTACCTCAGGCTCATTTGCTAAATGAAGGTAGGTAAATAAAATTTGTCCTTCAATGAAATATTCAAATTCCTCTTGGAGCGGTTCCTTTACTTTCATCACCATTTCTTGAGACCAAGCTTCCTTGGCAGTGTTCACAATGACTGCACCAGCTGCAACATACTCTTCGTCTGTAAAGCCTGACCCCATCCCAGCTGACGTTTCAACATAGACTTCATGTCCAGCATTTTTTAAAGTGAGAACTCCGGATGGCGCCATAGCTACCCTATTTTCATTGTTCATCAATTCTTTTGGTATTCCAATTTTCATGATTACGCCCCCTTATGCTTTTATATGTAGTCAAAATTATCCAAACAAATCACTAATCTAATTGTATCAAATGCATGTATAAAAAGCACCGATTAATAGGGAGAATCGATAATTCACCGTTCTCCCCTATCAGTGCGAGTTCAAAAAGAACGATGATGAACCAGACTTTTTAAACATCTTCAGTTGTTAGCCTTTATTACTTCTTTTGATTATTAAATGTGTAGATCCCTTTATTATTATGCAGTTGGTCTTCAATAACACCACTTTGATAACTTTCATTTAATTGGTTCTGAACAGCGGCAACTCCTTCGTTATCTTCAAAAAGCTTTTCATGTTTCTCTGCCTTTTTCGACATCGCATTTCACCTCCATAGGTATAGTATGTTCTAAAATCTGTAACAACCGCATAACTTTTATTACCAAATTACTATTACCACGCTTACATTCAGCTAAATCTGGGTATATACTAAGTATAGAAGGGAGAGATAAATTATGGAATATAATAATATAATTGTTGCCGTTGATGGATCAGAAGCTGCTGAAAAGGCGTTTCAGAAATCATTAGATATCGCAAAACGTAACAATGCTCGTCTTATCCTTGCACATGTAGTTGATTCCCGTAGTTTTGCAACAGCAGAGGCATATGATCGTACATTATCAGAGCGAGCAGAGGAATATGCAAAGGAATTACTCGACGCATATGTTGCGAATGCAAATGCTGCTGGACTAACTGACTTAATTAGGTGTGTAGAATACGGTTCTCCTAAAGTAAAAATTGCGAAAGATATCGCTGAAAATTTTAATGCTGATTTAATTATTTGTGGTGCGACTGGTATGAATGCAGTTGAGCGCTTTCTAATTGGAAGTGTATCTGAAAGCATTACGAGATATGCATCCTGTGATGTTTTAGTAGTAAGATAATAACGCGCGGGAAGGGAAGAGTCTCGCTAGTTGTTGGATTGGACGTAAACAAAGCGCTTTGGGGTAACCCAAGGCGCTTTATTTTTCCATATCTATGTTTATTTATTTTCATAGTAATTGTGTTCAAGTTCCGACAGATTTATACTCAATTTCATCGAGAGTAAAAAGGACCTGTCATAAATAGTTTGACAAAGCCCTCAATGGTTTATTTGCTTAAACGTACGGTATCTCTCGCAATCATTATTTCTTCATTGGTTGGAATAATAATAACCTTTACTGGTGAATGTGGGTAATTGATAAATTGCTCTTTCCCACGAACATCGTTGAGTTTAGGATCCCAATAGATTCCCATGAACTCTAATCCAGTTAGGATTTGCTCACGAATGGTTGTACTATTTTCTCCTACACCGGCAGTAAAGATAATTGCGTCTACCCCGTTCATTTTTGCAGCATAAGAACCGATATATTTATGAATACGGTCTGCGAAAACCTTCAATGCTAGCTCTGCACGTGGATCCGTATCTGACTTTTCTTCGATATCGCGTAAGTCACTGGAGAATCCAGACAATGCAAGCATTCCGCTTTTTTTGTTTAACACATTAATAACTTCATCGGCCGTCTTACCAGTCTTATCCATAATATACGGAATAAGAGCAGGGTCAATGTTACCAGAGCGGGTACCCATTGTTACACCAGCAAGTGGAGTGAAGCCCATGGAGGTATCCAATGACTTACCATCTTTGATCGCTGTAATACTTGCTCCATTTCCAATATGGCAGGAAATCAAACGTAAATTATCAAGTGGAACATCCATTAATTCAGCTGCACGTTCCGAAACATACTTATGTGAGGTGCCATGGAAACCATATTTGCGAATACCAAAATCCTCATAATATTCACGTGGCAAACTATATAAATAAGAAGATTTCGGCATTGTTTGATGAAAAGCCGTATCAAATACAGCAACCATTGGTATGTTCGGTAAAATTTCTTTAAATGCATGAATTCCTGTTAAATTCGCAGGATTATGCAATGGTGCAAGCTCAGATGTTTCTTCAATTTTTGCAATAACTTCATCTGTAATCAATACAGAATCACTGAAAAATTCCCCACCATGTACAACTCGATGTCCAACAGCATTAATCTCATCAAATGATTGAATCACACCAGTAGAAATCAGAGAATCCAATAGCATCTTAACAGCAACACCATGATCTGGAATATCGATTACTGTTTTATTCTTATTTCCATCTACTTCAATTGTAAAAATTGAATCACTCATTCCAATTCGTTCAACTAATCCGATCGCCGTAACCACTTCTTCTGGCATTTTTATCAATTGAAATTTTAATGAAGAACTACCTGCATTAATTGCTAATACATTACTCATTGCTGTCAACTCCTAAAATTAATGTTGATAAAGTGAAATCATTTGACGGGATCCCTCTCCCCACACTTAGAGGTTGGGGCTTTTACAGTCCATTTATGCTTGGTAATTTTCAAACCATCTGTTCATTTGGCCTAGGATGTCTGCTGTTGCATTTGCATTCTTGAAAGATGGCATTTGTACAAGTAGCGGCTGTTTTGGCGCACTTGTTGCTGCAGATTTTCTCTGCAACAAGAGAATGCTCTTTGCATTCTTTTCTGATTTAAATGCTGATTCAGGTAAGCGAATAACCCCGATTATATGAGCATGTTCTTGAAGATATGCATGCAGCTTATCTGATTGGTCACTGTCAAAAAGAAATTCAGGGATGACTAGAATCAGATAACCCGCCTCTTTTGTATAACGCAAACTTTGCTCGATAAACAAGTGATGTGCGTAAGAATGACCAGTATCTGCTTTTAACTGGTACTCATTCGCTACAATATCGTCTGGATAGTATCCAATTGGCAAATCGGCAACAATTAAGTCGACTGGATCAATCAGGAATGGTCTTAAGCTGTCCTGATGAAAAAACTCAATTTCCTTTTTCTGTAGGTTCGCATTAATAACAGATAACTGAATTAAGGTTGGATCAACTTCACTAGCATAAGCTTTTACATTTTGCTTGAGCTGACCAAGAACAGTTGTCAGTAAATTAGCCGTTCCACTAGCCGGATCAAAAATACGCAGCTCTTCTTTATCTTTTGTGAGCTTGCCGGCAAGATACCCTACAATTAACCCGACTGACTCTGGTGTCATCACATGTTGCTCTTGCGTTGCGTCTTTCATTCCTTTTAAGATTACGAGTTGAACTGCCTTACGGATATCTTCAACTTCAAAAGAATGAAAATCTATGTTTGCTAAAGCGCTATGTAATTTTCGATTTAAAATATCGTCCATGTCTTCAGGTGCACCTTCATAAAATAAGTATTCCATCGCAACTGTTAGGCTATCGAGATACGGTTCATTCAGGTGCTGCTGAATGATTGTCGTTGTTTCATCCAACCAGCCGAATAATGTTTCGACACTTGATTTTTCCATGAACTATCCCCCATTCTATTCTTTCACAACTTTTCCAGTGTAACAAATTATACAACAACATGTAAACTAAATTGTAATCAGTCTTAAAAAACCTCAAAATTTAAAATAACATAGGGGCTGACCCCCATTGCTTTTATGTAAAAAATCTCACTGTTACTTTTTATCTTTCTAAAAAAAGACTATTTGGTGAACTGTTGAGCAAGCCTTTACCAGGAAAATCTCTCCTCGTAAAACGGGAGAGATTTTCCTTTCTTTATTCTGCTTCACCAGCAGCTTTCAATGCTGCTTCGTAGTCAGGGTGTGTAGATACTTCCTCAACGTATTCTACATGTCTGACATCATCATTGGAATCAACGACAAAGATTGCTCTTGCAAGCAGTCGCAATTCCTTCATTAATACACCGTAATTTTGGCCAAAATCTGCATCGCGATGATCTGATAGTGTGTCAACTTTCTTAATTCCGTTAGCAGCACACCAGCGACTTTGAGCAAATGGCAGATCCATGCTAATCGTTAAGACAACAACATTATCTAACTTATCTGCATCTTCATTAAAGCGTCTTGTCTGCTCGGAGCAAACGCCAGTATCAATAGAAGGAACAACACTGATTAATTTTACTTTTCCACTATAATCCTTTAACGTAACCTCTTTTAAATCATTGGATAACACTTTAAAATCAGGAGCTTTATCTCCTACTTTAACCTCAGTACCAACTAACGTAACAGGCTCCTGCTTAAAAGTAACATTTACCATCGTTTGTATTCCTCCCTTTATTTAAACCTACCATTATTATGAAGATAACCACTTTGCCTGTCCAATAATTCGAGCTGAAAAACTGTTAAATTTATGTGAACGAGGCATTCATCATACAATTACCCAAAATAGTTTGAGATAAAACCTATTCTAGATATCAAATTGAAGCGGGCCATCCCCATGTCGCTCATCTTTTTGTTTTGCTTTTTCCTCTTTATTATTATCTTTTTTTGAACTAGCAGATTCTTTCATGAACTGTTGCACCTTATCAACTACTTGAGGAGCAAAGTCTATCATCTTTTCGTACAGTTGAATATGCTGATCCATATGAACCATTTTAATGCCTTTCTCGTTAACAATTAAGAAGGCGACTGGAGTAATTGAAACTCCTCCCCCACTTCCACCTCCAAACGGCAGCGTAGCCTCTGCGTCACCATTAGATTGATTCGGGCTAAATTCGCTACCTCCAGCAGCAAAACCGAAACCTACTTTCGATACAGGGATTATCAAACTCCCATCCAACGACTTAACTGGGTCTCCGATAATCGTATTTACTTCCACCATTTTCTGTAGATTCTCCATTGCTGTTGTCATTAAACCTTGTATTGGATGCTCTTCCATTATTCATTTCCTCCTTTATCAGCTTGTAAAGCTTCCTTCATCAATTGAAGATACTTCTTCCGCTTTGTAAAAACGTACATAGCTTTCCCTAAACGCATCGATAACATACAATCTAGATTTGTATATAAAAATCGATGTTGAAAATTAGGTTCAACATGAATAATTGGCTTACATTTCAATTGTAATTTGTTTATTAAATAGAGACTCACAGTATTTTTAATTGTCCATATCCCCCCAATCATGATGCCGGTAAGAGCTGCATCTCCGGTACCCCCAACTGTACTCCATGTAAAATGACGCAAGCAAATTGGCTTTAGAACAGTATTTAAAAGCTGGTCAACCTTTTGAAGTTTTTGATGATACGATTTTATTCTTCCTGAAAAGAAATTCAAATCAGTTTCACTGCTTGTATTCGATTTTTCATTGATGTTGGAGAGATCGTAGTATTTTTTATACAATCTGATTCGCAAAATAAATACAGAAACAGTAACATGCTGTTTCGTCTGGTCATAAATGTACTGCATGGAAATGTAAACATGAGATAGGAATATTAGCCATAAAAACAGAATAATTACCAGTAAAATGATAAGCAGCATATCGTGCCAACTTTCTTACACAATCTTTTGTCACTAGTCTGTAGCATTTACAATATTTTTAAACGTTTTAATGCCTGATTATTAGGATATTAAAAAAAGGAGTGCTATGATAAAGAAAATGGTAGCAATTGGAGGGTTTAGTAATGGACAATCGCAGAAACATGTTTTTTTATTATAATAGAGACGGAGAAACAGATGATAAAGTTGAAACCTTACAAAATTTAGCTATTGAAAACGGATTCACTATCGTTGATAACCACAAGGATGCCAATCTTATCGTGAGCGTTGGCGGTGATGGTGCGTTCCTGCAAGCTGTGAGAAAAACAGGCTTCAGACAGGACTGTCTCTATACTGGAATCACGCGTGAAGGGCAATCTGGGTTATATTGTGATTTCAACATTGATAACTTTGATCAGATGCTCCATTCCCTTCAACATGATGAATTAGAGGTACGACGATTTCCGATTATTAAAGCACAGATTAATGATGGCAATTCCTTTTATTGTCTTAACGAGGTAACCATTCGTTCGACAATTGTAAAAACAATCGTAATGGATGTAGAAATTGATGGAAACCATTTTGAAACATTCCGTGGTGATGGTCTAGTTGTCGCTACACCTACTGGCAGCACCGGCTACACGAAATCTGCCAACGGTGCCGTTATTGACCCATTAACAGCATGCTTTCAAATTTCTGAAGTTGCGTCATTGAATAATAATCAGTATCGTACACTTGGTTCCTCATTCATTTTAAATAAGAATCGTCATTTAAGACTTAATGTACTTCAAACAGGAAATGATTATCCAATTATTAGTCTCGATAATGAAGCACATCCAATTCGTCAAATCGATAATATTCAGGTTACGATGGACGATTGCGTCATCAAAACCGTAAAATTGAAAAATAACTCTTATTGGGATCGCGTAAAACGAACATTTTTATAAAAGCTTAAAAAAATCCTTCTCGTTATCTCCCGAGAAGGATTTTTGGATACGCTACATACGACTGTAAACAATGTCCCCATCAATAACTGTCATCGCAATTTGAATCGCATGAATCTGATCTTCTTTTACTTGAAAAATATCCTCTTCTAAAATAGTGAAATCTGCTTTGTAATTATCTTTAATAAATCCTCTTGATGATTCCCTTCCGATAGCATATGAACTGCCGGTTGTATATAGATGTACTGCCTCAAAGACTGATAATTGTTCAGCGCCGTTGTATATATTCCCATCAAATGTAGACTGACGCCGTACTGCTGCTTCTATACCAAGCAAGGGATCTACCTGCTCTACAGGTGCATCTGAACCACCTGCACACCTTATGTGATTATCGAGTAAAGTTTTCCAAGCATAGGCAAGTGGAAGACGTTGATACCCAATTCGTTCAATAACCCATGGAAAATCGGAGGCAACAAATGTCGGCTGGATATCAACCACTACCGGAAGACATTTAAGCCTTTGCAATGTGGATTCATTTAAAATTTGCCCATGAATAATCCGATCTCGCTTTTCCCCTTGTATTGGATATTTTTCAATAACAGCTATTACCTCTTCTAGTGCCTGATCACCGATCGCATGGATTGCAACTGGTAGGTCACGGGATCTTGCTTTTGCAACAAGTCCTTCCAGATCTGCCTTCGTATGCATTGGTACACCCCTATTTTCTGGATCATCACAGTAGCTTTGGCTGAGCCATGCTGTTCTTCCCCCGAGAGCCCCATCAGAGAAAATCTTAATGGCTCCGAGTTCAACATACTCAGTTCCGCTCCTAAAACCTAGATTTGCTGCAAATAATTCATCCATCACTTCATGATGAACTAGCAAATGCGCCTTAAATTTATTAGAAGTGTGTATTGCACGATAATATGCGTCCAAAGTTTTTTTGAAACCTCCATAATAAAAAAGGTCTTCCGTATGGCCACCAACCAATCCTTTTGATACGAGATCATTTACCGCTATTTTAATTACATTTTCTAAATAGCTCCCCGTTACTTCCGGCATCATTCCTTTTATGATGTCTTGTGCGGCATCATGAAAGTATCCTGTAGCCTCCCCTTGTTCGTCTCGTACTATTATTCCGCTATCTGGATCTGGGGTTGTATTATCAACACCAGCTAGCTCCATCGCCTTGGAATTAGCAAGCAATGCATGTCTGCAAACACGAGTAAGCATCATTGGGTTATCTGGGCAGATTGCATCGAGTTCTGATTTATGAATGATTACTGGATCATCCCATTGATTTTCATTCCACCCTTCTCCTATTAGCCATTCTCCCTCGGCCAGCTGCGCTACTCTTCCCTTTAATGCAGCTTTGACATCACTTGCTGACTTCATTTGTGATAAATCCAGGCGTAATAGCTTTTCACCATGACCAATGATATGCAGGTGACTATCAACAAATCCAGGAAGCATCGTTTTACCTTGAAGATTTATTTCATGCTCAATTTGTTTATCAAATTGCTTGTGTATCGACTCATATGTACCAACTGCCTTAATTGCATCTTTTTCAGTATAGACTGCATCAACAGCTTCTCCTTCATTTTCCAACGTATAAATCTGTCCACCAAACCATAACACTCCCATGTTTTTCCCCCTAGATCTGTAAAGTATTCGATTATTTAAAACTCTACGCATTGGTAGTGGAAAATGCAAGCAACATTTTTTGCTTGCAAGTTTAGAAATGCCTAAAAATGTTAGCCTCGAATAATACTAAAGAGCTACTCTTGAATTCAAGAGTAGCTCCAGCCAATTTTATTTAATTATTGTTATTGCATACCACCAAACTGTTGTTCAGCCATTGAAACTAGACGTTTCGTAATTTCTCCACCAACAGAACCGTTAGCACGAGAAGTTGTGTCTGGACCAAGTTGTACACCAAATTCTTGAGCAATTTCATACTTCATTTGATCTAGTGCTTGTTGAACACCAGGAACTACTAATTGGTTTGAATTGTTTGTCGCCATGTTAGTTCACCTCCTTGGTACTTATAGAATGTGTCACCTGGAGGGAAAACATGCAGAAATAAAATTGGTATTTCCTGTTAGTTCTGTCTAATATTTGTTAAAAGCGGTTGTTCAAAATCCCGGTGAAAATGACACATCGAGGAGAACACACACTAAAACAAATCACTAAAGGACTCTTCGATATCCTTTTTGTCGTAAACCGTTATGGTCTCGATATTTTCGATTGCTTCTTCAATCGATGCTGCGAAATCATGCTTTGATTCATAATGATTGATCTTTACCCGCTTCGGTTTTGTTTTTGGAGACTTTGGTACAAAAATCGTACAACAATCCTCATATGGCAGTATTGAGGTTTCGTATGTTCCAATCTCCTGTGAAATCGAAATAACTTCCAGCTTATCCATCGCAACTAACGGACGTATGATTGGATAATTCGTTACTTCGTTTATTGCGTGCATACTCTCCATCGTCTGACTTGCTACCTGGCCGAGGTTTTCTCCTGTTGTCAGTGATAGAATTGACTCCTGTTCGCATACGCGTTCACTAATACGGAACATCATCCGTCTCATGATGGTCATCGCATACTCGTCAGGCATCTCACGGAAAATCTCTTGCTGCAGTTTCGTAAACGGTACGATATGAATTTTAATCGCTTTTCCATATTTCGTCAGCTGTTTTGCCAGATCCAATACCTTTTGCTTCGCACGTTCACTCGTAAAAGGTGGAGAGTGAAAATGAATTGCTTCTAGTTGTACACCACGCTTCATCGCTAGATAGCCTGCAACCGGACTATCAATTCCACCCGAAAGAAGCAAAAGTGATTTTCCTGATGTTCCAACAGGTAGCCCTCCTAGACCAGGAATTACACTGGAAGTAATATACGTTGCTTCTAATCGAACTTCCACCTTTATTTCCAAATCAGGCTGGTGAACATCAACAAGAATATCTTCTGTGTTTTTTAATAAATGTCCACCAAGAATTTGATTAAGCTCCTGTGAGCGTACAGGGAAATCTTTATTAATACGTTTAACAGACACTTTGAATTTTTTTACATCTGTATTCTCTTTCAACGCGTACAATGCTGCTTCTTTAATTTTTTCTAAATCATTGTCCACCATAATGGCCAAGCTTAAGCTGTGGATGCCAAATATCTTTTGAAGCTTGTCCATAATTGGTTTCGGATCTTCTCCATGTAAAAGAACGAACATTCTTCCTTGAGTTCGTTTAACTTTTACATTTGGAAAGTCTTTTAGCTTCGCTTGAATATTTTCCTGCAAGCGAATAATAAACTGCTTAATGTTTTTACCTTTTAATGACATTTCACCATAGCGAATTAATATATGATCATATTGCATAGATAATCTACTCCATTGCTTCTTTAAATTGTTTGATTGCTTTACTTAATGCTTGAATGAACAACTTCATTTCTTCCATCGTATTATCATAGGATAGGCTTACGCGTAATGCAGTTGTTGTTCGTTCACGCCCATAACCGCAAGCAGCTAATACTTTACTCTCATCCTTCAGTTTAGATGAACAAGCGGATTTCGTCGAGATATAAATCTCTTGTTCCCCAAGCATATGAATAATTACTTCTGGTTTAATACCCGGTACAGACATATTAACAATATGAGCTGCAGCAAGTTCCGGAGTGTTTACTTCTACTCCATCCATCTCATTTAATTCGTCGTACAAGTAGTTTTTCATGTTTAATAAATGATGGTGTTCATTTTTTTCACGTTCTTTTATTATACGTAATGCTTTTACAAACGAAACAGAACCAGCGAGGTTTTCCGTTCCTGATCTTATGGAGTACTCTTGATTTCCCCCATGAAGGAGCGGGAACAGTTTGGTGCGATTGTTTATATAGAGCATACCAGTACCTTTCAAACCATGAATCTTATGACCAGAAAAGGTACATATATCAATTCCACTATTTTTTAACTTGAGCGGGACCTTGCCAATACTTTGAACAGCGTCCACATGGAAGAATAGCTTCGGGTATTTCTTTGCAATTTCACCTATTTTTTCTATAGGTTGGATTGAGCCTGTTTCATTATTGACATGCATAATACTTATTAAAATCGTATCGTTACGAATTGCTTTTTCCAATTCTGTTACAGATACAACTCCGTTTTCATCTACTGGTAAATAGGTAACTTCAAACCCTAATGTTTCCAAGCTTTGACATGTCTCATATATCGAAGGATGTTCAATAGAAGATGTGATAATATGCTTTCCTCTCCCTTGATGCTCGAGGGCAATCCCTTTTACCGCTGTGTTATTCCCTTCGGTTCCACCAGAAGTAAATACAACCTCATCCACACCGATTCCAATTATGTCTGCTGCTTGTTTTTTCGCAGTCAAAAGGAGCTTCTCCGCAGTTCCACCTAATTGATGTATCGACGAAGGATTAGCAAAGTACGTGCTGGATACTTGCTGAAAGCTTTCCAGCACGGATGGATGTGGTTTTGTTGTTGCGCTGTTGTCTAAATAAATCATTTCATTAAACTCCTCATTTATAGATAGTACAAAAACAAAAAGGGAAGGCTGACCTAAGAAACTGAATAACGTTTCTTAAAGACAGCCCTCATTCGCTTATGCGGAATACCTTTGTTATTAGCTATTAACAGCCGTTTGGTTTGCTTCGATTCGCTTCAAAGCACCTGGCTCTACTTCTTCAATAGCTTTTGCTGCATTTTCAAGTGATAATTCATATTCACACGCACGGAAAAGACGCTCCGCTTCTTTCAGTTTAGCAGCAAGTTCTGAATTCTTGCTTCGGTATCTGTTTGCATACTGAATAACCTGTTCTGTTAAATATGCCTGATCTAACATAATTTCTACTTGTTCTGCAGATTGCTCCAGGGAACTTTGCGCTTCTGTTAATGCTTGCTGTACAGCCGCCATGTCCAATGGCTGCTTCTCTAACGCTTCAATAACTTTACCGTTTTTAGCAACAGCCGTCTCTATACTTGACCAAATAAAGTTTGGTACACCGGGAATATTGCTTTTCTTTAACCGGCGATTCAGGTACGTAATTTGATTTCGCATCTCAGCAAGCTTTTCTCTAGCTTCCATCTCATCTTTGCGTAAATTATGGATGCTTTTCTTAAACTCTTTATGCTTCTCTTCTAGTTCTGTTATTTTCTTAAAGCCATCCTCTACCTGCTCACGTAACTCTGTATGCGTCTTTCCTTCTTCTTCCATGTTATCAGATAGCTTTTGTAATTGTTCACTTAACTTGGCAATTGTCTTACCAACTGATAAAAATCGTTCTAAATCATTATTTTCAACATAATAAGCTTTTTTTATTTCTTCCACTTCGATTTTCGTCGCGTCGAAAGTTGCTCCAAGCTCTTCGAGGGAATTTTCATATTCAGGAATATGTGCTTCGAGATAATTTTTCGCATGTGCTTCATTCTCCAAAAGCTCATACATTTCTTTAATTCTCTCTTCACTTTCCGAGATGAGTCCATCTGCTTCAGACATGTCACCAGCTTCCAGCTGCTCCAGCACGTCCGAAATTCTTTCCTGATATGTATAGATTTCTTTTTCTAAGGAAAGATGCTCGACTCGATAACCGTCTTCTTTCATTTCCTTAATCCCTGCAAGTAAATTATCGAATTGAGAAGGAAGATCGTGTTTACATTTTTTGTAGATTGCTGGAAATTCATTCAGAATCCCTTCTAATTCGGTTAGTTCAACTTTTACATGTTGAACAATTTGGCTCGCTTCCATATAGTCACCAGCCTCAACCAATTCATGATAAGAAGCTAATTTGTCTTCCAGCTCATCCAGCTTATTATCAAACTGAAGTTCTGCTTTTCCATAGAGATAGCGACTTTGTGAAAGTTTCTTCCGTAACGCCTTCAACACTGGTGTTAAATCAGCAACTTCCTGCCTGCTTAATTCCTCGGTTTTAAGCCATTCATCCAACTCACCTAAAATACTTTCAATGCTTTTTTCTATTCCTTGAAGTGTCCCTTCCAATTTACTCAAGACCGCATTTGCCTTCTTGATAAGGAATCGATCAGCCGCTTCTTCCGCATCAAATAAATGTTCTTCTATGTTTGGAAGTTCTTTTGTAATGATGTATTCCCAACGCTCTTTCCATGATTCGAATTTCTCTTGCGTTTCTCCGGATAAATTAAGCTTCTTAATTTTACTCAGCTGGGATGCGACATTTCTCTCCATAATATCCATCTTCCAGCTCTCTAATTGATCCACCCTGTCATAAATTCGTTTCCGGTAAATAAGTCCAATGATAATTAATACGATGATTGCTAAAATCGCTCCGATGATGTACCCCATACTATGCCTCCCAACCAGTTTCAATAAGAGGTTTCCCTGTCAAAAGTTCTATTTCTATAAAAAAATCACTTATAAATGGTCTTATTTTTTTATTGGAATATTCATTTCGTAAATATATTACATATGATACCATGGAATGAGCATTTTTGGCTAAAAAAATACAAATTAATTGCAGATTCGCCACGTTTTTTCATTTTATCACAATATGATAAAAAAACTGGAGCGGTTCAGTTCTGTTTTTTTCCACACATCATCGTGCTGTAATACCCTCATATCTAAAAGTGCGGGAACTAAAGCCATTGAATATGGAGGGTCCCAATGAATAAAGCTTCATTTTATAAATTGATTCCGTTTCGTGGAAGCTCCCTCAATTATAAAATCAAGCCAATTTTGCATTGTTTTAACATATTTCCTTACAAAAGCTTGATGTGAATACGCCCCGACAACTTGTTCCTTCCAATCGTTGTGTAAAATGTAAGGCGTTATTAAGAGTCCTTTCAATTGCATTAGCATATACTCACGTGTATCTCCTTTTACTCTACCATTTAACGCTTCAAAGAACGTTTGCTTAATATAAAAGTTTTCCTTTGCCAAATACGTAACAGCCATCTCTCGAACGAATACAGAATCTAAAGATAGCTCGCGTTGAATGAAACATGTCAATTGATGATTAGTTTGTTTATACTGTATAATAGTAAAAATTAGTCCATTCAGCTTTTCTAATGGAGATAGATTAGCAGCATTTTCCAATGATTCTTCAACTGTTTTCAGGTATTCTTCATAATAATTCGTAACGGCATATTCCAAAAGACCTTGCTTGCTTTTGAAATAATAGCTGATCAATGACACGTTAACACTTGCTTTATCTGCTATATCACGTACGGAAGTTCCATGAAAACCTTTTTGGAAAAACAGGGAAGACGCTGCCTCAATTACTTTTTGTTTGGTTGGGTTCTTTTTCATTAATTCTCATCTCCTTACATCAGTAATACGACAAAGAACCTTGTCTTTCCTGCAATTTTCGCTCGACAAAAATTGTATGCATGTCGAAATTGCACAAAAGCAGAAGCGCCTGGTTAGCGACGTACGGACTGCGCCCCGTACTTTGGGGTGGTTCGACTTGTCGAACATTCTTACGCAGGAGATAAAGGAAACACGGCGACCGTAGGAAGCCGATGTTGACTTTCACCACAAGGGTATAAGTGCGACTAAGCCTCTGGCACAGCCAGTCGGCAAGTCTTCTTTATCGTACGGAGGTGAGGGAAGTCTCGCTAGTCGCTGGGCGCTGGAGCTGGACGTAAGAACTTGTATTTTTTAAATTTAGAAAGGGGGAATTTATTTTGTTTCAGGCTACAACTTATTCAGACGACAGAGTAAAAAGTTACGAACTATTAATTAAACAATTAGATGCTTTAACAGATGGTGAGAAGGATGAGGTTGCTATTTTATCCAATGCATCAGCACTATTAAATCAATTCTTAAAAGAGGTAAACTGGGTTGGTTTTTACGTTTGGAAGGATAATGAACTTGTACTCGGCCCATTCCAAGGACTCCCAGCTTGTATTCGCATCGGCTTCGGTAAAGGTGTCTGTGGTACTGCTGTAAAAGAAAAACAAACACAACGCATTGCCGATGTCCATCAATTCCCAGGGCATATCGCATGTGACAGTGCGAGCCAATCGGAAATTGTAGTACCAATCATAATCAATGATAAAGTATACGGTGTACTTGATATTGACAGCCCTATTAAGAATCGATTTGATGAAATCGATCAAACTTACTTAGAAAAATTTGTTACTACTTTAGAAAAGCATTTACAATAACCTTAGTATAACAAAACTAGCAGCAAATCCAAGCTGCTAGTTTTGTTTTTACTAAAAGGATCGACTCAGTGCTGGGACAATTTATTGTACGGCTAATTGTGAACATCAGTGAACATCAGTCTTTATTACCTGAATATCAGCTTTTCTCTCTTGATTATCAGCCAATTTTGCTTGAATATCAGCTTTTTTACCAGAAACAGCATTCATAGCCTGATTTACTCCCTGCCTTCATTTATTTTGCAATTTCTCCTTGACTTTCATCTCTAATAATTATATACTATCCTTTGTGTAAAATAATTAAGTAGCCTAAGTGAACCGACGCTTGCACTCATTTTGTTCCTTCGCGGTGGCACTAGCCTCCCAAGGTGTATCGTGTAACTCTCTGCTGCTGGAGCGATGGTACATGAAAACAAAATGAACAACGACCCGGACACGCTCGTTTTATTTTATGCAAATAAAACATAAAGGAGATATGTCCTATGTCACGTTATACTGGATCTATCTGGAAAAAATCACGCCGTCTTGGCATTTCATTAACTGGTACTGGTAAGGAATTAGATAAACGCCCTTACGCACCTGGTCAACACGGACCAACTCAACGCAAAAAAATGTCTGAATATGGCTTGCAAATGCAAGAGAAGCAAAAACTTCGCTTCATGTACGGGTTAAACGAACGTCAATTCCGCAACCTATTCAACAAAGCTGGTAAAATGAAAGGTATCCATGGTGAAAACTTCATGATCTTACTTGAATCTCGCCTAGATAACTTAGTTTTCCGTCTTGGTCTTGCTCGCACACGCAGACAAGCACGTCAGCTAGTTAACCACGGTCACGTGTTAGTTGATGGCAAGCGCGTAGATATTCCGTCATACTCTGTAAAAACAGGTCAAACAATCAGCTTACGTGAAAAATCACAAAAGCTTGATATCGTTAAAGAAGCAATTGAAGTGAACAGCTTCGTACCTGAATACACTACATTTGACGCTGAGAAAATGGAAGGAACTTACTCTCGTTTACCTGAGCGTTCTGAACTTCCAGCTGAAATCAACGAACAACTTATCGTTGAGTTCTACTCTCGTTAAGCGGATTGTATTTTATAACGTAGTATTTAAAGCCTTAGAAACCTTGTTAAATCAAGGTTTTGGGGCTTTTTTTATTTTATTCAGCTTTGTAAAGAAATGTATATAAATGTATCTGTTTGGGGCTAGATTGGGGCTAAATATTAATATGAAATGTGGACAGGCGTTCGTCTCATAAGCCAAGATTAAAGCAGAGATACAACTCTCTGCTATTTCTTTTTCCTTTGTTCTTCTTTCCAAACATTTATCATTACATCAGCAACTGTTCTATAGACATTATCAATTTCCTCTTGAGTTGCTTCCCACTTTGGAACCATTAAATTTATCAAACCGTGCTTTCCTTTAAGTTCAACCAATTCATAATCATCTTTAGATCTTCCTTCTGGTAATGGCAAATATATCCCCCCTTTCTTATCTATTCTCCGCTTTTGGCGAATGTCCTACAATAAAACCTAATAATTGGTATAATTAAGTTAAAATTGATTTGGGGGAATATCTATGACCGAAGAAAGTATGATTCAACATCTATATGACCAGATTGACAGATTAATATCAATGCAAAGCACTATGCTTACAATAGTTGGTGTTTTGTTTACATTAATTATAGCCGTTTTTGCATTTTTCCAATGGAGAATAAACAACCGAGATCAAGAAGTAATAATTAAATCTGCAAAAGAAGAATTATTATCAAATTTAATTCAAAATTATAACTTATTAGGTATAAATGAAAACCAACATAAGCTTGAACAAAATATTGAAGAGAATGAAAAAGAATTTAAAAATATTAAAGATACACTACATAATTTGAACAATAAACAACGAGAGCTTGAGCTACGTATAAAAGTAAACGAACTATCAATTAAACAATATTTAGTTATTGAAAAAGACATAATGGATAATGCTGAGCATTTCAAGGAAGTAAACAACAAGAAAAGGGAGACTCTGCTATCAATTATTTTCGACTTTGGAGAAGATGAACTACTAGGTGAATTAAAGAAACCTTTGGCGGAAAAGTTATTTCATATAGTAATGGTTCATTCAAAAGAAAAGATGAGTTATAGAGATTTTATAAAAAAATATTCTAATGAACAAGAAAAAGAGAGATCGTTTTAACTTGATCTCTGGGTTTGTCAAATAAAGTGTGTAAGTTCTAAACTTACTCAAGATATTTTAAAGCCCTCTCTTTTAGATTTCCATGGAGAAGTAGTTGGTTCATAACCATTGCCCAGTTTTGGATATGGCCACCTTCCCATTTGGTTTCGAGTTCTTTGACTCGTAAAAATAATACTTTTAGTAGAGCGTTCTCGTTAGGGAATGCTCCTTTTTTGGTTACTTTTCTGAAGCTGGAATGGATGCTTTCAACTGCGTTGGTGGTGTACATAACTTTACGAATGGCACTTCCATAATCATAAAGCTGCTCGACATGGTGGAAGTTTCTTGTCCAAACATCAATTGCCCCTGGATAAGCAGCCCATTGCTGTTGAAAGGATTCAAAGGCACTTAGGCAAGCCTTGTGGCTTGGCGCACCATAAACTTTCTTTAAGGCTTTGGTGAATGTTTTATAATCCTTGCTGGGAACATATTTGACGGAGTTACGAATCAAATGAACCATGCATCGTTGAACGATTACGTCAGGGAAAATCGCACGTGCTCCTTCTTCCAAACCACTCACACCATCCATGGATATAAAGAAAATGTCTTCGACACCTCTCGCCTTGATTTCATCGAAAATCTGCATCCATTTGTGTTTGCTTTCCGTTTCATTTAACCATAAGCCAAGGATTTCTTTATTCCCTTCCATTGTGTAACCCAGAATCGTATAGACAGCATATTTCTTCGCCTCATATTGATTGCGGATGGTTGTATACATGCAATCTACGAAAACAAATGCATAACAGTCACTTAACGGTCTGGTTTGCCAATCCTCCAGTTCAGGAAGCACTTGATCCGTAATATCGGATATCATTTCATGAGATACTGAAAAACCATAAATATCTTCAATCGTTGATGAAATATCACGCTGCGACATCCCACGTGCATACATGGAGATCACTTTACCCTCAATGGCAGAAACATCCTTCTTACGCTTCGGTATCAGTTCAGAATTAAAGGAACCGTCACGGTCACGGGGCATATTAATATCTACTTCTCCTGAAGCTGTTTTGATCGTTTTCTTTCCATACCCATTGCGTCTGTTTTCGGTTTCTTTTTCTCCTTTATCATTCGAATCGTATCCTAAGTGGTTATTCATCTCGCCCTTTAACATTGTTTCAAACATAGGACCAAATATATCTTTGAGTGCATTTTGCATATCTTCAACTGACTCTGGTTGATAGTCTTCAATAATTTTATTTGCCAACTTAACTGATTTCGGGTCTCGCTTTGACTTCGTCATTACATAACCTCCTATCAATTTAATTCCATTCTATCAAAATTAAAAAAATGTGTAAGCAAGAACCGTACGCATTCTTACTTACACAGTTAATATTACACTCCCACATTACGTATGCATTTTCTAAATAGGATCTGACATTACGCTTCAAATCTAATCCCTTTTATTATATTAATCACCTCATTTATCAATATACTTCTTTCCAAACTTAATAAGATAATCTGACCTTTTTTCGTCACATAATTTAAGAAGTGAATATCCGTCTATCATTACTTGGTTTAATGAATTCTCGATTCTAGAACCAAGTTCCTTCCCGAGTTCTTCGCGATTTTTAACAGGCTCACCTATATTTTTAAAGTGTTTATCAAACGTTTCAATAAATAACACTGTTTTATTGTATACATCTTCATCAACATAAATTGCATAAAACACAGATTCGACCATGTAATCATATAATTTTTCATTAAAAAACAAACGGGCACTTTCTGCATCTTCAAATTTTTCTAATATTAAACTGAAACAATATTTCACTTGATTGCAAGCAGAGAGAATTAGTTAATTTCATCAATTTATTTAAATTACTTAGTCTTTCTTCAGCTTTTTTCTTCGCTTCAGATTTTTTAAAAATCCAAACAGTTATCCAGCTACCAATTAAAACACCTAAAATAGGGATTGCAAGATCTGTAATATACTCCATTCATATCTTCCCCTTTACTACAACTTTTACAGATATCATTGGGTAACGTCTTGTATTTCTTCATAAAATCTTACGCTCTCTTTAGTAATAACCAGAATATTAACTTGTCCACCACAGTTTGAATAAGAGTTACTGAATGATAAACTTTTTATCGTTGCTTCAATACTAAATTCAACGTACTCTATAGCCCTAGCTAATGACATCTTATTAAATTTAGGTCTAATTTTTTCCCATAAACCAAAAGCGATTTTTGTATTTCCTCCGAAATGTGTTTCATAAGATATTTTCCCATTTTCAATGTTTCTCCTACAATTTTCATCCTTATGAATATAAATAACATAAGGTTCATCTTCCTCATAACCAGCTAACCAAAATTGAGTCTCTAATGTGGGATAATACTTTCGCAAAAACCCATAAAACCTATATGCAACTAAATATACTTGATCATCTTCTTTAACGTTGCTTTCTATAAATTCATCAATAATCACATTTAAATCTTTTCCCATATAATCAAACGTATTATGTGCCGTTAGACCTACATTTTTATTTATCATCCAGATTTTTTGGTGTGTATCTGATAATATTTTTTGACTTAATCGACCATCGGGGTACGTTATATTCTCAGTTAGTCTACTGTCTATCCCCATAACTATTCCATCAGGAACACAGGTAATAACACAAATAGTCATTCTGTTCCACCTCCCATTTACCTAATAATTCGACAGAGAATTACAGTAATCCTTTTTTTCTGTAAAAAAGAACCCTATTCGGATTCTCTAAGAGTTTTAGCTTCTTCAACTAAGCCCGGCACTTGATAATATTCCCCTTCTACCAATGATTGTCTGACTTCATTCATCTTATCAAAATACTCCTGGTTATCAACGAAAAGACCACCTAATGACAAAGAAAGATAAGCAATTAATTAGATCCTACTTGGATGCTCTCTTTTTATCTCGTGAAGAAGAACTATAACACAATCTTAGGGAGCCTTTATAAATATTTAAGGAGGTGGTGTAAAAACATTGTATTCCCGATAACGCCTGTCCGCGTAAAGAAGGGTGATACAAATGAAATTAATTAAATCAAAGAAGGATCCTGAAGTATATTATTACTTCAATAAAGATAAAGAAAAATTATGGATGTATCGTCATAAATATTATGATGACTTAGGTAAGAGAAAAGAGAAAAAGAAAAGCAGCTTTAGAGCCGAAAAGGATGCACTAAAAGCATTAATTGAAGTGAAAGCGGCTATTTTAAATGGACAATCAAAACAAGTCGAGCATGATCAAATGACTGTCTCACAATGGTTGGATATATGGTATGAAACTTATAATCGAGGTTGGGGTGTCACATCTCAACTCCAAAGGAAAAATGCTATTCAGTATCAAATGAAACCTCTTCTAGGCAAATATAAATTATGTAAATTAGATAGGACAACTTATGTAAGAGAGTATATTAATGAGCTGTCGAAGAAATACAAACCTAATACTGTAGCTTTATTTCACCGTCTGTTTAAGATCGCAATCAATGCAGCTGTGGAAGATGAAATAATTCCACGTAATAGGTTTAATAAAATTGCTATTGAACAGGACGATGAACTTGAAAACTTCCTTACCCCTGAAGAGTTGAGTATTTTCTTGAATGTGGCCAAAAAGCATGAGAACATTACAAATTACACATTCATTTTGCTGCTAGCCTACACTGGGTTAAGGAAAGGAGAGGTTCTAGGGTTAAAGTGGAAAAACATTAATCTAAAAGAAAAAACTGTAACAGTTGATTGTACAAGGGATAGATACGGAGACCGCCCACCTAAGACAAAAAACAGTTACAGGACCATAGGTATAGATGATATTGTAGTTAACCAATTACAAGTTTATCAAAAATGGTGTATTGAAACAAAATTTTCTTATGGTATGAAACTCGATAAGAAAAACGAGTATGTGTTAATTTCACATCAGGGTGGGACACCAATGGGAGCTAATACTTCAAAATATTTATTTGGACGCATATATAAACAACTGGAAAAAGATGAAATAAATATCAAGGAGATTATTCCACACGGCTTACGTCATACACATGCTACCATGTTAATAAATATAGGTACACCTGCTAAAACTGTTGCTGACAGATTAGGGAACACACCTGAAATGATCTACAATGTGTACTCCCATTCCTTTAAAGAATTAGAGGATAAAGCAGTAGCTGCATTTAGTGAAGCTCTCTTAAATGGGGCTAAAAGTGGGGCTAATTAGGATAAAACACCTCACAAACGTTGATATATAAGGCTTTAAAATACAATAGAGTTCTACTCTCGTTAAGCCAAGTGCTAATATTCAATAGTATTTCAACCCCTAGAAACCTTGTTTTATCAAGTGTTCTAGGGGTTTTCTTTTTTTTATAGTGTAGATTAATGTATTTAAAGTTGGTGATTTTTGGGCGTTTTTTCCCTATATTTTGTAGAAAGGCGCCAATCAATAACATGAGACGATACATGTGAGCAATTTTAAAACGTTCACCTCTTTTTAAGGTGTCTTAAGTTATCCTATTTGAAAGATTCCTAATACTTCTGTGCTTTGATGTTGTAATACTGTATTTATCCAATCACCTAGTAAATATAATTCTGGAATATCTGAAACAAAAACAAATTCATATTCATACTTTCCCACTTTGTTGTATAGGATGTTTTCACCTTTAAAATGTTTAGCAATAACTTTACTTATGAATTCCATTGTTTCTTCACTATTCTCTACTCGAATTTTAAATTGGTATTTATATTTGCGGTTACTCTCACCTAATGTACTAAATTCCAGAAACTTGTTGTATAATTTTATCTTCTCCTCTTCCTCTTTTGATGTTTTTGTTTTTTCTCCTTGCACTACGTTTTCTTGTTTATCTTGTTCGTGTTGTTTTTCCTTACCACCACCATCGTTCATTTTTTTATCCAGAATTTGGACCAAATCTGTTATATCGGTCATCGATATTTTATCTACTTTTATACCTACATCTTTTATATGATTTATTACTTCATTTCTCATATCAGCTACAGATGTTAAGGTACGCTGGTTATCTTTACTTTGTTGCATGGACATTGATATAGCAACTATAGCTAAAGCTATAGACACGGAACTGGAAATTATATTAAAATTAATACTGTAATCACTTAGCCAAAAAGAAATAGATAGTATTATAACTGCAACGAGAATACTTGTTAGCCATTTCCAATCTTTATTTGTCCACCCGGAATTCATATACACTTCCTCCTCAACTATTAAATTTCGACAAACAATCTTAGAATTACCAGTTTGCTTTTATTTCAACTATTCTTTGGTAACAATGTTTCTCTTTTCCTGCTGAATCCTTTAAAATTGAAGGTTATTCAGATGCTTATGCTATTTTTCTGCTATTATCCCTCATATCTTCAAGCAATGTTACCTAATGTAGTTAAGACAGTGCCTATTGAAATATTAATTATTAATGTTGCTAATCCTGGTATCCAGATTGAGATTAAATCATCTTTCACTATTACAAAATGAACTAAAATTTTAATGACAAACGAAAGTGTTCTTTGTAACCATTTTTCATTTACAAATAAAAATGTCCTTGAGCTACAACCAGAAAACAGGATCGTTCACCATCAGTAGAACGACCCTGTTTTAACAACCATCTATAGCTTAAACTGCCCTACCAACCCATTCAATTCCTCTGCTAACTTAGCTAATTCATCTGCACTTCCTGCAACTTCCTCCATTGAACTGCTTGTTTGTTGTGAAGATGCTGATGTTTGCTCAATACCTGCTGCTGATTCTTCAGATACAGCAGCGATTTCTTGAATGGCATGATTCATTTTCTGACTGTTTGATGCTATTTCAGAAACATTTGCAGTAATGTTATTTATATTGTCTATCATTTCACTTACCGATTTTTGAATTCCTGTAAATTTTTCTCCTGTTAATCGTATTTGCTGTGTTCCATGTTTAACTTCTTCGTATCCACTATTTAGTGAAGTCGTAACGATACTAAATTCATTTTGGATATTATCCACGATACCGGAAATATCTGTTACGGAATGCGCGACTTGTTCTGCAAGTTTTCGGACTTCATCTGCAACAACAGCAAAGCCCCTCCCATGTTCACCAGCTCTCGCCGCTTCAATAGCTGCATTCAAAGCTAATAAATTTGTTTGATCGGCAATATCCCGAATCACAACTACTAGCTTCGAAATTTCTTGAGATTGAACGTCTAAACCTTGTACTTTTTGTACTGCATCTTGCACAATGGTATCAATACTTTCCATTTGATTCATGGATGAGTCCATTAAAGTAGAACCTTCACTAGTCATCTGTATTACTTGGCTAGACTCCCCTTGTACTTGGTCTGCATTTTCATTTACTTCCTCTAGTTGCTTTGTATAGATTGCCATCATGCTAGATATTTCGCCTGACTGATTTGCTTGCGTTTCTGAACCGGATGCCAATTCCTCCATCGTAGTGGATATTTGCTCTGTTCCTGAACGTACTTCATTCGCTGATTGTGTAAGCTCCTCACTGTGGGCAGTTACAGTGGTAGATACATCATTGATCTTAACCATAATGTTTCGCATGCTTTCACTCATATCATTGGTAGCTGTTACAAGCTGACCAATCTCATCAGTAGTTTTTGCCTGAAGCGGCTCTTGATTCAGGTTACCATTAGCAACTAATTGCATGCGATTCATTACCATCCGTAAAGGTCTAGTAATGGATGCAGCTGTAGCGATGGCAACGATAATGCCTAAAACGATAACTAACGCGGAAATAACAATCCCAAGGATCATGATGAAATCTCCGTTTGCTTTTACCGTATCTCCTAATTCTTGTATAATGACTTCTCTTTCGCTCGCCAATTCATTAAAACCAGCAATTAATTCATTACCGAGTGGCTGTACGGAATTTTCCATGATTTCTGTTGCGCTTTCCTCATTCCCATTTTCGAATTCAGCAAAAACCTCATCTGTTAACGTTCCCCACTCTATTTTTTTATCGATTAATACTTGCAGCTCATCTGAATCACTTAACTCCAATGCACGATTCTCTAAAGCAATGCTTGCTTCAATTCCATTTTGAAAATCATCCTTATATTGTTGGCTATCAAATAATAAATACCCACGAATCAAACTCTCACGCTCGACCATATCATATGCTAGCCCTTCGTCTACAATTAACAGCTCAAGCTCCGTATCGATTATCCCCTCTAAATCACTGTTTATTTCATTAATCGAATAAATGGTAAAGCCACTTAAAAGGATAGTTAAAACAATAACAACAGAAAAGCAAAATAATATTTTAGCTCGTAAGGTTTTAAAACTAAATAGGTTTGAAAACTTCTTCATGCTGTGATACCCCATTCTATATAATAGTAGTCTACTATATTTCTTCTATTGACTCCTTTTCCGAAATCAACTTGATAAATATATAGCTCTTTCTATTCTATATCGTATTACTTCAAAAATAGTTTAAGTGGTTATCCTAATTTTACAGAGAATTAACCATTCTAATTATTATGATAACTGTTTATTTCCTTATAATAATAGACCTCAAATCCTTGTCTCTCAAGAATTTGAGGTCTATTTATAACGAGGTTCATGTTTTTTCCATACATTGACTCACATTAATCATTTAACCCATTTTCTATATATTGTTTCAACGCATCCAAATCTTTCGCACAAGCTTTTTTAAACGTACCACCCATCATTTTACCGAAGAATTTCGCCATGCCAGTTAGTTCATTAATTTCTCCAGATAACGTAACATCCGTATCCATATCGTTTTCCGAAAAGAGATTATACGTGTAAATAAACTCTCCCTTCCCTGTTGTTCCTTTTGTGCCATCACAGCGAAGAACGATTTTCTCTGGATGTACTAGCTGAACAACTTCAAAGTGCTCTGTCGCTTTTTGTCCGAATATTTTTCTTGTTTCCAGCCACTGACTCCCCTCTTGAACTGGGCCCTCATCTAATCGCTCAATTCCTCCAAAGCCCTGCATCCACTCTTTTGCATCATCTAGATCGATCAGGCTTTCATAAACTTTTTCTTGTGATGCATGAATGGTCCGATGCACTTGAAATCGAATACTCAAATGAACTTCCTCCCTCGAATCGTTTCATAAACTAATTCATTTCTATTAATTCAAATTCTTCCTTCAAAATCGAATACAGCTTTAAGTCTTCATGTTCTCCCTTTACTAGCATCCCTTTACGGATAATCCCTTCAAACGTCATTCCGAGCTTTTCCATTACGTGCTCGGAACCGATATTTGCGACAAAGCACCTTGCTTGAATTCGGATTAAATCCATATTGGAAAATCCAAATGCTATGACTGACTTAGCCGCTTCTGTCGTTAAACCACATCCCCAGTAGTCTTGGTGGATACAATATGCAATTTCTGCACTTTGATGAGTTGGGTTCCAAGATGCAAGGTCAACCGTTCCTATAATCTTTCCTGTCTTTTTATATTCCATCCCCCATGGTGCTAAACTTTTCTTTTTATAATTGTTTAAGATGAATTCGACGAACGCTTCTGTATCTGCTAGCGATTGATGCGGGTTCCACGTAACAAATCTTGTTACCTCTGGATCTGAACAGTATGCATACATATCTGGTACATCTAGTTTCGTTATTTTTCTAAGTATGAGACGTTCTGTTTCAATTTTTGGCAAATCACTATAAGTGTCTTCTTTAATCATCGAAACCCTCCATTCGTTCTACTCATTATAAAGGATTTTTTCGAATATTAAAGCAGCTAAATTAAATAAGGCACGAATGTCATTACATCCGTGCCAAGTATTCGTTCTCTTTAAAATTGCACAAGAAAATATTTCTTCTTTCCACGGCGAATGATTGTAAACTGGTCTTCAATACGATCAGCCGCTGTTACCACATAATTAACATCTTGTTGTCGTTCGCCATTAATAGATACAGCTCCATTGCCAATATCTTCTCTTGCTTGGCGTTTCGATGAAGAAATGGAAGCTTGCACTAATAGGTCCACCAAGTTAATATCCTCTTTTTCCGCTTCGTATGTTGGTACATCCTTAAAGCCTTGCTCAATATCACTTGCGGATAACTCCTTCAAGTCACCGCTAAATAATGCTGCTGATATCTTAATGGCCTGATTCAGCGCTGCTTCGCCATGAATCGATCTTGTCATTTCTTCTGCAAGACGTTTTTGAGCAACACGATTTTCCGGATGCTGTTCTACTTCTTGCTCAAGGACTGCAATTTCTTCCTCAGGTAAAAATGTGAAATAACGTAAGAATTTAGCAACATCACGATCATCTGTATTAATCCAGAACTGGTAAAATTCATATGGTGTCGTTTTTTCTGGGTCTAACCATACCGCGTTTCCAGCTGTTTTGCCGAATTTTGTACCATCTGCTTTTGTAATGAGTGGTACTGTTAGTCCGAATACTTTTATTTGTTCGTCTTCATCTTCTCTGGAACGGCGGATAAGTTCCATCCCTGCAGTGATATTTCCCCATTGGTCACTACCGCCAATTTGTAAAGTACAATTTTCCTGTTCGTACAATTTAAGGTAGTCAAGCGACTGCAAAATCATATAGCTGAATTCGGTAAATGTAATTCCTTGTTCAATTCGGGCAGAAACAGATTCCTTTGCAAGCATGTAGTTGATTCCAAAATGTTTTCCTGCATCCCGCAGAAAATCAATAATTGTCATATTGCCAAGCCAGTCATGGTTATTTCTTGACTGTACCGGATTATCACCTTGATCAGTATCAACCAGTTTGCTAATTTGCTCTCTGATTTTCTCTGTAAACCCGTGGACAACCTCGCTCGTGTTCAAGGAACGTTCACTGGATCTTCCGCTTGGATCGCCAATCATTCCTGTTCCTCCACCTACAAGCGCAATCGGCTTATGTCCAGCTTGTTGGAATCTTTTTAACATGGTTAATGGCACTAAATGGCCAATATGCAGACTATCGGCTGTTGGGTCAAAGCCACAGTATAATGTAATTTGGTTTTCTTTCAAATGCTTTTCTAGCCCTTCTCGGTCCGTTACTTGATGGACCAGCCCTCGGTTTTCAAGATCTTGTAAAATGTCCATTCTCCACACTCCATTACTTTTTTATTAAAAAACCTGGCATTTGCAATCCTTTTAGCAAATACCTTAGTTCACTTATGCAGATAAGGCAGTTTCACACTTTCTTATCTGCAAACCAAAAAACTCGCCCCTAAAAAAAGGGACGAGCTGAACACGCGGTACCACCCTTGTTGCTAAAAAAATAGCCACTTGGGATTGTTAACGATGTCTCCACCGTTCTTTCCGTATAGAAGTACAAAGTCAGGTAAAATGACACTTCGAATTTCTTCGTTGGGCCTTTTTATCCTTCTTTAAAAGATGCACTGCTCCTACCGAAAGAAATGCTCCAGATTGTAATTCACTTGCAAATGTATACTGGCTTGCACCTTCCGCCAGCTCTCTTTAATAGGGATTTGCTAAGCTACTGCGATCTTTCATCACATCATATCAAAAGATGCTCAACAAGCAGCTAAATAGAATTGAGAAATTCATATTTATCCTTGTTCTTGAACATGCAATATGTATTATATACATTCATAACACATCTGTAATGCAATTGCAATATTTAATTTCTAAATACGATACAACAAAAAACACTCATATGCTATAATAAATATGAAATTTAGGGGGTTCACAAATGGAATTTAAAGAAAAAATGCTCGAATATAAGAAGAAGCTGTCGACCCTATGGAAAACAGGGAAAATCCAGCGTTCATCACGCGTTACCTACGATGTGGTGTGGAATGTTATTTTATTCGTTCTTGTTATAGGTTTTATTGGATTTATTTTTGCAGGAGCTGTTGGAGCGGGCTATTTCGCATCGCTTGTAAAGGATGAACCAATTCGTAGCTATGAGACGATGGCTCAGGATATTTATGATTACTCAGAAACATCGAAACTATACTTTGCTGATGATGTTTACTTTGGTGATATAAACTCCGATATACATCGTGAAGAAACAACATTAGAGAATATTTCACCAATTTTAACGCAGGCCGTTATTGCTACAGAAGATGAATATTTTAATGAGCATAAAGGAATTGTACCAAAGGCAATTCTTCGTGCAATGGTTCAGGAAGTTACCAATTCTTCTATCCAAACTGGTGGGAGTACATTAACACAGCAATTGATTAAAAACCAAATTCTTACTGATGAGGTTTCTTTTGAAAGAAAAGCAGTTGAAATGTTGCTCGCGCTGCGCTTAGAAAGATTTTTTGAAAAAGAGGAGATTCTGGAAGCCTACTTAAACATTGTGCCGTATGGCAGGGATGCTTCAGGCAGAAATATTGCTGGTGTTCAAACAGCTTCAAAGGGGATTTTTGGTATTGATGCTGATGAAGTTAATCTTCCTCAGGCCGCATATCTCGCTGGACTACCCCAAAGCCCTTCATCCTACACACCGTTTGTCAATAGTGGTGGTCTAAAGGATGAAGCAGGTATCCAACCAGGAATAAACCGAATGAAAACAGTACTTAATCGCATGTATGATATGGAGTACATTACAAAGGAAGAATACGAAGAAGCATTAGAATATGATATTGTCGCAGATTTCTCTGAAAAAAGTCCATCTCCAAGGGAAACATATCCAGTATTAACCTTTGAAATTGAGGAAAGAGCGACCAAGCTCATTAAAAAAATTCTCGCTGAAGAAGATGGGTATACATCAGGGGATCTTAATAAAAATGAAGCTTTAAACAAGGAATATGAAGAGCTTGCATCACGTGCGCTAAGAAATAACGGTTATGAAATTCATTCCACAATTGACAAAGAAATTTACGATGCTTTCCAGGAAATCGGTAAAAATTATGAGCACTATGGGCGCGATCATACGTTTACAGTAACGGATGATGAAACGGGTGAAACAACGAGCTGGACAGAGGAAGTACAGGCTGCCGGAATGATGATTGAAAACAATTCAGGCAGAATTATTAGCTTCTTTGGTAATCGTGCTCCAAGCTTAGATAATCATTATAACTATGCTACTCGTGCAGTCCGTTCGAACGGAAGTACGATCAAGCCTATACTGGATTATGCACCAGCACTTGAAAAAGGTGCCGTCCAACCTGGAACTCCGATAGCGGATTACCCAAGAACATTCCCAAACCCTGGAGGCGCACCGTATGAAGTAAGCAACTATGGTAACGCCAGCTATGGAATGGTTTCTGCACGGAGAGCATTAGCTGGTTCTTACAACATCCCAGCAGTGGATACGTATATGAAAATAATTCAGGACAATCCTGCTAAAGAATATTTAGAGAAAATGGGGATCACTACATTAACATCCGGTGATTACGTCCAACCTTCCCTTTCCTTAGGAGGAATGGATCGAGGTGTAACCGTAGAAGAAAATATCAATGCATTTAGTACACTTGGTAATAACGGTAATTTTTCGGACGGTTATATGATCGAAAAAATCGTATCAAAAGATGGAGATATCCTATATGAACATAAATCCGATCCGGTAGAAGTGTTTACGCCTCAAACAAGTTATTTAACACTTGATATGATGCGCGATGTCATTACATCAGGTACCGGGGCATACCTGAACTCACAATTAAAACATGGTGGAGTTGATTGGGCAGGTAAAACCGGAACATCGAACGATTATAAGGATGCCTGGTTTGTTGCCATCAACCCTAACGTTACCTTTGGTACTTGGATTGGGTATAAGACTCCAGCATCCGTTTATGATCCAAGCTATCCACTTAACTATAGCCAGCGTAATATGAAGCTTTGGTCCGAATTTATTAATGCAGCATCAGATATCAAACCAGAGCTTGTTGCACCGAAGGATAAATTCGAACGTCCTGGTGGAATCGTCGAGCGTAGCTACTGTTCTATTTCCGGAATGCTTCCATCGGAATTATGTGAAAAAGCTGGATTAGTAAAAACTGATTTATTTAATGAAAAATTCGTACCTACCGAAAAGGATGATAGTCTTATTTCTGGAAACCAAGTGCTTGTCGATGGAAAATCAGTAAAAGCTGGTTCCAATACACCTAGTGAATTTACGAATGGCAATGGAGTTACCTTTAATCCTGAATGGTTAAAACGAAATGGATTTGATAAACTCAGTGATCTTTCTGTCCTGTACCCTAGAGGTGAGGATGGAGAGAAGTGGAGGAAAATTGGCATTCCTAGTGGGTCTGCGGGGAGCTCGATCGAAGATGATGGCAAAGCACCTGGGGCACCAACATCAGTTAAAAAGTCAGGTAATAAGCTAACTTGGAGTAAGCCTGATAATAACGATATTGTTGGTTACCGTATTTATCGCGCAAACTCATCCGGCGGAGATTTTAAACTGGTCGGCAACTCCAGTCAAACCGAATATAATATTGGCGATGAAAATGCTGTATATACGATAAAAGCAATCGACTACTCTGGAAATGAATCCAAAGCATCGTCTGAATTTACGGTTGGTGACAAACCAAAGGATGATAATACATCCAATAAGGATAAAGACGATGATAACAAGGATGAAAAAGCAACGGATAATAAAGATAAAAAAAATGACAGCAATAATAAAAACAAATCAGATGATGATTAATGGATGATATATTTTTGAGGGAGCTTTTTAGCTCTCTCTTTTTTTATCACTCCACCTCCCCTACTATGCCTCTAAATGCCAGCCTATTCTTTTCGATAAACTTTCACAAAATACTAAAAATAGTAATTGAAATGCTGTATAATAGATGTATGAAAGCGGATTAAATACAGGTGGTGAACAAATGGAGCATGTAAAGACTTTTCACAGTATTTCTTACGAGACCGCTCAAGGAACCATCATTATTGAAGGACCATTATCTGCAACCGAGTTAAGCCAGTACTATTTCCATGAACAACTGACCGCTTTCCGGCCTGCAGCAAAACAATTCGAAGCCCTCCTTGAGATAGCTGAATTTCCAGAGGGAAGAATTATAGTTGCCAGAACAACAGATACAATTGTCGGCTATGTCACATACTTACATCCCGATCCCCTTGAAAGATGGTCAACGTTTAATATGGAAGATTTGATAGAATTAGGTGCAATTGAAATGATTCCTGCGTATCGCGGGGAGAGGGTTGCCTCAAACCTTTTAAAGGTTTCCATGATGGACGAGTATATGGAAAACTATATCATTATCTCTACTGAATATTATTGGCACTGGGATTTAGAAGGAACGAAATTAAGCATTTGGAATTACCGCAAAATCATGGAGAAAATGATGGCTGCAGGCGGATTGCTTCCTGCACCGACAGACGATCCTGAAATAATTTCTCACCCAGCAAACTGTTTAATGGTTCGAATCGGGAAAAATGTTCACGAGGAGTCCATTCAACAATTCGATAAACTTCGCTTTTTAGCACGAAATAAATATCGGGACATGAGAGAAGGTTTATAATATGCATGTTGAAGAGGTTATGAAAAAGGAAGTCGTAACACTCAAGCCTGGAGCAACAATTTCAAACGCATTAGAGCTACTGGAAAAGCATCGCATCCGTCATATTACCATCGTGGATGATGCTAACCAGGTGATTGGAATTGTTTCCGACCGCGATGTACGTGATGCTAGTCCATCAACATTTATTAAAGATGCAGATAACAGTGAATTGCAAAATGAAATCCAAACAATTATGAGTCATCCCGTGATTACGATTCATCCAATGGATTTTGTCGAAGAAATTGCTTCGATTTTTTATGATAAAGAAATTGCTTGTCTTCCAGTTGTCCGTAATAATCGTTTAGTTGGGGTTGTTACAGAAAAAGACATGCTTTATACATTGATCCAATTAACAGGCACCCATGTTCAAAGTTCCTTAATTGAAGTAAAGGTTCCTGACAGACCTGGAATTCTGCCTGAAGTTACAGCTATTTTCGGAAAAAGAAAAACGAATATTGCCTCGGTCTTAGTTTATCCGTATAAAAGTGATTTAGATTATAAAGTTCTCGTATTCCGTATCCAGACAATGAATCCAATGCCTATTATCCAAGACTTGCGCAATGCTGGCTATGAATTGCTGTGGCCAAACGATGGGCTTGGGCTGACATAATGCGAAACAATTCGGCCTTTGTCTTTTCCAATGATTATCTTACCTATCATTTTCATAAAGATCACCCCTTTAACCACAAAAGGGTGCAATTAGCGAAGGAATTATTGGAATTGAGTGGTGCTTTAACAAATCAGGATATTATTCCTGCAAGGATGGCAACGGATGAAGAGCTTGCACTATTTCATGATTATGATTATATCGATGCGGTGAAACGAGCTGGGCGAGGCGGGTTAAACGAAAAAGCAGGACAGGAGTATGGTTTAGGAACGGAAGACACACCGATTTTTAAAAATATGCATGAGGCAAGTAGCTTTTTAGTTGGCGGTACATTAACCGCTGTTGATGAAGTGATTAGCGGCAACAAAGATCATGTGCTTAATCTTGGAGGTGGGTTACATCATGGTTTTGAGCGAAAGGCTTCTGGATTTTGCATTTACAACGATAGTGCAGTTGCAATCAAATATATTCGTGAAAAATACAAATTAAGAGTGTTATATATTGATACCGATGCCCACCATGGTGATGGCGTACAATGGGCGTTCTATGATGATCCAAATGTATGTACCTTCTCGATTCATGAAACAGGAAGATACCTTTTCCCTGGAACAGGAAATGTGAATGAGCGTGGTATTAAGGAAGGGCATGGGTATTCCTTTAACCTTCCAATTGATGCCTTTACACAGGATGAATCCTTTCTGCATGTCTATGAAACTGCAGTAAGAGAAATTGCAGCATTTTTCAAGCCGGATGTCATTGTGACCCAGAATGGGGCTGATGCGCATTGTTTTGATCCTTTAACACACCTTTGTGGCACAATGGCAATTTATGATCGAATACCGTTCGTGGCACATGAATTGGCACACGAGTACTGTAATGGAAAATGGATTGCAATTGGTGGTGGAGGGTATGATATGTGGCGTGTTGTTCCGCGTGCCTGGGCACAAATATGGAATGTGATGAAGCATGGCAAACCAGCAGCAGGAGCTATTCCAGTTCAATGGATAGAGAAGTGGCAAAACGAATCTCCTGTCAGGCTACCAGCCAACTGGCATGATAGTGAAGAAGCTATTCCAGAGATTCCTAGAAAGGCTGAGATCTCAGAGAAAAATGAACAATTATTAAAAAGTCTATTAAAGTATACGAAACCAATTCGGTAGACATCGAAAATTAGATTCCTATAAGTAAGGCAAGAAGCTGTCCATTATAGACAGCTTCTTGCCTCGTGAATCGATATCAGATTCTGTTTTTCAATTCTTTACGCTTCATTTATACGCTCTCCAACGAAGCTTTCGTTACGCCCAACATCTTTTCTTTCTTTTGCTTCATTTGAAAGAAAGGCACTAAGCTTCTCTTCTAAAATTCGCGGATTTTGTCCCGATTGAACACCAATAATACCTTCAATAATAATTTGCTTTGTAAAAACCTCTTCCTCTGTCTTTGCTTCAAGCTTGCTAGCCATAGGATGGAAAAACAGATTAGCCAGTACAGTTCCATAAAGGGTCGTAAGGAGCGCTACTGCCATACTCGGACCTAACGTTCCAGGATCCTCTAACGTATTCAGCATGAGAACAAGACCGATTAATGTTCCAATCATTCCCCATGCAGGTGCATAATCCCCTGCCTTTTCAAAAAGTACTCTCCCTTTGTAATGTCGGTCTTCCAAAGCTGTAATTTCAGCATTCATAATATCAGTAACAACCTCTGGATCAATACCATCTACCGCAAGCAGTATACCCTTTTTAATAAATGGGTCTTCAACTTCCTCGAGCTCATTTTCCAATGCGAGAATGCCTTCCCTTCTCGCCCGCTCTGAAAGACGCACGAATAGTTTAATTAGTTCAGGAAGCTGCATATCATTTTTATGAAATGCCTCCTTCATGATCTTACCTGTTAATTTAATTTGGTCCATTTTGAATGTGACCAGCATGGAAGCAACTAAGCCACCGAGTACAATAAATACGGAAGGTATGTCAGCAAACGATGCAACCCCCTCCGTACCACTATTCGTCATAATTGCTAACATAAGCATAATAAAACCTAGAGTAATACCAATTGGAGTTAGGAAATCGCGTTTTCTCATATTCATTTAGCTCCCTATGTTACTTTACTAAAACAAGAAGAGTTCAAAAGGTTACCTATTTCCGCAGCATAAGCTCTTCAAATTGGTTGGTAACATTTTGAACATCTATCTAATTTACTATTTATATCGGTATTATTTTTCTAATGTTGAGTTTCTTAATTCAAGTCGATGTGGTAATACAACATTATTATCTTCTACTTCTTCTTTATTCATATATTTTGTAAGCAGACGCATTGCTACTGCACCAATATCATAGGTTGGTTGTACAACTGTAGTCAATGTAGGTCGCACCATTGTTGCAAGTCTTGTGTTATCAAAGCCAAATACTTCGAGATCATTTGGTACATCTAATCCCCTGTCCTGTGCTCCATGAATAACACCTAGTGCAAGCTCATCATAAGTTACAAATATAGCAGTCGGTTTTTCATCCAAGTTTGCGAAATATTCTACTGCATCTAATCCCGTTTGATAAGCATAAACGCCTCTGTAAATGAATTCTTCATTAATTTCAATAGAAGCTTCCTTGAGCGCACGAACGTATCCATTATATTTTAATGTATTAACACCAAAATCTAAATTACTTGCAACTAATGCAGGGTGTTTGTGTCCTTTATCGATCAAATGTTTAGTCGCTTCATATGCCGCGAGTTCATAATCGATATTTACTGAAGGAATCTGATCTGCGGGATCATACGTAGCTGCAAGTACAACTGGTACAGAAGACGTTTTGAATTGTTGGATATGATCCTCGTCGATGCTGCCTCCCATAAATAAAATTCCGTCCACTTGTTTTTCTAGCATCGTATTGATGAGTTGCAGTTCTTTATCTTTGTTCTGATCCGAACTACTCAAAATAATATTATATTTATACATCGTTGCAATGTCTTCAATTCCTCGGGCAAGTTCGGAAAAGAAGATATTCGAGATATCTGGAATAATCGCTCCTACAGTAGTTGTTTTTTTACTTGCCAATCCTCTAGCCACTGCATTTGGACGATAGCCTAATCGTTCAATCGTTGCTAATACTTTTTTACGTGTTGTTGGTTTTACATTCGGGTTTCCGTTAACAACACGAGACACTGTAGCCATTGAAACATTCGCCTCACGAGCTACATCATATATCGTTATGTTCATCTAAAGTCTACCTCCTAATATTACAAATCGACTTCTATTCTTTATATAATACTCTAGGATGAAAAAAATTACAAAAAAAATCTTAAAAACCAAGAAATTGTCCTAAAATGTACACAAATGCGAGTTCATCCACTATTAGTTTTAACAAAAAACAATACTAGCATACTTTTATTACTTACTGAAGTGAAAGTTATGAAAATGAATTTCCCAAAATGCTATACGATCATACGGCTTCATAAGCATATCATTATATAAGCGTCAGTGATAGTCGACAATGTTAATGGCACTCATTATTATAACGAAAGGAGGATTTTCATTACCTCCTCCAAAAAAAAAGAAAGGCTGCATAATTGCAGCCTTTCTTCTACTATTATCTATTTCAATCGATTTTCGATACCTTTAAGCTCTTCAAAGAATATATCGAATGTTGGAATGTCCATTTGCTGTGCAGAGTCGGATAACGCCACCGCAGGATCTGGATGTACTTCAGCCATAACACCATCAGCTCCAATTGCAAGTGCTGCCTTCGCAGTCGGTAGTAGTAAGTCACGTCTTCCTGTCGAATGTGTAACATCAACCATTACCGGAAGATGTGTTTCTTGTTTCAAAATTGGAACTGCTGAAATATCTAATGTGTTACGTGTTGCTTTTTCGTATGTTCGGATACCACGTTCACATAAAATAATATTCCCATTACCACGGGAAATAATGTACTCTGCTGCATTGATGAATTCAGAAATCGTTGCCGATAAACCACGTTTTAATAGTACTGGTTTATTTGTATCCCCTGCGGCCTTCAATAATTCAAAGTTTTGCATGTTTCTTGCACCAATTTGAATCACATCAATGTAATCAACAGCTTCTTCAATATGTGCTGGGTTTACAATCTCACTAATTACCGCTAAATCATATTCATCAGCAACTCGTTTTAAAATTTGGAGTCCTTCTACGCCAAGTCCTTGGAAATCGTAAGGTGAAGTTCTAGGCTTAAACGCTCCCCCACGCAGTAATTTAAGTCCTTTACTTTTTACAGATTCCGCAACTGCAGCCACCTGCTCATAGCTTTCAACTGCACACGGTCCAAAAACATAGCTAGTGTTACCATTTCCTACTTTAGCACCTTTAATGTCAATCACTGTATTTTCAGGTTTCTTTTTTCGAGAAACGAGTAATGCTTTACTATGATCATCTTCCTGCAATTCCAAACTCGCTTTAAAAATTTCTTTAAAAATATGCTCCAGTGTTGAATTTTGAAAAGGACCATTATTGTTATCCTTAATTTTATCCAACATTTCTCTTTCACGTACTGGATCAAATCGTTTGATACTTTGCTTTGTTTTCAACTGACCGATTTGCTGAACAATCTCTGCACGACGGTTTATTAATTCCAAAATTTCTAAATTCACATCATCCATCTGAACTCTAAGCTGTTCCATTTCATTACTCATTTCCAGTCCCCCTGAAGTCATTTTTTAATAATTAGAGACAATTATAGCTAAAATTCTTTTATTTGTCACCAATAAGTTTATAATATAATAGATATCTTTTTACTATTCTCTTTTTTGAGACCCGTTTTGGAGAGACTGAGATCAGGCACTAAGAAGCACAACTGCCTGGCATGACACCGGACGGATAAGATTGTAAAAAACTATCATACTATTAAAAGGAAGGAGTTTAAGCGATGGGAGAACCTATTTTTGCCCTCGATATTGGCACTCGTTCCGTTACTGGCATTATATTGGAGAGTCTCGATAACAAATTCAAAGTTATTGATTATTATATGAAAGAACATACAGAACGCTCAATGCGTGATGGACAAATACATAATGTAGTAGCGGTTGCTCAAGTCATTCAAGAGGTCAAAGAAAAACTTGAAGAAAGAGCAGGTAGCCCGTTTACCAAAACCTGTGTTGCCGCAGCCGGAAGATCATTAAAAACAGTGGAAGCAAGTGCTTCCATTTCATTGCATCATCACCCAATTACAGATTTAGATGTTATCAAGCATTTAGAGCTCACTGCTGTTCAACACGCACAGCAAACACTAGCGAAAAAAGATAAAAATAATGATTACAATAACTATTACTGTGTTGGGTATTCTGTTCTAAATTATAAGTTAGATCAAGAACAAATCGGCTCGCTCATTGACCAGAGCGGTGAAGAAGCTACAGTTGAAATAATTGCTACGTTTCTTCCTAAAATAGTTGTCGAATCATTGCTAGCGGCCCTTCGACGTGCAGATCTGGATATGGAGGCTCTAACACTAGAGCCAATAGCAGCGATCCATGTGTTAATACCCGAGTCGATGCGCAGACTGAATGTAGCGCTTGTTGATATTGGTGCAGGAACGAGTGATATTGCAATCACGGATAGAGGTACTGTTGTAGCCTATGGAATGGTACCTATCGCTGGTGATGAAGTGACTGAAGCGATAAGTGATCATTACTTACTTGATTTTCCTAAGGCTGAGGAAACGAAACGAGCAATCGTGAATAACGGGGAATACACGGTTGCAGATATACTAGGTTTTGAATCTGTCATCACCTATGAGACACTTGCCAAAGATATTGCAGCATCTGTCGAGCGTCTGGCTGAAGCAATAGCTACTGAAATTCTTCAGTTAAATGCAAAAGCTCCGCGTGCAATCATGCTTGTTGGTGGAGGAAGCTTAACACCAAACTTAACAACAAATCTTGCAGATAAAATGGATCTTCCGCATAATCGGGTTGCTATTCGTGGAAGCGACGCAATCCAAAATTTACGTCATGAAGGTGTCCCAACGGGTCCTGACTTTGTTACGCCAATTGGTATTGCAATTGCCGCCAGACAAAATCCTGTGCACTATGTGAGTGTAACAGTGAACAAGCAAGTCATTCGACTATTTGAGATGAAGCAACTTACTATTGGCGATTGCTTGATTCAAGCTGGGATCAAATTGAATAAGCTTTATGGAAAACCAGGGTTAGCCTCTATTGTTACTGTAAATGGTAAAGAAATAACACTACCTGGCAGCTTTGGCAAAGCACCGCAAATCTATTTAAACAATAACGCCGCCCACGTTGATGACTTAATTATAGATGGAGATGATATTGAATTTGTTGCTGGTGCCGATGGAAAGCCAGTACAGACGACCTTAAAGGAACTTATAGGTGAAGCTCCATCTATGACTATCTTCTATAACAAAAAGCCTTATAAGCTGCAAACAGATTTTTATGTAAATGGCAGTATTAAAAACTCAAATTATAGTATAAAAGATGGCGACAAAGTCACCTGGAAACAAACAAGAACAATCCGTGCATTTTTACAAGAGCGAAATTTGGTTCCGAGTATCACTACAAAACCATTTACAATACGACTCAATAACCATTCTATCACGCTAACTACTGGGACAACTAGAATTTTGGTCAACAATGAAGAATCAGCGTTAGATGACACCTTAAAACAAAATGATCGAATAGAAGTCATACTAGCAAAGCAACCGACCGTCCATGATCTGTTACAGCAGCTTGATAAAAAAGCTTTAAATAAGGTCACTGTCACGTTTAATGATGAAAAGGTTATATTGACACAACCTCTTGTTAGAATCAAGCGAGATGAGGATTTATTAAGTATAGAGGACCCTATTCAGCCACACGATGTACTTACGCTGAAAGAAAGAAAAATAGAGCCATTCATTTTTCAGGATGTTTTTCGTTATGTACACATCGATTTAACCAAGGCAAACGGAAAGTTTAAATTGTTGAAGAATAATCTCCCCACCTCGTTTGATGAGAAAATTATCACTGGAGATAAGCTAGAGATTCGCTGGGAAGACTAAATAAAAAAGGTTTTAAAAAGGCTGTCACTTTTTTGTGACAGCCTTTTTATCTTATTTTGTTGCTGCTTTTGCAGTTTTTTTAACCTCTTCTTTTTTGCTCGATGCATCTGCCTTTACTTCTTCTGCCTTCTGCTCGGCATCTGCTTTTACTTCCTCAGCCTTTTCTGCAGCATCTTTTTTCACTTCATTCGCTTTTTGAGAAGCATTTTCTTTTAATTCTTGTGATTTTTGAGCAACATTCTCTCTTAATTCCTGAGACTTTTGTGCAACATTTTTAGTAAGTTGTGATGTCGTATCAACAGCTTTCTTAGTCAGGTCAGCACTTGTAGCGAATGCTTTATCTTTCAATTCCATTCCTTTTTCTTGGGCTGCATCCTTGAATCCGCTGGCACGATCCTTAACTTGTGTTGCACCTTGGTTAATATCACTTCTTAACTCTCTTCCTGATTTTGGGGCAAACAGCAATGCTGTTGATCCACCAATAATTGCCCCTACTAATGATCCGATAATAAAATCTTTCGTATTAATATTGTTTTCTGGCATCCTTATTCCTCCTAGAGTTAATTATTTTCTTTTTCTTTTATTCCAATATTCCAATATGGAAGCTCCCCATTTCACTGCTTGTGCAGCCTTTTCCTGATCTTCTTTAGAATATCGGGAAACTGTATTGGAAAGTTGTCGCAATGTTTGGTTGAAATCTTTGACTGTATCACCAATACCACTAGCACCTTCAAATAGACCATCTAACTTTGCAGATTTATGATTGATATCGTCAGCTAAACGATTAGTTTTATTCAAAAGCTGCGTTGTTTCCGTTGTAACACCTTGTATTTGTTTTTCTAGTCCTTGCATTGTATTTGATACGTTGTTTAGCGTTTCTTTTGTTGCTTTTAATGTGATAACTACATATACTACCAGCACGATAAATGCGATAACTGCAAGAAGTGCGGCAATATATAATATAACTTCCATTTCTAAAATCAGCTCCTTTTTCGTGTAGTATTGCTATTGTGTTGGTTCTAATAAGAGCATTTCTTTATTAATACAATCATACACTTTTTAAAATAATACCCCAAATTATGAAGGGTAAACCTATGTATGAGCGAAGAAACGCGCTGAATAAGTACAATAAAGCACAAAACCTTCTATTCCATAGCGGCTTGCCACTTCATTCCTTTGCCCTTATAGTATAACCCTTTCCTTTAACAATTTCGACAAATATGATAGAATTCCTGCCTACTCATATGAAAAATATATCTTACTTGTATAGCTTATTTTCCCATATAATTTATTCCGTAAACATAAACAGCAAATTTCTATCATTTTATCTCAACCGTATAAACGTGGTCTAATTAAAATACTTTGATTTTATTACAAGTAAAAAATAAACCACCAATTACTAGAATTGATGGTTTACGGCATTAGTTTTTTATTGAGTTTTTTAGCGTCTCTTCATACGCCTTTTGGAATTTTTGAATATCTCCAGCACCCATGAAAATTAGAACACTGTCTTTAAACTGCTGTAACACTTCTGTTTGATTTAATTCGAGGATTTCACTTCCTGAAATTAATTGCTGTAAGTCATTAATTGACAGCTGACCCGATTCTTCTCGAGCAGAGCCGAAGATATCACATAAATAAACGTGATCTGCTTCATTTAGGCTATCAGCAAACTCTTGCAGGAATGTTTTTGTTCTTGTAAATGTATGTGGTTGAAAAACAGCTGCAATTTGCTTATTCGGGTATTTCTTTCTCGCAGACTCAATTGTAGCCGTAATTTCCCTTGGATGATGTGCGTAATCATCAATAATTACTTGACCAGCAATTTCTTTTTCACTAAAACGGCGCTTAACCCCTTTAAATGTAGATAGATTTTTAATATCTGCTGCTTGAATACCTTCATAATGGCAAATCGCAATGACAGATAGCGCATTTAGAATATGATGATTTCCATACATCGGAATCGTAAACGTTTCATAGTACGTATTTCTTACAAACACGTCAAACTGCGTTCCATTTTCTGTTTCCTGCACATTCTGAGCTTGGAAGTCATTTGTTGCAGCAAACCCATAATAAATTACCGGAACCTTCGTATGAATCTTTTGCAGTTCTTCATCATCACCACATGCAATAATACATTTTTTTACTCGGTCTGCCATGGATTGAAACGCATCGACTACGTCATCAAGACTCGTAAAGTAATCTGGATGGTCAAAATCAATATTTGTCATGATCGCATAATCAGGCTCATAGCTTAAGAAATGACGACGGTACTCACAAGCTTCAAAAACAAAATACTGGCTGTCAACATGACCATTGCCTGTACCATCACCTATTAAATAAGAAATAGGGAATGTTTCATCTAACACATGGGCTAATAACCCAGTTGTTGATGTTTTCCCATGTGCACCTGTGACGGCAATGCTTGTATACTGCTTCAACCATTCGCCAAGGAATTCATGATATCTGTAAAATGTACAGCCTAATCTTTTCGCTTCCTGAATTTCTATATGCTCATCTGAAAATGCATTTCCGGCAATAACGGTAAACTCTTTTTTAATATTACTTTCAGAAAAAGCAAGAATTGGAATCTGCTTTTCTTCAAGTGCTTCCTGCGTAAAAAAATTTTTCTCATAATCAGACCCTTGCACCTTTTCACCCGAATCATGAAGGATCTGCGCAAGAGCACTCATTCCTGTCCCTTTAATACCAATAAAATGGTAAGTTGTCATAAACGAACCTCCAACTTGTTCATACAAACGTTACATCTGCAAATAATTGTATGAAAGGATATTCACACCGATTCATTATAGCAAAAATTGATATAGATTCAAATACTTTTCTCTTATTTTCAAAAGCACGGCTGTATCATGCGTTTGGAGCGTTATAGTCAACCTTTTCCAATCGTGGATTTGGTCTATATCTGCGTCCTTCTTTCGCTTCCGGACTTCCATTAAGCAGTACTAAATCTCCTGTAAACCCAACATTTAAGCGTAGTAAACTTCTTCCAACACCATACATATCTACAGGTACTCCAGCTTTTTCAAATTCGGTAATCCGTTCTTCTGTGAATCCGCCAGTAACCATTATTTTAACATGCTGGAAGCCGTCATCATCCAATGCTTCTCTTAATGCAAAAAGTAATTCGGGATTCACACCTCTTGGATCAAAAGTTCCCATTAAATGATGGTTTCTTAAAAAGTACTTATCCACTAATGTACGGGATGTATCGAGACGAACGGATTTAAGAGCATCTCCAAATTCTCTGGCAACCTTTAATGAATCTGTTATCACATCGTTATTGTAATCAACAAGCGCAGCCAAATCATCTTCAGGAAATAGTTCATGATAGGCTTTAGCAGCTGCTACGGTATCTCCACGGAACATTTGAATCAATGCATGCGGCATTGTTCCCATTCCTTCTTTACCCCACCATTCATTCATGGCGTGCGTAGCTTGTGCAGTGGACCCACCGATAAATGCAGCATATCCGTCCCCTGCCTGAGTCGTGTAGTGGTCATCACGATCTCCCATAAAAACAACTGGTTTTTGCTCCCCGGAGGTTCGTGCAGCTTTTACCACATTGTATACATTTGTCGCGACAGATGTTCTTCTTGCAAGGATTCCATCAATAATTCCTTCTAAAAAGCCAAATTGCTGATAAGACCCAGAAATTGTGAGAACTGTTTCGTACGGACTGATTCTATCTCCATCTTTTAGCGAGTGGATTTTCAGCGTTTCTGGACGGTCTGCAAATGTATGTAACAATGCAATTACCTCATCAGTTCCACATAATACAGCATGCTCCTTTTGAAAAAATTGCATCGTTACATAATTATTTGCTAATTTTTCCTCTGCAATTTTTTTCGTTTTAAGAAAATAAACGGCTGAAAACCATCCCTCACGGATTCTTTCGTCAAATTTAAAGGTTCTGTTCGTTAATCGTTTAATTTTACCTTCTAGCTTTTGTTCAATTTCTTTCATAATAGGCTCTCCTTATCAGTAACAATTCGTTCTTTTATCATATAGAAAATTCCCCAACTAGACAAATAAAGTGAAATTTCATTTTGTGGGGGTCCTTTCTCCACTAAATGGTAGCACCACAAGGGAGACCCGCAGGCCTTTGAATAGAATCAGGAATTTACGGGATGTTAACCCCACTTTCACGTTTTTGCTTTTCTCACACTTAAGGTGGAGGTGTTAAGCTCGCAAATGCATGGTAAATTACATTTCATCTAGTTGGGATGGACTAATTAATACTTCTCTCGGTTTACTTCCATTTTGTCCAGAAATAATACCTCGTTCCTCTAGTGCATCAATCAAGCGCGCTGCCCGGTTGTAGCCAATTTTAAAATGACGCTGCAAGAGCGATGTGCTTGCACTTTGGTGATTCATAACAAATTGAATTGCTTCATCCATTAATTCATCCGCATCCTCATCTACGGTAATTTGCTCCAGCAATTGTTCCTGTTCAAATAGATAGTTCGGCTCAGCTAAGCTTCTAGCATAACTTGTTACCCGTTCGATTTCCTCGTCGGATACATACGGACCTTGTAGACGGACACTTTGACCAGCACCATTCTCTACAAATAACATGTCGCCCCTTCCAAGAAGCTTTTCCGCCCCGCTAGAATCAATAATAGTCCGCGAGTCAATTTGGGACGATACACTAAATGCAATCCGTGTTGGGATATTTGCTTTAATTAGTCCTGTAATAACATCAACAGATGGACGCTGTGTGGCCAATAATAAATGTATCCCGCATGCTCTCGCTTTTTGGGCGATTCGGCTAATTGAATCCTCCACATCCTGCGGCGACATCATCATTAAGTCAGCAAGCTCATCAATAACAATTACGATGAACGGCATTTTTACACTGCTACGACCTTTTTTGATTACCTTCTGGTTGTAGCGTTCAATGTCTCGCACACCTTCCTTAACGAATTTCTCGTAACGGTCTTCCATTTCATTCACTGCCCACTTCAAACTTTGTGTTGCAGCTTTCACATCTGTTATAACTGGTGCAACTAGATGTGGAATGCCATTGTAAGGTGCTAGCTCGACCATTTTCGGGTCAATGAGCAAAAATTTAACATCCTCATGATTTGCTTTGTAGATGAGACTAATTAAAATCGTGTTAATACAAACACTCTTCCCGGAACCTGTTGCACCTGCAATCAAACCATGTGGCATCTTTTGGATATTTGTGATCTTTGGATTTCCTTCAATCGTTAAGCCGAGTGCAATGCTAAGCGGTGATTTACTTTCTTTAAATTCTTCCGTTTCAAAAATACCTTGCAAGCCTACCATCTCTGCTTTCAGATTCGGCACCTCAATTCCAACTGTATTTTTCCCCGGAATCGGGGCTTCGATACGGATATCTCTTGCAGACATGTTCAACTTCAAATCATCGGAAAGATTTTTAATCTTGCTTACCTTAACGCCTAACTCTGGATGAACTTCAAATCTTGTAACAGATGGTCCTTGTGTCGCTTTTACGACACGTGCACGTACATTAAAATATTTTAGCGTTTGTTCTAGCAACTGTTGTTGTTCTGTTACCCAAAGCTTGTCGTCATTGTTTTTTTCTACCGGATCATTGAGTAAGTGAACAGGGACTTCCCGTACAAGCTCTTGTTGCTGTACGATATCAATAACTTCCTGCTCCACTGCTCCTTGTTGAGTTACAGGTTCTTCTTCCTGCTGCGTTTCCTTTGTTTCCATCTTTTCTATTGTCGCTGCCTGTTGCTTCCATACTTCATTACGTTTTCGGTCATAAAGTCGTTTTTTATCACGAGGTGTCATGATAACATTAAATGGTTCCGACTTTCTTTCACTTCTTCTTTCCGATACTCGCTGATTCTGTTGTGTGCTAATCGGATTAATTTTTTCTTTTCGATTTCTTTCCTGCACTTCGGAACTCGTATCTTCTGTTTTTATTACATTTTCTAGAGGAGCTTCTGTAGCTGCAGCCTCTTTCTCTGCCTCGATTACAGGGCTTGTCTCCTCTTTATTAAGAGAAGATTCCTTTGTAATACTTTCAACTGCCTTGTTTTGCACTTCTATTGGCGACGCAGATTTTTGTTTGCGTTCCTCTATCTTTGAGAAGATAGGAATCTGTTCTTCATTACGTTTTTCTTCCTGTATTTGATCCTTCCGTTTATATGCAGGAACATTTTCTATTTCCTTCTCTTTCTGCCTCTTTTGATAGCCATAAATTGGCGATGGTACGTCTGTCGGCTCGAATGGAATGTCAGGATTCTTTTTGTATACTTTCCTGTCATGTCTTATCGGTTCTTCAAACTTTCTTTCTTCCCGCTTCTTCTCCTTTTTAAATGTGGGCGCAGACGTTTCATAATCAACTTTACTTTCAGCTGGCCGGTTTACCGTTTTTTTTGTTGGCACATCAGGTATAACAGGAAAACGAAATGAATTTTTCTCAGGATACTGATACATCATTCTCGCTTCAACTTGTTTATTTTCTTTATTATGAAGGCTAGGGTTTGCCTTAATCTCCACAATTTCTTCAACTTCCACTTCTACTTCTTCTGTAAATATATTTTTTAATTTTTTCTTCCATTGTTCAAACATATCTATCACTCTTTCTTTTCTTTAGCGGACAGGAAAATAGAAACCTTTCCTGCCTATCCCCATACAATAATGGTATAACATTATAGTTAATCATTTTCTATTCTAGCAGTTTTTAGGTTTTTTTGAAACGTATGTAAGAAAACATAAGTTGAATTACCTGGTTTACCATCATCTTCTCTGGGTCTCAAGCAATGTCGATTATCTATGTAACTTGATGAAGATGAAAAAACTTAATTAAAAGCAGGCAGGTAAACGAAAAAAACAACCTCGCACTCATGTGAAAGGTTGTCCTTTTGCCTTATTTAAACGATAAAGTGAAACTTCATTCAGTAAAGGAGGTTCTTTTCCTCCCTTACTGAATGTTAGTTGAACAGAATCTGGAGTTACGGGATATTTATCTCCCTCCCACCTTCACATTTTTGTATTTCTTACGCAAAGAGGGTGGGTATCACAACGCACAGGACGTCGCGATCTAAGTCGACCAGCCCGTTAATGCGTGATAAATTCTTCTCCTACTGAATAAGAATCATCCAATACATAAATTCCTTTTTCCGCTGGCGCATTCGGGAGCCCTAATTCTTTTTGTGAACAAATCATACCATTTGATGGTACTCCTCGTAATTCAGAAGGTTTGATTTTCAAACCACTTGGCATTGTTGCGCCAACTTTAGCCACGACTACTTTTTGACCTGCATCCACATTTGGTGCTCCACATACAATTTGTAATGTTTCGGTACCCACGTCAACTTGGCAAACACTCAATTTATCGGCATTTTCATGGCTATCCTTACTTGTTACATAGCCAACTACAAATTTTGGACTCAAGTCAAAATCAAGCTGATCACTAAGTTGATTTACCGCGAATAATTGCTTAATCTCTTGTAAGAAGGATTCCGTCAACTTTATCTTTCCCTTTTCTGCTAAATCAAAATGCTTCGAAGCTTCAAATATATTGTAGCCAAGCACCTCACCTTTTTTTGAAGTGATTTTTGTAATTGGACCGAATCTTTCGTGTTCGATTTCATAGCGGTCTCCATCCTTGATTGGAATTAGTAACACGTCACCAATACCATCTGGATTGTAAAAAACATCCATTACATTCATCCTTTCTAGCTTTTTTCAGGTCTATTTTTTGCAAGTATAAAGATTGGTTCTAACTTCTTATTTTCATAAATAAATGGAAGAGAGGTAATTGGTATACGTCCTTCCGCGAAGAACTTCATTGTCATCTGCGCTAAAATATCATACCCCATTTTATTTTGAATGTCAGCTATGATTAACACATCTTGGTGGGGAACGGCTACAGTTAAATCACCTTTGGCATTCGCCTTCATCTCTTCTAAGAAAGCTTCATTTAATATTCTGCTTGCATCATAGCCATCCTGTGTTGCAACAAAATAAAAATCATTATCTGCTACTTGGTCGTGCTTATAATCAAGACTCAAGGAACGTACATTAAATGTTGCTATTTCATCAATGCGTGAAGCAGTCCAACCTTCTTGTTCAAGAAGCTTTTCATCTATCAGCCGATAGGATTTACCTAAATCTAGCGCATAGAAAACACGCGTTTCTGCTGTATGATCCTTATAGACAAGCTTTGTACCGGCTTTGGTTTCCGTTGGAAAGGACGGTGAACGCATAACAGGGTATATATGTTTCTCCATTCCCGCAAGCTGATGCTCCTCATTCATAATTCGGAGCGCCTCTCTCACATGCTCCTCCAGCTCATCAATAGCCACTTCTCCACGCTGATTGTATTTTACGATTACATTTGGTAATGTAATTGTAATTCCTTGGTTCGATTCCTTCCATTCTACTCTGAATGTATCTTTATCACGATTAAACGAAGTCTTAAAATATTTATTCGCAAAACGTTCTTCCAATACTTTTTTCATTTTAAAGCTCGTCATTTTCATGCAATCGTCACCTCCTGTACCACTTGAGCTTATACTGATAGTCCTTTAATAAATTGCTCAATCTCTTCTTTTGTTTTCCGGTCCTTACTAACAAAGCGACCAGCTTCCTTGCCGTTTATGAAAGCTAAGAAGCTTGGAATGCCGTATATATCGTAGTCCTGACAAAGTTCAATAAAATTATCTCGATTTACTTCGACAAATTGATACTGTGAATAGGCTTGTTCAATTTCAGGTAATATCGGCTCAATAACACGACAATCTGGGCACCAGCCAGCGGAAAATATAAAAATAACACGTTCATTATCTTTTAAATCATTAAATTGCTCAACTGTTTCTAACTGTTTCATTTCGTCTCAACTCCCTTTCCTTTACTATCATAGCTTTGTTTCAAGTATGATTCAATTATCAAGGATTGAACATGTGTTTACTCTATGCTCTCCTGCTCGATAGCAATTGATTTTGCAATGTTCATTAACTCACTTGCATCATTCTTGATTCTAGACTTTTGGGTATATGTGGTGATTTTAGCGCCTCCAATGCCAATTTGTAATTCGTAGCCCTCTCCATCGTCAGGCAGAATTCGTATATACCCAAATTTATCACCATCACTGTACGAATCCAGCACCAGTGCTTGATCTGACTGAGCAGCCTCGTAATTCAACTCACTTGAAGCGGGTTCAAATTCGTTATAAAAAACGATGTATGTTTGCTTCCCATCAACAAGAATCAAATTACTTTCATCTTTGCTCTCTACTTCTAAACGATCAGGTATATAAATAGAATTACTTTCCATTTCATAATTTGTTTCAACCGGTGTATCACTATAAAATACCGCTTCAGCCGCTTCTTTTGCATCAGCTACTGCTTCTTCCTCTGATTTAAATCCACACCCAGCAAGCAATATAATAGCTAAAGCTGTTACAGATAGCGTAACGATTAAATTTATCACGACGCTTCCTCCTAGTACGTACTTTTTAGCCATTGTTCATGATACTATGAAATGATTTATTTTTAAAGAACAAAAGCGGCTGTGCCCAGTTAGCAACGTACGAACTTCATCCATATTTTTTGGGGTTCGATAAATCGAACATTTTTGAAAGGTGATAAAACTGGAGGCAGTCGATGAAAACAGCTAAAGAACCAATAACACTTTAGAGTCTATTTGGTTATACTCAGTTCACCCAAAATAAACGTGAGCAGTAGAGGACCACCGCTCACGTTTTATAATTTATAAAAACAATTTGTATGCTATTATAGGTTATCCTTTTCCAAAGCTTTTGACTTCTACATAACATCGTTACATAAGTGGTGAAAACTTATCTGATCCGGATATTTACAAAAGTTATATTCACTTGCACCATGTGCACATACAGCAAGATTGTAGTCTTTTGCAATTGTAAATTGCTTTAGCATGAAGCCCTTAATCTCTTCATTTCTATCCATATCTATAATAACAGCCTGGTCCATCTTTGTTTTTTTCACCCGAAAAGAATCAAGAGGAATAGCCAACCCTTTTCCTAATGCCTTCACATAGCTTTCTTTCATTGTCCAAATATCAAAGCATGCAAGGCTTTTATTCTCTGCTGCAAGTATTTCCCAATATTCAAACTCGGTAAAAAGCTGCTTAGCCATACATAAATCAAATACCCTTACCTCTTCTACATCAATGCCCACCTGCTGATCGTGCACCGCACAGACAACAAAATCACCAGAATGTGAAATATTGAATTGTATAGAAGGATAATCTGGAAAATATGGCTTACCATATGCATTTTTTTCTATTGTAATATCCTTCGCTCGCTTCCCTGACTGTTTATAAAGCACATGCTTAATCAACAGTTCACCGACCAGTGTACGGTAAGCATCTGCGAGGTGGAAGAATTGCATTATTCGTTTTTGCCTTTCGCCAGATACATATGCCAGCATGGATGTTAGCTCTGATTGGCTTTTTTCTTCGGGTAATTGACAAATATAAACTTCAACCACTCTGTTTGCCCCTCTCGACTTCATCCAAATGTATCCGCGGATTTAGCTTATCTGCTGTTTCTTTAAACCTGATTGCAATAACCCATGCGATAATTAGAAATAGAGCAGCTCCGAACAATGCATACTGGTAGTTCAATAATCCAATATGTTCAGCCCCTGCTGCATCCGATGCACCGAGTACACTGGACAATATAGCTACACCAAGTACAGAGCCTAGTCTGTTCTGCATATTAAATAATGTTGTTGCTCTGCTCATAGAAGCAGAATCGATATGTTTAAATGCAGAAATTTGTGCAGCTCCTACGGTCTGGCCCAGGAAAAAGCCAATACCAAACATCAATACTCTGAGCAACCATGGATTAGATGATGCCGATAGTGCAATGAGTATAAATACAATAATGGTTCCTAATAGTGAAAAGACTAGCAGACGCTGCAATCCAAGTCTTTTCAGGGTCCAAGGCATGATTTGAGAAGCTGCCATTAATCCAAGCGCTTCTAGAAATGTTGTTAGTCCTGTGTGTAAAGCACTTACATTTAATGCGTTTTGGTACATGAGCGGAAATACGTAAAGCATCCCCAATAAACCAGCCGCTGAACAGAGACTGATTAGACTCATTATGCGAAACATCGGATCTTTCAAGAGGCTTAAATTGATCATCGGTTTGTCGATACGAAGTTCTACAAGAACGAGCGCAATCATGAAAGAAATACCGACAAGACCAGTAATTAGAATTTCCGGAGTAGTCCAACCTTTGATTGCACCTTGTGTGAGTGCATAAATTGACATCGAAAAACCTGATAGCGACAGTAAAAAACCTTTATAATCAAATTTCCCTACCGCTTCCTCCAGATGTTCCTGCAAGTATACCTTCCCAATTACTAAGGCTAGTATGCCAACTGGAATATTTATATAAAATATCCATCGCCAGGAAAGAACATCTACAAGCAATCCGCCAATTACCGGGCCAAGTGCAGGTGCAAGTGCGATTGGTATAATTAGTATACGTGAAAGCTTTGGCCGTTCTTCATGGGTAAATGTCCTGAATAAAATCGCCATACCAACAGGGGTAAGAAAACCTGCCCCTATGCCCTGCAAAATTCGAAACAGGTTCAATGTAAACATATTGTGAGCTATTCCGCATAATGCTGATGCAATCGTAAATAGTGCAAGCGCGGCTAGAAATACACGTTTCGTTCCAAAACGGTCACCAAACCAACCAGCTGCTGGAAGAAACATTGCTAAGCTAACGAGATAGCCGATGTTGATTGTTCCAGTAGCAGAAGGGGGAACGTCGAACGCTTCCCCAATTGCCGGTAATGCTCCATTAACGATGGTACTATCAAGAGCAGACATAAACATAGCAAGTACATAAACAATGACAACTGCTACTCTAGCATTAAAATATTGCTTCATTCCTAAGCCCTGGAACCAATGCTTTCAGATACTCTCAAACTATTTGGCATCTGATTATGCCAATGTGATTTAATATAATCCAGGCACTTTTCGTGATTGTCTGCTCCGTAAACATGTTCCCATCCTGATGGTATATCCAGAAAGTCGGGCCAGAGTGAATACTGGCCTTCCTCATTGATTAAGACTACATAAATTCCATCCGGGTTTTCGAAAGGATTGCTCATCATCTATCTCTCCTCTATGAATCTATTAAGATACGTCGATACATACTGTTTAGCTTTTCAGAAATAATTTCTCCGATTTCCGCCAACGGTTCCGGCTGACACATATCCTTATGACGGCAATGAATATCATACGCTTCAAGGGTCCCATGAACATAAGATTCCCATGCGTTGACATGTATCGGCTCAAACCACTCTGGAATAATAGTCGATCGGAAAAAGAGAATATCACCAACAAATAGTTCCGGTTCTGATTGGCTCAAAATATGTACAGACTGTACATATGTTTTCTTCAAGTTCATAATCACAGCATCATCAAGGCTTGCTAATGCACTACCGTCTTTCTTAAGCAACTCAATTACATGCTCCAATTCCAATGGCTTCTCCCCAAAACTTTCAGGATCATATCCTCCCAAGGCAAGTAAAGCAATCTGTGCTTCTGATTCGTCAGGCATATTGTTTATCGGCAGAAAATGATTTGGATATGCATCCAGCATAGCGACAAGTGCAACCTCCTCCCCTTGTTGTTGAAGTTTTGTGGCCATTGCTTGAACAACATTTCCACCTAATGACCATCCAATCAAATGATAAGGACCCTCAGGCTGAACACGTTGTATCTGCTCAATATAATCTGCAGCCATTTCATCCAATGACTTCGGATAGTTGCCTGGCTCCGAAATTCCTCGTGCCTGTAAGCCGTATATCGGAAAATCCTTCTTTAATGCTTTGATCAGCCCCGCATAGCACCAACTAAGCCCTCCTGCAGGATGTACGCAGAATATCGGTGGAAGACTTCCGCTTCTACGCAGTGGCAGCAACACGTTAAGTGCATTATGATCATCACCAATTTCCAATCGTTCAGCAAGCCCTGCAACAGTCGGAGATTCAAAGAGATTACCGATACTAAGCTCTATGCCGAACGTTTCTTTAATTCGCGTCATCAACTGTACAGCAAGCAGAGAATGACCACCAAGATGGAAAAACTCATCATCGATCCCTACATATGGCACTTCAAGTACTTCCATAAATAGGTTACAAAGGACTTCTTCTTGCGGTGTTCTTGGCCCACGTCCGTTCATTTCTGCTGTATAGTCAGGTTGAGGCAATGCCTTGTAATCGAGTTTGCCATTAGGTGTTAATGGAAATTCGCCGATCACTGCAAACGCTGATGGAACCATATAATCAGGCAAATGTTTCGCAACCCAATGCCGTAAATCAACATGCTCTCCATTTTCGTTTCTCTTTAAGACAACATAAGCTATAAGCCGTTGATCACCCGGTTGATCTTCCCTGCTTATCACGGTTGCTTGCTCTACTTGAGGATGTTCAGAAAGCACATGTTCAATCTCTCCTAATTCAATTCTGAATCCTCTTATTTTAACCTGCTGGTCGGCTCTGCCTAAATAATCCAGGACCCCGTAGTCTTTCCAACAAGCTAAATCCCCGGTGCGATACATTCTTGCACCTCTTTCCCCATAGGGATTAGCGACAAAGCGACCTGCAGTTAATTCAGGACGCCCAAAATAACCTCTAGCTAATCCAGGACCGGATACATATAATTCCCCTACGACACCTAATGGAACCGGCTGGAGAAAATTATCCAATACAAATACATCAAGATCCGGTATACCTTGGCCAATGATACTAGCTGCTCGTGCTGAAAGTGTTCTCTTGCTAAGCTCCATGTACGTAACATGAACAGTCGTTTCTGTAATACCATACATATTGATTAGTTTCGGTGCATCATCAGCATGTCTTTCATACCAATCGTCCAATCGACTTAGTTCGAGTGCTTCCCCTCCAAAAATGACATACCTTAATACTAGATTCTGCCCGATTACTTCCTGTTCACGATCTGCCTGCATTAACTGATAAAATGCGGAAGGTGTCTGATTTAATACGGTAACTCCTTCTTGAACAAGCAACCGCAGAAAGTCAGCAGGTGAACGGCTAATCGTATGCGGTACAATGACAAGACGACCGCCATACAATAGAGCACCCCACATTTCCCAAACAGAAAAGTCGAATGCATAAGAGTGAAACAGCGTCCATACATCATCTGCTCTAAATTGGAACCATTGATCAGTTGCTTTAAGCAAACGATGAACATTTTGGTGAGGAATAACAACCCCTTTTGGAAGACCCGTTGAACCGGAAGTATAAATAATGTAAGCTGGATGAAGCGGCTTCAACGGCTGGACTCGTTGTTGATCTGTCGGATTTGTAACCTTATTTTCATTTAACTTTTCTACAATTTCTTTTTTGTCCAAGACAATACTTGGAGTCACATCCGTTTCCGGAAGTTTGGCAGCATATGCTTCATTTGTAATAATAAACTTCGGCTTTACATCTTCCAGCATAAATGCGATACGTTCACTTGGATAATTCGGATCGAGTGGTACATATCCTGCTCCAGCCTTCAATATCCCTAATAAACCGATTATCATTTCAAATGACCTTGGTAGAGCAAGTGCGACAAACTGCTCCGGGCCAACACCTTCAGCTATTAATAAATGTGCAAGCTGATTCGCTTTCTGATTCAATGTTTGGTAACTCATTTTTTCGTTTTCAATTACGAGTGCAATGTTTTCTGGATGAAGCATCGCTTGCTTTTCAAATAGTGATGGCAAGGACAGCTCTTGCATATCTTCCTTCACACTTCCAAGTGTAAGCAACTTTTGCTTTTCTTCCTGTTCTAATATTTCAAGACGCCCAATCGGTTGCCCCTGATCCTTCACAGCTGATTCCAATAACAGGATAAGCCGTCTTACCATCAATACGATCCTTTCTTCCGTAAAAAGATCCGTACTAAATTCCAGGAAACCATCTAAACCATCTGCATTTCCAATGTCATTAAAACGTTCACGAAACTCTAACGTAAAATCAAACTTAGCTGCCCCTACACTATAAATCGATAGATCACTCTCTAGATCAGGTAAATTCAGGTCTGGAGCAGTTGTATTTTGTAGTGCGAGCATAATTTGAAATAATGGATGCTTTGATCTCGAACGAACTGGATTTAGTACCTCTACTAATCTTTCAAACGGTAGATCTTGGTTTTCATAAGCATTGATATTGACCGTTCTCACTCTGTCGAGCAATTCCCGGAAACTTGGATTACCGGATGTGTCTGTACGCAATACCAATGTGTTTATAAATAAACCAACAAGGTCGGTTAGCGTATCATCATTTCTTCCCGCTACAGGGCTCCCTAAAGGTATATCCGTTCCTGCTCCCAGTCTTGTCAGCAATGCTGTCAGCCCTGCTTGTAATGTCATAAATAAACTGACCCCGTTTTGTGCAGCGATATCCAGCAACTGCTGATGCAGTTCCGGACGAATCGTAAATTGGTATGTCTCTCCCTGATAGCTAGACTCCAATGGGCGGGAATAGTCTGTCGGTAATTCTAGGTAGTCAGGCAAGTCTGCTAATGTTTCTTGCCAGTAAGCGAGCTGTTCATCAGCTAAAGTTTTGGTATCCTGTTTGTTATCTAGCAGTTTTTCTTGCCAAAGCGCATAGTCTGTATACTGCACGGGTAATGCTGTCCATTTTGGGGCTTCTTCTTGACAACGACTGACATATGCCCGCTTTAGATCCTCTGTTAATGGTGTGAGCGACCATCCGTCACCCACAATGTGATGCAGTAATAGGAGAAGCACATACTTATCCGCTTCTACTTCAAAAAGTTCAACCCGAAATGCTGGCTCCTCTGCCAAGTTAAAGCAATACCTTACAGCTTTGTTCAATTGATCATTTAATTTCACTTCTTCAATTTGATGCACATGCAGTACAGGTTTGGCCGCCTCTGTATCCAATATCAGTTGCTGGGAGGCCCCTGCTTGTTCCGGAAAAATTGTTCTTAAGGATTGATGTCGCTCAACCACATCCACCAGCGCATCCCGTAATGCATCGTAATTTAATGTTCCTTTTAAATGAACGACAACTGGGATATTATAAGTTGGACTAGGACCTTCCAGCTGGTATAGGAACCATAAACGTCGTTGCGCGAATGATAATGGAATCATTTCTTGAGCTTCTGCCTTCTCAATAGGTGGTCTTACTTGCTTACCCTTGTCCAGCTGCTTAACAAGAGTTGCAACAGTCGGAGTCTCAAAAATTTTTCCAATGCCGATCTCAACCTCAAACACTTCACGAATTCGATTAACTAACTGGGCAGCGAGCAGCGAATGTCCACCAAGATCAAAGAAACTATCATCAATGCCTATTTGCGAAACACCTAGAACTTGTTTATAAAGATCACATAATATTTCTTCTTGTGGGGTTCTTGGTTCTCGGCTTTGATCGCCTTTCATGATATCCGGTTCCGGTAAAGCTTTTCGATCAATTTTCTTATTAGGCGTTAATGGCAAGGCATCTAATATAACAAATGCGGAAGGAACCATATGGGCAGGCAGCTTATTTCGTGCAGATTGGCGAAGTTCAGTTAGATCAATTTCTTCCCCTGTTTCTGGTACAAGATAAGCAATTAAGCGTTTATCCCCTAACTGATCCTCCCGAACGACAGCTACTACCTGATTAACAGTGCAGTCTTTTGCAAGAAAAGCCTCAATTTCCCCAAGCTCTATTCTAAAACCTCTGATTTTAATCTGATGATCTGATCTACCTATATATTCAAGCCTGCCATCTGCTCCCCAACGGACAACATCGCCAGTCCGATACATTCGATCTCCTGGTGACCCATATGGGTTGGCAATGAAGCTTATCGAAGTTAAATCAGGTCTGTTAAAATATCCTCGTGCCAGTCCTTTTCCAGCTATATATAAATCTCCGCTCATTCCAGGGGGCACAGGCTGCAAGCTGGAATCCAGCACAAATACCTGAGTATTTCCAATCGGGCACCCGATGGAAGGAATACCTGTTTGCTTCTGATTAAGGGTCATCGCTGTAGACCATATTGTTGTTTCTGTCGGTCCATAAAGGTTTGTTACTTCACAATCAAGTTCATAGAGTGCTTCTGCTAGATTAGCTGTAAGCGCCTCTCCACCGACAAGCACCCGTAGTCCCCGTAATTTTTGCGGGAATGACGAGACGAGGGCATGCCAATGAGTTGGTGTTGCCTGCATGACAGAAATACTGTTTTCTTCAATCAGATGCGCTAATAAAACGGGATCTTTAACTACGTCCTTTTCTGCAATAACACAACTTGATCCGCTAATAAGCGGGAGAAACATTTCCAGTGCCGATATATCAAAAGCGATTGTTGTAACAGCTAAAAGTCGATCCTCCTCCCCTAATTTAAATCTGTTTTGCATCGAATGAAGGAAATTCATCAAGGCTTCCGCGGTCACAACAACCCCTTTCGGACGACCAGTCGAACCAGATGTATAGATCATATATGCTGGCCGATGAGGTGCTATTGGTACGCAAGGAAAATCGATATTAGCATAGGCAGCTAACCTTTCCTGAACAACTAAATCATCTAACACGAGATTCGGAACTTCGCTTTCTGGCAAACCATACTGTATTGACTGATGTGTCAGTATACACATAGGCTTGGCATCATCCAGCATATAAGCAATACGATCAGATGGGTAATCCGGATCAATCGGTAAATAGGCTGCTCCCGTTTTTAGAACAGCTAAGATGGCAATAACCATATCTTCTGATCGCGGCAGTGCTAATACAGCAAATTTCTCAGGTCCCAGCCCATGTTCTTTTAGTAAGTGGGCAAGACAATTAACTTTCTCATTCAATGCAGAATACGTAAGCGTCTTTTCATTAAATATCAACGCTTGAGACTTCGGTGTAGATATCGCCTGTCTTACGAACATTTCCTGTACAGTTACTTGCTCTTGCTCTAACGAAGTACGATTCCATCTGTATAAGACATTATCTTTTTCCTCTGGTAAAAGGACATTCATTTTCGAAACGTTCACATCTGCTTCTGTCATTGCAATATTTTCTATTACATGTAAAAGACGCCTGAGATGAAGTTCTATTTCCTGTTCACTATAAATATCTGCATTCGCGTTAAGATCGACTCTTAGCCCTTTGCCATCACGCTGATCATAAATATTTAGAGAAAGATCATCGACTGGTCCTGTATGAAGCTTATGCGTTTTCCCTATACTTCCAGCAAAATTTAATTCATAATCAAACGGCATCATATTAATTTGCGGACCGAATAATCGCTGATTTCCACCCACCAATTTCAGGTCTCGCCGTAATGTTTCATGTCGGTAATTCTGATGCAAACGAACTTCATGCATTTCTCGCTGCACGTGCTGCATTAATTCTGAAAAAGTCATACCTGGACGCACCGCAAGACGTAATGGCAGCAAATTCATTACCATTGCAGGTACCTTTACCGATGATGTGCCCATACGGCACATCATCGGTAAACAGAGAACAACATCTTCAGCACTCGTTAAACGCTGCATATAAACAGCTACAGCCGCAACAATTACTTCATACAAACTTCCTCTATTGGCCATTTGTTTCAATTGATCCACTGTATCAGTTGGTACATAGCCTGTCTGATAGATGATCTGGTTTGATAATCGCGACGAAGTATCTGCGAAACTTACTACGTCGGGTTGATCGCTAAAACGGTTCATCCAGAAAGTGCGATCATGCATGTATTTCTCTGAAGTTAGATATGCCTCATTTTCCTCTAACACATCTTGATATGACCCCAGCTTGTCTACAGCAGGATGGCGATATACAAGTGATGTATAAATATCTGCCACTCGCTGTGCGATGAGCGCAAACCCATATGCATCCGCAGCAATATGGTGAATACGCTGATACCAGAAATACTGATCCGAACTCACCTTAAATAAGGCTTGCTTAAACAGCAAATCTTGCGTCAGATCAATTGCTTCAGCAAGGTCGACCTTCATCCAACTTTCAGCAGCTTGTCGCGGATTTTTCTCCCCACTTACATCTATAAAATGAAAGGAAAAATCTCTCTGTTCACGAACTTCCTGCCATGGACCGTCTTCACTCTCTCCAAACCTGGTATGTAGCGAATCTGCCTCTTCGATTGCCTGCCGTAGTGCTTTTTCAAAGTGTTCGAGCTGTAGACTACCGTTAATCTCAACATATTCAGCCGTATTATAAATAGGATTCTCTGGTTCCAGTTGTTGTGCATACCAAATACCGGCCTGAGCACCAGTCAATGAATGGTGCGCCACTATCGATCTAGGCATATCTTTGAACCTCCTTTTTCATTTATACCTTGTCACTTACCCTATCGATTAAATTCCACCATGCTGATAAGTTACCTTTTTCTGCCAACCTGATAAAATTAACTTCTAATCCGTTTTGTCTCCACGATTCAACCAAACTCATCAGCCGAATGGAATCAAGCCCTAAATCGAACAGATCATCAGTATCTGAAAGTTCTTCAGCCTCCAAATCCAGAAGTTCGGCAACTTGTTGGCGCATTGCTTCAAAAGTAAATGATCCTGTCATGTCTGTTTCTTCCTTTGTATTGCTCCCCTCAATCACTTGCAATTCTCGCAGTATGTCAGCAGTAGAAGTTGTAGCTGCACATCGTTTTGTTGCATATTCGATCGCCATTTTATGCTCATCCAATGAAAAGTCTGCAACTGCATCAGCAACAAAGAAAGGCTGTATATCATACATAAATGCTTCAGCTGCAGTTAGAAGACACCCGATATGTGCATAAACACCACAAATAATTAACTGGTCACGCCCTTGTTTCTGTATAATATCCAGAAAGTCTGATCTTTTAAATGCACTATACCGCCATTTCGTAAGCATTAAATCATTTTCCTCGGGTGTGAGTGCATCAATGATGCTAGTCTGCGCTGGATCATCCGAAAGCCCTTCACCCCAGAAATCTGTTAGCAGTGCCCTATCCTCAGGATTCTGATCACCTGGCTGTGCTGTATAAACTACTGGAATAGATTGTTTTTTACATTGTGCTTTCAGTAATTCAATATGGTCTACCAGCTCCGTCACCGGTGATTGACCTCTGTCATAAAAATTTAAAAAGTAATCTTGCATATCATGAATAAGCAGAACAGCCCTGTCCGGGTCCACCTGCCATGAAACTTTATTTTCTGGAAAATCCGATACATTCGGCATTGAATAAGATGGAATCTTAGGAATACCCATTAAAACACTTCCTTTCATATTTTTGATTTTATACATTTGCTAATTTTTCTGTAATCATCTTACGTAAAGCTTTTTTACTGACTTTCCCGAAAGGTGTTTGCGGAAAGGAATTAACGATCTCGATTCGATCAGGAATTTTATAAGTTGCAATCCCTCTCTTTTGCAGAAACGCCTTTATTTCAGCGGCAGACGGTGTTTGCTCAAATGGGATAATAAATGCACAAGACCGCTCACCGAGAAATTTATCAGGCATGGAGACAATCGCGACATCTAATACATGACGATGTGCAATCAGATGATCTTCCACTTCTTCTGCTGCTATTTTTTCACCACCACGGTTAATTTGATCTTTGACTCGGCCTTCCATAACGATATATCCTGCTTCATTTAAACTCACTAAATCCCCTGTACGGTAAAATCCATCTGAAGTAAATGCTTTTGCATTATGGTGATCTGCTTTATAATATCCCCGGATTGTATATGGGCCACGAGTTAACAATTCTCCGGCTTCTCCTTGTGCTACTTCACGATCTTCCTCGTCAACAATCCGGATTTCATCGTAAGGGGACATCGGACGCCCTTGGGTATGGATGACAATTTCATCGGGATCATCTAATCTGGTATAATTCACTAAACCTTCAGCCATCCCATAAACCTGCTGCAATTTGCAATCAAATGCTGGCTGAATTCTTTTAGCAGTTTCTGAACTGAAATGTGCACCACCGACTTGAATAACCTGAAGACTGGAGAAATCGCAAGAACGTGTTTTGACAGCTTCCAGCCAAATAATTGCTAGTGGCGGAACAAGTGCTGTAATACTTACTTTCTCTTTTTCAATCAGTGGAAAGGCTTCATCTGGACTCGGACCAGGGGAAAGAACAATCCTGGCACCAGCATAAAGTGCGCCAAGCACCCCCGGTGAACTTAACGGATAATTATGCGCAATCGGCAAAACGGCCAAATAGACGCTCTGCTCGTTTAGGTCGCATATTTCATTGCTCCTGCGCAAGCTATAAATATATTCATCATGTGTTCTCGGTATCAGTTTAGAAAGCCCTGTGCTTCCTCCTGAAAGCTGTAGAAAAGCAATGTCACTAGGTGATACTTCAGGCTGTATATATTGATCATCGATATATAAATCGGCTAATTTCATAAAATCCTCTGATTCACCAAGTGTAATAACATGCTGCAAGGAAGGTGTATTTTCACGTACTTCCCGAGCCATGTCGAAATAATTATAGCCATTGAAATGATCTGGCATAATATACGCCTTCGCTTCCGAAAATGCGCAGAAATATTGGATCTCACTATATCGATGCGTCGGAAGTGAAAACACTGGCAATACACCCAGCCTAAACAATGCAAAACAAACCTCAAAAAATGCAATTGTATTTGGTAATTGAACGACAACACGGTCTTCTTTTTTTAATCCTATTCGCTGAAATCCTGCAGCTAATTGGTCTACTCTCTCATCCAATGTTTTATAGCTCACATGCTCTTCACCATACGTTAAAGCAATATTCTCACTATACATAGCGGCTCTATCACGCAATATTTGCCCAAATGTTTCACCCCGCCAGCAATCTGTATCACGGTAAAATGCGGCAATTTCATGGGGCCAAGGTTGACATCCATCTAACAAAATAGTTTCCTCCCTGCTCGTTCGTTTATAGTTTCCTGCAAAACTTCTATCAGTCTTTTATACCCATTGCCTGGAGCATCGTTCGAAACTTGGCTGAAGTCTCGTTCAATTCTTCTTCTGCTTTTGAACCAGCTACCACTCCCGCACCTGCAAACAGCCGTATAGAACGTTCCTTTACTTCGGCACAGCGTATTGTTACAATCCATTCTCCATCCCCGTTTTCATCACACCAACCGACCATTCCGGTAAAGAGACCTCGGTCAAATGGCTCTATCTCATAGATAGCTTCACGAGCTAATGCTGTTGGATAACCACAAACAGCTGGTGTCGGATGCAGTGCAATAGCGAGTTCCAGCGAAGATGTTTCGAGCTGTTTTAAAGTTCCACGTATCTCTGTCGAGAGATGCCACATTGCTTCTGTCTTCACTAAGGACGGTGACTCTGGCACTTCCATTGTTTCACAGAAAGGAGCAAGTGCTTCCTTCACCATGTCAACTACGACAGCATGCTCATATAAGTCTTTTTCCGAATCTAGCAGCTCGTTGGCCCGCCTTTGATCTTCGACTGAATCATCACTGCGAGGACGGGAACCTGCAAGGGGATTTGCAAATACAGTATGTCCGCATTTGGATACAAGCAGTTCTGGGCTTGCGCCAACTAGCGTACGTTTTCCTTTAGATTCCTTTTGTTTTCTGGTCGGTTTTTCATCCGTTAAATCGACTGCAAATGTATACCCTTGCTTATTATGTAGCGCCAGATTTCTTAAAAGCTGGTTAACATCAACCTGCTCCACTGTGCTAAAATGCAAAGCCCTGGAAACAACAATCTTGTCGATATGTCCTGTTGCAATCTTCTTCAACCCCTGGTTAACACCATTCATATATTCCTCTGGTTCTGGTATAGGCTGCATTTCATATGGATACATGTCGAATAAAGATTCCTGCTGTTCTTCGTCTATATCTAAAGGCTCGGAAACATCCACTTTCTCAGGAATAATTATTTCCGAATCTTCCGAGTAATCAAAAGGTACTGCTCCCACAGCAACAGGATAAGGGTGTCCAGCCTGCTTCGCTTGATTGAGAGCAGCCTCTACACGTGATGGTAGGCTAAATAATTGATTTTCAGTTTCCATTGCCTTCTCAATAACTGAAAATATACCTTTTCCTACCATCGTTTGATTTGGCGATGCTAGGAAGAAATCTCCTGCTGCATACTCATCTAGCATCGATTTATGTTTTGCAACACTTGTTTTACTCACTTTCTAATTACCTCCTCCATGTTATATGCCTAAAGTAGCTCCTCCATCGATAACCATATCGTGCATGGTTATATGGGATGCATGATCGGAAACTAAAAATAGTACCGTTTCAGCAATATCCTTTGGTTTGCCTAGCTTACCCAGAGGAATTCCAACTCGGTATGCCTCAGATTGGCCTTCTATCGTTTTTTGGGCACCGTGTTCATCTTTCCAAAGTTTTTTCAGCATACTTGTTTCCGTGGAACCGGGAGAAATAACATTACAGCGAATGTTATACTGGGCGAGCTCTAGTCCCATACATTTTGTAAACATTGTTGCGGCCGCTTTAGAAGCTCCATATGCAGCCATTGCCATTCTTGGCATATGAGCCGCATTAGAGCTTACCGTAATGATGGCTCCACTTTTACGAGGGATCATGCGCCTAGAAACAGTACTTGATACATGAAACACGCCGGTAGCATTGACAGCAAAGCTTGCATTCCAATCTTCTTTATCGAGCACATCGATCTCTCCTAATCGCAGCATACCAGCCGCATTTACTAGGATCTCGATAGGTCCGACATCGGATTCAATAAAAGCAACAACTTCCTCAACAGCATCTAAATTGCTGATATCTATTGAAAAACCTGTAGCCTGATAGCCTTTATCCTGCAATTCTTTTACGCACTTTTTCAGTACTTGACTATTTGTATCGATTGCCGCAATTACTGCACCATTCTCAGCAAGCTTCTCGGAAATAATTTGTCCCATCCCTCCTGCCGCCCCAGTAACGACAGCAATTTTCCCATTGATTTCACTCACATTCATAGCACCATTCCTTTCGAATAATTGGTTCTGGGTGAAAAAAATAATTGAGAATGATTTTCATTATCAATCATTGACACCCATCATAGACGCTATTAACGTGAAAATCAACTATTTTTCTTAATTTTTTATCATTTGGTAATTTTGTACTACACCTGTATTTCTTAAGTATAAATACATAGTTTTTTCTTTGTTTATCACTTTTTAAAAACGTAAAATATTGTACTTTTACAATAAAACACAATTGAAAATGATTATCAATATCAACTAAAGATATATGATAGGCTTGAAAATTTTAAAAATCAAGTGTTTTTCCATCGTTTATGTTATTTGCTCTTCTGTTCCTATTGCTAAGGTAATGCTTTATTTTTTCGAGTACTATAAAGGTCATTTATTAATGGATAAGTAAAATTGATTATGTGTAATAAAACAAAATCAGCCTTAAGACATGAATGAATTTTTTTTTAGTAATTTAGGGCTTATTTTCAAAGACTACCTGAAATTTGTGAGACTCCATATTTTGTTGTTAACTATTTTCGTGAAGAATTTATTTCATAAAAAAAGGGTATATATACACTTTAAGAAAGATGCTGTTAATGACATTGCACTAGGCATAACAGCATGGAATATATTTTCTTTCCCAGAAGCAGAGTTCTTGATTTCGGATTCCCTGAAATTATCATTGCTGGCACTGCTATTCAAGGTTTGCATTGCGAGAAACGCGTAATAGTTTATCCGATAGGAGAATTACTTCTGGAAAATAAAATTTCAACAGCGATTCCTTTGCAATCAGTTTAAAATTCGTTACTATTAATAGTAGAATCAATCTTGGGAGGGATAAAAATGGAACTAACTGTATATTTAGCGGGGCAAATTCATACAGATTGGCGTGATGAGGTACAACAAAAAGCAAAGGAACGAGATCTTCCATTAAAATTTGTTGCACCACAAACCAATCATGACCGTTCGGATGATATTGGAGAGGATATTTTAGGTGAACAGCCTGGCAAGTTGTATAAAGACGACGCCGCTTCCAGTGTAAATAACTTCCGTACACAAGTATTAATGCAGAAATCGGATGTTGTGATTGCGCTATTTGGAGAGCAGTATAAGCAATGGAACACTGCAATGGACGCAAGTGCTGCCATTGCAATGAATAAACCAACTATTATTATTCGTCCAGAATCTTTAATTCATCCGTTGAAAGAGCTTTCCAATAAAGCGAATGTTACAGTAGAAACAGTCGATCAGGCATTAGAGGTATTAGCATATATTTATGAATAAGAAGAACAAAAGCGCAAGTGCCTGATTAGCGATGTACCGACTGCGCTCCGAACGAAAGAACCGAAAGTAAGGGGTCTCCCTTACTTTCGGTTCTTTTTTTCACTCCAGTATTCCCATTGACCGCGTAACAGCTTCACAACATGCACGAACATTTCCTGTCGCGATACCAGATCATTCGTGAAAATTCCAATCGCTCCTTCTCGAGTCCGTACTGCTTGCTTTTCTGCATAGCGATCCATTAGATCGCCTAGCTCTGCACCATCACGCAATCCAGCTTCTAGTTCTTTTGGTAAAGCAACTCGAGCACCACTAGCCGTAAATATCTGGCCCTCTGGTGTAACAAGTGCGCCCCAATTACATAAATATAACCTGCTGTCGACGTACATGACACCGCCCTCTAGTCCGATGCCAATTGCTATGTCTTCAACTTCCGCACATTGCGTTGCTCGATTTACTGCTCCAAGCATTGTTTCTTCGTCTGAAAATGGCTGTTTCGATACGCCAGAACTTGCATTGAAAGCAGTTATCGAAGCATCTGGAAAAACTTCGGAAACTGCATTAATTTTCGTTGGGTTTTTTGAACCAATTTTAATCTTCATCCTCATTCACCTCGTGCTTGTATAAACAATAAACTCGAAACTCCTTTACGCCTTTCTTATTACTTCAAGCATGTTTTGGTCTGTCGTTTTAACTAGCTTCACTAACAATTCTTTCGCTGCTGCATAATCGTCTACATGAATGATGGATGCAGACGTATGAATGTAACGTGAACAGATTCCAATAACTGCTGACGGCACACCATCACCAGACAGGTGTACACGCCCGGCATCTGTTCCACCTTGCGAAATAAAATATTGATATGGAATGTTGTTCGACTCTGCCGTATCCAAAACAAATTCACGCATACCGCGATGTGTAATCATCGTCCGGTCAAAAATACGAAGCAATGCGCCTTTGCCTAATTGACCAAACGCTTTTTTATCGCCTGATGCATCATTTGCTGGTGAAGCATCCAGTGCATAATAGATATCTGGTCCAATCATATTCGCTGCTACTTGTGCTCCGCGTAACCCAACTTCTTCTTGTACAGTTGCACCAGAATACAATTGGTTTGGCAATGTGTCATGTTGTAATTCCTTCATTAATTCGATAGCAAGCCCACAGCCGTAGCGGTTGTCCCAAGCTTTAGCAAGAATTTTTTTATTGTTTGCCATCGGCTCAAAAGGTGTGATTGGGACGATGGAATCTCCTGGACGTACGCCAATCTTCTCTACATCCTCCCGATCATCTGCACCGATATCAATGAGCATATTCTTAATTTCCATCGGCTTCTTACGTTGTGCCTCTGTTAAAAGATGTGGCGGGATTGAACCAATCACACCAATTACAGGACCGTTTTTCGTCATTACTTGGACACGCTGCGCAAGCATTACTTGATTCCACCAGCCACCAAGTGGTTGAAAGCGAAGCATACCATTGTCTGTTATTTGCGTCACCATAAAGCCGACTTCATCCATATGGCCTGCCACCATAACGCGCGGTCCTTCTCCATGCTTTACACCAAAAACGCCACCAAGGTTATCCTGAATGATCTCATCTGCATACTTTTCTAATTCTTTTTTCATAAAAGAACGGACAAGATGCTCATTCCCCGGCGCACCTTGCAGCTCTGTCAGATTTTTAAATAGCTCAAGTGTAACTTGTTTCATCTTATTTCCCTCCAAATAGGTATAAACGATTTAGAACATCCAATTTTAGTATAACTGAAACCGTCGAAAACTTTCCACTTATCACGCACTATCGTTTTCATTTTATGCGATAATCCTGTATACTTGCACATAATAGAGGTGTTCAACACGCACTTCATATACAGTCTACTAATCTTTTTCAAGAGGTGAACGTATTGAGCAGAAGAAAAGTGATTCTTGCCGCTGCATTCGGTTTTGCAATCGGATACTTGGCAAGGGAACAAGTCAACCACTATCAAAAAGTAACTCCAGAGAAAGCTTTAAATCATGCAAAAGAAATGTTTAAACGCAAAGGGCCAATTAGTGGATCATGGATTTATATGAAACCAGAGGAAGTCGAACGTAATGGCCTTCTTTATAATGCCTATCGCGGCGGCATTACCCGTAATATCGATGGTGAAAATAAGCAATATGAATTTTATGTAGATGTAGAAACTGGTGGGATTATCGACACGAAACAAACTGTATAAGAAGACAACAAAAGCTACTTTAGAAGATAATTACTTTTAAGGTAGCTTTTATTGTCTTCAAGTTATCTTTACCGCTTAAAGCCATTGCATCAATTCCCCTCCCCGGACTAGTCACAGTCTAACCAGCAAACGTTCATATTAATTCCATACTAAGTTTTTGTAAAATTGCAGGCAATTACCTATACAAACAGGTAAACTTATCGTATAATAAATGTAATTGATATAATATTTAGTCAATTCGACATTAATTTCATTTTTTTGACAGGAGGACACAAAATGATTCAAATTAATCTTACCATCGACTATGACGGTAAGCTCTACAACACGAATGTAATCACAACAAACGATACAAGTGATGAAGAAATATTGCAAATAGCTATTTCACAAATTGAACAGCAATGGAAAGAATGATTTCATAAGTAGGCATCTGTTAACGATACCTGCTTTTTTTAATTTCCTCCATAGATCGTCTATTGTATAACTATTTCAAGATTCTCCCCCCCAACTCCAATATCCACTTAAATAAAACCTATTATAAATTCAAATAAAATATGGCAAAAATTAAATCTATTTGCTATGATAATTCTTATATATTTTAAATGTTGATATAGGAGGTTTGTCCAAAATTTATACTAAGTAGTCCTTTTAATGTGAATTTTTTCACATTAAATATCATATTCATGCTTTAATTAGACAACGACAATTTGTAAACGATTTACGGATGACCTTATCTTTCAGTGGCAAAATAGATTATTGATTACATGTTTCGGAGGTATTTGATGAAAACAAATGAGTTAACATGGGCATTACTTATCTTGGTTATTGTTTTACTAGCATTTATCCTTCCCTATACCGTGCTCGCGAATGTTACAAAATGGTATGGAAGCTTCTTGTTATGGATTGCTTTGGCACTTATTACAATTATCATGAATTATTTCTTGACAAAGAATTGGGGTAAAAAATAATGACAACTTCTCTTGTTTGGTGGGCTATTTCGATTTACGTCTTGCTGGCCCTCGTTATTGCATTTCTATCCAGAACGGGCAAACAGCATAATATGGAGAGCTATTTTCTCGGCGACCGAAAAATGGGTGGATTTGTCTCAGCACTTAGCTACAGCGCTACCACTTACAGTGCATTTATGCTCGTGGGGCTAGCTGGTCTAACCTATAGTGGTGGTGTAGGAGCACTCGGGTTTGAACTAATATACTTGATGGGTGTTTCATTAGTTGCCTTCTTTGGTCCTCGATTTTGGGTGGTGGGGAAAAAGTATGGGTATGTGACACCATCTGAAATGCTTGGTGATCGTTATGATAATAAATATGTTGCAATTGTTGTTGCGGTTACAAACTGTTTGTTTCTTATACCGTACAGTGCTGTTCAGCTTTCAGGTGTCGGTTACTTATTGCAAGGTGTTACGAATAATGCTATTCCTTATACGACAGGTGTCCTTATTGCTACACTACTTGCGATTGTTTTTACATACATTGCCGGTATTCGTTCTGTAGCATGGACAGACTCCCTTCAAGCATTGTTTATGATTGTTAGCTCTACAGTGGTTGTACTTATTCTTGTGAACGGATTAGGTGGGTTTACTACATTCTTTGAAACGATTGAAACGACGCAACCTGAATTATTAACGGTTCCAGGTAACGGATTTTTTAGTTTTCTTACATTTCTAGGATTAACGATTCCTTGGTTCTTCTTTAGTCTTTCCAATCCACAAGTCAGTCAACGTTTGTATATGCCAGCATCCTTAAAAAGCTTAAAAAATATGCTGATGGGCTTTCTTGTATTTGGTTTTATTTATACCTTTGTTGCTATTATCTGGGGCTACTCTGCTGCAATCATGTTTCCTAACTTAGAAAACGCTGATCTTGCAACACCATTGGTGCTTTCTTCAGATTTAGTACCTCCTGTCCTTGGAGTTATCGTCATGGTTGGGATCATGGCGGCGGCAATTTCAACAATCGATTCGATTTTATTAACGTTATCATCCCTTTTTGCTAAGGATGTTTATGGAAATATCAAAAAGAATACGAGTGACAGGTTACAGCTTCGAGTTGGAAAAATTGTTATTCCAATCATCGCTCTCCTTGCCTATCTTTTTGCTGAAATGCAACTGAATTTAATTGCAGTGCTTTCTGTAGCTTCCTCGGCTGGATTAATTGTAGTTGTGCCAGCAATCATTGGAACCTTCTTTTGGAAAAGAGGAAGTGCAGCAGGTGTTCTTTCCAGTGTTTTAGTTGCTGGGATTATTGTTATTCTTCTCGAGTTTTTCCAAGTGAAACCATTTGGACTTGCCTCGGGACTTTGGGGAATTGGAATTTCAACGATTCTTTTTATTGGAGTTAGTTTACTAACAAAAGCTCCCGAAGCAAAAGCAAATGAATTTCTTACCTATATCCGCCAAGCATTAAAAAAAGAAAGCTAGGAAGTTGAGTCCCTTCAATTTTGAAGGGGTCTTTTTTATTGTCATGAATAGTTAACTCACCATGTTTATTTTCCAATGAATGACTTCTCTTAGAATGGGATAACCTATAAAAAGTATGTTCACTATAGAGAGGATGCGGATTCTATGAAATATATCAAACCGTTAATCATTAAATTTATTTTAACAACTGTCATTGTAAGCATTGTCCTTGGACTCTTTTTCAATGTTTCTTTTGCAGGAGTAATAACAACAAGTGTGCTTCTTACTGGACTGGCTTTTCTTGGTGATGTGTTTGTTATACCATTGATTGAAAAAAGCATGGCATTAATCAGCGATTTTATCCTTGCATGGGTAGTTGTGCTTTTTATTGGAAATATGCTCTTTAACGCATCCGTTCCAATTGGTTCAGCAGCATTTATAACTGCCGCCGTCATCACCGTTGGGGAAGTATTTTTCCATCAATATATGAGGCGAGAAGTGTTACGAAATTTAAAAAATACGGAGAACAAAGTTGTTTACCTTCCAAAACGATATTTCCAAACAGAGTTTAGTTCGGAGTTAGATAAACCAAATGATCCAACAAATCAAGATGAAAAATAATATTTTGTATTTGTAGGAGTATTTTTTATAAAATGGTACACAATATGGATTGTAAAAGCCACTTTATGATGTAGTGAATTGTTTTTACAAACAAATCCTAGGAGGAATAACATGAATAACAGACAGAACAACCGCAATAGAAACAACAATAACAACAATCATAACAATAATAACCAGGAAGTTAATAACGTTGAGTTCGCGAACGAATTTCTAGATGATTTAGATAACAATAACAACAACAACAATAACAACAACGATAACAATAATAAACGTAACAGAAACAATAACAACAATCGTTAATACGGAAACCTGTCTCGCGGATCAGTGAGACAGGTTTTTTAAGTGATAACATCATATCCTGATTGGAATCGGTAAATAAAGAAACCCGAGTAGTTTATACTCAGGCTCATTAACGAAAAGATGATAACAATTGATTATGTGCTGCTTTCGCAGATTCTGCAGCTATTTTCAGATTCGATTTGATTTTAGGGTTTGCTGAAGTTTGTGCAAGCACTTCTAACTGATTGGCAATTTTCTGATGTTCACCTATCAAATAATGTAAGTTCTCTAATTCCGTATGTGTTAAATACTGGTTCATAACTCATTTCCCTCTCTTTGTGTATATTAAATTATTCTTTCCTTAAGAATGGTGAATCATACCGGTGAATCACGAAAAAAACTCCAATTATAGTGTATGAAAGTGCAAGGTTGTCTCATTACGAATTTTTTCTAGGTTGTGTTGAAAGGTGTATGATGTAGATGCAATGTTTTTTCTTTTAGTGAAGTTAAAGGAGATAACTAGGTAATAGGAAAAAAAATCAATCCACTTATAGGGTGAATTGATTCCTAAGGTAATAAATTATTTAACTATTTCTTGAAGCAATTTCTGCATAGGCTGCTTTTGTTACAGTTATCAAATCAAATGGTGCTAATTCGATTTGCATCCCTCTTTTTCCAGCTGAGACAACGATTCTTCCCATCGTTTTAGCTTCAGCAGCAAGATACGTTGAAAAACTATTTTTCATTCCAATCGGTGAGCAGCCACCACGTATATAGCCTGTTGTTTTTTCTAAATCCTTCATCGGTAGCATTTCCATCTTTTTGTTGTCACTTACTTTTGCTAATGCTTTTAAATCGAGTTCATTTTCAGCTGGGATACAGGCTATCGTCACACCAGTCTTATCACCGACTGTCACTAAGGTTTTATATATTTTATCAAGTTGCATACCTACTTTTTCCGCAGCAGTCCGAGCATCTAACTGCTCCTCGTTCCACGGATATTCATAAATGGTATAGTCAATTTTTTCTTTATCCAACAAGCGGATGGCATTCGTTTTTTGTATCTTTTTTTTCTTCATTGGGTAGTGACCTTCTTTAACGATTTTGTATACAATCATCTTATCATAAATCTGATAGTTCCCTATAGGAAACTGCCCATTCACGTACAGGTTCTATCTTTTAAGCTTTGGTTGAAGATTGATACTTCCCCACATACTCCTCTTGGTCGAGTACTTCTATAACAGTTGACCAATGCAATACAGTTCCAACGAAATCTCTTATATCCAATCCTTTCATTTCATAAGTAGCTTCGTCATTAACCGTCCCAGTTGCATCTTCAATAAACGTTACCCGATAGCCTCTGTCATAAGCAGCGATTGCAGTAAATTGACAGCAAAATTCTGTTTCGAATCCTGTTATAAAGAGATGATTTACTCCGAGTTGATCTAACTTTTCACTCAGATTTGTCTGAAAAAAGGAACTTGGCGTCTTCTTTTCAATTACAATATCTGCATATTTTTTTAAAGCATGATGCAATTCTGAGCTTGGGGATTCCCTATAAAATGGACTTTTTTCATCACCTTCTAAATGTCTTATAAAAATTATGGGCTCCTCATTTTCTTTAAAATCACGAATAATAGATTCTATATTGTTCAGTTCTTGCTGGAAATCTTTACATTCTACAATAGCATGTTGCACGTCGATTACGAGCAGAGCTCTCATTATTACACCACCTAATTTATATTCTAAATAGTTAACCTAATTGCTTACCGTACTTTGAACAAACTGAACAAACGACTCTTCCTCTTCTACAAATGGATTATGATTGCTTCTCTCAAAAGTTGTCATACTTGCATTTGGCATTAAATCTGCTGCTTCTTTTGAAAAAACATGCGGACATTGCGCATCATAAAGCCCGCAATAAATAGATGCAGGAATTTGAATACTAGGTAACAAGGGTCTGACGTCGTAGGTTTTCAATTCTTGGTATGAAAAATAGTTGAGACGTGGACTGACCGCTTTTCCACTGTTTGGACGATTTATAATTTCTTCGTACTGTTCGTAGTCGAAGATAGACATTAAAAACCACTCTTTATTTAATGCTCTTCTTTCTTCAATCGGGGTTGTTGGTGAATCAAGCAAGCGTAAAATTTCAATTATACGAGCGTTATTCGGATTCTCTTTACAATAGATACTTCCTGGGTGATCCATATATGCAGCTGATGCGCATAGCCCTCCGCCAATTATTTTTGTTAGGCTCTCCTGTGCTGTTGCTCCATACATTAATGCAAGCATTCCTCCTGTTGAATGCCCTGCAAATCCCCATTTCGCAATGTTTAATGCTTCCCGAATTGCCTCTAAATCCTTAACCGTTTCAGACATACGATACTCTGATTCATGCACTGCTTTCACCGAGTTACCGCATCCTTTCAAATTCACTAAATAAACCGTATAGTGATCCGTAAATGGTTGGGCAAATGTATTTCCATTTGTATTATATTCGCTATACAGGTGAGTTACACATAGTGGCTCTCCGTTTCCCTTTTGAAAATATTCAAATCTTCCTCGGCTTGTCTCAATAAAGCTCTGTTTCCACACCATACCTACCTCGTTTCTCGTCTGTGTTTTCAAACAATTACTCTCTGTTTTATTAATTAAAAGCGCACCTTCTCTAAATTTACTGATTATTGTAAAGATAATCAGAATGCACCCACCCGTGAAAAATTCAATCGTCCAGACTGGCGACCATTATTGTACTGACAAACCAAATTATTACTGCTGGAATATAATATATAATAGCAATACCTATACCACCAATTAGAGGGTAAAGATTATTAAAATATATAATGTTATAGGAGAAGAAAAGAAGAAAAAAGATAAGAGCTTTTAAAAAAGAGCTACCATAGAAGACAAATCCAATTCCAGGAATAATTATGTTTGCAATAGTGCTGACACGTCGCTTGAATGATTTTTGTTCGTTTTTCAAAACAATAATTTCTTTGTGCAGTTCCCTTTTTAACATTTTTACTTCTTCATTTTCCATTTTCAAACTCCCTCGTTTAAAACTTTTTAATTTTCTAATACCGCAGAACAAACCTGTACCTTCATCAAAGAAAAAGATGCTAGTAGTCAATCCCAATATTTGCTTATTCGTTATTGCTAGGTCTTTAACAGCATGGCTCGATTGTTGAACACAATCCAATTGGACTCTTTAGCTACTTTGCCGCTTAAGCAATATCTCCTTCTTAAATAATACCATAATATTCAATTAATACACCCTAAAAAAAGGACGACCAAATTAATGATCGCCTTACTTAACACTTTCACCAATGACTTCAAGAAGAGTCCTATCATCATGCAGTACGAACGATTTATTTGTCCTCGCCATCAACAAATCGCAGCATTCCTTTACCAACAGATATAACATCCTCCTGATTAAAAATAATATAAGCTGTTTTTCCAATATATTTCTCACATTCAAATTCACCAAGAACTGTCACGTACCCCTTTTCAAAAAAGTATATGAGTTGCCTACCATGTTCCTCAACAGCACTTAAATCGTTATGTAAATATGCTTTAATCGGCTTATCGTATAATCTCATGTAAAATCATATCCTTTCCAATTACCTCCCAAATAAACTGCCCTTTTTTACCATGGTAAAAACATCCGATCAACGTAAATTGAATAGTCGCTCGAGTTTCTTGATAAGGATTCCTGTTATTTTAATAACTTAATACGAATCCTTAAAAAACCAAAAAAAAAGGTTATTAACCCAAAATGTCTAATCAACTTTTAAATTATGCTCTTTTAATATTCAAATTCTTATCTGTGGGATTAATCAGTCATTAAGCATTTTTTGCTTGTTTTGATAAGACCTTGTTTGTACCACTTTGCCATTTTAAGAACAGATAAATCCCAATAATGATTAAAGAGCCGCCAAATATCTCTACAAATGTTAACATTTCATTCAAGAAAACAATAGCTAATAATGAAGCACCGATAGGTTCACCTAAAGTACTCATAGATACAGTGGTTGTATTTACATAATTCAACAATAAGTTATATATGATATGTGCCCCAGTTGGAAAAATGGCAAGTAATATAAATACCATCCAATCATTAGCTGAATAACCGTTAAGAGGAATTTCACCAATGATATTAAAAATAATCATGGTTGTACCCGCAAAAAAGAAAACTAGAAAGCTGTAAACCCAATGATTAAGTGATTTCACGTTTCTTTGACCAATTAACAGATAAAATACTACAGAAAAAACAGATAGTAGTGATAATATATTTCCAAATAATACATCTCTGCCTAATCCAAGGTTACCTCCTCCAACAATAGCAACTCCAAAAAAAGCAATGCCCAAAGTTAAAAGTGTACGTAAATGTATTTTTTCTTTAAAGAAAATAAGCCCTCCAATTAGTGCTATCGCTGGCTGTAGGGCTAATATCAAAGTAGAACTTGCAACAGATGTATGATTAAGTGATTCAAACCACAATCCAAAATGACCAGCTAAAAACATACCCGCGAAGATAATAGCAAGCCATTCTTTTCTTGTAATCTGTTTTAGTGTTTTTCTATACTTTAGAACAAACGGCAATAATAACAGACATCCTAAAAACATCCGATACATAACCATAATGGTAGAAGGTGCATTAGATAATTTAACGAAAATAGCTGATAAAGAAATACAAACAATTGTAATAACAAGTAAAACATTTATGTTTTTCGGCTTCATATAAATTCCCCTCCAGACTTGAATAAACTCATCATAATTGATATATTACATATTAGATATCAAAAAGTAAATACTTTTTTTGCAGGTGATAAAATGAATTTAAAAGGGAATAAAATTAATCGTGTATCGATGCGTAATAATGCTTATGAAATCATTAAAGATGCCATTATATCTGGTGAATTAAAACCTGAGATGAAGATTAAGGATAAGGAATTATCAGAGCAATTAGGTATAAGCCGGACACCAATAAGAGAGGCTATGTTAAGGTTAGAGGATGAGGGTTTTATTGTTAGCAAACCGAATAGTTTCACCATGGTTGCACCTATTAACATTACGGAGGTTAAAGAAACTTATAGCATAGTTATTGCTCTGGAATCACTTGCACTACAAGAAGCATTCATTCACACCACTCCTTCACAATTGAAGCAGCTGGCAGAAATAAATAACCTTTATAAGAGTGCTATTGAAGAAGGCAACGCCAAAAAATGTCTCCAATACGATATTGAGTTTCATGGGCATATTGTTAGAATGTCTAAGAATAAAGAGCTTGAAAAGCTATTAACTAAATTAAAAGAGAAAATAATAAGAATAGAATCATTCTACTTTCATAATGCCATCCCAAAACAAAAGTCTATTAATGAGCATGATATGATTATTGATGGGTTGGAAAATAAGAAATATAAAGAAGAAGCGGTAGACACGCTTAAAAATAATTGGTTGAATAGCCTTAAAAACATATTATCTGAAGATAAGTAGTTTAAGAGGTGAAACAAACTATGAATAAGTCGGAACACACCTCGCTTTAAAGGATATTGAGATAAACCTTTTATTATTATTTGTTAAGAATACTACATAAGATCCTTGACATCTAATAAAGAAAGCCATCTAAGTAGATGGCTTTCTTTTGTCATATTATCCTTTGTCTAGTAATTTCGTAAATGCTCCTCAAAACAACACCTTGAAGCCACAGACTTATAATTTAAATTTCTGTACAAGCCCATTCAATTCTTCTGCTAGGTTAGCAAGCTGGGATGATCCTGCAGCAATTTCATCCATCGAACTGCTTGATTGCTCCGAGGTTGCTGCGGCTTCTTCAACTCCTGCAGCTGCTTCTTCTGAAACAGAAGCAATCTCTTCGATTGAAGCATTCATCTCCTGACTGCTTGCGACTACTGCAGACAAGTTTTCTGCTGTTGCTTGAATATTTTCAGCCATATCCGTTACAGAAGCGCTGATTTTATGGAATGTTTCTCCTGTTGACTTAATTTGCGCTGTTCCAGCTTCAACCTCTTGATATCCCGTCATTAACGCATTTGCAACATCGCTGGATTCGCGTTGTATGTTCGTTGCAAAACCGGTGATATCAGAAACCGACTCTGATACTTGCTCAGCCAGCTTTCTCACCTCATCAGCTACAACGGCAAATCCTTTTCCTGATTCTCCTGCTCTTGCCGCTTCAATCGCAGCATTTAAAGCAAGTAAATTGGTCTGACTGGCAATATCTTGAATCACTTCGACAAGCTTTGTGATTTCCTGCGATTGTTTATCCAACGTTTCCATCTTTGTAACCGCTTCTTGGACAATGGTATCGATTTTCACCATTTGAGAATCCGAGGATGCCATCAATTGCATGCCCTCCTCTGTCATGTCTATTATATCGAGGGAAACAGTTCGAATTTGTTCTCCTTGTTGATTCGTTTCTTGGACACTGGAAGCAAAACTTCCCATCGCACTTGCAAGCTCACTTGCGCTATTTGCTTGTTTTTCAGTACCTTCAGCAATTTCCTGCATAGTAATTGCAATTTGCTCGGAGCCAGTTCTTACCTCCTGCGATGATTGTGTCATTTCTTCGCTCTTTGCCGAAACATTTTCTGATGCTTCAGCTACCTTTGATAAAGTAGCATGCAAATTGTCACGCATGGTTTGCATTGCACGTGTTAATTGTCCAACTTCATCTTCTTGCTGATTATCTTTAATGGCTATTCGTAAATTGCCTTTCGATAACTCTAGCATAAGCTCTGAGATTCTCCGTATCGGATTCGCTATCGTTCTGCTGAAGCGAATTGATACAAATAGAGCGATAATAATAAAGCCGACAACCATGATTACACTAATCCAGGAAAGCTGACTGTTTGTCGCACCAATTGTAGATATATCTTGTGAGATGCCAATGACACCAATTATTTCATTTCCTGTTGGACTAAGCATTGGTAAATAGGAATCCAATGTTTCCTCATTATGGTGTGAAACCTTTTGACCATTCATCACATTAGCTAGAATAGAAGCATCGCTCATCGTTCTTTCAATATTTTCTTCTTCAGAGGATTCCACAATTGTACCTTCCGTATTATACAAATTAATGTTAACGCCCTTTAGTTTTTCTTGTAATGCTTCTAGAAAATGATCATCGACACCCATCTGCAACGTTCCGATAATTTCCTGCTGATAAGAGATCGGAACAAAGGCTCTTACCGAAAGTCCAGATGTCCCAAATTCAAAACCAGAAATAGACTCGCCATCCAACGCATATTGAATTGCTTCCAAATTACTTTTGTCATCCCCATACTGAGTCGGTTCATGACCCCTTAGAAATACAATTCCATCTGTATCGCCATACTCAATTTTGTCAATCCCATGCTCTGAAAACAGTCGTGAATAAATGTCATTTACAAGATCTACTAATGTTTCACGGTCTCGTTGATGGTAAGCTTGTACGAACTCCAAATCTTGTGAATAGATTTCCGTTATTTTTTGGAGCTCTTCTGCAATGTTATCAAATTCTGATTGAATAATATGCTCCATCGTTTGCTGCTGGTCATCAATCAAATCATTGAACCCACTGTTCGTTGTTATCCAGATGACCGTTATGGTTATCCACATCGGTACAATCGTTAATACCAAAAATATCGTTAATAGTTTCTTTTTTAAACTGTCCATCCTTAAAAACTTTCTCATTCAATGCTCCCTCTCAACCTCTTTTAGAATATTGCACCCATTATAGTATCGGTAAACAAACAAAAAATTGAAGCGGAATGGTTGTTTTAATTCATTTCATAAAAACATATAATTAGAAACAGTAAAAACCAAAAAGGCTATGACCATTTTATTTTGGTCACAGCCTTTTTTCACATCCCATTTCGATTCATATAAAAAAATTGAATCAAAGCCCTAGCTATTATTTCGTCTTTGTTGATTAATTCGAACCAGACGCTCTAATTTATCAAGCTCATAAAATAACTCAATAATACTATTCGCAATTGGAAAAACGTACGTCCACTTTTCAAAGTCAGATCCTTGCAGGGCATCAATGATATTGTTAATGGTAACCTGCATTGCTACTTTCGTTTCTTTTTGCAAATCCTTATCCAAAATAACCTTATCTTCATACATTAATAAAACATTTTCGCTGTAAGCATTAATTTCAATAACCAACTTTTTGATTAAGTGAAATTTAGCACTCGATATATTTTCGATATTTTTAAAATTATTCTCCAGGTGCTGAATCAATGTATGTTTTTTTCGTAAAACTTTAATCATATGCTTATAAAGAATAATTGTTCGTAAGAAATCCGGACGCTTCTTAATGAACAAGCTATTTCGTTCATCGGAAATAATTTCATAATAATCTCGTGTACGCTGGATCATCTTCTCTAATTCTTTATCTTCATCCTTCATTTGCGGAACGCTCATTGTTTGATTCGGAATAACCCGGAGAAGGAAATTCGTTTTCTCACTTGCATTTTTTATCATCGAAAACAAGATTTTCTGATGGTCTGGTGGATATACAAGCACATTAACGATAAATGCGGATAGTACACCAATTGCAACAAGTGATAAACGTTCAATAATGTAAATGAAGTTAATTCCAGCGTCACTGACTAGCATAATTGTTACAATAGTCAGCACTGTTAAACTAACCGTCTTATTCAAACCGAGCCGTATGTTAATCGCAATTGAAATAATAACAACTGCGGCAACAGAGATTGGATGATTACCAAGCAATACCAATCCAGCTAAAGCAAACGCCACTCCCACGCTGTTTGAAATAACTACTTCTTTAATATACTTGAACGAACGCATGATAGATGGCTGCATCGCTAGTACAGCCGCAATTGCTGCTACAAGCTCCAACTCTAATCCAATTAAACCGGTAACGAGTAATGTCAAAGCCACCGCAAGGCCGGTTTTTACCATACGGGGCCCAATATTAAATTCCATTCTTTGCACCTCTCTAGCAGTAGTATACCCTTTTCATCTATAACTGTCACTATTAGGTTTTCGGCAATTTTTTTACAACTTTATTACGAAAGATTGTTATGAAAATTAATTGCTTACAAGCCTTTTATCATTAGTAGCGAATATTCGCGACTTCAGTTGTGTAGATGAATCAACTTCTCGTAACATCAGTTATGAGAGGTTCGAGCAAACGGTATAATCTTACTTATGCAAACAGGAATGACTTTATACGAAGTACTTAATTTAACCAGCTTCCTTCGTTTGTTCCGATTTATTCGATTGTTCGATGCTTCGCTTTCCCCACCATGTTGCTAAAATAGGACCAGAAATATTGTGCCATACACTAAAAATTGCACTTGGTACTGCAGCGATTGGTGCAAAATGCGTCAGTGCCAATGCGGCGCCAAGTCCTGAATTTTGCATTCCAACTTCGATTGAAACAGCTTTCTGATCTTTAAAATTCAACTTAAACAACTTCGCAATAACATAGCCCACAAGGAGACCCAAACAATTATGCAAGACTACAACAGCAAATATTAACAGTCCTGTCTCAGCAATCGAGCCTTTGTTTACCGCGACAACAGCAGCAGCCACTGCAACAATACCAATAACTGAAACTAATGGCAAAACTGAGACACTTTTATCTACTTGTTTACTAAATAAAAGACGAACGATTACTCCTAGCACAATCGGCAATAATACGACCTGTACAATCGACATAAACATATCACCAAACGATACTGGAAGCCATTGACTTGCTAGTAAAAATGTAAGTGAGGGTGTCATAATCGGTGCAAGCAAAGTTGAAACAGAAGTAACTGTAACCGATAATGCCGTATTACCTTTCGCCATAAATGTCATAACATTCGATGCTGTTCCCCCAGGACAACATCCAACAAGAATGACACCAACTGCAACCTCTGGCGGCAATTGGAAAAGATGTGCTAAACCAAATGCTAATAACGGCATAATGGTATATTGTGCCACCACTCCAATAAGTACACTTTTCGGTTGTTTAAAAATGCCTTTAAAATCATTTACGGATAATGTTAATCCCATCCCGAACATGATAATTCCTAAGAGGAGTGGGATACGTGGAGCAATCCACGCAAAGCCAGCAGGATATAAATAACTAAATATTGCGAAAATAATGACCCAAAGTGCGAATGTACTTGTTGCAAAATTACTGATTTTTCCTAATGTCTTCATCTAGCTGTTCCTCCTGCGTTCCTAATTATGTATTGAACGTTTTTCGTGTAAATGATTCGTTAAATGAAGATTCTATCATAATTCTATATAGAAAGATAGCTATTTTCTGTTAATTTAAAATAAAGCGTATTCATTTTAATTTAACAATGGACGGCTTGCCAACTATACATTGCATTCAATTTTAATAAGGAAAAACCTGCAAGAGAACGCTGCTCCTACAGGTCTGGTTTTTTTAATTAGATACCAATTGAAAAATACTTCACTTCTAAATATTCTTCCATACCATGGTGACCACCTTCGCGACCGAGTCCGCTTTCCTTGAATCCCCCAAACGGAGCTTGTACAGTAGAAGGCATGCCATCGTTAATTCCAACAATTCCATATTCCAGCTTTTCTCCTATACGGACTGCTTTTGATATACTTTCTGTGAATAGGTAAGCAGCTAGCCCATATGGCGTGTTGTTAGCGCGATCAATCACTTCCGATTCTGTCGTAAATGTTGATATCGGTGCCAACGGTCCGAATGTTTCCTCATTCATACACAGCATCTCTTCGGTTACCCCTTTCAGTACAGTTGGTTCAACAAAATATCCATCTGATTCCTGATAGGATTCCCCTCCGTGAATAAGTTCAGCACCTTGATCAAGCGCATCCTTTAAATGTTGATTAACTTTTTCATATGCATCTTTGTCAATTAATGGGCCAATATCTACCCCTTCATCCATGCCATTGCCAACCTTTAGCTGGCTAACTTTTTGCTTAAATTTATCCGTAAATGCATCTACAACGTCCTCATGCACATAAATTCGGTTACTGCAAACACAGGTTTGCCCTGCATTTCGGAATTTCGAACGTACTGCCCCTTCTGCCGCTTTATCAAGATCCGCATCATTCATGACAATTAGTGGTGCATGTCCACCTAATTCCAAGGATATCTTTTTCACCGTGTCAGCCGATTTACGCATCAGAACCTTTCCAACCTCGGTAGATCCCGTAAACGAAACCTTGCGTACACGTGTATCCTCCATCCAAGCGTCACTAATTTCACCTGAATCTCCAGGTAGAATTTCTAGAACCCCCTCTGGTATCCCAGCTTTTTGCGCTAAATTCCCAAGTTTTATTGCTGTTAGCGGGGTTGCACTCGCAGGCTTCACAACCGCTGTGCAGCCTGCAGCCAGAGCGGGGGCTACTTTTCTAGTAATCATTGCCGCAGGGAAATTCCATGGTGTAATGGCAGCAATTACTCCTACTGGCTGCTTATGTACCATGATCCGTTTATTACGGGCCGAAGCTGGGATTGTTTCCCCATAAACGCGTTTTCCTTCCTCAGCATACCAAGAAATGAAGTTATTGGCATACGTAACTTCACCCTTTGCTTCTTCAAGTGGTTTTCCTTGCTCCAGCGTCATTGTCTTCGCAATATCTTCCACTTCTTCCTGAATCAAGTGATGCCATTTCATTAACAGCTCACTACGCTCTTCTGCCGTTCTCTCCGACCACTCCTGGAATGCTTTATAAGCACGGTCTACTGCTGCAGTTGCTTCTTCCTTACCAGCACGTGGGATGGATTCAATCTTTTCACCGTTCGCAGGATTAACAACATCAATCATTGCTTTTGTTTCTGACATCTTGCATTCCTCCTACATATTATTGTCCTCTATTCCATACTATTACCTACTTTTAAATCTATGAAACATTTTAGTAGAAATCAAGTATCCTTTTGATGGACATATGTAAAACGAGCCCTGCCAATAGCAAGACTCGTTCGTTCATAATCATTCCTATTTTTCTCTTTTAATAATTTCAAGTGTTTCATTGAATTCATGCTCTACCGCTTCATTTCGCTTATATGTCAGTAGACTGACAACGACCGCAACTAGTAAACATAATAAAAAGCCTGGTACAATTTCATATAGGTATTTGGAAAGTTTGGAAGTTCCCCAAACAAATACGGTAACCGCACCAACAATCATACCCCACATCGCACCGATTCCTGTAATTTTTCTCCAATATAGTGTTAGAAGAATAATTGGTCCAAAGGAAGCCCCAAAGCCTGCCCAGGCAAAGGATACAAGATCAAGAATCGTATCGTTTTGCTGCCAAGCAAAAATCATGGCAATGGCCGAAACAAATAATACAGCCAACCTTCCAAGATTCACAAGCTGCTTATCACTTGCATCTGATTTAAATACAGCCTTATAAATATCTTCAACCAATGCCGAGGAGGTTACGATTAATTGCGAGGACACCGTACTCATAATCGCTGCCAATACAGCTGCAAGCATGATTCCGGCAATAAATGGATGGAAAATAATTTGACCTAATTGGATAAAAACTGCTTCATGGTTTGTTAATGTAATATCAGGATTTTGCTGAAAATATGCAACACCCACTAGAGCAGTAGCTGCTGCACCAACTAAAGAAAGAAACATCCAGCCAATTCCGATTCTCCTTGCTTTTTTCGTTTCCTTTACCGATTGAATCGCCATAAATCTTACAATAATATGCGGCTGTCCAAAATAACCTAATCCCCACGCTAAGGAGGAGATGACTCCAGTAGCTGTTGCTGTTGCAAAGAAGCTAAGCAGTGTTGGATCAAATTCTTGAATTGTACTTATCGTATCGCCAATCCCACCAGTTAGAAAAACACCGAAAATCGGGACAAGGACAAGTGCAAGAAACATCATCGTCCCTTGTACCACATCCGTAAAGCTAACCGCAAGGAAGCCACCAATAAATGTATAGACAATGGTTACACCTGCAACAACAAGTAGACCCGTATGATAGTTATAACCAAATGAGCTTTCAAAGAAAACTCCACCTGCTACCATCCCTGACGAAACGTAAAATGTAAAATAAACTAAAATTATAATACCAGATACGATTCGTAATACTTTTGAGTTATCTTTCAACCGATTATCAAAAAAGCTCGGAATGGTAATCGAATTATTTGATACTTGTGTATAAACGCGAAGTCGTGGTGCAACAAAAATCCAGTTTAACCAAGCACCAAGAAGCAGCCCAATTGCTATCCAACCTTCTACAAGCCCTGAAAGATAAATAGCACCAGGAAGTCCCATCAATAGCCATTGTGACATATCTGAAGCTCCAGCACTAAGTGCCGACACCGTCGCATTTAGATTTCTTCCTCCAAGCATGTAATCATCTAAGTTCGTTGTTCGCTTGTATGCATACAAGCCAATGGCTATCATTGCAATTAAATAAAGGATAATTGCAAGTAGCTGATATGTATAATCTGACATGTAATTCCCCCTTTGATTGAGCATTTTTCAATTTTAAAATTTTTATAACGCGGTTTAACTGAATTAGTTTTTTAGAATTATCGCATAAAAACGTGGATAAAACCAATTTTTAATAAAAAAACATAGAGTTAAATTGGTATGCAAGTAAAAAGTTTTGCTCGTACTTGCATCAAATCTTTCTGCTATACTAGCTTTTTATTTCGCTTCTTTCTCCATAATACAAACAACGAGAAAGCTGCTGCCCCAGTAATAATTGGTGATTTTTTCAGTTTATTTTCTTTCGTATAAAAGACATCCTTCATTACGAGATTCAGATTTTGCGGTCGCTCTGCTAAGCGGCGCATGAAATAGCCGAACCAATCCGTCCCAAAAGGAATATATGTGCAAAATTTATAGCCTTCTTGCCTCAGCTCACTATGCATTTCTGTACGAAATCCATAAAGCATTTGAAACTCAAACTTATCCTTACGTATATTATTCTCCTTTACAAACGCTTTCATTTCATTGATGATTCGATGGTCATGCGTAGCAATTGAAGTAAAAGCATCACCTAGTAAGCGCCCCTTCGCAAGCTTAATAAAATTGGCATCAATATCTTCCTTTGATTGAAAAGCTACCGCTTCGCTTTCTTTGTATGCACCTTTCACCATACGAATGCGAACATCCTGAAGCTGTTTTAGATCGTCCTCTGCTCGATATAAATACGTCTGTATTACGGTTCCGATATTATCAAATTTTTGTCGTAATACTTCTAGAATCTCGAGTGTCTTTTCATAATGTATATATTTTTCCATATCGATATTGATAAAGATATTATAGGATCCAGCTTTCTCCAAAATCTCAACCATGTTCTTTATGCAGTATTCCCGATCAATATCAAGACCGATCTGGGTTAATTTCAAGGAAACATGACAATCTAAATTTTCTTCGTGAATTTTATCTAACACACTTAAAATTTCAGCTTTAGCAAAAGCCGCTTCTTCTATCTCATACACGAATTCCCCTAAATTATCTAATGTACAGGATATTCCATGAGCATTTATTTCTTTTACTGTCTCTACTACACTATCAATATCGATTCCTGCAACAAACTTTTCTGCCCCAAGCCGAAATCCCCATTTTTTTGCATTTGCATTTAAAATTTTATTGTTTGATAAACTAATAAAAAAATCTCTTGTTAGATTTCCCATAGCTGCCGCTCCTTTAAAAGTTACTTGTTCTAAGTTAAGCCCTAGCCTGAACGTTAATTTTGCGGCAAGCCTTTCACCTGCCGCAAAACCATCCATTAAAATGTTTCTGATACAATTTTAGCTTCTAGAAAATGCTGCAAGTAATCTGGTCCACCTGCTTTGGAATCAGTGCCTGACATCTTAAAACCGCCAAATGGCTGGTATCCAACAATGGCAGCTGTACAGCCACGATTGAAATAAAGATTTCCAACATGGAAATCATAACGTGCTCGGTTTAAATGCTCACGGTTATTTGAAATAACTGCACCAGTTAAGCCATATTCTGTGTTGTTCGCGATTTCCAGCATTTCATCAAAATCTTGAGCTTTGGCAAAGGCTACAACCGGTCCGAAAATTTCCTCCTGCATGATTCTAGCGCTTGGATCTACATCTTTGAAAATCGTTGGATGAATAAAGAAACCAGTGGAGTCATCGGTTTTGCCACCATACGCAAGCTCGCCCTCTGCTTTTCCAATTTCAATGTAATCTTTAATTTTATCAAACTGCTTTTGATTCACGACGGCACCCATATAGACATTTTCTTCAGTTGGGTTTCCAACCGACAGCTTCTTCGTAAGAGCAATCGATTTTTCAAGTACTTCATCATACACATCTTGGTGAATTACAGCTCTCGAGCAAGCAGAACATTTCTGTCCAGAGAAACCAAATGCAGAGTTAACAATCGCATCCGCAGCCAAATCTAAATCCGCATCTTTATCCACAATAATTGTGTCTTTTCCACCCATCTCAGCAATGACACGCTTTAGAAATTGTTGTCCTTCCTGTACTTTGGCGGCACGTTCATAAATTCTTGTTCCAGTTGCACGAGATCCAGTAAAGTTAATAAAATGTGTTTCTTTATGGTCTACAAGGTAGTCACCAATTTCTGCTGGATCTCCTGGTACAAAGTTCAATACTCCTCTTGGCAAACCAGCTTCCTCTAACACTTCGACTAGTTTATAAGCAATAACTGGCGTGTTTTCCGATGGCTTTAACAGCACTGGATTTCCAGCTACAATCGGTGCTGCCACGGTCCCGCATACAATCGCAAAAGCAAAGTTCCATGGTGGGATAACAACACCAGGTCCCATTGGTTGGTAAAAATACGCGTTATGCTCATTTGGACGATCTGCTAACGGCTTTCCTTTTCCTAGCTCAATCATTTGACGACCATAATATTCTAAGAAGTCGATTCCTTCAGCAGTATCTCCATCAGCCTGATCCCAGGGCTTTCCAGCATCGAGTACTAGCCATGCGGAGAATTCATGCTTGCGTCTGCGTACAATTGCTGCTGCTCGGAATAATAGATCGGCTCGCTCCTGTACTGACCAGGTTTTCCAAGTTTTAAAGGCACGCTGTGCACTCTCCATAGCCTGCTCAACATGATTCTTCGTTGCTTTTGACACTTTCCCGATAATTTGTTCTTTATTGCCAGGGTTTATTGAAACAAGCTTGTCTTCTGTAAATATTTTCTCTCCATCAATTACGAGTGGATATTCTTTTCCTAACTCACCCTTAACCTGCTCAAGTGCTTCTTGAAACTGTTGTCGATTTTGATCATCTTTAAAATCTGTAAATGGCTCGTGTTTAAATGGCAAAACCATTGAATATACCTCCTTAAAATTAATAAGAATTCAGCTAGAATAATAGTTTTATTTCCTGCCTCATCAATGAACAAGCAAATTTCATGCCAACTTTTTATTTTTTTTACCATTTCAACGAAAACGCTTACAGTGATAAGGTTTTTTTTATTGTTTATGTTGAAACATGTATAAAAATGGCCAGGCATCGTTGTACACTCTGTTTACATAAGTGTAAAAAATATATACAATATTCTTTACACTAGAAATTGTATGGAGTGATTTGATGGCTCATGAAAAGTTCTACCTTAATACAATTCTTTCTTTAGAAGATGATGCAATTACAATTATTGATACCGATCAACAAGTTCATTTTTGGAATGCTGCTGCTGTTCAAACGTATAATATTGAACAATCCGCTATCCTTCACCAACCAATTACCAACTTTTTTCACAGTGATGATTTAATTGTGTTACAGGTGCTTGCATCACAGGAACCAGTTAAAAACACGTATCATCAGCCGCGTAAAGATAAGCATGTCGTAATAAACGCTGCTCCAATATATAATGAAAAGCAGGAGTTAGTGGGCGCTGCGTCCATTGAAAGAGATATCACGCAAATTGTAAAGTTAAATAACAATTTGGAAACAACAGCTGCAGAGCTAAATGAACTTAGGCAGAGAGTGAATATGAACCATGAGGAAACACCATTTTCAAAATTAAAAGGAAGGAGCTTTTCCCTTCAACAGACGATTCAAATTGCTAGAAAAGCTGCAAAAACAAATGCCACAACACTCATTCTTGGCGAAAGTGGAACCGGAAAAGAAATATGCGCAAGAGCCATTCACGAAGCAAGCGATCGAAAGAGTGGACCCTTTGTTCCAGTGAACTGTGGAGCTATCCCAAGTGCATTATTTGAAAGTGAGCTATTAGGCTATGAAGGTGGATCATTTACAGGTGCAGAGAAGAATGGAAAAGCAGGAAAAATTGAAATGGCACATGGTGGGACTTTGTTTCTCGATGAGGTTGGAGAGCTCCCATTAGAAATGCAAGTTAAGCTGCTTCGGGTGCTTCAGGAAAACCGGATTTATCGAATTGGCGATTCTACTGGCAGGAAAGTAGATGTACGATTTGTCGCAGCAACAAATCAAAATCTAGGAGTGCTTATGGAAGAAAAGGAATTCAGATCAGATTTATTTTACCGATTAAACGTCATTCAACTGACCATGCCCCCGCTCCGAGAGCGGATTGATGATATCCCTGAGCTGACGCAATTATTTCTTAAACAATTCGCTATCCAGCATCAAGTTCCGACCCCAGAAATTGAACAGGACGCAATTCACATTTTACTCGAATACGACTGGCCAGGAAATGTTCGTGAACTTCGAAACTTTATGGAACGCATTATAATTCTTTCTGAAAAACCATTTATTACAAAACAGGATATATTAGATTACTTTCCTAATCCTACAATTCAACAAAACCGTAAAGAATTAGTGACGAGCCATTTACTGCCGCAAGAAAAAGCAGCGATGGAAAGGCAACGTATTGAAGAAATGCTGAGGCAAACGAATGGAAACAAAGCGCTTACCGCGAAGAAATTGGGTATATCCCGTATGACACTGTATAATAAAATAAAAAAATATGGGATTTAAAGGATTAGGGATCTATAAAACAGACTTCATTTTATCGTGTAAATTACAAAAATGCCACAGCGTGTTTATTCACTCATTGTGGCATTTTCTTTATTCCGGCGTATTATTTCTCAATATCGAATTTCTCTTCCGTTCACTGTTAACCAGTCTTCCCACTATTATCCAAATACGTTCAATAGCATCGCAATGCTCATTTTCCAATCTATTTGATAACTTTTATTAAATGTTCGATTCCCATAGGTTTCATTTTTTATTTTTTCCATTCGGTCATACGCAATACTTTTATAAATAGCAATGTCCATTTGCACGATTGCTTCCTCCCTTATTGTTGATTCTATTTCATCATACAACTGGGAAGACTTCTGGTCGTCGGCTCAGGGCCTGAAATTCGGTAACAATTATTTCCTACCGTAGCTTCAGAACCTCTACATCTTAGGTCTGAAAATATGTTCTATATAACCTAGCAGAGGAAGCTTCTTACGGTAGAGTAAAATCATTTGTTTAGGGTCTCAATTATACGAGAGCCACCTCATTTAATTTAGTTAACATCCCTGTTACCTCCTTTCTTAAAAATCAATTGCTACATACTTATTAACGCATGGATAGGGCTGTACAAACAAGTGAAAAAATAATTATAATCGTTTTATACAACTCTTCAACCGGCGCTAAATTATTTGAACCCGAAAAAGCGTGAAGCTCCATTTAGCAGCTTCACGCTTTTATAACATATATGATAAGCACTCAATCATGATTATTCCGTACTTTATAAATGATTTTTCGAATGCTGTCAATTGACAAATGAAACTTCCGTTCTAATTCTTCCAATGTTTTTCCATTATTGTATAATTGGAAAATTTCTTCATTCCGTTTTGCGATTAACGCTCGCGATCCACTCACTTCTCCCCAGCCTGCCCGCTCACTTTTTGCTTTTGGGATATAAATCAAGTCACCCTGAATATATTTCTGCATTTCTTTCAGCAAACTAGGGGGAAGGACCTCTTTTGCATTTTTGTATTGCACGATTTACGTCCTCCTTGTTAACCTGTACATCTATATCAAAATCGAATTGTATGATGCTCATCTCACACCTACTCCTTTCCTTGAATTTTATTTATAATGACATACTACTCTACTGAAAAGTATAAACGATCTTTCCGATTATGGAAAGATGCTAATTTTCTGAATGAAAACTCCAAATAAATGGGGCCGCAAGACACGGCCCCAGGTAGAGATTCCCGCTATGCGGAAATCACCTCTGCATTTGTAATCAATATAATCAGCCTCCTTTCACAAGAGTCTATCGGTCCGACATCTTAATTAACGCATACCTACCCTACTGCTCTCAAGAGAAAGAATAATTATAATTGTTTTATCCTTTCCCGCATTTGCAAACTAAGATTATTTCATCATTGTCAACTAATTACAATTTAGGTTGACAATGAAACTTCCTTCGACGTATAATCCAAATAGTAAGATAATTAACCAGCCAAATAAGCCTTCTAAAAATTTAATTTGAATAAGGAGCTTTGTATGATGAATGAAAAAAGCAAGAGACTTAGAATTCTACTCAATTGTTCGATTTTCGCAGCAATAACAGCAATTTTAGCGCAAATCGAAATCCCACTGCCATTAATTCCGATAAGTGGACAAACTCTAGCTGTCGGAATTGCCGCTACTGTTTTAGGCAGTCGTCAGGGTGCTCTAGCAATGTTATGCTATGCAGCCATTGGCGCAGTCGGAATTCCTGTTTTTGCAGGTTTTAGTGGCGGACCACAAGTATTAGTAGGTCCATCAGGAGGTTACATTTTCGGCTTCATTGCAGCCGCCTATATCACCGGGTTAATTTTAGAAAAAACTAGGTTTACGGTTCGTATGGCCTTGATTGCCAATATTGCGGGGATGTTTGTTACACTGGTATTTGGTACAATCCAACTAAAAATTGTTTTAGATTTAGGCTGGAATGCAGCTTTAACAGCTGGAGTGTATCCATTTCTTATCGTCGGTTTCATCAAAGCATATCTAGCAAGCTTGATTGGTATCATTGTACGACAACGATTAATTCAAGCGAAGCTGATTAATGGTACGCAAAGAGAGATTGCTTCTTAAATGGATGTCGAGGGACGCCAATGTTCGTCCCTCCTTCGCTTTACAGATCTCCAATTAGACTTTTAGCGAGATAAACATTTATTAATAGACAATTATTTTCATTCCTCACAAGCTCAGTAGTCCAATTTCCTGAAATCATTTCTTCAAGCTGCTTCGCCTGCTCCTCACTTATTCTCAACTGACAAAAACCATCATCTTTTAACTCATAATCACGATCTTCGAGTTTATCAAATTTCAGTTGCAATAAATTTTTCAGACCATTGAATGTAACAAATTTTATGGAATACCCTTCAATTAAAATCTTTTGAAACTCCGCTGTCCCTAGCCTTTCTTCAAGCTGAATCAATTCATTAAAATCAAAGCTTGCATGATAAGTACGAAAGCCTTCCATATCTTTTCTTTCTACCTGTTGCATAATTTCCTGATTAGACACACCGTTTTTTCGGAGTGTTTCAATTATGTAAGCATCCATTAACGAAATCTTGTTCACCATTTCCATTACCTCCTGTATGTATTTCTGCTTTTCCTTTATTGATTACAAAGTAAGACTCCCAACTCATTATACCTTTTCACCCATTTTATCAAAAATTTATTGACAGTATAAATTCCACCTGTTATGGTTATACACATAAGTATATAACCATAATAGAAGATAACCAAAAAGGAGGGTAGCCAATGAAACGTAATTTTGATGAAGATAAACCAATTTATATACAAGTACGAGAACAAATTGAAGATCAGATTATCAATCAGCAGTTGAAAGCGAATGACCAGGCACCTTCTACAAATCAGCTCGTTCATTACTATAAAATCAACCATGCGACAGTTTCTAAAGGAATAAACCAGCTTGTAGACGAAGAAATACTATTTAAGAAAAGAGGTATCGGTATGTTTGTAGCTGAAGGAGCAAGAGACAAACTGCTTGAAAAACGACGTAAATCATTTATGGAGGACTATATCGTCACACTTGTTCAAGAAGCCAATAAATTAGAAATTACGACAGAGGACATCCTCACCTATATTAAAAAAGTGAAAGGAAGTGGAAAGTAATGCATATTAAAGCTACCAATCTGCAGCTTGCATATGGACGTGACCCGGTACTCCATGACATGAATTTTGAGATACACGAACCAAAAATCTATGGACTGCTTGGAAGAAATGGTGCAGGTAAAACATCGCTCCTATCCATTATTGGATCATTCCGCGAAGCTACTTCTGGCGATTTACGAATTAATGGTGTCGCCCCATTTGAAAATGCTCAGATTATGCAAGATGTAACATTTATGTACAATAAGGATTTTACTGGTGAAACAGATTCCCCATCAACTATCGTCAAATATCTTGGGCGCTACCGTCCACATTTTGATTTAGAATACGCGATGAAACTAATAAGAAAATTCAAATTAGAAGGTAATAAATCAGTAGCCAAACTATCAAAAGGTAAGCAATCTGCATTTAATGTCGTTGTTGGATTAGCGAACAGGTCACCAATTACGATATTTGATGAAGTATATCTTGGAATGGATGCACCAGCTCGCGATTTATTTTATAAAGAACTATTAAAGGATCAAGAATTGCATCCACGAATTATCATTCTGTCTACCCATCTTGTCTCAGAAATGGATTATTTATTTGATGAGGTAATGATTATTCATGAAGGAAGAATACTTCTCCAAGAACCCTACGATGCAATCGTTTCTCGTGGTGTAACTGTAGTCGGAGGCAAGGATGCTGTGGCCAGATTTGCTGCAAACAAAGAAATACTTAACGAGGAGCAATTAGGAGACACAAAATCTGTAACGATTTACGGTGAAATGAATGAAGCCGATCGATTAGCTGCTTCAGAATTAGGGCTTACAATTGGTCCCGTATCACTCCAAGATCTATTTATCCAGCTTACAAAGGAGGATGATGAACATGAATAGACCTAGTCTTTTCCCTAAAGTTTCCTTGGATTTATTTTGGGTACAGCTTACTTGGACGTTTTGGGCACTCGGTATTCACCTCATCATTAATATCGGTAAAATTTTCTTAAGCGAACACCTAGATACATTCTACAGTGCCAGCTATGTAGCAGGTAATATTTATATGTTCGTCATCGGTATTATTGCCATAAATTTTCTGCCCTATTATGTAGAACATGGTATAACACGTAAAGATTATTTCCTTGGAAATGTGATTGCAAGTTTTGGCTTATCTATCGTTATTCCGATTCTCACCTATCTGATTAGCTTGGTAGAAAAATTAATTGTTACTAATTTTTCTCAGATTGCATTAGCAGACCGTACGTTAGAGGATATTGTTATCGATATTGACGGTAATATTATTGGTGAGGTTCTTTTATCGTTCCTACTAACACCATTTATTAGTCCGGAATCTAATATTTTTCTATCACTTGGCTTATTCAGCCTACATCTATTCGTATTTTATCTTGTTGGCTGGCTGATTAGTGCTGCATTTTATCGCATAAACGTTCTTTTCGGTATATTATTTATTGCTGTGGCAATTGCAATCATCGCAGTTAAGGACTCCATGATACGATTAGTGCTAGATATACCGCTATTCGAAAACTTCTCAGCATTAGATATTGTTCCAAATGGCTTGGCATGGCCGATCGTATTCGTTACAATACTTATAACAATTATACTTATTCGTCTGTTAACGAAACGTGCTGCATTGAAAATATAGAGTGAAACTTCATTCAGTGGGGATTCTCTTCCTCCCTACTGAATGTTAGGACTGTATAGAAAATCCACAGGTCCTTGAACATAATATTAACAGGACTATCCCCCAACCTATCATGTTTTGGTTCTCTTCTGCTTAGAGGTGGGGAATTACAGCCCGTTAATACGTGATAAATATAAAAAAGGCCGATGCTTTCAACAGCAGCGGCCTTTTTACTTCAAAATACTTAGGCAGGATCTTTCCTCACTTTCTTCCTTAGCCAAGGCTGTGATTTCCAACGTCTAAAGGCAAATATTCCACGTACCCATTCATCTACACCTTGAGCTAGCCAGACTCCCAAAAGTCCTAGTCCAAGAGAAATCCCAAACACATAACTTAGCACTACCGCAAGTCCCCACATAGAAATGATCCCTATAATTACAGGGAACCGGACATCCCCTACTGATTTTAATGAACCCATCAAGACCATATTCACCGCACGACCTGGTTCTATAAATACGATTGCCCATAATACTGGAAGTGCAACAGCAATAATCATTGGATCCTCTGTAAATAACCCAAGAAGGCTTTCCCCAGTAAATGCAATAATAAAGGAAATAACTACTGAAACGAAAAAGGCAATCCGAAGTGTTTTTAACCCTCGCTTTAATGTTCTTTTATACTGTTTTGCCCCTATATAACGAGCAACTAATATTTGTGTCCCTTGTGAAATTGCCATGGTAAACATGAAACAGAACATTGAAATATTTAAAATATACACCCTAGCTGCTAAAGCTGCATCCCCAACTATTGCTACAAAGCTCGTTATCACGACTTGCGACAGTTGATAAGATAACTGTTCTCCCGCAGACGGAATTCCAATACCCATTAAATTTTTTGTGTTCGTCTTGTCGATCTTTAAAATATCATTGATTCTGTATCGAATCGCAAGGCGTTTATAAACGAAAAATAATAGCGCAAATACTAAAAATAACCTTGCAACAATTATTGAAATGGAGACTCCAACAACTCCTGTCACCGGAATTCCAAACAAACCATTAATCGCTATGAGGAAACCGATGATGCTAATCACATTCATCACGATCGTTACAAACATTGTCTCTCTCGTATGTCCATAACTGCGTAAAACTGCACTTAAAGCCAAAGCGACTGCTTCAAGACAAAGAGATAAGCCAGTAACAACTAAATAAGTATGCGCGTAACCATAGACTTCCCCACTTAGCCCATAAAAGTTTAGAAAGATCCCTCCAAATATAGCAACAATAATCGTCATACCAATACCAATCCAAAAGTTAAGTCCGAAAGCGGATCTTGCAATGGTACGAGCCTCTTTAATCTGGTTAGCACCTAAATTCTGACCGATTAGAATGGTTGCTCCAATCGCTGTTACGTTAAATACCAAAATAAATATGTTCATTATCTGGTTTGCAACACCAACACCCGCAACAGCATTATCAGAGTATCCACTCAAGATTAATGTAGCAATAATACCCACGCTCATATGAAGAGATATTTCAATAAACAGTGGCCATGTAAGGTTAAACAGCGACTGGTCCTGGTACTTATTTTTTTCAACACTCAATTTTGCTCATTTCTCCTTCACGCTAAATTTCAGTCATTAGAAAACTTGGCATTTGTTAAAGGAATTCTTAAGAAAGTGTTCTTTGCTTTCTTAGAAGCCTCTATACATTGGAGTGCAAGCCTTTAAGCCAATGCCTTAATTGCACTTATGCAGATTGAAAATTTTATATTTTTCTATCTGCCAACATAATTTTCAACCAATTTAATAATGATAGTGCATATTAACTAGAAATCTCCCTCTGTAATGTGAAACGCTTTGCTGCGGGGTATTAGCACATTAATGCTAAATGTATTCCAAAACCCATAAAAGAATGCAGTATTTGCATTAAAAAAGACCGTCTGAGAAATCGCAAAATCGCGACCTTCCAAGACAGCCTCATCTGCTATAAATTTGTTTCACTAGTATATTTCCCTAGGAAGAAGTGAATATTATCTCAAAATGTACTATTAGAATATTCTAACATAAAATTAAGCTAATTTCAATTTTTTATGATAACGTGTTTGTATATAATCTAGATGTTTCTAGTATACTGAATTCCTACTTCCTTACATACAAACGCTTATTATCTTCTACTCCACTTAGGCAAATTGCAGCAGTATCCTTTGTAATATCAAGCTCTAATGTCGAACCATCAACTGGTAGGGTCTCCTCAAATAGTTTTTCATATTCGGGAACAGTTACTTCCATTCTTGAATCAAATAAATGTTTATGATCATTGATGTGAAGATGCTCACGATAATCGGACTGTAGAATCCCAGTAAAAAATTCTCCAACAGCGCCTGAACCATAGCTGTATAAACCAACCCTTGATCCGGCTTCTAATCCCTCGTTAAGTTCAAGAAGCGATAACAAGCTTAAGTATAAAGATCCCGTGTAGATGTTTCCAACGTTTCGATTATATTGCGTACTTACTTGATAATTCGCAACCAATCTTTCGTTGTCTTCCTCTGTACCTTCATCTAAAATCGTACGTAACGCCTTTAATCCCATCTTTGTATATGGCAAGTGGTAACAAATTGCCTCAAAATCTTTCAATTCAAGACCTGACTTTTCTTTATACTGCTCCCAAACCTTCGAAAAGAAGTATATGTATTGCTCATTGGAAAACTTTCCATCAACAAACGCTTTGTCAGAGTAAATCGGTCTCCAGAAATCCATAATGTCATTTGTGAAATAAGCACTATGCTCTTCAAGGACCATGATTCTTGGATTTGCACTAATCACCATCGCAACTGCACCTGCACCTTGTGTGGATTCACCGGGGGTATTTAGACCGTACCTCGCGATATCAGAACCTATTACCAATACCTTGCTTTCCGGATTTAATGCAATATGCCCTTTTGCCAATTGAATTCCAGCAGTTGCACCGTAGCATGCCTGCTTCATTTCAACAGTACGTGCATGGGGATTTAACCCAAGTAAATTATGTACATAGACCCCTGCAGACTTCGAGTTATCAATACCTGATTCGGTACCAAAAATAACAAAATCAATTTTCTCTTTATCTGCCTCGTTTAAAATCCCAAGTGCAGCGTTCGCAGCCAATGTAACCGGGTCTTGTGTAATTGGCGGAATCGCCATTTTTTCCTGTCCAATTCCAACGGTGAACTTTTCCGGCTCTATGTCTCTTGCAACAGCTAATTTGTTCATATCTACATATAAATGCGGTGTATAAAAACCTATCTTATCAATCCCTATATTCAATGCCCTGCTCCTTTACAACTACCAAAATTTTATACTGTACTGTTTCGTGTAATAGTGCACAACTATTATTTTTTAAATTAAACAACAGTTAAATGATAATATAATGTATTACGAAAAACAACTCATTTGAAGTTAGATGGAAAGGTTTTCTAAACTACCGGATTAGCTAATTTGTCTGTATGATTGATTATCTATCAGCGCTCACGATGACTCATAATTTCAATCTCTTGTAGGGCCTGTGTTGCTAATTGATCAGCCTCACGGTTCATTTTCCGGGACACATCTTTATAAGTTGGGGCAATTCCAAGCTGTTCTAACTTTTGTTCAATCCGATTAATCCATGCTGCTAGCTCCTTTTCATAGCATGGCCATTCCCCATCCAACTGATGAATGACAACCTTTGAATCTCCAACAAATGTTACTGGTAAGTGGTGCACACCTAATAGCTCTAATTCAGTTAATCCTAAATGAAGCGCCGCATATTCTGCTTCATTATTATTTATAAGGTCTTCCACTAAAGCATTTTTTCTTATCCGATAGGCCTTTTCATTTTGCTCATAGTAAATGACACAGCCAAGACCTGCTTTATCTGTCTTCAAGTCAAATCCACCATCAAAATAGACAGTTATATCATGCGGTTCCGTTTTAATTTCTTCCATGTATTTCTTTAATTGCTTATAGGTCCAGCTTCTATCATTGCTATCAATAAATGTTAATTGCTTGATTCTTCCAGTTTTCTCCATGTCTTCAGCAATGATGACGGCTTGTCCAGCTTGCATCATATCTGAGCTAAGCATCGTCTCTAATCCCTTTTTTGTACGATATGTTAATTCCATTCTCATTTGCATAGATAACCCCCCCTTTTTACTTGGATATAAAACAAAATAAATGTCATAAAATCTGAATAAAACACATTTAATGAATGAACCTCTCATTCATATTATTTTATATTGTATCCTAAAATGCACATATCTTAGCAACACCACAAATTTGTTTTAATAATAACAAAAATGTATTTAATAAAACAATTCAATTGACAAAACTATAAAATTTATGCAAAATGGACTTAACAACTGAATATTCGTTATTTTCTTATCCAGAGAGGTGGAGGGATTTGGCCCTACGATACCTCGGCAACAGGCTTTTTTAAGTACTGTGCTAATTCCAACAAGCATTAATGCTTGGTAGATAAGAAGAGTAAAGTGAATAATACATACATGACCTCTTCTTTTCGGAAGGGGTCTTTTTATGTTTTCCCACCTTTTCTTATCACCACGAATACAATTTCCCACTAATGACAGCTTCAAAGGAGTGAATTAAAAGGTAGTGAAGAAAATGAAATGAGGTAATTGCTACTTTTAACGATAAAGGAGGACAGAAAAATGAGTTTATTAAGTGCTCTTGAAGAAAGGATCCTTATTGGTGACGGTGCAATGGGAACGTTGCTGTATTCATACGGCGTTGACCGTTGCTTTGAAGAATTGAATTTAACACATGAGGAACAAATTACCCGTATTCATCGATCATATATTGAGGCGGGATCCGATTTAATCCAAACCAATACGTACGGAGCAAATTACATTAAGCTTGCTCGTTATGGCTTAGAAGATCAAGTTAAAAAAATCAATACCAAAGCAGTGGAACTTGCTAGAAAGGCTGCTAAAAAAGACACTTTTGTTCTCGGAACTATCGGAGGGATACATGGCGCACAAGCATTAAATGATACAAAAGAAGAAATCAAACGAAGCTTTCGAGAACAGCTATATTGCTTACTGTTAGAAGGTGTAGATGGCCTTATTTTAGAAACCTATTACAATCTTGATGAGCTATTAACCGTATTAGAAATTGCCCGAGAAGAAACAACAATACCGATTATCACAAATGTCTCCATGCACGTACCAGGTATTCTTGAAAATGGTATCCAGCTAAAGGATGCTTTACAACGGCTAGAAGATACGGGTAGTAGTATTGTTGGCGTCAACTGTCACTTAGGTCCATTTCATATGCTGCAATCATTAAAAGATGTTCCATTGTCAGATAAGACATTCTTAGCGGCTTACCCAAACGCTAGTCTGCCAGCTTATCACGAGGGCAAGCTCGTTTACGAAAATAAACCTGACTATTTCACTCGATGCGCCGAAGATTTTCGCAATGAAGGTGTTCGCTTGCTTGGCGGTTGCTGCGGAACAACCCCTGAGCATATCAAAGGATTAGCGCAAGGAGTTCGTAATTTAAAGCCATTAACGGAAAAGAAGATTATTAGAAAGCCTTCCCCTATTGAAGTAACACGTAATCAGACGACTAAAGAGACCCCTTTAGTCGATATCGTAAAGAAAAGACATTCCATCATCGTTGAGCTAGATGCTCCGAAGCATCTGCAAACAGACGCATATATGGAAGGAGTGAAGGCATTAAAGAAGGCTGGTGTCGATGCAATTACATTAGCTGACAACTCGTTAGCATCACCAAGAATTAGCAATATTGCGATCGCCGAAAAAATAAAACAAGAGGTTGGGCTAAGACCTCTCGTTCACTTAACTTGCCGCGATCGTAATTTAATCGGGCTGCAATCCCATTTAATGGGACTCGACACGTTAGGGATTCATGAAATTTTGGCAATTACGGGAGACCCAACGAAAATCGGCGACTTCCCAGGTGCCACTTCTGTTTTTGATGTAACATCGTTCGATCTAATTAAACTAATCAAGCAATTTAATAAAGGGCTTTCCTTTTCTGGTAATTCCTTACGACGGAAAACTTCTTTCAAAGTTGGTGCAGCTTTTAATCCAAATGTGGCTCATCTTGATAAGGCAGTCAAACGAATGGAAAAAAAGATTAGCTATGGTGCCGATTATTTTCTAACACAACCGATCTTCAATAAGGAGCAAATCATACAGCTGCATGAAGCAACAGCGCACATCCAAACACCTATTTATATAGGAATTATGCCGCTGACATCAACAAGAAATGCTGAATTTCTCCACAATGAAGTACCAGGAATTAAATTAAATCACAATGTTAGAGATAGAATGCGCTTTGTCTCGAACGATCGAGACAAATCGATTGAACAAGGGATTTCAATAGCAAAGGAACTTATTGATGTATCCTTACGATATTTCCATGGTATCTATTTAATTACACCTTTCGCACGTTATGACATGATTATTCGTCTTATTGAATATATCCAGGAAAAAGTCCCCAAAAGTAACTTCGAGGAGGTGTTGTCAGCAACCCCGCACAGCCTATAGTAAGAATTAAGATGAAAACAAATGAGGAGGAAATGAAATGACAAATGTGATTAGCTCAAACTTAGGTTACCCAAGAATCGGGAAGAAAAGAGAATGGAAGCGCGCCTTGGAAGGATACTGGAATAAGCAATTATCCGAAAAGGAACTTTTAGAGAAAACTGATGCCATTAGATTCGCAAACTTAAAAAAGCAAAAAGAAATTGGTATCGATCTTGTACCGGTTGGCGATTTTACACTATACGATCACGTCCTAGATACTTCCGCTATGTTCGGTGTTGTACCAGATCGTTTTAACTATGATGGCGGAAAGGTTAACCTCGAAACATATTTTGCTATTGCTCGCGGTACAGAAAATGCGGTTGCCTCTGAGCTTACGAAATGGTTTAATACAAACTATCATTATATCGTTCCAGAGCTTGAAAATGTGACACCAACGTTAACAGAAAATCTCCCGCTAAAATTCTATAAAGAAGCAAAAGAAAAGTTAGGAATCGATGGGAAGCCTGTCATTTTAGGTCCAATTACATACCTAAAATTATCAAAAGGATACGAAGAAAATGATTTCTCTAACGTCTTGCAACGCTTTATACCTTTATATGTCCAACTATTAAAAGAGTTAGAGGAAGCCGGTGTCTCTTGGGTACAAATCGATGAACCGATTTTAGGAACTAATCTATCAAAAGAAGTTATCCAAAAAGCAAAACAAGTTTATGAGCAATTTCATAATGCAGCACCTAAATTAAAGCTAATTTTACAAACCTATTTCGAGCATATTATTCACTACGAAGAAATTATCGAGTTTCCTGTTCAAGCAATCGGACTTGACTTTGTCCATGGAGAGTCGCTAGAGCTTATCAAACAATTCGGATTCCCAGAAGATAAAGTACTCGCAGCCGGGATTATTAATGGGCGCAACGTTTGGAAGGCTGACTTGGAAGCTAAAACCGACCTGCTCGAAACAATCTATCAAACTGTTAAAAATAAGCAAATCATTATCCAGCCTTCCTCATCATTATTACATGTTCCAGTCACGAAAGAATCTGAAGCACAACTTGATTCCAATGTGAAGAATGGTCTGTCCTTCGCGAATGAAAAGCTTGATGAAATTGTAACACTTACAAAGGGATTACAAACTGGGAAACAGACAATCGTCCAAGAACTAGCTAGAAATAATAAGGAACTTGAACAGTTTAACCATTCTACACACAGAAATAATGAAATTGTTCGAAAGGAAGTCGAAGCACTAGGAATTACGGATGCACAACGTTCCTTACCATTCGCTGAACGAATTCAGAAACAGCATGAGGTCTTGCAATTACCATTACTTCCGACGACAACTATTGGCAGCTTGCCACAAACCCAGGAAGTTAGAAAAAAAAGAACAAAATGGCGTCAGGGAACAATTACAGAAGCTGAATATGAACAATTTATTAGAGATAACATAACAAAATGGATTCATATCCAAGAGAAAATTGGGTTAGATGTACTTGTACATGGCGAATTCGAACGCACAGATATGGTCGAATACTTTGGAGAAAAGTTAAACGGCTTTGGTGTGACAGAATTCGGATGGGTCCAATCCTACGGTTCACGATGCGTAAAACCGCCATTGATTTTTGGTGATGTTTCGTTTGACACAGCGATGACTGTAAAGGAAAGTATTTTCGCGCAATCCTTAACAGACAAACCTGTAAAAGGAATGCTCACTGGTCCAGTAACTATTCTAAACTGGTCTTTTGTCCATGACGACGTTCCAAGAGAAACGGTGCAAAACCAAATCGCTCTCGCTCTACGAAAAGAAATTAAAGCACTTGAGACAAGTGGAATTAAAATTATTCAAGTTGATGAACCAGCATTACGTGAAGGACTTCCACTAGATGAAAAAAAACAAAAAGCGTATTTAGATGCTGCAGTATATGCATTTCGCTTGGCAACATCTTCTGTTCAAGTTCAGACACAAATTCATACCCATATGTGCTACTCTGAATTCCAAAAAATCTATGATGCAATTGACGGTCTTGATGCAGATGTTATCTCAATTGAAACCTCACGTAGTCATGGTGAAATTATATCTGCCTTTGAGAAAAATACGTATGAGAAGGAAATCGGACTTGGTGTCTATGATATCCACAGCCCACGTGTTCCAGATAAAAATGAAATCAAACAAAATATTAGCCGAGCATTAAAAACGATTCCTACAGAGCAATTCTGGATCAATCCGGATTGTGGATTGAAAACAAGAAGCGAGGATGAAACAGTTGGAGCATTAAAAGCGATGATCCATGCTGCAAGGGAAATTCGCGAGGAACAATTGACTTTTCAAAAATAGCATCCAGCCGATTCATTACATTCAAATCCAAAAGCCCCTAAACGCAAATTAGCGTTTAGGGGCTTTATCAACTATTTCTCATTCGTTTTTAGACATATTTTGAATAAAACGCAATCCACCATTACTGCATCACAAATCTTGTCCTGCTATAGCCTTCTTTCATCTTTTTAACCTCCAGCATTGCAGGGAACATGCTTTTCAGCTCCTGCACATGGGATATAACACCAATCATTCTACCTGATTGCTGTAGGGCAACCAAAGTGTCAATTGCCTTTGTTAACGACTCTTCATCTAATGAACCAAAGCCTTCATCGATAAACATTGTATCAATCGAAATATTGCCTTGAAAGCTTTGAATAACATCAGACATGCCAAGCGCAAGTGCAAGGGATGCATTAAATTTCTCTCCCCCTGATAATGTTTTAACATCGCGGGTTTGCCCGGTGTACGCATCATAAACATCCAGTGCTAGTCCACTTTGCTTACCATGTGATTCTTGGCGATCACTTCTCGTTAGATAATATTGACCATTTGATAGCTCTCTCAATCTCATATTGGCTGCATCAATGATTTGTTCTAAATATTCGATTTGTAAATAGCGTTCAAAGGAAATCTTCCGATCATTTTGCCCTCTGAGCACATCATATAATTCAGATACTGCAGCTAACCGTTTCTCATGCTCTTTCACTTGGCTCTCCGCTTCCATAATTTGAACCTTCAAATCAATTGCTCCTTGATAGCTATCTTTTGAACGATTCCAAGTACTTAAAGCAAGCTCGTATGCTTGTTTTAATTCATCTAGTTGCTGCTTGAGGGCCGTTAAATCGATTCTTGATTTTTCTTTTAACACCTCTTTCAAATCAGCGACCTGTTCAGTTAACGTAGATAGACTTTGTTTAAATTGATCAATCTCATTTTTCAATATCTGTTGATCTGGCGGAGACATTTTCGCCTCTCGATATACTTCAATAGACTCGAACCCAGCATTTAGCATTGCTTCATGAAACTGATTCTCTGCTAGCTGCCTTTTCTTGTTCGTTTCGTTTAGCTGTGCTTTTGCATGCGTTCGATTTGCAGTAACGCTTGTCTGCTCTTCTTTCGCCTTTTGCAATCCAGATTGAGCTTGTTCCCACTCTTTCTCTAGCACTACTTTCATTTCTCTTGTTTCTTTTAATTGTTTCTCTAGCTCTGTTAGTACCTTCACTTCATCTGGAATATTACGTAAGCGTTCTTCATAAACTGCTTTTTTCGATTCATAAGAAGTTACCAAATCTTGATATACTTTTTCAAACTGATCTCTTTTTGGTTCTAATTGTTTAATTTCAATAGCTATATTTTCTTGAATCTCTTTTTGTTCCTCTAACTTCTTGCGTTTTTTATCCAATTCCGTTACGTCAGCCGCTAGCTTTTTCCCTTCTTCTACTAATTGTTCAAAAATGGACGAAACAGATTCAAGAGGTATCGTGCATTTCTTTATTTCTGTTTCCTTTTCCTGTAACTGGGATAGTTTTGCCTTTAGATCAGCTAAAGTATTCCGGTATGAATCATCCTTTATGTCTAAATCTTTTTTCAATGTTTCCAGTTGCTCTTTCGTAAAGGCGTCCTTCTCCATCGTCGCTTTATTCGGATGTTCGATACTCCCGCAAACCGGGCAAGCTTCTCCATCATGCAAATGATTTGCCAACACAATTGCTTGATTAGCAATCCACGCTTCTTCTTGGCGCTGATACTGTTCCTTCGCTTTTGAAAAATGCTCTTTTTTTAGTGTAACAGCTTTTTCCAGCTCATCTTTTTGCTTTGATAGATCAATATAACCTTGCAGCAGCTTTGCACGTTCCCTCATCTCGAGCAGTTGCTGCTTCTTATCATGATATTGGTTTACAGCCTCCTCAAGCTGCTTGATTTGAATTTGACATTTTTCTGCCGCTTCTCTTTTGGTTTTAATCTCTTTTCTGATTTTTTCCAAATCAGCTCTAGTCAGCTTTCCCTCTCGAACAAGCTGATCTAATTCACCCTTTTGCATGTCGATATCTTTTACAATAGGTAGATAATCCGTTAATCGATCTAGTTTTTTTCCAGTTTCTTCTCTTACATCTTTTTTATTTTCCGCTTCCTTATAATAGGATGTCGCTTGCTCAAGTTTTGTATCAGCATGCTTCTTAGCTGCTTCTGCATTTTCTAATACACGTTTTTTTTCAGCTGCTTCTTTTTGCCAATCCGAGACCTGCTTTTCATAAATTTCAATCGTACTAGCTCGTCCTGCTGCTTCCAACTGTTTTTCTTTTGCAGCGAATACTGGGACTTGCTCTTTTTGTTGCTTCAGACGCTTTTCTTTTACATCCAATTCATCAAACCGCTCATTTAGTGCATGTGCTTCATGGAAAGCATTTTGCTTCTCATCGTGTTTGCGATACGCTGCATCATAGGCTTTTTCATCAATCTCGATTTGCCTAAGATAATAATCAGCTTCCACTTCCAGCCCTGCAACTATTTGTTGTGTATGGTAATGTTCTGCTGATAAAACATTAGTTAAAAGAGAATCCTCACGTTCTGGCAATACCGAATAAATCGTAGTTATATAGTGATCAAGCGTCTGCCTTACTTGGTTATATTGCTGCTCCACTGTGTTTTTCTTATTTTTCAGCAACTCACTAAGATGTTTATAGTGCTCTGTTTTAAAGAGCCTTCGTAATATAGCTTCTTTATTTTCTGTATCCGATGTTAGCAGTTTACGGAATTCACCTTGTGGCAGCATAACAATTTGTTTAAACTGGTCTTGTGTTAATCCTATAATCGCTTCTACCTTTTTATTTATTTCAGAAACGATTTGTCTATCAACACATGGAATCTCTTTGTCGTCTATTTTTTCAAAGAACTCATAACGTTCACCTGTTTTTGATTTGTTTCCTTTTTTCACATGACCTAACTGCCGGAGTATGCGATACACACGTCCGTTTAAAGAAAACTCCAATTCTACAGCTGTATGGGTATTATCATCGGCAAAATCACTGCGCAATGCCTTTATATCTTCGCGATCCGAACCACTTGCACTGCCATATAATGCAAAAGCAATGCCATCAAAGATTGTTGTTTTCCCCGCACCAGTATTACCAGATATAACAAATAAATTCGTCTTATCCAGCTCTCTAAAATCTACGGTTTCTGTATTTTTATACGGACCAAATGCCGTCATTGTTAACTTTAGTGGCTTCAACTGGTTTTTACTCCTTTCTGCTGTATCGCCTTAATTCGTTAGAGATGCTTTCTGTTTCGGTATTACTTTTGTTTCACTTGCATCTTTTAGAAGTTGATCTAATGTTTCTTTAAAAATAGCTTCCATTTCTTCTGTTGCACGATTACCTTTTACTTCATTATAAAATGCCTGAAAAAGATCCATGTCACTCATCTTGCTTCGATTAATCGAACGATCTTCTGCCTGCGCAAGAGGTGTGACAGAATAGTTTTTACGTTCCACATGCATCGCGTTCGGATAGACAGATCGCACCTTTTCCATCGGCGACAATACCGGAGTCTCATCCAATAACCGAACAAAAACATAATCTTGATTTATTGGGTGATTTAATAAATCATCTATGTATGCTTCAACGGTACGAATATCTCTCCTCGGTTTCAAGAGACGTTTTTCAACTGTGGCATTTCCTAAAGAATCCATCTCGACAATATGAAATCCTTTTTTATGATGCTCCTCGGATAAAGAGTATTTTAAAATCGATCCAGCATAACGAATTTTCTCATCCATTACATAATGAGCCTGATGCAAATGCCCTAATGCCGTATAATGAAATGGCATATAGTGTTCACTAGCAACATATTCTGCACCACCAATTGAAAGCGGCCGCTCCGAATCACTTGTATTTTCTTCTTCTTTCGCATAGGGAGTCACAAACGCATGACCAATAGCAACATGTCGGGCATTGGCATCCATCTGCATGGTAATTTGTTCGATAATCTTTTTTGTTGCGTCATCATGTGTTCGGATATCCTCATCTTCCAAAACATTCCTTACCACACTTGGGTCGCAGTACGGAATGAGGTGAAAATGCACCTCTCCAAATTCGTCTTCTAAAACAACTGGCTCTATATGGTTTGTCAGATTACCGACAATATGAAAACCATGATGTTTCATTAAACTGCTCCCAAAATTCAACCTGCTCGGACTATCATGGTTACCTGCTATCGCGATTACAGGTGTTTTTAATCGATGCACAATTGTCTCTAAAACTTCGTCCAATAAGTGAACTGCTTCAATTGGCGGAACCGCTCGATCATATAAATCACCTGCGATAATGACTGCATCTGGTTTTTCTTCCTCCACTGCTTGAATAAGTTGTTCTAATACATAACGTTGATCTTCGGTCATATAAATTCCCTGGACAAGTTTTCCTAAGTGCCAATCCGCAGTATGAAAAAACTTCATTGTATCTCCCCTCTCCAGTACACTAGATAAATAATCTGCTTGCACTTAATCAAAAACTACTAAATTCTTCTGTTTTAATAGTATTGATTACTACTATAATAAGAGAAAAGGAACTTAGCCCCTTTCACAAAATATCGAATCTAAATCTATAATGAGTATACTGCTCTTCTTCCATTGAATCAATGTTAGGAAGCCTGGTCATAATTCATATTTCTACCAGCTATATTTAGTAGATTTGCGAATTTCGAAACTATTATCCGATTAAATTCTTTGTTTTGATGTGGAATTTAGCTATTAAAATAAATTCTATTAAAGTTAAAACTTTTTGAAAAAGTAGAGTTTAGACTCGCATGCAGCCATTGTGTTAATGAGTAAACCCATTCGATTCGGTTGCTCAATTTACTTCCTGCCTTTCCCGGATGCACTAGTCATGCTCTGACACAGCCAGAACGAACACAAATAAATAACCCCGATACACGAATCGTATCAGGGTTATAAACTATTTACTCATTTTTATATCCCCTTGCTTGGCTCGTTTTAAAAAGCTGGCAAGGATTATAGCTACTGCGATAATAAAGGTCGAAATAAAGAATGCATCATTAATTCCACCTAGCATTGCTTCTAAAGCTATTTGTTGCTGCACCTCCGAAGTCGGACCGCCTACTACTGCCTCAGTTAAACGGTTTGCATACACATTTTCTCGAATTGACATGATCGTTATTAACAATGCAGTTCCAATCGCTCCAGAAACCTGATTCAGCGTATTATTCATCGCTGTTCCATGCGGGTAATATTCAGCAGGCAACTGATTTAAGCCGTTCGTTGATACCGGCATCATAACCATGGATAGACCTAACATACGCATTCCATGCAGTGCCATTAACGTAATGTAACCTGTCTCAAACGTTAAGTTACTAAAGCAATACGTTGTAATTGTCATAATCGATAAACCAACAAGCGCCAGTACTCGCCCGCCATATCTATCAAACAGTCTACCTGTGATTGGTGACATAAATGCATTCAGAAGAGCTCCCGGTAATAGCATTAACCCCGTATCCATTGGCGAAATCCCACGAATCGTTTGTGCATAGATCGGTAACAAAAGAAAACCAGAAAACATTGCAATATTAACGACCATCGATATGATGGATGCCAACGTAAACATGGGATATTTAAACACATTGAAATTTAACATGGGCTTCTCAAGCTTTGATTGACGAAGGATAAACCAGATAAGCGCAATAACCCCAAGGATAATTGTTCCATATACCTGTAAGCTATCCCAGCCCTTTGATCCAGCAGAGCTAAAACCGTATAATAATCCTCCGAATCCAATACTGGACAAAATTAAAGAAAGAATATCTAACGTAATAATCACTTTTTCTTTCTTATCCTTTAATAGAAAAAAGCCGAGCAAAAATACAACAGCAGCAATTGGAGTTATAAAATGAAATAGCATTCTCCAATCATAGTGTTCAATAATCCAACCAGAAAGCGTTGGTCCAATTGCTGGAGCAAACATTAAAATCAAACCGAAGACTCCCATTGCAGTTCCTCGTTTAGCGATTGGAAAGCTTATTAACATAACATTCATTAATAATGGCATCATAATTGCGGATCCAGATGCCTGAACCATTCGCGCAGCCAGCAAGATCGGGAATGTATGCGCAATACCTGCAATTAAAGTTCCACAAAAAAACAGACCCATTGCAACTAAGAACAATCGGCGAACAGAATATTTTTGAATTAAAAAAGCTGTCGTTGGAATCAATATACCATTAATTAACATATACCCCGTCGTTAACCACTGGACGACAGATGTACTTACATCAAGGTCTAACATGATAGATGGCAGTGCAACATTTAGCAGTGTATTATTTAAAAATGAAATAAATGCACCGACCATAAGTATTGCTAAAATACCATACTTTGGCCGGTCATTATGATTGATTGATGGTTCCATAAATTCTTCTCCCTTACATTAAACTATACATTGATCACCCGAATTTTTCTAATGACATAAATCATATCATATACCTTTAGTCCACATAATACAAATAAATTTTTTATTGTCTTTATCAAGTTTATGAACCGATTCATAATTCATTCAATTTTTAATAGACTATGAGTCTAGTATGAAAATACAGCTAAATTAGAAAAAAACTTTCCTTCATTAATAGTGGGAAAGTTTTTCATTAGCTAACCGCAAAAATATGGAGCACATTTTTGCAATTAAAGCAACTATTTTTAATACCTACGCGTCCAAAATTTGCCTATCTCCACCAAATCTACAAATCTTCATGAACATTTTGTGAAGCATTTCTCATACTCTTGTATTTTTATCGTTTGCGTACTATTATATAGGACGATAATTGTGTTTACCTTTATATTGGCGCAAAAAAACAGATAATTTAACAGAAAGGGGTATATACATGAAACTTAAATGGACCCTACTAACATTCATTTTCACTATAGCTACAGTGTTAACAGGTTGTGAGCCATTACTTGTCTTAGATCCAAAAGGACCACAAGCTGCAACGACTGCTGATGTTATATGGTTATCCATCATTACTATGGCATTCATTGTTATTACCGTACTTGTATTACTTATCATTATCCTAGTAAAATACCGCGCATCTAAACAGGATGATGATTATGAACCACCACATATTGAGGGGAATCCTATTGTCGAAGGAATTATTGTTGGTATTCCAATTTTAATTGTTATCTTCTTATCTATCGTTTCTGTTGTCTCAACATACCAAGTTGAAACAGTACCAGAAGGATATGAGGATCAGGAACCGTTGGTGATATATGCTTCTTCATCTAACTGGAAATGGCATTTCAGCTATCCAGAACAAGATATTGAAACAGTCAATTATGTATTTATCCCAACAGATCGTTCCGTCCAGTTCAAGCTTTACTCACATGGTCCAATTACAAGTTTTTGGGTACCGCAGTTAGCCGGACAAAAATATGCGATGGCAGACATGGTAACGACAATTAATTTAGCGGCTGAATCAGCTGGAGAGTTTATGGGTAGAAATGCAAACTTTAGTGGTGAAGGTTTTGCTGAAAACACATTTAACGTTATCGCAATGCCGCAAGATGAATTCGATACTTGGGTAGATGATATTCATGCTACGGCTGATCCATTAACAGAAGATATATTCAATGAATTATTAGAACCTGGTCATCTAGGTCAACTTGCTTTCACTGGAACACATTTAGAATTTTCACCACCACCTGAGGGTGAGCATGGTGGGCATAATCACGGTTCATCTGATGATACGGAACAATCCGAGGATGAACATGATGATTCAGAACACGATCATCATTAATTGAAAGACTACGAACAAAACAGCTAGATTACTAATCTAAATGTACTTGAACTTCTCGAAAGGAGTAACAAACATGGAATTTTTTGAAAGATTCGCTATACCCCATCCAGATCCAATGATCTATGCATCTATGGTTGCAATTGTTCTTGTTTCCATCGCAATCGTTGCAGGATTAACTTACTTTAAAAAATGGGGCTATTTATGGAACGAATGGTTAACAACAACTGACCATAAACGAATCGGGATTATGTATTTGATTTCCGCTTTAGTCATGTTATTCCGTGGTGGTGCGGACGCTGTCATGATGCGTCTTCAGCTTTCTAGCCCGGAAATGGAATTTTTAAACGCTCAACATTATAATGAGGTTTTTACAACGCACGGAGTTGTAATGATCTTCTTTATGGCAATGCCGTTCGTTATTGGTTTAATGAACTACGTTGTGCCACTGCAAATTGGTGCTCGTGACGTTGCTTTTCCGCGACTAAACGCACTTAGCTTTTGGTTATTCTTTGCCGGAGCAATGCTATTTAACATATCGTTTGTTATCGGTGGATCACCTGACGCTGGTTGGACCAATTACTTCCCACTAGCAAGTAATGAGTTTAGCCAATCTGTTGGTGTTAACTATTACATGTGGGCTCTTCAAATTTCTGGAATTGGTACACTAATGACAGGAATTAACTTTGTTGTAACGATTTTCAAAATGAGAGCTCCTGGTATGAAATTAATGAAAATGCCAATGTTTACATGGTCAGCTCTTATCACAAATGTTATTATTGTATTTGCTTTCCCAGTGTTAACTGTAGCGCTCTTAATGGGAACGTTCGACCGTCAATTCGGTACATCATTCTTTGCAACAGGTAATGGTGGTATGGATATGTACTGGGCCAACCTTTTCTGGGTTTGGGGCCATCCAGAAGTTTACATTTTAATTCTGCCAGCATTCGGTATTTACAGTGAGATTATTTCGACCTTCTCACAACGTAACTTATATGGGTATAAATCAATGGTAGCTTCCATGGTACTAATTTCCCTACTCTCATTCTTTGTATGGGTACACCATTTCTTTACAATGGGACAGGGAGCATTAACTAATAGTATCTTCTCGATTACAACAATGGCAATCGCCATACCAACCGGGATTAAGATATTTAACTGGCTCCTAACGATGTGGAAAGGTAAGATTAGGTTCACCGTTCCAATGCTTTATTCAGTAGCCTTCATCCCACTTTTCACAGTTGGTGGAGTAACTGGAGTAATGCTTGCAATGGCAAGTGCTGACTATCAGTATCATAATACGATGTTCTTAGTAGCTCACTTCCACAATACAATTATTCCTGGTGTTGTTTATGCGATGCTAGCTGGTCTTACGTATTGGTGGCCAAAAATGTTTGGCTTTATTCTGAACGAGCGAATTGGAAAATGGGCTTTCTGGTTTAATGTTGTCGGCTTTGTTTTAGCTTTCTTCCCGATGTACATCACTGGATTAGACGGGCAAGCTCGCCGTATGTACACATACTCAGAGTCAACTGGATTCACTCCATTGAATATGCTTTCGTTTGTAGGAGCAGGTTTAATGGCAATTGCATTTATCCTGATCGCCTATAATATTTTCTATAGTATTAAAAACTCACCTAGAAACGTTGGTGACGATCCATGGAACGCACGTTCATTAGAATGGGCAACGCATAACCCGGTTCCTGAATACAACTTTGCAATTGAACCTGAAGTAAATTCCAGTGAAGCATTCTGGGATCATAAGAAAAAGAAACATACTTTATTCAAAGGTAAAATCGATAAAATCCATATGCCAAATAATAGTGGTATTCCAATTATAATGGCAGGTATTTTATTTGTATTTGGATTCTCGTTCGTCTTCAGTATTTGGCCGGCTGTTATCATTGCTGCCATTGCCTTCTTCGCATGTATGATGTACAGTTCATTCGAAAATGATCAGGGACGCTATATTTCTGCTGACGAAGTGAAGGAAACGGAAGAGAAATTTGGAGGTGCTTCGAAATGAAGATAGATCACTCGCAACCTCTTGAATATAGCACACACAAAAATGAAATGAATATATTAGGCTTCTGGATTTTCCTGGGTGCTGAAATTATGCTTTTTGCAACACTATTTACATCCTATTTCATATATGAAAACAGATTTGGAAATGGGCCAAGCGGTGCTGAAATCTTTGAAATAACACCTGTTTTAATCGAGACAGTTGTACTTTTAACTAGTAGTTTTACAATCGGTCTTGCAATTAACGCTATGCGTTTAAACCGACCAAAAGCAATGTTGTGGTTCTTAGGTATCACACTCCTCCTTGGAGCGACGTTCCTTTCGGTTGAGATTTATGAATTTGTTCACTATTATCATGTAGGAGCAACATTACAAACAAGTGCATTTACTGGTATTTTATTAACAACACTTGGAACACACGGTGCTCACGTAACATTTGGATTGTTCTGGGGAATAGCTATCTTCTTGCAAGTTAAAAAGCACGGGCTAAATCCAGAAACAGCCAATAAATCATTTAATTACTCACTGTACTGGCATTTTCTAGATGTTATGTGGATTTTCATTTTCAGCTTCATCTACTTGAAAGGAATGATGTAACATGAAGGAATTATTTCCAATAAAGCAAGTCAATGGCTTTATCTTCTCATTGCTACTTACCGTAGTTGCGCTGAGCGTATACTTCATGGATATGTCATTTACCGCAGGCATGACTATCTTGCTTGTAACAGCTTTTGTTCAAGCAATTGTACAGTTCGTCCTGTTTATGCATGCTGGTGAGAGTGATGATAAGAGAACAATTTACACAACCTTATACTACAGTGCCTTAATTGCTTTAGTGACCATTTTTGGTTCATTACTTGCAATGGTATGGGATATGTAAAGCACAAAAGCAGAAGCGCCCGATTAGCGACGTACGGACTGCGCCCCGTATTTTGGGGTGGTTCGGCTTGCCGAACATTGTTACGTAGAAGATAAAGGAAATACGGCGACCGTAGGGAGTCGATGTTGACTTTCACCACAAGGGTATAAGTGCGACTAACCCTCTGGCGCAGCCAATCGGCAAGTCTTCTTTTCGTTCGGAGGTGAAGGAAGTCTCACTAACGCTTTAGCGCTGGAGCTGGACGTGGCTGTTTCGGTAACTAAGTTATCTACAGCATTTAAACTTTATAGTTTCCCAAAGAAGCAATAGCAAAGCGAGCGTCTGATTATAGACGCTCGCTTTTTCATTTACAATTTAATGCATTACAAAACGCTTCTCTTCCCCTCGCCAGGTTTGTGAATCATTTCTTCGGTCACAACGAGAAACGTACCCATTATCCATATAAACGCAGCACTCATGACTGTACCTACACCAATACCAACCAGCCCTTGGTAATCGCTTACATATACCCCGTAAGAAAATATGGAAATTCCAAGGAAAACTAACGTACCACAAATATATTTTACTGCATTCAACATTGCCGCATGTGTTTTCATTTGAAATGACCTCCCTTTGTATTTATTATTTACCACGTTCACATTTTTGTCAAACATTTATTTCTAATTTATGAACTTTTGTATTTGATATTGACAAAAATCCATGGATGCCTATTTTTATAAAAATCTTCACATACAAAAATAAACCGGGAGTATTACCTCCTGGTTATTATGACTGTTACACCACTGCCTTAATTAACAGCAGCGGTAGTGCTGGTTGTTTGGATTTGTTTCATTTGCTCAAATAGACTTTTAATCGTGCCAATTCCCACATTGTCATACTTAGCTAAAATAACCAATTCTTTGGGCAATTGCCCAACTGTGACCATTTGATCCTTACGCAGTTGTTTTAATAAACTTGGGAAACCTGAAAATATATCCTCATTTAATGCTAGCTTAGCCAGTTCCTCTGTTACAACGAGGTACTCTTCTTTGAAAAAGAAAAATAATTCGCCAGGACGATCTAACATAATTTCTCTTCTTTGTTTCTCTTCCTCGATAAAAACTTCTAATTCTTCAAATAGTATTTCTTCATTTTTAGCTTTGTAGCGTTTTACATGTGTTGAAAGCCCTTCTAGATTATTTGGAAGTTCACTCATGATTCGCGCTTGCTGCTCTGCACCAAGTCGAATCAAGAACATCTCTGAACGCTCAAAACGCTGCGGTAACAGAAATGCATCCCTAAGGAAATACGGGATTTCCAACTCCATCTTTTTATATACAAGCTTTCGAATTGTAGTAAAGCCTGGTGGTAGTGGATCAGAAGTTTCTTCTGCAACTGATTTCTTCTTTTCATCAGATTCAAGATTTTTATCATGCTTCCCTACCGAAGCATTTAACAACTGCTCCAATGCACCTAAACGAATTTCTATCTCTGAAATATCGTAGAATTCTTGTCCCTTCGCTGCTGGATCCTGGTATTCCGGAAATATAAATTCAATCGGTCCATATGTCTCCACATACCATCTTACAATTACATAAACAGCTTCCCATGATTGCAGCGCCTCTGAGTAACGGAATTTCCGTGTATCATGTGCAGCTTGATTGCCTAGCATTCGTACAGAATGTAAAGCATCCCGAACCTCTATTGTTATGTATCCATTATCATTTAACGTGTCAATTCTCTCGATTAGTGTCAGGCTTATTTTAGAAGGAAGTTCTTCCTCTTTCATTACAAGCTGCAAAATTGTTTCTACAAAAACCCTTGCATGTGTCAGCATTGTCCGCGGGCTGGCAAATATACTATTTTCAAGTTCTCTAGCAACAAATGCCAGCTCTTTATTCATCTGTTCCAAAAAATGATAATAATAATTGTCCATCTTCATTTTATGTTATCTCCTAGCTGTAAATATTCAAGTCAAACTATTATTTTACCACAGAACGAAAGCTATCTGCTTTATTTTTCTGCATCCATAGAAAAAACTACTTATCCAATTCGCATAAGTAGTTTTCCGATCTGCCCATTATTCAAAACTAAAGTGATGTCGCAGTTTAAAATAGATCGCTTGACATTCTCCATGATGACGAATATTTTCCAGCAAACCACTTATTAATGCCCTGCTTAAGCTTGGATTCCAAAGCTCTTCCTTCAATAAAGTCAGTGATTCTCTTTCAATTTCCCCTTCAACTTCGTCTAATGCATGGTCCATCAGCATCATCATTTCTTCTCTTGTTATTTCTTCATTTAATGGTTTTTTCATTAATTGAACGAAATCTTTAGTCAAAAATGGAATTGTTGTATATGCAGCTAATAAATTCGTTTTTTCAACGAGCGATTTGCAAAGTGTATCTAAATTAACTTGTAAATTAAGGAAGAAAAAAAGTTCTGAATATGTTTTCATGAAACCTTGAATACAATATACGAGATCGTATTTCATTTGTTCTACTTCATAACCGTATATTTTCTCCACCATATATAAAATGGACTCCTCGATTAACTGACTATAATAACGCATTTTTATTATCAATTCATCATTTAATGAATGTGCCTGTTCTTGAATAAAAATTTTCGCGAATTCAGAGTGCTCATAGTACGAGTCAAAACATAAGTGGTAAAATTCATATAAGAGTTTTTCCTTATCATCTTCACTTCTGACCAAGTAGTCAATGCTTGATACATATTTCATCATAAAGTGGTCAATTATAGCTAGAATCAGTGCATCCTTTGACTTAAACGATAAGTAAAAAGCTCCTTTTGAAATCCCGCAATGATCGGTTATTTGCTGAATCGAGGTTGCGCTAAAACCTTGCTTTGCAAAAAGCTCCAGTGCCTTATCCATAATTAGTTGTTTTTTTGCCACATTTTCCACTTCCTTTCCCGCTTCTAACATTGACAATTGACCAAGTAGTCATTATTATAAATAACGTAGTATCATAAGTCAAATAAGGGCAGGTGTAAAGGTGAAAGGTATTGTAAATTTTGTCCTGAAAAATAAACTGGCAGTATGGCTGCTGACTATTATTATTACTGCTTCAGGTATTTATTCAGGGACGCGAATGAAAACGGAGATGATTCCGGATATTAATATTCCTTACCTCATGGTGATGGATGTATATCCAGGTGCAACTCCAGAACAGGTTATGGATGAAGTTTCCATACCAATTGAAAAAGCAATTAACGGGCTGGAAGACATTAAGGCCGTTTATTCCAATTCATCATCTAATATCGCAAATATTCAAGTTGAATATGATTACGGAATTGATATGGATGAGAAAAAACGTGAACTGCAATCAGCACTGGATAATGTCACATTGCCAGATGATGCACAGGAACCAATCATCTCATCGATTAGCATGAACATGATGCCAGTCGTAGCATTAAGTGTCAGTAGTTCAACAGAAGATATTGTGGAGTTAACATCAACCGTTAACGACAACCTCCTACCAAAAATCGAAAAACTCGATGGTGTTGCATCTGCTACTATCACAGGGCAACACATTGAAGAGGTAGAGCTGACATATGATCAGGAATTGATGGCAGAGCTTGATATCACAGAAGATACGGTTGAGGAAATGATACAAGCTAGTGATATGGCTGTTTCTCTAGGGCTGTATGAATTTGAAGAAGGTGAACAGGCGGTAGCAGTAGATGGAAAGTTCATGACAGAAGATGAGCTTAAAGGAATGCTTATACCAGTAACACCATCAGAATCAAACCCTGCTCCATTTGTAGAACTAGGAGATATTGCAACTATCGAGACTGTTGGTAAAGTAGAGTCTGTCTCCCGTACAAATGGCGAGGACGCAATAGCAATCCAAATTGTCAAAGGTCAACAGGATAATACGGTCGACGTTGTAAATGAAGTAAAAGACCTAGTTGAAGAAGAAGTAGAAGCGAATGAAGGATTAATTATTGATGTATCCCTTGACCAAGGTCAGCCAATTCAGGATTCCGTCAATACTATGATTGAAAAAGCATTGTTCGGCGGCTTAATTGCTGTTTTGATTATATTACTTTTCTTGCGTGACTTTAAATCAACGATTATTTCCATTATCTCGATTCCAGTATCCGTATTTATGGCATTACTTCTGCTAAACTGGATGGATATTACATTAAATATTATGACGCTGGGTGCAGTCACCGTTGCAATTGGCCGGGTAATTGACGACTCCATCGTTGTAGTAGAAAATATTTATCGCAGGATTCATTTGAAAGAAGAAAAACTTTCTGGAAGAGCGCTTGTCCGCGAGGCAACCATAGAAATGTACAAACCAATTCTATCTTCAACCATCGTTACTGTTGCGGTTTTCGCACCACTTATTTTTGTCGGTGGGATGGTTGGCGAATTGTTTATGCCATTTGCATTAACCATGACATTTGCACTTCTTGCTTCACTAATCGTTGCGATTACAATCGTACCTGCACTTTCACATTTCTTATTTAAGAAAAAATTATATAGTGAAAAAACAGAAAGCCAGCATAAGGAACAAGGAAAACTTGCGAGAAGCTATAAAAAGGTTCTCGACTGGACACTAAATCATAAAGTGATTATGTCCATCGTATCAATACTATTGTTAGTAGGCAGCTTGATGCTGACACCACTAATCGGCTTCAGCTTCTTAGGCAGTGAAGAAGAGAAGGTTATGTACCTAACGTATACACCTGAAGCTGGCGAATTAATGGATGATACACTTGAAAACATTACAGAGGTTGAAGACGAATTATTAACACATGAAGATATCGATATTGTTCAGCTTTCTGTAAATGATTCAGAAACAGCAGATCCAAATGCAGCTATGATGGGCGGCGGAGCTGGCGGTGCATTAATGTACTTGATCTTCGACCCAGACATGGAAGATTTCCCGCAGGCACGTGACGAAATCTTAGAGTATGTCACAAACATCGATCAATCAGGTGAGTGGAAAAGCCAAGACTTCTCTTCTATGGGAATGGCAACGAATGAAGTAAGCTATACATTCTATAGCGAGGATTTAGATAATCTAACCGAAGCTGTCCACATGGTTGAAGAAGAAGTAGGTAAAATCGATGGAATTGATGATGTTTCGTCAAGTGCAGAGGATGCATATGTTGAACATGTATTAAAAGTAGATCAGCAAGACCTACTGCAATACGGTTTAACAACTGGTCAAATTGTTATGATGCTAAATACCTCGTCAACAAAGGATATCATCACAACAGTTGAAAAAGATGGCGAAACACTTGATGTTATCGTACAACAGGAGCAGACTTTCGATCCGCAGTCAATTGAGGAAATGCTGGATATTCCAGTTCCATTACAAATGGAGCCCGGAACAACAATTCCACTTTCGGAACTTGTAACGGTTGAAGAAGGAACAACGATGAATACACTATCACGTAGTAACAATGAGTACTACGCTACTGTTACCGGAACGATTACAGAAGATGATATTTCAAAAGCAACTGCTGACGTTGATGCAGCAATTGAAGAGCTCGACTTACCAAAAGGTGTAACAATGGGGGTCGCTGGTGTTGCAGCAGATATGGAAGAAACATTTACCCAGCTCGGTATTGCAATGCTTGCTGCAATCGCGATCGTTTACTTTATTTTAGTTGTCACGTTTGGTGAAGGACTTGCACCATTTGCAATTCTATTCTCCCTACCATTCGCGATTATCGGTTCATTTGTCGGATTACTTATCGCCGGGGAAACCATTTCAGTTTCCGTTATGATGGGTCTCCTCATGTTAATCGGTATTGTTGTAACAAATGCAATCGTCCTTGTCGATCGAATCATCCACATGGAGCGAGATGGAATGGGATTACGAGAAGCTATTCTCGAAGCTGGAGCAACACGTCTTCGCCCAATCTTAATGACAGCTCTAGCAACAATGGGCGCATTACTTCCATTAGCATTTGGTAATGGCGGTGGCGGTTTAATCTCAAAAGGCCTTGGTATTACAGTAATCGGAGGTCTAGCAAGCTCAACCTTATTAACATTGCTTGTTGTACCGCTTGTTTATGAATTACTATCCAAGCTATTTAAGAAAAACCGCAAAGAAATCGAAGAAAACTAAGTTAAACCCTACAGGAATTTTGTCCTGTAGGGTTTTATTATTTTTCAATTGCACACATGCTGATATGTTACAATCCTTTTGAATTTATAAACGCTATACTCTTTTACCCTAACTCCCTCTGTTGCTCATCTTCCATTTCTAGATGGCTTTCCTTTTCAATTTTTTTCATTCTAAATGGCGTAATGATTAGTACTGCAATAAGAACAAGCCCGAGATACCCAATCAGCGGATAAAAATAACTGACTAAGTGTGTAAATCCTGCAAAGCTTGCAACATATGCAACAATCATCGTTCCTATTAGGAATGGCTTATAACGTTTTGTTCCAACCTCTGCAAATCGTACGACAAATGAGAAGAACATACTGACCGCTGTATTATAAATCATTCCAAATATAACAATTGACATCACCACACCAAGTAGTGGCGATAAATTATTTACGATGCCCAGCATTGGCATATCTAAGCTGCCAACCTCTTCTATCTTAGCAAAAATAGCAAAGTGGCTAAGTAAAATTAAAACTCCTAGACCAAGCCCCCCAACTAGCCCACCGATTGCAGCTGTTTTTCTATTTGCTTCAGTCCCACCCATAACAATTGCCATTGATGCTCCCACTGCCGTATTAAAGGAAACATAATTAATTCCCGAGATAAACCAGTTCGGTAATGAAGTTGGCTGTTCCCTCGCGAGACTATCGAGAGCTGCGAACGATCCATCCAATGTTAGAAAACTATATACTGAAATGATTAAGACAAACAGTACTAGAAAAGGAGTAATACTCCCAATGATGGAAACAATCCGATCAACTTTTAACATCCCTGTTAAGATTACAAGCAACAACATCAAGGTTGTCCCAAAAACATACGGCATGCCAAATTGCTGATTTAAATTTGATCCTGCTCCAGCAATCATTACTACCCCTACTCCAAACAAAGTAAAAATAAGAATATAGTCAATAACCTTTCCAAGATATCGACCGCTTATATTATAGATTACCCCTTTATGAGATGTTGTTTGTGCACGGCTGCCCAACCAAACAAGCACCATCCCAACATACGCAAATAAAGCGCTTGCAATAATTGCACCAACAATACCCATAACTCCAAAGCTAGTAAAGTACTGTAATACTTCTTGTCCAGAAGCAAATCCTGCTCCAACAATCACTCCTATAAAAGCGCTTCCAATTTTAAGTGTATTTTTCATCGTGTCTCCCCCTTCAGATGTTTCCTTTTAAATTATAACAGCTAAAAGATGAAATCTATTTGTGTATATACTAAAATGTGAATTAGAAAGTTCGTTTATCTACTCAAATCCTATTTGTGTTACGTTTATTTTACTAACATAACAGGCTACAACAGCTACTGAAGAGGAAGGTATATTTCATGCGCGATAAAACTAATCACCTAGAGCTTTTAAAAAGCAGAATGAATGAAGAATTTGATTCAGCCGATCAGTTAGCTGATTGGATTGGTGAAATATTCGAGTGTCCTATTACAATAGAAGATTCTAACCATCATGTTGTATCCTACAGTAAGCATAAAGAAAATATTGACGAAGCACGAATCGGCACCATTATGAATCGAAAAGTCCCGGATAATGTAATTAATGGGCTCTGGAAAAAAGGTGTTATGTCTAAACTTATCGATCAAGATGAAGCTGTTGTCATCCCACAAATTAATGAAATCGGGCTCGGAAATCGTGTAGCTATATCCATTCGTGAAAAAAATGAAATTCTGGGGTTTATATGGGCACATACTGGTAATAAAAAACTGGGTAAAGATGAACTCGAACTACTGCAGGAAGTCGCTAAGCAAGTTCGTAAATTATTCTTCAAGCACCCGAAACGGAATAGAAAATCAGAAGAAAGTTATAATGACCTCTTTTGGCAATTACTTACTGGACAAATTAAGGACACCGATAAATTAAACCAGCAAGCAAAACAACTTAACGTTCAATTAGAGGGTGAGCTTGCAGTCGTTGTCATACGATTTGAAGATCAAATAACGGAGCAAATTGAAAAGTATGCATACTATTTAGCAGAAACACAGTTACAAGTTAAATCCCTTTTTCGCCTATTTGATAGTCATGAATTTATTGTCCTTGTTCGTCATCATCGTAAAAAGGAAGATCCGGCCTATTTATTAGGGGAATTTATCAAACAAATTATAGAAAAAATCAGTAACCAACTTGCATTAAAAAATGTCAACGGTTCAGCTGGAATCTTTTATGGTGAAGCGAAGCAAATAAATGAGAGCTATAAACAAGCACTAAGCGTATTAAATCTAAAAGAAAAATATGCAAAAGATCTAAAAGGTATCTATTTATATGAAGACCTCGGAGTCTATCAATTTATAGAAGAGCTGTTTGCGATTCAAAAAGCAAGTAAAAGTCGGAAGAATAAATACATTGAAAGATTACGATCATATGATAAGAAACACCACACTTCCCTTACCGATTCTTTACAAGCTTATTTAAACTGTGATTGCAATGTTTATCAAACAGCAAAGGAATTATTTATTCATCCGAATACGATGAACTATCGTCTAAAACGAATTCGGGAAGTCGCTATGCTGGACTTAAAGGACCCAAAACAGAAGACTCTCGTTTATTTAGATTTTATTATGGAACGCATGCATGAAGGGTGATTTGTGCAAATACACAAACCACCCTTCTTTTTTTCATCTTTTTTAATGAAGAAAATACCAAAAGAAAGCGTTATCATAAGATTATAAATAGCTTTTGAGGAGATGGTAAACATGATTATAGGGGTACTCAAAGAGATTAAAAATAATGAAAACCGTGTTGCAATGACACCTGCAGGGGTAGTGAATTTAGTAAAAGCAGGGCAAACAGTCATTATTGAAAAGGACGCGGGCTTAGGAAGCAGCTTTACAAACGAAGAGTATATCGAAGCTGGTGCTTCCATCATTGATAGCGCTTCAGAGATTTGGTCAAAATCCGAAATGATTATGAAAGTAAAAGAGCCGCTCCCATCTGAATATAAGTATTTTCGTGAAGGGTTAATACTATTCACATATCTCCACTTAGCAGCAGAGCCAGAATTAGCCCAAGCGTTAGTGGAAAATAAAGTAACTGCAATTGCTTATGAGACGATTACGGTTAACCGTACATTGCCATTGCTTACTCCAATGAGTGAAGTTGCTGGTCGAATGGCAACTCAAATCGGAGCACAATACCTTGAGAAATCAAAAGGCGGTAAAGGAGTTCTGCTAAGTGGAATTCCAGGTGTTAACCGTGGAAAAGTTACTATCATTGGCGGTGGTGTTGTAGGTACGAACGCTGCTCGCATTGCGCTCGGTCTTGGAGCTGAAGTTACCATTATTGATTTGAACCCAACTCGTTTACGTGAACTAGATGATATCTTTGGTTCAAGCATTCAAACGTTAATGTCTAACCCTTACAATATTGCAGAAGCAGTGAAAACTTCTGATTTAGTTATTGGTTCGGTTTTAATTCCAGGTGCAAAGGCACCGAAGCTTGTTAGTGAAGACATGGTTAGGTCTATGCAGCCGGGATCCGTGATTGTCGATGTCGCAATTGACCAAGGTGGAAATTTTGAAACTGTTGACCACCCTACTACTCATGATGATCCAATCTATGTAAAACATGATGTACTTCATTATGCAGTTGCGAATATCCCTGGCGCTGTACCACGTACTGCAACAGTTGGCTTAACGAATGTTACCGTGCCATACGCAGCACAAATAGGCGCAAAAGGGGTTGCTAAAGCGATCCAGGATAACCCTGCAATTGGCACTGGTGTGAATGTCATCAATGGAAAAGTAACCTATGAAGCCGTTGCCCACGATCTTGGATATAATTACATTTCATTGGAAGAAGTAATAAATGAACCTGCAATAATATAATTCCCATGGAAAATACCCTTCTTGCATCCTTAGAAGGGTATTTTTTTATTTGCACCAGGAAACTATAAAATTTGAATGCTGTGGATAACTTAGTTACCTAAACGGCTACGTCCAGCTCCAGCGCCCAGCGACTAGCGAGACTTCCCTCACCTCCGTACGATAAGTCAACATCAGCTCCCTGCGGTCGCCGTGTTTCCTTTATCTCCTACGGATCAGTCCAGTCCGTACGTCGCTAACCGGGCGCTTGCGCTTTTGTTCTTGTATACATATATGATAGGCAACACAATACTTATCATGATTAGCAAGTAGAAATATGAAAGAATTCGTTGATTAATTAATGCCTTAATTGCAAGAAGATCGACTTCCATATTTTCACTTGAAAGCTATCTTCTCTCAGCTTAATATACTACTAACCAGGAACTACTTCTTTCTCTTCTCAATCATCCCTCTTACGACATCAGGGTTTGTCCCACCAGTTATGCTTCTTCGTGCTACAAATTGTTTTGGATCAATAATTGCTTGCCAATCTTCATTTTTAAGTTGAACATCGCTAAGCCATTCATTTACTTTCGATAGTGAAATTTCATATAGTTCTTTTCCTGCTTCTTCTACGTTTTTGGCAATTACACTTGCTTTTTTATGTGCTGCCCGAAATGAAATATGGTAATCCCTTGCCAATACATCCGCAAGCTCTGTAATCGTTATCAAATTTTCTCTCGCTTGTTGATAAGCACGTCCCTTATTAAACTCCAACGTAAGCATAACAGCACGCATTAATCGCAACACTCGTGTAGCTTTTTGATAACCTGCATATAAATGTGGTTGCAGATCGTCTTCCGTATCATTTATATCTCCAAAAGGGGTGTTATGAATCATATGAACTACCGCCAGCCCTTCTGCAGCCGCACTGCTTGCAATTGCACGAGAATGCTCAATCGAAACTGGATTTCTTTTTTGAGGCATAATACTGCTAATTTGAACGTATGCATTAGAAACCTTTATTAAGCCTACCTCTTTTGATGCCATACGTAACAACTCTTGAAGCCATCTCCCCATATTCGTCATTAAACTAACTAAAGCCTGCGCTGCTTCAATTAGATAATCACCTGTTCCAATTGCATCATATGAATTCTCTATTAGTCCATCAAATTCAAGCAATTCTACCATACGCTCTCTATTTATAGGAAACCCTGTAGTAGTAATTGCAGCTGCACCCATTGGTGATTTATTCACTGTTGCATAAGCCTGTTTCAATCTTTGAATGTCTCGATCTAAATTATCATAAATGGCTACAAGGTAGTGCCCGAATGTTGTTGGCTGAGCAGGTTGTGTATGCGTATGAGCTGGCATAATTGATTCAGTATGTTTTTCTGCCTGATAAAGAATTGCTTTATTTAATTGTTCCGCTTCTATAATCACTTGTTCAATATAATCTCTAATAACAATGCGATACATCGCTTCTCCCATATCATTTCTGCTTTTTGCAATATGCATTTTTCCTGCTAGATCAGTCCCGATAAGATCCCCTAAACGAGACTCAACAAGAAAAAAAAGATCCTCATGTTGAGAAGAATACATTAATTCAGTTCGGTCAATACATTCTACCTGCTTCACAGCTTCTAAAATTTCAGTACACTCATCACCTGTTAAAATCCCCTGCTCCATCAACATAATAGTATGTGCTTTATGGATTTTAAACATTGCTTCAAATAAATACTTTTTTTGATCATCAAATACCGGCTTTAGCAGTTCATCCATATAGGTCTTACCAGGAAATTCAACTCCTTCAGCCGCTTCAAACTGCTCCTTCATTCTATTCATATCCTACACCTCAATATTGTGTATTATATTTCTTTACAGTTAGTTAACCTTACTTACCAATCATTGTAGCGGATTGTATTCTCTTTTGTAAAGTGTTAATTTTAAAAATAGTAACTCAAATTAAAATTAACTTTATTTTTAGTTATGTAAACGTTGACATTCAGAGAGATTAATAGTATTATAATTTTCAATTAATAAGTTAACTTTACTAACCTATCGAAACATTATTGATTTTGAAAGGAGTGAAAAACTATCGCTATCCGTAATGTCCCCACAGATTCCAACTTACTAAAACATTTAAACAAACGGAAAGTTTTACATTATATTCAACGAAAAGATGGACATTCTCGATCAGATATTGCAAAAGCACTAAAACTAAGTAAACCTACAGTCTCTAATATAGTTGATGAACTTTTAGAGGAAGGATGGATTCGAGAGAAAGAAAGTGAAAGAGCAAGTTCAGCAGGTGGTCGGAAACCATTTCAAATATTCTTTAATGAAAACGCAGCCTATATTGTTGGAATTGATATTGGCGGGACATTAGTTGAAATGGCCATTATGAATTTAGCAGGAAAAATTATAAGTAAGACCGCTTTTTCTACACAAAAACATGTAGGTAGTAACTTTATTCAATCAATTGCCGACTACGTAAACACCCTTATAGAGCAAGAAGGATTAGAAAGCAGCATGTTATTTGGAGTTGGCGTTGGCGTTCCAGGTATTACGGATGTTGATAGCGGAATTGTCATTGATGCGCCAAGTCTAAGCTGGAAAAATATACCGCTGCAATCTCAACTTGAATCCCATCTCTCATGTCCTGTTTATATCGATAATGATGTAAATGTTGCGGCGCTCGGTGAATATTGGAAAGGCGCCGGCAAAAAAAACAATAATATGATTATGATTACACTAGGAACTGGTATCGGGTGCGGAATTATAATTAACGGACAGCTTTATCGCGGAGCATCATACGCTGCAGGAGAAATTGGTTATATGGTAACAGATAAAGATGCTGCTGATAAAAAATACGAGCAAACTTTTAGGGGCTACGGATTCTTAGATAGTCACGTAGGAGGACCGTCTATTGCCAAAAGAATGCTTCAACACAGTCAGAAAAGTGAAGAAAAATGGACTGCAAAAAAGGTTTTCCAAATGGCAATTGATGGCGACCAAATAGCATTGAAAACAGTAAATGATTCCCTATCCCATCTTTCTTTTGCATTAATTAATGTTATTTCAATTATCAACCCTGAGAAAGTTGTATTAGGGGGCGGGATTTCTAAATCAATGAACCACTTTTTGCCATATTTAACTTCCAACTTAGAAAAACACTTACCTGTACAAACGGACATCACTATCACAACAGTTGAAGATGTCTCTTTGCTAGGTGCCGGGTACCTCATACTTAAGGAACATGAATCAATTTTAAAAGTATAGATTTTAAATTTAATTTAAAGAGACTCCGGTCCTTTAAAATATTATATTAGGGGGTTTTATTATGTTTAAAAAGTGGCAATTGACTCTGCTTGCAATATTGTTATCGGTTGTGTTTGCAGCATGTTCTAGTGATGATGAAAGTTCTGCTAATCAAGAAGATGGCGACATCACACTTGAATACTGGCAATACTCATTTGATTCTAAGGTTAACTTAATGGATGAATTAATTGCGGAATTCGAAGAAGCAAATCCTGGAATTAAAGTAAAGCAAACCAATTTTCCATATGATCAATACAATGAACAGGTTGCTGCGCAAGTTCCAGCTGGTAAAGGACCCGATGTTATTAACTTATTCTACGGATGGGTGCCTACCTACGTAGATGCAGGTTACTTACAGCCACTACCACAGGACGCTTTCCCACATGAAGAAATAGAGAGTGAATTCTTTCCATTAGTGGAAGCCACGAAAATGGATGGCGAATATTGGACAATACCAACTTCAGTAAGAACACTCGCACTGTTTTATAATAAGGATTTATTTGAAGAAGCAGGCCTTGATCCTAACTCTCCTCCACAAACATGGGAAGAGCTTGAAGACTATGCCGTTCAATTAACCAAAGCTGATGGTAATGGCCGTCTAGAACAATCTGGAATGGCATGGGAACCAGCACAACAAGGTCACCATTGGCTTAGAGATGGTCTTACACTACAAGCAGGCGGACAAGTATTAAGTGAAGATAGAAAGGAAGTTGTCTGGGCAGATAACCCAGCTGGTTTAGAAGCATTTAAATATTGGTTAAGCTTCCCTACTGAGCTAGGAACATCTGAACAAGGTTTTTATACAGATGATGTGACAGCATTTGTAACGGAAAAAGCTGCAATGAATATTGACGGTTCTTTTAGGGTAGGTACATTGCAAAGTGATGCACCTGATTTAAATTATGCAATAGCACCACTTCCTGGCAAAGACGTACAATCAACAAATGCTTCTTTCTGGACAAATGGGATTACTGCCCGTGTTGAAGGAGAAAAACTAGAAGCAGCCACTAAATTTTTAGAATTCCTAACAAGTGATGATGTTATGGAAAGATGGTTAGATGCAACTGGTGAATTACCTGCAAAAGAATCGGTTGCCATGCAGGATAAATATGTAAACGATGAAATTTATGGTCCTTTTATCGAATCCTTGCCTTTTGCTAATGCGCATTTCTTTGTAGATGAAACTCGGGAACGGGATCTTGTAATAGATGCTGCTAATCGGGTGTTAATGGAAGGTCAAGATCCGGAAGAAGCGTTTAATCAATTAGTAGAAGCTACTCAAAAACTTTATGATGAATACTGGGAAAAATAAGCAATCTTTAACGAAAGGATCAAGGTGACACACCTTGGTCCTTACCACTTAAAGGAGGTGCAGCATGGAGCAATTCAAATCACCGCAGAATCAGAACAATAAAACAACACAAGTTAAAAAGGAAAAAACCTCCCTTCTTCATAAATTTAGAGGGAATCTTAGATATCAAAAATATTTATTTGTATACACTTGTTTATTGCTTCCAATTATATTTTATCTCGGGATCCGAATTTTACCTACTTTATTTACGTTTAACGTGGGATTTAGAGATTGGAACCTTCTTTCAACAGATATACAACCTTTCGTTGGTTTAGAAAATTATGTAACACTATTCCAGGATGAAATCTTTATTAAATCCATTTTTAATACTTTCATCTATATTCTTTTAGGGGTTTCTGGTCAATTATTATTTGGGATAATTGTAGCATTATTACTTCATAAAATTAATCGATTTGTTGGTTTTTTCAGAGTTATCTATTTCATTCCCTATGTAACTAGTATTGTTGCAATCAGTTGGGTATTTCAGTGGATTCTAATGGGTAACGGGATTATTAATGATATATTAGTTAATTTAGGTTTCTCTGCTCAACCATTCTTAAACTCACCAGATCAAGCAATTTATGTCATCATCGCTGCAATGATTTGGCAATCCATTGGTTTTCAAATGGTTCTCTTCTTAGCTGGGTTAGAGAATATACCAGAAATGCTTTATGAAGCTGCTGAAATTGATGGAGCGACCGGTTGGCAAAAATTTTGGTATGTAACGGTTCCTTTACTGAATCCAACGATTGTATTTTCTGCAGTAATTGGAACGATTACCTTTATTCAAGTTTCCTTTACCCAAGTCATTAATATGAGCATGGATGGAAGTGGCGGTCCTTTAAATTCAACCATTTCAGTTGTAGTTTACATCTACCAGCTAGCCTTTAAGCAATTCGATATGGGATTAGCTTCTGCGGCAACCGTTATCTTATTCCTGTTCATACTTGCTTTAACAATTTTCCAAATGAAAGTTTTAACCAAGAAATTTGATTACTAGAATAGGAGGTGTAGAAGGATGAGGTTCCGAAGATTATTGCCGTATGTACTTTTAATAATTGGTTCTGTTATTATGTTGTTTCCATTCATTTGGATGGTTTCTACTTCCTTAAAAGCACCATTCGATATATTTAATTTGAGCATTATCCCAGAAAATCCAACCTTAGCGAATTATATTAAAATTCTTGAGGAAAGCATGTTCATCAAATGGTTTATGAATAGTATTATTGTGGCTCTAATTACGACGATAAGTGTTTTATTTTTTGATACACTCGTTGGATATATAATTGCGAAATTTTCCTTTGTAGGTCGTACGGTTATTTTCATCTTAATATTAAGTACATTAATGGTTCCAACAGAAATGCTAATTATCCCGTGGTATATGATGAGTTCAGAATTTGGATGGACGGACTCCTATTGGGGTGTTCTTTTTCCAGGTCTTATGACAGGTTTTGGAGTGTTTTTAATGCGACAGTTTATGGAACAAATCCCTGATGATTTACTCAACGCTGCACGAGTTGATGGAATGAACGAGTATGCCATCTTCTTTAAAATTGCTGTTCCGCAGGTTTGGCCAGCGATTTCAGCATTAGGCATTTTTACATTCCTTAGTAACTGGAATGCATTTTTATGGCCATTAATTGTCATCGAATCACCTAGTTTACGAACACTGCCGGTTGGACTATCATTCTTTTCTTCCGGCGAAGCTGAATCACAGTGGCATCTCATTATGACTGGAGCAACTATATCCGTTATCCCTTTGATTCTGGTATTTATCCTCCTGCAGCGTCATATCATCAAAGGTATTACCTTAACTGGTATGAAATAAATTACGTTAAAATATCCCAATAGGATTGCTCGAATCCCATTGGGATATTTTTATTCTACTCCATAGCTAATTAGGTTTGTGAATATCCGGTAAGCACCAGGGACTTGATTATCAATTTGACGATAGAATACTAAATTCGTATATAGATAGGTACCCTCGCCATATTCGGCAAGCAAGATCCCACTCGTAAATGGATCTTCATCTGGATCAGCCATACTAACAAATGTCTCATAGCGATTATCCCAATTCATTGGAAAATAGAGCCCTCTTTCTTGTACCCAATTATCCCAGTCATGATTCGTAACTTCATTTGGGTAGTTAAATAACTTGTGCTCGGGCTGGGTTAACGTTACCTCTGCATGCTCATCCGTTACACGCCATTGAATGGACGGATTACCAATTTCTAATGAATATGGAGCGGTTGCATCTATATTCCAGTTGTCATCTGGTTTATGATACTGCACCACATAATGTCCTCCGCCCTCTACATACTCTAGCAATCTTTCATTATTTTCAGCTAGATCAGGTCGGGAAAGATATGCTCTTATTCCAGTAACAATTGCATCATACTGTGTCAAATCACCTGAAGCAAGGTCTGCTTCTGTAAGTTTCATCACGTCCATCCCTGTATCTATTAAATAGTCGGCAACTTCATCAAAACCACTTTCGATATAACCAACTTTTAAGTTATCAGGTAGCAGCAACTCAAATGCAACGGTGTTCACTGTTGCTGGATACTGGAAATACGAATCTTTAATATGGTCATAACTAATTTCCTGAACGGTCGTATTAAAGATTGCTCCATTTGCTTCAGCGACAACATCGAAAGAATAATCGCCTTCTGAAATATCTGATGGAGGGCTAACAGTAAACGTTACCTCTTCCATTTCATGCTGCTCCGTAAATGAAACTTCCTTCTCTACTGGATTACTTGCCCAACCCTCTGGCAGATTTAACGAAACAGTTGCATCTTTCTTGCCGTTATAATAGTTCTTTACTTGAACTTTAACTGGAATTTCTTCTTGTATATCAGCTGTATTAATTGTTAAGTTTTCCGAACTTGGAGCTACACTTAACTCAGGCAAGACGGCAACAGTATGATTAAACTCTATTAATTTACCAGATGTTTGCCCTTTTTCTTTAAATTCAACCTTCCCCATTAGGGTTGACTCGTCATATGGTGTATTGTATGGTTCATCTTCTGGCACCCTTACATCAAAAGTTACTTTCTTGGATTCATTCGGTTTTAAATGTTTCACTTTTTGTGTTTTATCTCTACCCCAGGATTCCGGCGTCACCAGTGTAGCATCAATATGTTTTATTTTCTGATTGCCCTCATTTGTAATCGTCATGGTTACTTGCCCTTTCGAACCGGGTGTTAATACTTCCGTGTCGATCTCCATTTCCACATGAAGGCTGGAAGCTACAAAACTCACCTCCTGTAATTGCTCTTCTTTTAATTCAAGCTTATGAAGTAAATCATTTTTAAAATTGCTTGGCATTTTCGCTTTTCCTACTAATTTTTGAATTCTCTTTACATCCTTATGCGCAGATTGTGATACCGATAAAATCGCTTCTCTATCTGGATAGAGCTCGACAATTTCATCCAACTTTTGCTGTAACTTATTTAATTTCGCTTTCACATTTTTCGCTGGAACAATTTCTGCCCATTCATTAAAGTTGTATGGGATACCCGCAAACAACGCATTCGGATAATCTGTATGAACAGCTTCCTTTATTAATTCTAAGTGTGTTTGTCTGGGTTCGGCTGGAATATCCCTTCCCATCCCTTGACTTTTATGCATATATCTTGACTCTTCACCCAGCTGGGGATATGTCATTTCATATACAGGATCATAATCACCAATTTCTATAGAAGTTGTTGCAGTTTCTTCCGATTCAGCAGGTAAATACAACTTTTTTACTTGCCACGTCGATAGTCCCTCTTCTAACTGTTCCGGGAAAACAGTTGGGTCAGCCGCATCTTCAAATGCTTGTTCAGATAAGATCGTTATCGCCCTATGGTGACCATGTTGACTTTCAACATCCCGAAAAGAGGGCATTACAATGTCAGGCTGATAAGTTCGAATGAATCGAATAAAGCGTTCGTAGGTTAATTCCTCTCCCCATTTCTCCAGCGTTTCATCTGGGGATTTGGAAAATCCAAAATCATAGATAGGGTCTGATGTAGTCTCACTTAAATGATATGCCTTTACCCCTGTAATTTTTGCTGCTTCAATCATCTCATTACTACGGATAATTCCTAAACCATTATCCAGCTCTGTCCCGATCTCATTCTGTCCTCCTTCACCCCGATTCGCAATTAAGCTTGAAGTTTTCACACCCAACCCTCGAGATAAGTAAGCAAGAAAATCACTGCGTTCATCATCTGGATGTGCTCCTGTGTTTAAAAATGTCACTGTAGTATTTAGTGGTTTTACTGCATTCCATAGTTCAACATCATGATGAACATCTTCCTTCGCATTACCTTTTAAAGGAATTAAAGATACGATAAGCAGTAGAATCAACAAGTAATAAAGCACCTTTTTCATTTAATGTAACCCCTTTCATTATTAGGTTGATACTTAAAACCAACTACCTCCTTTTCACATTAGGGTTAGTTAGTAATCTAAACTTACTAACTTTTCTGAATTAACTTCTCATAAAAACAATATCAATTTAATACTTCATTGTAAATATTAGATTTGTCCTATTTTTCTAATAACAAGAGGCGTAAAGTGGTATAAAAGGATGCAATTGAACATAAAAAATCTTGATATAGAAAAAACTAAATAACCTTTCTATATCAAGATTCAATCATTGCTCTATCCTATTTATTGGTTATTTCAACTACAATCCTCTACCCAATTAGGCACTTGTAAACCACATAGTATCTCAAGTTCCTGTTCTCTTTTCTCTATATAAGAACTAAATTCTTTGAGATCTTCATCAATGATCGCTGGATGTGTCATTACTTCAACGGAAGTCGTGTCTAGCTGCTGTAATTTATTAAAGATTTCATAATCAACACCCTCACCGTAAAAATCCAGCCACAGTGTTTCCGTAAGTAGGATTTCAGGGTTTCCTTTTAATGATTCTACATAGCGAACAGGCACGTTGTATCGCTGAGCTAATTTAACAACCACTTCTTTCAATAGGCCCCATCCATGTATATGGTGATGGCTGTCAATGTGATGAAGGGGCAGACCTGTAGCTAAAAATGCATCGATCTGTGCACACCATTCTCGCTCTACTGCATCTACATCAACGTCTTCCACTTCCAAAAATGTATTTTTAAATTTAAAAAATCCTTGATTATCGAGAAGTGACGGGACATTCCCACTAATCGGTTTACCCCAGGTTAGCACAAGATGAATACCTATATTTAGCATTGGATACTTTTTTGCTTGTGAAACCGCATAATCTACTGCTTTTCCGTTCATCATTAAAGTTGCCGAGCTGACAACTCCATCCTTATACGCCTTAATAATTCCATCCGTCACACCTTTTGTTAATCCAAAATCGTCTGCATTAAACAACACTTTCATCGATAGTCCCCCTTAAATACTTCTGATTATTCTCCCGTTGGGTAATTCCGCTCAATCATGAAATTAGTTTTATCACCACGGAAGAATGAACGTGAAAATTCTACTTTTTTGCCCTTATCGTCTTCGGCAATTGTTTCGATATAAAAACATGGTGTTCCTACTTCACAGCCTAAATGCGAACAAGAACGTTCATCTGCAAGTGTTATCTCAATTTGTTCAGTTGTTTTGGCGATGTGAACATGGAATTCTTCTTTTAATGACGCATACAAAGATGTTTCTGCATGTTCTTTCATTATCCCCGGGGCAATATCCCACGGAATATAAGCTATTTCATATTGTGTTGGTTCCCCATTTGCCTTGCGAACCCGTTCAATTCGCTGAATTGGATCATTTATAGATACATCAAGGGATTGCTGCATAATTTCATTTGCCGGAATAACATGAATATCTATTAAAGTTATCTCTGCTTTTTTACCCTGAACAGCAATCTGATCACTATATCGCTTCACAGTCTGGGACAGTGTCTGCTTCACTTTTTGTTCAGCAACAAAAGTGCCCTTCCCCTGCTGCCGTACTAAATAGCCTTCAAGAGTAAGCTGATTTAGAGCTGTTCTCACAGTGGTTCTACTAACATTAAAGTCCTTACAAAGTTCCAATTCCGGAGGTATTTTTTCTCCCTTTTTATATTCATTTGACTTAATACGATTCAATAATTCTTCTTTTATATAGGCATGCAGTGATTGGTTTTTTTCCATGTCTGTACTCCTTCAAACATTGTATATATAAAGTGTACAAGATATAAGATATAATGACAATACTTATAAATGTAATTACAATTATAAAAATATGTATGGACATCATAATAATTGTATGATACATTTTTATTACAGTTAAGCATATAACTTATCACAAAGAAGTTAATGCGCCATAAAAGCGACTAATTTTAAAGCGTTTCCAAATACATCATAAGGAGTTCAAACAAAATGACACTAAAATTAGTAATTATCGGTGGAGGATCTAGTTATACACCAGAAATTATTGAAGGTATTATTCGTCGTCACGATTCATTTCCTGTAACAGAAATCGTTCTTGTTGATATTAAAACAGGGCAAAAAAAATTAGAAATTATTGGGGATCTATCATTACGAATGATCGAGAAATCGGCAAAATCTATTAAACTATCATGGACATTAGATCGAAAAGAAGCACTAAAAAATGCTGATTTTGTTTCAACTCAAATTCGTGTTGGTGGTTTAGAAGCTCGTTCTAAAGATGAGAGAATCCCTTTGAGTCATGGATTTATCGGACAAGAAACGAACGGTGCTGGCGGAATTTTTAAAGCTTTTCGTACCATTCCGGTATTAATGGAACTTGCTGAAGATATTCATACAATTTGCCCAGATGCATGGATGATCAATTTCACCAACCCGGCTGGAATTGTAACCGAGGCACTGTTGAAGCATTCAGCACATCAGAAGGTGATTGGTGTATGCAACATTCCGTTTAACATGCGTCATTCAACCGCAGAAATTTTAGGGGTATCACCAGACGATGTAAAAATTCAATTTATTGGTATGAACCATTTCGTGTTTGGTCAAAAAGTATTCGTCAATGGGATGGATCGCACAGAAGATGTTCTGGAGAAACTAGTTGGGGATCATTTTGATTATTCACCAGCTAACATTGTAAATCTTGGGTGGTCCAAGACCTTTATCGAATCAACTAGACTGCTGCCTAACCCGTATCATCAGTATTACTTCCAAACCAAAGACGTTCTTGAGAAAGATCTGCAAGCCTATAAAGAAAACGGCACTCGTGCAGAGGTAGTACAACAATTAGAAGAATCGTTGTTTGAACTATATCGTAACCCGGAATTGCGTGACAAACCGAAAGAGCTGGAAAAACGAGGAGGTGCATTTTATAGTGATGTAGCATGTAGTTTGATGGATTCTATCTATAACAATAAGGAAGATATTCAAACAGTCAACACATTTAATAATGGTGCAATCCCAGATCTTCCAAATGATGCAGTAATTGAAGCCAATTGTATCATTACAAATCATGGTCCTAGACCAATTTCTGTTGGAGCATTACCAGCAACAATAAAAGGATTAGTCTATCAAATGAAGGCATTTGAAGAACTTGTCATTCGGGCTAGTATCTCAGGGGATTACAATGATGCTTATACAGCTTTATTAATGAATCCACTAATTGGCAATGAAAAGCGTAGTAAAGTTTTACTTGATGAGCTATTAGAAGCACATAAAGCTTATTTACCACAATTCAATTCAAGGGGGAATTAGAATGAACAATAAGTTTATGCAAAAATTTATTGAAATTGCCGGACGCATCGGCGCACAGCGTCACCTTGTGGCGATTCGTGATGGTTTTGTTGCCATCATGCCATTAATTATCGTTGGCTCACTTGCAATATTGATTAATAACTTTCCGCCGCTTGGCGAGCTTAACTTTGTAGAGTGGATGAATGGAATATTTGGTGAAGGCAATTGGCAAGCAGTTGGGGGAAGTATTTGGAATGGCACATTTGCTGTACTAGGTCTATTAATTGCGTTTTCTATCGCTTATAATTTAGCTAAGTCCTATGAAGTTGATGGACTATCTGCAGGTTTAATTTCAGCTGCAGCCTACATTATGCTTGTGCCAGAAACACCTGATTGGGGCTTGAGCTTTGCTTGGTTAGGTGCCCAGGGATTATTTGTAGCTATCATTATCGCACTCGTGCTTACGGAGATATTCCGATTTCTCGTTAAATCCAAATTCACAATAAAAATGCCAGAAGGTGTTCCTGATGGTGTCGCAAGATCATTCACAGCACTTATTCCAGCTACAATTATATTAATCATCGTAGGATTCTTCCAAGCTATGATGAATGTTTTTGCAGAAATAAGTATATTTGAATTAATCTTTAATGTCATTCAAGAACCGCTTCAAGGGCTTGGTAACACATTACCGGCAGCAATAGTTGTTTCATTCCTTAATCATTTACTATGGTTCTTTGGATTACACGGCACAAATATTATCGGCTCTGTTATTGAGCCTGTATATTTACCACTAATCCAAACAAACTTAGAACTGTTCCAGGGTGGAATGTCCGCATTTGAAGTACCTTATATTGTTACGAAGCCCTTCTTAGATTCGTTCGTATTTATGGGAGGATCTGGAGCAACTATTGCATTACTGATCGCTATCTTTATCGTCATTCGGCATGAAAAAAATCATCCGTATCGAGAAGTTGCAAAGCTTTCTGCACCAGCAGGATTATTCAATATCAATGAACCAGTTATTTTTGGATTACCGATTGTGTTAAACCCTGTCATGTTAATTCCGTTTATTTTAGTACCTGTTACATTAACCGTAACTTCTTATATCGCACTCGCGACAGGTATTGTACCAAAAACAGTAGCTATTCTACCGTGGACCACACCACCAATATTGAGTGGTTATCTTGTAACAGGTGGAAGCTGGCGTGGCATTGCACTACAATTATTTAATTTGACACTTGCTGTATTAATGTATATTCCATTTATAATGGCAGGCGTTAGAGCATTAAAACAACGAATGGAGGGCTAATCATGTCCACAACAACAGAAGAAATGCAAATGCTTTCATTTAATATCATTTTACACGCGGGAAATGCTCGATCACATGCGATGGAAGCAATTGCACTTGCAAAAGAATATAAATTTGTAGAAGCAAATAAAAAAATCGAACAAGCAGAAGAAGAATTCAACGAAGCTCATCATATCCAAACCGACTTACTACAAAAAGAGGCAAATGGTGAGAAAAATAATATAACGGTCATTCTCATTCATGCACAAGATCACCTGATGACAGCAATGACGGTGAAAGATCTTGCCTTGGAGATGATTGATATGTATAAAAAAATGGAAGCAATTGAGGAGGCTAACCAATGAAAATTATCCTTGTTTGTTCAGCAGGTATGTCAACATCCATGCTCGTAAAGAAAATGAAAGCATCTGCTGATGAAAGAAATCTAGAGGTAAATATAGAAGCAGTAGCAGAATCTCAGCTTAAAAATAACTTAGAAAATCTCGATGTCGTATTAATTGGACCACAAGTACGCTATCTCGAGAAAAAAATTAGAGAACAAGTAGAGCCTAGAGGAATTAAAGTAGATATCATCGACCAATTAGCATATGGTATGATTCAGGGAGATAAGGTGTTGGATCAGGCAATCCATTTAAATAATAAGTAATTAAAAGCAGCTTGTTTATGAACTACTTTTACCTTCAACCTTATTCAAGCATTCTGTAAGATAATCAACTATCGAGGAAATTAAAATTGCGATGGATGTAGACAACAAGAATTGGAAACCAGTGCACTCAAAACAATTGGAAGATTTTAAAGGAAAAGCCATAGAAGTAACTATGACTTCTCCCTTAGTTGTTACACACACTGACTTTTGATACCAAAACAGCCTTGAACTAATGGAATCTAGATTCAAGGCTGTTTTAATTTAGTCATAAATTTATAGTGTTTTTCATTCTTCCCTTTACAAACCGATTTTCCGGTACCTTTAGACCAAGATGATCGCGTAACGTATCACCTTCGTAATCCAGTCGAAATAAATCTCTTTCCTGCAATAGTGGAACTACCAATTCAACAAAATCTTCCAAATCCCTTGGTAACAGAGGAAATTGAATCATAAAACCATCTGTCGCCTTTTCCTTAAACCACTTTTCCATCTCGTTTGCTACTTGAGTTGGTGTACCAATAAATCCGTCTCTTCTAGCTGCGCCGAAAAATCTTGTATAGAGATCTCCAACCTTTAGGTTCTCTTTGTCAATAATCTTTTTCATTTCATTGAATTGACTTTGGATACTATTTACTTTTGGAAATTCCACTTCTTTCGCTAGCGTATCTAGGGAGTATTTTGAGAAGTCCACATTTCCCATATATCCGGAAACAAATTTCAAACTTTCATATGGATCAATCAGTTTTTGTAACTCATTATATCTTTCATGTGCGATTTCTTCCGTTTCACCTACAATTGGCGAAATTCCATGGAGTATATGAAGTTCCTCTTCACTCCTGCCATAATCCGTTAATTGTGATTTTAATGTTTGATAAAATTCTTTCGATTCTTCGATACTATCCCAATGGGTGAAAACAACTTCCGCAGTACGGGCTGCAAGTCGTTGCCCTGGAATAGACGCCCCTGCTTGAATAACTACTGGCTGACCTTGATTCGACCTCGCAATGTTTAATGGGCCTTTTACAGAGAAAAATTTCCCTTTATAATGAAGCTCATGTACTTTATCAGAATCAAAGAACTTCCCTGTTTCTTTGTTATATAAAAAAGCGTCGTCCTCCCAAGAATCCCATAATCCTTGCACAACATCAACGAACTCCTCAGCTCGTTCATATCGGTGATCATGTTCCCAATGCTTTTCTCGGCTAAAGTTTAATGCCGTTTGTCCAGTCGCATCGGCAGTCGTCACAACATTCCATGCAGCACGACCTTCACTTATATGATCTACAGAAGCGAACTGACGCGCAAGTGTATATGGTTCGCTGTATGTTGTAGAGGCTGTGGCCGCAATACCTATTTTCTCCGTTGCCGCAGCCAAGGCTGTTATGAGTACAATCGGGTCAAATCGGTTGACGATTTGTGGATGTGATTCATGGTTGATCGCTAAACTATCCGCAACAAACGCAAGATCAAATTTTCCCTTTTCAGCAATTTGTGCTAGTTTTTGCAAGGCTTTCACATCAATACTCGCATTTGGATTTGATGCTGGATGCCGCCATGAGGAAACATGCATACCCGTTCCAATTAAATATGCCGCTAATTTTAGTTGTCTTTTTATCACTTTTTTCTCTCCCTAACCATTTTCTAATACTTCTTGGGTAAAATCAGTACCCGTTCTTAATTGCTCGAATAGGCTTCTTTATACGTACTTAATTCCTCTAAAGTAATACTTGTTGGAAGATAGTTTCCTTTATACGTTTCCTCAATAAACTCAGCTGTCTGTTCTGATTGATAGATTTCAACTATCTTTTGAAACGTTTCATTCTCTTTATCTTGTTCCCTAGCTGCAATAACATTTATATACGGTTTTGCAGTTTGACTTTCATGAATAAGCGCATCTTTTAATGTTAGGCCTGCCTCTAATGAGACTCCGTTATTTATGACCGAACCAGCTGTATCTTCCATTACGCGAGGTGCATTTGCACCGTCCACTGGGACAATTTCAATGTTTTTTGGATTTTCCTTAATTTTATCTTTTCCACCATTTCCATCAAAGTCATCCACAACCGTTAACAGTCCCGCTTCTTGTAATAGTAGCAATGCCCTTCCCCAGTTAGGTGCATCATTTGGAACAGCAATTTGTGCTTCATCCGGGATATCACTCACAGCATCATACTTACTAGAATACAACCCAAGTGGAGCAATAATTGTTGTTCCAATTGGAACAATATCCGAATTCGTATTGTCATTAAATGAATCTAGATATGCTACATGTTGAAATGCATTTATATCAATATCCTCTTCAATCAGGGCTTGGTTTGGATCATATGCAGATGAGAAATTGACAATTTCAATTTCCAGCCCTTCTTTATCTGCTTGTTCCTTTAAATATTCCCAAGTTCTAAGTTCAGAATTTCGAATACCAACCTTTACTTTTGATTGTTCACCTTCTGCGCTTGTATCATTTGAACATGCAACTAATAACACACCTAAAACTAGAAATATAGGAAACATCCATTTTTTCATTATTTACACCCCTCACTGATTTATTCGATTCCTTACACTCTTCTTGCCTTTCGTTCTAGTTTATTTCCTAACCCTTGAATTCCTTGAACGAGAATCACTAAGATAATAACAGTTACTAGAATCGTAATCGTACTAAAACGCTGATAACCATATGTTATTGCAACATCGCCTAAACCTCCGCCACCAATCGCACCTGCCATTGCTGTCGCTCCTATTAATCCAATAGTTGCTGTCGTTATACTTAAAATTAATGAAGAAAAGGCTTCCGGCATTAAAAAACGATAGATTATTTGAAGTGGTGTCGCTCCCATCGATTTTGCTGCCTCAATAATTCCTTCGTCCACTTCTAATAACGAATTTTCTACTAGCCTTGAAAAATAGGGCCCAATATGAAGCACAAGTGGAACAATTGCCGCCGTCGTTCCGATAGATGTCCCTACAATTAGTCTAGTTAAAGGAATAATTGCTACGAGAAGAATAATAAATGGAATCGACCTAAAGATATTAACAATTGGATTCACGATTGAAAAAATAAAACGATTTTCCAGGATATGTCCTTTTCTAGTTACAACTAATAAAATCCCTAAGAAAATTCCGATAATCCCTCCAAAAAAGAGTGAAACACTAACCATGTAAAGCGTTTCCCACAAAGCATTCACGATCAACTCTGTACTTACTTCCATCTTCCAAAACCTCCTTTACTTCAATATTTTGACTTTGACTAATGATAAATGCTATTCCCCGTTTAATTTCATAGTCATCACCAATTAACTCAACAATTAAATTACCGAAAGGAATACCTTGCAACTCCGTAATATTTCCAAACAGAACGTTAATTTCCACATTATATATTTTCGCTGTTTTCGAAACGATTGGTTGCCCGGAGTCCGTTCCAAAAAATTCAATTTTGAAGATACGACTGTCATCATTATTATCTTTTAATAGTCGATACACACTTTCCGGTACTTCATCTTGAACAACTGATCTGACAAAGTTTCGTGTCGTATCAGTTTTTGGTTGAGCAAAAATATCAAACACATTTCCCGTTTCAATTACATGGCCATCTTCCATTACCGCAACCCGATTACAAATTTGTTTTATGACTTCCATTTCATGGGTGATTATTAATATCGTAATCTTGTATTCCTCGTTTATCCGTTTTAATAAATTTAAGATGGATGTTGTCGTTTCCGGATCTAGTGCCGATGTAGCTTCATCGCATAATAATATGGAAGGATTCGTTACTAGTGCTCGAGCAATTCCAACACGTTGCTTTTGGCCACCAGATAACTGATCGGGATAATTGTTCGCCTTCTCCTCTAATCCAACAAAACGAAGGATTTCATATACTTGCTCTTTTACTGCTTTCTTATTATATCCACTTAGAAATAATGGCATAGCCACATTATCGAAAACCGTTTTGGAGTTTAGAAGATTAAAATGTTGGAATATCATACCAATATCTTTCTTAGCTTGTCGTATTTCATTTTCAGACAGTTTTGCCAGATTTCTTCCTTCGACAATAACCTCGCCCGATGTGGGATATTCTAACAAATTAACGGTGCGAATCAGCGTACTTTTCCCAGCTCCACTGAAGCCGATAACTCCAAATATATCACCTTTTTCAACAGTCAATTGAACATCACTTAATGCCTCAACTTTCTTTCCTCCACTATCAAATACTTTTGAAACCTGGTTAAATTCTATCAATATACACCCTCCTATTCACGTAGTACATTTCATCAAAATGCAGGAACGACTGCACCTTCGTATTCTTCCAGTATAAACTCCCTAACCTTTTCCGTTGTTAATGCTTCAGCAAGCTTTTGGATCAATTCCGTATCCTTGTTGTCAGTACGAGACACTAAAACATTGACATATGGTGAATCAACGCCTTCAATAATTAATGAATCTTCTAGCGGTTTAAGATTAGCTTCTAACGCATAGTTTGTATTAATTGCAGAAGCATCTACATCATCAAGTGAATGAACTAAGAGTGGTGGGTCAACCGGAACGAATTCTAAGTTTTTATTATTCTCAGTAATGTCTTCCAGTAAATAATCACCTGATTTTTCATCATCCAGTTCAATAATTCCATTTTCTTCAAAGAGTATGAGTGTTCTTGAGAAATTGGAAGGATTATTCGGAATTGCTATTTGTGCTCCATCAGATAAGTCGTCGATTGAATTGATCTTTTTCGAATACACCCCAAATGGTTCAATGTGAATCCCTTCCACCACTACTAAATCTAATCCACTGTCCTTGTTGACTTGGTCTAAATACGGCGTATGCTGAAAGAAGTTTGCATCTAAATCCCCATCTGCTGTCTGTTGATTTGTTTGAATACCGTCTGTTGTATTCACTATTTCTAGTTTCACACCATCCGCTTCCAAATCTGGTGCAATAAACTCCAAAATTTCCGCATGTGGTACAGAAGCAGCACCAACTTTCAATGTCACTTGCTCATTTTCGGAAGCTGTCCCTGTTTCATTTCCGCAACCTGCTGTCACAAACAATCCCACCGTTATAATCGTTAAAAGAAAAACCCTTCTAATTTTCATTTTCTGCACTCCTATTTTTCAAATTGTATTTTTCAACCTGTTTCACTGCAGGAACCTTGTTTAAGCTTGCTTTCTCATCTTGATTAACTCCATTATTAAATTTAGCGTTCATTCAACTCTGATCGAGACATGCTAATGTACTCCTCTAAATATCTAACCTGTAACATTTCGATAGAATATTTCTTCTGGAAAAATCCTTTGACTCATCCCGTTCGAATCCCAGCTTTTCATAAATTTGTATAGCACTTGCCATGAAGTCGGTCGTATGCAAATATACGTTGGACTCTCCAAGAGCTTGAGCATCATTGATGACGGCTTTTAATAGCGCTTGGGCAACACCACGACCTCTTGCACTAGGGTGAACTCCGAGTAATCTAATGATAGGTGCTTGAATTTGAAGTTCTGGTTTTTCATATGCTTTTTCCGCAGAACGAAATAGCTGCAAGCTGCCTAGGATATCCTGATTAATTTTAGCTACAAGAATTTTATCTACATTTGGATTATCAATAGATGAGACAATCCGTTCTGAATAGTCCTTCCACCCTTGTGGGGTGAAATAAGCCTCGTACTGTTGATAGCTATCGATCAAAACGCGACGAACTATTTCAATATCCTCTCTAACCAATTCATTGACAATGATTGGATTGCTCATTAATTTACGCATTGCTACCCCCTATACATACCTTTTCAAGTGGACGCATTAATTGGAAAGAACGAAAACGCTCTGTTTTTTTTCGAATTGGCGTATGCAAAATAAATTCATCTACCTGGTATGCATGATGAAGCCTTGTTAATTCTTCGCTTACATATTCTTGCGTTCCAGCAATTATATCCGCTGCTTTTTCTTCTATTTCAAATGGTCCTCCTGCTTGTTTTTTAAATGCCTGTACTTGCTCTTTCGATTGGACGGTTAATGTCCGCCCATCATGAAGGTGAAGTGTGAATAATTTATGATCTTCTACTAACTTTTCTGCTTCTTCTTGGGTTGGTGCTGCAAGTGCGGCCAAAGCTACAATAAATTCCCCTTCATTAAAATTCCGTTTAAAAGTTTGAGCAGCTTCTTTAAGCTTCTTTTCATCGCTATTTAAAAATTTTGCAAAAACAAAATTAATCCTTAAATCCGCGGCGATCTTAGCACTATTTGCACTTCCGCCGAGCAAATAAATTTCAGGTTTCTTATCTGGCCTTGGTAAAGCTTGGATGCCTGACAGTGGGTGATCATGCTCAACGGAATCGTCTACTAATCTTTTCAAAAAATTTAAACGCTCATTAAAATCTTTTCCATCATTTCTTTTTCCATTTTGTAATGCTCTCGTTGATAATGGAAATCCACCAGGTGCTTTCCCAATACCCAGATCTACCCTTCCAGGGGCAAGCGTCGCTAAGACATGAAAATTCTCTGCAACCTTATACGGACTATAATGTTGTAACATAACTCCCCCCGATCCTATTTTTATTGAATTTGTTCGTGCTAACAAGTGTGACATTAATACTTCGGGTGATGAACCAGCTACCTGTTCCATATGGTGATGCTCAGACACCCAGAAGCGAGCGTAACCCCATTCTTCCGCTTTTATCGCCAATTGAATGGTGTGTTGAAGTGCATCAGCAGCTGTCTTTCCTTTGAAAACTGGACTTTGATCAAGAATTCCTAGTTTATATGTCATTCATTTTCCTCCAATTTTTTTACACCTATTTAATTGCAAAAGGCAGCTTTCCATTCCGGTCGGAATAGAAGGCTGCCTTTAGTTGTCTAATCGGCATTCCTTATTTAGTTCGTTGTTTTTTTTCTTGTGCTTGGTAACGTTTTTTCTCGGTCGTTTCAATTTGTGTAACTTCATCATCATGAACGGTTATGATTAAAGATCCAAATTTAAGTTTTTTTAATTCAGATATGATGTCTGTAATTTTCTTGTCATCCACACTTGCCACAGGATCTCCCCCTTTAACGGAATGATTATACAATAGAAAAATTAAAAAACCTCTTCTACGCAAATAAGAAGAGGTTTTGTCATGTATAAACATGGCTCTTCTTATCTGCCAAGCACATAGGCTTGCTGGAATTGGCACAGTACTGAATAGTCTGTTGCCGAGGTTTCAAAGGGCCAGTCCCTCCACCTCTCTGGATAAGAAAATAAATGATTTAGTTTTTAAGAAGAATAGTTGCAATGTGTTGTACGTATTAAACTCAAAGGACTCACCTACATCCTTCGATAAAGTCAATCCAATTCTAATATTTTAAATATTAGCACTCATGGAATCGCCTGTCAAGAGCAAATAACAAATTCACCATAAATTCCGATGTGAATGCTTGTATATTAATTTAATAGACCATTGAGACAGGATTCCATTGAACAGACCCATTAAAAAAGCCAACTTATTCGGTAACATTCTCCGCACCTTATCTCCATGGTAGGAGAAAATCTAGCTGCTGGCCAAGCAAGCTGTATTTTTGCCATGAAGGATTGATAAACTCACTCGTCCACCGTGAAAACAAATTGCATAAAGATTTTCAATCACTCGCAGGCGGGGTTTCATTTAATACCGCATCACTACCATGTAACAAAGTCAACTCTCTATATCTCACCCTCACCTTGTATAGCGAAAGCGGAGATTTCTAACATTACTTTCCGATCATATATGATTCATCCATCCGTTCTTTACTACCTTTCGAGAAGATCGTTGCTTAAATTTGCATTATTTCCATACATGAAGTAAAACTTAAGAAAGCTATTACAAATTCATTCTAGATGAGGAAACGGAGGGTAATGTATGGATAAAATTGAAGTTGGTGAAGTTTTTACAATTAGTGATGAAACAGATGTTGATCAGGAAGTAGAAGTACTTGCCAAGGTTACATTGGAAAATATAGATTACGTCGCAGTCAGCTTTTTAGAAGATTTGCAAGAGGATAGTGATGAGGACATTGATATCTTCTTTCTCAAAATCGATGATGATGGTGAATTATCTGCAATTGAAAGTGATGAAGAGTTCGATAAAGTATCCGAGGCATTTGATCAAATCCTAGAAGAAGATTAACAAAAGGAGCGATAATCTCTTAGATAGAGGGATTATCGCTTTTTTTCAAGGCTTAGAACTCTATATCCTATTAAACAGGCGTTTCCATATTACTGACGGAACCTATAAATCACATCATTTTATAACCTACAGATTAGAATAATTATAGTACGAATAATTCTAAACTGATAGAGGGATTTGGAAGTACGCGTTTTTCTATATAGAATCAAAAAACCTTAAATTTTAGTTTTGATTACAGTCCAAAAATGATATAATTTCATCATTGCTTCGTTTAATTAATGTTACAAATTAACAGCAATGGAAGGCGGATTGGAATGAAACTAACAAAAGAGGAATTAAATATTTTATCGATACTTGAAGAAAACCATAATGTATCAACAGAATCCATTGCATTGCAGCTTGGAATAAGTGAAGAACAAGCACAAATGACCATCCGAAAACTAGAAGATGAAAAAATTATTGTTAGCTACCCAACACTTATTGATTGGAATAAAATAGAGGGAAAAGAAACAATTGTAGCAATGATTGATGTTAAAGTAACACCAGAACGTGGTGTTGGCTTTAATGAGGTAGCTGAACAGATTTACCGCTACCCAGAGGTTCAATCACTGTACCTTATGTCAGGTACCTATGATTTATCTGTAACCGTTGAAGGTAAAACAATGAATGAAATTGCAGCTTTTGTATCCAATAAATTAGCTACAATTGAAAATGTCGTATCCACTACAAGCCACTTTATGCTAAAGAAATACAAGCATGATGGCGTAATTATTGAAGGAAATGATGATAAAGATCGGAGAATGGTGATTACCCCATGAGTATAGACTTTCAAAACTACTTATCAACTACAGCAAAAGGATTAGAACCATCTGGAATACGAAAATTCTTTGACTTAGCAGCAAGTATGGAGGATGTCATTTCACTTGGTGTTGGAGAACCAGACTTTGTTACACCGTGGAATATTCGCGAGGCAACAATTGAAGCACTAAAAGACGGTCACACATCGTATACAGCAAATGCCGGGTTATTAGAATTGCGTCAAGAAATATCTAATTATTTGAAAAGAAATTTTAAACTTAGCTATCAACCAGAGGACCAGGTCATCGTCACCGTAGGCGCAAGTCAGTCCTTGGATTTAGCATTCCGAGCGATTTTGAATCCAGGAGATGAGGTACTTATTATCGAGCCTGCCTTTGTTTCTTATACAGCGCTTGTAACATTGGCTGGTGGGATTCCAGTCCGCATTGCAACATATGCAGACAACGACTTTAAAGTAACGCCAGAGCAGCTGGAGGCAGCCATAACAGATCGAACAAAAGCAATTTTATTATGCTCCCCTAGTAACCCAACAGGCTCCTGTTTAAATAGAGCAGAGCTAACAGAAATTGCCCAGGTTGTGGAAAAACATGACCTGCTTGTCGTTACCGATGAGATTTATGCAGAGTTGTCATATGATGAGGAATTCACTAGCTTTGCTGCAATTCCTGGCATGTATGATCGTACGATCGTCGTTAATGGATTTTCAAAGGGATTTGCAATGACTGGCTGGCGTTTAGGTTTTCTCGCTGCACCCCGTGAATTTATACAAGTAATGGTGAAAATTTACCAATTCACCACAATGTGTGCACCAACGATGCTTCAGCTTGGAGCACTCGAGGCCTTACGTAATAGTGCGGATCAAGTTGAAAAAATGAGGCAAAATTACTGGAGACGAAGAAATTTCATGGTCCAATCGCTACGCACGATAGGATTGGATTGTCATACACCAGGCGGGGCATTCTATGTTTTCCCTTCTATTCAGAAAACAGGACTCACATCCGAAGAATTTGCCGCTCGTCTTCTGCAAGAAGAAAAGGTTGCCGTTGTACCAGGGAATGCCTTCGGAGCATCTGGAGAAGGCTATATTCGATGTTCCTATGCAGCTTCAATTGAACAGCTCGAGACTGCAATGAAACGAATTGGACGATTTATTCAATCATTAGAATTAAAAGAAGAAAAGGTTTTAGAGAAAGTACGATAAGAATAAAGCAATGTACCTACTTGGTCATCGTAGTAGCACATTGCTTTATTTGTTTCATTTAATTTACAATAAGATCTACATAGAACTCCATATACAATAAAAAACGCCTTACAGATTGTCATTTCTGCAAGACATTTTATTTTTTCGAGGCTATAGTCTCTAGTTCAATACTTTCTTCCGTTTACTTCGTTTCGATTCATCAATCGCTAATGTTCCAGTTTCCACTCCTAGTTCATCCAACCATCTGCGATATGCAATGGTCAACGCGTCTGATTTAAGGTGCATTTCTATTTGCAAGTCTAAAGGAAGCAGTTCTGGTTTTTGACTCTCCACAATATCTAAATCTTGATAGAAAATCGTATCCTGGAATTCAATAAACGAATCATCAGACTGTTCAAGATCATAATTTCTCGTTAATAGCATAAACACCTTCGTTTGTTCGTTATCTTCTTGGTTTACAGTTGCGAGTATCGTCAATGCTTCGTCTGAACCCTCCGTTGTTTTTGTAAAGCGTGCTGTCGTTGGATTAAGAATTTCATAAACGTAATCTGCGTAGCCGCCTTTTGAACGTCCATCTGGATTCGGTTGATACACAGGTATCTTACTTGTAATAAAACGATTATCGATAAAATTCACATCGTAATCAACAATCTCAGCATGGTCTTCATCTCCAAGCATACCTTCATGCACAAACATAAGATGCGACACATCCAGGAAATTTTCAATAATTCTTGGTGCATTTGCTTTTACATCATATGGACCGCAAATAGCAGTACGATATCCCGCTTTATCATATTCCGGATAAGCAATCATTGGATCTGGGTCATCACCCAAATTAACCCAAATCAAACCGAAAGATTCCTGCGCATGGTAAACCGTTGCTCTCGCTTTCTTCGGAATAGGTCTTTCACATGGCAATGCCGGTATTTTCACACATTCGCCAGTATCATTGTATTCCCAAGCATGGTAGGCGCAAACAAGGTTTCCATTCTTTACCTTTCCAAGCGAAAGTGCCGCTCCGCGGTGGATACATAAATCTTTAAATGCATGTACGCCCTTCTCATTACGAAAAATCACGATCCGCTCACCCAAAACAAATACCTGCTGTGGATCTTCTTTTAATTCATCCGCTTTATAAACCGGGTGCCACTGGTTCCATAATCTATCTTGTTGCATAACGATAAACTCCCCTTTTATTTAGAAAACTTAGCATTCGTCAGGAATTCTTAAAAGCGTTATTTTGCTTTATTAGAAGTCCTTGTACTTTGGAGTGCAAGTTGCTCTTTTTTGAAAAATCTTCTATATCTAATTAACGTTTAGTTTTGGTGCTAATCCAGTATCTTCTTTCTTCTCCGGAAGTACTAAATTAAGTATTAATGCTGCAATTGCTCCAATAGCAATTCCAGATGAAACAAAATAAGTTACGATACTTGGAAGGCCATATAAAATATCTGCCGGCATAAGCACCGCAAATAGTGCGAGCATAATTGGAATACCGATCACAAGCATATTCCGTTCTGTAAATGGCGCTTGCTTTACCACTTTAAAACCATTCATCATGATTACAACACAAATAATTGCAAACACACTGCTGATGACTACTGGCGGGATACTAGCAATTACGGTCATAAGCTTTGGCAACATTCCAAACATGAGAAGAAAGACACCACCTGCAATTATCGGTTTCCTACTTTTCACACCAGTGATAGCAATAATTCCTGCATTCGTGGAATAGCCTGTAACTGGTGTGCCACCGAAGAAAGATCCAGCAAAGCAGCCTAGCCCTTCACCAAAAGCTCCGCCGTTTAATCGTTTATCATCCAGCTTTTCTTCCGTAACATTACCTACTGTGAACCACGTTCCAGTTGTTTCAATCATAATAATGAAGTAGATAGCAAGCATAATCAAAATCGCATCCAATTCAAAGGTTGGGGTCCCAAGAGCAAATATACTTGGCATAGCAAACCATGCAGCGTCACGTACCGAAGAAAAATCCACCATTCCAAAGAAAGATGCAACAATTGTACCTATACCCAAAGCTAAAATAACAGATGCAACTTTAATATGTTTCCATTTCGTTTTGGCTTTTTCACCAATGTACATAGAGCTAATCAGTACTGCTACTGTAACAAACGCGATAAAAATGTTTGTATTAAAACTACCTTCCGCGCTATAGATCGAATTGATTGCTGTTGGCATTAAGGAAAAACCAACAACGACGATGACTGTACCTGCAACAATCGGTGGTATGAATTTCCGTACGACCTTACTGAAAATTTTCAATGGATAACCTAATAGTGCGATTAACAAAGCACCTGGTATTAAACTACCAATCATCGCTCCCATTCCAGACGTTGTTCCAATTGCTGCAAGTGCACTGAGTGGCACAAATGATGGTCCTTGCATAACAGGCAGCTTCATCGCGAATCCAGCCTGAATAATTGTTGCAATTCCACAAGCAATAAATGTCATCTGAATTAACAATGCACTATCAGCAACCGAAAAGGATAATAGCCCGGCTAAAATAATCGGCGGAATAAATAAATCCATTGCTAATACATGCTGTAACCCTACAAAAATAGACTTTCCTAATGAAATATCCTCTTTTTTTCTACCTTGCTCATTCTCATTCTTTACTGTCTTTGTCTCTAATTCTCTCACAGCATTCTCCAAGCTCTTATCTCCCTTCGTCTAGTACGTTACTAGATTTTTTTTAAAATTTACTGTAGTGCTTCTCATATAATGGAAACATAGAATAAAAAAAGCTCGAAATACATGCCCCTCTTTGGAGAAAGCAATGTACTTCGAGCTTTAGATATCGAAATACCGTGAAAAGACAAGACTTCAAACAAACCATATTTCATGGTCGCTTGGTACGAGTAACACACTGAACCAAACCTAAAATAGGTAAGTTCCAATGGATGTCTATTCACGATTGCTTCTCATAGTCAGTTTATTTACGGTAAACCGGTAGATACTTGTAGGCCATATCCCTACGATTATATGAAAATAACAATACATATTTTTTAGAATGTTTATAGTATAGCACCCAATTAGACAAAAACAAGACCTAAAAAATAAAAAACAACCTTCCAATAATTTAGACAAATACACTAATTGTTGAATAATGAAGATTATTACTGGCTAAAAAGATATCTTGGATTTCCATAGACGAAGTTATTTTTATGTCTTATAATGACAATCATAATACTAAAATACGAACATTAAGGTGATAATATGAAACATTATATGCAAATATTTCACGGAACTGCTTTTACAAGTAAATCAGCGAAAGAAGTGGAACAGCTAGTAGACTATCTTTTCTGTATTAATGAGGATGGGATAATTGAAAAAGTTGTTGCACCATCAGATTCAGAATATGAAAAACTACTCGATGCCTATAGTGAAGCAGAGAACTTTCATCGTTTAGCAGATGGACAGTATTTACTACCTGGTTTTGTTGATTTACATGTCCATGCACCTCAATGGGCGCAATCTGGAACAGCATTAGACCTCCCACTTTACGATTGGTTAAATACGTATACCTTTCCGGTTGAGTCGAAGTTTTCCGACTTGGATTATGCGAAAAAAGTCTATGAAGATTTAGTCAGCACATTTCTTGCAAATGGTACGACGACTGCCCTTTATTTTGCAACCGTCCATAAGGAAGCTAGTTTGTTACTCGCCAAAATTTGTTCTGAGAAAGGCCAACGTGGTCTAGTTGGAAAAGTTGTCATGGACGATCCCGAACAAAATCCAGACTACTATCGAGATCAAGATACGCAAACCGCGCTTGCCGATACGAAAGAATTTATTTTAGCTGTAAAGGACTTAGCTAAGTCAACAAAACAAGGGGTTTATCCTGTTGTAACGCCCCGGTTTATTCCGAGCTGTACCGATGAAGCATTAAAAGGCTTAGGCGAATTAGCAGCAAAATATGATACACATATTCAATCACATTGTAGCGAAGGTGACTGGGAGCATAATTATGTACAAGATCGCTTCCAAAAGAACGATGCGTTTGCCTTACATGATTTTGGTCTTTTACGTGATAAATCGGTGATGGCACATTGCAATTTCTTAGATGATAACGATGCCGAATTATTTGCTAAAACGGGTACAGCGATTGGTCACTGTCCAATATCCAATGCATACTTTGCCAATAGTGTCATTCCAATCGCACGCTTTCACAAAAAAGGAGTGGATATTGGACTAGGTACCGATATTTCTGCTGGGTCGACACCGAGCATTTTTGATAATGCAAGACAAGCTGTTGTATCATCAAGGATGCTAGAGGATGGTGTGAATACTGCACTTCCAGCTGCAGAACGGGGCGTACCAAATTCACGGATTACGATTAATGAAGCATTTTATTTTGCCACTGCTGGTGGGGGCGAAAGTTTGAGTTTACCAATTGGCAGACTCGAGGAAAACTATGCATGGGATGTACAAATTATCGACACGAAACTATCCACTGCAAAATTACCAATTTTTAATGCAAATGAAGATTTATATGATATTTTCCAGAAAATTATGTACCTCACTCGACCGGAGAATATTCGTGAAGTTTGGGTGCAAGGTGAACGCGTTCATTCACGAGCAAACTAATCATAAAAAAGAGCCTATTTAAACCATTCGGGTTGGGTACCGCCCCCCGAAAGTTAGTTTTCTACTCTAACTTTCGGGGGGCGGTACCGTTGCATAGACTCTTTTTTTCTAACCATCATCCCCATATGGACAAGACGGATGAAAATGTTCGAAATACAAATGATAGTGAAGCGAACAGCCGCTGTTGAATGACGCTTGACAGTTTGGACACGTGTTGTCACTGTTTATATATTGGTTAATTGTCAGCTCTGTCTTGCAGCTTCCACAGAGGATAGCTTTTTCATTGAACTTTTCACGTGGCCAAACCTCTCCCTTCCCACAACCATACGCTTCGTGACATAAATGACAAGGAAAATAACGATTACAGCAATAAAAACGAATAGCGATGATGTCTTTGCCGGTATGATAATGCTGACAGCGTGTTGCTTGATCAATTGCTCCTTGAATATCAAACTCAGAAATCTTCATTTGCCGCCCCCCTTTTTTTGCTATTTTATCACATTTAGAAAGCGGAATGGGTTGGCAGACTATAAAGTGAAATGCAAATAGCCCCCTTCTGTTACGCCGCATTTGCGTTACGCCAGAAAGCGGGCCACGAATCGGGTTTCAAGCAAACCCAATGAAATATTAGGAATAGCCAGTGGCTATGAATGTTAAATCAAAATCACTCGTATCATGACACACGAAGTCAGATACTTTGAAGGCATGGTGTTTCTATACTTAAATAATCCGCCTAGCTTTATTGTTTACGAAGTGAATTAATAAAATGAGCAACTCCATTTTCATGATTGGAAAGCGTAACTTCCCCAGCTGCTTCTTTAATTGCATCAGGAGCATTTCCCATAGCAGCACTTCTGCCTGCTGTTGTTAACATTGATAAATCATTAAAACTATCTCCAACAGCTGCAGTATCCGCTATATGAATACCTAATTTATTCGCAAGGATTGCTAAGGCATTTCCCTTAGATGCATTTTTGTGCTCCAACTCAAAATTATGATTTGCTGACGATACAATCGTTAAGTCATTGTGATCTTTAAATTGTTCCCAGCCCTTATTTAGTTTTGCCTCATCAAATGAAAATGCAAGGATGTTATAAATATCAATGCCCATTTCACTCACTTCTTTATGAGAATCAATATAAGAAAATCCCGTTTGACTGAACTGCTTATTGATTGCCTGTTTTAGTTCTTCCACACTTATATTTGGGTTGCCGCTCAGCACACGATCCATTTCAATCGTTAATCGTTCCCGACCATTTTGTGGTGTTAGGATAGCTTCATTGCTAAAGATTTCATAATAAAATCCCTCTTGTTCAAGCCAATTTAAGCTCTCCAGTGCATCTTCATGCTTCATCGGTAGATGGTGAAATAATTCTCCGTTTGGACGATGAATTGTTGCTCCGTTTGCTCCGATAATCCATGTCTTCATATTAGTATTTTTAAAGATCGTTTGCACATCAAAATGAGCACGCCCAGTAGCAATAACAACCTCAATTCCTTGCGCTTGTGCGGCTAGAAGTGCTTGTTTGTTGTTCTCACTTATTTCACTTTTTTCATTAAGCAGGGTTCCATCTAAATCAATTGCAATTAATTTTGTCATCTTATTTATCACCTTTCGTTTCACCGTCTGCTATTAGTAATTCTACATTGTTTTTTCGCAAGACTTCCATAAAGGCCTTTGGTGGTGTTTTATCTGTAATTAATAAATCTACATCATCTAAGCTTGCAAATTTGAAAAAGTGATTCGTTCCGAGCTTGGTATGATCCGCTAGGACAATCACCTGTTTCGCTTGCTTAACCATCTTTCTTTTTACAACACCGTCTTCTTCATGCGCAATGGTTAATCCAGTTTCTGATATTCCAATAACACCAACAAAAAGTTTATCCACATAGTAATCCGAGAGCTTCTCCACTACAGAAGAGCCGTATAAAAAGCGATGCTCTTTATGCAGTGTGCCACCCAGAAGTTGAATATTGATATGGGATCTATTAGACAATACTTCTGCCAGGTTAATTGAATTCGTAATGATTGTACAATCCATATTTTGAATGTGCTCTGCACAGGCCTGAACTGTCGTTGATGTATCTAAAATAATATTGTCATTCGGATAAATTAAAGAAGCTGCCTTCTTCCCGATTATCTTTTTTTCCTGTGATACAGTCTCCAGACGCTTTGAGTAGTTTTTAATTTCTTCCTGAATAGATGGTAAGATTGCTCCGCCACGTGTACGGATAATAGAATTTTCCTCTTCTAACTTAACAAGATCCCGTCGCGCTGTATCTCTTGAAACATGAAACATCGTACATATTTCTTCAACCGATATTCGTTTATTTTTTTGAAGGAAGTCTAAAATAGATAACAATCTCTCTTCTTGGTACAATGCTTCTTCACCAACTTCAGTACGTATTTATAAGTAATTATACATATTTTAAACATATTTACAAGTATTTATAAGTAATTATAAGTAATACATTTAAATTCCCTTAAGAAATTGAAATTCATTTCTAAAAAGGTAGCATTTTTTGGCAAAAAGGGAATGATATATTCACCACTGTTAAAATAAAATACTTTTTGGTAATAGTTTTATTAGGTTCATATCCAAAATTATAAACGAAAGGAGCTGCTACCATTGTCAAATCAAGTTTACGCTATATTTCGCGGAGGGTGGGTGTTGCTGCGTTCTATCGCGGTTATCTCATCAAGTGTTGCGACTATTATTTCTAGCTTACTTCCTTTATTTTTATATTCATCAATCTCTTCGGATCGGCTCTGGCTGCTATTTGTTTTCCTTACGATCGCTGCATTCGCCATTCACGGCGTCCTAACACATGCTTTTAACGATTATACCGATCATTGTTCTGGTACGGATAGCTTTAGTCCAGCTATTTTGTCTGGGGGGAGTCGCGTAATCCAGAATGGAATGTTTTCTTTGCACGCAGTTCGCAAACTAGCTTTCGCCTTTACCTTTATTCTTTTAATCCTTGCTTTAGTGCTCGCTATTTTTGCACAATACAAGCTCGTCATTTTATTATTGATTGGAATCTGGAGTGCCGTTTCTTACTCGGTCTCTCCTTTACATCTAAGCTATCGGCCTTTTTTAGGTGAATGGGCAAGTCTTTTTCCAGCTATCTTTTCACTTGGTTTGGCTGGACCTTGGTTGATGTTAAATACAATTCCATTATGGGCAATCCAAAATTCCTTGATTAATGCCCTTTTTTGTATGGCATGGGTAATGGTTCATCACATTCCAGATTTACAAGCTGACAGACGAGCTTTACCAAAAAAACAAACAAGTGTCGTTTGGTTTGTTGAGCGATTCGGACTTTATTATGCACGTTTCCCAGCGCTGCTCTATTTTTTCGCTGCAGCATTATGCATGCTTTGGTTAGGATTCGACCGAATTTGGGCTGCAGGCTTTCTATTGATTATGCTCACTATAGCGATAATACTTGTTCTGAAAATGGATGTAACAAATCATGAACAGGTAAGTAATTATGAAAAGATCTTACTTTTTCTTGCGATGCTAACAGCTGTTGGATTAGGTATTTTGGTTTAAAATGTACTTAATTCCTTTCTTTCCCATTGATTGTCCTCATCTAGCGTTTCGACGCTTTGCTAGATTTAACAGTGTAAATGTAAAAAGTGACCAACATATAAAAATATGGTGCTGCACCCCAAAAGTTAGAGTAAGAAATCTAAGTTTTGGGGTGTTTTTGCATGGCAAAATATAGTAAGCAATTTAAATTAATGATTGTTAAGGAATATATGGAAGGTCCTCTTGGTTACACTTTATTAGCTAGGAAATATGATATTCCAAGTAAGGCTCCTATTGAAAGATGGGTAAAGTCATATAAAGCATTGGGTGAAGAGGGATTACGTAAAAAGCGTTGTAAAAAGGTTTATTCTGTTCAATTTAAGTTAAATGTACTAAACTTTATGAAACAAACGGGCGCTTCTTACCAAGATACCGCAATAGAATTTCAGATGAATAATTCTACTCTTATTGCGAACTGGAACAAGATTTTCCTTACTGAAGGGATAGAAGGCCTCAAAGAAAAACCGAAAGGACGGCCCCCTATGTCTGGGAAAAGAAAAGCAAAGTCAGTAAAACAAGAGAAAGCAATGAATCGCGAGGAACAATTAGAGCGTGAGATTGAACTTCTTCGGTTGGAAAATACCTATTTAAAAAAGTTAAAAGCTTTTCAGGAAAATCCAGAGGCCTACCTCGAAAAGCACAAGCAGCGTTGGCACTCGAACTCAAGAAAGAAGGATTCAGATTAAAAGATGTACTCCGAGTTGTAGGTATACCAGAGGCAACTTATCATTATCAAGTTAAACAATTGAAGAAAGAAGATACGAATAAAGAGTGGAAAGAACTCATTCATGAATTGTTTAAGAAGCATGAAGGTAAATATGGATACCGTCGGATCCATTTAGAATTAAGAGGCAAGGGCTATAAAATCAATCATAAAAAAGTACAACGGATTATGAGAGAATTGGGCTTGAAATGTATTAAGTTTACACGAAAGTCTCGATACAAGTCTTATAAAGGAACGGTTGGGAAGGTAGCGGAAAATCGTTTAAACCGACGGTTTAATACGCCTATTCGTCTACAAAAGTTAGTCACCGACATCACGGAATTCAAGTGTACTGGAAATGAGAAACTTTATTTAAGTCCAATACTAGATTTATATAATGGTGAGGTAATCTCTTATGGTATCTCAAATAAACCAACATTAGATTTTGCGGTCAAGCCACTTAACCAAGCAATAGAAATAATCAAGAGTAAGGCCAAATATCGTACAACCATTCATTCTGATCAAGGCTGGCATTACCAACATATAAAGTGGGTCAAAACGTTGAATAAAAGCAGAATCTTTCAAAGCATGTCTAGAAAAGCCACATGTGCAGATAACGCTGCGATGGAGAATTTCTTTGGGATTATGAAACAAGAAATGTATCACGGTGAAGCATTAATGTCTTATCATGAACTGAAACGAAAGATAGAGAAATATATTTATTACTACAATAACGAACGAATTAAAACGAAATTGGCTGGTTTAAGTCCAGTGCAATACCGAACTCAAACCAGCCAAACAGCTGCATAATGAAAACTCTAACTTTTAGGGGTCACTACCTATCGGTCACTTTTTACTTTTCAAAGCCTGTTAATGTTCCAATAAATTGATTTCCCCTCACTGAACTTCATCAAATGAACCTAACCATTCTGGTTATTTTTCTTTATTCTTCTGTAAACAAAAAATCCAATCACCACGATAACTCCGAGTAAGATAAGCACAGGCATATTACCTATAATGAACACAAAAATCCCTGAGAATACTGCGAGAAGAAAATTAATGCTATTCAAAAATTGCTGTTTGGTTTTTTCCCAGGTGTTTAGTTCCCCTTCACTCATCCCCGAAATCGTTACATTTTTTTCCTCCATATAGATCGTAACCGTTGCCAAGTCAGTTCTGTTTTGTAAATAATTCATTCGTCCTTTTATCTCCTCTATTTCACCTTGAACTTCAGCTAAATCAGCTGAAATGGTTAATAGATCTTCTGTTTTCTCTGCTTGCTCCATAAAGGAAAGCAATCTTTCTTCAACAACTCCTCTTGATTTTAAACGAGATTCTAGATCAATAAATTCTTCTGTTACATCCTGACCTGAAATGGAACTTTCCAAAACTTTACTGCTCCCATCTTCCACAATCTGAATAAATTCACGAAACTGATCCTGAGGAATCCTTACTGTCACCTGTCCGGTAGTTGAATCATTTTCTGCGTACCCTTGCATATTCGAATCTACAACGTATCCACCACGGTTTGCAACCTGAGACTGAATCGTATTTAATGTCTGCTGATAATTTTTTACTTCAATTTGCAGATCAGCAGTGTAAATTATTTTTCGATCAGACTCGACGATTTCTTCTTGTGATGAACCACTTTCTTCTTGTGATGAACCACTTTCTTCTTGTGAATCACTCACTTCTGGTTCAGTAGTGCGATCAGCTTCTCCACTAATCGAATTGCTGCTTTCTATTTCTATACTTTCTATTTCCACGCTTTCTTCCGAGTCATAATTAGCCCTATCGCTGCTTACATTACTATTTTCCGCATCATTACTGCAAGCAGCTAGCAACATGCCGATCCAAAGAACAATCAAAATAATCAACCCATTTTTCATAAAGACCCCCACCTTTCATTTCCATCTCTTTTAGAATAATTACTTATCATTACAGACGTAATTTACTGAAAAATGTTACATCTATACTCGAAATAAAATAACAGTGACAGGCACTGCCTCCTCGAGTTTTGTAAAACCTACCTGCTGGAATCAAATCTTGACTAGCCGTTTTCTGTAATGACCTATATAATAGAACAGAATGTATTTTAGAAGGAAAAGGTGTTTTATAATGAGTTTACTTACCGTTAAAAATTTAAGTCACGGATTTGGGGATCGCGCCATTTTCGATGACGTTTCTTTTCGTTTATTACAAGGAGAACATATTGGACTAATCGGAGCGAATGGAGAAGGCAAGTCCACTTTTATGAATATTATTACACAGAAACTTGAGCCAGATGCTGGAAATGTGACATGGGCAAAAAATGTCCGTGTAGGTTACTTGGATCAGCATGCTTTACTCAAGCAAGGGATGACTATCCTAGACGTGCTAAGAACAGCCTTCCAATATTTATATGATATGGAGGCTGAGATGAATGAACTATTCACAAAAATGGGTGAAGTCGGACCTGACGAATTAGAAAAACTGCTCGAAGAAACTGGACAAATACAAGACGCCCTCACGAACAGTGACTTCTATATTATCGATGCAAAAGCAGAGGAAGTTGCTAACGGGCTTGGCTTAGACGAATTTGGTCTAGATCGTGATGTCCATGACTTAAGTGGTGGACAACGAACGAAAGTATTACTTGCCAAGCTATTATTGGAAAAACCAGATATTTTATTACTCGATGAGCCGACAAACTATCTTGATGTGGAGCATATCGAATGGCTAAAAAACTACCTGTTAGCTTATGAGCATGCATTTATCCTTGTATCACATGATATCCCATTCCTAAATAGTGTTGTGAACCTCATTTACCATATGGAAAATCAACAGCTGACACGCTATCCTGGAGACTACGATGAATTCTTGCGTGTATACGAGATGAAAAAACAGCAACTTGCTGCTGCATACAAGAAACAACAACAGGAAATTGCTAATTTAAAGGACTTTGTCGCGAGAAATAAAGCAAACGCAGCAACAAGTCGAATGGCGATGTCCCGTCAGAAGAAATTGGATAAGATGGATGTTATTGAGTTGGATAGTGAGAAACCAAAGCCCGAATTCAACTTCAAACAAGCTCGTACACCTGGTAAGTACCTATTCGAAGCAAAGGACCTCGTTATCGGCTATGATGAAGCCTTGTCCAGGCCTCTTAATTTATCAATGGAACGTGGACAAAAGATTGCATTGTACGGTGCCAATGGTATTGGTAAAACTACGTTGCTACGAAGCATTCTCGGTGAAATCCCTGCCATTTCGGGCTCTGTACAGTTAGGTGAGCACCTTCATATCGGATATTTTGAACAAGAAATTAAAACAGAAAAAGATAAAACCTGCATGGATGAGGTTTGGGATGAATTCCCTCATTTCACGCAATACGAAGTACGTGCTGCTCTTGCAAAATGTGGACTAACAACAAAACATATTGAGAGTAAAGTTCAAGTACTAAGTGGTGGAGAGAAGGCCAAGGTCCGACTTTGTAAATTAATTAATAACGAGTCCAACTTACTCGTATTAGATGAACCTACAAATCATCTAGACCCGGATGCAAAAGCAGAACTAAAACGAGCACTAGACGAATACAAAGGCAGCGTCCTCCTCATTTCCCATGAACCTGATTTTTACGAGGGTATTGTAACGGATAAATGGAATTGTGAGGATTGGACGACGAAAGTGTTCTAAATATATTTATATTGATATGGACGTAAGGCTTAGAGATAATTTTCTCTAAGCCTTATTTGATTATAATTGTAAAGAAAACTTGGTATTTGCCAAGTCTCTAGGCGAATGCCTTAGTTGCACTTTCTTATCTGCAAAAAAAGAACTCCAGCCTTAGCTGAAGTTCTTTCATCAAATCCATTAATCCACCGATCGCTGTCTTCTATAATATCCAACATACCATATCCCCACACCACTTATTATGAACACTATACCGATTAATAAATAGTTAAACATATCAGTAGCTGTATCTGGCAGGAATCCGCCGGATGCTGAATCATCATTTGAGCTTACTTTTTCAATAATAGGAGCTTTCTCTTCCCCAGATCCGTCACCAGATACTGGAGCAGAACCACCATTTGTATTTGCTTCTTCGACTTTTTCGAATGCAGCAAATGTACTCAAATGGTGTACTGGTGCAGTAACTTTATCATCTGCAAATTCACTTCCATTGACTAGCTTCCACTCATTCGAATCCTCATTGAAATAATATAAATGAAGATGTTCAGGCTTTGTAACTTTTGCAGTGAATACACCCAACGTTAATGTTAGTGGTTCTGCAAATTCACTGATCAGTGCACCGCCCTGTGTAATCGTAATATCATATATATTACTTAATGCATCCGCAATTTGTTCCAATCGTTCGATTTTAATGATGACATCGCCTGCTCCGCTGAATGCAGATGCCGGGATATCCAGCGTAATGTCACCTTTTTGAATCGATAGGATAATATTTTTTTCCTTTATAAGCTTAATTTGTTCTTCCGTTAATTCGAGTTCCACGATAGTTTGGTCTGCATATTCATTTAAATCAACAATGATATTGCCGTCACTTGCTACCTCATAAAATGCGTCACTATCAAGCTTGGCTTTGTTACTTTGTACTTCAGGTGTTACGGTTTGCTTCTTGTTGTTTGGTAGTTGCTCGTTTGGAACTTCACCAGGATCCTTGTCGTTTCCATCATCAGGTGTTTCACCTGGCTTTTCAGGCTTATTCGGTTCTTCTTCCGGATCAGGAACCTCCGGCACTTCTGGTTCAGATGGGTCAACCACTTCTCCGTCCACTGTTTGGAAACTCCAAATGTCTGAACGAACTATACCGCCGAAATCATCAGATGCAATAACATACCAGAAATATTCGCTATTAGGATCTAGATTTTCCCAAACAACTGTTGCTGTATCTCCGCTCTCTACATTTTTCACCGAATCAATCAGATTATTAGTGTACACATTTACCTCTACGTAATCAGTTGCAACTTCTTTCAGCTGCGGTTCTAGATCCCAGTCCAAATTGAATTCATCCTTCTCCGGGAACTCTTCTGGATCATAGTAATTGTATTCATCCATATACGGAGAATAGGTACGTACTTCCATTTGGTTTGTTTCCATATTAAAGGTTAACAGTCGCATATAGCCTTGACCGCCTTCTGGTCCACCCTGGTAATCTGCAAGCAATTGGTATACAGTGCGATCAGCAGCACCATCGCCATTATCATCAATTTCGTCTATTAATTTTTGGCTATTATGGTAATGTCCCGATAGGACTGCATGGACATTTTCATTTGGAACAACAACTTTTTCAAAAAGCTCATCCCCTATTGGACTTCTTGTCCCGCTGGCAAGCAAGTATTCATGGAATCCTAAAATCGCTTTATGGTTTGGATGCTCTTCCAGAACATCATTGATCCAGTCAATTCCATCCTGATCGACACCCCATCCCATGTAAACAATGATAAAATCATTTCCATTGACTGAAATAAGGTCATAGTGTCCGCGGTTATTTTTATAGGAACCAGCAAAATAGGAACGATCCTCAAACCGTTGATCACCAAAGTACGTATAGTAATTCGTATAATTATTATCCTTTTGATCAACATCATGATTTCCAGCAAGAACTCCATATGGAATACCAGCATCATCAAGTACTTTCATTGCCTTGTCTGCAACTTCCCATTGGTCAAAATCATCCCAAATATTAACGATATCTCCAGTATGGATGACGTACTCAAGATTTAACGCTTCCTGATTGGCTGCAATCCAATCCACTTGTTCGTTATAAATATTCGGATAGCTCTCAGAGTAGTATTGTGTATCGGACATCCATACAAATGTAAAATCCTCCCCTGGATTCGCTATTTGGTCTTGAACAATAACACTTACTTTACTGTCCTGTAAATATGCATCTCCAGTAACAGAACCGACTAGCTCAAACGCCGCTTCACCTGCAATAATCGATGTAAGCTCATCCCACTCGGTTGTTTTATAATTCCAAGCATACATTGTTACCTTTCGGCCATCCAACGAGGAGCCATTCCATACAATTTCGATTTCATCATCAGGCTGAACATTTTTATTAACGGTAACATCGAAGCGATGGTACGGAAATTCCGTAGTTGATTCAGTTGACACTTCTTTTCCATCCACATCGGATAATTGTGCCAACTCATCTTCTGTAAATTCGGTTTCTCCTTCTGGTAAAAATTCTCCAGGAGGTTCCGTACCAACACTATTTTGTGAAATCGTGAGGTGCTTTGAATCATCAGCTTTATACTGATACGACTGATAAAAGTCGACTTTCATCTTGTCTCCAGTTGGATCATTTATTTTCACCGATAGATCAGCACGCGTTGCATCCGGCTGGTTATTCATCCAATCTGGAAGCCATGGATGTTCCTCCACGACAAGGAATGTAATTGTCTCTGTTCCGGTATTTCCTGCTGCATCTGTTGCAGTATAGATGATTTCATGTTCACCTGATGCAAGCTGAGCAGATGATGTCTCATATGGAAGTGTGATTGTTTTCCCATCTAATGTCGCCGTAACTTCTGCAACATCACTCGCGTCTTCAATTTCTGCATCAATAGTAAAGTTACCTTTATACTCCTGTCCTTCTTTAATGCTTGGTTTAATAATCGGTGCTGAATTATCAACAATCACATTTGCAATTGTCTCGTCATCAGCTAATGTTGCTTTTATTTCATGCGTCCCATCTGAGACTGTTGTTGTATCGTATAAATAAGCAAGCGATGCAAATTTTTCTTCTTCAATCGTAAAATCAAAGTCGTAAACTGGATCCTTTCCAGGACTGTCACCGATAGAATAATTTGTATCCGGGTTATTATAGTTTGGATCATAGATAACTGTTCCATCTTCTAATACTAAGCGAACATTTTTAATCGTAAAATCATCACGGTTTTCAGTTGATGTTTCATCAAACGGGCTTACTTTATTTCCGGCACGAATGGTAATCGTATTTTCTCCAGGCTTCAGCATGTCAGCAGGAATAGGGACTGTTAATGTAACAAAGTCTGTATACGTATCATCGAAAATTTCTAGGATTTCATCCCCCATCGTCACACCATTTTGGAAATAAATATTCGTTTCACTAACATCAAATGCGAAATACGCTTCATTTTCCATCGCCATAAACGTATCGGTCACTTGCTCGTCATCAAGGAACAATAGCATATCATTCGTATAAGCATCTTCAGTCGCCTTGATGACTTTTTCACCTGCAATTAATTCATCCTCTTCCACATTTAAGCGAAGTCCCGTTTCTGCATTTGGATGTTCAATCGTTACGGATTTTATTTCTGTTGAACTTTCATTACGTCCATCACGTGCAACAAAGTAATATTCCAGCTCTTGTTGTCCGATTAGTTCGGGTTCATAGATGGTATGTTGAAATGTATCTTCTGCTTGTCGTTCCAAGTTTACTTGTCTATAGTTCTCTCCATCCATCGTACGGTAAAAAAGACTAACAGATTTCACTTCGATATCATCTGTAATGGTTGCTGTAATTTGAACAGGTTCCTCCGATGTGATGGTATATTTTCCAGTTGTATCTTCTATGTTTGGTTCCGCGGTGTCATCAGGTAATTGTACCTTTTCTCCCGGCACTTGTTCTGGAATGACTTCCCCAGGTGTTGCATCCAAAACACCGGCACTGATTTTTTTCAACGTTTGGCTTCCGTCACTAGGATAACGGAATAGGATCCCTTTATCAGCAACTGTATCGTCAACACCTGCTTCATCTAAGTAGCTTACATTGGATAGTTCATACCCGCTTTTCGTTGCCATCACAAATGTACGCTCTGCACTATTTGACATTCCATTGTTATAAATCTTAATTAAGTTCTTACCTTCTGTCAGGTTTGTTCCATAATGGGCATTAAAATCCGAACCCATTAAATCAGTGTTTCCAGAATTGATAATCCAGAAAACAACCGTTTCACCAGACGGAATAATAATTTCCTCATGGTCTGCAGGTGGGCCCCAAAGTAAGTCCCCCTCTGGTCCAGTATTCGGGTAACGATAGCGAATGGTATAATCTTTATAGTCAATTGCTTCTGTTGTATTGTTATATACTTCAATAAATTCATAGGCGTCCGCACCATTTGCATTTGTTGAATCTGGTACAACCTCCGTAATAAATAGAGGTGGGACTTCTTGATAGTCTATAGCTGCTTGAGGAATATCGAATTCACCTATTTCTGACGTTGCCCTGCCAGCTTGGTTCGATGCGACAATATAATAGTTAAGCTTGTCGCTCCATATTTCTGCACGAGGAATACTTGCCGTATAGAGCGCAGCTCCCTCTGTCTCTTCCATCGTGATGGAATCAAATCCCATCGCTTCACTTTGGCTTACATAAAGATTAACGCCTTGTATAGCTTGTTCAGAAATAACTTCAACCTGGATCGTTATTTCTTCATCTGTCACTTCAAATTCAGGTTCACCAATTACTGGAACCTCTGCATTCATTTCAATCGCAACAGGCTCTTTAGGTACTTGCTCTTGGTAAACTGTAAGTGGGGAAATACTTTCTGCAATTCCGAGCTTTTGCATCGTATTTCCTTCTGATGGATATTTATACATAACCCCTTGATCGGTAAAAACATCATCCGTACCATCATTATAGGAAGCTTGTACAATCTCATTCCCAAACTCATCTGCAAGAATTAGTGTGCGCTCACTTCCATTTGCCATCCCAGCACTTTGAATGATCGCCACTCGATCCTCGGTTAACTCAAGTCCATATTGTTCATTAAAATCATCAAGTGTCGCCTGTTGGTTCCCTTCATTATGAATCCAAACAATAAAGCTTTCCTGAGAGTCGATTACCTTATCATCGGTAATATCCCAAATCTGATCGGCGGTTTCAGTCGGATATCGGTAAATGATCTGGTAATCCTTCATATTAATTGGCTGATCCGTATTGTTATAAATCTCAATAAACTCATACGCATCGGCACCATTCTTGTTTGCTGTGTCTGGTGTTAATTCCGTAATTAATAGCTTCGGCATAGCTTGTGAATCGGCTTCCGGCTGGGGAATAACTGCTTCATAAGTTTCTGACGTAGCAGTACCAGCGTCATTTGAAGCAGTAAAGTAATACTGAACCTGCTCACTCCAAATTTGATTGCGTGGTAAGGTAAGCTTATAAACAGAATCTTCTTCCTGCATTGGCAAGGATTGTTCCTTAATGGCACTGCTTTGGCTAAAATGTAGTTGTACTTCATCTAGTTCTTGCTCTGAGGTCACTTCAATTTCTACTGTTACAGTATCATCCGTTAGGGATACGGTAGGCTCTCCAATGATAGGAGCTTCAACATCTTTTACTGTGTCTGCCTTAACATCCATCGTTTCCGTTTCTACTGGCTCACTTGGAACTTGTCCGTTGATAAGATTTAATGGAGTAGCAGTTTCCCCAAGCCCAACGAATTGCATCTCATTACCTTCAGACGGATATTGATAAACAATTCCTTGATTCTTCTCTTCCAGTTCACTATAAGCAGCACGTATAATTTCCTCACCCATGTTATCACGGATAATTATGGTTTGATCTTGATGGTTTTCCAATCCGCTGCTTTCAATTGTTGTTACACGATCTTCTGTTAATGTAACATCATAATTCCTATTAAAGTCATCTGTTGTTAGTGCTCTATCTTGCAACCAAAGGATGTATGTTTCCTCTGGCTGAATAACTTTTTCCTCTTTCTCTGTTAGATCCCATACTAGGTCTGTTGCGTTATTTCCGTCATGGTACGAAAGTTGATAATCCTTCAGGTTCATCGGCTGATTACTATTATTGTAGATTTCAATAAATCCATAGCCATCTGGCTGAGGTGCAATTTCTGTAATAAGCAGAGTTGGAAGTTTTTGTGTATTCGGTTCTTCTGATTGTACAGTTGCTTCTATGTAGCCTTCTTCAGGATAAGTTATTTCCTCTCCATCTGCATCACGTGCGATTATGTTGTACTTAAAGTTATCGGACCATAAATGTATTTCTGAAACTTCTACTGTATAATTTTCTGTACCTTCAACCTTTGTAAATGGTAATTCCTGCTTAGCCATCTTTACACCCGATTGGAATTGTAAGATTACATCTTCTGCATTTTTAATATTCGCCTCAAATGTAATATTCGCTCCATCATTGATATTCGTTATAGCTTCATACTCAATTGCCAATACTTCTTCAGTTGCCGCAGTAGCAGAATCTTGGTCATCCTGTGCCTCTTCTTGTTCTTGATTTTCTGGTTGCTTTTCTTTTACCTCCGTAATATAAGGTAAAGATGTAACACTCTCGTTCTCATTCCTTACTTCAAACCAATATTCCAATTTTGAGCTTGATATAGCATCCCCTGGAATCACTGCAATATATAAATCCGTATTCTCTGAACGCTCCATTGGGATTGCTGTCGCTTCAGTGTCTTGCTTATAATACAACGACACTTTCTCAGCATCTTGAATCGTTGCTATTACTTGGAATTCCTCTCCTTGTATCAGCTCCTTTGGCTGTTCATGTTGAATTGGTAAAACCTCTTGTATTTCCTCTCCTTCGACTTCCTTCTCGGCAGCTTTTGCATCCGCTTCATTAATAGCTGAGGCAGCATAAATAGGCGCTGCTCCATGGAAGAATGTCGTAAATAAAAGCATCAAAGCCGATATTAGTGCAAAAATTCTCCTCATTCTCTTCCCTCCATGACTAAGTTTACGTTCATATTAAGTATAGATTTCGCATATTAACCGGAATTAAATAATGTATGAAAATTCCGTAAAGTTTTTTAGGTCTAAGGTGATAGTGGAAAAGTTATAGGCGTAAGGTTATGAATTACTGATGTTCTCAATATGTCGTAAATTGACTTTCCAGCTAACTGCAAACTGCACCTTGGAAAGGCTTGTTTTCTCTAGTATTTTTTCCATTTGCTTCTCTTGTTGCTTTTGCTTTAGAAACCAGTCTGAACAGTACCTTCCGCAACTCTGCTTAAATAAATCGGAATCACCTGAACAGTTATTTTTTAATAGCTTTTGATCAATCATCGATATGTCGATTCATAATCCTGAAAAAATCAATTCCATTCCCTTAATAAATGTTATAATATACTGAGTTTTAAGTTCTATTTCAAAGAGGTGGTTTAAATGAACATAACACTATCGGATAAAATGCATCATTTTCAAACTTCTATTTTTAATGAGCTTTCCAATTACAAAAAGAAAAAAAATCAAGAAGGAAACGAAATGATTGATTTAAGCGTAGGCAGCCCTGACCTTCCCCCAGCAAAGTATGTCATTGATGAGCTTGCGAAGCATGTTACCCACCCTGGCAACTACGGCTATACATTAACTGGGATTGATGAGCTTCACCGGACTATCGCAACATACTACCATAATCAATATAGCGTTACCGTAGATCCAGTCAATGAAACATTAATGGTCATGGGATCACAAGATGGCCTCGTTCACTTACCAATGGCGCTCACAAACCCTGGTGACATTATTTTATTACCTGATCCTGGATATACAGCTTATGATACAGGTGTTGCATTGGCTGGTGCGGCTGTTTATGGCATGCCGCTTAAAGAGGATAATAACTTTTTACCAGATTTAGAAGCTATCCCAGGAGAAATTCGGGAAAAAGCTAAGCTCATGATTTTAAACTTCCCAGGTAACCCTGTTCCTGCTTTGGCAACAAAGAAATTCTTCGAACAAGTGGTAGCTTTTGCAAAGAAACATCAGATTGTTGTTGTTCATGACTTTGCATATTCAGAGATTTACTATGAGGATAAACCAGTTAGCTTCCTATCCATAAAAGGAGCAAAGGAAGTTGGTGTCGAGTTTAATTCATTCTCGAAAAGTTTTAACTTAGCAGGCTGCAGAATCGGCTATATTGTTGGCAATCCAACAGTTGTAGCTGGGTTAAATCGACTTAAATCGAACCTTGACTATGGTGTGTTTTTTCCGATTCAAAAAGCAGCAATTCGAGCATTAGAGAATTCTGTTAGCTTTAGTGAAGAATTAAGAGCGATTTATAAAAGACGCAGAGATATTCTAGTAAGTGGTTTAAATGCGCTCGGCTGGAAAGTTGATACACCTAGTGCTTCTATGTTTATCTGGGCAAAAGTTCCGAAACCGTTTACTTCAACCGAATTTGTCTATCGTTTAATGGATGAGACTGGGATTGTTGTTGTACCAGGTAATGCATTTGGAGAAGGTGGTGAAGGGTATGTACGGATTGGGCTTGTCCAACCAGAGGAAGTTCTTAAAAAGGCAGTGGCGAAGCTAAGATCAAGTATATTGTTTTCAACTACCGAAGTACCAATTACGAATCAATAACTTAATGAAATAGTCGATACCAAATTCTAATTTCAGGAGTGAATAATAAATGGCACACACGAAAGAGCTTTTACTTAATCAATTGTTGGCAAATGCAAATGATCCTAGTTGGTACCTTCCATTTACAAGTTCCGTTAAGAACTTGTCTGAAGAAGATGCCTTTTGGAAGCCTAATGAAGCTAGTAATAGCATTGCAGAAATTGTGCAGCACCTTATTTACTGGAATAAAACATGGCAAACCAGGTTTACCCAATCGGATGTGCATGCTGTACCTGCATTGGAAAATAACGATCAAAGCTTCACCCTTCCAGAGGGACAAACGTTTAACGACTTAAAGAACACATTATTAGACGTGCTCTTACAATGGCAAAAGCTATTAACAGAGGAAAAGTTAGATGAATCTGTTCGCTGGGCCTATGAACCGGCTAAATGGTGGGAGCTTGTTGGTAATGCAACGACGCATAATGCATATCATATTGGTCAGATTATTTATATTCGAAAGCAACAAAAAAGCTGGTAGATCGAATACTACATGTGAGAACATTTGATTCAGCAAGGTTTTGTATCCTATACGTCAATATTTGTTCATTATCAAAAGCAGTCTGTGTTAAGTTCATGAATTTGCCTACCATCCAAACTAAAAAGTGGAGCTGGGACATAACGAAAGTGTTATACAAAAAAAGGAACGATGTATAAACTTAGCGTAGGAAATATACGTAGACTCCTGTGGGAGGCTCACCAGCCGCCGCAGGATGCGCGAATTATATTTCCGGAGCGGGTTATTTTCGTCAATCATGTTCGGAGTTTATGTGATAAAGACACTTTTGTCTCAGTCTCTACATAAAGGAAAAAATCATTATCTTCCCCCTACCTTTAAATAAGGGATTATATAAACATATTATTTAAGAGAGTCCTCCAAACAGCAGAGACCAATCAGGTCATTTGCACATATAGTACTTCGAGGGGGGATCATATTGGATTCAACGTTGAATTTCCTGCAAGAGATGATACAGTTGTACAGCATTGCACTGCTTGGATTTTTAGTCAGGAAATTTGGGATTTTTAATGAAAATACCAATCATGTACTGACACAGCTTATTTTATATATCACCTTACCAGCACTCATCTTATACTCTTTAAATATGCCGTTTTCCTATCATTTAATGAAAGATTTCCTTTGGCTTATTGCGATGTCCTCCTATGCCCTTCTTTTATCCATTTTTCTTGCTATTTGGATGCGGAATCGCTCCCAGCTGAACGAAAATCAGAAAAGCGTTTATGAGGGACTGATCATTTTCGGCAATCAAGGATATATTGGTTTCGCAGTTATTTTTGCTATTTTCGGGGAGCAGGGAATCGTTTATTTGACGATGTATAATATTGTTTTATTCATTCTTATCTGGACATATGGAATCTATTTATTTTCACGTTCGAAAGCAACGATCAATTGGAGCAAAGTATTCTTGAATCCTGGAACTTTTTCTACATTCGTCGGATTAATTATCTTGTTTCTTCCCATCAGTATGCCAAGTGGGATCGCAAACACATTGGAAAGTCTCGGAAAAATGACTGTGCCGCTTTCCATGATTTTAATTGGCAGTTTAATCGCAGATGTGAAATACAACGATTTTCCGTTACTACTTAAAAATAAATACATTTGGAAAGCAGCTCTAGCGAAGCTGCTTATCGTCCCACTCCTTCTACTCCCTTTTGCTTTTCTTTCTGTACCATTACCATTACTAACCATTGCCGTTCTCGTCGCTGGGATGCCTTCTGCGCCTACTATTTCAATTTATGCTCAGGAATACAATGGCGACACGCTTTTTGCATCGATTGGGGTTATTGTTTCAAGCTTGTTGTGTGTAATTACGATTCCATTTTTATATTTTATCCTATCTCTTTAAACATCCTAATGAAAAGGAACAGCTAAATTACAACTGTTCCCTTTGTTGTTTTTTAATTCTAAGCGATACGGTCAATTTCGTTTTTCATATGCTCATCAGCAAATTCCTTTCCATACTTGGCCATTGACACATTATACAAGATGATTCCTAAAACAGACCATACACCGATAATAATCCACTCAGGACCACCAAGTGCTGATGGCATACCTGGCATATAAAGGGTGGCGATTCCGCCTGCCATCACAGCTGCAACCCAGCCTAGTGTTGTGCCACCAGGTAGTTTAAATGGCCGTTTCATTTCTGGATCTTTTTTACGTAAAATAATGAAGGATATGGCTACCATAAGCCATGCTACGACCAGTCCAAGTCCTCCTGCATCCACAAACCATACTAATGCAGGCCTGCCTAATAATGGTGCAGCAGTTGACAGAAATGCAATTAACAAAATAGCTTTATGCGGTGTTTTATACCTAGGATGAAGTTCACCTAAACTTTTTGGAAGCATGCCGGCATTAGCAAGTGCATAGATAGCGCGACTTCCTCCTACATAAAAACCAATCCAGCTTGTCAAAATCCCGCCAATACCACCGAGAACAAGAATATTAGACATCATTTGACTGCCTCCAAATGCCTTACCCATTGCATCGGCAGTGACCAGGGTCGATTCATTTAACTCTGCAGGCGTTAAAATACGTGACACACCAAATATAACGGAAACATACCAGACAATCGCAAGCACCACCGAGAATATTAGTAATTGTCCAATTCGCTTTTGTGGTAAATTAATTTCTTCAGCTGATTGCGGAATAACATCAAATCCAACAAACATAAATGGCGTCATAATGAGTACTGTTAATAGCCCTGCCATCCCATTGTCAAACAAAGGCTCCATATTTTGCGTACTTCCGCCAATCGTACTGCCTGTAATCAGCAAGATACCTGCAATAATAATTAACAATGTTAGAATGAACATAATCGAGGTCGAGAACTTTATTCCTCGATAATTTACCCAGGCAATTAAAATAGACCCTAGAATCCCAACACCTGCCCATGTAAGTGTGACATCCCACTCTGCAATTGTGTACAAATAGCCCTGACTGTAATTTGGAATTAAATATTCAAAAACAGTAGGAAGGGCAACTGCTTCAAATGCTACAACAGAAACATATCCAAGAATAATTGCCCATGTTGTAATAAATGATGCCATCCTCCCCATTGCTTTAAAACTGTATACATGTTCACCTCCAGCTAAAGGTAGTGCTGAAGCTAGCTCTGCATAGGTGAGCCCTACAAATATTACCATCAATCCACCGATTGCAAAAGCAAGAATTGCCCCTAACGAACCTGCACCTGTTATCCATAAGCCAGCAGTTACAACCCATCCCCAGCCAATCATAGCTCCAAATGCAAGTGTAAGTACATCTCGATTCCCTAGTATCTTTAACAGCTTCTGTTCATTTTCCAACATGCATCCCCCATTTACTTCGTGATTTCAACACGCATTAACCAGCTGTAATGCCCCCTGCATCAGGTATAAAAAAGACATGAAGGTGGGGGCATTATAGCCCGTAAATCTCTGATTCTGCTAAAAGTTCTGCGGTTTTCCCTTTTGGTGCCAGGATTTGCAGGTAAGGAAAGGATTTCCTGCTAAATAAAATTTCATTTTATGTTAAATCTTAATGCATGAGCTATTTGCTATTATTCATTCACCATATGAGGAATAAGTTGTTTTTGAACAGATAAAATAGCATCATATAATTTTTCTACCATGCTATCAATTTGTAATTGATCCATAATTAAGGGTGGTGAAAAACAGATAATATCCGTGTTTTCATACGTAACAGCCCGGCAAATTACACCTCTTTCATGTAAAGCTTCTACGACTTTCGAAGCCACTTGCAATTTTGCAGAAAAGCGCTTATTGTTAGCCGGATCTTGAACTAGCTCGACTGCTCCTAATAAGCCAATTGCTCTTACATCACCAACAATTTTTAATTGTTCTTTTATTTTTTTAAATCCTTCGAGTAAGTATGCCCCCATTGCTTTAGCATTAGCTACCAGCCCTTCTTTTTCGATAATATCAATATTTCTCAATGCTACAGCTGCTGCTGTCGGGTGTCCGCTATAGGTAAAACCATGGAATAATGTCCCTTTTGATTTATCCTTCAATACGTTGTGGATAGAATCGGACACAATTACCCCACCCATTGGGATATAGCCACTTGTAACTCCTTTAGCAAACGTAATTAAGTCTGGTGTTACTCCCCAATTTTCAATACCAAAGAATTTTCCAGTTCGTCCAAATCCAGTAATCACTTCATCTGCAACAAACAAAATCCCATATTCATTACATAAATTACGGACTTCTTTAAAATAATTGGATGGGGGAATTAATACACCACCCGCACCTTGTACTGGTTCGGCAAAAAAAGCAGCAATATTCTCAGCTCCTTCTTCTTCAATCACAGAACGAAGCGATGCAATAGCCTTCTCTGTTCCCTCCCAGTAAGGGGTGTCTGCATGGAGAAAGTCATTCATTAAATGGCCAGCCATATCCCAAAACTCAGGAATTCCTGTGACACTTGTTGAAGCCGCAGCAACTCCGTGATAACCTCGCTTTAATGCTACAATTTTCCTGCGTTGCGGATGTCCTTGTATTTTCCAGTAGTGGCGCACTAATTTAACAGCAGAATCATTGGACTCCGAACCTCCTGACGTAAAGAAAACAGCATTTAAATCTTCTGGAGCAAGTGAAGCAATCTTTGCTGCTAGTTTAATAGCTGGTTCATGGCTAAATGTTGAAAAGGCAGAGCTATATGCCAGTTTTTTCATCTGGTCTGCAGCAGCTTCCGCAAGTTCATTTCTGCCATGACCAATATTTACATTCCATAATGATGACATCGCATCTATGAATACGCTTCCATTTATGTCAGTTAAATAGATCCCCTCTCCCTTTTCTACAATCAATTTAGCTCCCTTTTCCTGTTGCTGCTGGATAGATGAAGTTGGGTGAATGAAATGCTTCTTGTCCAATTCGATTAAATTTTTCATTATGATTCCTCCCTGATTTGTGCCCATTTTGGAGACTTCTTCATTTTGTCTTGTATAAAAACGAAAAAACCAGAAATATGGACAGATTTATAAGTTTAGACTGTCGATATAACTGGTTTTCACCTAGGTAGTGCGTCGCTTCGTCAACAACGTCATTTAGGTGAAGCAGTTATTTATTTTATTATCTTATTATTTTTAATTTAACAAAAACTACACTAATGGTCAACTTCGAATTTTAGATTGATTACCATTATAACGAAATCGATCATGACAAAACTTCTTAACTATATTAAACTTTGAAATTCGATAACCCGTACGCTACATATTCCGTCAACGTATTTATATCAAAAATTGGCAAACTCGTAACCTCTCTCAACGCACTTTTGTATGGTGGCATATTCGTACACTCTAAAATAATTGCTTTAACCATCGGGTTTTCAGCTAGCAGACTTGACGCTACCTGCTGCATTTCGCATGCTATTGCTTTTCTATCTAGATCAATTGTTTCCTTCACAATGGCATTTGTGAATGCTGGCATATCGTCCATACCAGCAATTGCAATTGGTGTGTGATGAGCTTCAACACCTTGTAAATGCGTTTGCGTCAGACTTGTCCTGCGAGCCGTAATAACCCCTACTATCCCGCCAGTTATTTGCTGTACCATCGGAATTTGAATTAAGCTTGATGAATAAAAAGGTACGCGCAATTCACGTTGAATCTCCTTTTGAAATAAAGCAAGAAAACCACAGCTCGTTGTGATTGCTTTTACCCCTTTATTTTCTAATTCCTTAGCTTCTGTAACAAAGGGTTCAATTAAACGCGTATCACCCAATTTAACAACACGGTCTGTTGTTGCATGATCAACAACTTGATATGCAACTGGAAAAGAATATGTCTCTGGATTACCAATATCACCCTTTAGTCTGTGAAAATTTGTATTCAACATCAGTATGCCAATAAGTGGTTTCTCACCCATTAGATAAACCACAAGATTAAACCTATTATTAAAAAATAAAAGGAGTTTGGTAATGCTAATGTCATCACTTTAATCGGATCCACCTTTTTATTTAATATCCCACCAATTAACCCACACACAACAAATGCGGTTAATCCTACTGGCGGCATGTTTTGCCCAGCTGCTGCAATATGGGAAGCACCCAATGCAATTAATGTTGGTTCAACATGCATTAATTCTAGTATCGGGCCCAAGAATGTAACAACGACAGATTGAGCAGTAGTTTGAGAACCAGTTAGCATCCCGACAACTACCATAGCTATAGCTCCTCCCACTTTTATCATCGAAGAAGCTAACCCTTCTGTCATAAGTGCAACCTTTTCAATCAAACCTGAAGCATAGAACACTCCTACCATAACGCCGGCAGAAAGTTGGATTTGGACGGTTTGGTTCACTTTTCCTAGTCCGTTTTTAATTACACCTTTTGTTTGCTTTCTAACAGACGGGAATAAGAAACCGACAAGCAGTGCGATAATAATTGCTGCTACAATTTGATTGGTTAACCCCTGTAAAATAGGTATCCCGATAAGCGGTTCGAGAATATAAACAAAAATTGCGATTTCAGTAAAAATATTATAGTCAAATAATGTGTTTGCGATAACAATGGCAATTAGAACAAAGAGAGGTATGAGCGTCTTCCAGTTTTCTTTCAGGATTTGGAAAACAGATTGATTGGGAATTAATTCTGGTGGCATTTTTTTTCCGCGGACAAAACGAAATGATTCTAAAATTGCTAGAATTCCACCAATGGACACAGTTATATACGCAAGCTTGGCAACTGGTCCTGGATCGATACCGATAAGGGATGCAGACAAGAAAACGCCTTGTGTAATAGGTGGCATAATGGAACCAATAGATGCGCCAATCAAGATAATCATTCCGATTTGCTCAGGCTTCAGTTTCAATTCAGTTAGTGCGTGGATTACGAGAAATCCAATAACCGTAGCTGCAGCGATAGCATCTCCAAGAAAAGACCCAGCCAAAATTAAAGTTATAAACACGGCGGCAATCAAACCTTTTGGAGAATTACCGAATGCAGCTCGTAAACTATTCAATGTTGTATCCATTGCACCTAATTTCACCTGTGATTCAGCATATAAACTGCCAAATATAGAAAGCATAATAACCCAAGATAAACGATCAATTCCATCAATAAATGCAACAATCATTTCATTAAAGTTTAAGCCTGAAATAAATGCCGATGAGAGTGCAGCAACGAGAAGCGCTGCCCTTATATCACCACCTACTTTTGGTATTTGTTTAACAAAAACAATGGTAAAAAGCAACACTAAAGGTATTATTATTTCCAACATCTTTATCACCCCTGTTTAGGTGAAGCATGGGACGCATTAAAACGATCGAGTTGTAATTGATCCAAAAAATCCTTGTACTTCAAATCTTTATTTACCAAGCTGGCAACTAATAAACCGGTAATTGGAGCAAGTGCAATTCCATCTCCTTCATGGCCTGCCGCAATAATAAACCCTTTTAAATGCGGCACTTCACTAATAATAGGAAGCCCGTCACTAGTAAATGGACGAAACCCTACCATTGCACGAATAATACGGACAGGTTCTAAGGATGGTGCTATTCGGCGAGCATGCATTGCAACAGCTGATAATATTTTCGGTTCAACCGCTTTATCATATCCTTTAAACTCCCTGCTTCCACCTATTAATAAATTTCCACTTTCCGTTTGTCCAAGTGAAAGTCCAATTCCATAAGATGGGACGTCTGTGTTATTGGATAGATGCTTCGCAGCAATGTACTGTGAACATAAAATATTCCCATGAACAATTGGTTTTACTTTTTCTGAAATTAGAATCACTCCGCGGCGCGGTATAATCGGCAGTCCAATCCCGACCATTTCCGCTATTTTAGGAGCAAAAGGACCAGCAGCATTGATAACAAGTTCCGTTTCGATTCTTCCATCATTGGTTTGTACTCCAATTACTCGACTATCCTTTGTTACAATCCCGGTTACTTCGGTATGCCTGCGAATGATTAAGCCCTTTCGTTTTGCAGCTTCAGCAAAGGCTCGTGATAATAGCAGCGGATTGACTTCTGCATCTACCGTACTATAGGTCGCACCAACAATTCCCGGGGATAAACATGGCTGAAACGCCAATGCTTCTTTTTGATCTACTAATTTCACATTTATACCTGCCTTATTTTGTTGCTTTACAAATTTCCTCATAAAATCAAGGTGGCTTTCATTCTCAATAACAATCATGCCGCCATTTTTTTGAAATTCAATATTCATTCCTAATTCTTCTTCCAGATTCTCATATACCATTCGGCTCTCCTGAGCTAGTTTAATAGGAAATCCAGGCTTTTTGGATTGTAAAAAAATTGCTTTGTCACAGGAACCAGAAGTCTCGGCACCAATTTCTCCTTTTTCGATTAACACTACCTTGCGATTTCCAGCAAGCCTGTAAGCAATCGATGTACCGATTACCCCGCCTCCAACAATTACAACATCAGCTGTTTCCATGAATCTCAACTCCTCAAACAGCTTTTTCATTCTATAAAGTGAAACTTCATTCAGTAATGATTTACCTCACTGATCCGGGATAAACGCTCTAGCTTTTCCCTGCCGTTTTCAAGCCCTGGGTGAAATTTAATAACAGCGTTCTTTCGCTCTAGGCTAACTTTTTCTTTTGCCTTTTTTATTAATTCCGGTCCGTCCTTTACTAATCCTATTTGATCACTAATGACGGTACCTACTAGTTCCCCTTGTGCCATGGCAACCTTTGCCCCCTCAATACCAGTGCTGTTTCCTGCCACAAAAACACCTGATTGTGTTGTTTCCAATTGGTCATTATACAAAGGTATAAGACCACCCAATTCCTCGATATGAACACACTCACAACCAGCTGCACTCGCAAGCTCCACTAATGGAAGGAGCCCTCCAGATATACAAACACAATCAACAGAGATTCGTTTTTCTTGTTTTCTTCCAAGCTGTCCATTTCGATCCACTGTTGCTATCTCAATTTCTTCCACTATGTCATTGCCAATAATTTCAACTACTGCCTTTCTTAAATGTAACGGAATCCCCCATACTCTCATGCCAAATGGCGGATAGTAGTTTACCCCAAGTTTTTGCACAGATTCTTTCTGTCCTATCTTTCCAAGTAATTTAAGCATTGGATTTGGAGCTAAATGCGATAAACTAGAAAGATAGGCAATCATCTTTAATGGATTCGATTTATCCGATGAAAATGCATTTAATGGCGGAAGATAGATGCCAACAACATCAACTCCAGCCATTTTAAGGTCATAGGCAATTGTTAAAGAAAGTACATCAAGTCCGATGATGGCAACTCGGTTTCCTGGTTTTACACGCTGAATATTTGCCAATACTTGTGCTGCTCCAATCGCCATAACTCCTGGTTTTGTCCAGCCTGGAATTGGGATTGCTTTTTCAGCAGCACCTGTTGCAATTAAAACAAAATCTGATTCTAATTGTTCTCCATTATTCAACATCACTTTCCATTTTGGATAAATTCCCCAAACCTCACACTCGAGGAAACATGGAACACCTAATTGTTTTATTTTATTTTCCATGTTTCGTGCAATTTTCTCGCCAATCCACCATCCCGATTTAGGTTCTTTATAGATCTGGCCTCTTAATTTTCCACCGGGAACTGGATTTTCATCGACTAATGCTACTCGTGCACCGTGAGATGCTGCAATAATAGCTGCCCCCATTCCTGCAGGACCAGCACCGATAACTACTAAATCATATTTCATCAGCATCTATCCCTTGAGAAATGATCTTCATCTGATCTTTTACACCTGTTACACATGCTCTTACACTTCTTTCACCATCAACTGTTACACGACATTCATAACAGTGACCAATCCCGCAATAGATTCCCCGTGGTTTTTTTCCCTTTTCTGAATACCGTAAAATCCGTATATGATTAGCAAGTAATGCTGCTGCGATTGTTTCTCCTTCAAATGCTGGGTAATCCACACCATTGTACGTGATTCGTACTTCTTTTTTGTCAATATAACCAAGGATGGGATGTTTTTCTATTCTCATTACGAAGGATCCTTTCTACTTTGAGATAGATCAGCTAAACTTATTGGACGTACTGGGTTCTTATATGATACATTATTGAATTCTTGGATATCTATATTTGTATAAAAGGTCATAGCCTGCTCCAACAACACACGACACGTCCGCCCTTGACAGATTCCCATTCCAGCTCGTGTTTCCATTTTGATTGCTTTTAATGTTTCTGCTCCATTTTGAATGGAAGTGATAATGTCACGTAACAATACTTCTTCACACCTGCAAATGATCATGTTTGAATCATCAACTCCCTCCATCAGCTTTCAATAAAGTGAAGCTACATTCAGTGGTTTTTTTCATCTCCACAGAATGTTAGCACCACAAGGGTATGCCTAAAGGCCCTTGAACAGAATCGGAATTTTACGGGCGGTTAATCCCCCATTTACATTGTTTTGATTACCTCACATTCTTGATGTGTGAGTTTTACTGCCCGTAAACTCGGAATAAATGAATTTTCTATTAGTTCAATTTATGAAAACGGATACTAATTCATACATGAATAACAACAGATTACATTTAAAATTTGTTCCTTTTCGCGAGAGAAGAGAAGGTAATACTTATTGCAGAAGACTATATTTTCTTTACAAAGTAAGCGCCGTACCAACTCCTTTATCCATAGCCTTTTGATAGATTGTATTCGCAACGACTACATCAAATAATGCCATTCCAGTTGACTTAAATACAATTGTATTTCCAAGAGTTGGTTTTGGTTCACTTCGAATATAAGTAGAGATTTTTTGTACAGCGTCAGGTTCTATCAAGCCTTGAGCTAGAGGATAAATCAGGTCACCCGATTCAGCTATTGCATGTTCCGTATCTACTAAAATGGTGTCTGTAAGTTCATAGAGCGCTTCCGGAAATTCTTGCATGGATGGTTGATAGGAGCCGACCCCAATGATAAGCTTATTTCGAAGAAGATGCTTTTTATTTGGAAGAACGGGTTCACTTGAGCTTGTGGAAGTAATAATAATATCAGCGTTCTTTATCGCTTCTTCTGCAGTAACCATAGGATGCAACTGAATCGATGTACCAATCCAGCCCTCTAGCTGTGTGATAAAATTGGAAAGCTTCTCTGCACTCCGATTATAAAGGTAAATATCCGTAATCGACCTTTGGGAGCAGGCAGCCACAGCCTGGTAAAGACCTTGTACTCCTGTTCCAATAATCGCAAGTCTTGCAGCATTCTTTTTTGCTAAATGGCGCACTGCCGAGCCACCAACAGCGCCTGTCCGTAAACCAGTTAAAAAAGATCCTTCTAGAATACCTTTTACCTCCCCTGTTTCACTACTATTTAGTATGACAATCCCTTGAAGCATTGGTACATGCTTATTATTTGGAAAAAGTGTCACGAGTTTCGTTCCTATTGCTCCTGTAGTTATGCAGGGCATTAACAATAATGTGTTTTCCTTTTCTGAAACATGCATTCTATGCGGCATTTGAAATTGATTTTCTTCATATAATTGATAAGCTGAATCAACCGCGTCAATTACATCATTCATTGTAACTGCTTTTTGTATATCCTTTTCATTTAGAAATAACATACACATTCGTCCTCCTGCCTCCATTAGGTCTTTTTAAACATTTGAAAGCAACCCTAATTTCCTCTCCTATATTATTTCTAGAAGAGATAAGACATTATATCTACTTGTTAAAATGATGTGGATTAAAAACAATCAGGAGCCTGATGCTGGTCAAGCTCCCAATCCATTCATGTTTATTCACATAATGCAATTTGCCACATGTATCGTTACTTCCTCATACATCAATCTGCGCACGCTGAAGTGTTCCACTATAATCAACATACACTGCCTTCCATTCTGTAAATACATCGAGAGCCTGGACGCCAGAATCACGATGACCATTCCCCGTTCCCTTTGTTCCCCCAAACGGCAAGTGAATTTCTGCCCCAGTTGTACCTGCATTCACATAGACAATTCCTGTATCCAGATCCCGCTGTGCTTTAAATACACGATTGACATCATTTGTGAAAATTGAACTGGATAGACCATACTCGACTCCATTATTTACTTCAATTGCCTCTTCAAAGCTTTTTACAGGTATCAAGGATACAACAGGACCAAAGATCTCCTCTTGTGCAATCCGCATATCTGCTGTTGCATCGGTGAACAATGTTGGAGCAAAATAGTTTCCTTGGCGGTATTCTCCTTCCGTTAATTCATAGCCGCCAGCAAGCAGTTTAGCACCTTCATTTTTTCCAGTTTCAATATAGCTTTTTATCTTATCTATTCCGGCTTTGTTAATAATTGGACCAACCTTAATGGACTCATTTAAACCATTACCAATCGTTAAGTTTTCCATCGCTGCTAGTAATCGTTCTTCCAATGTTTCTTTGACAGCTTCATGCACAATTACTCGGCTGCATGCTGTACAGCGTTGACCGCTTGTGCCAAATGCGCTCCATAAAATCGCTTCTACGGCAAGTTCAAGATCTGCATCATCCATAACAATCACAGCGTTTTTACCGCCCATTTCTAATGAAACCTTCTTCAATTGCTTTCCGCATGCTGCAGCAATATTTCGCCCCGTATCATTTGACCCTGTAAACGAAATAACCCGAATGTCTGTATGATGAACGAATGCATCACCAACTGTAGATCCAGAGCCAAATACAACATTTATTACACCTTTTGGCAGACCAGCTTCTTCAAAGATTTTGGCTAATTCATACGCCATAATTGGAGTTTCCGTTGCAGGCTTCCATACTACTGCATTTCCAGCGATGATTGCCGGAAACGATTTCCACGTAGCAATCGCAATTGGAAAATTCCATGGGGTAATAATTCCAACAACACCAACTGGTGCTCGCTGACTCATCGCGAATTTATTCTTTAATTCTGCTGGTGTCGTTTGGCCAAAAAGCCGGCGCCCTTCCCCAGCAATATAAAAGGCCATATCGATTCCTTCTTGCACTTCTCCACGAGCTTCTTCAATGACCTTCCCATTCTCCTGAGTTAAAAGCTGCGAAAGCCTTTCTTTCCGTTCTTTCAAGAGATAACCAACACGATATAGTACTTCAGCCCGTTGTGGTGCTGGAACTAGCGCCCATTCCTTTTGCGCTTCCTTAGCTGCCTGCACTGCTTTCTCTACATCGCTAGTATTAGAGAGTGGTACTTGAACAATTTCCTCACCTGTCGCTGGGTTAGTAACACCAGTAGACTCACTTACTTCTACCCATTCACCATTAATGAAGTTTGCTAGTTTTCTTGTTTCTAATTGTATTGCCATTTTGACACTCCTCCCTAACTATTCATTTTCCACGTAATCCCGTAATTGTCTGTGAAACAGAGATTTGTTCCATTTCGGTCATAATTTCAATCACAGCTACTCGCCCTTTCGTTAACGCCTTGTCAAAAGCAGATGCAAATTCCTCTGGAGAATTAACTACATATCCGTCTGCTCCCATACTGATGGCTAGATCTTTAAAAGAAACCTGTCCTAAATCTGTACCAATTACTTTTTCTGGGTAATGCATTTCCTGGTGCATCCGGATTGTTCCATACATATTGTTATTAAACACAAGGCAAATAATCGGAATCTGATAGCGAACCGCTGTCTCGAGTTCTTGCACTGTCATCATAAATCCACCATCACCTGATAAGGAGACCACCTGTTTCGTCGGAAAAGCAAGCTTTGCCCCCAGTGCTGCTGGCATGCCATATCCCATTGCACCCGATGTTGGTCCAATGTATGTATGCTTTTCCTCAAATGTATAAAATTGGTGCAGCCAGCCTGCGAAATTACCTGCGTCATTCGTTAATAAGGCATCATTCGGTAGTTTGTCCTTCAGGATTTCGATTACTTTTCGATTAATCACGTCATTCCGACGAGCTTTTAAATCAGTTGCTTTTTCATAAGCTTGCCGTCTTGCTAATGTCCAATCCTCCCAATTTATAGGCATCGATAGTTCATTTAGTAAGCGTAAGGTCTCCTTCGCATCAGCTACAATCCCAACTTCTGGTGCATACACCTTGCCAATCGTGTCATAGTCAATATCAATATGGATTAATTTTTGGCTGGAGCTTATAATCGTGTAATCCTGTGTGGTCACTTCTGATAACCTTGTTCCTAGTGCGAGAATAACATCTGCTTCACGAACGGTTTCAAGTACTTCTTTTGGCGCACCTAGTCCAAGATGACCAGCATAATATTTGTTCTGATTTGGAAAGACATCATGCCTTCGAAATGCTGCAAGTACAGGTAGTTTGTTTTTTTCCGCAAAATCAATTAATAACCTTTCTGCCCGTGCGCTCTTTATACCACCCCCCGCAATGATGATTGGTTTTTTTGCCTCTAAGAGATGTGCCTTCACCTGGCTCAATTCCTGATTAGATGGTGCAGGTCTAGGCGGCGCTAGCTTCGGACCAAATTTCATGAGCGCTTTTACGGGAAGAATGTCTTCTGGTAAAGAAACAACAACGGGTCCTGGTCTTCCAGTTTGTGCGATTCGAAAGGCCCGGCTAACGATTTCCGGTGTCCGTTCCGGATCTGTAATTTCAACAGCCCATTTCGTAATTGGTTGAAAATAGCGATCTAAATCAACTTCTTGGAAGCCCTCTCTTCCTCTGAACTTACTGCTGACCTGACCAAGGAAAACAACCATTGGAGTTGAATCCTGATAAGCTGTATGCACACCTATCGCCAGATTACTTCCACCTACAGCTCTTGTTGCTAAAACAACGCCTGGCTTTAATGTTGCTTTCGCATATCCTTCTGCCATAAAAGCGGCACCCCCCTCATGCCTAGCAGAAATAAGCTGAATGGATTGTTCATCGTAGAGGGCATCCAGCACTGGCAAGTAGCTCTCACCAGGCACACAGAAAACCTTTTGTATTCCTTCTCGTTTCATACATTCAACAATCGCCCTAGCAGCCGTCATGTTTTCTTCTTTCCTAATCAAGATGGGTTCACTCCTCATCCAGCTAAGTTTTTCATTCGCTTGATTACTTCATCTAAACGCTCTTCTGATACGGACAAAGATATTCGAAAATGCCCTTCCCCACCAGGACCAAACGCAGTTCCCGGAGTTACAATGATACCTAATTCGTCTAATAGCTTATCGGCAAATCCAGCTGATGTAAATCCATCCGGAACGTCTACCCAAAGAAAAATCGTGCCTTTTGGCTTATATGCTGTCATCCCCATTTCAGCCAGAGCGTTGTAGAGTTTTTCCATTCTCTTTTTAAAAATTGCACTGTTTTCTCTAACCGTTCGATGATCACTTTGCAATGCAGCAGCTGCAGCTAACTGGATAGGAAGAAATTGACTTGTGTCAATATTGCTCTTTAATGTTGCAAGCGCTTGAATAATTTCTTTATTGCCAACAACATAGCCGATTCTCCATCCAGTCATGTTATAGCTTTTGGATAATGTACCAAATTCGATCGCAATATCTTTCGCATTCGGAACCTGAAGCACACTAGGTGATTTATACGTATCAAATGTTATAAGATCATAGGCAGCATCATGAGCAAGTAGGATATTATTTTTAGCAGCAAAATCAACCGCCTCGGTAAAGGTCGATAATTCAACCGTAGCTGCTGTCGGGTTACTTGGATAATTTAAAAAAAGTAGCTTTGCAGCTTCTCGCTCGCTCTTGGTTAGTGCATCATATTGTGGAACATAGCTGTTTTGCTTATCAAGTGGTAAAGATACTGCATCTCCACCAGCTAGATGAACGCCCATTCGATAAACGGGATACCCCGGATCAGGGATAAGCACTGTATCACCCGGATTGATTACTGCCTGAATAAGATTCACAATTCCTTCCTTTGTACCAACGAGTGTTAACACCTCGGTATTCGAATCCAGCTCGACACCATAATGTTTTTTATAAAAGGAAGCAACCGCTTCTTTAAATTCCTGATTCCCGCTGTATGGAGAATAACGGTGGTTCGCAGGGTGCTTTGCTTCTTTTACTAAAACATCATAAATAAACTCTGGTGTTGGTAAATCTGGTGCACCAATTCCTAAATCAATCACATCGACCCCTTTTTCTTGCAAGGCTTTTTTCTTCCTATTAAGCTCTGAAAACAAATATGCCGGCATATTCTTCACGACGTCGGATACAAAATCGTTCATTCTGTCTCCCCTTTTTAATACCATCATTTTTCACTGTTACAAATTCTTTTTAAACACAAAATAACCATCATACAATTGCCTCTTCAACAATCAATTTATTGTTGGCAAATCTTTCGAAACATAACGGAGTTAAATCTAGTGTTTCATAAGCACCAGTAAGAATGAGCTCTGATAATCCTTTACCTACCGCTGGAGCTTGTTGCATGCCATGCCCGCTAAATCCACATGCCAAATAATATCCTTGCAGCTCAGGATGACCTCCTATAATAGCGTTCTGATCAAGTGTGTTATGGCTATACATCCCTGCCCAGCCTCGAATTATTTTTGCGTTTTCAAAGTTTGGCACCCGATGGCTTAATACCGCCCATAAATGTTCATAAAAAAAATCGCGTGACCATTTGAAGTCAATACCCGGCTTTACTTTTTCGGAATAACCCGCAATCAGGAATTTACCTTCATGCCGGAAATAAACACCCGTTGGATCAATGGTTAAAGGCAATTCATTCGTTAAGGGTTCCGAAATATCAAATTGAATAATTTGGCGCTTTAATGGGACAACAGGAATCGGCAAACCAATTGTTTCATTTAATGCTGGTGCCCAAGGACCTGCACAATTTATAACAATTGGTGCATGGTATATCTCATTATTCTTTAACTGAACACCCACAACTCTGTTTCTTTCTTTAATAATTGTTTCAACTTCTACATATTCGTACACTCCACCAAGCTGCTTGGTTTTGCGAATGTATCCTTGCATAACAGAGTAAGGATCTAAATATCCATCCTCCTTACAATAAAGCCCTCCTTGTAAATCATCGATATGCAACTCAGGAATAATTGTTTTCAGTTCCTCACTTGATAACAGCTCGGATGGCACACCATATCTCGCTTGTAATTGCTGTTGCTTAATTAGTGGATTTCTATTTTCATTAGTTGATAGAAATAGGTAACCATTTTGCTTAAAATCAATTTCTGCTTTTTCAGAGTCAACAGCCATGTCTTCCGCAAATGTCACATACTTCTTTAAGCTATACCTGCTAATCTGAATATTAATTGCTGTCGTAAACAATTGCCTAATACCTCCTGCACTTCTTGGTGTAGAGGCAAATTCATACATCTTATCTTTCTCAAACAAAGTAATTTCTCCTTCAAACCCATCGTTTAAAAGGTTAAATGCGATACTTGATCCAATAACCCCGCCACCAACAATAATGATATCTGTCTTCTTAACCAAATCCGCACCTCCAAGCCCATTTAAAAATCATATAATTTATTTATAGCTTCGTAATATCAATAAATCTATAGGCAAGATGTACAAAAAATTAAGTTTTCTATATTTTCTTAATTATGTTACTGTGTTAATATGGTGTTAAATAAATCAAAAGAAAGGAGGTGGCGATTATTAAAGGTTTCGTGCAATTTGCACAGAAAATAGTTAAATCGACTTCAGATATATTACCTTTTCCCATCAGTTTAATTGATGAAAATGGCTGGATCATCGGATCAACCAACCCCGACCGGATCGGAACAGTTCATCCCCCTTCCAAAGAGGCTTTAAAGAAAAATACTGTATTAATATATGATGAGGAAAAAACAAAAAATATGAATAATGTTCTTCCTGGTGTCGTCATTCCACTGACATTTGAGAATAAAGCTGTTGGAGTACTTGGTATTATCGGTCCACCAGAACAAGTAAAGCCATATGCATACCTAGTGAAAAGCTATGTAGAAATAATGTGGCAGGATGCAATTCATCGACAAACAAAAGAACTAAGTGTGAAAGCGGCCGAAACATTCGCACAATATGTTTTATTAAATGATACACATAATCAGCAAACACTGGAGCAGTACTGTGACATGTTTCAGATAAATTATAATTCAAATTGGTTTTGCATTGTTATAGACATCGGAAATGCTTTATTAAAAAATACATCGATACACCATAATGTTGGGGATATAAAAGCAGAATTGCTGGAATCAACACGTCGAGTATTCCTATGCAAGCAGGATAGTCTTTGTACATTTTTAAACTCGGAAAAGATAATTTTATTAACTTCGGTCCTAAGCAAAGAGGCATATATAGATAAGCTTCGTTGTTTTGAAAAGCTAAGTTTAAAATTAATGACTGTTCTACGATCCTTTCAAATTATGCATACCTCTATTGCAATTGGCAGCCTATCACAAACAATTGCAGGAATATATCAATCATTCCGAGAAGCAAACAGCTTAATTCAATATGGTGGCCAATTGGACATCACACCTAAAATTTACAGTTACCATGATTGGAAAATGCTACTCGGTTTGCTTCCAGAACAAGTGAATGCTATTTACAATGATAAGCTTGCATTCAGGTTATCACCATTATTCCAGGATAAATCTGCTTCAGAGCTCGCAAAAACATTTATGACTTACTGTGAGGCAAATATGAATACGAGTAAAGCAGCAAAAAAGCTCTTTATTCACCGCAACACACTTATTTACCGGTTACAAAAGATTGAAGAAATAACATCACTTGATACAAAAAGCTTTGAACATTGTATGCTTCTATACTTAGGGTTAAAGAAACATTTTTCTTAACCACCCAACCCACCATTTAATGAAGGCGATTATTGTAATCGCTTTCATATCTTTTTGTGCAATTTATATAGATACATTAATTACCCTTAACCTCTTACCTGCATAAGCATGTTATCCATTTATTTATACATTCCAAATATATCGGTGGAAATGGTATAAATTTTTTGTGCAATTATGCTGTATTTTTTATTCTCTCATTCTTATATAAATAGAATAATATTATTAATCTATTTTCATAAACAAAATAACTCGTTCATCCATTGCAATCAACAGAAACGATTGAGTTACAGTTCCCTCAACACATGTTCTAGAAAAAAATATGCAACAGGAGTTGGTATATGACCAATAAATAGTACTGATTTCAACTTTTTGCAGTATTTGAATTTAACATTTGGAGGTTGTTATGAATACGATTATTTTAGTTGAATTTATTCTTTACTGTATTGTAATTGTTTGGATAGGCTACTATTTTAGTAAAAAAACGAAGACTCAAGCTGATTATTTATTAGGTGGAAAAAAACTGCCTGGCTGGGCTTTAGCCTTTTCTGAGCGTGCAACAGGAGAATCTGCTTGGCTACTATTAGGTTATACCGGCTTTGTATTTATGACTGGTTTATCAGGTATATGGGTGGCTGTAGGAATTGCATTAGGAATTATTTTTGCTTGGTTAGTTTTAGCAAAAAAATTTATGGCAGAAACAGATAAATATAATGTGATAACACTTCCCGATTATTTAGCTGTTCGCTTCGGTGAAAAAGCAACCATAATACGCTGGTTAACAAGTGTTTTAATTGCTGGATTTTTAATGTTTTATATTAGTGCTCAGATGGCTGGTGCTGGAAAAATGTTATTTACAACATTTGATATCCCTCCGGTCATTGGTATTCTAATAGCAACAGCAATTATTATTTTAACGGCTTTTGCTGGTGGGTTTATTTCGGTTGTTTGGACAGATATGGTACAGAGTGTGATGATGTTAATTACATTGGTCGGCTTACCGATTGTCGCACTCGTTTACATTTATACAAATGACTTATCAATTAGTCAATCCCTAGCTGCTTCAGATCATTCATTTAATTCTTGGTTTGGTGGATTGACTGGGTTTTCATTAGGTGTTCTTTTTTTCAATAATTTTTCCTGGTTCTTCGGTTTTTTAGGTGGGCAACCACAACTTAGTGTACGCTTTATGGCCCTGAAGAATAATAAAGAGGCAAATCAGGGTAGTCTCGTTGCGATTGTCTGGACATTCCTTGCATATGGAGGCGCATTTTTAATTGGTCTAGCTGCAATAGCAATATATGATCAAGGAACATTCACCGATGTTGAAACCCTTTTGCCTGCAATGGTGCTTCATTTAATGCCACCGTGGATAGCGGGGCTTTTACTAGCCGGTGTATTAGCAGCAATTATAACGACTGCAAATTCACAGTTATTAGTAGTTACGAGCTCTGTTACAGAAGATATTATCCATAAAGCATTAGGTATTAAGCTTACGGATGGGCAACTTGTATGGCTATCCCGGCTGTCAGTTGCATTTTTTGGGCTTGTCGGTATGGTCATTGCGTTGGTATCAGAATCATTAGTCTATCTTATAGTCAGCTGGGCATGGGCTGGTGTTGGCTGTACCCTTTCTCCCGCTATTCTAATGACATTTTTCTGGAAACGTTATTCAAGTGCAGGGGTTATTGCTACAATTTTGTCTGGATTATTCGCAACAATCATTTGGATAAGTACACCACTTGAAGGAATCGTTACATCACGTTTTACAACATTCTTCATCGCAGCTTTCTTTGGAATTGTCTTTAGCCTTTTAATTCCAGATAAAAAAGAAAACACATAAGCACTCCCTGCACTAAATAGTAGATTCAATTAATATTGATCAAACTATAGCATAATGACAACTAATATATTCCCTACACAAAAATGCTTGCAACATTTCAGCTGCAAGCATTTTTTCTATTTCTCTCTAGTGACTCACACCACTCCGCTTATAACCTGTATTTGCCTTCACCTTCACTTCTGCATAACGTTTCTTATCCGTTTCTTTCGATAATATCGTTCCTAAATATCCTCCCAGAAACCCAAGTGGTACCGATACAAGTGCTGGATTTGTAAGCGGGAAAATTGGTTCTCCTACAAATAATGCTGCACCTTCAACTGGTGAAAAAACACTTGGGCTAATCGATACAAGAAGTAATGCAGATAGTAATCCCGTCAGCATTGCTGTAACTGCCCCCGCAGTATTGAATCTTTTCCAATATACAGTATAAAGAATAACCGGTAAGTTTGCACTTGCAGCAATACAAAAGGCAAGTGAAACTAGAAATGCTACATTTAAATATTGTGCAAATAATGCTAAGACTATAGATAGAACAGATACGGCTAATGATGCGTAACGAGCTGCTCTTACTTGCTCTTTTTCCGTTGTTTTCCCTTTTTTTATAATTTGACCGTATAAATCATGAGCGAATGCCGATGCACCGGATAGTACAAGACCGGCCACTACCGCTAATATAGTGGCAAAGGCAACTGCCGAGATAAAGGCAAACAAGAAATCTCCACCGATTGCTTGTGCGAGTAGCGGTGCAGCCATATTCCCACCAGGGTTTGCTGCAATAATTGTGTCATAACCAACAAATGCCGCTGCTCCAAAACCGAGAAACAGGGTGAGAACATAGAAGATACCAATCACCCATGTTGCGATAACAACTGAACTTCTTGCTGTTTGCGCATCTCTAACCGTGAAAAACCGCATAAGAATGTGTGGTAATCCTGCTGTACCAAGAACTAACGCCAACATAAGTGATAATGTACCAAGTGGTTCTGTATACTGTAAACCAGGCATTAAATATGCTTCCCCATGTGCCGTTACAGACTTTACATCGGTAAACATCTGTCCAATATTAAAATTAAACTTCAATAATACGAGAAATGTCATGATGACCATCCCAGCCATTAGTAGTACAGCTTTTACAATTTGAACCCAACTCGTTGCAATCATACCGCCAAATAATACGTAGATTGTCATCATGACACCAACAATGAGTACAGCCATCCAGTAATCTATGCCAAACAATAGCTGGATGAGTGCCCCAGCACCAACAAGCTGTGCGATCATATAGAACGTACTAATAGTAATTGTGTTCAGCGCAGCCGCTCCTCGAACCTTCCTGGCATCAAAACGAGAATTAATCATATCAGCAAGTGTGTATTTACCAAGATTACGCAACGGTTCAGCAACTAGGAATAGCACAACTAAATATGCAATTAAAAATCCGATGCTATAGAAAAACCCATCAAATCCAAATAGTGCAATGGCACCCGCAATTCCTAAGAAGGATGCCGCTGACAAATAGTCACCTGCAATTGCTAGGCCGTTTTGCATGCCAGTGAGTCCACCGCCGGCAGTATAAAAATCACCAGCCGTTTGCGTCCTCCTGGCTGCAAAAAAAGTGATGATTAGTGTTAATAGAACAATTGCGAGAAAAAGTATTATGACTGTAGGGCTCATCGACCATCTCCCCCTTGATCCATTTCTTTTATAATTTGATCTGCTTGCTTATCAAAGGAAGCAGCTTTTTTCACATAAACTGTGCATAACACCCATGTCATCACAAATTGAGCCAAAGCGAACAGCCATACCCAAGAAATATCTCCAATCACTGGTGTATTTAAAAAGGTCGTATAAGAAGTTAAAATTGGCAGTAAAAAGTAAAATACTAGGAAAAAGATTGTTAATGGTACAATAAATTTCTTCCGATCATGCATTAGCTTTTTAAAAGATTTACTTTCGGTTACTTGAACATAGTCTACCTCTTTTGTAACCTTTTGCTTATATTCTTTTTCTGCACCCATATGCATCCTCCTCGGATTTTGAGCTAGGAGGTTTTCTAAGCTCCCTGTCTTAGAAAACCTTTCCACCCCTAAAATAGTTTACTAACCTCTATTCTTCCATCGTTGATAAGTCACCTGTTGGCAAACCGAGATCCCATGCTTTTAAGACACGGCGCATAATTTTTCCACTTCTTGTTTTTGGTAAAAAGTCCCGTATTTCAATTTCCCTAGGTGCAGCATGTGCCGCAAGCCCTTGCTTAACATATAATCGAAGCTCCTCTTGCAATTCATCTGTTTTCGTATAACCATCCCTTAAGGCAACAAATGCTTTAATAATTTCGCCGCGGACCGGATCAGGCTTTCCAATTACGGCCGCTTCTGCAACAGCAGGATGTTCAACGAGCTTGCTTTCGACTTCAAATGGCCCAACACGTTCACCTGAAGTTTGAATAACATCATCATCCCTGCCACCAAACCAAAAATACCCATCTTCATCCATTGAAGCCAAGTCCCCTGACTCAAACCAACCATCTACTGGAAAATATTGATTAAAGCGTTCTTCATTTTTCCATACCGCTCGAAGCATGGATGGCCATCCAGCTTTTACACAGAGCTTACCCATTTGCCCTTGTGGAAGTTCATTGCCTGCATCATCTAAAATTGCAGCTTCAATACCTGGAAATGGTTTGCCCATCGAACCTGGCTTCATTTCCATGGAGCGATAATTGGCAATGATAATGCCACCTGTTTCTGTCATCCACCAATGATCGTGAATCCTCAATTTATAAACTTTCATTCCCCAATGTACGACTTCTGCATTTAACGGTTCACCAACACTTAAAATATGCCGCAATGAACTTAGATCATATTCTTCTGAAACATTATCACCTACAGACATCAATCTTCGAAATGCTGTTGGGGCACTTAGCCACACCGTGACACCGTACTTTTCAATCGTTAAATACCAATCTTCCGGACTAAAACGCCCTCCACGAATGAGGTTGGATGCGCCGTTTAACCAAGGTCCAAAAATCCCATAGGAGGTACCAGTTACCCACCCAGGATCAGCTGTACACCAATAAATGTCCTCTTCCTGCAAATCCAATACCCATTTAGCGGTTTGATAATGCTGAATCATTGCATTATGAGCATGTAAGATCCCTTTCGGCTTTCCAGTTGAACCAGAGGTATAGTGTAAAATCATTCCGTCCTCACGGTCTACCCATTCAATTTCTAAATCACGCGAGGCTTTTTTCATTTCTGTTTCGTAATTGTAAAACGTAATATCTTCCGTGTTATCTGGCAGCTCATCTTCACCAACTAAAATAATCTGATTTAAATGAGCAAGCTCTTTATATGGCACACGCGGCAAAAGATCCTTCGTTGTAATCAACGTCGTCGCATCACTATTTTCTAACCGATCCCGTACAGCCTGCTCCATAAAAGCTTCAAATAATGGGCCAACAATGGAGCCATTTTTCAAAATCCCTAGCAAACTAATATAAAGCTCGGGTGATCGTGGCATGAATAAGAAAACTCGGTCACCTTTTTCGACTCCAATAGTTCGCAATACATTCCCAAATTGATTGGATCGTAATTTCAAATCCCGGAATGTATATTTTTCGTCCCGATTTTGATCACTGTAATAAAGTGCAACTTTGTTCTTTCTCCAGCTCTCTGCATGGCGATCAATTGCTTCATAAGCCATATTTACTTTTCCAGTTTCGTACCAAGAAAAGTTCTTCTCTACATCTTTCCAATTAAACTCCTGATATGCTTGGTCATAATCTGGCATATTTACTTTCTCTTTAACGGCTGCAAATGTCTCAGTCACTCTGTATTTCCTCCCTTTATTATATTTCCAGCTTTTTTGTAAGCGCTTACCGAGATTATAAAGGAAGTTAACATACAAGTGAGGAAATCCGCTTCAATGGTTTAAATTTACGATTGAATTGTTTTAATAGTGTTATTAATGGTTAATTTCCAAATAGATCAAAAAGATGTTTCCTCGCAGCCCGACTAACGGGAATTGTTGTTTGTTTTTTATCTTTTAATGTGACATTACTTGTTCCGTTGAACCAAGGTGTAATCTCCTGGACATGATTCAAATTGACAAGGTAACTGCGATGGGTCCGAAAAAAAGCATAGCCCTGAAGCTTCTTTTCCAGCTCTTGTAATGTCATCCTGCTGTGAATTATCTTATCCTCTGTATGTATCTCTAACATCCGCTTGAATGGAACGGCATAATAAATTGCATCCGGAGACAAAACAACCGTTCGATCGTTATCATCTATCAATAATTTCGTCGCCTGAGTCCTGCCTTGAATTGATAAATCCTGGCCATTTCTCTCTGCTTGCTGCATTCGTTTGCGGATACGATTCATCGCTGTTTGAAACCGTTCTGTATCATATGGCTTCAGCATATAATCAATCGCTTCTATTTCGAAGGCTTCTACTGCATATTCATCATACGCAGTGGTAAAAACAAATAATGGGACTTTCATGTAAGCAAGCTCTGTTATTTTCTTCGCTGCTTCTACACCACGCATACCTGGCATATGGACATCAAGAAAGATAACATCTGGTTCATGTTCAAGGTATAGCTCTACTAATTGTTCCCCAGTTTCCGCACTTGGCAACAGCTTTACATCTTGTTCTTTTTCTAATAAATAGATTAATTCTTCACGTGCCAGTTGTTCATCCTCCGCAATTATCGTGTGAATTTTCATATAAAACCTACCTTTCTTTATATGGGATCGTAAAATAAACCTCACTACCACTCACAGGTAAATTCCGAACATGTAAGCGTGCTTCCTCACCAAGCAGATTTATTAAGCGCTGATTCACATTATATAAACCGGTCCCGCCATGCTGGTTTTCCGTCAGCACAACATTTCCAACCTGAGATAGAATTTCTTCAGAAAACCCTCGCCCGTTATCTCGAACACTTATTTTCATTCGATCACCTTTTCGTTCCATCGTTACCTCAATTCTTCCTCCTTCTGTAACGTGCTCCAGTCCATGCCCGACACTATTTTCAACAAGTGGCTGGATTGATGACGGTGGAATAAGCAGATGGGAAATTCCTTCTGGCTGTGTAAATTTAATTTGCAAGCGACTCGTAAATCGGGTTTGAATAATCGCAATATATGCTTTGACATGTTCCGCTTCCTTTGTAAGTGGCACGAGATGTGTGGAGACAAGCTTCAAATTGAACCGCATAAAGTGCGCTAATTGAACGGTGATATGTCTTGCTTTTTCAGGGTCTTTACGAAATAATGCTGCAATCATATGCAGGGTATTAAATAAAAAATGCGGATTGATTTGCGCTTGTAAACTACTCAGCTCTGCATCGCGCGTATGTAATTCAATCCTTTCCGCTTTGATTGTTTTTAATTGATTTTCGATCAATTGTCCGAGACCCTCTGCTAGCATGAGCTCAACCGGACGAATATGCTGTGCTTTAAGAAAGTATAATTTTATCAGTCCAATTGTTTTACTTGCTTCTAATATTGGAATAATAATGACAGCTTCTAATGGGCAATTTTTATTGGAACATTGAATTTCCGACTTTGAATAAGCAACAAGCATCCCCTGGGTTTCCACTGCCCGGTGTGATAGTTTTGTCGTTAACTGGTTACCTTTCTTGTGATGGTCACTCCCTATCCCTTTATGTGCCATTACTTCTTTTTCATTTGTAACCGTAACCGCTGCTAATTTTAAACGGGCATAGAGAAGTCCCGCAATCCCTTCAGCTTTTTTTTGAAAGGAATCTTCCTTTAAAAAAGGTAGTGCTTCTTCTGCTATCGTCAATGCTTGCTTTGTTGCAAATGCTGCTTCATTTTCCTGCTCTCGCATTACAATGGCAATCATTGCTGTAAAAATTGCAATGGCAATACTATTCGATAATACAACTGGTAATCCGATCGTATTAATCATGGCAATCATTTCCCTATCCTGCGAATCAAAAATAAGTAATAAATGCATAAGTAAAATGGGTGGGAAAATCCCAATAAATAGTGCTTTTATTGGTGAGATAACTCGTTCTTGTGAAAAAAATCGCGCCGTAAATCCTGCCATTATTCCTGTTAAGGGATTCACGAGGCTATTCGCTAAAAATCCAATCCCCCCTAAAAAAAACAAATGCGTACCAGTAATAATCCCAGCTCCAAGACCAACGATTGGTCCTCCTAATAACCCTGCAATTACAATAGCAACTAAACTAGAACTAACAACCATTTGATTATCCCTTACATCCCAAACAAATGCTTGGACTACCGTAAAGTCACTCCCGATAACGACTCCGGTTAGTGTCCCTGCAATTCCAAACAAACCAAACACACACGCATGAATAACTGCCATTTTAAAACTAAATTCACGATAAAGCAGTGACCTAAATCCAGGGCTTCTTGTAAGGACAAAGGCAATAATCAATAATAAACCTAAACGTTCGAATAAAACGATTGTCAAATACATCACGGACGATCTCTCCTTGCATCAATCCCTGTTTGTGATTTTAGATAGAAAGCATGGAATGGAACCGTATCTTCTTGTCCTTTACGAGATATTTTCGCTCCAAAATACGCCCCTAAAAATCCAATTGGTATTGCAATTATTCCTGGGTTATAGAGTGGTATAAAGGCATCTCTTGCAATCCAACCTCCATCTAAATTCATCACGTGTGGTCCGACTAATAGCAGCAATAAAGATGCTGTTAAGCCACAGACCATTCCAGTAATTGCTCCAGTTTGATTAAACCGTTTCCAATAGATGGTTAATAATAGTACTGGCAGATTACTAGATGCTGCAACAATAAATGTTAGCGAAACAAGAAACGTTACATTCATATTCCTTAACCCAAGTGCACATAACGTTGATAGAAGGCCAATAAAAAAAGCGGTCCAGCGCGCAGCACGTAAGCGTTTCTTCTCTGTTGTATTACCTTTTTTAAGGATATGAAAATAAATATCATGCGAGAAAGCAGTCGTAGCCGAAATGACTAAACCAGCTACAACCGCTACAATTGTTGTAAAGGCAATCGCAGCGATAAATGCCATTAGAAAGTCGCCACCCAAGTTCTCCGCTAATAATGGTGCAGCTAAATTTCCGGATGGATCAAGCAAAACCAATTCCTCAAACCCAACTAGTGCAACCGCACCCAGCCCTAAAACAAGCGCAATCAAATAAAATACACCAATAATCCAGCTCGCAGTTAAGAGAGATTTGCGCACTTCTACCGTATTACGGACGGTAAATAATCGAATTAAAATATGTGGTAAGCCGGCAGTACCAAGAATTAAGGCAAGATGAAGCGAAATTGTTTCAATCGGGTTATTAAATAAATGACCTGGTAACGAAAATTGATCACCTAATGGAGAACCGAGTGCAACTTGTTCTAAGAGGGCTGAAATACTCCAATTAAACCGAGAAAAAACAATGAGTGCGAGTAGAAATGTACCAGATAAAAGTAATACTGTTTTAATGATTTGGACCCATGATGTAGCAAACATTCCACCAAAAACAACATAAATAGTCATTAATAATCCTATAATTAACACAGAAGTTGAATAATTAATATTTAACAATAAACGAATCAACAATCCTGCAGCAACTAATTGAGGAATCATATAGAGAACCGAAATGATTAATGCACCAACAGCCATCACTCCACGCATTTTATAACTCGGAAAGCGTGCGCAAATCACATCTCCTAGTGAATATTTGCCCAAGCGGTGTACTGGCTCAGCAATAAAGAACAATACAATTAAATATGAAACTAAAAATCCAATCGCATACAAGAAACCATCAAAGCCATTAATCGCAATGGTACCAACAATTCCTAGAAAGGAAGCTGCACTTATATAATCCCCTGCAATTGCCATCCCATTTTGTGTACCTGTTAAACTACCAGCAGCAATATAGAACTGGTTGGTTGTTTTACTTTGCCTTGCCGCCCAATAGGTAATAATTAAGGTACTAACGACAATACAGAGAAAAAATAGTAGATAGGTAATGTTCATCGGCTCACCCTCGTTTTTTTAAGGTAGAGGATCATTATTCGAGAGCTAAATCCTCATGCTGTATTGTTAAATGCACATTTTTTAAAATATGTAAAAATAAATTCAATTCTTTATTTTTATTTTACTATAAATTTTATATGATAGGGGGTTAGAAGTAAAGGCTTGCGCGTAGGTTGATTCAGTGTTCTTGAACTAACTGAAGTCTTGGCAGCTCTCGTTCTCCTACTTCATAACATACAAAACGAGGCATTATCAAGCTACAATATTACCTTGATAACACCTCATTCGATAAAGCTGACTAAGATCGAAGTTCAGTAGCTCTAACAGGCATTTCTTCTTTTCTTTTATTCTGTGAAACATAGACTAAAATAATAATTACGATACCAAGTGCGCTCGTCCATAGATTAGCATACATAGATAGCGCACCGCTCACAACTAATAGAATCCGCTCCAAAACATTCGTCCGTGTTTTTAACCAGCCAATCACCCCTCCTGCTAGAGCCGTGACACCAATAACAGCAGTCAAGAGTGCCAGTAATACTTCTACAAAACTTCCGTCCATTAAGAGGGCGGGTTCTAAGACAAACATGAATGGGACAACAAAACCGACAATACCTAGTTTGACAGCCTCTAGTCCTACGCGGTTCGGGTTTGCCTCGGCAATTCCCGCTGCGGCATATGCGGCAACAGCAACAGGTGGGGTAATTGCTGAAAAAATTGAAAAGTACACAATGAAGAGATGTGCAGCTATCACTGACACCCCTAATTCGATTAAGGCTGGACCTGCAAGCATCGCTGTTAGGATGTATGCAGCAGCAACCGGCATTCCCATCCCTAATACGATACAAATCAGCATCACAAGAATTAATGTCGGAAACAACATCCCTTCTGTTAATCCAAGCACAATACTCGTTACCTTTCCACCAAGACCAGTTGTCATAATACCAGCAATAATAAGACCTGCGGCGGCACAGGCTGTTGTTACAGGAATTGAGGACCTTGCGCCATCCACTAATGCCTCATAAGTCTTTCGCACGCCCATTCGTGTCTCTTTGCGAAACCAGCTAACAATGATTACTGCAAGGAGGCCATAGAATCCTGTACGTGAAGCACTGTAACCTTGCACTAAGAGAACAACTAGTACAATTAATGGAATAAAATAAAACCAGCCTTCTTTAAGCACTTCGCTGACTTTCGGAATATCTTCCTTGGCAGGTCTTGGTAAATCAAGGCGCATGGCCTCAAAATGAACCATCGCAAATAAAGAAACATAATATAGAACGCCAGGAATCAATGCTGCAATTACAATGGACCCATATGACATTTGTGTCACTGCGGCCATTAAAAACGCCGATGATCCCATAATCGGAGGCAAAATGCTTCCCCCTGTAGAGGCAGCAGCCTCCACTGCTGCTGCAACCGCTGGTGTATAGCCTGATTTTTTACTAACCGGAATCGTAAAGTTTCCCGTAGTCACAACATTTGCTGTTGGGCTGCCAGAGATAGAGCCGAAAAATGCACTAGCAAGAACTGCTACCTTTGCAGATCCTCCTCGCGTTCTTCCTGCAATAGCTGTTGAAATCCGAAAGAAAAACTCCCCGGCACCTGATTTTTGCAAGAACGCACCAAACAACATAAACATAAACACAAATGAAGCCGCTACAGAAATTGGCGATCCCCAAAGTCCATTAAAGCCGTAGGTGAGCTTTTCAATAAACTCAACCGCAGACATTTCCCGATGACCAAATAGCCCATCGAAATGATGGCCCCACAATGTATAAGCAAACCCAATAAACACAAGAACAATAATTGGAAAACCAATCGTACGTCGTGTTGCCTCAATCGTTAAAACAATAAACACAAGTCCGAAAAAGAGATCCCAACCTGTTAATGGATTCATAATTGGTATTCGAACTGCAATCCGCTCAGCATGGAACGTGAAATAGATACCCGCACTGATTGCCAACACAACAAAGGAATAGTCAATCAAGCTAGGCTTATGACTTCGAACTGCTTCCTTTTGTGAATAGCCATAAAGTAAAAATGTAAGTGCAAGAATAAATGCTAAATGGATTGCCATTTGATTAAGTGGATCAAGATTCCCAAAAATTACAGACCAAATTTGGTAAACAGACAATCCAAATGCAAAAAATATAAAAAGCTTCATTGGGAGGCTGGATAGATTACGCTTGTATCCTTCCAACAGCCATCTGGTTAATACTGCTTTCCTGTTCACAACGCAATGACTCCTTTCGAGAAAAAGCAAAACCTAGTAATCTTTTCTAAAGCAAGCAATCTGGCGCGCCCTCAATAGAACACAAAATAATATTATGGAAGCATTCCTTTCTCTCGGAAAAATTTTTCCGCACCTGGATGCAGTGGCACATTACCAACTTTCATCATGTTATCTTCTGATAGACTATTAAATTCCTTGTGTACCGTTCTAAGATAGTCAAAGTTTTCATAGATCGCCTTTGTCATCTGATAGACATCTTCTTCCGGAACATCTTTATGAGCAATAAGTATTGCCGGGGTGCTAACGGTCGCTACGTCTTCCTCTAAAAAGGGATATGCAGTAGCATTAATCGTTCCTGCATCCATTCCAAGCTTTTCGGATACACGCTCGATCACCTTTCCATTTAATTCAAGCATTTTCAGACGCATCAATGTTGACGCTTCGATAATATCGCTTGAAGGCGCTGACACCGCATCTCCACTAGCGTCAATCCGATTATCGGCCATCATTTCAAATGTTTTCGATCCAGATAAATAATCAATCGATCCTCCCCAAGAAATAATGTCACCATAGGAGATTCCATATGCTTCTAAAATGTTGCGGGTAATAATTTCACCGGCTGCTCCCTTTTGATCGACTGCCAATCGAATTGGAGCTTTTTGCTTAATCATCTCTTCAAAGGAATCATAGTAAACGTCCGCAGCAACTATAAATTGGTAGTAGTTTGCCGGGATCACAACACTTACAGATCGAATATCTTCATAGGGCTGATCATATGGCTCATCACCACTATATGCTGCGTAGGAAGTCATCGCATAGGATAATCCATACGGAACAGTTCCCGTAGCGACGGTTAGTGGGTTTTCCACGATTCCACCTGGTTCCACCGTAATAATAGCTCCTTCATGTTCCCTGCGAATTGATTCTGCGATTCCTTCAGCAAAAACAGACCAAGCACCACCAACCCTTCCACCAACAATCGTTGTGTGAAAAGTCGCTTCCGATTGAACCGCCCCTTTTGCTTCTTGTTCGTTATCTTTTTCACATGCAGTTAGGAAAACAAACCCAAAAATAATTGCAATAACGATGGTTTTGTTCATCAAACGGCCTCCTGTTGCTGGCTTTATTTTTTACTTCCTTCATTCACCTGCAAGCTAATATCCAATGCTTGAACAGAATGTGTTAATGCACCTAATGATATGTATTGCACCCCAGTATTTGCATACGTTGCTAGATTAGCAAGCGTAATTCCACCAGATGCTTCGGTTACGATAGAAGCGGGTACAAGATCGACAAATTCTTTTACTTCCTCTGGACTGCGATTATCGAACATGATAACATCTGCTTCTGCATCTACGGCTTCCAATACCTCGCTTTTATTCTCTGTTTCCACTTCAATCTTTATCATATGACCAAGTGCAGCACGTGCTTTTTCAACCGCTTGTGTAATTGATCCACAATAGGAAATATGATTATCTTTAATCATCACACCGTCATATAATCCATTTCGATGATTCTTCCCTCCGCCAGAAGTAACTGCATATTTATCAAACATTCTTAGACCTGGCATTGTTTTTCTTGTGTCACAAATACTGATCGATGGATCGTTCAAGGCTTCTGCACAGTGGTTCGTCATCGTCGCAATTCCACTCATACGCTGCAAAAGATTTAAGATTACACGCTCTCCAGAAAGTATGGAACGGACAGATCCATAAACTTTTGCAATCACCGTTTGTTTTTCAATTTTATCACCATCATTAAAATGTAGCTCCACCTCCACTTCAGAATCCAGTAAATGATAGGTTTCCTTAATAATAGAGAGTCCAGAAAGAACTCCCGCTTCTTTCACGATAAACAAGCCTGTTCCCAATTGTTCCCTTGGGAAAATAGAATCGCTCGTCAAATCTTGATCACCAATATCTTCGATTAAAAATGTTTCGAGTGCTTTTCGTAGTTTGATTGGATTCATAATCGTTACTCCTTCACTTGTTGTCAGTCTGATTGTGATTGTTTTCACATTAAAGACATTAGAATACGCTTACTTCCAGAAAGACTAGCAATCCTCTAGAGACAAATCTAGGTTCAGCTACTAGATAAATAGTCATCTGTCTTGACTTCTATATTTACATAGAATTAATATATTATCAAGTACTACTTACAAAATCACACGTAATTGGACTAAATGTCACAGAAATGTTTAAGGAGGGCAATAAAATGCAGCACGAAAAAATGCCTTCAGCAAAAAGACAGCAGCTCATCATACAAAAACTAAAGCAATCGGATCAACCAATAAGTGGCAGTGATTTCGCCAAACTTACCAACGTATCCAGACAGGTGATTGTTCAGGATGTGTCGATATTAAAGGCGAAAAACGAACCGATTATCGCAACAAGCCAAGGGTATCTCTATCTTAACGAGCAAACAAATAATCAAAAGCAACAAGTAATTGCCTGTAAGCATGATGCTAGCCAAACACAAGAAGAGCTATACTTGATTGTTGACCATGGGGTAACGATCAAAGACGTTATTGTAGAACATCCTGTATATGGTGACATAACCGCTTCGATTCGGGTCAGCAACCGAAAGGAAGCTGACGAGTTTATCAAAAAGATCCAGTCCACGGATGCTTCATACTTATCTGCACTAACCAATGGAATTCACCTGCATACTCTTGAATCCGATTCAATCGTTAAAATTGAAGCTGCTTGTAAGGACTTAAAAAACTCCGGCATTCTAATTTAATTTGTTTCGGTCGAATCATGTTTGAAATGGAGCTACAACGGTTACAGGACTATATAGAAATACATCCTAGTTTGTCAGCGAGGTGATAACATGTCCAATCAAGACAAAGAAAAACAAAGCGATGACTCGCTAGAGCAAAAGCAAAAAAACAATGATCCAAACCAGGATATCGAGCCACAACGTGAAACAGATTCAAAACCTCAGGAAAGTAATAGAGAGTAAGGCGGTTACCAGCCTTACTCTCTTATTTCATTTAGTTTTACTCAATTGATCCACCGCGAGAATTGCCGTAGCAACATCATCTGGAGTAACATCCTGGGAAAGATTTCCCATTGTTTCTCCCTCCTGTGTAGCTGCTTCTCCAACTCTTCGCAAATCTTCGTAGGATACTTCTTCTAAATGCATTTCCTTTAATGTTGTAGGTAATCCAAGCGCTCGATAAAATTCAATATATTTAAGTATTTCATCTTGTGAATGCAATTCTAACACGAGCTGCGTTAATGTTCCATACGCTACCTTCTCACCATGTGTCAAATGGTGAATATCACCCTCGAGTACGGTAAAACCATTATGAATTGCGTGTGCAGCTGCTAGTCCACCACTTTCAAAACCAAGACCGGATAGCAATGTGTTCGCTTCAACAACGGCTTCCACATGCTTCGTGACCAGGCCCTTTTGCACTGCTTTATAAGCTGCTTGTCCATAAGCGAATAATGTTTTTTCACAGGCTTCAGCAATTGCTCGTGCGGCAATACTAGTCTTGCCGCCTGCCATTGCATCTCCATTGCTTTTAATTGTTGCTCTTGCCTCTACCCATGTTGCCATTGCATCCGCAATTCCAGAAGCAAATAGTCGTGGTGGAGCACCTGCAACCACTTTCGTATCTACGAGTACCAACTCCGGATTTTTATCATAAAATTTATAGGACTCGAACACACCTTCATCACTATAAATAACAGATAAAGCACTGGTTGGTGCATCAGTTGATGCTGTTGTAGGAACAATCACAACACTCACTGCCAGACCATCAGCAACTGCTTTCGCTGTATCAAGTGTTTTTCCTCCGCCAACTCCGATGACGCTATCAACTGCTTCGTTCTTCCCATCTTTTACAATTCTTTCTACTTCATTTAATGAAGCTTCTCCATTAAATTCTACGTAATGAAAATCTAAATCATCTGCTTTCAAGCTCTCCTCTATTGTGGAGCCTGTTATTTTCCAAACGGTTTCATCTGAAAGGATTAAAGGCTTTTTGCCAATTGACTTAACATGCTGTCCAATATCTTTTAATGCATTCTTCCCTTGAATATACTTACTAGGTGAGGTAAAAATAATATTCGCCATGTTTTCGCTCCTTTTTATGTAGTTTCATCTCTATTATGCCATACCCATTAAAATTTATTTTAGGTACGCCATGAACCATATATTCCCTTTATTCCTCTTTTTAAAACGCACCTATTCCTTATAGGTGTTAGCCAAAATTATACTAAACCGTTTACATAGGGATAGTCGTACAAGCAAAATTGCTTCTTGGTAATAGAATACATTAGAAAACGTGGCATTCGTTGAAGGGATTTTAATAAGTTCCTGCTTTTAAGAATTCTCATACTTTGGATCGCGAGCTTCCTTTAGTAAATGCCTTCGTTTCACAAATCCGGATGGAGCTTATTGATAACTATAAATGGAGGGTAATTTTGATGTATAATGACTATTTTTATATTGCAGAATTAACAGGCTCACAAGAGTCACCACCAGTTCGGACATATGCTGATGGTACAACACTCTTTCATGTGAGTAGAAATGGGAATGAAATCCGCTATCGACTTGCTGCCAATAATATTAACAATATGACGCAAGCACATATTCATGTCGGACGCAGAAATATTAATGGACCTGTCGTCGCTTTTTTATCCAGTGAAGCTGCCAGTCTTGAAGAACAAGAAACTATTTTAGAGGGGTTCCTAACATCCGCTGATCTTACTGGACCACTCAAAGATAAATCAATCTCAGACTTAGTTGATCTAATGAATGCTGGAAAAGCATACGTCAACATCCATTCAAAATCATACCCGAATGGAGAAATCCGAGGAAAGATCACGCAACACTAAAAAATGCAAGATCATCCCATATGATACTACCTTAGGCTGATTTTTTATCAGCTTTTTTATTTTCTTGAAATTTAATAATCTTATCTAAGTCTAAATAGAAATTCTATTTTACCATAAGGATAAACGGCCAATATACCAATTAAAAAAAATCCATTTTGACTTTGACTAAGCTGTTGCAAAATGGATTTTTTACATAGTATACAAACAATGGTTCATTCTTGGACTTTCAAACAGTTAATTATAGCAAACCTTCTTGTTCATACAAATAAGCATATGGAATATCTAAAAATACATACAACGTTTCTGAAATCGGGAACGAATAGGTTCTAATGCGTTCATCTCTTTCAATATCTGTGTATAAGTCAGATAAGAGCCCTTTTTTCTCGACATTCATACGCATCACATTTTCGAAAAAGTACGGGCGCCAGCTCCAGTTTTTATTCCTACCTTCATAATGCAGTTCCCACTCTCCTATAGCATTTTTCTCTGCATTTGATGACAGTTGAATCCCTTCTTCATTACAAATATAGATACGAAAAGCAAAGTTCGTGGATGCCTCACCAATTTTCAGGATAATATCATCATAAGCATCATCTGATTTTACAGATGGCAGCATCATTTTAAATTGCTCATTAATCCAATTGGTTAATTCAAGCTGGGCTTTCATTTTTTTACGTTCAAATAATACAAACCGTTGAAAGTCTGTTTTAATCTTTTCTTGAGAACAATCTGCTTCGACAAAATTAGATTCTGGCTGTTTTAGATAACTTCCCTGGTAATAATGCCCACCATGACGCCATGCGTAGTTTAATTGACTATATGTAGTGATTCCCTTAAACAGGAGTGCCGCTCCAATTTTACGAGAAAGCATCGATAACGAATGATGGACATCGCCATATAGCTGCGGTAATAGGTCATCATCTAAAAATCCAGCATCTACTTTTACAATGTTTGGTTCTAATTGAACTAAACGTTCTAAACTAGCATTTCGTTGTTCAACATCAATGGCAATCCGAATACCAAGCGTCTTCATATATTTGATGAGCTTTCTTAAATCATTGCTTTGCTCCGTGATTGAAGCCTCCTTTATTTCTATGATAATTTTATGCAAATCCAGTCCTTTTTGGGCACTAGATTGTAAAAGAGTTAGCAATGATTCTCCATCATCTTTCATTAATAGTCTAGCATTATAATAAAATGTCAGATTCATTGACTGATCACTTTCCATAAACGTATGCAATGCCTTTTGTTGAACATCATTATTCAGTTCAAAGTGGAAATCTCCAGGGATTGAACCGTCATCAAAAAACCAGTCCAACTGCTTTAGATTGCCGTTTTCTTCTTTAAATAATGGAAGTACTTCATAACCAACAATCAATTGCGTATCCGCACTGATAACCGGTTGGTAATATGGTATTACCTGCTTCAGATTTAACATAACCTCTAAAGGATCCAACCCAATCACCTCCGTTAGACACATGCTGCTTCCCTATTACCTGTCAGCTTTCATTACGACATTTTTAGGGGATACTAAGAGTATACTCCAAAATTGATATTTTCTTAACTAACAACTTCAATTTACTTTTTTAAGAAGGAATGAAATAATAGATATATTAATCCAATCTGTTTTATAAGATTTAGTAACCAATTCTTTTATGTACAGGAGGATCACAAATGAAGCTTACAACATTAAATGCTATGTCAGAACGAATAGAACTGTTAAAAAAAACAGTTGAACCTTTCAAAGTTCGCGCCCAGGCGCATGATGAAAACGGGACACTTCCTCATGAAAATTTTGAAGACTTAAAAGCAGTTGATTATCCTGCTTTAACAGTTCCAAAGCAATTTGGCGGAATGGAAATATCGCTAACTGAAATGCTGCAGCATCAAGAAGTCATTGCCCAGGCTGACGGCTCAACAGCACTTTCAATCGGCTGGCATATGGGCATTGTCAAGCATCTCGGTGAAAATGAACGTTGGCCTGAAGGGCGCTACGCAACTGTTGCTAGAGATGTCGTTAAACATGGCGCATTATTAAATAACGCCGCTTCTGAGCCGGCAACCGGAAGCCCAACGCGCGGTGGCAAACCGGAAACCTTCGCAACGAAAACAACAGGTGGCTGGATTGTAAATGGAAGAAAAACCTTCACGACACTCTCACCCATTCTTGATTATTTTATAGTCAGTGCTTCCATTGATAGTGAAGATCAAGTTGGGAATTTCTTGATAAAACGTGATAAACAAGGTGTGCGTGTTGATGAAACATGGGACTCAATCGCAATGCGCGGAAGTGGAAGCCATGACTTAGTCTTAGAAAACGTTCATGTAGATGCTGATGACCTTGTGGAACGAATCAAACCAGGTCGAAAAAAGCCCGCTGGATGGCTATTACATATTCCTGCATGCTATCTTGGAATAGCACGGGCCGCACAAGCTTATGCAGTTCAGTTTGCAACAACTTACTCGCCTAATAGTATTACAGGAACAATCGCTGATTTACCAAATATTAAGCAAAAATTAGGCGAAATGGAGCTTGCAGTATTAGAATCGGAGCATTTCCTTTATTCTGTTGCAAGAAAATGGGATGAAAATGGAGATACAATCCGACAAACGATGGGACCTGAGCTTGGTGCAGTTAAATTATCTGTCGTAAATAAGGCGATTCATATTGTTGATTTGGCAATGCGAGTTGTCGGTGCGCGCAGCTTATCGAAACAAAATCCATTACAGCATTATTACCGTGACGTGCGTGCAGGACTCCATAACCCACCGATGGATGATGATATGACGATTATGCAGTTGAGTGGGAGATAAGGTTTTACTCACTTCAACATAAAAGTGCACATAATCAGCGCATTATGTGCACTTTCATCTTCCCCTACGAAAACTTAAAAGTTTAGCAACTAAATGTTGACAAACCTCATTATGTTGATTTATCGTTTCACATTCCACAAATAAAAGAGCTTGGTTCGGTTTCGTTTTAGAAGGTTTGATTTCTTTAATGGTGCTTTTCACATGTAGAACATCAGTTGAGCGAGTAGGACGTGGCCATTTTATTTCTCCGCCGGCGCCAATAACCCCATGCGCAAAAGGGAGACTTTCTGTCAATAACCTCATCGTAATCGAAGCAGTATGCCAACCACTAGCAGCTAAACCCTTAAAAAAAGTATCTTCTGCCAGGTTTTCATCACAATGGAAAACTTGCGGATCAAACTCGTGCGCAAATGCTTTTATTTTATCTGTACTTAATTCATACGTTTCACTGATAAACACATCACCTACTTTTAAATCCTCCAGAAAAAGTGTTTGTTTAGCCAAACTAATCCCCTCCTTATAAGCGTGTATTTTTGAATACGAATAGTTTTCATATTAATTTTTCCAGCATAACCCTATGAATTGAATTGTTTATCTACACCTCTAATAGGCTCGATATAGCTTCACCCTTTTGCCATTATCAACCCCTTTTAAATGTCTTCTTTGCTATGTTCGGAATAAAATACTATGGAATGCGCTTCCAAATAAGCTTTTGGTTTGGATTTAAACCGTTGCGAATTCTAAGAATATCTCCTTCAATTGAAGCAATACGCGGCTGCTGTTGTCCGAGCCAAGTCGGATTCATACTTACTTCCATATGATGGGGTAACGTATTTGTTTCTTCGATCACCTCATATTTCCCTGCATAGGACATGTACCCTAACGCAGCCTTAGCCATTTCATCCTTTGTTCCTTTATGTGAATCACCTGATACATATGCCGGGCGTTTTTGTCGCATCAGCTGAGCCGACATGTAACCTTCTGGATGATACATAAGAAATCCTGTCGCATCTTTTCCCAGTGGGTATATGATATTCCTCTCCTTATCTTTGGACTGATAGGAAATAAGTGACCATACTCCTATTATTTGTTCTTGTAATGTCATAAACATTCTCCTTCTAATAATTTAATATATGTATATACATATATTAATAAAAAATTAAAGTTCGATTACCATTGAAATTAATGTATATACATATATAATGGTATTAATAATTGCATTATCTGTCAAGAATTAATTTTCAGTTAATTATTGATACCAATTTTTAATTTACAGATTGAAAGGAGATCTACTTTATGAAAAATCTAGACAATGAGTTGGATTTTATTATTCAGACCTGCGCTTGTGCCAATATTAGAAAGGCAGCGCGAATCGTTACACAAGTTTATGAAAAGCAAATGGCATCGACTGGTTTAAAAGTCACGCAATACTATATGCTAGTAAACATCGCTCGCCATCGAGAAATTTCCATTAGCAAGCTGGGAGACATCATGTTGCTTGACCAATCTACCATTACTCGTAATGTGAACATATTAAAGAAAGATGGATATGTAAACATTACAAGAGATAAAAATGATTCAAGAACTAAATTCGTTTCGATAACCGAAATGGGACTTAGCAAAATAGAAGAAGCAACTCCCATTTGGTTAGAATTGCAAGAAAAGGCGGAACATGAATTAGGTAAGAAAACGTATAACGATTTGTTAGAGAAACTCCAAAGGTTACAGCAATCCATGGAATGAATGCTAATACGTCCCCTCCCCATCTATGATATGGAATTATTTTTGTAAAATCATCTAGAAATAAAGCAGGGACTCGCCTCCTGGACTTCATCCCTGCTCGCATCAATTAAGGATTTCACTTCTCCGGCATCCGCTTAACAATCAATAAAAAGAGCATAAACAATCCCAGATAGCCAAATAACGGATAGAGAACGGTCAGTAATTTCCCATAACCCGCTTGGCTAATAACAAAAATAACAAACAGAATAAGTAAGACCGCATGCTGATAACGCAGACCAAATGCTGCCTTTAATTGCCGCGTGATTCCGAAGACATTCCCAACAACGGTATTAAATATCTCCCCAAAAATAACGAGCAGAAAAAAGACATGAAGCACAGTCCCAAATAACTTAACGATTTCCGCCATCGGAATATCATATGAGAATGTCGTTGGAAAAGCAGACAATGAAAAATGACTCATGATTAATATGAGAAATAGACCGAATCCACCTAAAAATCCGCCCCATTTTAAAATACGCTCATCTCGAATCTCATTCCCTAAAGGCACAAGCACGACAAGTGCTGTCATTAAATTAAACGAAGAATAAGTTAGTGGTGAAATAATCCACTCCCAGCTTTCTGAATGGAGGATTGCCATCACTTGTCCAACCAGACCATCTGTTTTCCCACTAAAAATAGAAATAAATACGAACAGACTAAATAAAATCATTAGTGGAACAATATAGGAATTAATTGCAAAAATACCCCTCATTCCTTTTAACACGACAATATAACAAAGAATAATCGTTATTATAATTCCGAATTGGAAAGAAAGACCAAGCTGTTCGTGGAAAACCGCTCCAGCTCCCGAAAGCATAACCGAGGTGACGCAAATGACAACAATAAACATAAATATATTAACGAACTTGCCGCCTTTTGAACCAAATAAATATACATTTAAATCCTGATACGAGTAAGCCCCAATGCGAGCAGATATAATCATAATTTTCGTGCCGACAAAGATAAATAAAAAGCCCGTGATAACAATCCCGATTGCTCCAAATGTACCGTGCACACTAAAAAATGTAACAATTTCCTTCCCCGTTGCAAACCCCGCTCCAACAATCGTGCCAATATACGTTGCAGCAACTAAAAGAATCGAAAAAATTTGCTTTGCCAACGCCTCACCCCCGTTTTATGTATATGATGGGAACCTCAATAAAAGACGAGCATCTCGCATTGGGTCGTCTTTTATCACGAAGCAGATAATGTATTATTGGCTGGGGATCTTTTTACATCAAAGCGTGGAATGATTCAACAACCAATGGCTCTTTTTACAGGTGATATGCATGAAGCCGTAAAAAGCAGCACAATTCTAGAGCAATTACAGCCAGAACGGTTAGAAGTATGTCATGGTGATTCCGTTTTATATCCTGCCGTTCAACTGAAAACTTACGTGAGCAAAATGGAAAGAAAGCTAAGGTTAAATAGTTGATCGTTGCCTCCTTAAAAATTTCATATATGAGGAGTTGCGTCAATGACCATCATGCCATATATTTTATAAGGTATTCTATTTTTATTGGAATTATTTGCGCTTGTTGCCTTTTCCATTTTGGGCTTCCAACTTATGAAGCCCCTATTTTTTAATTTTATTTGGTATCGGAATTCCCTCCGTCATCGCAACGTTCTGGGGATTGAACCTTTCCCCAAAAGCAGCAATTAAACTTCCTTTTTCAATAAAGCTTATACTTCAGTTTACTATATTCGTCTTAGCTGAACTTTCCCTGCACACCATCGGAAAAAGCGGCATTGGAATTGTATTTTTCTTGACTATTGTGATTAATAAGATGCTGTGATTTTTATTAAGTGACTAAACTGCTGGGGTTTTCTGCTGTTGAGGTGTTCATTCTTCCGATGAGTGACCGATATTCTGAGATTTACTGCTTTTCGGGCTTTCATCACATCTATGAGTGACCAATAAACTTAGATTTACTGCTTTTTGGGCTTTCATCACACCTATGAGTGACCAATAAACTTAGATTTACTGCTTTTTAGGCTTTCATCACATCTATGAGTGACCAATAAACTTAGATTTACTGCTTTTTGGGCTTTCATCACATCTATGAGTGACCAATAAACTTAGATTTACTGCTTTTTGGGCTTTCATCACATCTATGAGTGACCGATATTCTGAGATTTACTGCTTTTTGGGCTTTCATCTCATCTATGAGTGACCAATAAACTTAGATTTACTGCTTTTTGGGCTTTCATCACACCTATGAGTGACCAATAAACTTAGATTTACTGCTTTTTGGGCTTTCATCACATCTATAAGTGACCAATAAACTTAAATTTGCTGGTATTCGGGCTTTCAATTGCACTTACTTTTCAAACTCATTGAATTAGATCCTAATGGCATAGCAATCGCTTCATCATGCAAAAACCCCCTAGCTACATTTTAACGTAGTAGCAAGGGGGTTATATTTCATATTAAGCAATCGTATCTCCAGCTTTTACATTTGCTTTTTCCGGAACTGCTATCGCTTGTCCATCAGGAACACTTGTAAATACAATCGGTGTTACAATGGATTTTGCCTTTCTGCCAATAACGTCAAGGTCTGCTTTTAATATAGCTTGTCCAGCTTCGACAATATCTCCTTCACCAACGAGCGTTTCAAACCCTTCACCTTGTAGATTGACCGTATCAAGACCTACATGAATCAGAATTTCTTTTCCACCATCGGATAGAATGCCGATTGCATGCTTCGTAGGAAATACAGTCATGATTTTACCGTTTACTGGTGAAACAACAGTACCTTCTTCTGGAACAATCGCAAAACCATCACCCATCATTTTTCCAGAAAAGACTTCATCCGGTACTTCTGTGATGGAAATGATTTCGCCTTTCATTGGTGAGACAATTCTTTCATCGAAGTCAGTTTTTACAGCTGCCTCACTAGCTTTATTTTCTTCGACTTTTACAGGACGTGGTGTTTTTCCTGATATTATATCCTGCATTTGACTTTTAATGATATCAGATCGTGGTCCAAATATTGCTTGAATATTATCACCTACTTCAAGTACACCAGCAGCTCCCAACTTTTTCAGTTTACCTTTATCAACATTCGCTACACTGCCTACAGAGACACGCAAACGCGTAATACATGCATCTAAATGCGTAATGTTTTCTTGTCCGCCCATCGCTTCCAATACATTATAAGCAAGTTCACCAGCATCTGCTGCTTCACTTTCGTCCTGCTCCTCAATCTTTTCACGACCTGGAGTCATTAGATTGAATTTTTTAATGAAGAAACGGAATAAGACGTAATAAATAACCGCAAACACAAGACCAGCTAATATCGCGAGCCACCATGGCTCTTGTCCAGGTAAAATACCAAATAACGCAAAGTCAATGGCTCCACCTGAGAACGTATAACCGATATTAACACCTAAAAATGTCATGAGTACAAATGATAACCCATCTAAGAATGCATGCAGTACGAATAACAGTGGTGATACAAACATGAACGAGAACTCAAGTGGTTCGGTAATACCGGTTAAGAACGATGTTAATGCACCAGATGCAAGAAGACCTGCCACTAACTTTTTCCTTTCTGGACGTGCAGCGTGGTACATTGCAAGCGCTGCTGCCGGCAGACCGAACATCATAATCGGGAATTCACCAGCCATGAAATTACCAGCAGTAATTTCCACACCATCTCTTAACTGCGCAAAGAAAATCGTCATATCACCACGGACAATTTCTCCTGCAGCTGTTGTATATGCACCAAACTCATACCAGAATGGTGCATGGAAAATATGATGCAATCCAAATGGAATTAATAAACGTTTAATAAAACCAAAGAAAAATACCGCTAAATACGTACCTTCTTCAATTAACCAGTAAGATGCGCTGTTCATTGCCTCTTGTACAGGCGGCCAGATGAATAATAGTACTAAGCCTGCAACAAAGGATACTGCCGCTGTCATTATTGGCACAAACCGCTTCCCTGCAAAGAAGCCAAGGAATGATGGCATTTCAATATCATGATAGCGATTATAACAAAACGCCGCGATTAACCCGACGACAATACCACCAAATACGCCTGTCTGTAACGTAGGTATCCCAAGCACACTCGCAAACCCTGGGTCACTTTCAATCATTTCTGGCGTAACTGCCAACCACGATCCCATTACTTGATTTAAGACAAGGTAACCAACAATTGCTGCCAAAGCAGCTGCTCCATCACCAGCAAGTCCGATTGCAACACCAACTGCAAAGATAAGTGCGAGATTCGCGAAAATAATATTTCCCGCATCTTCCATAACTAAAGCGACTAATTGAATCCAATCAGCGCTTAGAAACGGAAGGTAATTTAGCATGGTATCCTGCTGCATTGCATTACCTATCCCAAGCAAAAGACCAGCAGCTGGTAGCAATGCTACCGGCAGCATTAACGCTTTTCCGACTTTCTGCAACACACCAAAAGCCTTTTTAAACATTGTTATCCTCCTCCAATTTTTACTATCCAACAAACACTTTTGAAGAACAAAAAAGACATGAGTAGAGATCACGATAAACGAATGGCAAGGAGCTTGTAACCCTTGTCATTTATTCATGTGATTATCTCAACTCATGCCTGATCGAATCAGTAACACGTAAGATAGCATTAATCTATTTTATTGTTTAGCCGCTGGAGATGCATCGTTAAGTAAACAACTTCTCCATCGTAAACAGAAGTATTTAGTGTTTGTTGCATAATTTTAATTAGCTTCCATGCAAGATTATAGCATACTGGATATTCCGTTTTCAAGAGGTTTGCTATTTTTTCTGGTTCCTCAATAAACTCATTGTTAGTTATTCGTTCAATTGTATAACGCAAATGCCTTACAAGACGTAGGTAATGAATGCTTTCTCTATCAATCTGTATTTCTAATTGGTCTTCAATCACATTAATCAGTTTCGTCACAAGCTGAGAATATTTATTTAAATCAGCAATTGCTTTATCTGTAATTGCACTATGAATATGCAATGCAATAAAACCAATTTCCCCTTCTGGCAGTTCGACCTGCAGCGATTGATTAATATAATCAACAACATCAGCGGCAATTTCATATTCTGCAGGATAAAGCGCTTTTGTTTCTTTTAAAAACGGATTTTTAATCGCCATTCCTTTTAATAAACGCGTAATTGCAAATGCGGTGTGGTCCGTGAGTGCAACATGCACCTTTTCATGTAAAGGTGTATTTGATCTTGCTTGAATGATATTAATTGATTCAATAATCGTTTTTAATACCGCTTCATCCACCTGAGGCAAAAGCTTAATATAATTTGCTTGTTCCCTTTCATTTCTTAATACAAATAGCTTTTCAATCGCATCCTGCGTAATTGTATCATTCTTTTTCCGGTTAAATCCGATACCTTTCCCAATTAAAACTACTTCCTGCCCCTCGTCATCACTTGCAATCAACACATTGTTATTCAATGCCTTTTTTACTGTATATAAGACCAAGGTCTTTCTCTCCTCTTCCTAAGGGCTTCTATCTGTATTACTGAATCCTCGTTCCTCAATTGTTTAATATAGCACAATAGGAAAAGAGTTTCATCCATTATCCTATCGAAACAAGGAATAGCCGCACTATTCGTTATGCGACGAACAGCGCGATTCCCTTTATTCCTTCACATCATACAACTCTTTCGGAACAAGTTTGATAAAAGGAGATATCTTTTGTCGACAGAGTATTGTCAAAGCATGCATTGCCCTTGTACAGGCAGTATAAAATAAGGATTTATCCGATTCCAATGAATAGTGATCTGCTGATGCATCAGGTATGATGACAGCATCAAATTCAATTCCCTTCGCCAAATAGATTGGCAAAACAAGCACACCTTTTTCAAATGTATAGGTTTCTTCATTTACCAAATGGATGGGTAGCTTATCTTGTAATAAATGATAAATCTGTTCACTTTCCTCTAATGTCTTACATATTAATGCAATTGTCTCGTTCCCCTTCTTCAATTGCTCCTCCACACACGTCAATACAGTTGTCATCCATTCATTTTCATTTTGCAGGTTGATCAGTTCTGGCTTACTTCCTTCACGATTAAACGGTTCAATTGGTTCATGGCCAGGTGCAAAATACGTTGTAAAATCAACAATTTGTTTTGTTGAACGATAGCTTTTTGTCAGTGTAATTCGTTCATGGCTTTCTACATGCTCCACTGGTATGAGCGGGTTTTCTTTCGCAACATGCGTATAAATAGCTTGATTAACGTCTCCTAATAGTGTCATTCTCGTATAAGGAAAAAGATGCTTAATATAGGCAAATTGAAAGGCAGAGTAATCCTGTGCTTCATCGATAATCAACTGCCGGACAGAACGATCGGCACTGTCCCCTAGCAATCTCCCTTTAAAATAGAGATATGGTGTAGCATTCTCCCACGTTAGAAACTTCTGAGATAAATCCGTTGCAATTTGGGCACGGATATCCTGCCAATTGTTTGGTAGCTCTTTTGTATTCCATTCAGTAAACAACTGTTGATAAGTGGCTAATATATTTACAAACGCGAACTGCTTCACACGTTTTTTCAGCGGTTGAAAAAAACGCTTCACCATATATCTTCTTAATATTTTCTCTTCATCTTGAACTGTACTCGATTGCATCTTTTCTTCTGCTCGCTGATACGCACGCATATAATCCTCTTTATCCAGCAATTCGATTTGCTCCATTACCCAGTCCTCAGCAATTTCCTGCTGCTGATATTTACTTAGTTCCTGCAGCAACCATTTCGATACCATTTCCATCTTATTTGGGATTGCTATCTCTTTATCCAAGGAATAAAAATATTCTCCGATTTGCTCCTGATCGATGAGTGTTCTTCCACGAAATTTAATAGGTTTAAATTGAATACCGCTACCATTCAGATCCGAAGTAAAAGCATCAATTAACTGCATAAAATCAATGGTCGATAAATAATCCATATTCTTCATTCGAATAGGATAATGTTCGCTTTCTGTTTGCGTTAATACATATTCCATCTGCTCAAACGGTGATTCGATTGTAAGGTTGCCGCCAATTCCATTTTTTAAGTAATCCAAAAACGTCATTTGTCTAACATTCGTTTCGCCTAACTCAGGAAGCACATTGGAAATATAACTGCTAAATAACGGATTCGGTGAAAATAATACAATATTATCTGCATGTAACTCCTCGCGGTAGCGATACATTAAATATGCAATTCGCTGTAAAGCTGCAGACGTCTTTCCGCTTCCTGCTACCCCTTGAACGATTAAAAGCTTACTACGCTCATTTCGAATAATTTTATTTTGTTCTTTCTGTATTGTTGCTACAATGTTTTTCATAGACGTACTCGCATTATTCCCCAACGCTTGCTGAAGTAGCTCATCACCGATTGTAATGCCTGTATCAAACATCCCCTCAATGACACCTTGTTTTATAATGAATTGCCGTTTCAATGTCATTTCACCAGATATAGTGCTATCCAATGTTTGATAATGGGCTGGTCCTGGAGAGAAATCGTAGTATAGACTCGAGATCGGTGCACGCCAATCATACACAAGAAAGTCCTCTTCATCTTGATCCATCAACGAGGCTATTCCTATATAAAGCGACTCTTTCTCAGTTCCTGGCTCTTCAATAAAATCAAATCGCCCAAAATAAGGAGCGTTCCTGAGTCTTTGTAATGTTTGTATTTCTGCACTTATTTTCCCGTGGAATTGCTCTTTCTGGGATAATATTGCAGCTTGCTGCTTAATACTTTCCTGCGTTTCTATAATATCATCCATTTCTTCAAGATTAACCGTTACATCATCCCAAAATGTTTTACGCAGCTCAACAACGCTTTGTTTTAATCCTGCGGATCGTGCCTCAAGATTTTCTTCTTTATTGTTGATCACTTCTACTACCTTCTCAACCCGACGCTGTTCATATTGGCGATTTTCAGTATCGTGACTCATTGCATCCATCCCTCTCTCAATAAATTTCATTTTTTAGTTGACAACAGCAGAAATTGTTTGATATAATATAGTTGGATAGTTATGATATCACAAAATGATATTTAATAACTAAGTTAGTATAGCATATTTATTTACCTGTGACAATATATTATTTACTTATTTTATAACACGTTATCCGAGAAGCAGCGCGACACACGCGGCTTCTTTTTTTGCACTTATAATAGAGAACAATCATCTTTCCCCTCCATAATTATGAGCTTTAGAAGGACTATCAGCATTTTACAAGTAAACGGCAATTAATCAAACTCAAGCTGCATCGATCGCTAAAAATCAAACAGTGACAGGCACCTCTTTCATATAGTATGATAAAAGAATCTTTAAGAATAGAAGGGATTATTGGAATGGCAATACATGAAGAAGTAAAAAAACGAAAAACATTTGCGATTATTTCGCATCCCGATGCAGGAAAAACAACAATGACAGAAAAGCTGCTATTATATGGGAATCTGATTCGTTCAGCTGGTACCGTAAAAGGGAAAAAATCAGGGAAATTTGCAACATCAGACTGGATGGAGATCGAGAAACAACGTGGGATTTCCGTTACCTCCAGTGTAATGAATTTTTTCTATGAAGGCTATCACGTGAATATTCTCGATACTCCTGGACATGAGGATTTTAGTGAAGATACGTACCGCACATTAACAGCTGTCGATAGTGTTGTGATGATTATTGATTCCACTAAAGGAATCGAGCCCCAAACAATCAAGCTGTTTAAAGTATGCCGTATGCGCGGTATTCCTATATTTACGTTTATAAATAAATTAGACCGTGAAGGTAAAGAACCACTTGAGTTATTAGAGGAAATTGAGCAGGTGCTTGAAATTGAAACATATCCAATGAATTGGCCAGTTGGAATGGGCAAACAATTCCTTGGCATATTCGATCGTTATGGTAAGCAATTTGTGAAGCACCATACCAATGAAGAAGAAACCTATATTCCATATGCTGAATTAGATAATGTCGAGCATAAGGAGCTGACAAGGAACCCGACGTACGAAGCAGCCAAGGATGAGCTGGAATTAGTCGCTGAAGCAGGCGATCAATTTTCACTTGATGCAATCATGAAAGGTGAGCAAACACCTGTCTTTTTCGGTAGCGCCCTTGCTCCATTTGGTGTCGAGCTCTTTTTCAATACATTTATCTCGATGGCACCAACACCAACACCTAGAAAGACAACAGAGGGAATTGTCCAACCAGACCATGAAGATTTTTCTGGATTTATTTTCAAAATCCAAGCCAACATGAATCCTGCTCACCGTGATCGAATTGCATTTTTAAGAGTTTGCTCCGGGAAGTTCGAACGTGGGATGAGCGTCAAATTATCACGAACAGGGAAAATATTCAAACTTTCCCAATCTCAACAAATGGTTGCTTCAACTAGAGAAACTGTTGAGGAAGCATATGCGGGCGATATTATTGGCATTTACGATCCAAATGCTTATCAAATCGGTGATACATTAATAGCTGGCAAGGAAACAATCGAGTACGACGAACTGCCAGTATTCCCTCCAGAATTATTTAAAAAAGTGGCTGCAAAAAACGTTATGAAATCGAAGCAATTTAGAAAAGGAATCGAACAGCTCGTTCAAGAAGGAGCTATTCAATTATTCCGCGACCGGCTTACCGATTCCTTTATTTTAGGAGCTGTAGGCGAGCTACAATATGACGTATTTAAATATCGAATGCAAAATGAATATAATGCAGAGGTTTTATTTGAATCAATTGGGGAGCGAATTCCCCGCTGGTTAAAAGAAGATCAGGTTGATGAATCTTTATTTGATAGCGGGAATTTACTTGTTAAAGACCGTCACGGCAATCCACTCGTTTTATTCCGAAACGAATTCTCATTAAATTGGTTTCAAGATAAAAACCCCAAAATCGAATTAATTGACCTATTAAGCTGATTTAATTAGTAAGTGTGTGTCCATCAAATGGATCCACACTTTTTCTTTACATTGTCTATCCTTATATTGCCATGCATGAAGCAACCGCAGATAATCATAATAAGAAAAACAAAAATCAAGGGGTGAGTATAGAAATGGGTGAAAGCAGACAGTTTCGAGCTGGACAAAAAGCACCGAATAACGGGGTTTATATCGAAATTGGTGAAACTGGTGGGAATGTCAATGACCCTCAGAAGGTCGAATTAAATGCAGGAGACACATTTCCCGAAAACACGAATCATAATCGATTATGGACAAATAAACGCCACCTTACAAGACCAGGTAAACCAGGGGTCCAGTAAGTTCCATATCATTCCTCAATTCTCAGAAAATTAAAGCTCTGCAGTTCATCGTCTCCTGCAGAGCTTTAATATGTCTATTTATTCATTTGATAACTTAAGCGTATTGAACAATTTAAACAGTAAGCTGATCACAATTGCTACAACTGTCGCTAGACCCATACCTGTTAACGCTACGGTTCCGATTGTAATTGACGCACCACTAATTCCGATTGCTAGGACAACACAAGTCAGAATCAAATTTTGCGAGTTATTATAATCAACCTGCTGTTCTACTAACATCCGAAGTCCGCTAACCGCGATGATTCCGAAAAGAAGCAAGGAAATCCCACCCATTACTGGTGTCGGAATCGAGGAAATAAGTGCAGCGAGCTTTCCACAGAAGGATAGAATTACCGCAATGATTGCTGCCCCTCCAATTATCCAAGTCGAATAGACACGAGTAATCGCGAGTACCCCTATATTTTCACCATACGTTGTATTCGGAGTGGAACCAAAGAAACTGGAGAGCATTGTAGAAATACCATTACCGAATAAAGAGCGGTCCAAGCCAGGATCCTTTGTTAAATCTTTATCAACAATATTTCCAGTCACAACTAGATGACCTATGTGCTCGGGTATAAGTACAAGCGCTGCTGGCAGAATAATTAAGATATCAGACCAATTAAACTCAATTTGGTAGTACGTAGGCATCTGAATCCATGCAGCTTCCTTTACAGCTGTATAGTCAACAATACCGAATAGTGTTGCGATAATATAACCAGTTATAATTCCAAGTAAAATCGGAATTATTTTCAAGAAACCACGCATTGTTACCCAATAAATTATGGTCGCTCCTAGTGTCAGCAATGAAACCGTTACGTTAACCGCCGTATCTGCTGCACCTTCTGACGGTAATAGACCCGCCATATCCGCTGCTACTGGAACCAGCTCTAATCCAATTACCGCAACGATAGCCCCCATTGCTGCCGGGGGAAAAATAACATCAATCCAGGAAGTACCCGCATATTTCACGATAATACCGACTAGAACCAGCACGAACCCTACAACAAAGAATCCGCCTAGTGCCGCTCCATAGCCTCCCCCAACAGTTAATACTGCTGTTACTGGCGAAATAAAGGCAAAGCTAGAGCCTAAATAAGCCGGGATTTTTCCTTTTGTAATCAAAATGTATAGTAATGTCCCAACTCCATTCATGAGCAAGATTGTTGCTGGATCGACTCCAAATAAAATTGGTACTAATACAGTTGAACCGAACATTGCGAATAAGTGCTGAAAACTAAGTGGCAAACTTTGTAATAAAGGTAACCGTTCATCAACTTGTATCTCCCGCTGTTTCATTTCTTTCTCTCCTCTGTTTACCTTTTAAAATTCCAGTGTTTTCACATAAAAAAACACCTTTCCAAAAAGAACTGGTAAGGTGTTTGCTTTAGCAGCACATGATAGCAGGCCTAGCCCGCCACTAGTTGTGCATCCATATCCGTCTCATCCTTACCAGCCTCACAGGACTGATTTAAAGGTAATTCATTTTATTGTTAAACCTATTATTGCAAGAAAAGGCCTAATATGTCAAGCTATTTTTTAGTCCTTTGCCACTAACTCAAAAACCTCCCTTTTATCGTCCCATTCAACCGTAACCTCTATAGTTTGGTTTTCTCGAACAGTTATACCATTCCTTCCACCTGAGTTTGTAATCTCGCACCGACGAGAACAGTGATAACCATCTTCCAATTCGACGCAAACAATTCGCCTTAATTTCCTTACTATTATTACAACAAAAAAATCATCACACCATATCATGCGATGACCTTTTTCGTATATTAAAAGCTTGCTTTACTGCGATAGATAACTTGTCCCTTCGAAGAGAACTTTTCCTCATATTCTGTCATGATATTCAATGGATCATTTATTGCATGAAGATCTAAGTTCACTTCTTCCAGCTTCATTCCAAAAGCATTGAAGCTGACTAGGGAATATTCAAATAAACCACGATTATCTGTTTTAAAAATAACCTTGCCAGTTGAATCAAGAATCTCTTTATACTGCTCTAAAAATGTATGATATGTTAACCTTCTCTTCTCATGGCGATTTTTCGGCCATGGATCAGAGAAATTTAAATAAATCGTTGCAATTTCATTTTCAGCAAAAATCTCTCGTAAATCAGCAGCATCTACATTTAATAGCAATAAATTATCCACTTCTGCATCTAACGCTTTCTGACCCGCTGTTACAATAATACTCTTCACTACTTCAATCCCAATAAAATTAATATCTGGATGCTGCTTAGCCATCCCTACAATGTACTGGCCTTTACCAGTTCCCACTTCAATGTGAATCGGATGATCGTTATTAAAGAGTTGTTGCCATTTCCCCTTATGCTCCATTGCATTTGGAACAATAAGCTGGCTATTTTCCTGCAAAAAATCATCCGCCCACGGTTTATGTCGTTGACGCATTGTCTAAACCCTCGCTTTATTACTTTTTGTATAGAAATATGAAAAGCCACGCCCAGTCCGCACTTCGCTAATCGGGCGCTTCCGCTTTTGTGTATAGAAAAAATGAAACAGACTAAACTAACCTTGAGGTGATTACAATGACGCTTTCTGTTAACAATCAATTAACATTATTATACGATATTTTAGATGAACAGCAAGCTGACTGCTGCGCTAGTGTCAGTGAATACGAGCAGATTATTCGTTTAGTTGAATCAATGGTAAGAAACAATAGCATTTCAAATGAACAACTGCTAAGTCTCTTACCAGAAATTTATCATTATGGCAGACAAGGTGTGTCCGCACAAAACATGCCAGATCACATTACAGCACATAAAAAAAATATGGATGAATGGATTAAAGCCTTACAGCATACTACTTTAGAATAAATTGGCGAATATGCTCATTCAATTCCTTCAAATCGCGTAACCGTTCCGCCATTTTCTCTGGTTCTTCACGCTCGGCATGCCAGCATAAGAACCGAAGTGCATCCTGCACCAAATACCAGTACATGCGCTCAAATAGATTTTTATCTGGAGTAATCCCATATTTATACAACCAGTCATTCCAGTTCTCTTTTGGAATGTACCATTTAAGCAGCATACCAAAGTCTGTCACAGGGTCTGCAATCATCGCATTATCCCAATCCACTAGAAAAACATCACTGTCCTCGGTAAGAATAAGATTATTATGATTAATATCGCAATGGCAGACGACAAGGTTTTGATTCCGTGTTTTTGGGAGTAACTGTGCAAGATGCTTCATCGCCTCTTGAATTTCTTGATGCTTCATTAGACCCAAAGATGTTAATAGCTGCTTTACATAGCTAAAACTATCATCCGACGTGACAGGCTTTTTCCCCATCCGCATAAGCATATGCAACAGTTCAGACGAATGATGGATTTTATACAATATATCCGCTACTCGCTGATGCTGCATTTCATATGATTTTAGTGCTCTTCCTTCAAGCCATTCCTGCGCCGTAATAACATCGCCATTTTCCAATCGTTTTGTCCAAATAAGCTTGGGAACGATTCCTTCAGCAGATAATACAGCAAGAAATGGAGATGAATTACGTTTCAGAAAAAGTCTTCTATTATCCTTTTCTGCAACATATGCATCCCCAGTAAGTCCGCCCGCCGGTGTTATTTTCCATCCAACACCTAATACTTGTCCAAGCCACTCGATCATAATTCGTTCACATCTTTCAAAATTAGCATTCAATAATACATTTTATAGTGATTTCCATTAAAACACAAATAACTTTTTCTATAAATTTTATTTATTTTGCCCACGCTTCATTAATTCCAGTAATATGTACTGCTTCCTTTTGCTTCGATATCAAACTGGAAGAACATTTTCCCGTTTGTCCATCCGTTTGAAAAGGGATGCTCGTTTCCGCAGTTATTTTCAATGTCGTTGCTTCTAGTATCTCCACTTCTTTAAATCGTGTATGTATACCAAGGAAGACGGTTATAAACAATGCAAGCACCTTCCATTTCGAAATGGAATGGATAATTAATAATGGGAATACATTCGGTTGTATTACTGCAGTAGGTATAATCTTCATCCCGCCGCCATAATAAGGATGATTTGCAATTGTCACCATCCAGCAATCCTTTAGTATTCGTTTTTCATTATCGATTTCAAGCTCCATGGACATTGGTTTATAATACATTAAAACATATATCAATGCTATTACATAACTAAGCGTTCCAAGTCCAAGCGCGTTCAAAAACCTTCGATAACTTGATTGATTTGCAGCGTGTGCGATTGCAGCATCAAAACCAAAGCCGATACTGTTGACAAATTTATGCACTCCATACCCGTCTGCTGTATAATTTCCAATCCAATATGGGCGTACCATATTATGTTCAATAATTTTTCGTAATATTTCTTCTGGCTTTCCTTTAATTCCACAACCTCTAGCAAAATCATTCCCGGATCCAGCCGGTATAAAGGCTATTCGAATTTCGGTCGATATTAAACCATTCATAACCTCATGAATCGTCCCATCGCCACCAACGACGATAATGGTTTTCCCTTCTGGGTCTGCACTAATCTTTCTTGCAATAGCTTCTCCATGACCTTCATACTCAGTGAAGAAATACTGACTATCCATCTGCCTGTAAACAGCACTGTTCTGAATATCAGAAAATACTTTTAGAGCCCGACCAGAGCCTGCTTTTGGATTAATAATAAATATATACATATACTATTCCTCCAAATCAACAATCATTGTTGGACTCGTATCCACTTCCCATTCTGGACGTCTGAAGGAGGTTGAACTGCAATGCTTTAACAGAGCCTCTATAACCTTCAGCTGTGAGCTTTTTAAAGGAGATGTTAGCCTCCGCTTTTCTTGAAACCAATCTGGATATTTTGATTGGTCAACCAGCTTCGTTTGATATGGCTCTGTTGCAAAAACGATTGAATTTGTTCGCGATAGTACTGTCTTTTCTATCGGAAAATCAATGGAATAAGTTTGCAAGATACTGCGAATAAGTTTTTCAGTGCGCTTTAAAGCAATAATTGGACTTAAAATTTTCGTTTGCTTCTTCTCTTCTTTAACCAACCATGTTCGTTCATCCCCGGCCATAATAACCGCACTAGTTTGTTTTTCGACAAAATAGATAATCTCGATACCAATAGGACTAATCAAGATTATTTCCGTTTCAACTGGTGCGTTTTTTATCTCAAAAACAGGAAAATACATTACCAAATACGTATCTGGAAAACGTTGCAGCAAATAGCGTAATAGTGGATCTTGATAATATTCTCTATCTACTATTGATGTGTGTGTAATGGTGGAAGTGGCCCACTTCATTTGGAATTGAAACAGCTTATCTAAAAAATAGTGCTTCAGTTCCTCTTCCGATTCAGGTAAATCAGCGTATTGATTGCTTTCTTGTTTCGGCTTCGTTTCCTCCACCAGATCTTTACCTCGTTTAAATTTTGTTCTTAACTTCGAAAATACGGATCGCTCATTTCGATTCTGCTCAGCTGCTTCATCTGTTCCCGTGATCGACTCCCCGTTTTCTGGATTCTCCCAAATATAATATAGCTTATTCCAATTATCTTTTTTTAGTCTGATATATTGTGTTGGATAACGATAAGCATCCCATTCATAACGTGATAGATAATCCTGAAGCTTAATTAACTGCGCGATTGCTACCACCTCCTTTGATTTTACAAGATCGTCCCTGCTCGTTACTGCAAACAGTACCGTTTTACAACTTCATATTTTGGAGTTTGCTTGGGATGAATACGAATTAACACTATTTCTGCGACACTTATTGACCACGTTTCATTCCACGTATTCTTTAGATCTTTCAAGGTATCTTTGCCTAGATTATCCGTTCCGTCCCATTTTTTTGCCAATGTGATATGCGGGGTATACGCTCGTGTTTCTTTCGGAAAACCGACAGTCATTGTACACGATTCAACGTATCTTTGAAGCTGTGCCAATGCATTTGTCTTGTTAACCCCTGCCCACAGTACACGTGGCTTATTCGGATTACCAAATACCCCAACTCCACCGACCTCAATATCGAATGAAGATATACGTTCAATCTCCTCTAATGCTTTTGTTAAATGCCTTATTCTATTATCGTCCACTTCACCTAAAAATTGTAGTGTGATATGCAAGTCCTTCTGATGTGTCCATTGCTTATACACTAATTTCTTCTGTAGTTCATTTTGCCAGCTTGTGAAATATGCTTGTAGCCTCTTCGGCAGTTGAATTGCAATAAAATAATGAGCCATCCCTATTCCCTCATTTATTTTTTTAATGACTTACAATAAGCTAATTCGCTTTCTGTTAATGGACGATAAGCGCCAAGCTTTAAATCTGGGTCTAATTGAAGCTCCCCCATGCGCAGGCGCTTTAAATATATAACACGCTTCCCAACCGCTTCAAACATCCGCTTCACCTGGTGAAATTTGCCTTCTGTGATTGTCAGTTCAATTTCAGATATTGCATCACTTTGTAAAATAGTAAGTTCACCAGGCTTTGCTTCATAACCATCTTCAAGCACAACTCCCTCACGGAAAACAGCTATATCATCGACAGTTACTTTTCCATTTATTCGTGCAAAATAGGTTTTACCAATGTCTTTCTTTGGCGAAACAAGCTCATGAGCGAGTTCTCCGTCATTCGTAAGCAAAAGAAGACCCTCTGTATCTTTATCCAGCCTGCCAACAGGGAATGGCTTAAAATGTTGCACATCTTCTCTCAGCAGGTCAATAACCGTCTTCTCTCGCTTATCGGTTGTCGCCGAAATATAGCCAGGTGCTTTATTCATCATCAAATAAATATACTGCTCGTAACGAATGATCTCCCCATTCACAGCAATCTCATCTTTATTCGGGTCTATCTTTTCACCGCTATCTTTTGAAACAATACCATTAACTGTAACTTGTTTCTTCTTCAGTAACGCTTTAACTTCTTTTCTGCTCCCAACGCCCATGTTGGATAGCAATTTATCGAGTCGCATCTTTATTCTCCTTTTAGAAGCACATTTAAACAGTTATTTTATCTTCCTAAAAATCTTCCCACTACAGGGATTCTGCCCCCAAATATATGTTCAAGCAGGGTTGATTTATAAGCTAATACAAAATAAACAATTGCACCGCTGCCGGCACCTATACCAAGCATCACAATCGTAGCCCAACGTGATGTCTCATAAGGAAGAAAAAGTCCCATAACAGCTTTCAATGTCCAAACAACGATACACATGATTAGGGTGAAAATTCCAATCAATATCGTTCGTTTAATGGTTTGTTTTAATTTAAAATTGAGGGCTTTTTTTAGACGCCAAAGATTTAACGTAACTGCAATTCCTGCCGCTAGCGCCGTACCAAAGATTGCCCCTTTTGCTCCAAATACGTGAATCAGCTGACTATTGAGTAATACTTTTGCTAATACACCCGCCATTAAGCTTAACACTGCATAATTTTGCTGATCGATGCCTTGCAGAATTCCGGCTGTCACTGTAAATAGAGCAAATAACAAGGCAACCGGTGCATACCATGCGAGCAATGAACCTGTTACTCCAATATTCTCCATGCCATATAATGCACCATATGCTTCGTTGGAAAGAATCGCAATGCCAACGGAAGCAGGAATAACGACCACTAAAATTATTTGCAGCGCTTGGTTAATCTGCTTCGTATACATGACCTCGTTTTTCTGCGTAAAGGACTCGGTTAGACTTGGCAACATAGCTAAAGAAAGCCCGGTTGCCACTGTCATTGGAATAATGACAACCTTATGTCCGTAAGTCATTATTGCAGAAGCAGCTGAAACCCATATATCCTCACGACCGCTAGCTAGCATCGCAGGTTGAAATGTAAACTGATCAACGAGCTGATACAACGGAATTGCCAGCCCAACCAAAACAAATGGACCCGCATAACGAAACAGCTCTTTAAATAAATCTCTGGTTGGTATTGCATACGTATATTTTTGCTGTGCAATTTGCTTCTTGATAAAAGGCTTGCGTTTTTTCCAATAAATCGCCAAAACTAGACAAGACCCAACCGCACCAATAAATGCTGCAAATGTTGCGAAGCCTACAGCTGTCACAATTGTTCCACCTAAAAGATGAATAATAATATAAGCTCCGATTAAGATAAAGCCAATTCGAACAATTTGCTCGACAACCTGTGACACAGCTGTCGGGCCCATCGATTGATGCCCTTGAAAAAAACCACGTAAAATACTCATTGAAGGGATAATAATTAAAGCGATACTGACCATACGTGTAACAAACGCTACATCATCAGCCGTAATAGGTGTATCCTCACCTTTTATTTGGAATCCGGCAATCCAATCGGCACTAAAATACAACATTAAAAAGGCAAACAGCCCGGTACCAAGCATAAGTAAGCTCGCAAGCCTAAACATACGCATCCCGGTTTCATAATCACCAAGCGAATTATACTTAGATATAAATTTCGAAACTGCTGATGGTATTCCGACTGTTGATATACTGAGGAAAATACTATATGGCGTATATGCATAACCATATAATGCACCACCAACAGCTCCAACAAGTACATTAAAAGGTATAACATAAATCATTCCTAGAAATTTTGATAAAAACGACGCCCCTGTTAGAAGCATCGTACCTCTTATAATTTTCGACATTATTTCACCCGCATCTTTTTTACATTCCGAATTTCATTCTACTAATACAACTAACTTCTTTTAAAAAATACCAATCTTCATTTTACCACACTTAATCAGCAGTTTCTTCCTATAATGTTCGTCTGGAATCATCAATTTTTGGCAAATAGGACTGTAAATAACTTTTCTTTTTTTCATACATTCGCTTAGATAAAGGTTTAGAGGATCAGAAGTTTTCTAAAGAGCTTTTCAAATTTATTCTGTCATCTATGGCGAAATGTAGTGTATAAGTGGTAATATACATAGGAAAGGAATGAATCAAATTGAAATATGATGTAATTGTAATTGGCGGAGGTCCATCTGGGCTTATGGCAGCCATATCAGCAGCCGAGCATGGTGCAAAGACAATGCTCCTTGAAAAAGGAAAAAAGCTCGGGAAAAAGCTTGCCATCTCTGGTGGCGGCAGATGTAACGTAACAAACAGACTCCCGCAGGATGAAGTGATTAAACATATCCCTGGAAATGGGAAATTTCTATATAGTGCATTTTCTATCTTTAATAACTATGATATTATCGATTTTTTTGAAAATATGGGCGTAGCATTGAAAGAAGAGGATCATGGCAGAATGTTTCCTGTTTCTAACTCTGCACAAAGCGTTGTTAATGCCCTTATCGATAAATTAAATGATTTACATGTATCAATAAACATGAACACGAAAGTCAAAGCTGTACACTATGATAACACGACACACACGGTTATCTTAGAAGATGGAGAAAAAATAAACACCAAAACGATTGTTATTGCAGCCGGCGGAAAAGCTGTCCCTCACACCGGATCTACAGGTGATGGCTATGCTTGGGCGAAGAAGGCGGGACATACGATTACAGAGCTTTACCCTACAGAGGTTGCACTGACATCAAAAGAGCCTTTCATCCAAAACAAAAGCCTGCAAGGTCTTTCCTTACGCAACGTTGCTTTATCTGTTTTAAACAAAAAAGGTAAGCCTATTATCACGCATCAAATGGACATGCTCTTCACCCATTTTGGTGTATCTGGACCCGCGGTATTACGTTGCTCTCAATTTGTAGTTAAAGAATTAATGAAGGGAAATAAACAAGTTCCCGTTTTATTGGATGCTTTACCTGATAAAGACGAAGATAAATTGGTACAACATCTTTTAGAAACAATGGAATTAAATCCTAAAAAATCATTCAGAAATGTGATAAAAGGAATTGTACCCGAACGTTTATTAAACTACATCCTTATACAAAACAATGTTACAGATGAGCAAAAGTGTGCGAATGTGTCAAAAGAAACGGTTCGCTCGATCGTGCACACAATTAAAAACTTTCACTTCTATGTGCATGGTTCGTTGCCGCTTGAGAAAGCCTTTGTAACAGGTGGCGGTGTTACCATTAAGGAAATTGTACCGAATACGATGCAATCTAAATTAATGCATGGACTTTATTTTTGCGGGGAAATATTGGATATTCACGGCTATACCGGTGGTTACAATATCACCTCAGCACTTGTAACAGGTAGGCTTGCCGGAATGAATGCAGCCACTGAAGCGTCTTATATGGTATATGATTCCTAGGATTTTTTTGCTCGCTTCGGTCAACCTAAGATTGTCTGATACTTTGACAGAAAGGGTTGATGATACATGCAAAAGAACGGTGCTTGGTTACCACTTCTTGCTTCCGTCGGCGTTGGGGCAGCTACCTATTATACCATGACAAGAAATAATCAAAACCTTGGTCAAGTTGCTCAAAAATTCTTACCATTCATGTCTGGTGGAATGGGTGGTAATAACAGCAATAGTGGAAATAATAGCAGTAGTGGAAGCATGGGTCCCTTTGGGATGAGCTAATCAGATAAAGCCTTCTGTAGCAATAATTTCCAGCATGAAATGTCATGAATTATTCTCTGATATTTGCTTGGAAAATGCAATTCACGATGCAGTAAGAAAGTATCCTATTACTTACTTAGCTGCAAAAAAAGCGTGCCATTTTGGTACGCTTTTAAAATTGTAGTTTAATTGCGAATTATCCCACTTTTTATATAGTATGGTCTTCACTGTATCAGTTAGTGTATACTAAAAAAATATATATCTTTAGGGGGAACAAAAATGAAACGATTTGGTTTACTCGCACGAATTATTACTGCCATTATTTTAGGTATTGCCATTGGTTCCTTCAGTAATGATTGGCTTATACAATTCTTTGCAACATTTAATGGGCTCTTTGGTAACTTTCTGAGCTTCATTATCCCACTTATTATCCTTGGTTTCATCACACCGGGAATTGGAGAAGTTGGACGTGGTGCAGGAAAATTGTTAAGTGTTACTGCCGGCCTTGCGTATACTTCAACAATCATTGCCGGAATCATTGCTTTCTTTACTGCTAAAAGTCTTTATCCCACAATGCTAAGTGGTCAGTCTCTTCAAGCATTTACAGATCCTACTGCTGGATTAAGTGAAGCATTCTTTGTAATTGATATGGCTCCACCAATGGAGGTTGTAACAGCATTATTGCTTTCATTTGTTATCGGTATTGGAATTGCAGCGGTTAGAAGTAATACATTACTAAATATAGCGAATGACTTTCGTGATATCGTCCAACTTGTTATCGAAAAGGTAATTATTCCGTTACTTCCTTTCCATATCTTTGGTATTTTCGCCAATATGACGCATGCAGGACAAGTTGCAACGATTCTAAGTGTTTTTGCAAAAGTGTTTGTTATGATTATCGTACTTCATATTTTATATTTAGTCGTTCAATATACTGTTGCTGGTTCATTAAGTAAACAAAATCCATTCATTATGCTAAAAAAGATGACTCCTGCCTATTTTACTGCATTGGGAACACAATCATCAGCAGCAACGATTCCGGTAACATTAGAACGAACGAAAACCATAAAGGCTCGAAAAAATATCGCAGATTTTACCGTACCATTATTAGCAAATATTCATCTATCTGGAAGTACAATTACATTGATGAGCTGTTCACTTGCTGTTTTATTTTTACAAGGAGAAGCAGTCTCATTTATCTCAATTTTACCATTCCTACTTATGTTAGGTGTTACAATGGTAGCTGCCCCAGGAGTTCCAGGTGGAGCGGTTATGGCCGCAATTGGATTATTAGAGGTTATGCTGCACTTTAATCCTACAATGGTATCTTTAATGATTGCACTATACTTAGCACAGGATAGTTTCGGAACAGCATGTAATGTAACTGGTGACGGAGCTATTACTGTCATCACTGATTCGATAAGCACTAAATTTAATATTACAGAAGCTGATAAATCAGAAGCTTAACAGCTAAAGAAAAAGCGCCCTTAGCAACTGTAGAGTAGGAAGCCTATCTTCAATACTGCACTTTTAAGACGTAGCTAATTAGGTACTATGGCAATCAAATTTCATAGTAACATAAACAATAAAAAGGGATGTCCTCATCACATATGAGACACATCCCTTTTTATTGCTCAACGAAAACAATGTACTTCGTATATAATTGTAAAAAGGAGTTACGAATTATTTTCGTAACTCCTTTTTACATGTGCCTGGCGGCGTCCTACTCTTGCAGGGGCAAAGCCCCAACTACCATCGGCGCTGAAGAGCTTAACTTCTGTGTTCGGCATGGGAACAGGTGTGGCCTCTTCGCTATTGCTACCAGACAATCCTCAAAAACAAGGACAAGTTTTATTATATGCATTTCCGAATAAAAATGCAAGGTTTTTTTGAATTTATACCTTAAAAACTAAATAAGAGTAAACAAGACATCAAATAAAGAATTTAGTTAAGTCCTCGATCGATTAGTATCCGTAAGCTCCACGTGTCACCACGCTTCCACACCGAACCTATCAACCTCATCGTCTCTGAGGGATCTTACTCACTCGAAGTGATGGGAAGTCTCATCTTGAGGGGGGCTTCATGCTTAGATGCTTTCAGCACTTATCCTTTCCACACGTAGCTACCCAGCGATGCTCCTGGCGGAACAACTGGTACACCAGCGGTGTGTCCATCCCGGTCCTCTCGTACTAAGGACAGCTCCTCTCAAACTTCCAACGCCCACGACGGATAGGGACCGAACTGTCTCACGACGTTCTGAACCCAGCTCGCGTACCGCTTTAATGGGCGAACAGCCCAACCCTTGGGACCGACTACAGCCCCAGGATGCGATGAGCCGACATCGAGGTGCCAAACCTCCCCGTCGATGTGAACTCTTGGGGGAGATAAGCCTGTTATCCCCGGGGTAGCTTTTATCCGTTGAGCGATGGCCCTTCCATGCGGAACCACCGGATCACTAAGCCCGACTTTCGTCCCTGCTCGACTTGTAGGTCTCGCAGTCAAGCTCCCTTGTGCCTTTACACTCTACGAATGATTTCCAACCATTCTGAGGGAACCTTTGGGCGCCTCCGTTACCTTTTGGGAGGCGACCGCCCCAGTCAAACTGCCCGCCTGACACTGTCTCCGAACCGGATCACGGTCCTGGGTTAGAATGTCCATACAGCCAGGGTGGTATCCCACGGATGCCTCCACCGAAGCTAGCGCTCCGGTTTCCAAGGCTCCCACCTATCCTGTACAAGCTGCACAGACATTCAATATCAGGCTACAGTAAAGCTCCACGGGGTCTTTCCGTCCTGTCGCGGGTAATGCGCATCTTCACGCATAGTATAATTTCACCGGGTCTCTCGTTGAGACAGTGCCCAAGTCGTTGCACCTTTCGTGCGGGTCGGAACTTACCCGACAAGGAATTTCGCTACCTTAGGACCGTTATAGTTACGGCCGCCGTTTACTGGGGCTTCGGTTCAAAGCTTCGCCTTGCGGCTAACATTTCCCCTTAACCTTCCAGCACCGGGCAGGTGTCAGCCCCTATACTTCGCCTTTCGGCTTCGCAGAGACCTGTGTTTTTGCTAAACAGTCGCTTGGGCCTATTCACTGCGGCTCCATGTAAATGAAGCACCCCTTCTCCCGAAGTTACGGGGTCATTTTGCCGAGTTCCTTAACGAGAGTTCTCCCGCTCACCTTAGGATTCTCTCCTCGCCTACCTGTGTCGGTTTGCGGTACGGGCACCTATGATCTAACTAGAGGCTTTTCTTGGCAGTGTGAAATCCGGAACTTCGGTACTAAATTTCCCTCCCCATCACAGCTTGAAATTGCCAGACGGATTTGCCTATCTGACTTTCTCACTGCTTGGGCGCACATATCCATCAGTGCGCATTCCTTATCCTACTGCGTCCCCCCATCGCTCAAACAATCATGAGGTGGTACAGGAATATCTACCTGTTGTCCATCGCCTACGCCTTTCGGCCTCGGCTTAGGTCCCGACTAACCCTGAGAGGACGAGCCTTCCTCAGGAAACCTTAGGCATTCGGTGAAAGAGATTCTCACTCTTTTTTCGCTACTCATACCGGCATTCTCACTTCTAAGCGCTCCACCAGTCCTCACGGTCTGACTTCACAGCACTTAGAACGCTCTCCTACCATTGTTCGTAAGAACAATCCGCAGCTTCGGTGATACGTTTAGCCCCGGTACATTTTCGGCGCAGAGTCACTCGACCAGTGAGCTATTACGCACTCTTTAAATGATGGCTGCTTCTAAGCCAACATCCTGGTTGTCTGGGCAACTCCACATCCTTTTCCACTTAACGTATACTTTGGGACCTTAGCTGGCGGTCTGGGCTGTTTCCCTTTCGACTATGAACCTTATCACCCATAGTCTGACTCCCAAGTAAAAGTAACTGGCATTCGGAGTTTGACTGAATTCGGTAACCCGGTGAGGGCCCCTAGTCCAATCAGTGCTCTACCTCCAGTACTCTATTTCTTGAGGCTAGCCCTAAAGCTATTTCGGAGAGAACCAGCTATCTCCGTGTTCGATTGGCATTTCACCCCTACCCACACCTCATCCCCGCATTTTTCAACATACGTGGGTTCGGGCCTCCAGTCAGTGTTACCTGACCTTCACCCTGGACATGGGTAGATCACACGGTTTCGGGTCTACGACCGCATACTCATTCGCCCTATTCAGACTCGCTTTCGCTGCGGCTCCGTGTCTTCCACTTAACCTTGCATACGATCGTAACTCGCCGGTCCATTCTACAAAAGGTACGCCGTTACCCATTAACGGGCTTCGACTACTTGTAGGCACACGGTTTCAGGTTCTATTTCACTCCCCTTCCGGGGTGCTTTTCACCTTTCCCTCACGGTACTGGTTCACTATCGGTCACTAGAGAGTATTTAGCCTTGGGAGATGGTCCTCCCGGATTCCGACGGAATTCCACGTGTTCCGCCGTACTCAGGATACACTCCGGAGGGAATTCTTTTTCAACTACAGGGCTGTTACCTTCTGTGGCTGACCTTTCCAGGTCGATTCATTTAAAGAATTCCTTGGTAACTCCGAGTGGAGTGTCCTACAACCCCAGAAAGCAAGCTTTCTGGTTTGGGCTCTTTCCGTTTCGCTCGCCGCTACTCAGGAAATCGATTTTTCTTTCTCTTCCTCCGGGTACTGAGATGTTTCAGTTCCCCGGGTCTACCTCATGCACCCTATGTATTCAGATGCATGTACTGTTCCATTACGAACAGTGGGTTCCCCCATTCGGAAATCCCCGGATCAAAGTTTACTTACAACTCCCCGAGGCATATCGGTGTTAGTCCCGTCCTTCATCGGCTTCTAGTGCCAAGGCATCCACCGTGCGCCCTTATTCACTTAACTAAGTTACAGTAAATAAGCGTACTAATTTATTAGCCTTGCTTTTATTTAAAAATATTGATGTCGTTGTTACTCTTATTTAGTTTTCAAGGTACAAGCTTCCACAGGATGTGGTGACTTCTGTGTTCGTCACAGGACGTGACGGGTTTTAACAGAAGATCCTTCAATCCTTTGAGAGATCTTTTTTACTCTCTCAAAACTGAACCAAACAACACAGTATGCCCTTCCTACCCGAAGGTAGGGTTCCGTAATAATCCTTAGAAAGGAGGTGATCCAGCCGCACCTTCCGATACGGCTACCTTGTTACGACTTCACCCCAATCATTAGTCCCACCTTCGGCGGCTGGCTCCAAAAGGTTACCTCACCGACTTCGGGTGTTACCAACTCTCGTGGTGTGACGGGCGGTGTGTACAAGGCCCGGGAACGTATTCACCGCGGCATGCTGATCCGCGATTACTAGCGATTCCGGCTTCATGTAGGCGAGTTGCAGCCTACAATCCGAACTGAGAATGGTTTTATGGGATTGGCTTGACCTCGCGGGTTCGCTTCCCTTTGTTCCATCCATTGTAGCACGTGTGTAGCCCAGGTCATAAGGGGCATGATGATTTGACGTCATCCCCACCTTCCTCCGGTTTGTCACCGGCAGTCACCTTAGAGTGCCCAACTGAATGCTGGCAACTAAGATCAAGGGTTGCGCTCGTTGCGGGACTTAACCCAACATCTCACGACACGAGCTGACGACAACCATGCACCACCTGTCACTCTGTCCCCGAAGGGAAAACTCTATCTCTAGAGGTATCAGAGGATGTCAAGACCTGGTAAGGTTCTTCGCGTTGCTTCGAATTAAACCACATGCTCCACCGCTTGTGCGGGCCCCCGTCAATTCTTTTGAGTTTCAGCCTTGCGGCCGTACTCCCCAGGCGGAGTGCTTAATGCGTTAACTTCAGCACTAAGGGGCGGAAACCCCCTAACACCTAGCACTCATCGTTTACGGCGTGGACTACCAGGGTATCTAATCCTGTTCGCTACCCACGCTTTCGCTCCTCAGCGTCAGTTACAGACCAGAGAGTCGCCTTCGCCACTGGTGTTCCTCCACATCTCTACGCATTTCACCGCTACACGTGGAATTCCACTCTCCTCTTCTGTACTCAAGTCCTCCAGTTTCCAATGACCCTCCACGGTTAAGCCGTGGGCTTTCACATCAGACTTAAAAGACCGCCTGCGAGCGCTTTACGCCCAATAATTCCGGACAACGCTTGCCACCTACGTATTACCGCGGCTGCTGGCACGTAGTTAGCCGTGGCTTTCTGGTTAGGTACCGTCAAGGTTGGGTCAGTTACTACCCAACTTGTTCTTCCCTAACAACAGAGTTTTACGATCCGAAAACCTTCATCACTCACGCGGCGTTGCTCCGTCAGACTTTCGTCCATTGCGGAAGATTCCCTACTGCTGCCTCCCGTAGGAGTCTGGGCCGTGTCTCAGTCCCAGTGTGGCCGATCACCCTCTCAGGTCGGCTACGCATCGTCGCCTTGGTGAGCCGTTACCTCACCAACTAGCTAATGCGCCGCGGGCCCATCTGTAAGTGACAGCCGAAACCGTCTTTTATCTTCTCACCATGAGATGAAAAGTGTTATCCGGTATTAGCTCACGTTTCCGCGAGTTATCCCGATCTTACAGGCAGGTTGCCCACGTGTTACTCACCCGTCCGCCGCTCATTCCATAAACATCACCCCGAAGGGTTCTGTTTATTTCCTGCGCTCGACTTGCATGTATTAGGCACGCCGCCAGCGTTCGTCCTGAGCCAAGATCAAACTCTCCATAAAAGTTTGTAATACTTAGCTTTTGTAGAAGCTGACTTCTACTTGTTTTAAAAAGAAAAACGAGTTTCCTTTTTCTTGACATACTGGTTGTTTTGTTCAGTTTTCAAAGAGCAAATTTGTTAACTTATAATTACAATACCACACTAGTAATCAACAATAAATCTGAAAAACAAATCATTTTCGACTTTTCCTAACTAGTGGATGTTTATTATAGCATTTCTCATAAATACTTGTCAACATTTATTTTTAATTTGTCGAGTTCATTTTGAAGCTGAAAACTTATTTCATTTGCTTCTCTTCTTGACAGCAAAATTTATACTACACCCCTTAAGTTCAAAATGCAATACCTAAATAAAAAGAAGTTATTTTCAGAATTACTGAAAATAACTTCTTCTCTATTAATCGACGATTACTTCGCCTTCCCACTCCAACATGCCGCCTTTCATATTGGAAACCTTAAAACCTTGTTCATCCATATATTTGGACGCATTCATACTTCTTGCTCCTGATCGACATACAAGTATATACGATTTATTTTTATCTAAGTCAGCTACTGCTTCCGGAATATTTCCTAATGGAATATGCTTGGCTGTTTCAATTATTCCTTGAGCAACTTCTTCATCTTCTCTTACATCAATGATTATAATATCTTCCTCGTTCATCAGCTTTTCTACTTCTTTAGGTGCTACTTCATTTATTTCTGGCATATTGTCATCCCCTTTATTGTATTCAATTTCAATTTTACGTATTTCACGCATAGGATGCAAACACAATGCGCAACCTACAAGAACTAACAAAGCAAGAAGTAATTCATTTTATTTGCAAAGGTGAAGTTACATTCAATTCACCTTACATATACCACATTATTATTTCAAATAAAGGAAGTGATGAACGTGAAATATTTTTTTCTCATATTGATGATTGCATTTCCAACAATTACATTTGCTGCAGAAACAGCACCAGATAGTATCTTAATTGAAACATACCAAGCTGATGTAACAGGAGATGGAGAAAACAATACAATCGAATTGAAAGGAAAGCTTTTTGCTCCAGACGCACAATATTATCAAGATATTTGGGCTGAGATTCGATCTTCTGATAAAGAAGAGTGGAAAATCAATTATGGTGGTGGTTACGAACCAAAGCTGCAATTCATTGATCTGGATCATGACGGAATAAAGGATATCTTCTATCAAAGTCCGACTGGTGGGAGTGGCGGTTTATACACTTCTTTCTTACACACATTGGTAAATCAGGAGTTAAAAGAAATCCCTTTACCAGAACAGCGCTATGTTAGTGGTAATTTTGAAGAGAATTTTCAAGTAATTATTGAAATTGTCCCTAATGGCAAGCCAATTGTGATGGATGTTAAAGACCGTGCAGAGGATTATATACGTCTTGGAATTTATGATAAAAAAGGCAACCTTTTAAAACCTACTTCATTAATGATTGATCCAATTGCTTTTTATGAACCAATATCGATTAGCGAAAGCAAAGGGTATGGTCTAAAAAGCTATCAACAAATTAGCGGTGCCTACCACGCAGATCGTCTTGGCACAATTGAAACATTATGGTATTTCGAAAATGGCGAGTGGATTATTTTACAAACGAATTGGGTTGAATCCAGTTAAATGGACGTGACACTTCATAAAAAAAGATCTCCTCTTTAAATATAGAAGGAGATCTTTTTGGTTTCATTTAGTTCGCTACTACGTTTACTAATTTTCCTGGCACGACGATTACTTTTCGAATTGTTTTTCCTTCGATCCATTTTTGCAATCCTTCATCTGCTAATGCTAATTTTTCCAAGTCTTCTTTCGAAATATCTTTCGGCACACTTAATTTCGAACGAACTTTGCCCATGACTTGAAGAACTACTTCTACTTCATCTTCCACTAATTTCGATGCATCGAAGACCGGCCATTCTTCGTAGGTAATCGTATTTGAGTGGCCAAGTTGTTCCCAAAGCTCTTCAGCAATATGTGGGGCAACTGGAGAAAGCATCTTCACAAACCCTTCCACAAATGCTTTTGGAATTTGATCTGCTTTGTAGCCTTCATTAATAAATACCATCATTTGCGATATTCCGGTATTAAAATGCAGATTTTCAAAGTCATCTGTTACCTTTTTCACCGTTTCATGGTAGACCTTATCTAAAGCTGTATTTTCTGCTTCCACAATTTTCTCAGAAAGGGTACCATCATCGTTCATGAACAATCTCCATGTACGATCAAGGAACCTTCTAGCACCGTCTAATCCATTTGTTGACCATGCGACAGACGCATCCAATGGCCCCATAAACATTTCATAAAGACGTAATGTATCTGCACCATGAGATGTTACAATATCATCCGGGTTTACAACATTACCTTTGGATTTACTCATTTTTTCGTTACCTTCGCCAAGAATCATCCCTTGGTTAAATAACTTTTGGAATGGTTCTTTTGTTGATACGACTCCAATGTCATATAAGAACTTATGCCAGAAACGTGCGTATAGTAGATGAAGCACGGCATGCTCTGCTCCACCGATATAAATATCGATTGGCAACCATTCTTCCAGTGCAGCTGGATCTGCTAGCTGTTCGGTATTTTTCGGGTCAATGTATCGTAAGAAATACCAGCAGCTTCCCGCCCATTGCGGCATGGTGTTTGTTTCACGGCGCCCTTTCATTCCGGTTTTCGGATCAACAACATTTACCCAATCACTGTTATTAGCAAGTGGAGATTCCCCTGTACCAGATGGTTTAATCTCTGACATCACTGGTAGTTCCAATGGAAGTTCTTCTTCTGGAACAGTTGTCATTGTACCATCTTCCCAATGAATAATCGGAATTGGCTCACCCCAATAACGCTGTCTCGCAAAGAGCCAATCGCGCAGGCGATACGTAATTTTCTTCTCGCCTTTTCCTTCAGCGACAAGCCATTCAATCATTTTGGAGATTGCCTCTTCTTTTCCAAGCCCATCTAAGAATCCTGAATTGATATGTTCTCCATCACCAGTAAATGCTTCTTTTGTTATATCTCCACCTGAAACTACTTCCACAATTGGCAATTCAAATTTTGTTGCAAATTCATAGTCCCGCTCATCGTGTGCTGGAACCGCCATTATTGCACCAGTTCCATATGACATTAATACGTAGTCTGCAATCCAGATTGGCATTTTTTCATTATTCACAGGGTTAACTGCATATGCACCAGTAAATACACCTGTTTTATCTTTTGCTAAATCAGTACGCTCCAAATCGGATTTCGTTTGGACTTCGTTCAAGTAAGCATCTACGGCAGCTTTTTGTTCTGCACTTGTTATTTTTTCGATAAACGGATGTTCTGGGGCAAGCACTGCATACGTTGCACCAAATAATGTATCTGGACGTGTTGTAAATACAGTAAATTCTTCTTCATGTCCATCAATTGCAAATGTTACTTCTGCGCCCTCTGAGCGGCCAATCCAGTTACGTTGCATTTCTTTTAAGCTGTCTGGCCAATCTAATTCATCTAAATCTTCCAACAAGCGATCAGCATATGCAGTAATTTTCAGCATCCACTGCTTCATTGGTTTACGTACGACCGGATGTCCACCGCGTTCACTTTTTCCATCAATTACTTCTTCATTCGCCAAAACTGTACCTAATGCCGGACACCAGTTCACCGCAACCTCATCGATATAAGCGAGCCCTTTTTCATAAAGCTTTGTGAAAATCCACTGTGTCCATTTATAATAATTCGGATCTGTTGTATCGATTTCACGATCCCAATCATACGAAAAACCAAGTTCTTGTATTTGGCGTTTAAATGTCGCAATATTTTTTGCTGTAAATTCAGCTGGGCTATTCCCTGTATCAATTGCATATTGTTCTGCCGGAAGCCCAAATGCATCCCATCCCATCGGGTGCATTACTTCATAGCCTTGCATTCGTTTCATACGCGATAGAATATCCGTTGCCGTATAGCCCTCGGGATGTCCTACATGCAGCCCTACTCCTGAGGGATATGGAAACATATCAAGTGCATAGAACTTCTCTTTTTCAGAAAAGGTTTCCGTTTTAAACGTTTTATTTTCAAGCCAGTGTTTTTGCCATTTTTTTTCAATTTGCTGATGGTTAAAGCTCATCTAATTTTCCTTCCTTTCGCTGTACAACGCTTGTATTTTCCATTAGAAAACTTGGCATTCGTTAAAGGGATTCTTACGAAAGCGTTCTTTGCTTTTTTAGAAGCCCTTATACTTTGGAGTGCAAGTATTTAGGCGATGCCTTAGTTGCACTTATGCAGATAAGAAAGTCTAACACTTTCTTATCTGCGAAAAAAAAAGCCACTCATCCCCAGAAAAGGGACGAGAAGCTGTATCTCCCGCGGTACCACCCAAATTAACGCATATATTCGCGTTCACTTGTTATCTTTAACGTGGATAGACGGCAGGAATTACTCCTATTCATTCCTGCAACATTAAAGGTGAGTTCATAAAATCTTTCAACGGCAGTTTCCACCGAGCACTGCCTCTCTATGCCTGAAAAAAATTACTACTAATCCTTATCAAAGTCGTTAGATTATTTAACCGAATTATAATGAATCCGGTAACTATTGTCAAGGTAACCTCATTTTAAAGGTTCGCCTCAGTTTTTACTGCATTTCTTGATTGGCATTTTCGTGATAACATGAAGGAAGAGATAAATCTAATGAAAAGGAATGTGCTGCATATATGCTAAAAGGAATTCTAAATTATGCTCATTATTTATTAGAAGAAACGATACAATCGGGTGAAAAAGTAATTGACGCAACGTGCGGAAATGGAAATGATACCTTATTCTTCAGTAAGCTAGTCGGTGAAAACGGTCATGTTTATGCCTTTGATATACAGGACCAAGCAATTGCAAATACGAGAAAAGTATTAATTAACAATAATTGCTCCAATGTATCTTTAATCCACGATAGTCATGAAAGAATTCTGGATTATTTTCCAAAGGATAAAAATGAAGAAATTGCAGGTGCGATTTTCAACCTCGGTTATTTACCTAGAAGCGATAAAACAGTAATTACAACACCTGATTCAACGGTGACTGCTGTAGATGCTATTTTAAACCGTTTGAAAAAAGATGGACTTGTCGTTCTTGTTGTATACCACGGCCATGAAGGTGGCAAGGAAGAAAAAGAAGGACTATTAAAGTACCTGCTTCAACTAGATCAAAAGCAGTTTAATGTCTTACGCTATGGCTTTATTAATCAAAAAAATGACCCACCTTTTATACTTGCTATTCAAAAAAAAGTTCTTAAATTAAAATAGGTACAATGAATTGCAATGTATTATTCTCTGTTTTTTGGAAATGCCAACACGAACAGAATCATTTTTTAATAAAGGCAATTAATAACTGGAGCAGGATTCTCTTTTGAGATGACGGCTCTTTGTTTCAATACTGCGAGATTCACTTCCAAGCCCTTTTTTAAAAATCCCAATTAACTTTTTCCCTTTAGACTAGAAAAGGCATCTTTCATAAGGCTGAGCGCAAGTATCATAGCAACAAGCGCTCCTGCAAAGAATGCAATCGTATAGGATGCCATGTTTTCCGAATCAACTTGATTATTTATTTCAAAAGATAGGAATCGAACTGCAATTGCTCCATCTTCTCTTGAAGCACTAAGCAATTCCAGTCCTGTTTGTAGTGTAATAATTGCAAAGTATGTAAAAAATATCGCCAGCAACCAGCGAATGACGGTCCCCATCTTCTCTCTCCTTTTCTAGAAGTTACGTATGCCTTTTCATATTGAGTCGTTATTCCGATAATAGATTAATAAATCTGTCCAACGTCCACGCTCGTAAGTAAATTCATTTCTTGTACATTCATAAATAAAACCAGCACTTTCTGCTAATCGAATCGACGGCTCGTTATCCATATTGATATGCAGTTCGATACGATGATAGTTTAATTGTTTAAAAAATAAATGTGTGGCAGCAATAACACTTTCTTTTCCATACCCCTTCTCCCAAAACTGATTATGTATAAAATATCCCATCATAGCCCATTGGTATTTCGCCCGTAATATTGTCGATAACTCGACAGTCCCAACATTGGCTCCATCTTCTTTTCGAAAAACACCCAAAATATACATATCATCTTTTTTTGCACCTTCACGGAACCCTTGGACCCATTTACTAAACCAATCCTTTGTAAAACGAGACATGTCAATATAACCTTCATCGTATTTGGATTGCGATGGCAATCGCCGACTAAATTGCGTATACCAATTTTCATAATCCTGCTTCTGATATGGTCGAATAATTAATCGTTTTGTTTCACTCGTTAAATCTGGTGCTTTCATAGCCTCACTCCTATTCAATATCATTGAAACAGGTGATGCAGTAATCTATCTTTATCATCAAAAAATTGCTTCATCACTTTATAATGCTCTGTATCTTCTAAACGCTGTTTTTCCATACCGACCTCCGTAAGCTGAATGATTCGTGCATCTGGATAAGCCATAAGAATCGGTGAATGTGTGGAAATGATAAATTGTGATCCTTGATTAACGAGCTCGTGGATTCTTACAAGCATTGATAATTGTCTTATTGGAGATAATGCTGCTTCTGGTTCATCAAGGATATACAAGCCTTGGCCACGGAAGCGATTCGTAAATGTTGCAAAAAAAGATTCACCATGTGATTGCTCGTGAAGAGATTTACCACCAAATGAATCGATAATTCTTGATCCACTATATGGTGACGCATCCATATCCATTTCTTCAATATTGCTCGCAACATTGTAAAAGGATTCCGCTCTAAAGAAGAAGCTATCATTAGGCAGGTATGGCCCCTTTGCGATTCTTAAAAACTGATCTAAATTTGAATGCGAGTCAAAGCTTGAGAAATTAAAGTTCTTCGTTCCACCTTCTGGATTAAATCCAAGTGCAATTGCAATCCCTTCCAGCAAGGTTGATTTCCCCATTCCATTTTCTCCTATAATATAGGTTACGTTCGGGTGGAATAATAACCTTTTAAAATTTTTAATAACCGGAAGATCGAATGGAAATGCGTCGTATGAATGAATACTATCTTTATGTAATTGAATCTCTTTAATAAATTGATCCTCTTGATTTAATTTCATTTTTTCCCTCCCTATACGTATATGTAATCTAGTCACGCCATTGCATCTGGACAAGCAAATGAAAAATCTAAGACTTCCGAGTCTGCTTAATCCCAATGATTGAACAACACATGACCAACTGTTTCAGGCTGCCAATAGACTAAGTCAGCTAATTCTTCTTGAATCAATTCATTTTCGTTAAGTAAAACACCCTTTTTACGTCCTGACCTGAGCTGAATTCGCTCATTCAATTCCGCTTTCAGCAAAATTGTATAGTAAGGTGCAAATTGCTTTGTTAATATTGGCACATCAATAAAAGTTATGTTAAAAAAATCAACCTCACTTGCAACAGCAAGATATGGATAATTCTCATTTAAGAGCAGATGCAATCGCTTATTAAAAACCTCCAGATCGACATGAAAATAATTTGTATCGATTTGCGGTTGTGTAAATGCTTTTACGCTCCCACCTAGCTGCGCGATAAGTGTATAGCATAATCGCTTAAAGTCTTTCCCATCTGGTTTTGGCAAATCATTTGAGTTTTGAGTTTTTCCTGTAATCCCTTTTTGGAGAATCACATAATCTCCTCCCTTATAGTGTTGACTGGCAACAAATACCTTACCAGATTACTTTAGCCTCCTCTAGCTTATCCAGCTCAACTGGGAGCTTTTGCATGGATGGGGGACAAACAGTATTATACTCTTTGATTTTCTTATTAATTTTCTTTATGTCTTTTTGCGTTTTAGCAGTTAACAACATGGCCGCAATTTGCTTTTGAATCTTCAGCCAATACGGCAAGTACCCTGCATCTTTTGCAATCTGCTGGAAGTTTTGAAAAATATCTCTTTCCACATATCCCTTTGGCAACGGCCTTCCCGCACCCTTTAAGTTAAAATTATCTTTTTCACCAGCTGCTTCGAGTATCTCACCGATTAAATCATTGTGTTTTTTGTCCATTGTTCATCTCCCCCTTTTCGGTTTACAACTAATAAGCTCTCACATAACTTTTATAGTATATAATATGCAATTATGCTTTAAAAATTGAACCAACAATTAAACGGTTGCGACAAGCTCCACCTTTATTCTATCTGGATCCTCGAAAAAAACAGCATAATGCTTCTTTCCACCAGCAAAGGGATGATGCTCCCTGTATAAAATGGAAATGCCCTTTTGCTCTAATCGCTTTGTCATTACATCAACATGTTCACGTGATTTAGCGTAAAAAGCAAGATGATTAAGACCAACACGCTTCCGATGGTAGGAAGCGTCTAGATAAATTTCCTCAGTTTGAACAAAAACGAGGTAACTGTCCTCTAGCTTCCAACTGCGTCCCTCGTTCCAACTTTGGTAAAGCTCATATCCCAATTCCTCCAATAACCAACCCCAAAATGCTATTGAATCTTCCAAATTTGACACGTTAATTTCCACATGATGAATAAGGCCCTTTGTCATCGTCTATTCTCCCTTAAAAAACTTTTCAATCTAACATATATATTTCGCTATTTCTTTCATGAATTCCTCTATTTGATAAAGGGCTTCCCTCTATTAACCACATTACACTTCGACAGCAAGCTAAAAGATTCTTGCCTATCCCCATCAAAAAATAAGCTTAGGGCAGTTCCAGCTGCACGCTAAGCTTATTTTCATTTTAATATTTATGCTGAATGCGTCTCCTGAATCTCATAGCTACTTGCATACACATAAAACCTATCACACCACCAAACGTATTTAAAAGTATATCATCGACATCAAATCCTCTCGCCCAAATAACTCCAAAATAACTGAGGATTAATTGGAAAACTTCAATTGCTAAATTGAGAATAACGATCATTAATGCTGCTTTGGAAATTTGTTTAACTTGAAATAAAAGTGCTAAATAGACTCCAAATGGTACGAGCATGATCAAATTATAGAATGTTAATTTCACCGAATTCCAAAAATAGAAATCTAAACCATTTGCCTGATAATGCATCACCCAGTCATTGACAAAAAAGAAAGGTATCCACTGCACTTTAATCATTCTCGCTTCCAACGGCGGTATGGTGATCCCTCCCATTGTAAGCTGCAGGACATACACAAAATAAAACATAAACGTATAAAAAATAAATTTCCTTAACAGATTTCTTCCTTTATTGCGAATCAAATCGATCACTATATATAAAAGTATTAATATTGTTCCAAAAAATGCAATGTTAATAGTCAAATGCATAAGCTTCGTTCCTTCCTACGAATGGATATTAAATTGTAAATCTTTTTGTCGATAAGCACTTAGAACAACACCAATAACAATTGCATGAATCAATGTTGGCATCAAGCCATAACTAATAAACGGCAGTGGCATACCAGTTAAAGGCAAGTACCCAAAATTCATCCCGATATTGTAGATCAATTCAATCGTAATGAGTGCAATTCCACCAATCGTCAGGAGTTTTCCAAACGAATCTTTCATCATATTACTAACAGCAATTAGTCTACTTATTAAAAGAAGCAAAATGAGAATGATAAAAAAAGACAGTACCAATCCGTACTGAGCTAACAGATTGAGAAAAACAAAATCGGTATGTCCTTCATATAGGAATAATTGCATATCGGACTTCCCAAACCAATTTAGATGCTGTAGTTGTTGTTTAATTATCAAATAAAAATAACCTTCGTCAGAGGCGAATTGCTCTGGTTTCGAGTATCCCATCAAGCGATTATGAATATTTTCGGCAAATAGCCATGTTCTTTTAGTAGTTGCTTCGCACGTCTTAATCGTGTTTTTACGGTATTGGAATTGATACCAGTTACGCTAGCAATCTCTTTAATTGGCATTTCTTCAAAGTAAAACAGATAAATAACTTCTCTAAATTCAACTGATAAAGACATGACAAGTGCGACTAATCGATCATCCTCATCCTGTTGAATCACTTTGCTCTCTAGTTGATTGGCTTCATCGAACTCAGAATCGAGAACCTCATTTGAAAGAACTACATTTTTGTTATACCAGCTTTTCAAATAATCTTTACAATGATTGATTGCAATACTCCAAAGCCAGGTTTTCAATTTAGCCTTCTTCCTGTAGGTATGTAAGTTCCGATAACATTTTATGAAAATATCCTGTGTCAAATCCTCTGCAATCGTTTGATTTTTCACGTACGAATAGACAAGCTGTAAAATATCTTGTCCATAATTTTTCATCATTGTATCAATCATAATTGCTTTATCATCAGATCCGATTGATTCTACGATATACTCATCCACAATTTCCCCTCCTATTAAGTTAGACGAAGCACAAACATGAAAAGTTTTCCCTTCAGCATCAGCATACTATGAAACTCTTTTCAACCCATATGTATAAACAGGCAATATTGTTGGCACAATTGTATCAAAATACTTTCTATTATCTTCCTCTCCATGTAAAATAGAAATAAAAATGGTCGAAAGTAGTGATATTGATTGGTTCATAAACGATGGTTTCAAGTAATGCTTTTTTTAATTATGCTTTTTCTCTTAATCTGGCTTGTTTCAATTACACATTTCATCTTTTTTCCTGTTATTAGATTGATTGGTGCTGTTGCACTCCCAATCATTGGCGCTGGAATTTTGTACTACTTAACGAAGCCATTAATGCATTTGTTCATGCGTCTAAAAATAAATAGAATATTTTCGATTATATTTGTGTACTTAACACTTATCTTAATTGCAACGTTATTCATTATTTTCATTTGGCCGATTGCGCAGAATCAGTTCTCTACAATGATTGACAGCATACCACAAATGGTAAAACTTGCTGAAGAAACAATTCAATGGGTACAAAAGAACTATGAAGCTATTCCAGAGCAGGCAGTTTCGATGATTAATGACTTCGTCGCTGACCTCCCAACACATTTGGAAGGGATAGCAAATAATATCCCAAGCTTTATTGGTGGCTTTTTAGGGCAAGTTGTTTCAATTGCAATGGGAATTGTACTTATTCCGTTCTTCCTTTTCTTCATGCTGAAGGATGGGGATAAATTAATTCCTTTTATCACACAAGTATTTAGTAAGAAAAAAGCAGCCAATGTTAGCAGTTTACTCGTTAAGATGGATAAGGTTTTATCTTCGTTCATTCAAGGACAGTTACTTGTTAGTTTCTTTGTAGGAGTATTGCTGTTAATTGGCTATCTCATTATCGGGTTGGAGTACGCTCTAGCATTTGCCCTTTTTGGGATGATTACCAATGTTATTCCTTTTCTCGGTCCGTATCTAGCTGTTATTCCCGCATTAATCGTAGGTGGATTTCAGGATCCGATGAATCTTATTTGGATTTCGTTAATTATGTTCATCGCCCAGCAAATTGAGAGTTCAGTCATCTCACCTAATGTAATGGGACAAGTATTGCAATTGCACCCGTTAACGGTGATAACAGTTATCCTTGCTGCCGGAAGCATTGCAGGCTTCCTCGGTATTTTGTTCGCGGTACCGTTCTATGCATTACTACGGACAATCATTATGCACTTCTATAATACGTATCGGGATTCTAAGAAAGATAAGGAAGATGCATTGATATAACGTTTCACTTCCACAAAACCGCAGAGAAATTTAATTTTCTCTGCGGTTTTTTTATGGATTCCGGTCACATGAAAGGTCACCAACAGACAATTTGATCGCTGAATGGATCCGCGGGCTATTTTTGTTGCTCTTCATTGCTGGTTTATCAGTTTTAGATTTATTAAAACTCTGATTTGTACTTACCTGCTCTAAATTAAGATTAATCAAAAATCAATTTGATAGTAATTCATGATGCTCCGCTATTCCTGGACATTTGGACTCGACTTCAGTGACCGAATAACACCACTCCTTCTATGATCAGGTCTTCATGCTGACTTTGAGTTACCGTATAAATTGAATATCTCTTCGCCCGGCTACTCATCACTACACCTGGTTTAAAATACTTATAGTTGTTGAACAAGATAATCAAGTACTTCTAGTTTTTAATAAATCGACAATAACACTTGCATTACAAGGTAATAAAACATATACTAAGCATATACCTTGTAATACAAGACTAATATTCCAGAAAACAAATATCTTGTTATACAAGATAAGGGAGGTTTGGTTATTGTGTCGACAACCCAAATGATGAAAGGGATCTTAGATGGTTGCATACTCGCCATCATTAAAAACAAAGAAGTCTACGGCTATGAGCTAGCTGAAAAATTGGAAGGATATGGTTTCTCTAACTTCAGTGAAGGTACAATCTACCCATTATTATTACGCATGCAAAAAGAAAAATTAGTAACCTCTACATTAAAGAAGTCCACAGCAGGACCGAAACGAAAATATTATCGCCTGACAGAAAACGGAGAACAAGAATTGCAAGATTTTATAGAAAGATGGGAGAACTTAAAGACGAACGTTAACCATGTCTTAAAACATGAAACGAAAAAGGAAAAGGAGATTAAACATGATGCCTAAAAACGTACCGCTATCCAAAAAAAGCAAACAATTTTTAGAAAACCTTCGCGTTTACCTTTTTTCAACTGGGAAAAAGGAAAAAGAAATTGATGAAATCGTCGAGGAATTAGAGGATCATTTAATGCAAGCAGAGAAAGATGGGAAATCAATTGAACATATTATTGGTCAATCGCCTAGAGCATACATGGAACAACTTGCTAGCGAAATGCCAATTGACCTTAAAGCTTGGATGAAGTATATTCCAATGATTCTATTTGGTGCTTTTTCGTTCACAGTTGTCAGAGATTTATTTGAAGGAACGCTTGCTTACTCCCTTTTAGAGATTATCGGATTTCTTATCATAGCCATCTTATTCTTAACAAGCATTTCACTTACATTTCGGTATATTGCTGGAAAAAACCTGTCTACCGGAAAACAATTTGCTATACTTTATCCAGTTGCACTGTTACCGATGGCCCTTTTTATCGGTCTGATTTTCCTTAACCAGCATGTTACGACACCAGTCATTAGCTTTGGCATGATTGGAACCATTATCATTGCAATCGTAACATTGATTTTTATAATTGGGATTTCCATTTGGTCTAAAACCTGGGTACTTCCAATTGTTTTAACTTTCGTTTCCCTGCCAGATTATCTGCTCGGCTTTACATCATTAACAGAATCTGCCCGATTAATTACAGGCACTTGTATTACATTTGGCGGCATTTTCATTTATCTTTGGATCTCAAGTAAACTGGCAAAAGCCTAACACACATGAAGGGGATTACCGATTATTCTCTGACTTGGTAATTCCCTTCTTTATGTTACGCATCTTCCCCTGCTTCATTTGGATATTTCTCCTGTAAAAACTCCACAGATTGATTGATCAATGCTTTCAAAACATCCACATTAATATCAGCAAGTTTATTAATATACACACAAGCTTTTCCGGTTGTATGCTTTCCGAAATCTGTCAGCAGATCCTCTCTTCTGTCATCACCGGCTGCAAAATATAAACTATGCTTTGCCCTGCGTGGCGAGAATCCGACTAATGGCGCATCTCCTTCATGACCAGATGCATATTTATAATGATAGGAACCAAATCCAATAATGGTTGTTCCCCACATTTTAGCCGGATATCCAGTTGTTTCTGTAAAAATTTCAAGCAGCTTATAAGCATCCTCTCGCTTTTTGGCATTGTCAATATCCTCAATAAATGCCACAACATCTCGATCATTTTCTTTCATTTTTTGCTCATACATCTTTCATTTCCCCTCTCTTTCCCTCTGCTTTATAATACATACGAATATTCCAATTAAACATTTTAGCAGTAACTCCTCCGGCTTGCAGCAAAGCCTTTCGCATTTTATCACTATATGGAATTGTTTTTACTTTTTTATCACCTAAGTATAGGCCAATTAAGCCTTGATGGATCATTTCATGAAATTTCCGATCTGGCAACCCGCGTACATCTGTTTTTGTCTGTTTAATAAAATAAAGGAAACGCTCTTTCATTTTATTCCAATCCTCATAATAACTACAAAAGTTAAGATCTCCTTCGTCACGATCCTCTTGTTGATCAATATAGTAATCAAGCAAGATATGCAGCCCCTGCATGTAAGGAAAATAGCCATCATAAATAGCTTGCGCTGTATTTGATTTGAGTTTTCCGCCAAGTCCGTAAGATACAAGACAAAAAATTCCCAAGGTTGAACCACTCGCAGCAGAAAATTCATACCATGAGAGATTTTCATTCGTATCTTTATTTTTTTCAAACCATGACGTTAACCGTGGAATTCTTTCTCTTAACTGTACATGCTTATGAACCTGTAAATCTGCGTATAATCCTTGGAGTTTGAGAAGCTGATTCTGGATTTGTTCAAAGGATGCTACATCTCTTAATGTTTCTTGACATGTTTGAACTAACTCCGCAAGATAGCCTCCATCAGCTTGATCATCTCGCAGTTCATAATAATTTTTCATTGGATTCATAGGCGTTAAAGCATCCTTCATCGCTTCATGCAACATACGGAAATCCTTAGGATCAAGCGAAGTGCTTCGATCACAAAGATTATCCAAATAATCACTGATTGTTTGATACGCAACAATAAAACGAACTGCTTTTTTCTCTCTTTCTCCAGCAAGCAGTGCATAAACACTTCCACCTTGACAGTGAAATCGTTTATCTTTTATGCTAGCAAGAGCTTGGGTGCGCAACTCATCATTCGGTATCTGCTCTGCTCTACGCTTCCAGTAATTCATTTCCTCATCAACCATTGGAAAGATTCGTTTAAACACGATTCTTAGTAATGTAATCGCATTTTTTGGTACCTTTGTCAATCTATTTCCTCCATTCCAATTGGTGAAATTTGCTATACTAATTATAGCATCATATACAATAGGAAAACAAAAAACAAGGGGATGTAAACATGATTAGGCCTTACAAAAATATTTATCCAACCATTCACGAAACTGCTTTTATTGCAAAAGATGCTGTAATAAATGGAGACGTTACGATTGATGAGGAATCTAGTGTTTGGTTTAAAGCAATTATCCGCGGTGATGTTGCGCCAACTCGAATTGGGAAACGGGTTAACATCCAGGATTTTTGTATGCTGCATCAAAGCCCAAATAAGACACTTCTCATTGAAGATGATGTCACAATCGGCCATCAAGTTACCTTACACTCTGCTATCGTTCGGAAAAATGCCTTAATTGGAATGGGATCGATTATCTTGGATGGTGCGGAAATCGGAGAAAATGCATTCGTTGGTGCAGGAAGTCTTGTGCCACCCGGAAAGAAAGTACCTCCTAACACGTTAGTAATGGGAAGACCGGCAAAGGTTGTACGCGAGCTATCTGAAAAAGATTATGCGGAAATGGAACGGGTTCGTACATCTTATGTAGAAAAAGGTAAATATTATAAGGAAAATACAAATATGGGACATTAATCAGTTAGGGGCTTGAAATAATAGATCAAGCTCCTCTGTTTATCACCCTAAAAGACCAAAGAACTCAGACCTCAACGCTACAATGACAAGTGTGGAAATAAATATAACTTGACTGAGCGTAAATAGATAATCATTTTTCCCTTCTAGGTATTTCCACTCCATGTATGCTCGAAACAATTCCTGTATACCAGTGAAGATCATGCCAAGTAAAAATAAATACAGCGTAACATCAGAACTCGAGGAAATAGTTGTATAAATGAAATAAAATCCAGCACCTATGTATGCAATGACAGCTATTAATCGTAACCTTTTATCATACTTTTCATGTATATCGTTCACATAATTATTAGAAAACCATTTTGGACGCTTCACGTGCAATAATATTCTCATGATCGAATTAAATATAAAAATAATAAGTGAAAGCACACCTATTAATATGACAATATCCAGTAGTAGACCACTATTATCTTCATAATAGTACATGAGCATTCCTCTCTTTCTAGATTATAAATCGTATGCTAGCCCAAACTCCATCAGCTAAACAAAAAGCTGCACAACTCAATAAGAGCTGTACAGCTATAATATTATTTTGTCAATGCGATTAACTCATCAACTTTATCTGTTTTTTCCCATGAAAATGCAACATCCGTTCTACCAAAATGACCATATGCTGCTGTGTTTTTAAATATTGGCTGACGAAGGTCGAGCATCCGAATAATTCCTGCTGGGCGAAGATCGAATAATTTGCGAACCGCAGCTACAAGTGTTTCCTCGCTTACCTTTCCAGTACCAAATGTATTAATCGCAATGGATACAGGCTCTGCTACACCAATTGCATACGCCAATTGAACCTCACATGACTTCGCAAGACCTGCAGCAACGATGTTTTTTGCAACATAGCGAGCTGCATATGCAGCAGAGCGATCTACTTTCGTTGCATCCTTTCCACTAAATGCTCCACCGCCATGTCGTGCATACCCACCGTATGTGTCTACGATGATTTTACGACCAGTAAGTCCTACATCCCCCTGTGGTCCCCCAATTACAAAACGACCAGTTGGGTTAATGAAATACTTTGTGTTTTCATCCAAGAGATCAGCAGGTACAACGGCACGAACCACATGCTCAATCATATCTTTTTCAATTTGTTCAGTAGTAGTATCTTGGTGATGCTGTGTAGATATAACGATTGTGTCGATTCGGATAGGCTGATCATTTTCATCATATTCTACAGTAACCTGTGTTTTCCCATCCGGGCGCAGGTAATCTACAATTTTTTCTTTTCTTACATCAGCAAGGCGCTTCGCTAATTTATGCGCTAATGAAATCGGTAGTGGCATAAGCTCTTCGGTTTCATCACAAGCAAAACCAAACATTAACCCTTGATCTCCAGCTCCTATTGCATCAATTTCATCCTCGCTCATTTTTCCTTGGCGTGCTTCTAGTGCGGTGTCAACACCGCCAGCAATATCTGCTGACTGCTCATCAATTGCCGTCATTACAGCACATGTTTCCGAGTCAAAACCATATTTAGCTCGAGTATAGCCAATTCCTTTTATCGTTTCTCTTACAATAGCAGGAATATCTACATATGTGCTTGTCGAAATTTCCCCCGCTACTAACACTAATCCAGTTGTTACAGTTGTTTCACACGCAACTCGTGCATTCGGATCCTTTTTTAAAATTTCATCTAGGATAGCATCTGAAATTTGGTCTGACATTTTGTCTGGATGACCTTCTGTTACTGATTCTGAAGTAAATAAACGTCGATTTACAGCCATTAGGCTAAACTCTCCTTTATTGTATGTTACGGAACTCTAATTTAAATGTTCTACATATATTATTCAAAGTACCTTCAAAAGGTAAAACTTTTCCCACTGACCAGGTCAATCGCTTTTCTATGAATATCATTTTATATATAACTTCTCTATAAAAAACAAAAAAGCCTTTCCTTCAAAGACATGAGGAAAGGGTATACTGGCCTTTCGCTCTTATTGTTCAAGGAAGTGTTCCTTGCATCAGGTTAGCACCAATTCACATCATGTGATGGTTGCTGGGTTTCATCGGGTCTGTCCCTCCACCAACTCTGAATAAGAGTATCCGTTCAACCTTTAGATTAACGAAAGTAGCTGTAGGTGTCAACTATTTTCGGATGGTGGGCTATTATATATTTTTTATAATTTATTTTTAAATAGTATGGACTAATAATATAAATGTGTTATACTAATAAGCATCTTAAGAAAATAAAAGTTGTCACAAACGTATAAAATCCTTAAAAAGGCAGGAGATAATGACATGAAAACGGTGGAGAGATCATTAATTAAAGAGTTAAATGAACACAATAATATGCATATTAATTTGTCGGTAGCACAATTAGTAGAAAAAATTTTACGTTATCAAGAAGGAAGTCTTACTTCTACGGGTGCAATTCGAGCAACTACTGGAAAATATACTGGGCGTTCTCCCGAAGATAAATTTATTGTAAAAGATGAGGTTTGTACAGATTTTGTTGACTGGGGAAAGGTAAACCGTCCAATCGAAGAAAAAGTATTTGATAATCTTTACAGAAAAGTAATAGATTATTTAAAAGAAAAAGATGAACTTTATCAGTTTCAAGGGTTTGCTGGTGCGGATAAAAATTATCGCCTGCCAATTCAAGTCATCAATGAATACGCATGGCATAATCTTTTCTCACGTCAATTGTTTATCACGCCAACAGATGAAGAGTTAGAAAATCACCAAGCAGAGTTTACTGTTGTTTCTGCTCCAAATTTCAAAGCAGATCCAGCTGTCGATGGAACAAATTCGGAAACATTTATCTTAATCTCCTTTAAGAAACGTGTTGTTTTAATTGGAGGTACTGAATATGCCGGTGAAATAAAAAAATCTATCTTCTCAGTGATGAACTACTTGCTGCCAAAGCGAGATGTTTTGTCCATGCATTGCTCAGCAAATGTTGGTCTAGAAGGTGATGTAGCCCTGTTCTTCGGCCTTTCCGGCACAGGAAAAACAACATTATCCGCTGATCCTTACCGCCGTCTAATTGGAGATGATGAGCATGGCTGGAGCCCGAATGGCGTGTTCAATATTGAAGGTGGATGCTATGCAAAATGTATTAACCTATCGGAGGAAAAAGAACCCCAAATTTTCAATGCCATTCGCTATGGTTCTGTACTCGAAAATGTCGTTTTAAATGAAAAATCACGAATTCCTGATTATGATGATACGACATTAACAGAGAATACGCGTGCTGCATACCCGCTTGAGAATATTGATAACATTGTGTCACCAAGCGTTGCTGGCCATCCAAATACAATCATCTTTTTAACAGCAGATGCTTCTGGGACACTGCCGCCAATCAGTAAATTAACGAAAGAGCAAGCAATGTATCATTTTCTAAGCGGCTATACGAGCAAACTTGCAGGTACAGAGCGCGGGGTAACAGAACCGCAAGCAACTTTCTCAGCATGCTTTGGCTCTCCTTTCCTACCTTTGGCACCAGCAAAATATGCTGAAATGCTAGGTGAAAAAATTGATATGTACAATTCAAATGTGTTCCTAGTTAATACTGGCTGGACTGGCGGATCTTACGGTGTTGGAAACCGTATGAAGCTATCCTATACGCGTGCAATGATTCACTCTGCTCTAGAAGGCGAGCTGAATTCAATGGAAACTGTAAAAGATGAAATTTTCGGATTAGAAATTCCAATGCATGTTCCAGGAGTTCCAGATGAAGTACTCATTCCGAAGAAAACATGGAATGATCAAACAGCATATGAGGAGACGGCAAAATCACTAGCATTAAAATTCCATGAGAATTTCAAAAAATTCAATAATGCAAGTGATGCAATTAAAGAAGCCGGCCCGGTTTACCAAGGGTAATAATTCTGTTTACTCATCCCAAAAGGATTTTATTTATATGAGTGGAGTCAGTATCAGCATCATGCTGATAGCCAGCCTGTTTTTATGGGCTGGCTTTTTATGTTCCTCCCTCCAATTTTTACTTATAACCGATAGATCGATTTCCCCCTTTGACTATAACTGTATATTTCGGATTTTTGCTCCATTTTACACACGCTATTCTATTGCCCAGGTTATTAGTCCAGACCCATGCACTAAGGCTCTGTAACCTTAAAAACCCGCACCACTATACTTAAATCTGCAGTTTCAAAACCTTTACTATTCCCTCTCGCCCTCACCTCAACTAGGCATTCACACATTTTCCAGTTTCGCATAAACTGTGTTGATAAATGATCACGTATTCTGAAAGGAACGAAACGCATGAGAAAAATTAAATTGATTGCTGTTGTAACAGTTGTTTTCCTCATTTTCCTTTCTGCTTGTAATTCAGCGCAGACAACTAAAATCAGCTTAGCAGAGGTCACTCGCTCCCTCTTTTATGCACCACAATATGTAGCGCTCGAGAAAGGTTTTTTTGAGGAAGAAGGACTGGAGGTAGAACTTCAGACAACATGGGGTGGAGATACGACAATGACGGCACTTCTTTCTGGTGGAGCGGATATCGCGCTCGTCGGGTCGGAGACTTCCATCTATGTGTATGCACAGGACTCTAAAGATTATGCGATTAACTTTGCACAGTTAACCCAGACAGACGGGACATTTTTAGTGGCAAAGGAGCCACAACCTGATTTTGAGTGGGAAGATTTAGAGGGTAGTAACTTTTTAGGACAGCGTGTTGGCGGGATGCCACAGATGGTTGGTGAATTTGTATTAAAGAATCATGGCATTGATCCACATGCGGATTTAGATCTCGTACAGAATATTGATTTTGCCAATATCCCTGGAGCATTTTCATCTGGTGATTATGAGTATGTCCAGCTATTTGAACCGACCGCTAGTATTTTAGAGAAAGAAGGTCAGGGACATATTGTTGCATCCTTTGGAGAAGAATCCGGTACAGTTCCATACACGGTATTCATGACGAAACAGAGCTTCATGGAAGAAAATGACGAGGCAGTTGAGAAATTCACCCGTGCGATTTATAAAGCTCAAGACTGGGTCGCGGAAAACAGTGCAGAAGAAATTGCTGAAGTTATTGAGCCTTATTTTGAAGACACAGATCTGGATATGCTTGCTGCATCGATTGATCGTTATAAAAGCCAGGATTCCTTCGCGATCGATCCAATTTTAGATGAAGAAGAATGGGAAAATTTAAAATCAATTATGGATGAAGCTGGTGAGCTTCCAGCAGATGTTCCATACACTGATTTAGTGAACACAGATTACGCTGAAAGAGTTATGTCTGATTAAAGGAGGAGATTTTGTGTCATTTCTGACGTTGGACCATGTCTCCCATCATTACTTTTCTAAAGAAAGCTATACAAAAGCAATTGACAACATTTCCATAGCGGTTAAAGAAGGTGAGTTTATTTCCCTGCTTGGTCCGAGTGGCTGTGGTAAATCCACGCTCTTATCCATTATTGCAGGGATTATCCAACAAACAGAAGGTACGGTTTCACTTCAAGGGAAATCAACTGCCGAATCTGAGATGGAAATTGGCTATATGCTTCAGCAGGATTATTTATTCCCATGGAAAACAATCCTGGATAATGTCTTACTTGGACCGAAAGTCAATCATACGCTGTCAGATGAATTGAAGAAAAAGGCGATTCAGCTATTAAAAGAGGTTGGACTGAAGGATGTTGAGATGAAATATCCGAGTGAGCTTTCTGGGGGAATGCGTCAACGTGTAGCATTAGTCCGCACTCTGATTAATAATCCAAAGATTCTGTTGCTTGACGAACCATTTTCTGCACTGGACTACCAGACAAAGCTTAACTTAGAGGATTTAGTTTCCGATTTGTTAAAAAGCTATCATAAAACAGCGATACTCGTTACCCATGATATTGGCGAAGCAATTGCAATGAGTGATCGAATCTTTATGATGAATGCCAATCCTGGATCCATCGCAAAAACTTATGAAGTTCCAATCGAGCTTCGCAATGAAGTACCATTTCTAGTAAGAAGACATCCAAAATATCAACTTATCTTTGATAAAATATGGGATGCTCTTGAATCAAAAGAATCACAGCAAAAGGTGGTGGATATTCCAGATGAATGATCACCACTTATTTGAAAATTACAAACGTGGATTAAAACGAGAGAAAAAGATAGTGCTCTTTTGGCAGCTTACCATTCTCCTTTCATTTTTCTCACTTTGGGAAATTGCTAGTCGCCTGTACTGGATTGATCCGCTTCTTTTCAGTTCACCAAGCAGCGTATTTGAATTACTTGTCACACGATTTGCAAATGGTTCGATTTTCAATCACTTACAAGTAACCTTGTTTGAAACCATTCTCGGGTTTATTATAGGGACAATAGGTGGAATTCTCATTGCAATCTCACTATGGTCATCTGCACGATTTGCTAAAATTATGGGTCCCTATCTCGTCGTACTAAATGCAATGCCTAAGGTTGCATTGGGACCAATCCTCATTGTTGCACTTGGTCCTGGTTATTTATCCATTATTGCAATGGGATTTATTATTTCTGTTATTGTCACTACACTCGTCGTCTACTCTGCATTTAACGAAGTGGATCCAAATTATGAGAAAGTGCTCCGAAGCTTTGGAGCAACAAGATGGCAATGTTTTAAGGAAGCAATTTTTCCAGCGGCAATGCCAGCAATGATTTCTACCCTTAAAGTAAATGTGGGACTTTCTTGGGTAGGTGTTATTGTTGGGGAATATCTTGTTTCCAAGCAAGGACTTGGCTATTTGATTATTTACGGATTCCAAGTATTTGATTTCACCCTTGTTATGTCAAGTCTCGTTATTATTGCGATACTGGCAGCTATTATGTATAAGGTTGTGGAGAAATTAGAACGATGGTTAATTCGCAATCGAAACACATAGCAAGTTTTGCTGTGTGTTTCTTATTTTTTGGGTTCGTTAAAGGGATTCTTAGAAAGTGTATTTTGCTTTCTAAGAATCCCTTTATATTTTGGCGTGCAAAGCTTTAGGCGAATTTCTTAGTTGCACTAATGCAGATCTGCCTATATAAAGAAGATCAAACCATCAGATTTAATCTCCCTTTACTTGACTTTATGATGTTTCAAATAATCCATACAGTTTTCCAGTACGCCATCTTTCATTATAAAACTATATTTCTTCATTTGCTTTACTCTATTCGGGATAAATTTTAACAAAACTGGCCCTTCTGTTTCATAGTAGGTTTCTTGCTTTTTAAGCTCGTCCACAATCGCATAATAGACATTTTTTACGACAATATCTTTCCGACCATTCACCTTATATTGACCAATATAGCTTATCTCCTGAACTTTACCACCAGTTTCTTCCCTTACTTCTCGAATAGCAGCATCACACGCTGTTTCTCCTTCTTCTACCTTTCCACCCGGGAATTCCAATCCTCGTTCCCGATGCTTCGTCAGCAACCAATTTCCCTTGTATTTACAAATTACCCACACATGCTTAGGCTCCTGAGAAAAAGGATGATCGTCAAAGGAAAGCTTCACTTCATTGTTGTAGTAGTCTCTAAATGTTATCAAGTCATTCAACTGCCTTCTATTGTACGAAGTTCAAAAGTCCGGTAAAAATGACACATCGAGAACAGAGGACTCTCGACTAAAAACCGACACGTTCTGTGTTGTGTCGAACGCTGAAGTCAAAACATCCTATGTAAGCCCGGTACGGCTACTTCGTCTCCTCGAATTTCGAGGCATAGGATGTGCTAGCGCCAGCATTGCAACACAGCTTTTCGATGGGGCGAGTAATTACATTCCCAAGACGAGACTATACCCGACCCCGGTCTTTTTATCCTTCTTTTGAACACGTTTATACGTAAAACTGATGATAGTTAACATCTGTTATTTTCCAACCGTTATCATAGGTAAATTCAAACTCCACCTTATAATCACCATAAAGTTCTGTTGTGTTCTCCTGTATAACCTTAACGGTCGAAGCATCTACTGGTATCATATCATAATCATTTTCTTCTATAAACCATGGTGGTGTTTCAGTTGGTAAAATATACATCCCATCCGATTCTTCCAAGTAATAAAATTCAACATAGTCTTGGGCTACTTCTTTTGTAGTAACTTGCTCAAATGCCCCTAATAACTCATCTTTTGTCTGGAACCCGATAACTCTATAATCGTTATCCACATCTTGAACGAGAATATCCATAAATGTATTGGTCAGCGAAACGACATTCTCATGTGTTAAGGTCGGTTCCTGCTGGGCAATAGGTTTCTCCTTCATTTGATAGGATATCATTTTCTGTTGGTTTTCAGCATTTACATGCTCTACTTCTATTGGATTACCGAACATAATAATACATGTAAGGATTGCAATGGTTAAGCTCCACTTTAATACGCTATGCCGCTTTTTTCTCATATAAAAAGCCTCCCTGTTTTATGAATAGATAAGTTATGAAAAAATGTTTCGTGGTAAACTATTCCTTTTTTTCAAGAGGCCTAAACACATTTATTGGATTGTTCAAAAAATCTGTTGAAAAGGACACTTTTTAAAATTATATTCCATTGCTTGTCTACATATGATTATCTCCTAAAATTCCCATTCCTTCAATATGAGAGCGGCTTTGTTCATCTCCAAGCTTATAAATCATTTCAAAAACCTTTGTCATGCTATCATCATAAGCGTCATTCGATTTATCATTGTGATAAAGCATGATTGGTACATGCGCACGTACATACGTATCTAATCCAGCCTTATCCATATTATCTAGCTTTGCTCGCAGCATTGTTACTTCCTCTGTTGTAGCATAAATTGTATAGTCATCATTATTCCCATAACGTACTAGTGAAATTTCACCTGCTGGTATACATACATAATACTTTTGTTTTTCCATAAGACACCTCCTACCATTAATTTGTCTCATCTAAAGAAAATTAAACAAAAAAAGAACATCTCCAATACGTGCAGATGTTCTCTTCGAAATCCAGCTTATGGTCGCTCCGGATCGGCGTCATCAATCGTTCCTTCTGTATATTTTGTTGGATTAACTTCTGTATCTACGATGTCATCCTCTGCTTGACGATTGCTTTTTTCTTTTACAATCGTTTCATCAATAGTTTTATCAAACTTGCGCAAGTACTTAGCAGCAAAGTCTTTTCCCCCTAAACCAAATGCAAGGCCGAATGCCAACGCAAGGCCACCAAGAATAAGGATAAACGCTGCATTCACAATCGCTGAGGCAATCCCTAATTGTGTTAATGCCATAAATCCTGCGAGCACAAGAATCGAATACTTCGCAAACGCAGCAAGCAGGTTAGCAGCTGGACCATCAAGTAGATTAACCAGCACTTTTTGAACGATGTTCGCTAAGATAACCGAAACACCTAATACGAGAACTGCTGCAAGCACATTCGGTAAATACGCTGTTATTGCTGCTGCAATTCCCACTAGGAAATGAAGCTCTATCAGATTTAGTGCTTGGACCGTTAAGAAAAAGACAATTAAAATTTGTACGATATACCCTGCAATTGCTGAAGGTGTCATTCTGTTGTCAGAAATGCTTTTTCCACCAATATGCAGTTGTGAAGCTAGCCGGTTGAAACCTAGACGTTGTAAGTAATTTTCAACAAATCCACCAATTAGTTTTCCTAACCAGATACCTACAAGAATGAGGGCTATGGCTATCAATATACTCGGAATCATCGTCATAACCGTATGCAGCATAGCAATTGCTGGGTCCGTAATACCTCTTAGCTCTAATTGTTCCAATGCAGCAATCGCAATTGGAATCATAATGACAATAAATACGACTTGCCCTACAAATGCTGCAAAGCTTGTTCCTTCAAAAAGCCTGGAAAGTTTTAAACGATTCATTAGCTTCTCTGAACCAACAGCTAGAAAGAGATTTGTAACAATGTTTTTCACTATTTTTGCGACAAACCAACCAACAGCAAAAATAATTGCAGCAGCAACTAACTTTGGAATGAATACAAGAATGGAAGATAGCAGCCCACTAAACGGCTCTGCAACTCCATGAATATTTAGTGCATCCAGCACACCTGGAATGAAAAGTAATAGTAATAAGTAAAAGGCAATATTGCCGAGTGTATCTATATATTTTTTAATTTCCGATTCTGTTTTTGCGATTTTCAACTTGAAAAACAGATGCTGCAAGTTAAGCTTTTTACTGCCCTGAACAATAAGCCATCTAGCAATGCTAGCAATAATCCACGCAAAAAGAAGAATTAACGCTGCAGCTAAAACTGCTGGGATTATACTCAGGAACGTGGATATCAAGTCAGAAAGTGGATTTGCAATCATATTCAGATTAAGCACATTAAAGAACAAGATAAATACAATCAAGAGAAGTATGTAATATACGACTTTCCCAATTACCTTCTCTGATTTTATTTCTTTATCACTCATACGAAACTTATGAATTAATTTATCGTCCCAATCGGTTTTGGAACATGCTTTTTCAACGGCATTTCCGATTGCTTTAGCAATAAGCCAACCAACCAGCAATATAATAAGAGCTACAACAAAATTTTGTAAACCCTGCATAAAGCTTGATGTAACATACTGATCCATAAAGTTATCCATAAAACAAATGCTCCCTTCCAGAATTTAATAATATATACCATAAGGGAGCAATCTTTAAACCTAATCTTTTATTAGTAAATTAATGGTTTAACTTGTTACGTACTAGTTTATTGCTTGCATTCCTTGGGAGATCATTGACAAAATAAAACTCCTTCGGTTGCTTATATTTAGCTAGACGTGTTTGGAGGTATTCTTTAATTTCTTCAATAGTTACATCCATCTCTTTCACGATAAAAGCAATTGGGACCTGTCCCCACTTGTCGTCCGATTTTCCAGTAACACCGGCTTCTTTAATTTGCTTCATCCCACTTAAAACACCTTCAATTTCCGAGGGGTAAATATTTTCCCCACCCGAAATAATTAAGTCCTTTCTACGATCCACGACATATAAATAGCCGTCTTCATCTAAATAGCCTAAATCACCTGTCGCTAGCCATCCCGCTTGAAACGATTCTTCATTTGCAGATTGCTTATGATAATATCCCTTGGTCACCATTGGACCTTTTACAAGAATCTCCCCAATTGAATCATCTGCTTGTGTTTCAATTTTAAGCTGGGCTGGAAATAATGCCTTCCCTGCAGAACCGAGCTTTTCCAGAGCATCCGTTGGACTCAGTGTAACGATTTGGGAAGCCGTTTCTGTCATGCCATAAGACTGAAAAACTGGCACGTTTTTTTCCTTTGCTCGCTCTAATAAAGCTTTTGGCGCTGGACCACCACCAAGCAGTATACAACGTAATTCCTTCGGATAGCTTGCTTTGCCAAGCTCATCGAGGAGTCGTTGAACCATCATTGTAACGACCGAAACAATTGTCACACCCTTTTCCATTAATGCGTAGTGAACTGCCTTCACATCAAATTTTTCTAGTAAGTAAATCGGCATCCCGTATATTACACTCTTTATCGAGGTTGATAAACCACTCACATGAAAAATCGGCAGTGGAATTAACCATTTATCACGCTTGTCAAGGCCAAGATTTAGAGCAGAGCCCATTGCACTCCACCAATGATTCCCATATGTATGTACAACACCTTTCGGAAACCCGGTCGTTCCTGATGTATACATAATTGTAAAAATAGCATCTAAATTCAGTTCGGTCTCTAATATCGCCTTCTTCTCTGGCAATACATCAATATCGGAAAAGGAATGGATTTTTTCTACTTGCAGCATGGAAGCTTGCTCTTTTAACGAATCTGCTGTTAAAAGGAAAGTAGCATTTGCATCCTTCAGCTGATAATTTAATTCATCATTCGTCAGTCTTGTATTGAGTAGAACACCAACTGCACCAAGATAGCTTAATGCATGAATCGCATTCAACATCGGAATTTGATTCGTGGAGAGGATCCCAACATGACTTCCTTTTTCAATTCCAAGATATGTTAATTTTCGAGCAAAACGCTGACTGCTTTCTCTTAGCTCATTAAATGTAACCATCGTACCGTCGTCCATTTCAATTGCTGGATGGTCTGGTGATAAGTCTGCTTGTTTCGTTAACCAATGCGGAATCGTATCCGTCATTTTTCATTCTCCTTAACTACATTATTTCAGCATGTTTCGCTCTCTGAACAACCTCTATCACATAAAGTGAAAAACCTTTGCCATTAGAAGCAAAGGTTTTGTACGATTAAACACCGATCAAGGGAAACGCGGGAACTGTTTGAAGTTTGGCTTTCTTTTTTCTTTGAAAGCATCGCGTCCTTCTTTTGCTTCATCTGTTGTGTAATAAAGCAATGTAGCATCTCCACCAAGCTGTTGTAATCCAGCAAGTCCATCTGTATCTGCGTTAAAGGATGCTTTTAGGAAGCGTAGTGCTGTCGGTGATTTTTCTAAAATTTCTTCACACCATTGTAATGTTTCTTCTTCTAACTTTTCAAGTGGTACGACAGTATTCACCATCCCCATTTCATATGCTTCTTCTGCATTATACTGGCGACATAGGTACCAGATTTCACGAGCACGCTTATGACCAACCATACGCGCAAGGTAGCCTGCGCCATATCCTGCATCAAAGCTTCCTACTTTCGGACCAGTTTGGCCGAAGATTGCATTGTCTGCAGCGATTGTTAAATCACACACAACGTGCAATACATGTCCGCCACCGATTGCATACCCTGAAACCATAGCAATTACCGGCTTTGGAATCGTACGAATTAAACGTTGTAAATCAAGCACATTTAATCGTGGAATTGTATCTGTTCCAACGTAACCGCCATGTCCACGAACGGATTGGTCTCCGCCTGAACAAAATGCTTTATCTCCTTCACCAGCTAAAAGAATAACGCCAATTTCAGAATCATCACGAGCATCCGAAAATGCATGAATCATTTCCTGTACGGTTAATGGTGTAAATGCATTACGCTTATGCGGGCGATTAATCGAGACCTTCGCAATTCCATTATATTTTTCATAAATAATTTCTTCATATTCTCTTACTTTTTCCCACTGCACTGTCATATTAAATCCTCCTTGAAAATTACTGCTAAAAGTGTTTATCCCTTCCTTTTAATCTGTAACCGAATCGATAAAGTGAACCTTCATTCAGTAAGGACCCTTCACCTACTAAATGCTAGGTACGACCTAAAGATCCTTGAACAGAGCCAGGAATTTACGGGCTGTTTTACCACCATTTTTACGCTTTGTCTTTCCAACACTTAAAGTTGGCGTATTACAGTCTGTTATGCGTGATAAACTTCCTTACTAGTTTACCAAAGATTTCAGGTTTTTCCACATGAACTGCATGTCCAGCATTATCACATATATTCATCTTACTTGATTTTAAGTGCTTCTGCATCTTTTTATTCATTGCAATAAACTTTGGATCAAGTTCTCCAACAATCAGTTTCACTGGACATTCAAAGCTTTCTAGATGACTCCACCACGGTTCTTGAGCCCCTGTTCCCATTGCACGCAATGATTGCGCCAAACCTTCTGTTGTTTGTGAAAGACGCTCACGCCGAATATCTTCCTGCACTTTGGACGGGAGGCTTTTTTGAGATACAAATAATGGGATATCCTGCCAATAATCAACAAATGCTTGTACGCCATCCCGCTCAATTCGTTCGGCTAACTTTTCATCAGCCTCCATTCGCAGACGTCGCTCTGATTCGTCTGCTATGCCTGGTGAAGCACTTTCCAATATTAACGATTGAATCATTGCAGGGTAGTTTAATGCATAGGATAATGCCGTTCGTCCTCCCATTGAATAACCAACTAAATGGATTTTTTCTAATCCAAGAAATTGAAATAACGCATGTAGATCTGTACAGCACATTTCCATTGTTCTAACGTGGGAAGCCTGTGTCTTTCCATGCCCTGGCAGATCAATGGCGATAATTTGATAGCCTGATCCGAAGGCGCTTTTCACATGCTGCCATGTCTTTGTGCTCCCTGTAAATCCATGAAGCATGACGATCGGGGTCCCTTCTCCATCTACTTCATACCAATACGTCGCTTGACCAATCGTGTGATACAATTTACCCATCCCAATCCTGCAAGATTTCCTTTTCAATTGCATTCCATTTTTCTTGATGCCATGTCACATTTTCTGTACGATCTGTTTTAATTTCAATAACAGAAAGTCCTTCATGCAGGTAACTTGCAGCAAGCAGCTCCTTCAAGTGGTCTTCTGTCATTGCTTGCATATATTCACCACCATACATTTCAATCGCCTTTTTAAATTCAATATCGACTGGTGTTCCAAATAACGCTTCAAAATGCCTCTTATCATTGGACTGTGGTAAAAACGAGAAAATGCCGCCACCATTATTGTTAACAAGTAAAATCGTTATATTTAATTTGTAGTGCTTCGCTGCAAGCAACCCGTTCATGTCATGGAAGAACGAAAGATCACCAATTAAGAGTGTCACTGTTCTCCCTGTTGCAGCAGCTCCAACACCACTAGATACGACTCCATCGATTCCATTCGCGCCTCGGTTAGCGAGAACCTGCACCTGCTTCGGTGTTGTCATAAAAAAGGTGTCAACATCGCGTATTGCCATGCTGTTTCCTACATATAGCGTGCTTTGATCCGGTATAACTTCACAAAGACCACGTACGGCCTCTCCCTCTGTTACCTGTGACTCCTTGCCGCTTAAAAGATGTTTCTTTGAAATTTGATTCATTTCCTGCCAACGATTTAGCCAGCTCAACTCCACCTCATTTATAGATGAAGTTGCTTGTATTGCACGACACAGCATTACTGGATCAGCAAAGATAAACTCCGTCCTATTTCCCGCAGGCTCTCGATAACCGCTGCTTCCCTCAACAATGTATTGTTTCACATGTGCATGCTCTTTCACATAAAAAAGATATGCCTTCGAAACTGGCATTGCACCGAAACGGATAATATAATCAGGTTCCAACTGTTCTCGTATCGTTTTGTTTCTTAGAAAAGCATCATATGCTTCAATCACATGATCCTTCTCATGGCTCCCAGCGCGGACTTGAGACAATGGATCGGCTAAAACCGGAAGCCTCCATTTCAATGCGAGTTCCGTAATCACTTGAGCAAATCGCTTATCTGTTTGTGGACCACAGACAATAAGTCCTTTTTTTCCATCAGCCAGTTTCTGAACAAGCTGTTCTATCTGCTGCTCGGATAAACGCTTCTCACCGTCCATAAAAGTATTAACGGTTTGCATTTCATCTGTCGCATCAGGGTTTTCCCATATGTTTTCCAATGAAAAGTCGGGTGTAAGCGGCTCACGAAACGGAAAATTCAAGTGGACAGGGCCTGGGTTTCCCTCGTTTGCCATATACACTGCACGAGCCGCTTTATTACGTGCGTAACTGAGCATATTTGGTGTTGCTTCAGGAAGTGCCATCTCATGAAACCACTTTGGATAGTCTCCGTAAAGCTTTAATTGCTCAATTGCTTGTGGTGCCCCAACATCACGCAACTCATGGGGCCGATCTGCTGTTAAAACAATTAATGGCACCCTACTATAGTAAGCTTCAACAATTGCTGGAAAATAATTCGCTGCTGCTGTACCGGACGTACAGACAAGCGCAACCGGTCGATCCAATTGTTTCGCAATTCCCATTGCAAAGAAAGCAGCTGACCGTTCATCAACGATAACCCATTCTTTGATATCAGGATGCTCTGTAAAGGTTAATGCAAGTGGAGTAGAACGCGATCCCGGCGAAATAACCACATCGATTACTCCACTTTTTACAATTTCATCAACTACATTAGCTGTATAACGTGTTAATTTTTCAATATGATCCATTGACTTTTATCCTCCTAAAACGGTAAGCATAGGAAGAAGCTTAATTTTTGTTTCTTCATACTCACTTTGTGGATCTGAATCTTTCACTACTCCACAACCTGCAAAAAGCGATGCCTGATTCTTTTGGATTAGTGCCGAACGAATTGCAACCGCAAATTCTCCATTATTAGAGCTGTCCATCCAACCGATTGGCGCGCCATACCAGCCACGGTCGAGTAATTCATGCTCCCTAATAAATGCAAGTGACTCTGCTTTTGGACTTCCGCCAAGCGCTGGAGTCGGGTGCAGTTGCTTAATAATATCTAATATTGTAAAGCCATCCCTTAGTTGTGCGGTAACCGGAGTATAAAGATGTTGTAAGTTTTTAAAAGGGCGAACAACTGGAACTTCCGGAATCGTCATCTCTGTACAATAGTCTTTTATTCCATGCTTAATCATCTGCACAACAAAATCATGCTCCTGACGATTTTTTTCATCATTCAGCAGCGCTTCACTAATTTTCATGTCTTCTTCTTCCGTTTTGCCACGTGGTGCAGTTCCTGCCAGACAAGTTGATAAAAGCTTGTTTTTCTCCACTTTAACAAGTCTTTCTGGGGTAGCACCAACAAAGCAATCATCCCCGATTTCATACGCAAAAATATAACTATTTGGCTGTGTCTTTAATAAATTATTTAAAATCGATGAAATCTCAGCGTGACGGTTGAATGTAAGGCGTAATTCACGAGCAAGCACGATTTTTTCCACGTGTTGGTTACGAATCTCATCTGTGGCCTGTCGAACAATATCCATCCATTTTTCAGGGTCCATTTCGCTTTCATCTACAATATGCAGTATATCATCTGGAACCTTCTGCCCCAGAAGCAATTTTTGTTCAATCTGCCTTAGTTCTTCAGCTAGTTGTTTCGCATGATCATTTTTTCTTACACATACATTTATCGTTAAATAGTACGAACTATCATATTTTGTAAGTAAAAATTCAGGAACTCTAAATTGACTGGGTCGAAATTTCTTCCATAATTCTGTCTGCGCATTTATTGGGTCAAAGGACATGCCACCAAGGGCAACAATCCCGGTTCCAGGAACCTCGTATGGATTATGGATATATGCTTCGTTTAGCATCTTGTTCCAAGCTGCTTCAATCACTTCAAATCGAGATTTATCTGCTCCCATTTCAAACGCATTGCCAACGCCTGTAAGCCAAAGCATTTGCGATGAGCTTGTCCAAAACGTACGATTTTCAAAAATATGCTTTGCCGCTTCAAAAAACTGCAGCGGATTTGTGGTCGCTATTTTTTTAGTAAAACTAACAAGTCTACGATCATCTTCTGCCTGAAGCTGCTCGATTGCTCCATTAAGCAATGATGCAAGTTGATCCTCTTTTATTTCAATCATTTATATAAACCTCCACAATGATGCTTTAAAGGTGTCATCCTTTCTATTTTATGCTATGCTCGCCAGTTTCTCAAGGAAAGCATCTAGATTTAGTTAGAAAACTTGACTTTCACCAAGCTTTAATGAATGCCTTTATACAAGACGTATAGGAATAAATCCTCCCCATCTTGCCAATATATGACACGAATAACAACTAGATGACATTGACACCCTTCTTTTATTTGCTAAAATTAGTATGATATCTATTGATAATTTGCAGGGGGAACTATTTGATGCAATCTACAGAAAAAACAACGATTAAACATGCTTTAAATGAACGTGAAGGATTTCACGTCTGGTGGAGACTTATGCGTCCACATACACTGACAGCCTCATTTGTCCCAGTATTTGTCGGAACAATGATTGCTTTTAATGAAGGTGCGATCAATTGGCTGTTATTTTCAGCAATGCTTATTGCATCCTTGCTTATTCAAGCTGCGACGAATATGTTTAATGAATATTACGATTTTGTACGAGGGCTAGATAACGACAATTCTGTTGGTATTGGCGGGACGATCGTTCGTGATGGTATTGCTCCCAAAAAAATACGCAACTTAGCTTTCATCTTTTATGGGATATCCATTCTTATCGGAGTTTATATTTGCATCGCTTCCAGCTGGTGGATTGCCGTTATTGGTTTAATATGTATGGCTTTCGGTTATTTATATACAGGAGGACCTATTCCAATATCCTATACACCATTTGGTGAATTATTTTCTGGTGTTCTAATGGGCATGGTTATTATTGGTATTACCTATTTCATTCAAACGGGCACAGTATCACTATCCATGATTTGGATTTCAATTCCCATTACGATATTAATCGGAAACATTAATTTTTCCAATAATATTCGTGATCGTGATGGCGATAAGCTTGGCGGCAGAAAAACAATAGCAGTTCTTATCGGCAGGGAAAAATCAATCACATTGCTTGCTACATTAATGCTCGTTGCATATGGTGTTACAGCATTGCTCCTTATTACGGGTATCTTACCATTATGGTCATTATTAACATTTTTAAGTGGCTTGAAGGCGCGTGAAGCAATCCGTAAATTCCGTGGAAAACAGACAGCAATTGAAATGATGCCTGCGATGGCAGCAACTGCGAAAACAAATACCATTTATGGATTTTTATTAGGAATCTCACTGCTTCTTGCAGAGCTCATCTAACTTAACCCGTAACCATCCCATCTAGAAAACTTGGTAGCCATAAGCTCTCAGGCTGATACCATGGTTAAACTTACACAGATAGGAATGGGATATACTTGCCTCTCTGCCAACGAAAGGAAGGATGTACATGAGTAACCCACTAAGCAAAGAGAAATTGAGTTATTTTAAAGAACAGCTATTACAGCTAAAGAAAGAAACAGAAGAAGAAATTAAAGCCGAAAATAATACCGGTCCGAATGAATCGGTCGGGGAACTGGCAAATTATGATAATCACCCAGCAGATATGGGTACAGAGCAATTTGAACAACAGCTTGATGCCGGATTCGACCTCATGCTTAGAGATCGCCTCCAGGAAATTAATGATGCACTTCGTCGAATTAAAGATGGAACATATGGAATTAGTGAAAAATCAGGAAAACCGATCCCTGTTGAACGATTAGAGGCAATGCCGACTGCACGGAATTTAGTGGAGGAAGAATAATCACCCTCACCCTTCAGATATAATATCCACCAAAAGGCTCAGAGATAAAGTTCTCTGAGCCTTTTTAATTCGTTCGTCACTTCCAACTTTCCTCTCTAACATCCAGTCATCCGATGTATACACTTTCACATGTTCCAGGTGCTGGTTCATAAAAACAATGTAATTTAAACTGTCCAGAAAAAGGCTGATCATACCATGTTGGAGGGCATGGACCATATGGGTTAAAATACCACAGCGCATATTTCGCCGGGTGTTGTCTCCAATGCTTCAGATTTTGTTCCGCTAACCGTCTTTCAGAATCTCTTGCTCTTTGATAAAACATATTCCCTTTTTGAACGGCTTCAAAAGAATAATTACCACCTTGCACTTGAAAAATAACATCCTCAATGTTTCTTAAATCGTTAAAATCCGGACAATCTGCCACAACACGGTTAACGATAACATTCCCTACATAGAGCATTCCCTGTTTTCCTTCACCTTCAGCCTCTGCTCTCATCATCCTTGCCATTAAGTCAACGTCTGCATCCCGGTAAGCGATTCTTGCCATTTTACCACCTCTAGAATAAAGTATGATAGAAATGCTTGTATTAATGTCATTGTTTTGAAGAATGTTTAGGAAAATGAGGGTCATTCTGTAAAAGCAACGAATGTAATATTCAAATCATGTGGACATACTGATCGCTTTTTTGTAGATAATAAGACTGTTTCACAATATAATTAGGAGGCTCAATATGCCACAAGATCAACAAGCTAATAAGACGTTGCATTCTAGTACGAAACCAGGTTTTGCCGGGACTGACACTAAAAAAGTAAAACAAGAAATCCAAAAGGATTTGAGCGAAGGACAAGGTGCAATGACTGCCCGTGAGGCCGGAGCGATGAGAGATTAAACGTAAGTGTTTCATGTTAAAGACGAACGACAGTCAAATTAATCATAGGAAATATACGTTGACTACTACAAGTGAACAAGGTAAACAAGCATAGGTGAGACGCCACAGTGCGATAGCACAAAAGGGCTCACCAGCCGCTTCTGGATGCACGAAGTATATTTCCTAACCAGTCTTCTTCCCTCGCAAAAAGAGGAAAATCGTATTCTTGAAGTAATTTACCGGTTAGTGCAATAACAGAATTTCTATGATTGGATTAAATTATTCTTTAAATCTTTTATCTCAATGCCTTCATTTTTTAATTTTAACTCTGCTTCTTCTTCCACAATGTCTTTGAAAAGCGTTAAAATAGTATTAAATTCAGTATGCTTACCAAGCAAAAAGCTCATCTTATATTCTATATCTATCCAAGTGCTAATATCTGCCTCATTATGTTGTATTTGAGCTTCAAGTTTATCTAAGGCATTTGCAACTTTTGCTTCAAATGTTTGTTTGTTTTCAAACTCAATCCATAGATTGTACAAACTTTCCCCTAAATCACCTTTCAGTGTTCCCCTAATATTCTCTATTGCTTGCATCTCATTAAATTCTTTCTCTTTCTTTTTCTCAGCGTTTTGCATCGTATCGAACGCTGGTATCCTGCGCTTCAGCTTCAACTAAATCGTGAATTATAATCATTTTTAATAATTTTGCTATGTCAACCTTTTTCTCTAAATATGGTTCTATCAGCATCGCCATTAAAGATACTCTCCAAGTATGTTCCGCAACACTTTCCTGCCTGCCATTGGACAGCCAACTGTGTCGTAGTTCATATTTCAGTTTCTCTCCTAATTTGATAACTTGCAGAATACCTAAAAGATTTTCTCGAATATTTTGTCCTCCTCGAAGTAAAATAATAGCTGATGTGGGACCTCATCTCAACTTCATACGTTAGCGCAATAATGAACGAGCAAACATTGATTGATCTTTAGTTATTCACCCATTAATTTAATAAGAAATATTGGCTTCATGCTCAAAGTTCGCACTAGCCCACGCACCTTCAATCTTAAATAAATCATATACAGCTTCACGGTCGGTCGGCGGTTCTTCTATCCAATTTATTAGTGTACGAATAATAGGCTTTTTAGCTGGGAAATGGTGGATATAGACTTCCGCTTGCTCGTAAAGCCGTGTCGACCAAATCTGAGAACGCACCATTACCATTGAATAGTATGTGCGAATAAGTTTACGGGCGAAGTTTTGTGAAATCACTTTAAAATCTTCATCGGAAGCTGTTTTTAACCTATTTAACGTTCGACTAAGAACCTCGCAAATATCACCATTGAAGCGAATAGCTATCTCTGAGGTAAGTTTGTACGGACCAAATCGATCCCCCAAATCCTCTCCGTAGACACAAACACAAAGTTCCTTAAGAAATGCATTTTCGAAATAATTTGAGGGGTCAACCGTATAGTCGTAATATGCAATAGCTATACCAATGTCACGAACCAGTGAACGATACTTTCCAGACAATTCTCCAGTAAGTTTCTTTAATTCAGCCAACTTAACGGAACTCAGTTTACCATCAAACATAGCAATAAGGTCTAAATCTGATTTTGAAGCAACCGCTTCACCTCTTGCTACACTACCGTACACATAAACACTGTGCAATTGTTGATGAAACAAATTGCTAAGACTCTCGACAGATTCTTGAATGCAAGAAACATAGATATGATCAATTTTATCTAAACTAACATCGCTTACAATAAATCCATTAGGGTCTAGTCCGTATCCAGCTCTTAGACTAACCAATCCAGTCCCCTCCCTTTTCTCTCACCCTTGCATTTAGACTCAATTAATCTACTTAGAACTTAAATTTTTTTAACAGAAAAAAAGTAAAAAATTCCACCGACCATCCAAAAAGGTTCCCAAAAAGTTAACCGCCAAAACGTTGCATAGGAGTCTAAATTAAAATCTAATATATCCAACGCACTTAAAGTAATCGTGACAAAATTTAGTAAACCATACAAGAATAATAACGCCCCTACAATTTTTGTCACGTAGTACAGTATTCTGGTTATTATTGAATTCTTCCATGTTACAAGAAGCATCGACAACAATACCACGCCGAGTAATTTAATAAAACCGGTAATCCATACAATAACGACGAACGAGGGGGCAGGGTTTAAGGACTTCTCGTAAATGGCCCCTCCTAATGACCTGACACCACCTAGGCCACCCATTGCCCAATAAAAACTTATGCCCGAAAAAACAACAGTCCAACTAATGCCCAAAGTGATGAACCAATAATTCCTCTTCACCAGAAAGAACCCACCTCTTCTATTACTACAGTATTTCCACCAGATATTCATGTAACGTTGTTCGTTGCCTTTTACAAAAGTTACATTTATCTTTTTGTTTAGGTTAGTACTAGTAGTCTATCAAAGATTATTTATTTTCCTGGATTGACTCTAAGGATCGTCCCACATGGATCAGAAATCCAATAACCGTCAGAGTTCTCGTGAATCTCTACTTCGTCTCTTCTACTAATATGATTGTCCTGCAAATAATTTGCTGCTGTTTTTAGATTGTCTGTCTGAATCTCAAGCCATACATATTGTTGGGAATAATTATCCATACAATCCAACCACAGAGTGGCATCACCAAACTGAAAGGCATGGGATTCAGACATGAAACCCAAATAGGGTAGCTTTATCACTTCCTTATAAAAATGCACTGTTTCGCTGTATTTGAATTTAGGAATCTTTATGGCGATATTATTTCCACCTTCGAATTCATTCATTGTCATTTTCAACTCCCCCTAGCGATTTTACTCGTTTGCAATCAAATATACCGGGACGATGAGGCACCACTTTTCCTTATTTTTAGGTTCACCTATTTCTCAAACCTTCTAACATGTTCTGTAAAACAATCATTGCTTCTTCTATCACGTCTTTCTGATTAAGGTGACCCGAAATCCACAATACCACTTCATTCATTGCTCCAGAAAGACAATGCGACATTGCCTCTACAGAAAAAGGCTTTATTAGGTCCTGCTTCTGCATAAACTGTAATTGTTCCTTCAGTGATTTCATCGAATATTTTTCGTCCATTATTCTAAAGGTATCCCAGCCTAATACGGCCGGGCCATCAATTAAAAGAATGCGTTGATTATGCGATTGTACTGCCCCTTCCAGAAAAGCCCGGCACCCGTTGATTAATTGCTGCCAGCTATCATTATTTTTTGCTGCCTCAGATTCTACATACTCCCTTATCTCTTTTTGAACCATTTCAAATACGGCAAGAAAAATCCCTTTTTTATTTTTAAAATGATGATATAAGGCACCCCTCGTTACATTTGCTTCTTTTGCGATCTCTTCTAAGGTAACGTTCGCATATCCACACGCTATAAAATGCTGTCTTGCTATTTCCAATAAATTTTGTATTGTTTGTTCTGTTTCCGTTTTATTTTTTCTCATGCTGTCTACACTCCTCACTCCACCTGACGCAATAACTCCAACGCATGTTCATCCTTTGATTTTATCAATGTTCTTAATCCGTTTTTAATAATTTTAGGGTTTATACCATTACTATCTGATATAAGCCTTTGTATCCATTTGAGGACTGCTTCGGGATTTTCTTTTGTTAAATCATTCATATGGTTTGCTACAGATTTTTGAACATAGCGGGAGCTGTCATGCATTAAATTCTCTAGCAAACGTAAATTGTATTGGACATTATCCTTTAACGGAGGAATCTTTTTAGCCCATGGGAGTCTTGGTCGAGTTCCTTCACTCACCAATCTTCTTACATGTGAATTAGGATCCTTTATCCAATCTTGAAAATAGGCCATACAGCGATCAGTATCTGCATGTAAATAAGGTCGGATAGCATACTCTGATGTATGCCGTTTTGTTATTTCATATATTGCATTTAAGGATAAGTCAAAATGCTCCAGTCCGTAGCTTTCGACAAATTTAGCGATCGGCATTAGAAAATAGCCCTTGGTAAACATGCCTTCTTCTGTATTATTTTCTGGTCCCAAAATCTTTAACAAGACAGCTAAAGCTTCTTTGTAATCAGTAGGGAGATGTTGTTTTAATGTGTCCGCAATTACCTCAACGCGAGCCTTTAATTCTATATTTTCAACTTCTATGGCTACAGTATCCACAAAAGACTTCTTGGTAAAATGAGGATACTGCGCCTGAATTAAATATGCCAGCCGAAGAGCCAATTCCCTATCAAAGTAATATTTTAATGGCGTATATCCACTCATAATGACTTCTACTCTCTCACTTCCTCTAAGTAATGATCTTGAAAGGACTGATCTGCAGTAATAACGGTAATGACATCAATCAATACCCCATTTGGGTCAATTGTAATAAAATGCCTTTGACCAAATGCCTCGTTACGTAAATCGAGATGTAATGGAAGCTGTTCTTCCTTAATCAATTGCTGATACACTTCGTCTACATTTTCTACTTCAAAATTAAGAATTAATCCTTGTACAGAATTTCCAAAAGAAGAGGGCACTGTTTCATGAGTAGACTGCAGGATTGCTAATTCATCACCAGTCTCTTCTTGCTTCAAACTCATGTACCAATCCGCTTCAAAAACACTTGAGAATCCAAAATACTGTTGATAGAATGCACTTGTTTCCTTTACTTTCTGTGTCATCAATACGGGGTAAAAACTACTTAGTCTCATTCACTTCACACCTCATCATAAGTTAAGTTTATTTTAACATACATACAATATGTATGTAAATGTTTACATTTATAGATTATTGTAACTATAAAGTTTGATAAAAACTTCACGCGATCATTGAATCCTTATGGTTTAGCCCATATCAAATATAGGCAACCCGCCATATAACGCTCTTCCTTAATAAGTTGTAAACTAGATTTTTTTACAATTTCACTAATATTTCTGTCCTGGTGGCACCCTACAAATTTTAATGCCAACGGATCCAATGATTTTTGTAGCCATGATAATGGTTTGTTCGTACTGATTCCATGCTCCATCATAAGTATTTTCCCTCCTGGCTTACACCATTTTTGAAAGTTGTTTAAGACAATGACAGGATTTTGATACGCGCATAAAGTTGTTGAAGATACAATCGTATCAAAAATGCTTTCGTTAAATTTCACAGACTCAACATCTTCTTTTATGAATGTAGCTTTAAAAGGAAATTCTTTTGCGGCCAATTGCGCTACCTTCATCATTTCACCACTGAAATCCACCCCAGTCAATTCAACGTCTTTATTATAGAAGGGAAAATTAAGACCAGAACCAATACCAACCTCTAAAACCTTTCCTTCTACATCTTGAAAAATCCGCTCACGAAACCGATAAGCACTATCGTTTTTGCGGCGTTTGTTATACTTATTTGCTTGTTTATCAAACTTTTTAATTAAGGATTTACGCTCCATATCTTATCCCTTTCTCGTAGTAATTTATGTGAAGATACATCATAATTTGAAACTTTATAATATTCCATAATATTTTAACATATATAACCAAATGCTTTCGTTAATTTTATATCAATGCGCATCTCAGATCACAAAAAATCACACGACTGAAAAGTTTAGTTCTATCCTTGTGAAGTTATTTATTACCAAAGGAAAATCAAACCCTAAAAACTTTATGATGTTTCAATTAACCAGGGGTCAAGTTCTGTTTTCTCCGTACAAAAAAAGCTAACCCCCTAGTCAGAGATTAGCTTTTAATATTTATATAAATTTCGTTTGCTGCTGTGTGATCCAGCTATGCATTTTTATAAATAATGGCACAAATAATAGTGCTACGATAATACCTTTTATAATGTTGAATGGCAGTACACCTGCTAAAACAGATGCCCAAATCACTTGATTTGTCATTTCCCATCCCATAAACCATCCATATGCAGGGAGGATGATAAAGTAATTTAATACACTCATTCCAATCGCCATAATAAGTGTTCCGGTAACCAAACCAGAAACAATGCTTTTAACACCTTTATATTTATGATATAAAATCGAAACTGGCACGACAAACATTACTCCTGCAAGGAAATTTGCTGCAACACCAATTGGATCGCCCGCTCCAGACACCGCAAGATAAAGTAAATTTTTCACCGCTACAACAATTATACCGGCAAGTGGTGAGAAAATGAGTGAAGCCATTAATGCTGGCACATCACTAAAATCAATTTTTAAATATGGTGGTAAAAATGGCAGTGGGAAATTCAAGAAAAATAATAAAAGTGAAATTGTCCCTAGTAAAGCCAAAATAATAAGTTTTAATAAATTTGATGATTGCTTGCTTGTGTTACGCATCATCTATTCCTCCTTCATCTTTATATCGATTCCACTCTCGTGATGAAGGACACTAGCCTAACAGACACAAAAACCCTAAAGCATAGAGGGGCTTTAGGGTTTAATTAATTGATAGTCAAATAATGGCGCATAACGGGCACCAAATCCGGCTCGATATCTTCTCCCATCCAGACTGTAACTGTCGGTCCTGGAGTTGCACCAGGTCAACCGCATGGCAATCAACCATGCAGTTCGCGGACTTAAAGCATCTCTGCTTATTACCGCCGGTCGGGAATTTCACCCTGCCCCGAAGATTGGAATCGATTATTTAATTGTTAAATTTATTATACACTATTTTTCTATCAATGCAAGGTAAAAAACTCGGAATTAAATGAATGTCACATAATAAGAGATTATAAAATGGGGTACTTTATTGATATGGATTTTAATGCGTCGGTGCCTTTGACGAGCAGGATTGACGTTTGGGCAAGCAGCCATAGAAAAAATGCGGGGACCAGAGCCCCGCATTTTCCTTATTCTGCATTAATGAATAGCTTGCCTTCTGCTTGTTCGCGTGTTTCGTTACCAAAAGCATCTACTACTTTTACTTCAATAACTGCTCCTTCAGCAACAACACTGCTTGTAGCTGTCCAGTAGCCTTCATAATGACCTTCAGATGTTTCCATCATTGGTAGCTCTGTTGCGTTAGCCGTTGTATTTGTTAATGGCATATGGATAAAATAGGTTGCTTTTAATCCAGGCTCACTATCAAATTCAAACTTAACACTTTCACCAGCATTGATATGGACATCTTCTGTAGGTGTTAGATTTTCAAGTTCAGGCGCTGTAAAATCAACCGCAATTGTTACAGATTCAGTTGTTGTATTTCCAGCTGAATCGCCTGCTGCAACTTCAATTGTGTTCTCACCTTCGTCAAGTAAAATTCGCTTCGAGTAGCTGCCATCTTCTACCGACGCTTCTTGGCCGTTTACTTCGACAAATTCAAGATTTTCATCAGCTACTGTACCTTCTACTGTTACACTTTCACGATTTACTTTATCGCCATCAGCTGGAGTATCGATTGTTAATTCAGGTGCTTCTGTATCCAAGGTTACCGTAACCGTTTCAGATTCCCCAACTTGAACACCATCAAGTAATGAGACAGCTTGGAATTCATTTTCACCTTCTGTTAACGCTACTGGTAGAGCAAAAGTACCGTCTTCACCGATTTCTTTAGTGCCTGCTTCTTCCCCATTATTCAATAATTGAACCGTGGTGGTATCAGAAGCAGTACCTTCTACTGTTAGTTCTGTTTCATTTGTAATGAAATCTTCTTCTGGTGAAGTAATCACTGGATTTTCTACACCATATGCTACACGTGCGCGAATCATATAGTTACCTTCTGCAGCTGGTGATGGTGACCAAGCTCCACCAACATATTGGTAACTGCGCTCAGCATTTGGTCCATTTTCATCGGTTGCAAGTCCTGGTACATTAGGATTTGCTCCTGTTTGAATGTAAACCATATAGAAATCGCCATCAACCTGAATTGCATGCTCAGATAAATCAACTACTGTCCATTCATCCAGACTTCTGATTGCTTCGGCATCAACTGGACCGGCTAGCCGCTCACCAGGCGTTCCATCAGGCCCACTAGCATCCCATACTTCAACGGCGAACTCTGTTCCACCTGGGCTTGGCCAATCCGTATCATGGAATTGGAAGACACCTTCTGTAACAAGTGCAGTTTCTTGCCCTTCAGGTAATGACATTTTCACAGCCCAGCCATTTCCCGCATCATAGAATGCACGTGCATTCTCTGCAGTACCATCATCGTAACCAATTTCTCCACCGGGAACCGTATAGAAAGGCTCAAGTTCTACATTGATTTCTGCATCTGATTCATTTAGGTCCACTTCAACTTCTTTACCATGGTAACCTGCCGCTAGAACCTTCAACGTATACGTACCTTGATAAGCAGTAAGTGTGAAGCTGCCTGAAGCATCTGTTTCTACCGGTGCAATATTTGCATCCTCAACGATCAGAACTGTTGCTCCTTCTACTGCTTCACCAGTGTTTTCATCCGTGATTGTACCGCTGACTGAATACTGGTCAATTTCTTCGAGTGTAAAGTCTGTTGTTGCTACACTATCATTTTCAATTGTTACGGATTGCTCCTCAGAATGGAAGCCATATGCTTCGGCAACTACTGTGAAGTCACCAGCTCCGTGAAGCAATGAATAGCTTCCAGTTGCTGGATCCGTATTTACTGTACGTCCACTTTCAAGCACACTTACTTGAGCACCTAGTGGAAGCAATGTCGGATGAATTGATTCATCTTTAATTGGTGCACTTTTTTTCGTTGATTGTTCTGGTGTTATTTTATTCGGGTCTACTTTTTCTTTTTTCAATGCATCTTTATCTGCTTTTGCATTGCCCGCTGCTTTTCCTTTAGCAGGGACAACATCGAGTGATGCACTGCTGCTGTTTGATGTATCAGCTAATGTGACATCATCAATATACCAGCCATCCCGTTGTACACTGCCATCCGTTGTAAGATTAAACCCTATATAGACACGCTCGCCACTATATTCAGAAAGATCAATTTCAGCAGCTTCCCATCCGTCAGAGGTATTGGTAATGCGTGCTAATTGTGTCCACTCTTCTTGATCAGTGGAAATAAACACATGACCAAAATCCCAGTTGTTTTCAATGTTATACCATTGATTGAATTGTAGATAGGAATCTCCATCTGGTAAATCAACCGGCGGCATCATAAGTGTCCCATTTTCATTGTTGTTATAGGTTCCTTCTGGGTTTGTTGCATAAACATACTCTCCAGAAGCTGCTTCTCCAGGTCCAGAGGTTGGTACACCCCTTTCCCAGCTACTATTGTTTCCAAAAGTTGTCCAGCCTGCTGGAGCTGTTTCAAAATCTGCCGAATACCCTGCTGTAATTCCTGGCAAGACCGTTACCTCGTAGCTATCACTTGTTACTTCATTATTTCCGAAGTCATTTATAACTAAATGGTAGGTAAACGAATCACCTGAAATTGCTTCACCTGGAATGGTTGCAACATATTCTCCAGATTTATAATCACCTGACACACGACTAGCCTCTACTGTTTCTCCATCACCATAGACGACTTCAACCGAAGCAACACTGATATTATCAGATACGTTAATTGCAAGATCTAAATTCATTCCTGCATACGTTTCACTTGGTGCCTCGTGTTCAAATGTTGGTGCTTCCGTGTCTTCTCCCTCTTTTGTAACTTGCCCTTCTAATGTGCCAAGACCAGTCACGACAGATGACACAGCATCATAAGCATTAACTAATCCATAGCCATATCCCATATTTGGTGATTCTGAGAATGTGCCGTCTGTTAATGGCGTTGCGGTTTGCATTAAAATTTCTTCAAGCTCGTCCACCGACAGGCTTGCATCTGCTTGAATTAATAACGCTGCGACTGCAGATACAGCCGGACCCGCCATCGAGGTTCCATTCCATCCACCTTCATAGCCACTACCTGGAACGGTTGACCGTATATTTACACCTGGAGCAGAAATATCCGGTTTTATATCGCCTTCATATGGTGAAGGACCTTGTAATGAAAAGTTCGCTAAAGCATCATTTATATCCGTGGCACCAGTTGCAAACGATTCAGGATAGTTCGCGGGTGTTGCAATTGACCCTGGACCACCGGGGTTAAATAGCGTTGTATTTCCCGCTGAGAACTCTGGGAAAATTTCAGCAGCTCTCCAAGCAGTAACAACATCACGATACCATTCATCTAAGCCTGGTCCTCCGCCCCAAGAGTTATTGACAACATCGGGTGCCATGCTTGCATCACCATTTGGAGCTAGAATCCACTCGGCTGCATTTAATAAATCGACATCGGTTCCACCTGCTGCTGTAAATGCTTTAACAGCAATCCACTGGGCACCTGGTGCTACACCAACCTGATTGGCTCCATCTGGCTCACTACCTACCATTGTTCCAGTTACATGTGTACCGTGACCTTGGTCATCATATGGCACATCTTCACTTGCAGTTGCATCATACCAGCTGTACGTGTGATCTACATCACCGGTTGCAGCATCATAACCGCGATACTTATCTTGTAAACCTGGGTGATCCCACTGTACGCCTGTATCGATACTAGCTACAACAACACCACTTCCATCAAATCCCATATCCCAAACTGCTGGAGCACCAACACGTTCAACATTCCACTCCACATTTGCAATTTCAGATTTAGGTGTCTCTGCATCTTTTGTAACGGTCGTATACAGCTCACGCGTTTCATTCGGAAGAATTTTCTCTACTTCAGCAAATGTTGCTATTTTCTCTGCAACTTCCTTTGTCGCTGTAACTGCTATTCCATTAACAATATGATACGATTTAAGATTTTCCGCATTTCCATTCTCTATTTCCTGCTCTAAATAAGCTTTTACATTTTGCTGGGAGCTAAGAGCAGTTGCTTTTAACTCAGAGATAACTGCGGATCGGCTGATATGTTCTACCTTTTGTGCGGATAGATTCGCCTTCGCAGCATTTGCTTTCGCTTCTGAAGCAACTTTTTTTACATCTGCGATTTCATTGAACTTCACAAGGAATGTCTGTTTTCCATCATCTTTAAATTCTGTTAATAAACGTTCACTTACTTTTGCTTCTGCAACCTTATTGGAATCATTTAGCGAATAATGCGGTTTGTTTTGCGACTCAGCTAATGTCACACCTGGTGTAATTAAAGAAAATGCCATTAAAAAAGTTGCTGCCATACTGAACGCCTTTACCTGCCTCTTTTTCTTTGTTCTCAAATCTTTTCCTCCCCTCAATTTTCGAACAGTACATTCCCTTAACTTTTCTAAAATCTCCTGCCCTCCTTTTCAAGAAACTTGTCGATCCCCTTCAATTTCCGATAGTTGTAGAATCTCGCTGTTAATGTCAGTATAGTAGATTGATAGAATGTTTTTTGTCGATTATTGTCATAATTAATCCGAATTTTCATAATTGAATAATTAGTACTAATTTTTCCTATTTCATGTCAATAACTATTTGCTCTCTTTTTACAAGGAAGATAAATAAACCTTTTATATTAAAAGGTTTTTTGAGGTAGAACGTTTTAATAGATTCATTTTCATATGAAAAATAAATCTAATTTACTACGGAAATGAGGAGGTGTATGGTATTTTTTTCTATAAAGCGGAAAACAGGGACTATATACCAGATTAGGATTTGTAATAAGAGGTATTTTGGAACAGTTATTCATAACATATAGGACTTTTTAATTTATCTGTTTTTTGGTTTAAAAAAGCCGACTGCTCCTCGTATGAGGGCAATCGGCACTTTTAGGAAACAGTTATATCTTCCCTACTCATTGTAAACTCAATTATCCAATGGATTTAGGCTCTCTTCTCCTGTCATATCAGCAATCATCGTTACAATTAATTCAATTTCTTGTTCGATGTCTTGGATACTCGCTGTTTCAACAGGAGAATGCATATATCTCAACGGGAGTGACACCAAGGAAACAGGCACTCCTTTCCCTGTAAGTCGCATTTTATCGGCATCCGTACCTGTCATACGAGGTGTTAACTCATATTGCACATCCATATTTAACTTCTTCGCTGCTTTTTCGAGCAACTGATTAATCTTAATGTTGATTGGTGCCCCTTTTGCAAAAACAGGGCCTCCCTCTAATGTTATATCTCCGTGCTTATTTTGATTAACTCCAGGGTAATCTGTTGCAAATGTCACATCACAAGCTATTGCCATTGTGGGTTCAATACCTGCAGCGGCAAAATATGCACCGCCCATATTCGTTTCTTCATTTACCGTGCTTGCTGCATATACCCCAACATTAATATCTTTTTCGGAAAGCTGTCTCAGTACTTCCGCAACAATAAATGCACCAGTCCGATTATCCAAGCCACGTCCAGCAATATAGCGATCCATTAAAATTTCAGGTTCTGTTTTATATACACAGAGATCTCCGATTTGTACGTGCTTTACGGCTTCTTCTTTGGATTTATAGCCACAATCAATGAACAAATCGGATAGGTCAAAGTCATTTTTCAGCCCGCCATGATGTTGTGCATTCACACCGATTACACCGGTCACGCTATCGTTATACCCAAGCACAGTTACACGCATACCAACCGCAGCTTTTGGATTAATACCGCCCATTTTATCGAAATGCAAATAACCATTTTCATCAATCCGGTTAATAACAAGCGCAATCTCATCGCAATGCCCTGCAAGCAAGATTTTAAAAGGAGCGTTCGCATTTAATACACCAATAGCATTTCCTGCATTATCCGTACGTATTTCATCGGCAAAATCCTTGACATAGTTTATCCATTTCTTCTGAATTTCCATTTCCATACTTGATGGAGATGGCGTGTTTAATAATTCCAGTAAAAACTGCTGATTTATTTGTGTCATCTATACTACCTCCTCAGGCTATTCATCCAACTAATTTCCATGATAGCAAAATTTGGATCAAAGGCGCAAGCGCCCATTTAGCAACGTACGAACTGGTGACTACGGCGTTCGACACATGACATGTCGGTTTTTATTTGAAGATCCATGTTCTCGATATGTCATTTTATCGGACTTTTTGAACAACCTCTCTAAATAAAGTTTACTGTCAAATTTTTATAACTTACCACCAAAAAAGAGCACATTTGTTTACGTATCATCATTTTAGCCTTACAATTTTACTCAGTACAAATTCGTAAAAGGAGTGATTGCTCATGCATCTTAATCAATGGTTTGAAAGAGGTATGAACCCAGACGCTTATATTGAATCCATGGAAAAGAACAAGGAAGATTTATTGCATATTTATGATCATTTTTCTTTACCAGTTGACGACGCATTTTTTAATGAAATCCGAGAAAAAAATCTTCGTGCTATTGTGTTGACGGAAGATTGGTGTGGGGATGCGATGCTGAATATCCCAATTTTATTAAAACTATCCGAGGCAGCTAATATGCAAGTTCGGATGCTTTTGCGTGATCAAAATTTAGAATTAATGGACCAGTACTTAACAAATGGTAAAGCGCGTTCTATTCCGATTTTCGTTTTCATTAATGAAAATGGAGAAGAAGTCGCTAAATGGGGACCGCGTGCAGCAGAACTCCAACAATTTGTTGATCATTCTCGTGCTTCCCTTCCCCCACAGGATGCGCAGGATCACGATGAAAAAGCAAAGGAAATGTATTTATTTATATCTAAGTCCTATCGGGATAACCAAGATTTTTGGCTTGCCGTTTATAACAGTTTAAAAGAAACATTAGCGAAAGCATAGATTCTAGTGAAGCGAGTACTGACAAAGAATAAGTATTGTCAGTACTCGGGATTTTCTTCTTGATAAGTTTGAATAACCCTGCCTTCTTAGCTCATACTAAACTGTAAATACATTTCGCTTAAAGGTGATGCTATGAGTATTCGCTTTCTTAAATATATTTACTTTCGTTTACCGACAGCCGTTAAGCTCCTGGTTACCATATTTATTCTAATGACATTCTTCGGAACAATGATTCACTTGTTTGAGCCGGCCCAATTCCCAACAATATTCGATGGTATTTGGTGGGCTTTTGTTACAGGGGCAACTGTTGGCTACGGTGATTATGTTCCCCTAACTCCGACCGGGAGAATCATCGCGATCCTACTTATTCTTTCCGGTGGTGGTTTAATTGCCTTTTATATTAGTTCATTATCTACTGCTACAGTAAAACATGAGCAGGACCTTGAAAGTGGAAGACTCCCATTTAGAGGGAGGAATCACTTTATCTTTATCGGTTGGAATGAACGCACCAAACAATTAATTCATATTGCCTCTGAAAATTACCCAACAACGCGTATCGTTCTTATTGACCGAACGTTGCGCCACCTTACCTTTCAGGAATATCCTGTTCATTTTATTCATGGGGATGCTAGCGAAGACACAATATTAGAAAAAGCCAATATTGATTATGCTGACTGTGTTCTAATAACATCGGAATTAAATAAAAGTGAGCGTCAAGCAGATAACTATACGATCCTAGCAACAATTGCTATTCGTGGGAATAATAGGAAGATACCAATCGTTGCCGAAATCTTGTCCAAAATCCAAATTGAAAATGCTTTGCGAGCTGGTGCAACGACAATTATCCGCTCGAATGATTTTATGAGTGGTTTATTTTTTCATGAGTTAAGCCATGCCAAAACCGCCACCCCGTTTGAAGATGTAATTCAATTATTGACACAGCAGCAATTTTCACATTTACTGCTGCCTCGTGAGTTAGAAGGCAAATCATTTCATCAGATTTCCAACCATCTGTTAAAAAAAGGATACTTAACGCTTGGATTTATTCGTGATGAAAAATACCACATACATCCTGATGCAAACCAAACCTTAAGAGGGAATGATACATTAATCTCCATCACACATTGGTAACCACTTCTATCATTTCTCAAGTATTCTTTTGCTAGAATTAATAGTTTGTGCTATAATCGTATATTGTGTAAAAAGAAACGAATTTATATATAGGAGTTGTTCAGCATGACAAACAAATTTGAAGCTGGTCAAATTATAGACGGAAAAGTTACAGGAATTCAGCCATACGGAGCATTTGTTGCTTTAGATGAAGAAAACCAAGGTTTAGTTCACATTTCAGAAATTACACACGGATATGTGAAAGATATCAATGAGCACTTAACTGTTGGTGACGAAGTGAAAGTAAAAGTAATGAATGTAGACGAAGCAAAAAACAAAGTATCCCTTTCAATCCGTGCTACAGAAGAGGCACCAAAGAAGCCTGCGAAAGAGAAAAAAGCACAACCTACTTTCCAACAAGACAATGATACAGCAGGATTTAACACACTTAAAGATAAGCTGCAAGAGTGGATCGATCAATCAGCAAAAAAATAAGAAACAAATTAAAACATACACATTGAAGGATTTAACTTCGTTGTGTATGTTTTTTGTATGCAAATCCAAATTGCATCATTCTTGATTTCACTATCCTTATCGGATAAAGTTAAGTTATGCAGTTGATTGCAATTAAAGGAGGATGTCAATGTCACACGTTTCATTTACCTATGATAAAGCTCTAAAATTTTTCGACCAGCACGAGGTTGATTACTTAAGCCCATTTGTGGAATCAGCACATCATATGCTACATGAAAAAACTGGCCCGGGTAACGATTTTCTTGGCTGGATTGATTTACCCGAAAACTATGATAAAGAAGAATATGCACGTATAAAGAAAAGTGCAGAGAAAATCAAAAATGATTCCGACATATTGCTTGTTATTGGTATTGGCGGGTCTTATCTTGGCGCACGTGCAGCACTAGAGATGCTCAATCATTCTTTCCAAAACCTACTTACGAAAGAGGAACGAAAAGTACCACAGGTTATCTTTGTTGGTCATCATTTAAGCTCAACTTATATGAGTGAACTATTAGAGCTATTAAAAGATAAGGACTTTTCTATTAACGTTATTTCTAAAAGTGGAACAACAACAGAACCTGCTGTTGCTTTCCGTATTTTTAAAAAATACTTAGAAGAAAAATATGGTGCTGAAGAAGCAAAAACTCGTATTTATGCTACTACAGACCGGGCAAAAGGCGCTTTAAAAACTTCTGCAGACCAAGCTGGTTATGAAACATTTGTAATTCCAGACGATGTTGGTGGCCGTTATTCTGTTCTTACCGCTGTTGGATTACTCCCAATTGCAGTAAGTGGCATTTCCATTGATGATATGATGCAGGGTGCTAAGGATGCAATGCATGACTTAGCTGAGCCAACACTGGCTAACAACCCAGCCTATCAATATGCAGCGGTTCGCAATGTTTTATATAACAAAGGCAAGGTTACAGAGCTTCTGATTAACTATGAGCCAAGCTTACAATACTTCTCCGAATGGTGGAAGCAATTATTTGGCGAAAGTGAAGGAAAGGATCAAAAAGGGATTTACCCTTCCTCTGCTAACTTCACAACAGACTTGCATTCACTTGGTCAATATATCCAAGAAGGGCGTCGCAATATATTTGAAACAGTTCTTCACGTGAATGCTGCGAAAAAGAATTTAACACTAGAAGCAGAAGAAAATGATTCAGATGGTTTAAATTATCTAGCTGGAAAAACCATTCATGAAATCAATGATAAAGCATTCCAAGGTACAATGCTCGCACACACGGATGGAGATGTTCCGAATCTCATCGTGGAATTGCCTGCACTTGATGCTTATACATTCGGTTACATGGTTTACTTCTTTGAAAAAGCATGTGCTATTAGCGGCTACTTACTTGGTGTGAATCCATTTGATCAACCTGGTGTAGAAGCGTATAAGAAAAATATGTTTGCACTGCTTGGCAAGCCTGGATTTGAAGAAGAAAAAGAAGCATTAGAGAAACGCTTGTAATTAATATTTGAAAAGCACCTTTGCATAACAGCAACGGTGCTTTTTTCCTCTTAATCGTATATTTCGACGTTTGCTACTTTCCACGTTTTGTCTTCATTAATTAGCTCTACTTCTGCTAATATCTTATTATCTTCCCATCTTACAAATTGATAGGTTTCTTGATGATTTGCATGGTCAACTCGAATAATAACCCCCGTTTGGAAAGCTAAATCCATGGCATTTACTTCACTTTGGTTATAATCAAGCTCAGCTACTGACATTGCTTCAACAATCTTTTCCTCTTCCCTTTCAATCGCATACAAATAGAGTGAGAGTATCTCCAGCGATGAAAGTTCTTCAAGAAATAACACATCTTGTTTTTCATCGTACGCTAAGTATGTCTTCGCGGTAGAAGATAACAACGGCCAAGTATTTGTTTCGTGAATATCCTCCATCTGTAAACCTGCAAATTTCTCATCGAAAAATAAAGACACGTGATTAATGAAAGAACCATTCTGACCCAAGTTTTTCCAATCACTTGATTCATACGTCTCTACAGCTGTGTTTACAATTTCCCAATACCTGGAGTCTCCATGATTGTTCACAAAGTTTAATAACTCTTCTCTTGCGTTTTGACTTAAGGTATATGGTGCATACTCACCAGCTTCAATGTACTCCCATAAATACAACTGTGCAATACTTAGTAGTTCCGTTTCTTCAACTAATACTTCCCTATCCTCTGGATAAGAATCAAACAAATCCTCGATTGCCAACAAGACCGTGTCTAACTCATCCCATGGTAATTTGCGTTCATTATAGATTCCGAGTGCATACGGTTCAATTTTTGATTCTACTAGTTCTATATAGCGTTCAAATCCTTCCATCTCCTGCAATCTTTCGTTATGTCGAGCAAGCCAAAGATAATCCGTACTAACTATTATTGCTGCCGAACCCAATTCTGCAGGCTTAAGAGCAAACCCTTGTTCATCCAGCAACTCTAAAAATGACTTTACCTCAGAAGGCCCACTATATTTCAAATTATTATGCTGTACTTCTAGTAAAGCCTTTTGTTCACCACTAGTAAACGCATATTTTTCAAATAGTTTACTCATATATGCCTGCAATGAAGCTTCCATTTCGTACATTTTATTTTCGAAATCATAATTTTGCCCGATTGATTCTCCAGCTTCATTCAATTGTTCAATTGCTTGCTCGGGAGTTGTAAATAAATAATCGATTTCCGACTTTATCTGTTCAAACGACTCTGCTTGACTTGTTAATTCAAACTGCTTCACAAGACGTTCTGCCTGTTTGACCTCCCGAAACGATTCCACACTTTCTATCCCAAGTTCCTTGCGAAAAGTTTCTTTCTTTTGCTGAAAATAAAGTTTCAAATATTCAGCTTCTCTATCCCCTTGATGTTCATCATTAATAAAAGGAAGTGCAACAACCATAAACAAAAGCATTCCCGCTATTATCGCAACAGTTGGCAACAACCGTCCCCACTTTGACCTTTTCCTAGCAAAAATAGAATGCATAACTGTTTTGGTATTTGTATATTCCGGCAATTTGTTATAGTCATCTTTCATTTCGTGAAGCATCTTTTCCAATGGCTTATCATCCATTCTGGTAAACCTCCTCTCCAATCGATGTTTCAAAAATCTCCTTTAATTTCGCTTTGCCTCGATGAATTCTAGTCTTCACAACGGATAGTTTAATATTTAGAATAAGCGCGATCTCATCATAGGATTTATCATGGAAATAATATAAAATTAATGGGATTTTATATTTCGCATCCAGTTTTTGTATACATTCATGCAAAAATAAATGCTCCTGTTTTTCGAAATAATAGCTATTTTTTATTGTTTGCAATTGGCTTTGCCTCGCCTTATCTATAAGCTTTCTGTCTCGTTTTTGCTTTCTGTATTGGTCTCGAACTACATTTAATGTAATTTGATAGACCCAGGTTGTAAATTTCCCTTTATGAAACTGATGTGATTTTCGATGAATTCTAATAAAAGTTTCCTGCACAATATCTGGAATATTTTCTTGTTTAACACCAAATTGATAAGCAAATCGTTCAATCACAGGTTTATATGTATCTATTAATTGCTCAAAAGCATCTTCATCCTTAATTTTTGCTCCGTTAACTAGCTCCGTTTCATCCACCTATACCCCCTCCTTTCTCCCACTATGTATGTAACGAAAGTTTCTTGGTAAATGTTTCTTAATTCATTAACTTTATAAAATTGGGTATTGTTTAATGTGTTTGGTGCTTCCTGGCTGAAATATCGCAGAAAAGAAAATATCTAGTTTATCTTCTTCTTAAAAAGGTTATCACGGTTGATTTTTCCTGCTACCTTTGTAAACTGATCGTGATAAGCCTTGTCTCGTTTTACTCTTCTATGAGTTACCGAATTCTCAGCGGCAAGAGCACACGTTCGAGTACCCCAATAAATGGTTTTCACGAAGTGTCTGAGATTGTCCCCACAAAAAGTTCGATTGCCTCGAACAGCCCGGGCGGCGGAAGCTACTAAAAACTTAACAAACAATAATTAGTTCGCGGTTTATATTTTTCACATAAAAAAATTTAAAAATCCCTGTTTATATTTTTTATTTCGGGGTAATACTATAACTGTAAGACTTTCTCGTATTCCCCCTGTAAGCAAGGCGTTTAACGCTTTGCTTTTTTTTTCGTTTCCTCTAAGCTTTTTTAGCAAGTAAGAAAGTAAAAACTTCCTGCTTGCACAAGTGCAACTAGCATCGCCGAAAAGCTTGGCAAATGTCAAGATTACTAATTATAATAGCATTAACGACTTTATAGGAGGCATTTTATGAGTATTTTCGAAGAATTATATGACCGTAAAAATACAAGATCTGTTAAATGGGATATGCTGCAAGCAATGTTCCAATCAGAGGACGTACTACCGATGTGGGTTGCTGACATGGATTTTAAAGCTCCCGAAGCTGTTAATGAAGCATTAATAAAACGCGCTCAGCATGGAATTTACGGATATACTATTATCGATGAGACAGTGTCAGGCTCAATCGTCAATTGGTTAGAAAAAAGACATAACTGGAAAATTGATCCTGCCTGGTTATCTTACAGTAACGGTGTTGTTACAAGCCTACATATTGCTGTACAAGCTTTCACAGAGCCACAGGATAAAATTCTCATTCAGACTCCTGTCTATCCACCATTTTATAATGTAATCGAAGCCCATGATCGTGAAGTAATCAAGAATCCACTCGTTAATAAGGATAATTACTATACAATCGATTTTGCAGACTTTGAAAATAAATTAAAACTTGGTGTGAAAGCATTCATCTTATGCTCCCCACACAACCCTGTTGGTCGTGTGTGGAGACAAGATGAGCTGGAAGAAATGGCAAGGTTATGTTTGAAATATGATGTTATGATTCTTTCGGATGAAATTCATGCGGACCTTGTGTTCCCAGGGCAGAAGCATATCCCGATTGCTTCACTTTCTGAAGAAGTTGCCAATCATACTATTACGTGTATGGCTCCATCGAAAACATTCAATCTTGCTGGACTGGATGCATCCTATGTGATTACAACCAATACCGAAAACCGAAAAAAGCTTGATGCATCATTTAATAAACAAGGCTTTCATAACCAATTAAATACAATGGGAAATACCGCAATGGAAGCAGCATATACACATGGCGAGCCTTGGCTTGAAGAATTAAACAGCTTGCTTGAAAGTCATACCAATTATGTAACTGAAATGTTCGACCAGCATATACCTGAACTAAAAGTTGTGAAAACGGAAGGTACTTACCTTCTTTGGATTGACTGCAGTGCACTAAATATGGATAGTAAGTCTTTGAATAAATTTATGATTGAAGAGGCAAAGGTTGGCTTGAATACTGGGGCATCTTATGGAGAAGCTGGCGAACAATTCATGCGTATGAATATCGCCTGTCCACGTGCAACTTTAGAAGAAGGTGTCAAACGGATAATCGGTGCCGTACAAACATTAACTAAATAAATACGATAAAACACATGATCACTCCAGTTGATCATGTGTTTTTTGCTAAAAAAATGGCGATCATTTTTTCCACCGCACCCAAGAAACAATAGAGAATGGAAGCGAAAGAATCAAAAAAAACACTAATAAAATCCATGGATACTCGATCACTACATCAGACTGCCATGGCCAGAGAAACCTGTTCATTCCATAACACTCCTTTATTTAGATGAGACTTTAGTAAATATCCTTCGTATGACAGTCACAACCAGCAATAGAAATGGTAAAACAATTAACAATGGAACCCATAAATGAAGGGGAAAAATATGAATACCGACATAGATATGTTCACTTAAATTTGTTGACATCGTCATTCCTAACATGTAGGTAATGATAGCTACAGGTAAAATTAGATATCGGCTCGAACTTAGATTCAATAACAATTGCATCGAACGAACTGCCGCAAAAAAATAAAGCGTTAATTTAGCAAAAGCAGTGAGAACCATAACTAAGCTTACGATTGCATCTAGGTTGTCAAGGAAATCAGCAATCGATATTTGTTGCATTAATGTATAAACGGGAAATAGGGTACGTTCTAAAATACTTTCTCCGAAGACGAGCGATTGCATCAGACTAAGTATAGCAATCGTTATTCCGGATACAATTGCTGCGATAATTGTTACCTTCATTACCTTTTCCGTTTCTTTGACTAATGGCCAAATCATTGCTAATGTTAATGTCTCCGCAAATGTTTGCGTGATACCTGTCGGCCATACGGCTGTCCAAATCTTTCCCCAACCTTGTCCAACCACGGGAAGGATATAGTTAATATTCACAACATCTGAAAAAAACAGTAGAATAACCTCAATCATGAAGATTATTAACACCATCGGTAACAAGTATTCGGTTAGTCGAGCGATAACTTCAATTCCAGATGAAACCCCATACAAAACAACTAATAAAAGCGAGAGAACAATGAACCATGATGGTGTCTGTGGAAGAATCGTAACAGGGATAATTGACTTTACATCGGCTAAAATTCGCCCTGCCACATACAAAAACAAAAGTGGATATAGCCAAGCAATCGGCATACCGATCCATTTTCCAAGTTGTGCCGGAAACCATTCCACAACTGTTAAACTTGGGTTCATTTTCATTAGAGCAATATACATTAAAATCAGCATAATTCCCAATGCAGTAGAGATTAGAATTGCTAGCCACGCATCTCTGCCAGCAGATGAAGCAAACCCAAATATTACAGATGAACCAAGCTGGAAAAACACTGTAATTGTAAAAAGCTGATACACCGATATTCGTTCCATAAGATCCTCCTAAGAACTTGACGGTAAAGGATTCTCCTTAATCTTTCTGATTTGAGAATATTATTGACTGGTTAGTAAACCCGGTACCCTTTATCTTGATTTCAGTTGCTATTTCGATTTCAATTTCAGGAAAAACTTCTGCCCACTTACTTTTATACATATCATTCCACAGTTTGGGATTCGAACGATAAACCGCATGTCCAATGCCAAAGACATCTGATTGTAATTCTTTTTGAGCTTTATTCACCGTTAATTCAAGCCTTTCTTTAACCTCATCTTCAAACATTTTTTTAACCTTTTGAATATTTTCTGGATCATTCAAATCGAACGTTGAGGAGTTTTCAAAGATTTCTACTTCTCCATAGCTATCGACTTTTATTTTCACGTTATCCTTCGATACAGTTGGCTTAATCTTAGATGATACTTGCAGTATTTCTGCCCCTATTTGCCCTCCGCCTTCATTACCTGGAACTGTCAGAGATATCGCTCCAGATACAAATTCATCGCGCATCCATAAAAGACCTCGAGATTCTTTATCATCCATCCATCCTACTAATTTATCTCCCTTAAAGATTGCTGCGCCATTTAGCGACGGAACCATATCTGAGGAATTATTCTCTTTTTCTAATGGCTCACTTGAAACTTCTGAAGCAAAGGGTTCATCACCATCAGCTAACATGCGGGTCAAAAAATCCCTTACCTTAACTTCCAGCCCCGCCCCTCTTTTTTCTTGTTCTCTAATTTCCTCTGTCGTCATACTTTCAATCTGAGGTTTTAAGTTTAACTTATCATTTGCCTTTCCCTTCGCAAATAAAATTGTGCTACCTAATTGCGGTTGCCTGAACCTTGTGAAGAAATCAAGTACAGAAGAAACACCTTCCGTTGCCAACTCTTCCCCTATAATAAGCACATTACTCTGACCAAAGAAAACCTCTCTGGACAACTTCAACTGAATTTGTCGATATGCTTCCATAATATCTTGCCCCTCTTCCGAGACCACTATTGTTGTTTCAGATCCCCCAGATCCTTTACCAGCTTGAGGGCCAAGGTTTTTTGGAACTGCAATTTGTAAGCTAAGCAGAATATTTTTATTTTCCCCTTTATCAATTGCAATACCAGTGACTAAGGCGATATCAATTACCTCGGTCCTACCCCAGCAACTCGTAAGGAGTGGTATCATCACGATAAGTAAGATTAACCTACATTTTCGTTTCATATACGTTTCCTTTCCGCTTCGACATAAGTTGTTAAATGGTTAGAAAACTTGGCATTTGTCTATTTAGGCGAATGCCTTAGTTGCACTTATTCAGAGAGGCTTCCCTCAAAGTTGGATAGAGGTTTTGAAAAAAAGTCGGTTTTTTCACCGATTTCTTCCAATCTGATCTACTACATCTGGAAAGCCGCATTAGCGTTTTTCTTATTGATTCGGACCAGGACGTGAATTATGCTTAATACGATTCGCTTTATTTTTCCCTAGATAGCCTGGGCGCTTGTTCATCGCCCACCATGGTGCCCTAACAAATATATCCTTCAAATTAGTTGTATCCAACGGAGCAACTGGTGAAAAGTATGGAACGCCAAACGACCGGAGTCGTAAAATATATATTTGTAACGTTATCACACCTAAAAAAACTCCATACAGACCCATAAATCCAGCAAGAAACATCATTGGAAAGCGAAGAATTCGAATAGTGTTAGCTTGTTCATATCCTGGAATAATAAATGAAGCAATCCCAGTTGTTGCGACAATAATGACCATTGGACTAGAGACAATCCCAGCGTCAACGGCAGCTTGCCCAATTACTAATGCCCCGACAATACTTACAGCCGATCCTACTGCTCGGGGTAGGCGAACTCCAGCTTCTCGCAATCCTTCAAAAGCAACTTCCATAATTAACGCTTCAATAAGTGCAGGAAAAGGAGTGGCCTCCCGTGCAACAGCTAAACTAAGTAATAAACTGGTTGGAAGCATTTCCTGATGAAAAGTTGTCACAGCAACATAGAGCGATGGTAACAATAGGGAGATAATTAAAAACAAATAGCGTAACATTCGAATAAACGAAGACGTAATATAACGCTGATAATAATCCTCAGGACTTTGAATCAATTGAAAAAACGTTTGTGGAGCAATTAGGCAAAAAGGCGTATTATCAATGATAATGCCGACGCTCCCTTCTAATAAGCTTCCAACTACTTTATCCGGACGCTCGGTATGACCAACTAAAGGAAAAACAGAAAATGGGTTATCGTCGATTAACTCTTCGATATATCCACTTTCTAAGATAGCGTCAATATCTATTCGATCAATCCTTTCATGAATCTCCTGAACTAACGAATCTTCCGCAATGCCTTCGATATATGTAATGACGAGATCAGTTTTCGATAATCGTCCTACTTTTTTTTGTTCCATTTTTAACCGAGGTGTTTTCAACCTTCTACGGATTAAACTCGTATTTGTCCTTAAGTTTTCTGTAAATCCATCCCGCGGCCCTCGAACTACTACCTCCGACTCTGGCTGTTCAATTGCTCGTTTCTCCCATCCCTTTATACTAATAAATAATGCATCTGGCATTTTATCAATTAATAAAACTGTATTTCCCGATAAAATATGATCGGTAACATCTTGCAGCTTTTGACTACTAGTAGCATCAGCTGTAGTAACAACTCGTTCTAACAGCTGTTTAATTGAAGTAATTCCCGCTTTTAACTCCTGTTCATCCCAATTCAATAACGGTTTCAATACGTCGGAATCCATTAATTGTTGGTTGACAAGCCCATCTAAAAAAATAAGCATTCCTTTTTTATTCCCGATATGCAGCTCACGATAGACGATATCCGAAGATTTTTCGAACACCGCCTTTAACTCGTTTACATCATTCTCCAATTCACCTTTAAGTACTTCGCTTTGAAATGGACTCGACTGTTCTTCAAGAGGGTGTTCACTGTTAAAAAATTTAAATAGCTTATTAATACTTTTAATGATAATATCCCCCCTCTATCAATCATACAAATTATTCTTACCTGTTTTTGGGGTATTATGTATGGTGGTGTAACATTTATCCTGTTCAATATTTATCACATTTCAATTGCTCATTATTTGTAGCCAAAAAAAATGGCTTGCTAATAAAATGGATAACAAGCCGATCGATTCTTTAATTTTTCTCATTCAATTAATATATTTCTACTATTCCTCTTGTTCCTCATTAAATTCTGTCGGGTCTGTTGGAGCATCTTCTGACTCCCCCGCTCCATCTTCTTTTTTAATCACACCACAAATAATTCTTGCTCCAGAATTCCCACTAGGCTGACTTACCCCATCATCTTGATTTTCTGTAACAATTAATGAGGTCCCACCTTTTTCAAAAAGCGAATTCTTCCCATCTAACAATGTCGCCTCTGCGAGCATTAGCTCTACATCAACAAGTCCTGCACCATCTGCTTCAATGTTCGGCAAATCACCAAGATGTGCACCATCCGGGTGCATAAGCCCATGCTCTTTCCCTTCCGGATCTAAATGATTTCCAGAGCTTTTAAAGTCCGGTCCTTTACAAGCCGGGTACTCATGAACATGAATTCCGTGAAAACCTGGAGCCAGCCCTTCAAGTGTAAGTTCGATTTGCACACCCTCTGCAGCTTCATTTAACAAAGCTGTTCCAACTCTATCTCCGGTGCCATTATACATTTCAACCGACTTACTCGTAATTTCATCGGAGGATTGGCAAGCAGTTAACAAAAGTAAGGTAATGAAAACAACCATAAAACGCATGTAAAAAATCTCCTTTTGCATTCCTTTATAATCAGTATTTGCAACAAGGTATTAATCTAAACAAAAAAGCCTCCTATTTTTAAAGAATAGGAGGCCTTGCTTTTACTTAAGTATGATCTGTCGTGTGTCGATTATTTTCCAATTGTTGCTGATACTGCTTATTAAATTTTCGTTCATCTTTTCTCGATTTTTTAACCATCAGGTACATTGCAACGACTGCTAAAATGATAAAAATTGTCAATGCAATAACAGCTGGAATATATTCCGTCTTATCTTCTGGAAAATAGAGAAACGGCATCATCAATCTTCACATCCTTCTCCATCAATTATAACAAACTTCTACTATTAGCCAACTAACAGAATTAAATATTCGCAAATTCGCCCTATTTTTGGCAAACTAGAGCTAAGGAAGGTGATTTGATGTCTGAAATTACAACTGGAAGTTTGGTAAAGGCGCATTACCGTTCAGGAACAGAACATATCTTGGTGTTGTAAATGAGCTTAGGGGCGAGAACTATCTGGTTGAAGTTCTAGCTGTCCAAAAACATCCATTACAGGGAGACCTACACAATTACGGAAAGCTAGATGACGTGTTTTTTCATGAACGAAAAGCATTAGCCTTTCACGAAAAAATGAACGTTAAAAAAGCAGCAGTTAAAAAGTATGAGGGTGAAATTCCAGACTACGGTAAATCTTTAAAAGAAGCAGTAGAGGAATATATGGAAAAACTAGCAGCAGAGGATATTCCATTTAACAAGTTGGCACGTCAAAAACTCGATAGTTTGGAGAATACGCATTACAGAAAATTGTACAATCAAAAAAATAAAAGCTAGAGATTAATATCATCTAGCTTTTTTCTTTACACTGTAAGCACCATACCTGTCCAGTTTGTAGTCGCTTACCTTGTTTTCATCTTATTCACCTAAATGTTCTTTAATTACTTCAGCAACACCGTTTAATGCTTCTTCCTCATCATTTCCAGTAGCACTGATTTCGATTTCAGATCCTTTTGGTATACCTAGTGACATAACACCCATAATTGATTTTAAGTTAACTTTCTTACCTTTATATGAAATTTCAACCTCAGAGTCATATTGGCCAGCTTTATTAACTAATAAAGTTGCAGGTCTTGCATGTACACCAGTTTCAGCAGTAATTGTAAATGTTTGTGATTTCATTATAAATCATCCTTCCAAATCTATTTTATACTATTTTTTCAAACATTTATGTTATGTGATTCACATAAACCTACATCTATTATATACAATTACAGAAATTAATGAAAGAAATAAGCTAAAAAAAATCGTACACTGCCGAAATTTGTCTTTCATTACCTGTTATGATAACGTTATTTTGAAACGAAATGCTTCAGATACAAGGAGGAAATTAAATGAGTGTTCACATAGGTGCAAAACAAGGTGAAATTGCCGATAAAATTCTTTTACCAGGAGACCCGCTTCGCGCAAAATATATTGCAGAAACTTACTTAGAAGACGCTAAAGTTTACAACGAAGTACGTGGGATGTTAGGTTATACCGGAACATATAAAGGGGAACGTGTTTCTGTACAAGGTACAGGAATGGGGGTACCATCCATTTCTATTTATGTTAATGAGCTAATTCAAAGCTATGATGTCAAAAAACTGATTCGCGTCGGAACATGTGGAGCGATTCAAAAAGATGTCAAGGTTCGGGATATCATTTTAGGACAAGGCGCAACAACGGATTCACAAATGAACCGATTAATTTTTAATGGCATTGACTATGCGCCAATAGCAGATTTTGAGCTACTTAAAAACACGTATGATGCCGGCATTGAAAAAGGCCTTAACCTTCGTGTTGGTAACATTTTTACCAGTGATACATTCTATCGTGATAATGCAAAAGAAGTAAATGAGTTGCTTGCGAAGTATAATGTTTTAGCAATTGAAATGGAATCAACAGCACTTTATACTCTTGCAGCAAAATACGGACGCAAGGCTCTGTCTGTACTTACGGTGTCTGACCACATCTTAACTGGAGAAGAAACAACAGCAATGGAACGTCAAACAACCTTTAATGACATGATGGAAATCGCCTTGGAAGCAATTATTAAATAAAGCTATTTATTAGGACAGTCTAACCACAGGCTGTCTTTTCCATTGTCACCCAAACCTTTTATTGGTTGACAGTATATAAAGCTGCCCTTATTATTTTCTTATAAGGGGGAATATCCATGAGATTACGTCCAATTGACTTAACGTTTGGGGCCATGTTTGTTTGTTTAATGGCAATCGGGGCGAATATTACTGTTTGGTTTCCATTTTTGGCGATTCCGATTGGAGGAGCAACCGTTCCTGTATCCTTACAAACATTCTTCGCTATCTTAGCTGGAATGATGCTGGGGAGAAAGCTCGGGTCCATTTCAATGGTAGTTTATGCCTTTCTTGGAGCAGCAGGCTTACCGATATTCGCTGGTTTAAAAGGCGGATTCTTTCAATTCATTAGTCCAACCGGAGGGTTTATACTTTCCTTTATTTTAATTGCCTTTTTCGTTGGCTGGATGACAGAGAATCGAAAAGCTCGTTCGATTCCATACTTTATCTTTGTTGCAATTATTGGTTTAGCGATTAATTACGGTGTTGGAACTACCTATATGTATTTGGCAATGAATACATGGCTTGATTTATCGATCTCCTATCCCGTTGCGTGGGCAGGGATGATTCCGTTTATGATTAAAGATGCGATATTATCAATTGTTGCAGCTCTTTTCATGCTTAGTCTTGCCAAACGGATTCCTTCCACCTTAAGGAATGTAAATATACAATAATGTCTATGCTATAGACATCCGTTTACCTAGTCAATTCTCTATGGTAAAATAACAGCAATATGGCACCAGCGAATATGCAGGTTTGATCAGTAAATTGCAGTAGGAAGGATGTTTTATAGCTTATGGAGTTATTTTTAAATTTCCCTTTATGGGCAGCTTTAGCAGCAATTGTTTTTGCTCAAGTAATTAAAATTCCAATTAAATTGATTTTCACAAGAGAGTTCCAACCAGGCCTTGCATTTAGTACTGGGGGAATGCCAAGCAGTCATTCCGCTGCTGTCACTGCACTGACAACTGCTATCGGTATCATTGAAGGTGTCACATCCAGTGTATTTGCGCTTGCATGTATATTTAGCGTGATTACGATGTTTGATGCTTCCGGTGTACGCAGACAGGCTGGGGAGCATGCAGCTTTGCTCAATCGATTAATTAAAGACTTTCAATACTTTACAGAAAGTGCGAAGGATTGGAATAAAAAAGAAGAATATGAAAAGCGCAGAGAATTGAAGGAACTGTTAGGACACCAGCCGATTGAAGTTTTTTTTGGCGGGTTAACTGGAATCGGTATTGCTTTCTTACTCTATCCGTTCTTTCAATGACACATATTAATAGAGGATGCTTTTTGTGTTAACAATAAAAAACTCCCGCTCGTTAGATTTCGGGAGTTTTTTTGTAGTTCATTAATCTTCGTTAAATTGTTGCCTGAATACTTGCATGGCTTCATCTTCATTTAATTTAATGAGTTGTTCTTCTGTCAACTCACCATTACCCATTTCAACAATATAGACTTCTAATTCCCTTTTCCCCCACTGTGCGAATACATCATCCACCGTGTGGTAAAATAAGTCAATTTTATTTCCTTTTATTGCACTACCTTTGTCAGCAACAACACCATATCCGTAATCCGGAATATAAAGAATTGTTCCTATTGGATAAATCGTCAAGTCAGCAGCAATGGTAGAATACAAGTCTCGCTTTACTTTTACTCCTGAAAACGTAATTCCATATTCTGGATGCTCTTCCGTTTTCCCGGTTGATTCGATTCCGGCCGTATAACCAGTTGCTACTACTGTCGCAACAGGATATTGGTCAAAGTCAATTGCTTCCTCAATCGTTTGCTGCGATGCAATTTCATCGCTTGAAATATAACGTTGCTTCGTTTTTGAAACGTTTAATCCCTTATGTTTTAATGTTGTTTGTCTGAGCTCTGCTGCCTTTGCCGTCATCACATTACCCGACTTCGGATGTTCTTCCCCAGCATTTGAAATGATTGTCACAGCCTGAACAAGCAAAATCATAATTAATGTCAACATTCCAACATGCAAAATAAAATTTTTGATTTTCATAATAACACCTCTTGGATGTCATCATTTCCAATCTAGTAAAATTTTATTCATCAACCTATTAGAAAACTACTTAGCATGTCACAAACTTTTGAAAAGATTTCTTCATTTTAACTATGTACATGGGATTAAATTCATTTTATAAACGGTTGCTTAGTGGATTGTTAAAACATTTGATAGCCGCTTTTACGCAGGATTTTTATAACAATCCCTGAGACAATTGCTCCAGCAAGTCCGGAAGAAAGGATAAAGATATCAGCGATCTTTAAGCTCAACAATTCTTGTCCTAATTGTGAAAATGCAGCACTTGTATTTGTAAAATATTCCATTGTTGATAGTTTATCAATAATCATAATTACAACAAACGGATAAAGGAATGCCATTAGCCATGTCCTTCTTAATAGCATGTTTAATATGAATGCGATTCCGAAAAAAATGACAAAATATAAAATAATGGAAACGATTAATTGTATCAATCCAGTAACTCCCCTCATGTAATCGATGTTAGCATACAACTGTCATTTTATACTAAAACAGAACAAAAGCGCAAGCATCCGGGGACACTGGAGTTAGACGCAACAAAAAAAGCAAAGGTTCTGCGCTTCCTTTGCTTTTTTTGTTATAGCTTACCTTATTTAATTCTAGTAAAAAATGTTAAATTTTCCTTTTTTCATTAAAAGACCAATACCGCCTAATTTAAGAAGGTAACGATTATCACTCATTTTTTTCATAACCGTTGCTTTCCAACCAAATAATTTGCGTCCTAGAACTTCAGCAATTGCATCATCATGACCAAGTGAAGCAATCGTACCTAATAGATTTGGCTCAAAAGATTGTAGCTGTTCTCCACGTACTGCCGCTCTTACATTATGCGCAACTGTGCCCGATTGCTGAATGGCAATTTGAGCTGTTGGAGGGAATGGTCTCCCTGTTTGCTCATTCATAATTAACGCACAATCACCAATGACAAACACATCATCATAATCTGGAGTACGCATATCTTTCCGAACTTCTACTTTGCCACGATTTGTTGCAAATCCAGACTGCTCAACAATTGAATTTGCCTTCACCCCCGCTGCCCAGACCGTTGTCATTGTCGGAATCTCGGTAATCTTTCCATCTTTTTCATATACAATACTATCTTCCTTACATTCCTTCAGCATTGCACCATTAATAAATTCAACACCACGAGCGGATAAGGAATTTACTGCATATTCTACAAGCTCTTCATCAAACCCTGGTAGAATTGTTGGTGCTCCTTCTACAACAATAACTCTGACTTGAGTTTTTTCAATGTCATATTCTGCACATAGTTCTGGAATTCGATTGATTAATTCACCGGCAAACTCTATTCCTGTGAATCCGCCGCCACCAACAACAATATTCAGGCGTGCATCGTTTTTTTCGGCTTCATTATGGTAATTCGCAAAGTTAAAATCCAAATGCTCTCTAACTAAACGAGCACTATTAATGTTATTAATCATTAATGCATGTTCTTCAAGTCCAGGAATACCAAATGTAGCTGATTCAAATCCTAAGCCAATAACGAGTACATCATATTTCAATTCTGTATTCGATAGTTTCACAGTTTTTTCTTCAGGTTTAATGCTAATCACTTCATCTAAAACAATATTGATTTTTCTTGAATTGATAACATCTTTTATTTTAATCTTTGTGCGGTCCGGGTGAAGTGTTCCTGCAGCATTTTCATGTAGCCAAGTTGCTTGATAGTGGTAATCATTTTTATTTACAAGGGTAATTTCAGCTTCGTTCATATGCATCGTTTTCTGTAGTTTCGAAGCTGTCATCATCCCACCATATCCTGCACCTAAAATTACAATGTGTGGTTTATTCATTCTTATTCACTACTCCATTATTTCAATTTACGTAGTCACCATAGGTCAATAAAACCTATGTGACATATTTCACTATTTACTCTTTGAAACATTGACATTCGTTTAAAAGGATACTGAAGAAGGCGTTCTTGCTTTCCTAGAACCCTCTTACTACATTGAAGTATAAGCCTCTTCCTGTTTGAACGCCTTAACTGAAAGACTATACTTTATTATTTGCCTATATAAAACCCAGGTTCAATCCAGATTCTCTTTTTCTATAATTATATTAAAACTAATTTGTCATCATTCTGTAATATTCCCTCATTTATATTAGCTTTTTTCAAGAATGTTTTCAACCCTATATGTTATTTTCCTAATTGTATATTTATTAACTGTTTTTCTTAAATACTCATAAAAACATTCTCAATTATACACTTCACGAACCGGTTGTGGTACGATAGAAATGTTGATATTTATCGAAATAAATCGGGGGTTTTTTTATCATGTCTGAACAAATCTATGATGTCACAATTATCGGATCGGGCCCTACCGGATTATTTACGGCTTTCTATGGTGGCATGCGCCAAGCAAGTGTAAAAATAATCGAAAGCTTACCACATACTGGTGGGCAGCTTACAGCCCTGTATCCGGAAAAATATATATACGATGTAGCTGGATTTCCAAAGGTTCGCGCTCAAGAGCTTGTCGATAGACTAGAAGAACAGGCAAACATGTTCAATCCTGAGATTGTGCTTGGCCAGGCTATTGAAACTGTTGAAAAGCTTGAGGATGACTCATTTAGATTAACTTCCAATACAGGTGAAGTGCACCTTACAAAAACAATTATCATTACAGCAGGAAATGGCGCATTCCAGCCACGTCGTCTGAATATTGGTGAAAGCGAACGTTTCGAAGGTATTAATTTACATTATTATGTAAAAGATATGAATCAATTTAAAGATAGAAATGTCGTTCTCTTAGGTGGAGGCGATTCTGCAGTGGACTGGGCACTTATGCTCGAAAAGGTTGCCAAGAAAGTGACACTCGTTCACAGGCGTGATGAATTCCGTGCACACGAACATAGTGTAGAGCAGCTAAAAGCTTCAACTGTTGAATTATTAACACCATTTACTCCTTCTGAAATTGTTACATCTGATAAAATCGATCAGCTTATTTTCCAAGAGGTAAAAGGCGATCGAACAGTTGAATTAGAAGCAGATGATGTTATTTGTAACTATGGCTTCATCTCCAGCTTAGGACCTATCAAAAACTGGGGGCTTGAAATTGAGAAGAACAGTATCCTAGTTAACACGAAAATGGAAACAAATATTCCAGGAATCTATGCTGCAGGTGATATTTGTACTTATGAAGGAAAAGTAAAACTAATTGTTACTGGTTTTGGAGAAGGACCGACAGCCATTAATAACGCTAAAAATTACATCGATCCAAAAGCGCGTATTCAACCAAAGCATTCAACAGCAATGTTTTAATCTATATAAGTCACCCGAATTTGGGTGGCTTTTTTATGTGTTAGGCAGGGATTCGAGGGAGGGTTAGCGAATGAGCATTATATCTGATTGTGAGATGCGTTCTTGTTTAAAGAAGTTTTTACGACTCTATTTTCCATTTATAAGAAAGATGCTTTGCTGAGAAGATTGCCTGCTTCCCATCCCCAAAGGGAGAGAATCGAACAAAATCTGAGTATCGCTTATGCAGGCAATCAAGGCGAACGTTCATTAGAATTCCATTTGAACTTTACCCGGATGATTATTACGCGATTTTCATCACCTCCGGCTTCCATGGATAAACGGTTACCATATCCAAATCGACCTATTGCTTGTTCCCCCTCCGTATATTTATTTTAGAAGTCAAGGATATAATGGGTAAGCTTTACTTCGACGATACTGCACAACAATTAATCCAGCAAGTCATCTTCTATATTACAGGCACCAAAAAATGCATCCCATATCTTTGAGTTTGTTGTTCCATCAGCAAATCTACCATTTAAAATCAACAGCTTGAAAAGCCGCTTTCCTACAAAAATTCTTCCCATCACCAGTTTGATGAACTAACCTCTCTACTGCTTAAAAATCACACAGCCTTAATCACCATTGAATTAGCGAAGTATCATATTCGCGATACGCAGTTAATCAAAGGTATACTATGTAACCAACGTCCGTTGAAGCGAGAATGGGGAACTTTGAAATGCAATCGCTGCGGCTCAGAAAACAAGCTTGCACATATCCAATCCCTGATGGATTATCTGCTTCTAATCGTTCAGGAAATAAAAAACAAAACAAACACTTTAGAGATTTCGCCCTGCTGCCGTCTAGTTCGATAACGTCGAAATTACTGAACATACTACCACTAAAGCATCGTGGCACCTATAAAAATCGAACCTACCTGCTTTATTTTGTAACACTATCAAGGCTAATCAACATGTAGAAGCATGCTTAGTTGGCTTGGGATGTATTTTATGCGCCCCTTTATTGGCGTGAGTGGGTTGTGTTTTGGTGTTTGTGGATTTGGATCGTATTTGGTGATTGGATCATATTTTACTTTATTCAGATTGTATTCTCTCCTATTTGGACTGTATTTCATCCTTGTTCGATCGTGAGCAAAGAGAGGCCCACGTACCCTCTCCAGTCCACAAAAAACGGAGCACCAGTCAGCGCTCCGCAATCTTTAACAATCTCCTGGTGTTCCGACTTTATCCTTCGTACGGAAAGATGAACCACATCCACAGGATACAATAGCGTTCGGGTTATCAATTGCAAACCCGCCACCCATCATGTTTTGTTTAAAATCAATAGTTGTTCCTTCAATAATCGGAATGTCCTGATTGAAAAAAACTACTGGAATTCCATTTATATCTTCTACAACGTCTAATTCTTCATTTATATCATATTCAAACCCTAGTGAATAAGATAATCCGCTACATCCTCCACCCTTAATTCCAAAGCGCAGATGTGCACCCGCGGATTCTTCCTGCATCATCTCTTTGATTTGGGCGCTGGCATTATCTGTCAACGTAATGACCATTTTGACGGACCTCCTCATTTCAGACTATATATTAAGTATACAAAGAGAAATCAAGTAGTTCAACTATTTCTGCTCGGCATATTGGAATATGCCTTTAGCAATGACCTGTGCATCACCAGTCATCCACACGTTTCCAGCCTCATCCCATTTAATCGATAGATCACCGCCAGCTAAATGAACCGTGATTGTTTCGTTCTGATTACAATAATGATTTAAAGTTGAAGCAACCACAGCTGCACACGCTCCTGTACCACATGCTTGTGTTACACCAGAGCCTCGCTCCCATACACGAAAATTCAGTTCATGAGGAGAAACAACCTCAACAAACTCCACATTAACACCCTCTGGAAAACGCGAATCTCTCTCAATAACAGGACCAAGCTCATACAATGGTGCTGCATCAATTGCATCTACAAAAAACACTGCATGAGGATTCCCCATCGATACAGCTGTCACCTCTAATTTTTCACCATTCACGTCAAAAGGCTCCGCAACTACTTTAGGATCATCACTTCCCATCATAGGAATATTCACCCGCTTCAATTGTGGTTGCCCCATATTAATTGTTATTAGTTCTACCTGTTCTGCGTCATTTTCAGTCACTTCAGCTGTCACAATATTTGCTCGCGTTTCGATTGTGAATTTTTCATTTGACACAATTCCATGTTCATATGCATATTTCGCTGTACAACGGAGCCCGTTTCCACAGCTTTTCCCTTCCGAACCATCCTTATTAAAGATCCGCATCCCAACATCAGCCTTTTCGCTGGGATGAATTAATATCATGCCATCTGAACCAATGCCAGTATTGACATTTGCTAGCTTTTGAGCAAGATCGGAAAAGAGATTTTCTTCTATGTTAAATTGGAATAAATCGATATAAATATAATTATTTCCAAGCCCATGCATTTTGATAAAAGGTATTTCCATTAATACTCCTACTTTCTATGACTGTAGTTGTACACCGTACTTATCTAAAGATTGATAAATTGTTTTCAGGCGCGGAATTCCCTCTGCAACCATATCATCATTTACAAATACAATCGGATAAAATAAATCTTCTGAAAAAATTTGCTCTACGAATGTCTTATGTTTATCCACATCCTGTGGCTGATTAATATCAATGTATTCATATGCAATTGGGTCAGCAACATATTTTCTAGCAATCGCTGCTTGAAGCCATTCGTACGTATCCTTTGAGCCAGGTGCTCCCACACAGCTTGCACAAATCTGCTCTGCTCCATAAACCGTTATGGTCACTTTTTTTGCATTCATACTCCCCCACCCCTTCTATATTATAGAGGTTGTTCAAAAAGTCCGGTAAAAATGACGCAAATCGAGATCAGGAGAACTTCGACTAAGTACCCACACGTCCCGTGTCGAACGTCGAAGTCACCACATCCTGCGGAAGCTCGTTGGCTAGCTTTTCCGTTCCTCACATAATAATTGCATACGTTCCGGCACTCAAAACTTCGCCGCCTCGAACTTCTCGGTCCTTTTCATCTTCCTTTTGAACACTTACTTATAGTTTATCTTAGTTTCTTTTATTTTACAAAAACCTCGTAAAAAGATAAAATATAAATAACTGGATCTAACTTAATAAATTTTTAGATAGATTTTTATAGGTAGTCATTCTATAATAAGAGTATGGAAAGGGGTTAGATGGATATGCATGAACAAGTACAAGAAGTATTAAATAAATTACGTCCATTCTTACTACGTGACGGTGGAGATGTTGAATTAGTTGATGTAGATGAAGACGGTGTAGTGCTCGTTCGTCTTATGGGAGCGTGTGGTAACTGCCCAAGTTCTACAATTACATTAAAAGCAGGAATTGAACGTGCGTTAATCGCAGAAGTTCCTGGCGTTAAAGAGCTTGAACAAGTATTCTAATAATATATCCTTTAAGGCAGACTGATGTCTGCCTTTTTTTATTTGATTGGAGTTATCGGCTTACTCCCATGCAGAACTACGCTGATGTTGTCCAAGCAAAGCTGAATCATCGTCGTGCGTGTCTCCACACTTGCAGATCCAATATGTGGCAGGCAGACGACATCATCTCTTCCAACGAACGGATGGTCAGATCGAATTGGTTCTTCACGGAATACATCAAGGCCCGCCGCTCGAATTTCACCTTTATCCAACGCCTCTAGTAATGCATCCTCATCAACAACTCCACCTCGGGAAATATTAATGAAAATCGCGCTTGTTTTCATCTTTGCAAAAGCTTCTTGATTGAAAGTATTCGCCGTTTCCTCTGTTAGTGGGACAACGGAAACGATAAAGTCTGATTCACTCAATAGCTCATCAAACCCTGAATAAATAACACCGAGTTCCTCTTCAACTGCTGGTTTTCGATTTCGATTATGATAGCGAACGTTCATATTAAATCCAGTAGCACGTTTCGCAATCGCTTCACCAATTCTCCCCATTCCAAGAATTCCGATTGTTTTGTGATGAATATCAGCTCCTGCAAGGAGGAATGGAGCCCATTCATTCCATTTATCTTGTTCAATAAATGCACTTGCCTCAACAATTCTTCTTGCTGTGGCCATTAAGAGTCCAAATCCCAAATCTGCCGTTGTTTCGGATAATACATCCGGTGTGTTAGTAACAATGACTTGATGTTTACTCGCTGCATCTACATCAATATTGTCAAAACCGACTGCTAAATTTGCAACGACTTTTAGATTTGGCGCTTGTGCTAAAAGCTCTTCGTCCACGTTATCACTAAGTACAGTCAACAAGCCGTCTGCATGCCTCGCCTCTTCAAGCAGCACATCACGAGGTACACGTTCATCCTCCTTCTCCCACATGCGGAATGAAAAGCTTTCTTGGTACGGTTTTAATAATGTTTCTGGAATTTTTCTAGTAATATAAATTGTAGCTTTTCCCATACTGTCCCTCTCTTTACCAACTATTGTACTTGCGCAACGACTTGCAATCCAACATTTAAGCGTTCCGTATATGAATCGCTCTAGTGACCGATTAAGTCATTTTCTAATAAGCAATTACAACCAGTGTACCATAGGTATCCCCCACGTTTCAGCATCCACGCCTGTTATTTCAAAAAATTCACTCAAAAAACTTTCAAACACAGATTGCTGTTCGATTATTTTTTCTAAGCCTTTTATATCTGGTGTGGTAAAGCCTCGCTCAATAAAATCAAACAAGTGAATTGGAAAAAGCAAACGCGCATATACTAGACGCCAACCAAAAACCGAAATTGGTGCTACTTGTTGATAGTCATTTAAAAATGCAATTGTCTTTTCGACTTTATCATTATTTAGAATGACACTACGTATATATTCAGCAATATCTCTTGCTGGATGATCATATACAAGCTGATCTGTCCAAATAACTGGAAAATCCAATGATTCATAGCGATTAAACGTAATGGTTCCTTGATCCGTTTCAAGTATTCGCCGTTCCCGCTCACTTTCTTGCAGAAACTGAATTGCATTTTCACTTATTCCAATTATATATGGCAAAAAATTCATCAGCGCTCGATTATATTCAGACTGTTTTTCCTTTGCTTCGCGCTCAATTCCAGTCTCAAAAGCTGTTAATTTATCTATCCATAATGCTTTCCACTTCCCATAGCTCGATATTGATTTCGGTTCATAACCAAATGCTGTTCCAATCTGATGAAACTCAGCAAGTCGAATTCCCGCAGGCTTTGCGGAATATTCTCGATTATCTACTTGCTGCATTTGGATAACCATCCATATGTTTTCACCATAGGATGTAAACCATTCTCCTTGTAAATTCGGGATTGGAAGTGTCATTATTTCCACTGGTTGTTCCTTTAAAAAATAAGTTACTGCCGCTTGCTCAGTAAGAATTGTTTCCTTGTTTCTTCCTGAAATGGTAAAATAAATACTATCACCTTGCTTGTATCCTTCTTTATTTCCAAATAATATTTTCCGCTCTGGATGGATACGGTAATAAATAGCAAGCATTCCTGTTAGTGGCAACATGATCTCCCCTTTTTCTTCTTTTATTAAAGTGTATGAATGTACCAAAGATATTTTAACTATAATAATGAAAAGGTGATTTTAAATGGCGAAGTATACGAAAAAAAGCGAACTTGAAGTGAATGCAAGAAAAGCGTTAAAAGACCGCGGGGTTAAAGTAGAGGATATCGCTGAGCTTGTTTATTATTTACAATCAAAATATCATAACGATTTGTCTATGGATGATTGCCTGCACAATGTTGAGCGTGTATTAACAAAACGAGAGGTACAAAATGCAATTTTAACAGGTATCGAGCTTGATATGCTTGCAGAACAAAAGAAACTAAGTCAGCCATTGCAAAAAACCATTGAGACGGATGAAGGGCTTTATGGAATTGACGAGGTAATCGCACTTTCCATTGTTAATGTATATGGATCAATTGGTATGACCAACTTCGGTTATATCGATAAACAGAAGCCCGGAATTCTGAAAAAATTAAACGATAAATCCAGCGGTGAAATTCATACTTTCCTCGATGATATTGTTGGAGCAATCGCTGCTGCTGCCTCAAGCAGATTAGCACATAGTGACGCAGATGCGCTAGATGATGTTGATGCATAATGCATAAAGAAAAGGAAGCTGGGACATTACAAAAGTGTTTAATGTTAAAGACGAACGATGCATAAGCTTAGCTTAGGAAATATACGTAGACTCCAGTGGGAGGTAAGGCATAGGTGAGACACCGTAGTGCGATAGCACAAAGGGGTTCACCAGCCGCCTCTGGATGCGCGAAGTATATTTCCGGAGTGAGTTATTTGCATCAATCATGTTCGGTTTTTATTTCAGAAAAAAACTTTTGTCTCAGCCTCTTTCCTAAATTTTATCAAGCCATTCTGTTAATTGGTGGACATAATATGTTGGCGGAATCTCCAAGCTATCTAAGTCTTCAAATGGAGTCACGCCAGTAAAAACCATTAATGTGTCAATTCCTGCACGGATACCAGCTGAAATATCAGTCTGATAATTATCACCAACCATCAATGTTTCTTCTCTCGTTAATCCCAATAGCTTAAGCGCCTCTTCCATAATTATTGATTCAGGCTTTCCAATAAATAGCGGATTTTCTCCAGTGCTAACCGAAACAACTGAAACGAGAGCACCGTTACCCGGAAGAAGACCACGTTCTGTAGGTATAGCGACATCACCGTTCGTAGCTATCAGCTTTGCTCCATTTCGGATAGCAAGACAAGCTTGTGTAAATTTTTCGTACGTTATTTGGCGATCAATTCCCATTACAACAAAATCGCACTCCGTATCCGTAATAATCATTCCACTTGCTTCCAATGCTTCTAGCAATCCTTTTTCACCAATAACAAAACAGCTCGCTTTTTCCTTGATGGATTTTATGTAATTGGCTGTTGCAGTAGCAGATGTTACAATTTGATTGGCTGCAGCTTTAATCTCCATCGCATTTAATTTGTTCGCTACATCCTCTGGAGTTTTAGAAGAATTATTCGTGACAAATAAATAAGGGATCTCCTTTAAGTGGAGCTCATTAATAAATTCTGCTGCTCCTGCAATCGCTTCTGTTCCACGATACATTGTCCCGTCTAAGTCAATTAGATAACCTTTATAATCTCTCATATATTAAACCTCTCCTCGAAATAAAAAGAAGATGATCTAGTCACCTTCCATTCGGATTTTTTATTTTCCATTTACAAACATGATCACCCTGTGTAATAAAGGAATACGCGCTGACTTCACTTCCAGGAAAGATTTCCTCATAGAGTTTTTGTTCGTTTGTACACATTTGGTGGTAGCACCTGGCAATAGCTGCGACCGGGCAATTGTAATTTCTAACCTCAAAGTCTCCTTCAGCCACCTTCTCAACCTCCACCATATATCCCCTTTCATTTTGAATCCGAACCATTTCCGCCACTTTTTTATCCAGGTCGTCCTCCTGTATTACGTTATCCATATAGGCTTTTTCCCGTTCGCCATGCTTATCTAATAACGCACGTACAGCTTGAGGTCCGTGCAATTCTTCTAAATCTTCAAGGAGCTCCACTGGAATTGATTTATACTGATTCGGAAATGTTTCATGACCCTTTTGTGTAAGATCATACGTAAGATATGGTCTACCGAGCTTTTGCTTATGGGACTGCTGCTTAACAAAACCTTGCTGGACAAGCTCATGAAGTTGTTTTCTGACAGCGATTTCAGAAATAGTAAAATGCTTCATGATTTCAGTAATTGTAAGGTCATTGGCCTTTTTTAAAATAGTTAATAGTCGCTGTTTTGTTGGCGTGCGCTTACTCATAATCCCACCTTCATTCGTTAGAAAATGCGTTTGCTACTCCTAGCTCATTATTCAAATACGTCCTAATTCTGCTGCTAAACTGGCTCCAAACCGGATGATATCCGTGTATTGCCTCTAACAAAGCATTATGGTTTACTTTTGTATATTCCGAAACAAGCATTTTACGAAGCGATACGAACGTTTTATATGCTCCTTCCTCATCCTGTGGCAGAACCTTTTCATCGACTAAAATATCAATGATATCATCATAGCTTCCCGGATCCCTCATAATAAATCCATCAATCATCATGTTCCCGACATCCAGCATTGCTTCAATACTTACATGAACCATACGTTCCAAACTTAATTTATCTGTGAAGCTAGTAGCTTGATGATTTTTTAACTGTTCTAAGATTTGGTCTAAATATAAAAGCGTATTTTCAATTTTGCTACGATCCACGAAATACATACATATTCCCCCCGATATCTGTCTATAATTTTATCATATCATATTCCATATGTTTATGAATCAAAACATGGTATATTTAAGCTATGAAGGTTTGTATAAATGAATAATTACAATTTTATAATGAGGGACGCACAATGAAAGAAAGTCAACTTGTTGCGATGGATGCAACATCAATAGCCGGTGCAATTCAAAATAAGCAAATTACGAGTAAAGAAGTTGTTTCAACGTATATTGCTCATATCTTAAAGACGAACCCAAACATCAATGCGATGGTTGAGGACCGATTTGAAGCTGCTTTATACGAAGCAAATGAATTAGATCAAATGCTAGCTAGAGGGGAAGTAATAGGGCCGCTTCATGGGGTCCCAATTTCAGTAAAAGAGTCACTACATGTCGCAGAAATGAAAACGACCGGTGGCTTAGAGCACCGGCAGGATTTAATTTCCAGGGAAGATGCCGAGGTTGTTGGACGTTTAAAAAAAGCTGGTGCCATAATTTTAGGAAAAACTAACACCCCTGCACTTTGCTTCTGTCAGGAAACAGATAATAAATTATATGGCAGAACAAATAACCCGTGGGATTTAAATAGAACTGCCGGGGGATCTTCAGGAGGCGAAGGTGCCCTTCTTGCTGTAGGTGGAGCTGCTGCAGGCATTGGATCGGACATTGGTGGGTCAATTCGTTTTCCCGCACATTTTAATGGCATCATCGGTTTCAAGCCGGGGATGTTCACTATCTCTAATGATGGCCATTTCCCAGCTGTTATGCATGATTTACAAGCCCGTATGCTAACTATTGGACCAATGGGAAAATCTGTTCAAGATATGCGACTGCTTTATAAGGTTCTTTCCGATGTTTCGTTAGAACTAAAACCTTTAAATCGATTCCGAATGGAGATCTTACCTAGTACAATTGATTATCCGTTATCTGAGAAAACAAAACATATACTTAACCAAACGGAGCTTTTTCTTGAGAAGACGTTCTCCACGAAACAATCCAGCCCTCCTTACTTCAGAGACAGCGCTCTAATTTGGCAGGAAATTTTATCGATGGAAGGAAGTAAATTGATTGAACAAGAAGCATATAACAATGACAGATCGAATGTATATACCTCTTTCTTTAAAGAAAAATTAACACAACGAACGAAGGTGCATCCATATCTTTCCTGGGCGATTATGGGCGCAAAAATGTTTCGCCCATCTAGAAAGCGCATTCGTGAAGTAGAAACAATTATCAAACAAGGTGACGAATTATTAAAAGCGTATTTAAAGAATCGCCTTCTTATTTTTCCTGTTTATCATTCTGGGGCTCTTCCCCACGGTCAAGTGTTTAAGGAAATATTCTCGATTCGAAAAACATTCTTACAGCATATGCCCTATGTAGCCTATGCAAATGTATGGGGACTGCCTGCATTAACCATTCCTGTTGGAACAGATGAAAACAATATGCCAATTAGTATTCAAATCATGAGTGCCATTGGTAATGAGGATGCTATATTCCGCCTAGGCAGATTAATTGAAAAGAAATTTAGAGGTTATATGCTTTGCAATAATGAAGTGGCACAGTCATTCTTATAAAATGGAATGACTGTTTTTTATACTTTTTTACTGTTTATAAGCTGTTTTTTATCGAATATGATTTAACGTTTAGCAAATACTATTCCTATCCACAAAATCACATCTATTTTGGAAAGAGGTGTACGATTATGTCAGAGAAAAAGAATAAGCATTTTTCGGATTTCTCAAATGTAGACAAACAACGTAATCAATTAATACCTGAAGAATTTCCAGAAGGACCATTTGGTTCTGCAATCAACGATAATGAAAAAGTATCAAGTAAATCTGAACCTTGGGGCGAGGGACAATATCGCACAAGCGCCTTTACATTTCCAGATAAAAGCCAGCATGCAGGCATCCCACGACAAGCAGATGGATCACATCCGACACATGACGAGTCAGGAAGCGACGAAAGGTAGCAGCTCAAATGTTTGAACTGCTACCTTTTACTTATGTACTTTCTTCAACACAAAATAGGCGCATCCAAAATTACAGTATTCAAATAAATAATCATCTAATGCATTTATTTTCGAATCGATTGATGCTTTTGCATTTCTCTCCTTATAAAATCCTTTTAATCGAAGCTGCTCATAGCCCCAGTCTCCTACAATATAATCATACTTAGCCAATATTTCGGAATAGCGATTTTTAATTGCTTCCTCTTGAAATCCATCTTTTATATTTTCTACAATTTCATAGCTTTTACCATTCAGTTCAATCAAACGATTCACCCCACTTTTCATGCACACATAAGTTGCTTCTAGTTTACCATACGTTCGGATATAGAAACCAGAAATATTTACATGCATTATTTTCGCCTTTTTAAAGAAACTAGGACTAATCAAATTATAATTGCGTGTTCAAGAGGGGGATGACACCGGACTGTTGAACAACCTTTTATATGTAGGAGGAAGAACATGAAAGCAATCCTTATTATAATGCTTACGATAACTACGATGCTTGTAGGTTGTACAACATTTGACAACTCAGAAGGTGATCGTGAACAAATACTTGATGAATTGGATCCTACAAGAAATGCGCCAGAACCCACGGATGATGAGCTTAGCTCAAAGCTGGGATACGTACGTTACACAAAGGATCAACTGGATAATGAACTGGAAAACGGTGAACAGCAGCTCACAATCGATCGTAATGAAATGGCTGATATGATTACGAAAATCATTCTTAGAAATAATGGTTTTGAGGAAGTTGCAACACTTGTTACGGACAAGGAAGTTTTAATTGCTTACCAAAGAAATGAAGAACTTTCAGCCGAGGAAGCATCCGATTTATGCAAGAAAACCGCTGCATCTATTTTACCAGGCTTTTTTAATATCCATGTTTCTGATAATGAAACACTCATGCAGGATATCCAAAGTCTGCATCAATCCACATCGGAAAACCGGAATTATGATAACACAATAAAAGCCATTATAAAAGAAATGGAAAAAACACCTAATAGGGAAACAGTGGAATAATCATTATCAATAAACTAATTATAGGAGGTGAATACATTGACGAACAGGCTTATCTTCTCCATTATTATTACCTTCTTTTTCTTGAACGCTAATGCAGTCAATGCCGAGAATGAGGAATCCGTTTATGATAAGCGAATGGCACTTTTTAAAAAGACTGAAGCACTAACACAAATTCCTTGGTACTATTTTGCTGCTATTGATAATTATGAACGTAACATAAAAAGCAGTGATGAACCTGAGCAAGTAATCTCAATAGGATTCGCTTCTGAATTATGGTTTGGCCCAGGGAATAGCTCACAAATAACGGACGTAACTATTATCGACACTTTCGATGGAGAAGGAAAAGATGGAAATGGTGATGGAAAGGCAGATCCAGCCAATGAAGAAGATGTTCTTTATACGATGGCAATGCTTATTCTAGAATATGGTCCTACAGAGGATGATATTAAAATTGCACTGTGGAATCATTATCAGCGTGATTTAACCGTTCAAACTATCATGAATACGGCAAAGGTATTTGCAACGTTCCAAGATATCAATTTAACAGATAGAGACTTCCCTGTATCGATTCAGCATAATTACAGTTATCGCAATACTTGGGGAGACCGAAGAGGCTTTGGCGGGCTGCGTATTCACGAGGGTACAGATATTTTCGCAAACTATGGTGTCCCTGTTCAGTCAACCACATATGGCGTAATTGAAATGATGGGCTGGAACCTATACGGTGGCTGGCGCATTGGAATACGTGACATTTTTAATATTTATCATTATTACGCGCATATGAGTGGTTATGATGATAATATAAAGCTTGGACAAGTTGTACAGCCTGGAGATGTGCTCGGCAGTGTTGGATCAACCGGCTATGGTCCACCAGGAACATCTGGAAAATTCCCGCCCCATTTACACTACGGGATGTATAAGGATAATGGGTATAGTGAATGGTCCTTTGACCCCTACCCTTACTTGCGAAAATGGGAGCGCATGGCTAGAGATAAACAATAGTTGGACCATAAATCCGACGTATAAGCAAAGGAGTCGTTACCATTCCGGTAACGACTCCTTTGTAACACTTTAATCTGTTTGCTTTGATTTTCTCATTGCGTTCCATACACTCGCAATCAGACCGCCCCAAATTATTATCATCCCAATTACCATTACAAAAATAGATGCACCACTCATTCGTTAGCCTCCTTTTTCTCGTCTATATCCTTTTTCCATTTGATTAACGACATCAAAATACCAATTACAAGTGCTGCTATCGCGATCGACCAACCACCATATAAGATAAATGTATTGGAGTACCCTTCATAGTTACCTGTGTCCGTTGCAAATTCCTTTAGGAGGTTCTGCTTAAATAAACCATACATCATGTATCCCATGACGATAGGCGTTATTACCCCTAAACTAATTGTCCACCATGAACCAAGTCGGATATCCGAAATCCCGTCTGCATGTTCTTTATACATTTTAACCTTACGGAGAATCCAAGCAATTAAGACAACCTCAACAAACCCAAGCATCGCTACACCGAATTGATTAATAAAATAATCAACTACATCTAGGAAGAACAGCCCGCCTTGTGTCGCAAACAGCAACGAGATAACAGCGGCTAAACCACCGCCTATTAGGACTGCTTTTTTCCTTGAGATTTGGAATTTATCCGACAAACCAGATACATACGTTTCTGTAATTGAGATTAATGAGGTTAATCCAGCTAACATTAACGAAACAAAGAATAATACCCCAAAAAGTTCGTTAAAGGCTGTGAATTCATTAATGATTGCTGGAAATGCTACGAATGCTAAGCCAACTCCACCACTTACAACTTCATTAATCGGCAAACCTGACTGTAAAGCCATAAATCCTAAAATACCAAACACACCAATACCCGCTAACAATTCAAAACCAGAATTCGCAAATCCTACGATAAAAGCGTTATTTGTAATGTCTGATTTCTTTGGCAAATAACTGGCGTACGTAATCATAATTGCAAAAGCAATGGATAAACTAAAGAAAATTTGTCCATATGCCGCAATCCATACATCCGGTGAAAAAATTTGGCCGAAATCAGGTGCAAAAAACGCATCCAATCCTTGCATAGCTCCTGGAAGGGTTAGTGCTCGAATAACAATGATGAGGAATATAATGACTAATGCTGGAATAAAAATACGATTTGCAATTTCAATCCCTTTCTTCACACCTTTAAATAGAATTCCTAATACCAGTGCCCAAACAATGATTAAAGGAATTAATACACCAGGAACCAGATTCCCTATCTGTCCTGGGACTTCTGCTAAATTTAGATAATCGCCATATAAAAATCCTTGTGTATCCTCTCCCCACCCTAAATTAAAAGAAAAAACAGAATACGATATGGCCCAGGCAACGATTACCGAATAATAGGTTGAAATAATAAATGCTACTGCAACTCCCCACCAGCCAACCCATTCTGTTTTTTTATGCATTCGTTTAAACGTTAATGGTGCAGAACCTCGATACTTATGTCCCATTGTAAATTCCAATATCAAAATCGGAATTCCGGCGGTGAGCAGTGCAAACAGATAAGGAATCAGAAATGCTCCGCCGCCATTTTCATAGGCAACTGCAGGAAAACGCCAAATGTTCCCAAGGCCGATAGCCGATCCGGCTGCCGCCAAAATAAAACCTGCCCTTGTCCCCCACTGAGAACGATTTTCCATGACCAAACCTCCCCTTTTTTATACAAGCTTTGTATTATTTATATTATGAAGGTTTTTAATAATTACTCTTTTCTGATATATTTATTGCATAGTTTCCTTACGAACAAAAGAAGATGTGTGATGACATTACTGTCATCACACATCTTAGAAATTTTTCAGCCTATATTTATTCCGCTGTTTTACTTTTTAAAACAGTACGATATACAAATACAATCCCAAAAAGGAATACAAGTGTAACTGCCAAGGAAAGCATAATTTGCCCTGTCAATCCAAGCAGTAAAAACCCTAGTATTGCTACAACTGCTGCAAGTATTGCATATGGCAGCTGCGTTAATACGTGATCAATATGGTTAGCCCCTGCTCCTGTTGAGGAGAGAATCGTCGTATCGGAAATAGGTGAGCAATGATCACCAAATACAGCTCCTGCAAGTACAGCTGCTAATGCCGGCAGTAATAACTCAACATTTGTATTGCTCATTACTTCTGCTGCAATTGGAAGCATGATACCAAATGTACCCCATGAAGACCCAGTAGACAATGCCATAATCGCTGCAATAACAAAGAATATTAACGGTAGATAGCTAACACCTATAGAGGAATCATTAACTAAATTCGCTAAATAGGTCCCTGTTTCCAATGTACCGATTACCGAACCGATCATCCAAGCTAAAATGAGAATATAAATAGCCGGAAGCATCGTTTTTGTCCCTTCAGCAAATATTTTTACAACATTTGCTTTTGGCTTACCTTGAAGGAGGTGAAAAATAAATGCAACGAGTACAGCTGAAACCCCACCAATTGCCAGTGATAAATTAACATCCGTATTTGCAAAAGCATCAAGAATCGTAGCTTTACCGTTTGTTGCAGCGATACCCGTTGTTATCATAGCTACAACTGTTGCTGCAAAAAGAACTAAGATTGGTATAAATAAATGGTATACCTTTCCGTTTTGATTTGGCTTAAACACATCGCCTAAATCCCCTGCAACCGTATTCTGCTCTGGATTCAAAAGCTCTCCTGTTTCCATCGCACGTTTTTCATGTGTACGCATTGGACCAATATTAAATTGAAAATACGCTACAATAAATACAAGCAGGACTGCTGCTATTGCATAAAAATTCATCGGAATCATCCAGATAAATGCCTCAATCGGCTGATATTCTGTAATTTCATTGGCAGCAAACAATCCACCAAGAATTCCAATAATATAAGCTCCCCAGCTTGAGATAGGCGAAATAACTGTTATCGGTGCTGATGTTGAATCAATATAATAGGCAAGCTTCGCTCTGGACACTTTGTGACGATCTGTTAATGGTCTTGCAATTTGACCAACTGCAAGGCTGTTAAAATAGTCATCAATAAAAATAATCAGTCCTAAAACGCCTGTCATTAACTGTGCACCTCTACGTGTTTTCACTCGTTTCATCATCCACTCACCAAAAGCTCTGCTTCCTCCGGATGCCTGTAAAAAGGCAGTCATCATACCTAATAATATCAAAAACCCAATTAACAGGAGATTCCCAGTATTTGGCTCACCCTCTGAAACAAAAATTTCATAAAATACATACCAAATTTCCTTCACTGCTTGCAACACATTAAAATCATGAATAAATAATGCTCCAATTATTATCCCTGATCCTAATGATAATAAAATTTTCCTCGTTGTAATAACGAGCACCAGCATGATTAATGCTGGAATAATCGAATAAATTGTACCTTCCATTGTAATCCCCCCATAATTATTTCTCAGATGTGGTTTTCGAGATAAACGAGTTGATGATGAAATGTTGGTTTACGACATATGTACGTGCTAGCTTCTTAAAAAAGCACACAAAAAAACAATGACAGAAAATAACCATCATTGTTTTTTACAATTACAATATACGTTATCCTCCATCTCGATCAGTAGTTCTCCATGCACATCCATTTCAGCGGTTGTTCAAAAAGTCCGGTAAAAATGACACATCGAGATCAGTAGACCTTCGACTAAGTACCGACACGTCCTGTGTCGAACGTCGAAGTCACCACATCCTGTGGAAGCTCGTTGGCTTGCTTTTCCGTTCCTCACGTATTAATTGCATACGTTCCGGTACGGGGAGCTTCGCCGCCTCGAACTTCTCGGTCCTTTTTATCCTCTTTTTTGAACTCTCACTTTAAGCATGACAGTACATCTCTTGTTCAAAGATGTACCAGCAAATAATAAGTTTGACTCTTATTACGCTTCGGCAAATACCCCTTTCACCAACCATCACTGTTGTCATTCTCCGGTGGATTACTTATAATATTTGCGCCTCTACCTCACCGATCTGATAAGGTTTATTATTGAGTTAAAGGATATTCATAAAGTCCGGTAAAAGTGACACTTCGAATTTCTTCGTTAGCTTGCTTTTCCGTTCCTCACGTATTAATTGCATACGTTCCGGTACGGGAAGCTACGCTGTCTCGAACTTCTCGGTCCTTTTTATCCTCCTTTTGAATACACATAGTTACTCCCATACTATACTAGATTTTTAGTTATTCTGCAAGTCGTCTTTTGGTATAGCAATTGACGGACCATCACTGCCACCACCATAGAAATCTGGAACCTTGCCCATAATGGCACTACCATCCAAGTATATCTCCGTATTAACTGTTGTTACATCGGATGTAAATGGGATGACAATCTGCACATCCGCCTCTACATTAATATAAAGCGATACCCAAGCACCATTAATACCAAATTCCTCAATTTCACGTACAACATTTGTCCGAACATTCCCTACAACCTCGAAATTAATCGGTATTTTCGGACCTAGGTTTGCAAGTACCGTATTTCCGGTAACCTGCCCTAAAGGGATTTCAACCAATGTCGGATCCTGTTTCGCCATATCTTCAGCACCATCACTATATTCATATGGTTCGGTAAGCGGATCTTCAAATTCCAATGGGTCACCGCGGTTAACGTTGATGAAAAATTCTTCCACCCTGTCTGTTGCGACTCGATTAATTTCACTGATGATAGAATTGTTCCAGTTATACGTTGAAAAATTCCCTTCATTGTCATATGTAATATTTACCATGTCATCAAAACTATAATCTTCAACATACCGAACGGCTGAATTGATCGCCCGCGTTGCAAACTCATCGACTCTTCTTTCCGCTATATGCATTAGAACTGGTTCAATTCGTTTATCAATTAATTGCATACTTAAAAATACACAGACTACAAAAATAATCATCGTTATGATTAAAATATGTTTCCCTGGAGGCAATGCTGTTCGTTTGCGAAAACGTTTTTTATGTCTCAACTCAGGAACCCCCTCTGGAATAATCCTATGCTTGTTCCACAGGGGGTAGACTAAGTAATTTATAAACATAATAAAAATGCCTCCCTAATGGAAGACATTTGCATTAATTATGATATTCTTAACAAAGCTTCTTTACCCGTCATACCAACTTCCCAGCCATAAGCTTTTGAAGCATCTGTTATCTTCTGTAATGGAGCGTGTAATAATTCATCGATCGTTCGCACACCCATCGCACGCCCCGCGATAACATTACGCTCCATTAATTTTGGAACTTCATTAAAAATATCTACATCCAATGCCGCACACATAATATAGCCAATGTCATTGGATATCGTCAGCAAATTCGTTTTTGGAAGCTCAACACGTACTGCCATAAAAATCATGCCGTCTACTTCAAGTGGATTTACCGTAATCATAATGAATTGCCCCCTTCGCAATGTACCATATATGTGTATGCATGAAGGGGCCAACATGTCACAAGCAGCGGCCTCTTAGGAATAATATGGAAATTTAGCACGAAGCGTTTTTGCGAGCAAATCCCTTAAAAATTCCGGGACAAAATATTGCTTCGAATCCGATTTCGCTACCTCCGGTAATAGACGGCCGAATGTGAAGGTATCGGCAGTCGCGATATAGTATGTTCGATCTGGATCGATCTCTTCTCCATTTTCTAACAGAACCTGTTTCACATACTCCTCACCATTTTTATGAAATCCTGTTTCTACCTGGAGTCCTGCAAACATCATTCTTCCCAGTACTTTCCCACGAAATCCAAAGCCTTTCAATGCCAGCTGCATAAATTCCTTTGTTAATGATACACGGACAACTTCGATCAATTCATTTCCTTTCAGATCCACAACAACAGGATTAATTGGATGTGGGCAAATCCGATGAATATCTCCATACGTGATAGCCCCTACTGGTAAGCTTTCCAATAACAGACCGTTATTCAACATCGCAGCATCGGCTTTTGTCCATTCCTTAACTGTATTCGTCAGCTCCTGCATGATTGGTGTATCCTTATACCAATTAACAGTCAATGGACTGTCAATCTGTACAACGGTTTCACCAAGCAAGCTATTAGCCTCATTTAGCATCACGTGTAATGTCTGCTCCGTTTCAGCATCTTTTTCCAAATGCGTAATGTCAGCTGTATATGCTTCTTTTTTCACCAATTTTTTCTGCTTATGGTCCCAAGTAAGAATAACTTCACCTATATAAGCGCAATGCTTTCCTGCTGCAGTAATCACAGCATTATTGATATATTCGCCACTACGAAGCAAATGATGTGTATGGCCACCAATAATCGCATCTACAGCATCATACCTTCTTGCAATTTCTTGATCGATGGTAATACCAAGATGCGACATGACAATGATTATATCAACGGATTGCTCTAGATCTTTCATATACTTATCCAAAACTTCGAATTCAGGTGAAACATACCAATTTAACAGCTCATAAAAGGCATTAAATGGCGCAGTTAAACCAATCATACCAATTTTCACACCATGCTTTGTCTCAATATTTACTGTCGGACGTAACCATGGTGGCTGCATGTTATCAGTACTATGCAGGTTCGCACATGTGACTTCGAATGCAGCTTCATCATATAAATGGTATAAATCCTGATGAGACATTGTAATCCCTTCGTTATTGCCGATGGTAACATAATCATAACCTGCATCATTTAATAGCTTGACATTCGCTTTTCCCATCGTTGCCTCTGTTATAGAATGAGATCGGTCTACATGATCTCCAATATCAATTGTCCAGTTTGATTCACCACGTTGATTCCGTAGCGCTCGTGCTTCTTTTAAATAAGTCACAACACGTGGCCATTGTTTAAAATCACTATGTAAATCATTCGTATAATAAAAGTAGAATTTCTCTTCCATTTACATAACCCCTTAGGATAATCCTTGATAAATCATACGCAATCCAATAAAAATTAGAATGATGCGCAATCCCCATTCCAATACTTTTCCAGGAAGAAGCTGATTCACCTTTGCACCTAACTTCCCACCAATCCAAGCACCTGGGATAAAGAATAACACATATTCCCATGCAATATGTCCAAGCACAATATGTGTACTAGCACCAACAATACTAACAAAGAAAATCATAAACATTGATGTTGCGGTTGCAATATGTGCAGGAAACCCGAACAACAGAATCATTGCCGGCACCATAATGGAACCACCACCAATTCCAAAAAGCCCGGATAATGTCCCAACAATTAAGGATAGCACAAACGCTCCTAAGATCGGTACACGATATCGATATGTTTCTCCGAATAATTCAAATGTACGGACACCTTTTTCATCCCCAGTGAATTCCTTTTTAGGATTCCGATCCCTTTTAATAAAGAAAAGAAGGGATATAACGATCATTAATACGCCAAAATATAATAAAAATGACTTCGAATCAACAAACTGATTTAACCATGAACCAATTGCTCCGCCTGGAATACATCCCGTCAGAAATAAAAGTCCAGTTTTATAATCAACTCGTTTCACTTTTGCATATGACAGTGTTGAGGATAGTGCTGTAACAATCATTGCAATTAAAGAAATCCCAACAATGGATTGTGGAGTCACCCAGGAAAAGCTATCTAAAAACGAGCTAACCAACAGTAACGTTGGTATAAGAATAATTCCCCCGCCAAGCCCCATGATTGATCCAACAAATGCGGTAATCAGACCAATCGTTAAACATATTAAAAAAACCAAAACAACCCCTACCATCTGTAATATTGTATCTATATCTTATCATATTGATGAATGAAACTCGCATTGTATCTTGTTGAAAATATTTCTCATTATACGAGTACGAATGAGTAAACCTTGTGTATCAAATGAATTACTAACTTAGCAACAAACAACACGATACTTTTTCTTAGTCATCGTAACGTTTCCTTATATTAATGCCTGTCAAAGTCTTCTTATAAATATACCGATCCATTATACCAGATCCTAAAATAACTCCCGTTACAATTAGAATAAAGCCAAAGAAATGAGCAACTGAAATTTGTTCACCAAGAAATAAAAAAGATCCCAGCAATGCAAAGAAAGGTTGTAAATTCATAAATATCGATGCTTTCCCTGGCCCTACATTTTGAATCGCATGATTGTACAGAAATTGACCAAGTGCAGTTGCAAAAATAGCGGAAGCAAGGAAAATAGACCACCCAACCAACGTCCCATCCTGCAAGCTCGATATTCCTTCTGGCTCCAAAACGAAACTGATACAAAATAATAAAAATGATCCTATCAATAAAGTTGTTGCAGTAACTAATCTCGCTCCCATCGTTTCTGTTGCTTTTTTTATGTAGATAAAACTTAACGCTTGAGATAGTACTGCAAGAAAAATATAAATATCACCGATATTCATTGTCAAACCATTTATATTCCCAACAAGAATAACGAAAGAAACACCGGACAAACCAAAAATAATGCCAATTATCCTCATTAAGGAAAGCTTATCTTTTAACATTTTACTTGCAAGTATGGAAGTAAATAACGGAACTGTCCCTAAAAGCAAACCTGAATTAGAGGCACTCGTTTGCGTCAACCCAACCGATAGAAAGAAATGATGGCCAACTACCCCTGTAACGGAAACAAGAATAATGTAAGATAATTCTTGTTTTTTAGGTAAACGTATTTGTTTTCTTGCCCATAAGATTAAATACACAACAACGGCTGCTAAGAAAATGCGAAAAGAAGTGATCGTCACTGCTGAAAATTGTCCTACAATCACTTTAATTGCAATTACATTAAATCCCCACATGACCATTACTAAAATAAGTTGCCCATACATTAGGGAATTCCCCATTTAATCCCTTCTTTCGTTACGTTTGCAACCATAGCTATCTAAATTCACTGCTAATTATAGATGATTTTTTACCGTATTACGTTTTCAGAACCATAGTTAAAGGCTGATTTTTATAAAATATGGTCGAGCATCCTAAGTTAGCCCGACCTGGTAACTATTTCTTATCTTCTACGATACCATATAATACTGCTCTATCCTTATATATCTGTAATACAAATCAATCAAATATTAACAACTATTTGTTCACACCTCTGCCCCCTCAATATATACATGTTCCGCTTTAGACAATAAATCAAAAGGACTCCCACTCCAAATAACGAAATCAGCATCCTTCCCTGGCTCAATGGATCCCACACGATCTTCAATACCTAGATGTTTTGCAGCATTTAATGTGATTGTTTGAAGTGCCTCCTGTTCACTTAGCCCATTCCGAATTGCATGAACAGCACTTGTAACAAGATAGTCAATCCCAACAACTGGATGATCTGTAGTTAACGAGCATGCTATTCCAGCATCCATTAACGTTTTAATTGTAGTCCAGCCTTTATCCTTTAATTCCACTTTCGAACGTGTAGACATCGTTGGCCCAACGGATACTTTCACGTCATGTTTAGCTATGAACGCTGCAATTTTATGTCCTTCTGTACAGTGTTCAATGGTCATATCGATATCAAATTCACGTTTGATACGCAATGCTGTCAGAATATCATCCGCGCGATGGGCATGAACACGTAATGGAATCTCCTTCTTCAATACTTTCGCTAAATTCTCTAAGTCTAGCTTTCGTTCCTTCTCCTCGTTATGTAAATAATTTTGTGCTTCGATTAATTTCTCCCTTAGCTGTGCAGCAACACCCATTCTCGTAACAGGCATTCTTCCTTTTCCACCGTGAAATCGTTTCGGATTTTCTCCTAACGCAGCCTTCATACCTGATGGAGATTTTACGACCATCTCATCTACAATATTTCCAGCGGTTTTTAATATTACCATTTCTCCCCCAATAACATTGGCACTACCCGGCATGATTTGGGCCGTGGTAACACCAGATTTTCTAGCATCCTCAAAACCTATTTCCATTGGATTAATTCCATCAATAGCACGCAAGCTAGGGGTAACGGAACTACTCGTTTCATTATAATCAGCTCCTTCTAACCCAACACCTTCTTCAGAAATCCCTAAATGGGTGTGAACGTCAATAAGACCAGGGGTTACTACTTTCCTTTGTGCATCGATTACATGATAAAAATCTGGGATCTTACTTGCAGGTACAAGCTTTGCGAACTTGCCATTTTCAATGATAAGATTTTGATCCTCGAATCTATTTCCTTTCCCGTCATAAATAATTGCATTGGTTATTGCTAACATGAATACCACTCCTACTATATTATTAGGTACAATTCTAAATTTCGCATAAAAAATAGCTTATAAGGCTTTTATCCTAACTATTTAAATAATTTCCGTTAGAAAGCTATTGTTTTATTCTAAAAGTTATTATATATTAATTATTATATCTTTTGTACAAATTTAGACATAATCCGACACGAAAGGAGCAAACAAAATTGTTTGAATCATTAAAAAAATACTCATTATCCTTGATTAGTATCCTTTTCTTAGCTATTTTACTTACAGCTTGTGCTAGTGAACCAGAGGAATCTTCTTCTATTTCAAACGGAGGGGATGAAACGGCAGGTGGCAAAGAATTAGTCATCTCTACCGCTTCGGATGCAATATCACTAGATCCTGCTGGTGCGAATGATGTTCCTTCATTCGATGTTCAAAACAATATTTTTGAAAGATTGGTATCTTACGATCAAAATATGGAGCTTCAACCAGGACTTGCAGAAAGCTGGGAACAAATTGACGAAACAACCTGGGAGTTTAAACTACGTGAAGACGTTACCTTCCATGACGGCTCTGAATTTAATGCCGAAGCTGTAAAAGCGAACATAGAACGTATCAATGATCCAGAAGTTGCTGCCCCTGCAGCATACTTACTTGATATGATTAACGAAGTTGTCGTTGTGGATGATTATACCGTTCAGTTCAAAACAGAATTCCCGTACTCTGGTTTACCATCCAACCTAAGCCATTCGGTTTCAGGTATGATTTCACCAGAACAAATCAGGGAAGATTATGCTGCTATGGGAGAAGGAGAATCTGTTGGTAGTGTTATCAATGCAAATCCAATTGGAACTGGCTTCTTAAAATTTGAAGAATGGCAGCCTGGACAGCTTATCCGTCTAGTGAAAAACGAAGACTATTGGGGAGAACCAGCTAAGATCGAATCGGTTACCTTTAAAGTCGTACCAGAAGATTTAACACGTATCGCTGAATTAGAAACAGGAGACACCCACATTTCTAATCCATTAAGTTCTTCAGATGTATCACAGATCGAATCTAAAGAAAATTTATCCGTTCTACAACAAGGAAGCCTTGCATTAGATTATGTTGGATTTAATACATCGAAAGAACCGTTTAATGACCAGCTTGTCCGTCAAGCAATTACAATGGTCATTGATAAAGATCAAATAATCAATGGAATCTACGAGGGATATGCACAAGTTGCGGAAGGTCCTCTACCACCAAATGTTTATGGTTATGATGAAAATGTAGAAGGACTATCCCGTGACCAAGGTAAAGCAAAAGAATTACTTGCTGAAGCAGGATACCAGGATGGATTTACAACAACTCTTATGACAAACGATACGCGTGAACGTATGGACATTGCAACGAATATTCAATCACAGCTTGCAGAAATTGGAATTACGGTTGAAATCGAGGTGTTGGAATGGGGAGCATATATCGAAAAACTGGATGCAGGCGAACAGGAAATGTTTATTTTAGGTTGGTCTAACAGTACTGCCCATGCGGATAATACGTTCTATCCATTATTCCACAGTGATAATCTTGGAGCATCTGGAAATACGGTATTCTTTGAAAACAGTGAACTAGATACCTTAATTGAAGAAGCTCGTCAAGCACAAGACGAAGCTGAGCAATTAGAGCTTTATAAACAAGCAGAAGAAATGCTTGTAGATCTTGCTCCAATGGCTTACTTAACGCACAAAGATTATTTATTAGGTGTACGTGATGAAGTGAAGGGATTAACAATGTATCCTTCAAAATTGCTAAATTTGAAAGAAGTATCTATTGAGGAATAAGTTTATTTGCTTTGGAGGCTGTCCGAGGGTTCGGGCAACCTCCTTTCATATAATAAATAACCCCGACACGTTTAATACATGTACTTACACTATCTTAATTTTGATTCGTTCCACTCACTTACGCAAGAGCTGATACTGAGGTAAGCTTGCAAAAATTTCTAACGCCAATTCTTCATTATACGTATGGACAGTTAAGTTACGATGGTCTACCATATTTAATCCAAGTATGGTTTCTCTTTCACTAAATATACCAACTTCTCGAGAAGAACGAATTACTCCTTTTGCTGCCATCGTTTGCAGCTGAACTCTCCTTAATCTTGAAGCAACCGAATTATAAATTCCTTTATATCTACAACACGTGGATATATTGGTTCCTCCTCGGTTCCTGTTATTATCAGTGGTACAAGAGATTCTTGTTTGTGCAAGGAACCGTGTGCTGCACCAGAAAGATGGACAGGTGATGATTGCGCCTTAAACTCACAGCCCGGTTTCGCATTGACGACAATGAAACGCCCCGAATGGGAGTTGAAAACACTATACAACCGAGCTAACGCATCTGGATAGTTACCATAGGTGACTCTTTTTTCAGTGGTCAGATTTAAATCTAGAATCTTAGCATCCCCTTCTATACTCCATGATTGATTATAAATATCAGTAAATTTCCCGGAAGGGCGATATTTCAGTGACCCTTCTTTCATACCAGATTCTACATGAATGGAGCTTTCATTTTTCCAGGCTATAATATCGATCCTCTCATCGTTTTTGAGCTGTTCGATAATAGCAGACAACGGCAGACTGTCATCCAGTACATAAATATAAGACATCCGCTGATTTACACATAGAACGATCTGATCTTTCTTATGTACTGGGCGTCTTATTCGGGAGATACGGTATTTTTTTAACCATTTTCTTAAATCAATGACAAATTCTCGATGATTTGTTCCTGTTGCAGAGTGACCATTATCCCCCATCACTAGCCATGCATTTTGATTAATTGCTTCCTTCCAGCTTGGATACAAATCCAATATTTTTTGAATTTCCTTATCAATCTTTGTGATACCTTTAATATCCATCGGCCCCTTTAAATGAATTCGGGCATCCATGTCCTGAAATATACAGAAGATAAATGAAGGAAGTTTGTTCTTTCTAATAAGATACTTAAGTTCCCGAGCAGTATATTTATAGTTTCCAGCAGCTATTTGCGTTGCGAATCCCCATGGACGTACTTTTGAAAAGGTTCCCAAAGAAAAGATATTTGCTGCTTCCGTTGTCCACTTTCCATTTTTAAATCGCGTCAAGGCACTGAATAACTTTGGTGTTTGCAACTTTTGCGGGGTGTTTCCACGATATACAAAGGAATTAATGGAAGCTGAATTCATCCCCCTTTTAGCTAATTCCTCATAAATTGTAGTGACTTCACTGCTCAGATGCTCATTATTCAGTCGGAAAAGCATATTATGGACCGTTCTGCGAATCCCTAACCTAAACGTTTCCCTAAAACCAGTACCGTAGTTAATAATCTCTTTTTTGGAATTATCGAACCAAGTTAAACCAGGTATATGATGTTGGTCAGCATAAGTACCTGTCAAAAGGCTGCTGTCGATTGTTACCGACATGGTTGGAAATGAAGTCACCATATTCGTAAAATAACTACCATTTTCCATCAAAAATTGTAAAGCAGGAGCTTGTCCTGTTTGAATAGCTAATTCCAGCGGTTCAGACATCAATGAATCGATGTTCAGCAAGATTACAGTTTTTTTCGATTGTGTGTTTTTTTTCATAATTACCATCCTCGCACGAGATTCAATATGTGAATTTCCCCCTCTTTGCTCTGAATCGGTTCTATTTTCTTTTAACCAACTATTCAAAGACCAGCAGGAAGCTTCAAAAATCTACTATAAAATAATGATTACTATGTGTTTAGCTTATAGAAATAATTCGAGAGGTTGTCCAAAACGTGAGCAGTTTTCAATCCAAAATAATAATTGGGTCCTATTTTATTATTTTGCACAGTATCTATAATTTCATGAATGCAAGATACTCAGCCATGCGCTCAACAAGCTCATTCGAATTGATTTGATATTGCATCAATATTAACTGCTACATATCACTTTCAACAATTAGGAACAAATAAAAATAACCCTGCCACAGATATTATCGTGACAAGGGTTTGCATTTTCCCTCTATAGTAGAATTTTATCTCATAAGGTATAACAACCTTGAACTACGAACAAGCTTGCTTTCTTTATAATCTATAATATCTATGCTTTATTGACATTTACATAGCATCGGCTTTTTCGCCAATCCGCTCTTTCCTTTTTCCATGCATGAAGAAATAAAGTACTATCGTAACGAAAACCATGAGCCCCATCATGAAATATAAGCTGCTATATCCAGTCAGCGGAATCAGATAGCCAAGTAAATAAGGACCGAATCCAAGACCAGCATCAAGCGCGATATAGTAAGTTGATGTTGCTAATCCAATCCGATCTGGCGGTGTCACTTTAACCGCTATTGCTTGGGTAATGGATTGCATGTTTCCGAATCCAAGACCAATAAGAACACCAGCTGCTAATAAAGCAAAACTATTCGTTGTAAAGCTTAGAAGCAGTAATCCTGCACCAAACAGAATAAAAGCTGGATACATAACAGTATTTTCACCTTTTAAGTCCATTAAGCGACCTGTAAATGGACGTGATACTAGGATAGCTACTGCATAAACAACGAAAAAGAAGCTTGCCACCTCGACAAGACCAATCTCGATTGCATAGAAATTAATAAAAGAAAGAACACTTGAATACCCAAGTGATACGATAATTACAATGAATGCAATCGGCAGTGCTCTTGGTTCCACAAAATCGGAAAACTTAATTTTCCTTCTTTCAGCTACATTTGCAGGTTTTCCTGCAAATGGTATCTTAACAAACAGAGATATGATAAAACTAATAATCGCTAATGCAAGACAAAAGCCAAAAATCACTTGATAGCTCGTATGTGAGCTCATGTATAGTCCAAAGAAGGGTCCAATGGCTGTTGCCAGCGTAATACTCATACTGAAGTAGCCAATCCCTTCACCTTTTCGATCATTAGGAATCAACTCAGCAATAATAGTTCCTGTAGCTGTACTTGCCACCCCTAATGCGATTCCGTGTAATAAACGAGTTACAAGCAGTATCTCTATCCCTGCATGAATAAAGTATAAAAGGGATGTCAAAATAAAAAAGGTAAGCCCAAAATATAATACTTTCTTGTACCCAATAGATGAGATCATTCGTCCAATAAACAAACGCCCTACTAATGTTCCTATGATAAATATACCTGTTATAAGACCAGCTACACTCTCTGAAACATGATATTTATCGACTGCATAAACAGCCATGGTCACTAATAATAAGTAAAAAACGAAATATAAGAAAAAATTTGCTGCTGCTATAATAATAAAATTCTTCGTCCATAATTGAGATTTTGTTTGTTTCACTGTTTCTATCACTTCACTTCTTAATATTATTTTTAATTTCTTCCATCACCCGAATAAAATCAATCAATTCTGATTCCGAGATGTCTTTTAGAATTTCCTTTTCAAACTGATCAATGGTCACACGTACTTCCTCATAAACAGCTGTTCCTTGCCCAGTCAGCTGCATGCGTTTTTCGCGCTTATTTCTTCCAGCCACCTGTTCGACATAGCTCATTTCCTCTAAACTGGCAAAGGTTCTAGTGATGGTAGGCTTCTCCACACCTTGATAATGAGAAATTTCCACAAGTGTTGAAGCTCCATAATTGTACAGATAATACAAAATGGTCCACTGTGCTCGATGCAGGTTATGTTTATTCAACAAGACATTAAGTCTATTTTCAAAAGGGCGATACAACATAATTAATTGATGGAAAAATTTCTGTGCAGATTTTATGGAAAACGCCTCCTATATGATTATCATAGATAATGGTTACCTAAGGTAACCATTATCTATGATAACAAAATTTCAGGAATTTGTCTATACGATGCTAAAGTTACTATTGCTAGAACAAAAGAAGCTGGGACAAAAGTATTTTTATGAAGTGAAAACCGAACATGATTGATGCAAATAACTCGCTCCGGAAATATAATTCGCTAAGTTTGTACATCGTTCGTCTTTAACATTAAGTATTTTAGTTATGTTTCAGCCTCTTCTACCTAATAAATAAAAACGAAACACAACTCTTACTAGAAAACAGTTTCTCTAATTTCCCTTTCCTCATAGTAATTCACTCTATAACCATATAGTTATCTACCTTTTTTACTATTTTCTATACTATTTAATCACGCTCCTTTCTGACAGTTTACGTAGAATATCGTAAATCAAAGAAAGGAGAAAGTGTATGTTAAATTTTTCAATGATTGACTTGGTCCGACGCAATGGAAAAAAAGTTGACAAAAATATAAGGGGAGAAATGGTTAACTTTTATCGGCCTTTTCGTTATATCCCTTGTTTCCTGCAAAGCTCCATAGAGCGTGTTAGAAAAAAAACAAAGAAATTACCCGTCGTAATAAAATTTGCCCCTGATTCCTTTTCTTCTGGGTTAAACGATGTAAAGGAAACAAAGTGTCGTTCTCTTCGCGAATACCCTTCTATTTCCTGTTGTTCAGCTAAATTATCCGTAAAAAATATTGAACATTTAATCACGAACTGCAACCATATCCAAAAAGTCTATTTAGACAGAAAGGTGACAACTTTACTAGATACCGCTTCCCCGGCAATAAACGCAAATGTTTTAAAAGATAATGGGTTAACAGGAGAAGGCGTAACCATTGCAGTAATCGATACTGGTATACATCCACATGAAGATTTACAAGATCGCATTATTGGCTTTAAGGATTTTGTTAATAGGAAATCTGATCCCTATGATGACAACGGTCATGGAACTCATTGTGCTGGAGATGCGGCTGGCAATGGCTTGTTATCGAATGGACAATATCAAGCTCCAGCATCCCAAGCTAATTTAGTAGGTGTCAAAGTACTAGATAAGATGGGAGCTGGTTCATTATCAACTGTTATTGAAGGAATCGAATGGTGCATCCAACATCAATCCGAATATAATATTGATATTCTTTCCCTTTCACTCGGTTCCGATGCTGTAGCACCTGCTGAAGATGATCCTGTGGTAAATGCGGTTGAAATAGCCTGGGATAACGGAATGGTTGTCTGTGTAGCCGCTGGAAACTCTGGTCCCGGAGAACAAACCATTGCAAGTCCAGGAATAAGCCCAAAGGTCATTACAGTCGGAGCAGCTGATGATAATAATACCGTTGACCGATCCGATGATTCAGTAGCTGATTTTTCAAGTAGAGGTCCGACGATTGATGGGCTTATTAAGCCAGATTTATTAACACCAGGAGTCGATATTATCTCTTTACGAGCTCCCAGATCTTTCCTTGATAAAACCAATAAAGCAGCACGTGTGGACACTCACTATATGTCCTTATCCGGAACGTCAATGGCTACGCCGATATGTGCAGGAGTAATTGCACAATTGCTTCAACGTGATCCAAATCTTACGCCTGATCAAGTCAAAGAAAGGCTTTTGGATGCATGCGACGATTTGGGACAATCCCCACATATTCAAGGTGCTGGTTATTTAAATGCTAGTGATCTGATTGAGGACTTTGCAAATGTCGAGTAGAGGCTTACGTGTTTCTTCACTCGTATAAGTTTTACTGTTTTGCTTTTTCAAACCCTCTGTCTCCTCTAGATACTATTAGGCAGAGTTAAATGTATGGTGTAAGAACAAAAAAAGTAAGCCAAATCATCCTAGGCTTTTTCAGATAGGAATGATTTGACTTACTTTTTACTTTCGCCTGATTCTTAAAATAGCTCATCAACTGCCCTTGAGCTTCTTATAGCCCAAATCAGCCGGGCGATAAAGGGAATTTAGGTATTTCTTCAAAAATGTTAACCCATTTGAAACGAGCCAAATAATTTTATTAATAAGACTAAAACATGAGCCCGGCTTCCACATATAGATTATTATCCCCGTTCAACCTTATCCGCCACTAATCCTTCTTCATTTTTCTTATCTTTATGGGGCACGATTCTTTTGCGTACCTTATAAATCACAATTAGCGCGATAAACCAAACGGGCGTTATCATCAACGAAACACGTGTATCTTCTGCAATTGCAAGCACAACAAGAACAAATGTCAGGAAGGCAAGGATTAAATAATTTGCAAATGGATAAAATGGCATCTTAAATTTATTCACTTTTGCCAGATCAGGTCTTGTTTTACGGTATTTCAAATGACTGATGACCGTAATCCCCCAAATAAATATAAAGCATACTGTAGAAATACTTGTAACGAGTGTGAATACTCCTTCTGGCATTACATAATTTAATGCGACTGAAATTAAAACAACTGCAGTCGAAAAGAACAATGCATTGGAAGGAACCTTTCTTTTATCAAGCTTGGCAAATTTTTCCGGTGCATTTTTCTCTTTAGCGAGTGAATATACCATCCGGCTTGTACTGAAGATGGCACTATTACATGCTGAAGCAGCAGAAGTTAGAACGACAAAATTGATGATACCAGCAGCACCAACGATACCAACTACCGTAAAGACTTGGACGAATGGACTTTCAGTTGGGCTGATAGCGGTCCATGGATACACACTCATAATAACAAGAAGTGCACCTATATAAAAAATGATAATTCGAATAGGAATATTATTTATCGCTTTAGGTATAACTTTCTCTGGATTTTCTGTTTCTCCCGCTGTAAGTCCTACAAGTTCGATACCAACAAACGCAAATACGACCATTTGAAAAGAGAGGATGAAACCATTTACACCATTTGGAAACATGCCTCCGTGGTTCCATAGATTCGTGAAACTCGCTCCACCTGCATCCGTGGAAAAACCACTTATAATCATAACAATACCTGTAACTATTAAGGCTAGAATTGCGATGACTTTAATTAATGCGAACCAGAATTCCATTTCTCCAAACAGTTTTACGGTGGCCAAGTTCATACATAATAAAATAACAAGCGCGATTAATCCTGGCATCCATTGTGGTATCGTTGGAAACCAATACTGGGTATAGAGGCCAACTGCTGTTAAGTCAGCCATTGCAATGGAAATCCAACAGAACCAATATGTCCAGCCAGTTAAAAATGCTGTCATTTCACCTAAATAATCTCTTACAAAGTCAACAAACGAATGATAGCTTAAATTACTTAACAGCAATTCTCCAAGGGCACGCATGATTAAAAAGAGAACAGCACCTGTAATCAAGTATGCGAATAATATGGATGGCCCTGCTAAATGTATTGATTTTCCTGCACCAAGAAATAATCCCGTACCAATTGCTCCACCAATAGCTATCAGTTGTACGTGTCTGTTTTTTAAACCCCTATCTAATTTTTGTTCTTGCATACAATTCCCTTCTCTCAACCTTTTTGATAATTATTAATTGATTTAGTTGCTAGTTCTTCAGTCTTTTATAAAATCATCATTTCAATTATATAACTGAAAAATCCCACATTTAAAAAAAGGATAGAGAAGGGCTATATTATTTCCATTCTCTGTCCTTTTACCTGAAAGTTTATCCTTCTATAATAGAAGGTCCCCTTTGGTGGCATAAATTGCACTCTCCAGAGTAGCGTCCTGTATTGGTGCTTTTACCTGAGAGATTAATTCCAATGGTTTTTTTGGAACTTGCTCCTTCGGTGGCGATATACTTCGCTCTCTCCCAATACAATCATCCGCAAGTTATGTAACTGTATAATATACTTAATTGTAATAACAATAGAATTTTTATTATAGCATATTATTTGATATCTCATCAATGTCATTACATTAAATTTAAAGCAGTTCCGAGATATAAATTCTTGTCCTGATCAAAACGATTATCGTGCTGCAGCACTGGAAAAAGCAAAAAAATGTTCAGTAAACCTTCAAGAATATTAAAAAGGTCAACGGCGTCTGAATCTGCCAAATATGTAAAGAGTTTAACATTTGATTCGTGCGGAAAAGTTGAGAAAAGAAGAAGAATGGATGTTATTAGATAACTAAGTAAACAGTCAAAAAATAACAGAACAGAGATTAGTAGGGCGTAAATTGGGCAATTACGTAACATTTAATAAAAAAAAACCTCGCCACAATTATAATTGTAACGAGGGTTTCCTATTATATTACCCAATAGAGCCTTCCATCTCGAACTTAATCAATCTGTTCATCTCTACTGCATATTCCATTGGAAGTTCTTTTGTAAATGGCTCGATGAAGCCCATTACGATCATTTCTGTTGCTTCTTCCTCTGTTAATCCTCTACTCATCAAGTAGAACAATTGCTCTTCAGATACTTTAGAAACTTTCGCTTCGTGCTCCAATGAAATGTTATCATTTAAAATTTCATTGTATGGAATAGTATCAGAGAACGATTCGTTATCCATGATTAGCGTGTCACATTCGATGTTTGCACGTGCACCGTCTGCTTTACGTCCAAAGTGTACAAGACCGAGGTACGAAACCTTTCCGCCTTGTTTAGAGATTGATTTTGAAACAATTGTTGAAGACGTGTTTGGTGCTAAGTGATGCATTTTTGCACCTGCGTGCTGTAATTGTCCTTTACCAGCAATAGCGATAGATAGCGTGTTACCACGTGCACCTTCGCCTTTTAATAAAATCGCAGGGTATTTCATCGTTAATTTCGAACCGATGTTACCATCAATCCATTCCATCGTTCCATTTGCATCAACTACTGCACGTTTTGTAACTAGGTTGTATACGTTGTTTGCCCAGTTTTGAATCGTTGTATAACGGCAATATGCATCTTTTTTAACAACGATTTCAACAACCGCACTATGAAGTGAGTTTGTTGTAAAGACTGGAGCTGTACAGCCCTCAACATAGTGTACAGATGCACCTTCATCAACAATGATTAATGTTCTTTCAAACTGCCCCATATTTTCCGAGTTAATACGGAAATATGCTTGTAATGGTGTTGATGTTTGAACACCTTTTGGAACATAGATAAATGATCCGCCAGACCATACGGCTGAGTTCAGTGCAGCAAATTTATTATCAGAATATGGAATAACTTTTCCAAAGTATTCTTTAAATAACTCTTCGTCTTCTTTTAGCGCTGTATCAGTATCCTTAAATACGATACCCATTTCTTGAAGATCTTCTTTCAAGCTATGATAAACAACCTCTGATTCGTACTGTGCAGATACACCAGCTAAATATTTTTGTTCTGCTTCTGGAATACCAAGCTTATCAAATGTTTCTTTGATTTCAGCAGGTACCTCATCCCATGTTCTACCTTGCTTTTCAGATGGTTTAACGTAATAAACGATCTCATCAAAATCAAGTTCTGAAAGATCTCCGCCCCATTGCGGCATTGGGCGCTCGTAAAAATGCTCTAATGCCTTCAAGCGGTAGTCAAGCATCCACTGCGGCTCTTCTTTCATTTTAGAGATTTCTTCAACGACTTTACGTGTTAATCCTCTTTCCGTTCGGAAAACAGAGACGTCTTTATCATGAAATCCATATTTATATTCTTCCATTTCAGGCATTTTTTTAGCCATTATATAACCTCCTCATTGTATTATCTAAAGCGGAATCGCCCGGTTAGCGACGTACGGACTGCGCCCCGTACTTTGGGGTGGTTCGACTTCGAACATTCCTACGTAGGAGATAAAGGAAACACGACGACCAAAGGAAGTCGATGTTGACTTTCACCGCAAGGGTATAAGTGCGACTAAGCCTCATGTTTTAGCCAGTCGGCAAGTCTTCTTTATCGTACGGAGGTGAGGGAAGTCTCGCTAGTCGCTGGGCGATGGAGCTGGACGTGGCTACTCATGCACAAGAAAAACATCCAGCAAAACTTTATATTTTTAAATTCATTTAATCTTGTTGTGCTCCCTTTTCCATTGCCTTCCATGCCAAGGTTGCACACTTGATTCTTGCTGGAAACTTGGAGACACCCTGCAATGCTTCAATGTCTTCCATATCCAATCCTTCTGTATCAATCTCTTTTCCAAGCATCATCTCAGAAAATGCTCTCGACATTTTAACTGCTTGTTCAAGACTTTTTCCTTTAATTGCTTGAGTCATCATCGAAGCAGACGACATACTGATTGAACAGCCTTCCCCTTCAAACTTGGCATCTTGTACAACACCATCTTCAACTTGCATTTGCAATTGAATACGGTCTCCGCATGTTGGGTTATTCATGTCGATTGTTACTGAATCACCTTCAATTTGCCCACGATTTCTAGGGTTTTTATAATGATCCATAATTACTTGTCTGTAAAGTGTATCGAGGTTATTAAAAGACATTCCCAAAATACTCCTTTGTTTTCAACAGTCCATTTACCAGCAGGTCAATATCCTCTTCCGTGTTGTAAAGATAGAAGCTGGCACGTGCTGTTGCTGTTACATCGAGCCATTTCATCAGTGGCTGTGCGCAATGATGTCCAGCACGAACAGCAATTCCTTCTGCATCAAGTGCTGTTGCTGTATCATGTGGATGCACATCATCGAGATTAAATGTAACAAGTCCAGCACGTTTTTCTGGACCATAGATTGAGATACCATCGATCGTGCGTAGTTGTTTCATTGCATAGTCTGCTAATTTTTGTTCATGATCTAAAATAGTTTCATTACCAATTTCATTCAGAAAGTCTATTGCTGCAGCCAGTCCGATTGCACCTGCAATAATTGGCGTACCACCTTCAAATTTCCACGGCAATTCCTTCCACGTAGAGTCATAAAGGTTAACGAAATCAATCATTTCGCCGCCAAATTCAATTGGTTCCATATTTTCTAGAAGCTCTTTTTTTCCGTATAAAACACCAATACCAGTTGGTCCACACATTTTATGAGCCGAAAATGCATAGAAATCACAGTCAAGATCAGCTACATCTACTTTTAAATGCGGAGCACCTTGAGCACCATCAACAAGCATAACCGCACCATGAGCATGGGCAATTTGAGCGACTTCCTTAATTGGGTTAATTGTACCCAACACATTGGAAACCTGTGTCATTGCTACAATCTTCGTATTTGCTGTTACCGTTTCGCGAACAGCTTCTAATGTTATAGTACCATCGCTTTGCAATGGGATATATTTGAGTGTTGCACCAGTTGCTTTTGCAGCTTGTTGCCAAGGGATAATGTTACTGTGATGCTCCATTGGCGTAATCACAATTTCATCCCCTGGTTTCAAAATCGCTCTCCCATAACTGGTAGCAACAAGATTAATTGCTGTCGTTGTTCCTCTAGTAAAAATAATTTCAGCTGTACTGCGTGCATTAATAAATTCACGAACCTTCTCGCGAGCGCCTTCGTATTTATCTGTTGCTCTTGTTCCTAACGTATGAACACCACGATGTACGTTTGAATTATCTTCACGGTAATACGTGTTAACCGCCTCAATAACTGACAGTGGTTTTTGCGAAGTCGCAGATGAATCAAGATAGACTAAAGGATGTCCATTAACTTCCTGATTTAAAATGGGAAACTGTTCTTTAATGGCTTTAACATCCATTAATTAACTTTCCTTTCAATTACTTGAGTCAATTGCTTACGAACAGACTCAATTGGAATTTGAGATACAACAGGCTCAAGGAACCCATGAATAACCAAGCGTTCAGCTTCTTCCTTAGTAAGTCCACGACTCATCAAGTAGTACATTTGTAAAGGATCAACACGACCAACAGAAGCTGCATGACCAGCAGTTACATCATCTTCATCAATTAATAGAATTGGGTTGGCATCCCCTCGTGCTTTTTCACTTAGCATTAATACACGTGATTCCTGCTCCGAATTCGACTTCGAACCACCATGCTCAATTTTACCAATCGCGTTAAAGATAGTAGTCGCACTACCTTTCATAACTCCACGTTGTAAAATAAATGCATCGGTTTGTTTACCGAATTGGCGAATGCTTGACGTAAAGTTCTGTGTTTGTTTCCCACGTCCAACAGTAACAGCTTTAGCCTCTGACGTTGCATTATCACCTAGTAAATAGGTAATGTTTTCGGAAACCGTATTTCCGTCATTCATTTGACCTAATGCCCAGTTAATCTTCGCATCACGTTGAGCTACACCACGACGATTTACATAGGTTGTTGTTCCTGCTGCAAAATGATCTACTGCACCATATGCAACTTGTGCATTATCATGAGCAAATACTTCTGTTACGATATTCGCTACCGTTTTTTGCTCTTCATTGTGAGAAACGTAGTTCTCCAAATAGGTGAGCGAGCTTCCTTCCTCCGCAACGATCAACACGTGGTTGAACAATGCTGTTTCAGGATCCTCTTGCCAGAAGATTGCCTGGACTGGTGCTTCGATTTGAACATTCTTAGGAACATAGATAAAGATTCCACCATTCATTAGTGCTGCATGAAGTGCTGTTAAACGATCCTGGTCAACAGAAACTGCTTCTTTCATGTAGTATTTTTCTACTAAATCACTATGCTCATTCAAGGCAGTAAAAATGTCTGTAAAAATAACACCTTTATCCTTTAAATCTTCATTTAATGTAGAAAATGCAACGGAATGATTTCGTTGAATCAACAAGTTTTCTGCTTTATTTTCTTCATCAAAGTATGCTTGTATTTCTTCAGGCAATTCAGTTGTAGTAGTAACAGCCTGACCTGATGTAAATTCATGTTTGAACGTATTGAAATTCCAATTACGGATATTGGTTTTATCCGGCTTTGGCATTTCAAGCGTGTTTACTTGAGAAAGCGCGCTCACGCGTAATTCAGACATCCACGCAGGTTCGTTTCGTTCTTTTGAAAACTGTTCTAAATAGTCTTTATCAAATGGCAGCTTTGTTTCGACAGTCATTTTACTCCTCCTAACGTTACGCGTTTTGTTCTACTGTTTCGTCTGTAATTCCTAACTCTTCTTTAATCCACTCATAACCTTCTTCTTCTAAACGTTTTGCAAGCTCAGGTCCACCTGATTTCACAACACGGCCCTGCATCATAACATGAACAAAGTCAGGAGTAATGTAGTTAAGTAAACGTTGGTAATGCGTAATCATTAGGCAACCAAAGTCTTCTCCGCGCATTTTATTGATTCCTTTAGATACAATTTTCAATGCATCAATATCTAATCCAGAATCGATTTCATCTAAAATCGCAATAGCAGGATTTATTTGCAATAATTGAAGGATTTCATTACGTTTCTTCTCCCCACCAGAGAAACCTTCGTTTAAGTATCGTGTAGCCATGTTTTGATCAATTTCAAGTAAATCTAAGTCTTTATCTAATTGCTTAATAAACTTCATTAGAGATACCTCATCGCCTTCTTCACGACGAGCATTGATTGCAGAACGAAGGAAGTCAGAAGTTGTTACACCACTGATTTCACTTGGATATTGCATAGCTAAAAACAGACCAGCACGAGCACGCTCATCTACTTCCATTTCTAGTACATCTTCACCGTCAAGGATAATACTTCCTTCTGTAACTTCATATTTGGGATGTCCCATAATTGCTGAAGCAAGGGTAGATTTACCTGTTCCGTTCGGCCCCATTATTGCGTGGAATTCTCCACCCTTTATCGTAAGGTTTACACCTTTTAATATTTCTTTGTCTTCAATCGATACATGAAGATTCTTAATTTCTAAAACTGATCCTGACATAAAACATACCTCCAAGTAAGCTATTTTCTAGTATGAAATGAATTGACATCATTCTCAACTTATTCTCATTACAATCTTAAAGCATTTCAAATTAATTATCAACTCTTTTAAGCGCACAGCTTATTACTGTTTCACCATATCAAATTAGATATAATTGTACAAATAAATAGTGCTGATGTCCGCATATTAAGACACCAGCACAAAGGTAATTATAAGTTTGTTATTTAGCTATTTGACCATCCATTCCTGCCACTAGCATTTTCGCTTCTTTGTATTCCCGTTCTCGTTGTTTTTCTACTTCCAGCCGTTTTTCAAGTTTCCTGCTGTACTCCTCGTAGCAAACATGACGGGACTTCGTCATTCCTTTTTCCATTTCCGAAGTGTAATTCAACCTCAGACCACTGTCAATAGTGAATCATCCTTTCGTTTTGGTTACATAAAATATAGTAACACTAGAAAGGTTCCCTTTACAATTCGGATTTAAACCTCTATGACTGGATTATTCTATATATGAATGATTCATAACGTGAAAACATAGAAACGACATTAAATAATGGCAAATAACGCACGTATCCTTTAAAATGCTATTAATAAATTATAATTACTTTTCGCCTTCCACTGGTAGAACTGCACCATCGTAGTTCTCCATCATAAAGTTTTGGATTTCTTCAGATTTTAGTACTTCAACCAGTTTCTTTAATGCTTCTTTATCAGCATCTTCAGACCTTACAGCAATAACGTTTAAATAGTCAGTTTCTTCGTCTTCAACAAACAATGCATCCTCTAATGGGTTAAGACCTATACCAATTGCGTAGTTTGTGTTGATAACAGCAAGCACATCTTCTTCTGAATTATAAAGCTCTGGTAGTAGTGCCGGATCATAATCTGGTGAGAAAACTAAGTTTTTAGGATTTTCAACAATATCGTCAATTGTTGCAGCGGATTTTTCTACACTTTCATCTAAAGTAATCAAACCTTCCCGCTCAAACAAAGTCAAAATCCGTCCATGATCGGAAACAGAATTGCTTAAAATAACTTCAGTTCCATCAGCAATGTCATCGACTGATGCAATTCCTTTTGAATAAACACCCATTGGTTCTACGTGAATAGCTCCAATCGATTCAATTTCATATCCTGTATCTTCCACTGTTTGATTCAAATACGGAATGTGCTGGAAGTAATTCGCATCTAACGTGCCATTGTCTAAATCATCATTTGGCAATATATAATCCTGATATTCTTCAATATGAAGTGTTACACCTTGTTCTTCAAGTAATGGCTGAGCTTCTTCTAGAATTTCCGCATGTGGTACACTTGAAGCACCTACAGTGATTTCATTTGTTTCTTCGGTTCCTTCTGACGAACCATTATCGGCTCCATCTTCTGATTCATTTCCACCGCCACAAGCAGCTAATATAAGTACAAGTGCGAATGTTACCAGGGCTAAAAGCTTTTTCATTCTGTTTCTTCCTCTCCATCTTGTTTTTATAATTGAAATAGGTTTTCCTATTTTCATCTATTGATAATGTTATCGTTTATCAAGCTTGTTTGTAATAAAGTCCCCAATAAATTGGAAAATAAACACGATAATTACAATAATGACCGTACAAAGAAATACAACATCAAAATCACGTCGTTGGAATCCAAAATAATACGCATAGTTTCCAAGACCACCTGCACCAATCGCACCTGCCATTGCGGTATACCCAATTAATGCAATCGAGGTAACCGTAAGGCCTGATACGAGTGCCGGCATTGATTCAGGGAGTAGAACACGGAAAATGATCGTACGTGTTTTCGCCCCCATCGCTTTGGCTGCTTCAATTACACCTTTTTCCACTTCGTTAAGCGCGATTTCAACGAGTCTCCCGTAAAACGGAGCTGATCCAATAATTAATGCGGGCAGTGCTGCATTTGGTCCGCGAATCGTTCCGATAAGGAAATCGGTAAATGGAAATAGCAATAAGATCAATATAATAAATGGGATGGCTCTAAATATATTCACAAGAGCCGCTACAACAAAATAAATATACTTATTTTTCCAGATGCCGTCTTTTTTCGTTAAATATAGAAGCAATCCTAATAATAGACCGAAAATACATGTACCAATAATAGCAATAATTGTCATGTAAAATGTTTCGTAAGTTGCTTCAACTAAATCCTCGTATTTAATATTTGGGAATAACTCAGCTAACATCCCGGATAACCTCCACTTCGACCGAGGTCTGTTCCTGTATAAAGCTTAATGCTCTATCGAATTCCTCTTGTTCGCCAATAACCTGTACGAATAATGTGCCATATCCGCCAGCTTGTGTTTGGGTGATTTTTCCTTGTAAAATATTTAAATCAATATCAAAACGCTTTGCCAGCTGGCTTATAAGGGTTTGATTTGTAGCCTCACCTAAAAATTGAAGCTTAAGAATAATACCATCTGCATTATTCTCAATAATATTGGTTATATCATCCTCTTCGTCACTTGGTCCCATAATTTGCTGAACAAATTTTTTCGTAACGTCTTGTACGGGATGGGTAAACACATCAAGCACATTTCCCTGTTCAACAATCCGTCCTTGTTCCATGACCGCTACTTGGTTACAGATTTTTCGAATAACATGCATTTCATGTGTAATCAAAATAATCGTTAATCCAAGCTTTTTATTAATGTCGACCAGCAAATTCAAAATCGCATTCGTTGTTTCTGGATCCAATGCAGAGGTTGCCTCATCACATAACAGCACTTTTGGATTATTCGCAAGTGCGCGAGCAATTCCAACACGCTGCTTCTGTCCACCACTTAATTGGGATGGATAAGCTTTTTCCCGTCCACCAAGGCCAACCAAATCAATGAGTTCCTGTACTCGCTTTTGCCTCTCCTGCTTTGGGACTCCTGCAATTTCAAGTGGGAATGCAATATTTGCCTCTACCGTTCTTGACCAAAGTAAATTGAAGTGCTGAAAAATCATGCCGATTCCTTGTCTTGCAAGGCGAAGCTGTTTTGAATTAAGTGTCGTTATTTCTTCATCATCAATAACAATTCGTCCTGATGATGGTTCTTCCAATCGGTTAAGCAGTCTGACGAATGTACTCTTCCCTGCACCGCTGTACCCAATCACGCCGAATATCTCACCGTCAGGGATAGTAAGGGTCAAATCATCAACAGCTGCTATGTCATCATTATTTAGTCTAAAGACCTTACGTAAACCCTCAATCGAAATCACGTTATGTCCTCCTCTTCGTTCTAACTTTTGTGCCTATAAACAAATTCTTTACTGTATGAATGCTGCAATACATTTTTTAACCAAAAAACAAAAAACGTCTTCTGTAAGAGAACAGAAAGACGTCATATCATTAAAAAGTCTCACGTTCTCTCATCTGTCAAAGTTTACTTTGCAGGAATTGGCACCTTTCAAAAGATTGAAGGTTGCCGCGGTTTCAAAGGGCCAGTCCCTCCACCGCTCAAGATAAGAGATAGATCGTATTTGATTTAGCAATTCAGTGACACTATAGTAGCATGCTAAAATACGCGTGTCAATCCTAAATAGGATTAACTTTTGTTAAAGTGAAACTTCAATCAAGAGCTTTTTCTCTCCACTGCATGATAGTACCACAGGAGTATGACTCCAAGCCCTTCCCCACCTTCTAATTTTAACTCTCTCACGCATAGATAGGGGGGATATTAGAGCCTTAATGAGTGGCAAATAATTCTGGCTTATATATCATCAAATAATTATATATATTACCTGTCGATTGAAAGGCATAAACTTTTTCTTTCACTTCATTACCTTCTTTAATTAAAAGGCATGGAACACTTTCAATTTTATTTTCTTGCATAAATTCAGGATACAAGGACGCATTCATCTCATAAAAGATATCTATTCCATGAACAGACTCGATTTTAGCAAGCATTGATCTTGCCACCGTACATGTTCCACAAAAAGGTGTATAAATATAAATTAACATGCGATCCTGTTCCAAACTTTTTTCTGTTATTTGCTGCATTTTTAACCACCTTAAGTTCAATCTATAAGAGGATATTCAAAAAACCCGGTAAATATCCTCTTTTTTGAACACACACTATAATAAAAATATAGGATGAACAGAGAAATGTTTACTCAGTAGTGTGCTTGCAAGTATTTTCTCTGGTGTCGCTGCAACCTCCCGATATTCACTGCTAATGTAAATATGCTCCGCATGCGGTAGCTCACGAGCCAGCTGCTTACGCAATTTCATTCCAGATTTATCCTCGTCAACTAGAATAAACACATCCTTTTCATCCAATTCGTATGTTTCCAGTAATTCATCAAATCGTTCTACACCGAATGTACCATTTGTACATACGATAGTAACCTCATCATTGATGACTTTTTCAATTTGCTTCTTATCTGTAAGCCCTTCGACAATAATCACTTTTTCAAACTCAGTAGTTATCATACATGAGCACTCCTTATGCAAGCAAAAAAGTTGCCTACGTAATTCGCGTTCAAAAGGAGGATGAAAAGACCGAGATCGGGTAAAGTTGCAATGTCCTATCGCAACACGAACACGTCCTGTGTGTGTCGAGGTTCGGTGACGTTGTTACTCTCGTCACGGAACGAATGCAATTAATACGTAAGTATAGAGCTTGAACAGAATGCGAACTTCTACAGGGACGTGAACAATTTTCATAGGAAGTTTTCTTTCGCCAACGTGTTCCACAGGAAGCGGTGACTTCAACGGTCTACACAGCACGTGTCAGGAGTTAATCGAAGAACACCTATCTCATTGTTTCATTTTCACCGGACTTTTTGAACAGCATCTATTTACATACATTATATGATTGAAAGAAGGCTAACTATACACTTTCACACGCGTAAGTTAGCCTTTGGGCATTATTCTTCAGTTAATTCTTGATATGCATCTGCAGATAATAATTGCTCAAGCTCAGCTACATCAGAGGGCTCAACAACAACCATCCATGCTTTTTCATATGGAGATTCATTTACAAATTCTGGGCTATCTTCCAATTCTTCATTTACTGCGACAACTTTCCCGCTGATTGGAGCATATAATTCAGAAACTGTTTTTACAGATTCTACACTACCAAACGGCTCGTCAGCAGTTATTTCGTCTCCTACTTCAGGCAACTCAACAAAAACGATATCGCCTAGCTCATCTTGGGCAAAGTCAGTAATTCCGATACGTACATTTCCGTCTTCCTTTTTTACCCACTCATGTTCTTTTGAATACAGCAAATCTTGTGGCAAACTCATTGTAATCCCTCCATTAATTCATTCCAATTTAACTATACAATTTAACCTTGTATTTTTCTAGTCTTTGTTTGAATTTGAACCCAAGGTTATTCATTAATAATAACTAGAGCCAATTTTCTTGAAATGTTTCTTCTTTAAATCCAACTGTCACCTTTGACCCGTCTGTGACAATCGGACGCTTGATTAACATTCCATCTGAAGCAAGGATTCCTGCCATTTCTTCTACACTTGCATCCATTATTTTCTCTTTAATATTTAACTCACGATATTTCTTTCCACTCGTGTTAAAGAACTTTTTAGCAGGTAAATCACTTTTGGAAATCAATTCAAGCAACTCTTCCTTTGTAGGTGTTTCTTCTACAATATGTATACTTGTATAATCGATGTTATGATCATCAAACCATTTCTTAGCTTTTTTGCATGTTCCGCAATTTGGGTACCAGTAAAATGTTAATGCCATGTACAAATCCTCCATTCCAAACTGTTTAGGAATTATTTTATCATGATTTGTATAAAAATATTAGTATAACTGCTCAGCAATCCAATTCATACTATCCAATAAGTAAAAATTAATATGCCATGAAGAAAACGGATAAAAAACTTTCCGATTTCCTTCATGGCTTTGACATTTATTGTTCTTCCTTTGTTGGACCCATTACACCAGGAACTCGCAATCCTGCTTGACGCAATAGCACGGTCATCTGCCCACGGTGATGGGTTTGATGGTCAATGAGTGTACGTAACAGAGCGCCTCTTGCGACAGATCCTCCCATCGCATTTACATGTTCTTCCAACTTTTCATTTGTTAATGTTTTTTCAACTTGAACTTTAACTGCTGTTGCTACTTTTTTATATGTTTGTACAATTTCATTTGCTTTTTCAGGGGTAGCATTTTTAGTTTCACCAGCGTCTATCTCCACACCTACAAGACCGGCAAAGAATACTGGGCTTGTTGCTAAATGCCACCCAAGCCATCCTAAGGTACTGTGGCCTTCTACAATTGCCTGATTCAGTTTATCATCTGTTAACGATTCAAGGACTGCAATCGTTCCATTTGCAGCATGATTCCAATCGTTCACAAAATCTTCTACAGTACGATACATGATTATCTCTCCTTTGTATTATTTCTGTTAAGTTGAGACTGTACGGGTTTCTTGTTATACACAGCGTAGTGTGTTTACAAGCGGGTATACGCACAATCTATTACTGCACATTAGTGCGCAGTTTCTTACAAATAAGAAAAACTCAAATAGCTATTTCTCTATCAAGATTAACAGTGCAACTATTTTTCATCAAATAATAAACGCTAACAATAATTCGTTCCGTCAATAAACAGAAAATGCCACTCCTGTTTGGTAAGAAGTGGCATAGAATATCAGACGATATATTTCTCTTCTTTTATAATACCTTTAGCAATCTCACGCTTTTTAGCAATGACATTAATTGGTGTATGACGCGTCAGTTTACGTAAGGACGAAAGCATCATTCTTAATGTATCACCTTCCTCGACTGCAATTAATGTTTCTTTTGCATCTGCTTCTATCCGATTAAATGCTTCCTGTACATAAACCTGCGTATACAGCAGTTTTTGCTTGCTCTTTTCTGCTCCGCCTTTGTTAATTGCTTTCTCTGTACGAAGAATTGCCGACTCGATATTGTAAACCTCAGCGACCATATCAGCTAGATTGACGAGGATTTCTTGTTCTTTCTCTAATTTCTGCATATACTTTTGTGCAGCTAATCCTGCACCAAGAAGGACGATTTTCTTCGCGTTACGCAGTAAATACTTCTCCTGCTCCAAAGGTTCTGTACCAACTTCCTCTGGCATCATCATCATTAACTCTTCTTGTAGCCCTTGAGCTTTTTGCAGCAGTGGCAGTTCGCCCTTCATTGCTTTTTTCAGCAATGTTCCAGGAACTAACAAGCGATTAATTTCGTTTGTCCCTTCAAAAATACGGTTGATTCGTGAGTCACGATAAATACGCTCTACTTCATACTCTTGCATAAAGCCGTAACCACCATGCATCTGCACTGCTTCGTCTGCAGTATAATCAAGCAATTCGGTTGCCATGTATTTCGTTATGGAGCACTCAATTTGGTATTCTGCAATTGCACGCGCTACTTCGCGTCCGTCCTTTAATTGTTCCTCCGTTAATGCTCCCATTCGCTGTTCAAATAATCCTACTGTACGATAAACCGCACTTTCGTTTGCATAGATTTCAGAAGCCATTGTTGCCAGCTTTTCCTGTGTTAAAGAGAAGCTGGAAATAGGTGTATTAAACTGCTTGCGCTCATTCACATAAGCTGCAGCAAGTTCAAGTGCACGCTTAGCACCACCAACTCCACCGACTGCAAGCTTATAGCGGCCAACATTTAAAATATTGAAAGCAATAATATGGCCGCGTCCTTTTTCGCCTAACAAATTTTCTATCGGGACCTCTGCATCTTCAAGGATCAGTGTCCGTGTTGATGAGCTTTTAATTCCCATCTTCTTTTCTTCCACACCAGTTGAAACACCTGGGTACTCTCTTTCAACAATAAAGGCCGAGAAATGCTCTCCATCAATTTTTGCATAGACAACAAACACATCTGCAAATGCCGAGTTCGTAATCCACTGTTTCTCTCCGTTTAAAATATAATGCGTGCCAGCTTCATTTAGCCTGGCGGTTGTTTTTGCACCTAGTGCATCTGATCCGGAACTTGGTTCAGTTAATGCGTAAGCAGCGATTAATTCACCAGTCGCAAGCTTCGGCAAATATTTTTGTTTTTGCTCATCATTTCCAAAGAATACGATCGGCAGTGATCCTATCCCTACATGAGCACCATGTGTGATCGAGAATCCGCCTGCACGTGAAAATCTTTCTGTAATTAAGGAAGAGCTAATTTTATCAAGTGCCAGACCTCCGTATTCTTCCGGTACATCAACTCCTAACAGACCAAGTTCTCCAGCTTTTTTTAACAGCTTAACTGAGTGCTCAAATTCGTGATTTTCCAACTGATCAAGTTTCGGCAAAACTTCACTCGTAATGAAATCATCTGTTGTTTTGGCAATCATTTGATGCTCTTCCGTAAAGTCCTCTGGTGTAATAATATCTTCACCAGTTAAATCCTCAACTAAAAATGCCCCACCCTTGAAAATTTTGTCCTTTGTTTCACTCATCCGAATCTTCCTTCCTATTATGGAGTGTTAAACAATCTCGCACACTTCAACATCATGTTTATTTGTTAACTTCAGCAATTTTACTGCAATCTTCATTATTTTCACTGCTAACTCCAGTAATTCCGCTAAGAACTTCAGCTTTTTCGCCTTGATCCTCAGTAGTGCTCATTTCAATTACAAGAGTTCAAAAACCCCAGCTGCTCCCATGCCGCCACCGATACACATAGTGACAATCCCAAATTGCTCGTTTCTCCGTTTCATTTCATGCATTAAGGATACCGTCAGCTTTGTACCCGTACATCCAAGCGGGTGTCCTAACGCAATCGCTCCACCATTTACATTTACTTTTTCCAGATCAAGATCAAGCGCTTGAATAACGCGTAAGGATTGAGAGGCAAATGCTTCATTAAGCTCAAATAATCCAATGTCTGATAGCTCTAACCCAGCAATCTTTAACGCTTTCGGTATCGCCTTAACTGGTCCGACACCCATAATTTCTGGTTCCACACCAGCAACTGCAAACGAGCGGAACTTCAGAATTGGAGTTAGCCCCTCTGCTTCAGCCTTTTCCCGATCCATCACTAGCACAGATGCTGCACCATCACTCATTTGTGATGCGTTTCCCGCGGTTACAGAACCTTTTGCATGGAAGGCTGGTCTCAATTTCGCCAAAATCTCTGTTGTTGTATCTGGGCGCACTCCTTCATCCACTGAAAACGTAAATTGTTTTTCCACTATTTTATTGTTCGAACCGACTTCGCGTTCAGTTACTTCCACTGGAACAATTTCATCGGAAAACTTACCTTCTTTTAACGCTTTTGCAGCACGCATGTGGCTTTGTACCGCAAATGCATCCTGATCAGCACGAGAGATAGTAAAGCGGTTAGCTACTTCTTCTGCTGTATGTCCCATCCCCATATAATAGCCAGGCAATTCCTGAACAAGCTTTGGGTTTGGTTTAATCACATGTCCTCCCATTGGGAGCATACTCATTGATTCTGCCCCACCTGCTATAATTGTATCGCTTGCTCCAACCATAATTCTCTCGGCCGCATAGGCAATGCTTTGTAATCCCGATGAACAATAGCGATTGATCGTAATGCCCGGCACATCATGCTTTAATCCAGCTAGCGCAGCCACATTTCGAGCCATATTCATACCTTGCTCCGCCTCCGGGGTTGCACAGCCTATAATGACATCATCTATATTTCCGGCATATCCTCCTGCGCGTTTTAATGTTTCTTTAATCGTTCGTGCAGCTAAATCATCTGGTCTAGTATTTGCAAGTGAACCTTTAAACGCCTTTCCAATCGGTGTTCTTGCACCTGCAACAATTACTGCTTCTTTCACGGTTTCTCCCCCTTTCAATTAGTTACGTAATGGCTTCCCTTTAACAAGCATGTGCTGCATGCGCTGTTGTGTTAATGGCTCTCCAATCAGACTTAAAAATGCCTCACGTTCAAGATCTAGCATTACTTGCTCGTCAATTTCAGTTCCCTCTTTAATTCGTCCACCTGATAAAACATAGGCCAATTTTCCAGCTATTTTCACATCATGTTCTGATGCATAGCCACTGTACTGCATCATTTTTGCTCCCATCAGCATGGCAGCATAACCTGCGTCACCAACTACCGGAACCTTTTCTCGCTGCGGTTTCCGGTAGCCTGCACTTGCTAGTCCCAGAACTCTTTGCTTCGCATCATATAAAAGATGACCAGGGTTAGTACTAATACGATCATTTGTATCGAGGTAGCCATTTTCAAATGCTTCTGCAGCTGATGTAGAAACCTTTGCTGTAGCTATCTTTTCAAATACATCGTTCGCAACCTTCGTTAAATCAAATGACACACCTTTTGGTAGATTGCGAAGCGCTTTTAAATACAATTCTTTTGTGCCTCCACCACCAGGGATAAGCCCAACACCAACTTCTACTAACCCAATATAGGTTTCAGGAGATGCTTGTATTGCAGCTGCTGGCAGCGATACCTCTGCACCACCGCCAAGCGCCATATTAAACGGTGCTGTGACTACAGGTTTTTCTGCGTACTTAATCGCCATAGTCATATTTTGAAACTGGCGGATAACCATATCTAGTTCAAAGAAATTATCATCCTGCGCTTCCATTAACATCATTGCTAGATTAGCTCCAACACAGAAATTCTTTCCTTGATTACCGATAACAAGTCCTTCGTAATTTTTTTCAACTTCTTCAATGGAATAGTTCACCATTTGAATAATATCCAGCCCGATTGCATTACTTCTAGAATGGAACTCTAATAGTAAGGCTCCATCCCCCATATCAATTAAACTTGCACCTGTATTCTTTTTGATAACCTTATTCGTTTGTTTAAGGCGTTTGATATGAATCTCTTTATGATTCCATTGTTGTTCCTTATATTCACCATTATCAAAGTAGTGGACAGTTCCTTCCTTCTCTTGATAAAAGGATTCCTTTCCGTTCTCAAGCATTGAATGCACCCATTTGGGTATATCTGCCCCTTCTTTTTGCATGCGTTCTACAGATTCACGAACTCCAATTGCGTCCCAAGTTTCAAATGGACCAAGCTCCCAGCCGAAGCCCCATTTCATTGCTTGATCAATAGAAATAATGTCATCCGCAATTTCTCCTAAAAGCTCTGCTGAATAAAGTAGCACTGGCTTGATAACTGACCAGACAAGGTCACTTGCCTTGTCACCAGGATTTGAGATAAGCGCTTTCATTTTATTTCGAGATCCCTTTGCTTGCTTAGCCATCTCTGTAGCAGCAGTTTTCAGCTTCTTACGCTCTTCATACTTCATCGTTTTTGAGTTCAATTCATAAATATCACGACCTTTTTTGATAAAAAAGCCTTGACCACTTTTGGCGCCGTACCAGCCTTTTTCCAGCATGTCATTCATAAAATCTGGTATAGTAAATAATGCTTTTTCGGGCCCTTCGACTTGGTCATATACATTTTTTGCGACGTGACTAAATGTGTCAAGCCCCACCACATCCAACGTTCGGAAAGTAGCGCTTTTGGGTCTACCAATTAACGTTCCTGTCACAGAATCAACCTCGCCAACCGAGAAATTCCCTTTCAACATCTCCCTTACCGTTACTAGCAAGCCATACGTCCCAATCCGGTTTGCAATGAAATTCGGTGTATCCTTTGCTTCGACTACACCTTTTCCAAGCACATCTTCCCCAAAACGTTTCATGAAAGCCAAAACCTCTGGGTCGGTATGAACAGTTGGGATAATCTCCAATAGCTTCAAATAGCGTGGCGGGTTGAAAAAGTGCGTTCCTAAAAAGTGCTTCTTCATATCTTCTGAACAATCTGCAATCATTGCTTCTACAGAAATCCCAGATGTATTGGAGCTTACAATCGCTCCCTCTTTGCGATACTCATCAATTCTAGCGAAAACCTTCTTTTTCACCTGCAAGTTCTCTACCACTACTTCAATAATCCAATCAACTTCAGCAACTTTTCCCATATCATCTTCCATGTTTCCGATTGTAATATTTTCCAGACTTTTATTTGTCGTGATAGGCGATGGTTTCTGCTTAAGCAATGCTTTTTTACTTAGAGCCGCGATTCGATTTCGAACTTCAGAGTCTTCTAAAGTAAGACCTTGTTGCTTTTCTTCTTCCGTTAAATCTGGTGGCACAATATCAAGCATCGTCACAGCTATTCCCAAATTTGCTAGATGCGCAGCAATCCCAGATCCCATCACACCCGAACCGAGAACTGCTGCTGTTTTTATTGAATGCTTCAACTTTTCATCCCCCAATCCAATATTGAATGAATACTCATTCATTTTAATCCAAAAAATAAAAGACAGTTTCCTATCCATCTAATTTATACTATAAACGAATATCTGACATTTCGCAATAAATTTAATTAATTTTTTATAGCATACCATAAGCGCTAAATAGGTTTAGAGTTTTCCCAAACCGTACCTATGAATTTATTCTCGTCGTAATCATTCCTATTTACAAAGCGTAATGATTACGTTATGATAGGAAAGAATTATTTATTTTATTGTTTATGAAGGGTTTGTATACATGAAAATTTTAAAAAATCTTATATTCCTCATTATATTAAGTATATTTATTGCTGGTTGTAGTTCAGCTGACGAAAGCTCAAAAGCAAATAATGAACAGCTTGAAATATACACATCCATCTATCCAATCCAATACGCTATTGAAAGAATTGGCGGGGATAGAGTAGAAGCTAAAACCGTATATCCACCAGGTGTAGATGCGCACTCCTATGAGCCTACGACAAAAGATATTACTGCCCTTGCAGACAGTGATGCATTCATTTATTTAGGCGCTGGAATGGAGAGTTTCGCTGAAAGTGCCGCAGATGCACTAGCCTCTCAGGATGTACAATTAATTGAAATTGGAGAACATGAAGAGCTCTTCCATGTTGAAGAATCACATCATGATCACGATGCAGATTCAGAAGAGAGCCATGACCATGAGCACGATGGGCATAGTCACGGTGACCATGATCCACATATTTGGATTGATCCACTTCGAATGATTGAAATGGCAGCCATTATAAAAGACGAGCTAATTGAGCTTAACCCTGACAAGGAATCCTATTACAATGAAAACTTTACTTCATTGAAAACAGATTTGCTTGCACTAGATGAAACATTCCAAGAAACATTAGAAGCAAAGGAAAATAAACACATTCTCGTTTCGCATGCAGCTTTCGGCTATTGGGAAGAGCGCTATGGAATAGAGCAAATCTCAATTAATGGATTATCTTCTGCTAGTGAACCTTCGCAAAAAGAATTAACTGAGATTATTGATCAAGCGAATAGCTATGATCTAGACTATATTATTTTTGAACAAAACAGTTCCAACCGTGTCTCTGAAATTATCCAGAATGAAATTGGTGCTGACGTCTTAATAATTCACAATTTATCTGTTTTAACAGAGGATGATTTAGATAATGGTGAGGATTATTTATCCTTAATGCAATATAATCTCGATGTTCTTGACCGAGCAACAAAATAATCACTTTATTAGCATCTGTTTTCTATGCAGATGCTTCCTTCATTTAATAGAAAGAGGTGTCAACATGGAATATCCTGCCGTAACAATGAAAAATGTTAGTTACGCCTATGAAAATAAAACTGTACTTGATCACATTAACTTTGAGGTTCCTAAAGGGGCTTTCATGGGAGTTGTTGGGCCGAATGGTGGTGGGAAGACAACCCTGATTAAGCTCATTCTTGGATTACTGAAGCCTGACAAAGGATCCATTAACATCTTTAATGAAAACGGAGAAAAGCTTCAAGATCGTAATAAAATTGGATTTGTTTCTCAAAAGGCAAACGCCTTTAATAAAGGATTTCCCGCAACCGTATATGAAGTAGTTTCCTCCGGGCTTACAGCAACAATCGGTTACTTCAAATTTTTTAATAAAACACATAAAGATAAAATACTACATGCAATCGATCAAGTTGGAATGCTTGATTACGCATATGAAAATATCGGCAACCTTTCCGGAGGGCAGCAGCAACGGATCTTTATTGCCCGTGCACTGGTTAGTGATCCCGAATTAATTATTCTGGACGAGCCTACAGTTGGTATCGACTATGAAAATGTTAAACGATTTTATGAGCTATTGCACCAATTGCATCAAAAACAAAATAAAACATTGTTGCTGGTAACACACGATACGGGCACCATGACAGAATATGCTACAGATATCGTTTGTCTCAATAAAACATTACATTTTCATGGAAAACCAGAAGAATATACGTCCTTAACCGAAAAGGACTTGTCACAATTTTATGGTCATCCCGTAAATATTGTTAGCCACAATCATTGATTTTGGAGGAACTATTATGCTAGCAGACTTTTTTCAATATGATTTTTTACGATACACATTTTTAACGGGATTGCTTATTGGGGTTATCGCTCCGCTCCTCGGTACCTTTATCGTAGTGCGGCGCTTATCTTTAATTGCAGATGCATTGTCCCATGTAACTTTAGCTGGAATCGCCTTTGGACTAATGGCAGAAAAGAAGTTTGGACTAATGATTGGACCATTATATAGTGGTATGGCCTTTTCCGTTCTTGGATCCATTCTCATCGAAAAGCTCCGTTCCGTGTATAAAGCTTTCCAGGAGCTTGCGATTCCAATTATTTTATCCAGCGGAGTTGGATTAAGCGTCATTTTCATTTCTGTTGCTGATGGCTTTAATACGGATTTATTTAATTATCTATTTGGGTCAGTCTCAGCTGTTAGTCAAAATGACTTTTTGATGATACTTACGATCGCAATTTTTGTTATACTAGTAGTAGTACTTTTTTATAAGGAGCTTTTCACATTATCTTTTGATGAAGAGCATGCAACGATATCAGGACTACATTCCAAACAGATTCATTTACTTTTTATCGTGCTTACTGCACTGGTTATTGCAGCATCGATACGAATAGTCGGTGTACTGCTTGTTTCCGCATTAATGACATTACCAGTTGCGGCAAGTATGCGACTTGCTAAAGGTTTTAAACAAATGATGCTCTTATCGATCTTGTTTGGAGAGCTATCCGTCATTATTGGACTCATATCGGGATACTATTTATCCATCCCACCAGGTGGTACGATTGTAATGGTATCCATTATAATTTTATTAATTGCTATTGGAATAAAACGACTTAAAATTCGTGTTTGAACTGCCTCTTAGCCCAAACGAATACAGGAGGGGATTTAGCGTGAACATCAATGAAGCGATTGATTTATTAAAAAATAAAGGCTATAAAACAACAGGGAGACGTAAAGATATCCTCGCATTTTTTGAAAAGGCTGATGGATACCGTACTGCCAAGGATTTAATCAATCATTTGGAAGAAACGTATGAGGGTATCAGCTTCGATACAGTCTACCGTAACCTTCATTTATATAATGAAGTAGGAATACTTGAAACAACAGAACTAAATGGTGAGAAACAATTCCGTATGAATTGCACACATCATCACCATCACCATTTTATCTGTAATGCCTGTGGAAAAACAAAGGAAATTGAAGTTTGTCCAATGGATGAAGTGCAGCAAACACTTGCCAACTATGCTATTGAAGGACATAAGTTTGAAATTTACGGTTTATGTCCACTATGCCAAAGCGCATGAGTGTAAAACTGTTCTTATTTGTAGGGGCAGGCGGTATGCTTGGTACAGGGGGGCGTTATTGTATTTCCTTGCTGTTTGGAGATACAGACGGATACCCCTTTGCTACATTAACTGTAAATTTAATTGGATGTTTTTTGCTTCCTTTCCTTTTAAACCATCCAAATGTCAAACAAAAGTTAGCACCAGAATTATTAACGGCACTTACTGTCGGTTTGATTGGGTCATTTACAACCTTCTCTACACTAGCTGTAGAGACAGCTAGATTATGGAATGAAAGTGTTACGATGGCTATTGGTTATATTATGATTTCTTTTTTAATCGGGCTTGCATTATGTTTTCTAGGTTATCGTATTTCTACTAGAAAGCAGGTAAACGAATGAATTTACTACTCGTCGCACTTGGTGGTTTTATCGGAAGTATTGCTAGGTACTCTATCTCGCTTAAATTGAATAAACGAATATTTTCTACATGGATTGTCAACATAAGTGGCTCCATGTTTTTGGCGTTTTTATTTAAATTCAACCAAGATGGAATGATTTCTAATAGCATTTGGCTATTTCTTGGTGTAGGTTTTTGTGGAGCATATACTACGTTTTCAACTTTTGGCAATGAAACATTAAACCTTCTAGTGAAAAAAAGATATTGGAAGGCTATCAGCTATGTCTTCAGTTCATTTTTTGTTTCCATCGCCGTAGTTCTGATTATTCTTCGATTGTTTTGATTCTTTGATTTCTTCTTTTCCTTTTTCTATTATTTCATGTATACTATCTTCTAGATAATAGTTTTTGTGTGTTCAAAGAAAGGATGAAAATGACCATGGCTGCCTGCAGACATTTTGGTTATTAATCATGGGTCCACTGTTTCCGCGTGTCATTTTCATCTAACTTTTTGAACTACCGCTTTAGGAGTAGTGAGAAATGGATAGAAAAAAGGGAATTATTTTTACAATATTACTTATTTTAACGGCACTATTTATTGGGTTTGTTGCCATCATGCAGCATAATTTTATGAACCCAGACTTTGCTGCTAATGAAGATCAGGATATGGCGAACGCTACGAACAATAGAACAACGTCTACAAATGAAGACGACGAAAATAATACTTCTGATCAGTCGAATGATAACAAAGATAATAAGCAATTAGAGGATGAGGAGGAGCCTGAAGAGACTACCTTTTCAACTCGTTATGTTACAGCTGATCAATTAAATGCGCGCAGCGGTCCTGGCGCAGATTATGATATTGTTGGTCTCGTAACACTAGATCAAGAAGTAGAAGTTGAAGATGATGGTAACGAATGGGTTAAAATAACAACCCCAGATTTTACAGGCTATGTGAATGAGAAATATCTGAGTGAAGAAGATTAGGTTTCATCGTAAGCGTCGTATTTCATTTATACAATGCATAAGAGCGCACAAAAAAATGTCTAAGCGAAATCCGCTTAGACATTTTTATATACTTAATTCAGTTCAACCCCTACCCTACCCTAGCACTTCATGCATCACTTTTGATTCCTCATGGTCAAGCATATTTTTCTGTATAATTTCATCGACCGGTTTGTTCATTTGGTCTGTAAGTACGTTGGATGCACCATTCTCACCTACAACATATATTTTCTTCCAATTTCTATCCTTTGCCTGCTTGTCTATTTTGGAAGCAACTTCTTTATACCAGCGATGTTGGTTCACTTCATAACGAGCCTCAAATTTATCCGTCTGCATATTAGTGGAACCTAGACCTGTCGTTCCAGAAGTACCTTTACGAGGACCTTGCATCACTCGCCATGTGTCTGTTTCCACATCAAGTTCATAAGAGAAAGTGTCTTCAATTTGATTAAGATAAGAATCGATAATTTTTATTTGATTTTGTTGTACGAGAATGATCCCTGTTTTTGGGTAACTCTCCTTTAGCTTTCGAAGCTGATCTAACTCTGGGGTTTCTTGCCAATAAAACTCATTCTCTAATCGGATTTGAACGATTTCTGCATACCACACTTCTTCATCAGCAGTTGCAAATACAATAATTCCTTTTTGTTGCTGTTGCTCGTTTTCCTTAATAAACCGATCTACCTTTTTCTTTACAGCTTGAAAATTGTTTAGCTCCTCTTTATTATCCCCTTCTTTTAAATAACTTTCAAAATTCCGCATGCCATTTTTGAAATGGATTTTCCACTCTCCACCTTGCTGATCTGGATCAGCTGGATCTGTATTTAAGTACATTGTAAAAACCTTATTACCATTTTCTCTATTTACACTTTCCAGTTCTTTTAATTTAGCATTTATATCCATAGGCAACCTCCTAAAAGAAAATGTACTATTCCTTTAACCTAAATTAACTTCATTTAAACCTAAATGCATATGCTATGGATAAAAATAGAACGGTTCAGGTAAATCTATCGTCAAGCAAAAAAGACAAACCCTTAAAGAGCTTGCCTTCTTTTCATGCATTATAATTTTGCAATTTTAATTCGCTTAATCTGATAGCCATCTTTTTCTTCAAGAATAAACTCATAGCCATCATATTCCATTACTGTTCCAACTTCGGCATCCAGGTTATTTGTAAAGAACCAGCCACCGATTGTATCGACTTCATCATCTGCAAGGTAAATATTTAAAAGCTGATTTACCTCTTCCAGGCTAATTTTTCCCGAGACAAGATGTATGTTTTCGTCGACTTGTTCTACATCTGGCATCTCATCTTCGTCAAACTCATCTCGGATATCTCCCACAATTTCTTCAAGTATATCCTCAACGGTTACAAGACCTGCCGTTCCACCATATTCATCATTTACAATAGCCATATGGATTCTTTCCTTCTGCATTTTGAGCAAAAGCTGCTTAATCGGTGTGGCTTCTGATACATGGATAATTGGACGAATAAATTTCTCAATTGTATTTGGTCGATGCTCATCAAACTTACCAGTAAGAATCTCTTTTAAATTTACTAATCCGATAATGTTATCTTTATCCTCATCGGCTACAGGGTATCTCGTAAATTGCCCCTCGCGCATAATATCAAGATTTGCTTCGAAAGTGTCCTCTTTTGAAAAATAAATCATTTCCGTTCGAGGAACCATTATTTCCCTTGCTACACGTTCATCAAAATCAAAAATGTTGTTCACGTACATCATTTCTGATTGATTGATTTCACCACTCTTATAGCTATCTGCAAGAATTAAGCGAAGTTCTTCTTCACTATGAGATTCTTCATGACCGCTCATAGGCTTTAATCCTACAGCCCGTGTTAAGAGTCGTGCCGAACCGTTTAAGAACCAAATGAATGGGTAGAGTAAACGATAAAACCACATTAGCGGCCTGGCAACAAAGAGGGTCACCTGCTCTGCTTTTTGAATTGCCAATGTCTTTGGTGCAAGCTCTCCAATAACAACGTGGAGAAATGTGGCAAATGCAAAGGAAACTATAATTGAAAGAGTCGTAACTAGTGCATCGCCAATTTCAAAAACACCAAACAACGGATGAAGCAATCGCTCAAATGTTGGTTCTGCCAAACGCCCGATACCTAATGCTGTAATTGTGATACCAAGCTGACAGGCTGATAAGTATTCATCTAAATGTGAAACAACCTGTTTGGCATAAATCGCCTTTTTCTTACCGTTTTCAATATGTGGTTCAAGTTGTGTACTACGCACCTTTACAATGGCAAATTCTGCCATTACAAAAAAAGCGGTCATTGCAATTAGTACAGCAACTGCAAGTAAATTCACTATCGTGGATATGTCCAATTAAGGTCCTTGTGTGTGACACACAAGGACTTCACCTCCTGATTTCTAAAAATTAAGTATAATTATATTGAAACTCCGTACATTGATGATTCAACACATAGGTAAAAAATACATTCACCAAATCATTGCTGAATCTGTTATATTGTTTTACCTTCCCACATGAATCACCCACTTCCCTAAAATGATTATAATATATTTGAAAATATGAGTCTATATTTAACGAACAATTAACAAAGTAAATTTTATAAAGCATTTTGCTGCCTCTCAGTATAACGATTCTTATGAAATCATTCTTCGCTATAGATATGCCGTTTATACACTAAGTTCTCTAGAAAACGCCAATTCTCCTACTAAAAAAACAGCTGGACATTCCAGCTGTTTTCATAATCATCGCTTCTTCTTATCTCTAAAATCTTTCGATAAAGTCCTTAGAAATGCGATCATCATTATAAGAATTATAACCGTTAATGGTAATGCTGAAGTTAATGATGCAGTTTGCAATGCCTCCAGGCCACCTGCCATCAGTAGTACAACAGCTATTGCGGTAATTAAAACACCCCAGATCACTTTCGTAATAATAGAAGGGTTTATACTTCCTTTTGAGGTCATACTCCCTATTATATAGGTTGCAGAATCTGCAGAGGTTACTAAAAATGTAAAGATAAGCAGAACAGCTAATGCTGAAGAAATTGTCGATAATGGCAACGTCCCAAAGGTTTCAAATAGTGCTACTGCTAAATCTACATCTACAGCCTCCGCTATTTGTGTTCCGAGATTTAAATCACTGTAGAGCGTTGTTCCTCCAAATACAGCTATCCATAAACAGGCAATTGCAGGGGGAACTACAAGTACACCGAAAATAAACTCTCTTATCGTTCTACCTTTCGAAACTCGTGCAACAAAAGCACCTACAAATGGGGACCAAGATATTGCCCATGCCCAATAGAAAATCGTCCACTCGTGTACCCATGTACCACCTTCATATGGTGTCATTCGCAAGCTATACTGAACAAAGTTGGTCAAGTAATCTCCTAACCCCAAAACAAAGGTTTCTAATATAAATACTGTTGGTCCCGCAAAGAAAACAAATAATAGCAATAATAGACATGCTGCAAGATTAATATTACTTAACCATTTCATCCCTTTATTTAAACCTGTTATTGAAGAAGATAAGTAAGTAATGAGCATTACTAAAGCAATAACAATTTGAATTCCGATTGAATTCGGCATTCCGAATATCGAAGTCATCCCACCATTCATCTGTAAAATCCCAAGTCCCAATGAGGTTGCAACTCCCATGACTGTCGCTATAACTGCAAAAGAGTCGACTGTGTTTGCAACTATTTTTTTCGATCCGACTATAGGACGAATCGAAGTGGAAATAAGACCATTTTTATCTTTTCTAAATTGAACATAACCAATGACAAGTCCAACAATAGCGAATACAGACCACTGGCTAATCCCCCAGTTAAAGAAAGCATACCCCATTGCTACTCTCGCTGCTTCTGGAGTTTGGGGATCAAGTCCAGGAAATGGTGTGTTTAAAAAGTGGCTCATCGGTTCTGCAACTCCCCAGAACACAAGACCAGAACCAAATCCTGTGGAGAATAGCATACCAATCCAGGTAAAGAAAGGATACTCCGGCCGAGAACTTGCGTTTCCGAGCCTTAGCCTTCCGTATTTGCTTATTGCAAGAACAATTAAAAATGCAATAAAACTAAATACAGCAAGTAAATAAAACCATCCAAAATTCGTAGTCGTAAAATTAAATAGCGTCTCAGCGACTTTGCCAAATCGTGAAGGCGCAACGGCTCCGATAATGACTAATAAAAAAATAACAATAGCTGAAACAAAAAATACCGGATTTAAAAATGCTCTATTTTTCATATGTATGTTCCTTTCGTCAGCTGCAAGTTTTACTGTAAAATCTCTTGCTATTACAGCATATATAATATATCCTACTTGATCATAGTCTAAACCACTTTTTGTTTTCCGAAGCGGAATCAGATATTAGCATGGAGAATAGAATAAACAAGCTTAAATATATACGAAAAAAACATTAGAAAACTTGAAATCCAAAATAAGTCTACTAAAAGATAATAATTAAATACTTCCGTACATAGAAAAAACCATTCTGAATTCCTTCAGAATGGTTTTTTCTATTACTTTATTATTTTACACTTCGAACATGACCTGCGAACTTGCTTTCCCAGTAACCACTTGTCATATCAGCAACAGCTAATCCCGTAGAATTTTGTGCGCCAATAAATTTACCGCCACCAAGATAGATTCCAACATGCCCGTTCTTTTTATAGGTGTCAAAGAATACGATATCTCCAGGCTGCATATTGCTAGAAGAAACTTTTGTACCTGTTGTCGCTAAGCCTGTAGTGCTTGATGGAATAGAAATTCCTGCTTGAGCAAATGCCCAGGATACGAATCCAGAACAATCAAATCCTCCTGGACCTTTGCCTCCCCATACATATGGTGTTCCAATATGAGAGAATCCAGCATTAATTGCCGTACTAAGATTGCCAGATGCTGCAGGTCTTGATGTTGATTCTTTGCTTAAAGTTTGTAACTCTCCGCCAGATGCAGCTTTTTCAGATGAACCTGTATCTGTATTTCCAGTTGCATTAGCACTTGCAACTTCTGTTTCTGGTGCAGGCTCTACTGCTGCTTGTAAACTAGTTTTCACTTCTTTTTCTAGTGTTGCAAGCTTGGAGTCTTCTACCTGAAGCTCATCTTTTAATACGCGTAAGTCATTTTCTTTTGCTTTAAGTGTATCTTTTTTATCTTCATTTGATGCTTTTTGTTCTTCAACTAAGGCAAGCATTCCTTCAATTTCAATCTTCATTTCATTTAATTCGTCTAATTTCGCAAGTACAGCATCCTGTTTTTCTTCTACAGCAGCTTTATCTTCTTCCTGCTTTTTGATTAATGAACTATCAGACTCTGAAATTTTATTTACTGCTGAAACACGGCTAATAAAGTCACCAAAGCTTTGGGATCCGAAAATTACTTCAAGGTAACTGATATCCCCACCACTTTGCTGATAGGATACAGCGCGTTCCTTCAATATTTCAAAACGCTTTTCGATTGCTTTTTCTAGTTCCTTAATTTCCTTTTCTAATTGAGCTACCTCATCTTCTTTCTCAGAAATAGCTTCATTTGTATTATCCATTTGCTTTTGGTTTTCTTTTAAGGCTTTATTTACCTTTTCAATTTCTTCATTTAATTTCTCTAAATCTATTAAAACCTCTGCTATTTTACTATCAGCATCAGATAGGTTTGCTTTAATTGCATCTCGCTCTTCTTGAATTTGTGCTTGCTTGTTTTCAATATCTTGAATGGATTCTGCCTGGGCTGATACAGTGAATAAAGTACTACCTAAACCAACCACTGCAACAGTGGATAACGCCATAAATGTCTTTCTCAACTTTCATTTCCCCGCTTCCCATTTCACACCGCAAAGCTCTTTTTATGTAGTCTTCTATGAATTAAATATTGCTAAACTATGTGATTGTTTTTTAATTATGTATTAATTTTTCTAGGCAATATGAATTATAGCATTGTAAAATGACATTCATATTATAGTAATGTTACAATTATATTTCAAAAACGACATAAATCGCCTAATTTTGCTTCATATCTTAACAAAACCTTCATATAATTATCGAAATAATCCAATAAAAATAGCGAGTACCAAAAAAATGCCTACCCTATTTCTTTAGGATAAGCATTTTTTTTATTATTTTAATTCGTTTTGTCAGGAATTTTGAACTATATTTACTTCAAGATAATTAGCTTGTAAATTGTTCAGCTTCTGTCGACCCTTTCAATGCAGTTGTTGACGAAGTGCCACCAGAAATTACTTGTGCTACTTCATCAAAGTAGCCAGTGCCAACTTCACGCTGATGACGTGTTGCACTATAACCATATTTCTCACTTGCAAATTCATCCTGCTGTAATTTAGAGTATGCCGCCATTCCTTCATCTTTGTACCTTCTTGCTAGCTCAAACATACTATGATTTAGAGCATGGAAGCCTGCCAACGTTACAAACTGGAATTTATAACCCATTTTCCCAAGCTCTTTCTGGAAGTTAGCTATCTCCTCATCAGAAAGTTTATGCTTCCAGTTAAAGGATGGAGAGCAATTGTATGCCAATAGCTTATTGGGATATCTCTCATGGATTGCATTAGCAAAATGTCTCGCCTCTTCCATATTCGGCTCTGAAGTTTCACACCAAATCATATCTGCATATGGTGCATATGCTAATCCACGAGCAATTGCCTGATCAATACCAGCCTTTGTTCGATAAAATCCTTCAGAGGTTCGTTCCCCTTGAATAAACGGTGCATCATACGGGTCTACATCACTAGTTATCATATCCGCAGCATTGGCATCTGTTCGAGCAATAATTACTGTCGGGGTCCCCATTACATCTGCAGCAAAACGTGCTGCAATTAAATTTTTAACTGCTGTTTGTGTCGGCAGCAAGACTTTACCACCTAAATGTCCACACTTCTTTTCGGATGATAATTGATCTTCAAAGTGTACGCCAGCTGCACCAGATTCAATCATCGACTTCATTAATTCAAACACATTAAGCTGTCCGCCGAAGCCTGCTTCTGCATCCGCTACAATGGGTACATACCAATCAATATCTGTATTCCCTTCCGAATAATGAATCTGATCCGCTCGCTGTAATGCCTGATTAATCCGCTTAACTACATTTGGTACACTATTTGCCGGATATAAGCTTTGATCCGGATACATTTGTCCCGCTAAGTTCGCATCCGCTGCCACCTGCCAGCCACTTAAGTAAATTGCTTTTAACCCAGCCTTTACCTGCTGAACGGCTTGATTTCCTGTTAATGCACCTAAAGCGTTCACATATTCTTCCGTATTGATTGATTCCCATAGTTTCTTTGAGCCTCTTGTTGCTAAAGTATATTCCAAATCAATGGATCCTCTTAAACGAATGACTTCTTCTGCTGTATACGGACGTTCTACACCTACCCAACGAAGTTCCTTTTCCCAACTCTTCTGTAAACTTTCAGCACGTTGATTTGACATCATTCATTTCCCCCTTTTAATAATTCCTTATAGGCTGGTATTGTTAAAAATTCAGCAAAGCTATCTTGTTTTATTAATGCATCAAAAATTTGTGCGGCCTGTCCAAAATTCCCTTTCCGGTAAGTATCCGTACCATATTGTTCTTCAATCACCGATAGTTCCTCTTGCATGATTTCTTCAACTAGCTCCATTGTTACTTTTCTGCCATCAACAAATTCTCCTTTAGGATAGCGAACCCACTGCCACATCTGCGCTCTTGAGATCTCTGCAGTAGCTGCGTCTTTCATTAAATTGTTGATTGGTACAGCTCCTCTCCCGCTTAGCCATGCTGCTATATACTGGATACCTACATTAATATTGGTTCGAAGGCCTCCTTCTGTAATTTCGCCAGCAGGTAACCGGACCAAATCTTCCGCCGATACGCGCACATCGACTCGTTTCTTGTTAATTTGGTTTGGTGTCGGCATCACTTTATCAAAGATATCTTTAACAAGCTGAACCATACCTGGATGTGCACCCCATGTACCATCATGTCCATCAACCGCTTCCCGCTCCTTATCTGCACGAACCTTATCAAATGCGACTTTATTGGCTGCATCATCGTTTTTAACTGGTATTTGAGCTGCCATTCCACCGATCTCCATCGCATTACGCTTATGGCACGTTTGGACTTCTATCCCGCAAATCTCTTGGTAGTTGATCAATTGTCCAATTCCCTTCCCGAACTTGCTTTGTCTCTGAAAGAAATTGTAGCTGCTTTCCCTCATTCAGCTTCTCCTGAATTTGCTGTCTAATTTCCAGCAGGTTTTTACGTCGTTCTTCAAAGTAGTTGTGCAGCTTCTCCAGAAATTCTAATGCTTGAGGTGTTAAAATTTCGTTAAACTGATTTTCATGATTGATTTGTACGGTGGTTTGGTTCATTAGCATTCCTCCCCTTGCTGTTGTATTATAAATAGGAATAACTTCACTTTGTTATATAACAATAACAATAAAAAAATTAATCCTCTTTTTTTGACAAACAGTAATCACATTCCATTGTATAACTTTTAGAATCAACCTCTTTACCACATTCTGGACAGGACAGCTTTTCATACTTTTTCATGTTATCTCCCCTCTCTTTTATATAACAATATTAAATATTGTTTGTTGTTATAATACAGTCTATGTGATTTTTTAAAATAATGCAACCATTTTTTATAAAAATTTGAAATTTCTTATCAGAAGTAAGAAAATAGATACGTGTTATAAACATTTAAGACTTTTTATTTGGAGTGGAGTTGTCGTGAGATACTTTTCATTTATCGGTGATCGAACTGTTAAAACAGGTATTGCAGTTTTCTTAACTGCGCTAGTGTGCCAATGGATAGGCTGGCCACCTGTATTCGCTGTTATCACAGCCATTGTAACCGTGGAGCCTACTGTATCCGATTCAATAAAAAAAGGCTTGATCCGTTTTCCAGCATCAGCAATAGGCTCTGCTTTTGCGGTGTTATTTATCTCACTTTTCGGTAACTCAGCGCTCACCTATGCACTTGCAGCAGTATGTACAATCGTAACATGTTTCCGTTTGAAGCTTCATGCTGGTTTGCTTGTCGCCACCCTAACTGCTGTTGCAATGGTAGAAGTCATCCATACTAACTTACTTGTTGCGTTTTTTATTCGTTTGGGGACCACAACAATTGGACTTGCTGTTTCAACCTTAGTAAACATGTTTATTCTACCGCCAAAATACCGTTTGCATATTTTTAAAAGGGTTACAACAATACGAATGGATACTGCAAACCTAATTGAACACACATTCCAAGCTATCTTAGAGGGTAAGCAAGAAAACATCCCTGTAAAGGAGAATTTAAGCAAAATGGATCATGCTGTGTTGCAGACCGAACAACTAAGTCGGTTTCAAAAAGACGAAGCAAAATTCCATCCGCTTCTCAAATCGGAGCAAGAACAGTTTGAACAATTACAGCATCAATTAAGCAGCTTACGGATTATACATTACCATTTGAATAATTTAACTCGTAATCCAATTACTGAATTATCGTGGACAGAGCGGGAAAAAAATACAATCATGAAAGCTGTATATGGGGTCACAAAACGTTTACAGGAGGATGAATCCTATGCCGTTACGGTTCATCAAAGCCAATTAAAAGAAATCACAGATTTATTTTGGGAAGACAGTGAAGCAACTATAAGGAGCAATCCTACATCCCTAACGAATTTTCCACCTGAATTAATTATTTTATATGAGCTTGTTTCTATTTATCATATGGTTGAAAGATTCTATTCTTTCGATCATGTAAAAATAAAAAGAGCCACTCCTAACTAAGAGCGGCTCTTCTTATTTCACAAGATTTTTTTGAAAGGCATATATAACTGCCTGGGTACGATCCTGTACTTCTAGTTTTCCTAAAATATTACTCACGTGCACCTTAACTGTCTTCAAGGCAATGAATAATTCATCTGCTATTTCTTGATTCGCTTTTCCTTGTGCAATCAATAACAAAATTTCCATTTCACGTTCCGTCAATTGCTCATGAAGCGCTGCTTCTGGCTTGTGTCGCATACGATTCATTATCTTTCCGGTTACTTCTGGTTCAAGTATTGACTGTCCTCCATGTGTAGCACGGATTGCTTTTGCTATTTCACTGGCTTTTGATGTTTTTAACATATAGCTGGTTGCACCTGCTTCAAGCGCTGGATACACTTTTTCATCATCGAGAAAGCTTGTTACAATTATAATTTTTGCTTCTGGCCATTTTTCAATAATTTTCTTGGTCGCTTCAATGCCATCCATTTCCTTCATAACAAGATCCATTAAAATAATATCCGGACGTAATTTCAGTGCTAGCTCAACAGCTGGAGCCCCATCATCTGCTTCAGCAACAACATCGATATCAGATTGTGCAGAAAGATAAGCTGAAACTCCAATCCGTACCATTTCATGATCATCAACAAACAATACTTTAATCACGTGCATCCTCCTCCTTCCTTAAAACCGGAACCTTCACCTCTAATCGAGTCCCTTCATTTGGTAAACTAATGACTTTGAAAGTACCTCCAACCTCATAGGCACGTTCCCGCATATTTTGCATCCCGTATGAGCTTGTTTTTATAGCATCTGTTTTGAAGCCGATCCCATTGTCGGTAACACGTAAAATAATGGTTTCATCTCGTTCAATCAGCAAGACATGCAATGTCGTTGCCCTAGCATGTCGTAACGTGTTTGATAAAGACTCCTGTAAAATACGAAACAGTTGGTCCTCTACACCTTTATCTACTTTAAAATCTTCTACCTTTGTTTCAATTTCCATGGGAACCTTTTGTGTCAGCTCAAGCAATAGCTCTTCAACACCCTCCTGCAGCGTCTTTCCTTTTAGGGCAACAGGACGTAAGTGGAGTAATAATGCCCGCATTTCCAGCTGTGATTGATGAATCATTTTTTCTACCATTTCCAGTTGTTTTTTTAACCCTTGATCCTCTAGTGAACCTGTTTCATTAATCGCAGACATGAGCATGGACGCTGCAAAAAGCTGCTGACTGACGGAATCATGCAGCTCACGTGCAAGTCGGTTTCTTTCTTGGACAACAATTTCTTGGAGGCTTTGCTCACGCTCATTTGCTCGTTCCGTTGCAATTCGCTGTGCATTCTCTGCTTGATTTCGAATTTTTTCCTGCAATTGATACATCCGGTGTTCAATGCTATCCAACTCTTTATATGATTCTTCAATCGCCCCCAGCTTCCCACCCTTTATCATGACATCAAGCTTTCGATCGATTTGGGTTAGTCTTTGGTTCCAATACCAGCCTGTTGTAAAACCAATAATTGTACCAAACATGATCGCTATTATTACAATCGTAAGTATGAAAGATACATCACCGATTTTCTGCTGCCAAAGCAATCCCCAGCCTTCTGCCTTATCAAGTGAAAAGCCAAAAAAAGTAATGAGCACCAACGTAACTGCTAATAATATGCTGCAAGCAACGGCCATCAAAATATGCTTGAAAATTGTATTCATATCCGTTTCACCTCAATATCTCCAGAAAAAAGTGAGGTAATTATTTTCACACGCGGATATGCTGTATCATAATTCGCCGTTTGATAGTGGATCGACTTATTCATTAATTTTAGATGATGCTTTCCTAATATATGAGCTTTACCAAACACTGAGCTGTGATGAATGCTTACTTCAACTTCATAAGGTACATAAATTTCGATATTTCCAATGACGTGCCGGATTGATATAACAGCTGTATCATTTGGCAACACCGTATTACTTAAATCAATAATCCGATCGCCAAATGCGCCGTGGATATTTACATCTTTCCACTGGTACGCAACATCTTCTGTGATTTGGTCGTCAAATAACTTATGGTCGAATAACGGATTTACTTTCAAAATCGATTCATGATTCTTCTCGGCATCCGGAAGAATCGGATCAAACTGAGTTGCTTCGCTTTTAGACTTTGAATAGTTAATAATAAAAATAATAATAGCTGCGATAATCAAAAAGCGTACCGCAAGTAGATTTAGCACTGAAAACACCATGCTAACAAGCGCTATCCAGAATACAATTTTCCCCCATAATTTATGGAAATTTTTCCAGCCAATATACATAAACAATGCAGAAAATAACGCTGGAATGATCGAGCCACCGAAAAAAAAGGCAATCTCAAATATAAGGAGAATCACACCAATGATCAATATCCAGTTGAAATAATCTGTTGTTAGTCTTTTGAACATTTTGTAATCCTCCTTTGTTGTATGTAATATTATATATAAATGAAACAAACCGTTACGTTATTTTAGCAACTCTAAACAATACAGACGCAGGATTTTTTCTGCGCCTGTACTAGTATATCATGTTTTTTATTTTTTCTGCATGTATGTTCTACCGTTGTTAATTTGCTTTTTCGTTTAATTCTTTTTCAAGTGCTGCAATCTTACTATCAAACGTGCTACGATAGTACGAGCTATTCACTTTGTATTCAAGATTCTCGATGTACTGCTCCATCTCATCGAATTTAGAGAATGGCTTCTCCGATGTATCTTCAACAACTCGATTAATTTGATGGTTTGCTTTTGCAATATTTTCACGGCCCATTAACTCCATACGACGCAAGTGCATATCCTTTAAGCGATGTTTCATATCCTCGTATTTTTGCTCAAGTGTGTCAAGCTGTTCAATCGCTTCTTCCCTTGAAGCTTTCATACGTTCAGCGCGTGCTTGATACTCCTCATACTCTTTCAACGCAAATTCATGCATTGCTTGTTCCTCTGCTTTTTCAGCGATTGCCGACTGCTTTAGACGTTTGTCAGCTAATTCTTGAGCCTTCAAATATTCGCGTGAAAATTCTTCTTTTAATTTATACTGACGGTCAATAAGCTTTCGAACTTTTTCTTTCTCTTGCTCACTTTGACGCAAGTATTGATTTAATGCAGCAATCGGATTTTTTTGTTCCTTTTTATCCATCATTGTATGAAGATCAGCTGAAATCGAATCTTTAATGCGTGTAAAAATGTTAGTTGACATAAAAATCTCTCCTTTTTTACTTTTGATTATTAAAATAGTGGTGGTTTCTAATTTGTTATGACATTTGCTTTACTTATTTAATTCGGCCCATTGCCTCTCAAAATTTGTAAATGGATCATCATCCTCTACAACATGAACAACTGGGTCTTCTTCTTTATTCCAGTTTTTATAAATAAGGTAAAGTACGTACGCTGCAGCTACTCCCATTACAGCATACAGATTAGAGAACGTAATACTTAATACAAGCAATCCAACTAATGCCCAGCCGACTTTTGCTAGTGTTGAATCAGTTTTTACGAATTTCTTAAAACAGACGTATAGCAACCAAACGCTAAGTGCTAAGAGCACCATTGGTCCAATGTTTGCCATTAATATGAACAGGGCAATTAACCCTCCAATAAACAACATAAATTTTTTCATTTCGTTTGCCTCCTTTCTTTATCTTGATTCCATCTTACCGGTTTAGGAGACTTTCGATAATGAGCCTGAGAAATATTTTGGACTAGGTCTCGGGGCTTATTGTGGAGTGCGCCTTTAGGTGTGAACGTTCGTAGTGTTGATAGCTGTTGCCGTTGCTGGGGGCATTGTGATTAGGGATGGTGCTTTTTTAGACGGGGTTGGTGTCTTAGAGACGAGGGATGGTGCTTATTATAGTCTGATTTGGTGTCTTAGCGATGAAAGGTGGTGCTATGGCAGACGGGGTGGTGTCTTAGCGATGAAAGATGGTACTTTTTAGAGGTTTTAAAACAACGTGGTGCGGAAACTGGCCGGAGTGATAATAGGAAGAGAAAAAGGAAATGGAATATTTCTCTACTTCCTTTTTCTCTTCCTATTAATAAGCCAGATAATAAATAAAATCGTCCCAATAATGATTAGAGTGAAAGCGAAATCAGAATAGATATTCATGAATCCAATTATTTTTTGCCAGTTTGCCCCAAGGACTGAGCCTAATGTGATAAGAATAACATTCCAGAGGATTGTGCCGATTGTTGTAAAAAGGAGGAATAGCCAAAAATTCATTCTGGCCATGCCAGCTGGAATCGAGATCAAGCTTCGAACAATTGGTACCATTCTACAGAATAAGACGGTCCAATAACCATACTTGTCAAACCATGCGTCCGCCTTGCGAATATCTTCCTTTTTTAGTCGCAGAATATGTCCCCAGCGATTTATTATTTTTTCTAATCGTTCTGCATCGAGCAGCATACCAATACTATATAAGATCATTGCACCTATAACCGAACCTGCTGTTGCAGCAACGACGACACCAAATACTGTTAAATCAGTATATGTCGTCAGAAACCCACCGAATGGTAATACAATTTCTGATGGAATCGGAGGAAAAACGTTCTCTAAAACCATCATTAGATAAACTCCCAAATATCCAAGTTTTTCCATGATATCCGTAACCCAATTTTCCATTATAACCACCACCTTCAAGTACATATGCTTGTCCATTAATATGTATTGTTGGAGATCGCTTTTTATGCTTATTTCATTAAGAACAAAAAAAGAACCCTCTCTGAAAAAGGTTCTTTTACTATTTCATATAATTTTTAGCTTTGTGCTGATTTCGTATTACGTCGCATACTTCGCATGACAAAGCTCACAACTAAAATGAGCACAATTGCTCCAATCAAGGCCGGGACAATATAGAACCCTCCCATTACTGGACCCCATTGGCCGAGTATGAGTGTTCCGAGCCATGCACCAATAATACCAGCGATAATATTTCCAAAAACTCCTCCAGGAATGTCACGCCCGGTTATTAGACTGGCTATCCAACCTAAAATTCCTCCAATGATTAATGACCAAATAAATCCCATTTACTACTCCTCCTTCATATTTATTGCAGGAGTAGTTTAACCAACTTTTTCAGTATCATACAAAATCAAAACAGCTCTGCTAATAACTCATATGACCTCTTCCTTGCTTCATAGCTATGGGTAATAGTAACAATCATTAGTTCATCGACATCATAACGCTGTTGCAGATTCTTAAGCTCTTCTTTTACATGCTGTGGATTTCCAATAATTTGATTCTGTTTCAGTTTATCAATCATCTGAATTTCTTCATTCGTATACTGATATTGTTCTATTTCTTCTATGGAAGGTACACCGTTCTTACCCTCACCTTTTGCTTGCAACACTTTCCAATGCAAATTACTTTGAGCAATTTTTTCTGCCTCTTCTGTTGTTTCAGCACAAACGACGGTAACCGTTACAATAGCTTTGGCTTTATTTGTTGTACTATTATCGAAATAGCTTTTAACGATCGCAGGGCCATCCGCATCACTCATAAAGTGGCCAAACACATAAGGCAACCCTTTTTCAGCTGCTAGATATGCGCTTTTTTCACTCGTTCCTAACAACCATGGAATTGGTGCTGATTCCGGAATTGGTGTGGCAGCAATTTTTGCAAACATATTTTCTTCAGGAAAATCACAATTGATAAAATGAAGCAATTCATCCAAAAGCTTAGGCATGTTTTTCACTTTCTCCAAGAAGTTACCAGCTAAAGCAATTGAAACCTCAGCCGATCCGCCTGGCGCTCTGCCAATTCCTAAATCTATCCGACCAGGGAATAAAGTTGCTAACATATGATATCTTTCTGCCACATTATATGGTTTATAATTCGGCAATAAGACAGCACCAGAGCCTAAACGAATTCTTTCAGTTTGCGATCCAATTATTCCAAGCAAAATATCTGGAGCTGGACTCGCTAATCCATCAAGATCATGATGCTCTGCTACCCAATATCGCTTATATCCTAAGCGGTCTGCAAGCTGAGCGAGTTCAATAGAAGCGTCTAATGCTTCCTTCGCAGTATGCCCCTTTGCAATTGGTGCTTGATCCAAAATACTAAGCTTCATTCTTATCACCCTCTTCCTTTTGATTCATTTCATCCACAAGCTTTTCCGCTGCTTTTCTGTAAAAATTACTCATATTTGTAAGTGTAGCCACAAGTAGTACTTGTTCCAAATACGGCTCATCATTATCATTCACTTCAGCAACTTCTGTTTCAACCTCATTCATATGTTCGAGCAGGTCTTTTTCAAACATGGCATGGTTTACATTCATTAATTCCAAATAACTACTGTATAATCGTTGTAAATCAAAGGACTCGTCCGTTATTTTCGTATTCAGCCTTTCAAGTGTCAGCTTTACATCATTGATTGATAATGCACCCTTCATTTGATATATCATGCTTATCAACATTAAATGTCCCTTCGAATACCTCTTGTTTTTAATTGGAAAAAACAATTTCCCTTTTGCATAATTATTTATCATTGTTTTTGTAAGTACTTTTTCATCATCATTCCGCTTTTGACCTACAAACTTCTTCTCAAATAGTTGAATTACCTGATCCATATAAAGATCTAAATCTGGGATATCCTCAATAGATAACTGGTTATCTAAATGGAGTGTTTCCATCCATTCATGTTTATGTTTCATTGTAACAACCTCATTTATATATAGTATGTTCATTATAAAGCGAAATTTTCTCGAAGTAAACATTGACTACATCATATAATACGTTTATTATGTACATATAGTTTTTAAAACTACTTATCATTATAGGGGTGTTAATATGAATAATTACATTCGGGAACCGATCAATGGATTTACACATTTATTCGGGGCAATTTTATCAATCGCGGGACTTTTTGCATTGATAATGAAGGCTCTAGATACAACAGAATCAGCGCTTGCAATAACCGCTGTCATTATTTTTGGAATTAGCATGATCCTGCTATATGCTGCATCTGCTACATATCATATGGTTATAGCAAGGGATCGAATCATCGCATTTTTACGACGGGTCGATCATTCGATGATATTTGTACTCATAGCTGGAACGTATACGCCGTTTTGTTTAATCAGTTTAAATGGTGTAACTGGCTGGATTTTATTCGGTGTCATCAGCGGACTTGCGATTGCAGGGGTTATTTTTAAACTAGTTTGGTTTCATGCACCGAGGTGGTTATCAACTGCACTCTATGTCATCATGGGCTGGATTGTAGTGTTTTTCAGTGGATCACTTGCACCGATTATCGGAACGAACGGGATGTTCTTCCTTATTCTTGGTGGTCTACTATATACAATTGGAGCCGTTATTTATTGGCTGAAGCCCGCATTTTTAAGCTTTAAACATGTCGGTTTCCATGAAATTTTTCATATTTTCATCTTGCTCGGCACCCTATTTCATTTTATATGCATTTATGGGTACGTATTATAAAACATATATTTGAAGGACTATTTCATTTTTTTGAGATAGTCCTTTTTGAAATGTTAATTTATTCTAAAGTTTTCTAGACCCTTGTTTAAGAGGCAATTATAGCATCATTAAAACGTAAGATTAATAAATTGGAAGCAATCAGGCCAGTTAAAGGAATAAAAGTATAACCTTTTAGCAATCGAGAAGAAATTAGTTGCTTTTATTGTGGTAAAATTAAAAAGATTAAGGGAATGACTATAAGGAGGGTTTTATCATGGCGAATAAATCAAGTAATAGGAGAATAGATTCTGCTTCAAAAGTAATTATGGCATCTCCACAAACTATTTATCAGGCGTTTTTGAACCCAGAATCATTGGTTTCGTGGCTTCCACCGAAAGGAATGTCGGGTCATATTGACATGTTTGATCCCCGTGAAGGCGGAACTTATAAACTGATTCTTAAATACGAAATGGATCACTCAAACCCTGGAAAGACTACGGAAAACACTGACGTAGCCCAAGGGAAGTTTTTGGAGTTGGTTCCAGACAAACGAATTGTGCAATCAATAAAATTCGATTCCGAGGATCCATCATTCTCGGGCGAGATGATACAGAAGTGGCTCTTGGAACCTGTTTCAGAAGGCACAAAGGTTACTATTGTATGCGAAAACGTACCTGAAGGAATACGGAAGGAGGATCATGACACAGGTTTAGGATCCACGCTGGAGAATCTTGCTATCTTTACTGAATAACAAATTGTAATAATCATTTCTGATATCAATCTTAAGCAAATGAGCGCTTTAACGAATAACCCAAGCGGAAAATGAACAATATTTTTTATAAAAATTCTATGGATCGAAATATGTTGAGAGCCTTTTTCATTAGAAATAACTGAAAATGATGTAAATAGAGAAATAATCGACAGGCTCTTTGAAAGAGTAAAAAAGGAAGTCGAATTAAGAATGGCGCAACCATCAAATGCAGCTATAGATTCATATTAAAATAATAACAAACCATCATATGGTGGTTTGTGTAGACCTAAAATAAAGTCGCGACGTTTGTAAAAAAGATGCGAATTTTTGCCCCTTTGGATTTTGCATTATCCAAAGGGATTTTTATGGATACAATAAAATTAAGTATTATTCCATTAATGGGCCCAAATTGTGGAAGAAGTTTAAAAAGAAAAACAACACTTTTTATTAGACCTTTTATTCCCTTAGTTAATTTACTTTTTAACTTCATAATGCAATTCAATAAATTGATTAAATTTCTTAGTTCCTTTCAGAGAAAGGTCTAATTGTCGATTTCCTTCTTTAAATAAAGGGATCCCGTTACCTATTATAGTTGGTGCAATGGTTATAATGAATTCATCAACTAAATCTTTCTGCATAAAAGAATTTAGCAGTTCACCTCCACCGACTACCCAAATGTTATTACCGTCTTTGTTTTTTAGCTTGTTCATGAAATTATTTACATCATCCTTAACAAATTTCACATTCTCGGTATCCTCATAAGAAGATCTCGTAAACACATAGCATTCCTTATTTTTATATGGGAACTCTTCAAAATCTTGCTTCATTACCCAATCGTAAGTTCTTTTTCCCATTAAAAGTGTATCAACTGTTTCATAGAACTCTGCAAAGCCGTTATCTCCTTCACCTTCAACCTTGAATAGCCATTCAAGAGATTCATCTTTCGTAGCAATGTATCCATCCAAACTTGACGCTATGAACAATACCGTATTTCGTCTTTGATTCATGAAAAATCTCCTTTCATTACCTGTAAACTATATAATATAAACATGACATCTTTTGTCATGTTAATCAAAATAACTCGCAAATATTTCTTACCCAAGGGTCATATGGAGTAGAGAGAATTGAGAAAAGACAGGGACTGAAAAGTCTGCGTATACGATTTCAAACAACACATTGGAATTAGATGAAACCTCCCTATTCCGAACCGTGCAGACGGTTGTGTGAGATGTCGAAGGTTAGTTACCGCTTCCTGCTCGCTTCGATTATATAGAAGACAGTTTTATCTTATTTTAGAAAGGGTAAAAAATAATAGGAGGTTGTTCAACATGAGACATATAGTTTTTTATGATGGAGAATGCCCTTTATGTTCAACTGTGAAGATAGCTGTTCAAAAATTAGACTGGTTTCGACGAATTCATTGGATACCGGTTCAAGTAGCTGAGGGGAGCTATAAATTCCACTTTTTAAAAAATCGGGATATATACGATAAGATTCAAATGCTTTCATCCAAAGGTCGTTTGTATGAAGGGTTTTATACTGTAAGGAAAATATTAACTGCTTTGCCATTAACCTTTCCTTTCAGCTTGTTATTTTATCTGCCATATATCGATAGGCTCTTATCTCCGCTGTACATGTGGATTTCCAAAAATCGTTACGATTGGTTCGGACGTAAACCATTATAATCATATGCTAAAAGAATAATTTTAATAAATATCATTGACTAGATACAATTAAAGTTGATTATTAAGACGATGTATCATGAGCAAATTAGGTCCAAATGGTGGTACATCATTTTGTATCATGATTAGGAGAAGTAATATGCCCAAACACAAAAAATTTGGCAGGAGTAGCTAAAACGAGCGGAATAATTGTTGCCATGGTACTCACTTTTTTCTTACCATAGCAGTATCACCTAAACAAGCTTCTACTACCTGTAAAAGTGGTGAAATAGTGTATATTAGCTCTTTGGTCAAGAAATTATTAAATTACGAAAATGGAACTCTTTTAGAAGTCACTTGGAAGGATAGAACGAGTTATTTCTATACGTTAGAAACGTTTTATGATTCCGACAACGGCTTGGAGATGGAGGTCCCTGAATATAGGGAGTATCACGCAGCACTACTAAGACTGCATGAATCGAAAGATAATAACGGTTTTCTTAAAACAACTCTCGGAATTTGAAAAGGTGGGTAATAAAAACAATCCTTTTATTATTAAAAGGGGCACTGACAGGAGAAACTATCTGGAAGTCTTCTATGAAGTAAGTGCAAATAAATCCCACCTACTTCATGCAGGTGGGATTTCTCAACTATATTGTAATTAGATTTATTTAGAAAGGCGGTTTATTTAAAGTTAATAACCAATCATTTCTGATTGTACATAATGATATAACAAATTTTCCGTTTGAATAAGTGAACTTTCATGTGTTCGCTCAAAAGCATGGGATGAGTCTATTCCTGGTCCAATTAATCCGTGAATAATATCATGGCCTGCACGAATTGCTGCCGAAGCATCTGAACCATAGAATGGATAAATATCCAATTGATAGCCAATGTTATTAGCTTCAGCCAGTTCAACAAGGTGTTTTCGCAAACCATAATGGTATGGTCCTGTCGCATCTTTGACACAAATGGAAACAGTATACTCATCTGTCGACTGCCCATCTCCCATTGCTCCCATATCCACTGCTAAATATTCCACAGTTTCAGGAGTAATGTTGGAATTTCCACCATAACCAATCTCTTCATTATTGGAAATAAGAAAATGCGTTGTATACGGAAGTCTTATCTCTTCCGCTTTGATTCGTTTGATAAGCTGTAATAAAATACCTACACTCGCTTTATCATCTAAATGACGTGATTTAATAAACCCATTTTCAGTCAGCTGTACACGTGGATCAAAGGAAACAAAATCCCCAACCTCAATTCCAAGCGTCCGTACCTCTTCTGCATTTTCAACCTTTGCATCAATCCGCACTTCCATATTCGTCTGGTCACGTTTGGCGTCACCGGCATCTTTATATACATGAACAGAGGTCTGATGCATTAAAATTGTTCCGGTTATAACTTCCCCATTCGCTGTATGAACCTCACAATACTCTCCTTCAATCGAGTTATAGCGAAAACCACCAATCAAATCAAGACGAAGTCGGCCATCACTCTTTACTTCTTTTACCATTGCTCCTAATGTATCTACATGAGCAGTCAGCATGCGATGCTCATCCTTATTTGCACCAGGCAAGGTTGCGATTAAAGCTCCTTTTCGATTATGTTTCGTTTCTACATTTAAATCCTGTAAAAATTGTTCTACAAATTGAATCACTTGAAACGTATACCCAGACGGACTTGGAATTGATACTAATTGTCTAATTAGCTCCTTTGTTTCGCTAACATTCGGATATGGCGTCATCTGATCACCCCTTCTTATCGATATCCTAATTTTACAGTTAACATCACTGCCTGAACAGTAAATATACTTCATTATTGATGGAATTAGTTCTTATCCTAGCCTCCTTTAGAATATGTGTATAAAAGGGATTTAATCAAGGAGGAGAAACAATGGGATATTATGTACAGGTCGAACCATCTGTTAACATTTATGTGGAGGATATCAATCCAACAAGTGAAAAAGTTATTCTGTTTGTGCATGGATGGCCAGCAAATCACCGGTTATTTGAATATCAATTTAATGTTTTTCCTGGTATGGGCTATCGCTGTATCGGAATTGATTTAAGAGGTTTTGGTCAATCCGATAAACCATGGGAAGGTTATTCTTATGATCGTCTTGCAGATGATATTCGCGTTATTGTTGACACACTCGGTTTAAAACATTTTACACTTGCCGGTCATTCAGTTGGTGGTGCAATCGTTATTCGATATATGGGCAGACATCGTGGATATGGTGTAGATAAGCTTGCTCTATTCGCTGCAGCAGCACCTAGCTTCATCCAGCGACCAGGATTTCCATATGGCTTACAAGCTAATGAAGTAAATCAGCTTATCCAACAAACGTACGATAATCGTCCACAAATGCTAGCAGATTTAACGAACATGTTTTTCTACAGAGCGCTGACACCAGCTTTTAAGGAATGGTTTTTCCAATTAGGAATTGTGGCAAGTGGTTATTCCACAGCTAATATTTTAGTCACATTGAGAGATGAAGTACTCTTTGCTGATGTGGAAAGCATTCAAGCACCTACTCTTATTTTCCAGGGAATACATGATCAAATTTGCCTTCCCCAGCTTGCGTCCGTCCTGCATCAACAAATACAGCACTCCAAGCTTATCTGGTTTGAACATAGTGGACACGGATTATTTTGGGAGGAACAAGAAAAATTTAATCGAGAACTATTAACATTTTTAACGGCGTAAAAATAACCTAGCATGTGACCGTATCCTGAATCACATGCTAGGTATTTGTTTAACTTTTACGCAGAAGTTTAAAATTCTTACTCCAGATTCCTTAAAATAAACTCTCCAGCAACAGAAAGACACCTGTAAATAACAATAGAATGTATGTAAATAGCCTAAAAATCTTTTGATTTATCCATTTAAAAAGTAGCTGCCCTAGGAATAATCCTAAAATCACAAACGGAACCGCATATAAACTCGATTCCCAAATAACTTTATTTGTACCCGTAAAGATGATTTGCGTAATAAGACTGACAAGATAAATAAAAAGATAAAATCCTAAAGTCGTTGCCCGCAGCTTTGCTTTTTCCGTATCTGTTCCAGTAAAATATAACAACAATGGCGGTCCAGGCATTCCAACACTTGTTGTTAACCCTCCAGATATCCCGCCAACAATGAAATCTCTGATTGGAGTTGGTTTTACTTTGAAGTTTAGCATTAACAATACAGTTAATAGCAGAATAAGGATACTGATTCCCAGCTTGAAAACGTTCATATCTTCAATCGTTATAATTAGGATAACACCAACGGGGATACCAGCTAAGCTTCCTAGCGTAAATCGCTTTACAATCTTAAAATCAATATCTTTTCTTATTTTATAGACTAATGCAATTGAAATAATTAAAGATAAAATAATATTTATCTGAATTGCTTCTTGAGGCAAAAATAACATGAGCAAGAATGGTGTAGCCATTATTGAAAAGCCGAACCCAGTGCTCGTTTGAAGAATAGAAGCAACTAAAATAATTGTGATAAATAAAAATATCGTTCCCAAAATAGACACCCTCTGCCTGTGTGATGTTGTGTATTATTCATCATAGCATTGTTCACCTATTTTTTGTTCTTCATCTGACAACTTTTAGCGAAATAGCACAAAGGATATACGCTGATTAACATTCTACTTAGAGCAGACTTTTACGATGGATTTTAAAAAGGACCTAACCTTTGAAAAGCCACCTGACATGTATCAGATGGCCTAAAACAAATTATTATTCAACTAAAAGCGGATAATACCCTTCCTCATTATGTGTTTCTGTTCCGACTAATGGCGGGTTGAACACACAAACCATTCGCATTTGTGTACGTGCACGAAGACGATGCTTATCATTATCATTCAACAAATACATTGTTCCAGGCTTAATTTGAAAAACATCTCCAGTTTCCACTTTTTCAATTTCCCCTTCACCTTCAATGCAATAAACTGCTTCAATATGATTTTTATACCAGAAAAAGTTATCCGTACCAGCTTTAATAATGGTATCGTTCATGCTAAAGCCAACGCCATCCTTTTTCAAAATAAATCGACGGCTCGACCAGTTTTCACTGAAAGTTTCATCCTCTGTTCCAATAATTTCCTCTAATGATTTAACGATCATAGCGCATTCCCCTTTCTTATCCCTCATTATTTGTTCAAGACATAGTTAATACTGTCATCTAATAGCTGAAATCCCTTTTCTAATCCCACTTTGTCAATAATAAGCGGTGGCAGGAATTTAACGACTTCATCCTTAGGACCGGAAGTTTCTACAATTAAGCCACGCTGAAATGCTTCTGCACAAATTTCAGTTGCTAGACCCTCTTCCTCTACTGCAATTCCCTGCATCAATCCTCTGCCCCTTGCTTCTCCAATCAGTTCAGGATATTTTTCAATTATAGTACTTACAGCAGTCTTTAGAATTTCTGCTTTTTCCTGAACTTCTTTTTCGAAGTCATTATTTTTCCAATAGCTTAATGCTTCCGTCGCTGCAATAAACGCTAAATTATTTCCACGGAAAGTACCATTGTGCTCACCCGGACCCCATTTGTCATGTTCCGGTTTGATTAATGTAATTGCCATTGGCAGACCAAAACCACCGATCGATTTGGAAAGACAAACAACATCCGGTTCAATACCAGCTGGTTCAAAGCTAAAGAAAGTACCCGTACGTCCATTTCCTGCCTGCACATCATCTACAATTAATAAAATGTCCCAGCGTTTACACAGTTCCTCTATCTTTTGTAACCATTCGATTCGCGCAGCATTAATGCCACCTTCTCCCTGTACCGTTTCCAATATAATAGCAGCTGGCAATGCCACACCACTTCCACTATCCTCTAAAAACCGTTCCAAATAGGCGATGGAATCATGATTTTCCACATAATTATCAAACGGCATAGATACCGAATGATGGAGTGGCACACCTGCACCATGGCGTTTAAAGGAATTACCTGTCACAGAAAGAGAACCAATCGTCATTCCGTGAAAAGCATTTGTGAAGCTTATAACTGTCTCACGTCCTGTTACCTTTCTAGCAATTTTCAAAGCACTTTCTACTGTATTTGTTCCAGTTGGACCCGGAAACATAATTTTATAGTCAAGCTTACGTGGTGTAAGAATAATTTCTTTAAAGTTTTCAAGGAATTCTTTTCTTGGAGTTGTACCCATGTCGAGGCTATGTATAATGCCATCATTTTGGATATATTCAATCACTTTTTGCTGCATCGTATCATCATTATGGCCATAATTCATTGTTCCTGCACCGGCAAAAAAATCAATATACTCCTTGCCATCTGTATCCCAAAGTTTATAGCCCTTTGCTTTATTAAAAACTGTCGGCCAGCCTCTGCTATAGCTTCTTACAGCAGACTCTAATTCCTCAAATGTTTTCATTTTCGCATCATTTAATACAGCTGTAGTCACCAAATCATCCTTTATCTTTTATTTTTTATTGGACCTATCTTGAATAGCAATTCATCTTCATGTCCTTCAGCTGGAAAATCCTCTGAGAGAAAGTAATCACTGATGTTGCAATCTGTCTCAAGCTTTTTTGCAAGACCTTTAAATAATGATTGTGACGGTTTATTTGAAGGTGAAACTGTTGCTTCAATGTATTGAACGGTTCCACATGCTGTACGGTTCAGTAATTGGTACAACATCTTTGTTGCTAAACCTTTACCGCGCTCAGATTCATTAACAGCAACCTGCCAAATGAATAATTTATCCGTTGTATTCGGATGAAAAAACCCGGAAATAAACCCAACAATCTCCCCGTTTCTTTCTGCCACAATGGATGTATCAGAAAATATCTCACACCACATTAAATAACTATATGACGAATTTAAATCAAGTACCTTTGTATTTTTTATGAGTTGCCAAACCACTGATCCATCGTGTTTGGTTGGCTTACGAAAATGAAAATCTGTTTCAATTTCAGCTACTGCATTCATTCCTGCAATTCCATTTGTATTGATGCTCTCACCTCCTGCGCTATTTAATTGGTACTCTATAAGATTAATAATAAGCTTCCATTTCGTCAAAATTGATAAAGGCGGGAATTTACAGATTATTCATGATGAGGTATGCTGTGGGTAGTTTGATTGAAGATGCCTATTAAAAGCTAGCAAATGCTGAGGTATAATCCGGTTTATGCAAAATTCGAGTTTTTTAGAGTTTTAAATCAGAAGGTTGGTTGCTGATTGGTCGTATTTTTAGCAAGTCTCTAATAAAGCAAATTAATATTGACAGGACGGCATTTTACACGTATAGTAATAAGTACAAATCGTACATACGATTCCGTAGCTCAGCTGGGAGAGCGCTACCTTGACAGGGTAGAGGTCGTTGGTTCGAGCCCAATCGGAATCATCATAAAACAGAGGTCTGTATCCCTTGTATATCAAGGAGTACAGGCTTTTTTATTTTTATAGTAAAGATTTGTTTTTCACCCCAATTTGGTTAGCAGTCACAAATCAGTCACAGAATTTTTTAGAGCCATTTCAAACACATCGGCAACATCATAATCGTTGTTAGGAACAAGGTGAGCGTATATTTCCAAGGTTGTTTTGGGGCTGGTATGTCCCATACGTGCAGCAACTTTGACTAAATCTACACCTCCTGATAACAGGATGGATGCGTGCGAATGTCTTAAATCGTGAAAGCGAATGATACGTACACCACCTGCTTAATGATTCTATTTGTAACCCGCAGCAAATTTCCCGGATCCTGGACCGCCCCATTTTCTGTACAAACAACTAAATCTTGATCTTGGTACATTTCTCCAGCCGCTTTCTTCTGACCCTCCTGATTTCTTCGGTGTTCTTTAAGTTCAGTGATGACTCGGCTAGATAGTAGAAAACCGGATTTCTTTTTCTGTTTACGCACCCCATCTTGATTGAGATCAACGGTATATCGATATCTAATCCCTTGTTTTTTCTTATATTTTTGAATAGATCCTATCATTTTGCTTACCTCCTTATTAGTAAAGGTAAGCAAGTGGTCTACTTTTAATTTTGACCAAGGAATAGTAAATTATAATTAGTTACATTAATTTAGATTTATTATTTGAAATATTGCAATTAAATGGTAAGGTTAATATGCACTTAAACTAACAGGACATTATTGTTGTAGAATAATAGAAATGCATATATTCTCTAAGAAAATTAAAAAGAAACTCTTGACTCTCCCCTATAGGGTAGACATTAAACTCTATTTGTAAGTTAATCATTTAAAGGAGGAATTCAAAATGAACTTAGAAATTAGAGACATTAAAAAAGAGGACATAGAACCTATTAAAGTAATTACTGCTGAGGCCTTTGCTAAAGGGTTTATAGAAGAGGTAGAAAACGAAGATATACTAGATGCAGCAATTACGCTAATGTTTATAAATCCGATATTAAACAAAAGTACCTTCGGGAGAGTAGCTACACTAGACGGCGAGGTCATTGGTGTAATTTTTGGATCAAGAGTTGATGAGATAAGATCTTATAGATTATTACAAGAGGATTATACAAAGGAACTGTTAGAAATCTTAAATCTAAACGACATCGAAAGAAACTTATTTGTCGAATTTACTTCAAAGACTAATGATGCATATAGCAAGTTAATTAGAGGAAAAGAAAATGAGTTTCAAGGCTGTTTAGAATTCTTTGCCGTTTCTGAAAAGTCGAGAGGTAAAAAGGTAGGAAAAAAATTATTGAATGAGCTATTTTTTTACTTTAGAAACACAAAAGTTAATAAAATCTATGTATATACAGATACAATAAGTAACTATGGGTTCTACGACTGTAATGGTTTTAAACGCCTAGAGGAAGAATTAACTGTATTTAATTTACCTGAAGGAAGATTCGAGAATACAAACTTTATTTATGAATACAAATTTTAAGTTTAAAGCCCACCTTAGCTAGGGGGTGGGCTTTAAACTAATTTGAAATTGCGAAAAGTGATTATTTTGGGGTTTGTCAAATAAAGTGTGTAAGTTCTAAACTTACTCAAGATATTTTAAAGCCCTCTCTTTTAGATTTCCATGGAGAAGTAGTTGGTTCATAACCATTGCCCAGTTTTGGATATGGCCACCTTCCCATTTGGTTTCGAGTTCTTTGACTCGTAAAAATAATACTTTTAGTAGAGCGTTCTCGTTAGGGAATGCTCCTTTTTTGGTTACTTTTCTGAAGCTGGAATGGATGCTTTCAACTGCGTTGGTGGTGTACATAACTTTACGAATGGCACTTCCATAATCATAAAGCTGCTCGACATGGTGGAAGTTTCTTGTCCAAACATCAATTGCCCCTGGATAAGCAGCCCATTGCTGTTGAAAGGATTCAAAGGCACTTAGGCAAGCCTTGTGGCTTGGCGCACCATAAACTTTCTTTAAGGCTTTGGTGAATGTTTTATAATCCTTGCTGGGAACATATTTGACGGAGTTACGAATCAAATGAACCATGCATCGTTGAACGATTACGTCAGGGAAAATCGCACGTGCTCCTTCTTCCAAACCACTCACACCATCCATGGATATAAAGAAAATGTCTTCGACACCTCTCGCCTTGATTTCATCGAAAATCTGCATCCATTTGTGTTTGCTTTCCGTTTCATTTAACCATAAGCCAAGGATTTCTTTATTCCCTTCCATTGTGTAACCCAGAATCGTATAGACAGCATATTTCTTCGCCTCATATTGATTGCGGATGGTTGTATACATGCAATCTACGAAAACAAATGCATAACAGTCACTTAACGGTCTGGTTTGCCAATCCTCCAGTTCAGGAAGCACTTGATCCGTAATATCGGATATCATTTCATGAGATACTGAAAAACCATAAATATCTTCAATCGTTGATGAAATATCACGCTGCGACATCCCACGTGCATACATGGAGATCACTTTACCCTCAATGGCAGAAACATCCTTCTTACGCTTCGGTATCAGTTCAGAATTAAAGGAACCGTCACGGTCACGGGGCATATTAATATCTACTTCTCCTGAAGCTGTTTTGATCGTTTTCTTTCCATACCCATTGCGTCTGTTTTCGGTTTCTTTTTCTCCTTTATCATTCGAATCGTATCCTAAGTGGTTATTCATCTCGCCCTTTAACATTGTTTCAAACATAGGACCAAATATATCTTTGAGTGCATTTTGCATATCTTCAACTGACTCTGGTTGATAGTCTTCAATAATTTTATTTGCCAACTTAACTGATTTCGGGTCTCGCTTTGACTTCGTCATTACATAACCTCCTATCAATTTAATTCCATTCTATCAAAATTAAAAAAATGTGTAAGCAAGAACCGTACGCATTCTTACTTACACAGTTAATATTACACTCCCTTATTTTGATTAAAGACATCTGTAACTAAATAAAATAAATAAATCTTATCACACGACAAACTCTTTTTCACCAAATATTCTTTTATTAATTGAAATGTTTCGATTTCAGTTTCTCTTGTACAATTTACAGTTAAGTAATCTCCCTTTGGTAACTTAGATACACTTGGATTATCTTTAAGCATAATAGAATCATCTGCTGTTATTATACGAAATGCATCACTAATAGCCCAAATATCATTATGACGTGAATAAATTAGTCCGTACTGGAATGTATTCATTATAAATCTTTCTAATTCTTCATCTAATTTATCGAATGACTGCATTTCATCAAGTACTCCACCCTGTGTAGGTGAACTAAAAAGGTATCTTTCTTCGAAGGTCTGCATATTAAAGCCTTTATTCATAAGATCATCCTCAGATGTATGAATAGCTTTCTTTAATATTTCTATTTGTTTACTAAACTGTATTAGTTTTTTTATTTCCATCTGAATTTCTTCATTTTTCTGTTCCAAGTAAAACTTAAGATAATTGGTATCGGAATTAGTAAATAAATCTTTAATTTCACTAATACTTACATTACCCTGTCTACATATTTTTATAATATCAAGGTAAAAAAATTGGTTAATTGTATAATACCGATAACCATTTTCGGGGTTTATGTAGGCAGGCGTAAGCAAGCCAATATCGTGGTAATAACGCAAGGCTTTTATTATAACATCCTTTAATTTAGAAACTTCTCCAATTGAAAAGTATCTTTTATTAACCATAAATTCCTCCAAGAAGTTTAATGCGTGAAGTCCTTTTTTCACCCCTATATTTTAGAATAGCACACGTTATTGATTAATTTTTGTTATTATTATTGGCATTAATAGAGTATCCTTAATGTCTTCCTATTATTTAGGTAGATTTATATATCTCGAAACTCCAAAATGATTTTTAACCTTTATAGCTAATTTTTCCTGTCTCCAATAATTCTTTAAGACCCATAAACATATAATACCAGCCTTGTTCAGTGCTATCACGCCATTCATCATGAGCTTTTTCGATATCGGACTCTGTCCAATTTTCTTCATGAATAACATGGATCAATTGTGTGAAAGTCATCTCACAGCCTTGCTGGAGTTCTTTTAGCTCAACTGTAATCGTATCTGCTAATTCGCTGAATCCTTCTGGTGTCAATTCAGGCATCTTAAAAGTGAACACGATTTTTTTCGGAGGATCAATTTCGAGGTACTCCCCAATCGCACGGTAATCTTTTCCTTGTCGATGGTCAACAATTTCCCAAGTACCGCCTACTACAGGATTATTTTGTGCAACCTTATTCGTCCCTTCCAATGTAAAAAACCATTTTCTCATCATTTCTGGGTTTAACCATGCATCAAAAACTCTTTCCGATTTCACATCAAAATTTCTGACCATTGTTAAAGTGGTTGTTGAATAGTTGTTCATATTAAAAACTCCTTTATGTAATTTAATGTTCTTTCTTTTGTGCCTTTATTAACTCTTTCTCAAGAGGGTCAAAACGATTACTCCAAAACCTCTCATAAAAACGAAGCCATTCAGAAACTTGAGACAATGACGCTGCGTTTAATCTACATATATGCGTTCTTCCTCTTACATTCCTCTCCACTAAATTTGCTCGTTCAAGAACCTTTATATGTTTAGAAATAGCTGCTAAAGACATGTCAAAAGGCTCTGCTAACTCTGAAACTGTCCTCTCCTTTTGAGACATCATATAAACGATTTCTCTCCTTGTTGGATCGGATAAAGCATGAAAAATTTCATTTAAGTTATCTTCATATTGATTAACCATATGGTTAAATATAACAAACTTCTCAATTTATACTCAACTGTTTGGTTAAATTAAAAACATATCCGATCTTTCGTTTTGTGCTTTTGTGGGTAAATCAAGAATTATCAATCATTGAATTTCAACTTATCAATATATTCTTTACCCTCTATCAGTGAAAGACCCAAAGTTTCTCTTGCTTTTTTAATTGCTTTTACATCTTCGCCCTCTTTTATTAGTTTACGTAGTTCATCATTGATTGGATTTTCAGGCAGACCCGATTGTTTGGTTACTTGGTCTAAGGTATATTGCATTCTTTTTATGCGACCTTCTAATTTATTCACCTTAGCCGTTACATTTATTATTATAAGAAAAGCTATGATTATAAGAATGTATTGCATATATTTTTAAACCTCCATATATTATTTGTCCCCTAAACTTATGTACGGATTAAAAAACAAATAGTTTCACTATTAAACAATCTTTCCAAGTTAGTCGAATAAGAAAAAGGTTTGCCGCAGCAACCCCATTGTTCAACATAGGCACCCGTTACTTTAAGTTCATATTTTTATAATTCAGAAATTGTTGCTTAATTGAATACGCATTGTTTTATATAAAATGTTGCACCTAGTCTAAAGTGCAACTCCCTATTTTATGTTTTTTCATAACAAAATGCCTTTTAAACTAATGCATCTAACTCAACATAGCGAAAGCTACTAAAGATCCCTTGTCGCAAGATTGGAAACCACTCTTTTCATAAAAATGTCTTACTTCTACGTAAAATAACGTTAATCCTTCTTGAATTAACGTTGAAGATGGGCCGGGGTTTATTATCCTTGAAATGTATAAAGAGATGAGGCTTTGAATATCCTGTCAACTCCATTAAGATGATAAGGCATTAATTCATTAGCCCTCTGTATGGATACCCATTCTATTTCTGAAATTTCGTCTTTGTCTATAATGGAAATTTCTCCTTCGATTACTTTTGCATTAAATGTTATAAATATAGTGTGATTCCCTTGTCTTTAAATATAGCTTCATTGACAGCTATAATTTCTCCAGCTTCAATTGTTAAACTTGTTTCTTTCTTGACCTCTCGAATAACTGCTTGTTCTAGATTTTCTCCTTTTTCCATTGCACCACCAGGGAGAGACCAACCTCCACCCTTGTTATTAACCATAAGGATTTTTTTCTTATCCTCATTGATAAATAAATGGATAAGTTACATCGACTCTTATCATTTCTTACTCTCTCCTATGTTTTTCAGGGTTAAATTATTACGGAATGTTTTTCGGCTACCCTGCCCCACCAGTAAAATATCTTCTATGTACCAGTTACTTGAATAAGTTGTTATTTTATTTTTTCTATACTTTTAACCACCTAATTATCCGATACAACGTTATCCAAGGAAGAATGAACTTTGTAGCCCATTCTATTAAATTAGGTATTACATAGGATGTGTTTATTTTGAAAAAACAGAGTATTAACCGAAGTGCAATTAAAATTATAATATCAATTATAATTTTAATCATCCTCTCAAAGCTATTTTTATTCTGTTGCGTTACTTGAATAAGGAGGAGCATTATCCTTCTATCAGTAATGCACCGGTTAGTAAAGTAGAATGATAAAAACAATATTTATTACTTCTATTATTCTATATGGTTGCGGGCTTATCTAATAAAAGTGTCGTATAAGAATGGTATGCCCACATCCAGGATAAACAAAGCGATGGCGACGAAAAGGACGGTTCCGGCTATTGGGAGAATCCATTTTCTTTTCTTGAATTGGAACCAGTAATTGATTGCCCACATTACAGTCAGGAAAATAATTGTACCGAATCCAAACATGTCAGAGACGGGGTCTCGGTGTGGGCTAATATTTACCACAGAGAAAAACGCAAGAAAACCGATAGCTCCCAATAGAATTAAATTGACAGTATGCACGACAATATCATAAATAGTATCCTTGTTTTTCATTAAATTTCCACCCCGATCATTTATAGTCCACAATCACATTTTATTATTCTCATTTCCGTCCCACTAATCTTCGACTGCCATCCCTTTAACAAGATAGTCACTTTTGAGTAATGCACCCGTTTGTTTAAGTACATTCTTTCACAAACATAACCCATAATCTTCATTTGTTACAGGAATGCTGCCCAGTTTGTTTTCACTATAACTAGCACTAAATCTAATCCACCAGAAACCAGTTTTCTCTGTTTTTAAGTTGTAGACAATTTAGAATTGGAAATCCCCATCCTTCATTAGCAGGACTTCAGTTCCACCTTCTTTAATGCCTACTACTTTCATATCTTCGGTACCAAAGGTTACATTAACTAACAAAAGTGAATTATTCAGACCCGCTTCCTTCAACTCTTCCTCAGATTGGTCAATGCCATTTTGAATATTGGAGGGAGATGCATTTCCGATTCCAATATGACAGGTCGTATTTTCATCAAATAAGGTATTGTAAAAAAGAGTATCTGCCTGAGCAAGAGGAGATTTATTAGAGACTAAGGCAATTTCACCTAGATAATGTGAACCTTCGTCTGTTTCGATGATATTTTGTAACACTTCCTGTCCCTTTGCGGCATAATAGTCGGTAATCCGTCCATCTTTAAAAATTAGATAAAATTCATCGATGACACTTCCACCATAGATAAGAGGTTTAGTACCTACCAATTTGCCATTTACCTTATTTTTATGGGGAGCAGTAAATATTTCTTCCGTAGGAATGTTCGGAAAGAAAGGTATTCCATTTTCATCTATGACACCCCCACCGATATAGTGATGATTTTTAGGTAGACCAACTAATAAATCAGTTCCACCGCTATTTGTAAAATGCAAGGCTTCAAATTGGCTCTCGTTTAGGATTTTTTTTCGAGACTCGAAGGCTCTATTGTGACTCTCCCAATCTTTTATAGGATTTTCCCCATCTGCCCGTGATCCTTTTAAAATTAATTTCCATAATGATTGTAAAGCTTCTTCTTTACTTAGGTTAGGAAATACTTTAGTTGCCCATACAACATACGGGACAGCTAGAAGACACCAGCGTACCTCGTGGGATCTAATTTTCGCATAATAATCCCTCAATTTCGTACGAGAAGCTTTTTGGAAACGACTTATCCTTTCTGTAGAAACCTCCTTATAGACATCTAAGTTTTCAGAAATAATATGGATGTAAGCAGCACCTGCATCGTCCCACTCCTTAAAACGGGCAGCCTGCCAATCTGGAAAGTGATCGATGATACTATCTGCTGCATTTAAGTAAAATTCTTTGGTTGACTGTTCATCTGTCCAATCTATAAATACATTTGAAGCTCCTGCCTCGTATGCTACCGTTTGGATTAGACGTGCAAACGTAGCATTTTGTATATCACTATGAATAATCAATAATTGATTTTTTTGCAGATTTACACCTGTTCGAACAGCAAGTTCTGCATACATTTTTAACTGTTGTTCACTTATAAATTCATATATTCCTTTATTCATTTAATATCTCCCCTGTGATGTTCTTGTATAATTTTGCTACAGACCCCAGACGTACTTAAACTATCCTACCCCTCTACTTCGACAAAAAATGCGATAATCCTTCTTGAATTATCGCACCCTATAGTGCAGTATCCAACGAGCTTCTATTAGCTGGTTTACTTAATAAGCAATTACGTATTATACGCTTTTCGATTCCCTCTGTTACCAATAAAAATAAATAGTAGAAATCACTCCAACAACAAATGAAAGAATGATCATCGCTACTGAAGAATTTATATTCAACCAATAGAATTCGTTTAGAAGAGCAGGGTTACTTGCTCTTCTTTATATTTGGTTCCAAAAGTAAGAAATAGGTGCTATTCATTACATCTTCAACTTTTGTACCAGTTAGCTTAACAAGCAATAACTAATTTCCAACTATTTTGTTCTCTGTTCCATTTACAATTCTCTTTATATTTTGTCGATGTAGAACAATTATTGATACGCTTATTAGGAGAGAAAGTGCTATGATAACTTTATCTTCAAATATAAGACTGTAAATGAATAATGCTATACTAGCCAACATTGAACTTAGTGATACATACTTAGTAAATAGCAAAGTTAACACGAACACAACAAAACCAACACAAACACCTAAAGGAGTCAAAAACAAGAAGACTCCAGTTGCTGTCGCAACAGCCTTTCCACCTTTAAAACTAGCAAAAACAGAAAATATGTGCCCTAATATGGCTAATAAACCACATACAATAGGGTTAACTGTAGAACCAAGTATTTGGGGAAGTAAACAAGCAAATGTACCTTTTAATATATCAGCAATTGCAACAATAAATCCTGCTTTTATGCCTAAAACTCTATAAGCATTAGTTGCGCCAAGATTACCACTACCGTAATCACGAATATCTTTCTTATAAAATATTTTACCGATTACTAAAGCAAATGAGATTGAGCCAATTAAATAACTTAGACTCAAAGTTAAAATGTTCAAATTATTATCTCCTTACATAGTTTGTTAAGTAAGTATGCCTATTTATTGCATATGATTTTCCTGCAATCCTTCTTACATAACCTACCCCTTTAATGACACTAGTTGCAATTTTTTTTCAAGAAAAGCAACAGTTTGCTTAATAAGACTTAATAACTTGTTAAAAATACTTTTCCCTTGGTTGTTTTAGAAGACTCTACAACCTCAACAGCCTTTTTTACGTTTGAAAAGTTTCTTGCCATTTATTTGCTGAAACATTTTTATTCCAATTCCGTAAATGAAATATATTAGCATTTACTTTTGCCTTGTTTACAATCTCTACCCAATTTACTTGTACCCCAGATAAAAGACCAATTGTTAAAAAATTGCCATTACAGAGGACACTAAAAGCTAATTCATTCCCATCAGCGCCTCCAACAGAATCGATAGCAGCATCTGCCCCCACTCCATTTGTTAATTACATAACTGTTTCATTAAGCGAAACTTTAACTATCCTGCCAGCTTATACTTCGATGATAGCATAATATTTTAAACATTTTATTGAATTTTTCCAGCAGAAAAAAGCGATCAAATATAATAATCACCTTGTTTAACTATCACACCCGTTAGCTCAATAAGAACTTGCTAATTAATTGTTTCTTTGCTTCTTGTACAATAATAGTTATTATGAAGTCTTCGGTAAATTTATTTATATTATCGCCATAACGAAAGTCATCTATCATTTCACTTATTTCAAACCATATCTCTAATTCCTCATTAGTAAAGTGTTCACGAACCACTTCATATATTTCATATGCCAAGTTTATTGCTTTATTATGATCATCTATTATTTGCATTAATAAATAACGTATATAACATTTTGCACATTCTTCATAAGAAGGCTCCTTTATACCTAATTCACCTAAAGCTCTATTAAAATAGTCTTCTACTTCAAAAATATTTAGTGGCTCTCTCAATGAAGCGAGGATATTTACGGATGGTGTTCGAGTTTCATTTTCCCACAGACTATAAGCCCAATTAACATAGTCAACAGGCTTTTCTTTCCCTTTAAATTTCTTAAAACACAATATTTTTATATTCAGATTATTCATTCCCTTTTTTACTACTCGACTTATTCAATAATCCTACCGTTAGCTTTAACTTCTACCTAAATACTAACATAATATTCCAATAATAAAATCAAGATTTTAACCATAAGAAAAAGGCGATCTCACTTTGATCTCCTTCAGTCACTATCGCACCAGTTAGTTGATTTTATCTTTTACTGTTTCAACTTCCTTTATCGCACTTGTTAAAACTAAGTCGTTTTCACTTATCGTATGTCCTTCTACAAGGGAGATGTCGTATTCGCCATTAGAGAACTTTATGTAATACGCATCTTCTTTATTCTTTTCAAAAAATATTGTGTACTTATTTTTATTTACTGTATTTAATTCCCAACTCGCACCTATCCCTACTCCAACACTGTCTGATATTCTCTTTGCGTAATATCCTTCCTTGTCTTCGATTAATTCTCCAACAAAAAATACATCCTCTCTCGACTGTACTACTAATAACTTTTCCCCTCTTGTCGTTATAATTAAATCAATATTCCCTTCAATATCTTCTTTCTCACTAAAATGTTCCAAAGTTTCTTCTTTAGAAGAGAAGTGGTCTATCTTATCCTTTTCACTACAAGCAGATATGAAAAAAATAGCTATAACCATTAAAATGACCATAAATCGTCTAATAATAACCTCCACCTTCACCAGTTTATTTTTCAAAACTATTTACCATTATTTAAACAACCCTGCACCTTTGCTTCGACGTAACCATCTAAAAGAAACAACAGATTCCCCTATTACCAACCCAATTGTTGCAACAATAAATCCAGTTAGGTAATCTGGCGTTTCAAATAACAATTGGGCAATTAAAAAGCCTATTAACAAACCCACAATTATAGCCACATAATACTTCATCCTATATTTTAAGTATTGCATTTTTCTCCCCATCTTTCTTTATGAAACTCTCCTGACGCTTTATCACAATAACTGCCGTTCAATTTCATTCTTTAACTATGGCACCCGCTAGCACAATAAGAGATTATTTTATGTAATAATATGATTTAACCAATGGAGCTTAAACTCTTTCCCATCCCATTAAAAACTCTTCCTCAACAGTCTGTTCATCTAATAATTCTTTTTTTATTACAAAACCATTCATCACGTAAAAATTAACGGCGTTCCTATTTTTCTTGTACACTTTCAGTTGTATATTTTCCCTTCGTTCTTTTATAAAGTTTAATAATCTTTTTCCGTATCCTTGGCCTTGATGCTTAACATCAATAAACAGTGCAGCCAAATAATCATCTACCAATGATACAAAACCCACAATTTCTATTTCATTACTTATAACATAGGTTTCAGACATTGGAAGATATTTTCCTTCCATATCCTTTTGCTGTGATTTCCAATAATCCTTATCAATAAAGTCATGTGCTATTAAGGAACCTTCATACCATATTTTTATTAATTTATTAACTTCTATTTTTTTGTTTCTTCTAATGTTCACGTTATCACCCTTTCAAATTACAGCACTTATGAATCATTATTAAGATAAGGTTAGTTCAATACCGTTTATTCTACTAACCTGCCCCTTTAGCTTAATAACATATTTTTATTTTAACATTAAATTCCACTTTTTTATTTAGAACACCCTAAATTATTCAGAAAATTATTTTATTCCGATGATTGGATATGCTTTGTTATAAATCTAATTAGGGAGTGATTTGATTTGCTGTTGTTAGAAGCTACGAAATCTTATGAAGCAGATAAGAGAATTGAGGGCTTTTCTCCACAAACTTTAAATGCTTATAGACTTCAAGCGAAGCTATTAGTTAACTTTTTAGGTAATACCAAAATGAATGACATTACAACCCAGCATCTAAAGCAATATTTAGCTGAATCAAGCAATGAATTGAAGCCATCAAGTTTGTCTCATCGAATAAGATTTATCCGATCCTTATTTCGTTGGTCACACGAGGAAGGGATCATTGATAGTAACCCTGCTAGTAAAATAAAAGAACCAAAAATCGGGAAACGTATCCCAAAATTCTTAACAGAAAGAGAGATTGAGCACTTACGAGATGCTTGTTTTACTCCAATGGAGAAAGCCTTATTCGAATTTATGTTTTCAACTGGGTGTCGTATTGGAGAAATCGTGACACTTGACAGAAACAGCATTAATTGGGGAAGTCAATCGGCAATTGTTCGAGGTAAAGGTGATAAAGAAAGAGAGGTATATTTCAATATACGTTTTGATATATGGCTGAATAAATACTTAAATAGTAGGAACGACAATGATTCTGCTATATTTGTTACAGAACGATCTCCACATAGGATGAGTATTGCTCAAATGAGATACATAATTAAACGTATTTCTAATCGTGCTGGAATTAATAAAACCATTCATCCTCATCAATTAAGGCACAGTTACGCTACTCATCTCTTGAATAATGGTGCTCCACTTGAAGTTATCCAAAGTCTTCTAGGGCACGAGAAAAGCGAAACAACACGAATTTATGCTCAATTAAGTGGGAGACTTAGGCAAGAGTTTTATAGAAAGTATTTTTAGATTGTTGAAGAGCAACGCAATAAATATCTCGTTGCTCTTTTCAATTTTTGCACCAGTTAGCTAAAGAACTTAAAACTTTTCTAGGAGAAGAATATTTCGATTATATATTTCTGAATGATTAAAAAGAACCCCCAGCCAATAACTCCAAATAAAATCGCTACTGATAAATGAATAGAATGTTTAAATGCCATATAAATTATCAAGAGCATTACAATAGTTGCTGGAAGACCTGCTATCACACCACCTGTAAACTCATTAATAGTCTTTGTGGATTCTCCTTGTACAGTAAGCCAAATTATACTTAGAATACTGATTAAAGGTAAAGCTGCTATAATTCCTCCGTACACTGGAAATCTTCTTGCTAATTCGGTAACTATGCCAATAATGGCTGCGGAGCTTACAATTTTTATGAATAAATACATTTATTTTGATACCTCACTGAGTAATTGAAAGGCTTTAACAATTTGTATCCTTTCTTTATCTGATAACTTATCAAGTGCTGCTTGTAATTTTTCTTCATCTAATTCTGTGTTTTTCCTTACTATCTTTACACCAAGTTCCGTAAGATGTAAGTAAACCTTACGTTGATCTTTTTCATATCTTTCTTTATATAGCCATCCATTACTTACTAGCTTTTTCACGTGTTCCGAAGCAGTATTATGTGATATAGATAAATGTTCTGCAATATCTCGAACCATTACAAACTGCTTTTTATGTACCATTTGTAATATACGGACACTTTGGTGAGAAATGGATTCTTGTTGTACTGGGTGAAGTTCAAAGTAAATGTTAGAAAAATATCTGTTTATTTCATCAATCATATAAAATACCTCCAATACATCGTTTCAATAGATTATATCGTGTTATACGATATAAATGCAATAAAAATTTACCGACTGCTTTCAATAGTTCTTAAACTAACCTGCCACGTTAGTTTAAGTACAATATTTCACAAAGTTATAATATGATTTATTAATAATCTTAAAAAAGGAAAACAATATGATAAAAGCCGTCTGTTTTGAACGCACCTCGATTGTTAGCCACAACTAATAAATTTGAGTATAGGTCAATTTAGATGACTTTAAATTGCAATTTTATTACTCAATTTTAATATCATTTGAGATGTATTTTTTAAAATACATCTCAAAATAGAACACTTCAATGATACACACCAAATAAAAAAGTAGCATGATTAAGTATCATTCATTATGCTAATAACATAGGGAAAAGATATTTGCTGTTATATACAGTAACTGTTCTTTATATTAGTACAGACCACTTGCTTACCTATCAGTCACAAAAAAGTCACAGAATTAGTTTTCTGGCTTAAATTTATTTAACTTATTTGATTTTCAAGCCTCCCAAACCCCTATTAAACTGCACTTCTTTGAATTCATTTTTTCTAATTTACTTCAGAAACTAATTTGACAGGGTAGAGGTCGTTGGTTCAAGCCCAATACGAATCACCTCTCCCTAATCATTACATTTACTGCATAATCTCGAAGGATATAAGGATTTAGATTGGTACAGGGTACAATTGTGTCCCTTGCAAACGATTCTCTTATTACAATAATAAAAAGCACCTCATTATGAGATGCTTATAATCCTAGTATTTGTTTTTTCTTAGCATCAAACTCGTCCTGAGTTAAAATACCATCATCCAACAACTGCTTATATTTAATTAGTTCTTCAGCGTCACTTGATTTAGTGATAACCGAATTGTCTTCATTTTGCAAGGTTTCTAGTAGATTCTTCAACTCAATAGCCTGATCTAATTCTTTTTTTAAGAAAGTAATGGTGTTTTCATCTTTGACCGCGTCTAAAACACCGCCTTTACTTTCAGATGCTCCACTGTATGCGAATTGAATATATCCAGTTGTTAAGCGCGGTTCTTTTATTTGTATTGCCGTTATGCTCTTGATCGGTATACTCTTCTCTCCTTTAGAACCTTGGTTTAAGTAATTTTGAAACCCTTTCCTTTTCCATCTCAGATAACCATTTTCCACGGTGACAATGAACTTACCATTTGATTTAAAATAAAATTCAGCCATAGTGCCAACTCCCTCCTTTTTTATTATCGGTAAGGTGGAAAGTTTTTTCAATTTAAAAAATTCCAGGAATCCTCTTAGCTATATTAAAGTGGATAAATAGGCCTTACCTCGAAGGTGTTGTATTGAAAATATAATTATTTTTATTTTCTTATACCACACTTAGTAGAGCAAAAGAGCTTATAATTTCTCTTTGGTTCCATGCCAGAGCTCTTTATTTAATTAATCTCAAGCAATAAATCTCAACCTTCAACCTTACAAGCTTCCGCCAATAATTCTATTAAATGAACAACCTGAATCTGATCCGTCAATCCTTCTCGCTCCACCCCAACCTTCATCTGCAGGTGACAGCCCGGATTTGTTGTAACAATTACTTCTGGTGTTATAGTGGTCAAGTGCTTCATCTTTTCATCAATAAGTTCCATCGATTCATTATAATTTACAATATTGTAAATGCCCGCTGATCCACAACACATATCCTTTTTTGGAAACTCTAAGTATGTGATTCCTGGTACAGATTTTAATAATTGCAACGGTTCATTCACCCGCTTCTGGACATTGCTCATATGACAGGATGGTTGATATGTCACGGCTCTATTGATTTCCTTTTCAAATGGTAGGTTCAACTGACTTAAAATAACGCTAATGTCTACATTCTTTTCTGCAAACTGCTTTGCTCGGGTCGCCCATTCCGGATCATCGGCAAATAATTTATCATACTCGACGAGCATAGCACCGCAGCCACCAATGCTGTTTACAATATAATCGAAGCTGTGTTTTTCAAATGCCTCAATATTTTCTTTCGCTAATCTTTTTGTAATTTCCGTTTCTCCGCTATGACTTTGTAAGGCACCACAACAGGTTTGCTCTTTAATAACCGTTACCTCACATCCAGCTAATTGGAGTAACTTAATGCTTTGTGTATTAATCGATGAAAACATCGTATCCATCACACATCCTGTAAAAAATCCGATGCGAAATGCAGGACGGTGGATTGGCGGATAGTATTCTTCCCGTTTTCTGCGTTTAATACTGCCTTCTGCATTCGGAAGGATTTTCTCAAACGTACGTAGGTTTTCTGGTAAAATATTGGTTGCTTTTGCTTTATGTGCTACCTTTTGCAAGCCGGATTTTTGGTATAATGCAATTCCTCCGCCTACAGTATTCAAGATTTTCTTATTAGGGATTGTTTTATTAAATAGAAATTCTCGAAATAACTTCACACGTTTTGGCGTTTCTTTTTTCTTGTTTTCTTCGATAAATTCTTTTGCTGATTCTAAAATCGTCCCGTATTGTACATTTGTCGGACAAACCACTTCACATGCTCGACATCCAAGGCAAAGATTAATTGGTCCTTCTAGTTCAGAATACGTAATTTTCCCTTCGGCTGCCATTTTCACTAAGTTGATTCGCCCTCTTGGTGAGTGCGTTTCTTTCTCCATTGTTATATATGTTGGACAAGCTGGTAAGCAGTAGCCGCATTGTACACAATCAAACGTTTCTTCATATGCTAGCTCAGCCATTGGTTAACACCAGCCTTTGACCTGGCTCCGGAAAAATCTTGCCAGGATTTAGCACGTTTTTCGGATCCCAGCTTTCTTTGATTCGCTTCATCATATCCAGTCCAATTTCACCGAGTTCCATTTCCATAAACGGAGCTTTTAATGTACCAATACCATGCTCTCCAGATAATGTGCCGCCAAGTTCAATAGCCGCTTCGAATATTTCCTCTACTGCTTTTTCAACCCGGCGCATCTCTTCTTGATCACGTTGATCAGCAATAATGTTCGGATGTAGATTTCCATCACCTGCATGACCAAATACTACTAAATGAATGTGATACTTTTCTCGAATTTCTTTTAACCGCTTAAACATTTCTGGAATCTTACTTCTTGGAATCGTTGCATCCTCCGAAATTTTTGTAGGCTTTTCACGAACAATTGCAGGGGATACAAGTTTCCTTGCCTTCCAAAGCTCATTAGCCTCTTCCACTGTGTTAGCTACTCTCACCTCACTTGCTTGACTAGATTCACATACCTGCTGAACACGAATAATTTCATCCTCAATTGCTGCTGGGTGACCATCTAATTCAATTAATAATAATGCCTCCGCTTCGATAGGCAGACCAAGTGGTTCATAGGCTTCAACGGCATTAATCGTTGCGTTATCCATTATTTCTAGTTTGGAAGGCAAAATTCCTGAGCTCAATATATTTGTAATTGCTCGACCGGAATCTACTATATCGTCAAAAACTGCCATCAATGTTTTTGTCGCTTGTGGTTTTGGAAAAAGACGTAATATCGCTTCCGTAATAATCCCTAATGTGCCTTCTGAACCAACGATTAATTTCGTTAAGTCATAGCCCGTTACATTTTTAACAGTTCTTCCACCTGTACGAATTACCTCTCCCTCTGGTGTTACAACCTCCAATCCAATGACATAATCTTTCGTAACGCCATATTTCAACCCACGCGGGCCACCTGAATTTTCGGCTAAGTTACCACCAATCGTTGAAACGTTTGAGCTGCTCGGATCAGGCGGATAAATCATCCCTGCTTCCATTGCGGCATTATTAATATCCGCTGTTATAACCCCTGGTGAAACGACCGCTACCATATCTTCAGCATCAATGATTAATTTGTTATCCCATTTGGATAAATCAAAAACAATCCCTCCTTTCACTGGTAAAGGACCGCCGCTTAAACTTGTGCCCTGCCCACGAGGGTAGACAGGTATTTCGTATTTATTTGCCAGCTTCATCATTTCAGCTACTTCTTTTGTCTCCTTCGGCTGAACAACTACATCTGGGAGATATAACCCAAACGAGGAGTCATAGGAATAACTATATAAGTCTACTTTGTCTGTTAATATTCGCTTTTCATCCTTTATAATCTCTTTTAACAACTGGATGATTGTGTCATGAATCATTCCGTATCCCTCCTGAATTTATACGAAACTGCTGATGGCGCAATTTAATGCCTTGATGATGCTTCCACATCGCCTCTTTTGCTGCATCTGGTCTTCCTTCTATAATTGCACGAAAAATCTGCTTATGCTCTTCTATAACCTGGGCATTTAATGAATCATCTGTTATGGAGTACGCTCGGCTCTCACGTAAATGGATTAAAATCTTATCAGCTACTAATTTAATAATCTCTAACATGACAGGATTATTTGCAGCTTCAACAATTGTATAATGGAATTGGTAATCTTCTTTCATCGCAATCTTGCCTTCGAGACTTAGTACTACTAAATTTTCATAGTCCGATTCCAACCGTTCTTTTTGGGGCTTCGTAATCCGTTTCGCTGCATAAAAAGCAGCGTCTCCTTCGATCGTCTGTCGCAATTCAATCAGATTCATAAAATCATATAGGTTGTCACCTATGACGTTGGAAAATTCAAGAAGTGTGCCGTAATTAGCTTCCGTGTTCACATACATCCCTACTCCTGGCCGGACAGTTATAATCCCAGAGGATTCCAGAACAGTCATTGCCTCTTTTACAGAGGTTCTTGACACTTTAAACATCGTTGCAAGTGCGCGTTCTGACGGTAATTTATCGCCAGGCTGAATAGTTCCTTCAGCAATGGAATGTTTAATTTGATCAATAATAGTTTGATAGATTTTTTTCTTCTTTTGTATTGCTTGAAACTCCAAATAATTACCTCCATCTCAGCTGTTGGTCTAGTGGACAGTTCACTGGACACATGCAAATACCCATTTAAGACATTTGCACGTATTTCATCAGATATAATCGATTATGATGGATATTTCCCATATAATTACTGAATTTCACTTGTATTATCCTCTACAGTAACACGCTTATCTCCAAGTTTAATCCGAGCATTCGTTAAATGTTCAGCAACGGCTTCCATAGCAGTTTGCGCATCTCGATTTTTGATCGCAAGGTAAATTTTTTCATGTTCAGCATAAACGGTTTTACGTCGAACCTCCCAGCCTTGGTTTTTGGATAAAGAAAACTGGACAGCTTTTAAGTGGAGGTCCGATATATTATCCATTGTTTGTGTCAAAAAAGGATTATAAGCTGAGCGAACGATAATTCGATGGAATGCATAATCAGCTTCAAACCCATTTATATAGGGGTCTTTAACCGTTTGACTAAACGCTTCAAGGCTTGCTTTTAAATCAACTATATCCTCTTGCTTATGCCGCTTAGCAGCAAGATAAGCGGCATTTGATTCAACAATGGTACGTAATTCCAGTAAATTTTGTACTTCTTCTACTTTAATCATTTCAAAATGTACTTGTTTTAACATTTCAGCTACATTCACTTCTTTTACCCAGCTTCTCCCACCCTGCCTGGACTCAATTAAACCACCTGCTGCTAATACGCTTAATGCTTCTCGTATAGGTGAGCGACTAACTCCAAACATCTTAACGAGTTCATTCTCAGAGGGCAATTGACTGTTCGGAGGAAATTTGCCAGCCTTTATCATCTCTTTTAATTCCTCGAGCACCAATTCGGATACTTTCTTTCTTTCAATTTTCAACCATACCCCTCCTTCTTTTAGTTAAACACCAATCACTTTATCACCACTAGCCGTATTTTGTTTTTGTTTTATTTTATTCGTTCGTAAAATATGCCACGTTAAAATAATTGCTCCAATTCCTAATCCTAATAAATCAGTTATGATCCCTGGTTTAATAAGTAAAAATGCAATCGCAAAAAAGCCAATTCGTTCAACTATATTTAGCTTCATACTAAAGTAATTGAATGTCGCGATGGATAGAGCAAATACGCCAAGTAATGCGGTTACAAAAACGATTAAGCCTTCCATAAAGGTTGCTAACTCACCTGTAGCCGTTTGCATAACAAGGATTGGATTGTATGCAATCATAAACGGAATAATAAAACCTGGCAGGCAGAGCTTTAAAGCAGTCCAGGATGTCTTCATCGGATCGCCTCCAGATATTCCGGATGCCGTGTAAGCAGCTAATGCTACGGGTGGTGTAATATTGGAAAGTGCACCAAACCAAAACACAAAAAAGTGTGCTGCAATTGGATTTACACCAGCCTCAATTAACGCAGGTGCTGCTGTAACTGCTACTACAATATAAAGTGCAGTTGAAGGTAATCCCATACTTAGTACAATACAAGTAACCATAACCAGCAATAGAATAATTGCTAAATTTCCACCAGAAATATTGATTATATTATATGCAAGTGTAGATCCAAGACCTGTCATTGTTATAACAGCAATTAGAATACCAACTGAGGCACAGGCAACCGTAACCTGAATGGTTCCTTTTGCACCATCTATTAATGTTTGGATAGCTTTTTTAAACGTAATTCGATTTGTCTTGTCCTTCGTTAACCAGCTGACAATAATGGCAGAAATAATACCGGAAAATCCCGCTACAATTGGAGTCTTCCCACTCAATAGAGTCCCGATTACAACAATCAGCGGAAGCAGCAGTACGCCTCCTTCTTTTAAAACAGACCAGACCTGTGGAATGGAATCTTTACTAATCCCCTTAAGTCCTCGCTTTTTAGCTTCAATATCAATCGCAATTACTAATCCACCATAGTAAAGCAATGCAGGAATGATAGCAGCAATAATGATGATGTTATAGCTAACACCGAGAAATCCAGCCATAATAAATGCAGCTGCTCCCATAATTGGCGGCATAATCATCCCGCCTGTTGACGCAGCAGCTTCAACCGCACCAGCAAATCGTGAATTTAACCCAATACTCTTCATCAATGGAATTGTAAATGGACCAGTAGTAGCTACGTTTGCAACTGCACTACCACTTAATGATCCAGTTAGCGCACTTGATATTACTGCGACTTGGGCTGGTCCACCACGTCGCTGTCCCGCTAGGGCAATAGCCAAATCATTGAATAGCTTGCTTGCACCACTCGCATTTAAAAAAGCACCAAATAAGATAAACAGGATAATATAGGTTGTTGCAATCGATAAAGTCATACCGAAAATACCTTCTGTTGTCATATAAAAGCGGAACAATAAACGCTCTAATGTAAATCCAGCATGTCCTAACACCCCAGGGAAATATGGACCAAATAAAGCGTATACAATTGCAAATAGCGAAAGCAGTGGGATAAATATTCCAATACTTCTTCTTGCCACTTCCAAAAGTGCAATTATTGTAATTGCCGCAAACACATAATCGATTGTAATCGCCTGAGAGATTCTAACACTATGAATGACGATATAGTTAAATAGAATATAAATGGTTCCAGACAAACCTGCAATAATCCAAATGAGGTCAATCTTTGATATTTTTGATTTATCTCCTTTTTTCATTGCCGGGTATAAGGAAAATCCTAATATAAGGACAAACCCTAGAAAAACAATATTGCGGTAAATTTCCTGGATGTTCATAAAGCTGTTTACATAGATAGCAAACAAGGATAAACCTAATGCAACTACAGCAATTATGGAAGCTTGCATTCCTTTCAGTTTTCTAGCGCCACCGCCACCCTCTTTGTCCGCATCTACATTTTGTGTATCTGTAGCCATTTTTTTATTTTCCATAAAGTCCACCATCCTTCTTTTTAAAGTAGTTCTTATTCACTTTGAGATTCCTTCACTTCGACAGGAATAATCTCTTCTGGTATCTCTACTCCTTGCTCTTCAAAGTATCTGTAAGCACCAATATGTAGTGGGGCAGGCAAACCAGCTAATGCTGTTTCTAAAGAAACATCTTTAGCTGAATTATGAATTTCATGTACTTTCTCAAGGTTTTCAAACATTGTTTTCGTAAGCTCATAAACCAAATCTTCATCCATTTCTTTTGATAAAGCGATAAAATTTGGTTGTGCAATTGTATGAATCTCTTCGCTCTCTCCTGGATAAGTGTCAGCTGGAATGACGTAACGAACCCACGCATTCGATAGACTATTAATCTGGTCCAGCTGGGCATCTGTTACTTCTAATACACTGGCATTCACTTTGCTCGCATACATATCCATAATTGCGGAAACTGGCGTACCAGCTGGAAGTGACCCACCAGAAAGACGGCCATCACGCATAGCTGAAATTGTATCATCATAACCTAAATATTCTGGAGTTATATCCTCTTTTGTTAATTCGATACCTTGCATAATGACTAATGTTGATTGCTCTGTACCGCTTGCTTGTGGTCCTACAGAAAAGGAATCACCTGCAATATCTTCAATCGTTCCAGTTTTAACTCTGTTATTCATTAATACAAAGTGTTCCACATTCGGCCAAAGCACTGCCATTGACCGAAGATCCTTATAGGAATTATCCTCAAAAATACCAGTACCTTCATACGCCTGGGCTCCAATTAAACCTTGCAAGATTGCTAAATCCGCCTCATTCTTCCTTAACAAATCTACATTTTCCACTGAACCAGCTGAGGATTGTCCAGTTGCTTTAAGTCCATCAATGGTTTCAGACCACAGGTTTCCGATTCCTACACCAATCGGGTAATATGTACCTCCTGATGAAGCTGTTGCAATTGAGATGTACTGCGTTCCACTGTTTGCTGTCCCACAAGCAGAAATCGTAAGCGCTAACATTAATAGAATTGGGATAACTAACTTTTTCAATTTTTCCAACCCCTCCGAATATAAATTCGATATATTTTGCAAACTTGTATTACAAGTATATAATATTATAACTTTCAAAATCAATATTTTTCTGAAAATAATTTATTATTGTTTAAATCTGAAATTAATTTGTTTGCTAAACAAATCATAATAGATATTCTCTCACCTAAACAAAAAAGCTACTAAGTTATCATCCTTAGCAGCATCGTTAAGCTTTAGTTACAGATTCAGATATCTACCCTCTATACTTACCAATATGTTAGGTTATATAAACATTTGAAAGTCGGTACTTCAATTCTTCATTTATAAAATCCAACCGTACCTTGCGTTCGATTGTATAATCTATAACATTGCTATCTAGCTTACGTAAGACACTCTCTGAGACTAACATCTTATTTAGATGAAGCGTATTTGGGATTTGGATGTAATCGGTCTCCTCCCACTTTGCTTTTGGTCCTAAGCTTTTAAACGCATATTCTAATACTTGTCGCTCGGAAGCATAATAAAGCGGAAACATTACTCTTCGTAAAAATGTACTTGTTAGAGCATTCATATAGGTAGCAACCCGGTCTATTTTGTTAATTAGTTTTTCGGTCGTGAAATCTGCTAACCCTATTCCTTGTGCATTTCCAAATGATTGTTCGGATAAATCCAGTACTGCCAGACGCTTAATACTTGGCTCTTTTGGTTCATCTACTCCATCAATACGCCATCTTCCAATTATATTCGGGTCCATCCCAGTACCACTGTAATTCTTACCCATTTCCTCCACGACTAATAAATCAACTTCTTTTAATGGAAGGCTCGGCATTAGATCCTTTGATTTTCTTAAAAGGTCTGATTCTTGTTCAAACCATTTATCCACGTCTATCCCTTGAATAATAGCTGTTTGATCATAGCTATTTTCAATGATTGCTAACCCCATACTTATTGGAGCATGGTGTAAGGCATACTTAGACACAGCCAAAATATTTTGTTCCATATTTGCTGCCCCTTCGCTATGTACAAAACTTGCTCCTTTCTGTTTACCTAAACCAATTGCAGCCATTTTGCTTAATCCGCTTTCGACGCTGCCTCGGAATGCTGTATGTGCTTTAATTCGATTAACAACAATAATTCCATCAGCATGATATGCCTGTTTATCCATATAAACAGGCAACCCTTCAGGAGTTGTACCAAGATCGATCACTTCCATCGAAGAACGAATTTGCACACCCATGACATCCTCCGTAATACCCAAATAGCGAAGCACATCCATTTGTCCTTCTGCCGTTGCTCCACCATGACTTCCCATAGCCGGCACAATAAATGGACGATAACCATATTGATGTAGATAATTGATAATCTCCTTTAAAATAACTACAATATTGTCGATTCCGCGACTCCCTGCTGTTATTGCAATTTCTGCTTTTTTTGGAAGCGAATTCAATTGTTTGTTCAATTTTAATTCAGACCTTACCTGTCCTTTTAGATCAATTAGTTTTTCCCTCTTAAACTTCTGTTCAATCTCGTATAAAATCATATTGAGTCCCCTTCCTTTTCCCCCACTATTTCTCTAATTTTATCTTCTATCCTTGATTAATCAAGTCAAATATATGAATTGTCGATTAATTTAGCAAACAAACTTATTATCTAGGAACAGGCTTCATTATTTTTAGCATAAAACAACCTTTTCAACATTTCGATACTCGAAATAGAATAGTGGATAAAATCCCCTCCTCACTTTATAATAGTAAGAAAATTGTTTTTATCCGTGATTGTAGGTGGCTCACAATTGAGAAATGTCTTTTCCTTTTTAAAACCATATAAATTCCCTGCTGTCATAGCTTTCATTCTAATGCTGATGGAGCTTGCAGTAGAATTACTTCTGCCGTTATTTTTAGGTTTAATGATTAACCAAGGAGTTGTCAATCAAGATTTAAGTAAAATTGTGATGTGGGGCTCTATTATGATTGGTCTTTCATTTCTATCGTTGGCAGCTGGGATTACGAACTCCTTTCTCTCTTCACACGTTAGTATTGCGTTTGGTTATGATATCCGCCAAAAGCTATTTGAAAAAATTCAGGAGTTCTCATTTGCAAATCTGAACCATTATCCAACATCAAGCCTTGTAACGAGGTTTACAAATGATATTAGACAAATTCAAAACACAATATTTATGGCACTGCGAATTATGGCAAAAGCACCGTTAATTGTAATTGGTGGTGTGTTAATGGCTTTCATCGTAAATGCCAGGCTTGCACTGATTTTCTTAATTACTGTGCCATTACTTGTTATCTTCTTATTATACGTGCTTAAACTGGCTAGCAACATGTTCGCTAATGTACAAGGCTATGTGGATCAAGTAAATCGGGTGATGCAAGAAAACCTTGCAGGAATGCGTCTAATAAAGGCATTTACTCGAAGAGACTTTGAGGAAAATCGCTTTAGGGAAGCAAATGCTGGGCTTGCAGATTCTACGCGCAGAACATTTCGTTTTGTTGAATCGTCGATGCCTGTACTTTTATTTGTTATGAACGTAAGCATCCTTGTTATTCTCTGGTTTGGAAATCAACAAATGATTACTGGAAATGCGAATGTCGGCGAAGTAGTTACAATGGTTAACTACGCCTTACGTGTAGCCATGGCAATTTCCATGTTTTCCTTTATTATCATGGCAATTTCGCGAACCAAAGCTTCCGCAATACGAGTTGATGAAGTTCTATCTCTTCAAGTCGACCTTACTGATCATACAGAAGGAAATAAGCAAATGACTGTGATACGAGGAAAAGTAACGTATCATCAGGTTTCATTCACCTACCCCGGTGCAGCCAAGCCTGCATTAGAAGATATCTCCTTTACGATTAATCCCGGAGAGAAACTCGCTGTCATTGGTTCAACCGGCTCTGGTAAAACATCATTATTCCAGCTTTTGCCACGATTATATGACGTCAACAAAGGAAAAATCCTTGTCGATGATAATGCGATTACTGCATATAGTTTTGACCAAATTCGCGGGAGCGTTGGATATGTTCCGCAAAGTCCCCTGTTATTTTCAGGATCTATTAAAGATAATATAGTATGGGGAAAAAATGCTGCGACGATAGAGGAGATTATTCAAGCTGCTAAAGATGCACAAATTCACGAAACTATTATGGGTCTCCCAAATCAATATGATACAAGAGTCGGGCAAAAAGGTGTTAACCTTTCGGGAGGACAGAAACAACGTATTTCAATTGCACGTGCCTTGATTCGCAAGCCCAAAATATTAATGCTCGATGATAGTACGAGTGCGCTCGATTTAGCAACCGAATCTCAACTGCTTACTGCAATTGAAGCATATAACTGTACTGTATTTATCATCACACAAAAGATTTCTACAGCAAGCACTGCAGATCGCATTATGCTTCTTGATGAAGGAAAAATTCTTGCTATAGGAACACATCAGGAGTTGATACAAGCTTCACACATCTATCGAAATATTGTGACATCCCAATTTGGAAAGGAGTATGAACATGTCCAGTAATCAATTAAAAGCTCCTTTTCAATATGAAAAAATACCGCTAGAAAATATAGCTGTAGATAATAAGAAAAAAGCAAAAAATATGGGGAACACATTAAAACGATTATGGAATTATTTAACTGTAGAAAAAGGAAAGCTGTTTCTTGTCATTCTTATGGTTACACTTAGTTCTGGTCTAAGTCTTCTCGGTCCATTTATGGTTGGGATGGCAATCGATGATTATATCGTAACCGGTCAAGCTGGTGGTCTTGGGATGCTGCTAGTAGGCTTAATGATTGTTTATTTGTTCCACTCGTTATCTATCTTCCTGCAAAATTATTGGATGATTGGCATCGCGCAGAGAACCGTGTATACATTACGGAAGGACCTTTTCAAACAGTTCCACCGGCTACCGATTTCGTACTTTGATAAACGACAGCACGGAGAACTGATGAGTCGCTTAACCAACGATATTGACAACGTGAATAACACGCTCAATCAATCCGTTATTCAGATTTTTGCTAGTGTCTTAACATTGGTTGGAACAATCGCAGTAATGCTCTATTTAAGTCCAATCTTAACAGTTGTAACCATGTCTGTTATTCCAGCGATGTTTTTCTCTATGCGCTGGATTACAAAACGCACGGGTCCATTATATAAATTACAGCAAAATGACCTGGGTGAAGTAAACGGGTACGTGGAAGAAATCGTCTCCGGTCAGCATATTGTCAAAACATACTCACAGGAAGAGAAAGTAATTCGGGAATTCCAAGAACGAAATCATAACCTCCAACGAACTGGATTTTGGGCACTTACGATTGCCGGTTTTATCCCAAAAATCATGAATATGCTCAATTTCCTTAGCTTTGCTTTAATCGCATTAGTTGGCGGAATTCTTGTTGTTGTTTACGACCAACAGCTTGTAACCGTTGGGGTAATTGTAATTTTTACTGAATATGCACGTCAGTTTACACGTCCGCTTAATGAACTATCGAACCAATTTAATGTCCTGTTATCGGCTATCGCTGGTGCTGAACGGGTGTTTCAAGTTATGGACGAAACAAAAGAAGAATCTGATGAAACAAATTCAATTGAAGTGAAAAGAACGAAAGGGAATATTAAATTTGATAACGTTACATTCGGTTATGAGGATACAACTATATTAAAAGGTATTCGTTTTGAAGCAAGGCCTGGTGAGACTGTAGCGGTTGTCGGTCACACTGGAGCAGGTAAAACTACAATTATTAACTTGATTTCACGTTTTTATGATTATCATACCGGGAAAATTACATTAGATGGAATTGATTTAAAATCCATTAAACGAAGCAGTCTACGCAAGCATATGGCATTTGTACTGCAGGATCCCTTTCTCTTCCACGGCAGCGTCCGGGAAAATATTCGATATGGTCGACTTCATGCCACAGATAAAGAAGTTGAAAATGCAGCTGTGGATGCGAATGCCCATGATTTCATTATGAAGCTGTCAAATGGTTATGATACCATCCTCGATCAAGATGGTAGTGGAATTAGCCAAGGTCAAAAGCAATTATTAACGATTGCACGCGCTTTGCTTGCAGCTCCCTCCATCCTGATATTAGACGAAGCGACCAGTAATATTGACACCATTACAGAATTGAAAATTCAAGCTGCATTAAAGCGGCTGATGGTTGGAAGAACAAGCTTTGTAATTGCACATCGATTAAATACAATCCAAGGGGCAGATACAATCATCATGCTTGAGGACGGAAAAATAATAGAGCAAGGCAGCCATGAAGAACTCATCAAACTAAAAGGCAGCTATTACAAGCTTTACAAAGGACAAGTGCAATGATCGCTTGCTATGATATTTCATAACCGAAACCGAATAACTCTAGGCTTCTTTTCATTAGGTGACAGGTGCTACACGTTAGTGATAGACTATGGTTAAATATGTACAGATTGATAAACTGAAAGCATGAGGTGTATATTTTGGGTAGAAAAGGTACAATGCTCGTTAAAGACATTGATAGTCGCTTTCTAAATGAAAAAATGTCTATTCAAATTTATCAGCCAGAATCATTCTCACCCCTCTACAAATATAATATTTGCTTGATGCAGGATGGGAATGATTATTTTCAAATGGGAAGGGTTGCAACACTTAGCGACAAGCTGCATGACAGCTACGAAATTACCAATACTGTATTCGCCGGCATCCATTATCAGGATAAACATGATCGCAGGAAAAAGTATCATCCAAGTGGTGAACAAAATGAAGCCTATACAAAATTTCTGGTTAATGAAGTTGTCCCCTTATTAGATGAACTTATTCCGAGCTATCACATGGGACAGTCAAGAGCGTTGATGGGTGATTCCTTAGCAGGAACACTTGCATTAATGACCGCGATTAAATATCCAAATACATTTGGTAAAGTCGTCATGCAATCTCCGTATGTCGATAATTATGTATTAGATGCTGTAACAAATTCTGGCTCTCTTGACTCCATGGACATTTATCATACAATCGGAGAGTTGGAAACAGAAGTTCATATGACTGATGGCAATAAAGCCGATTTTTTAGAACCAAATCGCAAGCTTAATCAGCTGCTACAAGAAAAAGGATCCACCTATTATTATGATGAGATAGAAAATGGAAAACATACGTGGAAGTATTGGCAACAAGATATGACACGAGTTCTCACGACAATGTTTAATTAATTCTTTTCTTATAGAATTTTTGGTATACTAAAAGATAAACATATTGACAGCACTCATTCATCATAAAATAAACTACAATGCAGGAGGTTTTATTAATGAACTATGGTATTGCAATTTTCCCATCAAAACCAATTCAAGACCAAGCAAATGCATACAGAAAACGTTATGATCCTCATTATGCTTTGATTCCACCGCACATCACGCTTAAAAGGTCTTTTGAAGCGAATGATGATAAATTGGATGAATTGATTACGGAAATGAAACATATTGCTAATGAGACAGATCGATTTACCATTCATATTAATAAAGTCAGTACGTTTTCGCCCGTCACGAATACGATTTATTTTAAGGTTGAACCCGTTCAAGCTTTAATGGATTTACAAGCAAAAATGCATGTAGATAAATTCGAGGATAATAATGAGCATCCATTTGTCCCGCACATTACAATCGCTCAGGACCTCGTACATGATGAATATTCCGATGTTTTCGGCAGATTGAAAATGGAATCTTTTCAGTTTGAAGATACGATTGACCGCTTCCAATTACTGTATCAATTAGATAACGGATCATGGACTGTCTATGAAACATTTGTGTTTGGAAAGGAACAAGTATGAATTTAAAAACAGTAGAAACAAAAGAAGAACTTCAAGATGCATATCATGTTCGGATGGAGGTCTTCGTTGATGAACAAAACGTTCCTCCAGAAGAAGAAATCGATGAATTTGAAAAAATCGCAACACATTTCGTGATGTATGACCAGGATAAGCCTATTGCTGCAAGTCGCCTTCGATTTGTTGATGAATATGGTAAATTAGAACGTATTTGTGTAGTAAAAAATTATCGTGGAAAATCTTGCGGCAAACAACTTATTGATGCAATGGAGAAAGCAATTGCTCAAAAAGGTTATCAAAAGGCAAAATTAAATGCCCAAACGCATGCCGAGGATTTTTACAAGAAATTAGAATATAAAACTGTATCCGGAGAATTTCTGGATGCTGGAATTCCACATATTACCATGGTAAAGGAACTCTAAAACATCTTCGCGCTACAATTGTGTAGCGCGTTTTTTATTGTTTTCTCATTTAGATTTGCACACCTTAAATCTTTATCACCGAAAGCGGCATCTACCTCAAATTCCTTTTCCATTAGCGACCAATTCCATTTTTACATGATATCTCTTTACTTGGATACACTAAACGATAAATGCTTTTAACAGGGGGCAATAATTATGCAAGAATATTTTACGATGTTTTACGAACTTGTTTTCGGCTTTTTTGCTCTATTTATTGCAACGAAGGTATTAGGGAAAACACAAATTTCGCAAATCACAGCATTTGATTTTATATCTGCCTTATTGTTGGGAGAACTTGTCGGTAATGCATTATTCGATCCACATGCTGGTGTTCTGGAAATTGCTTTTGTCGTTACTGTTTATGGTGTATTGATGTATACTACAGAAATTATAACTCAAAAATTCAAACGAACTCGAAGCTTTATTGAAGGTAACCCGTCCATTATTATTTATAATGGAAAATTGATTCGCGATACAATGAAAAAAAACAAACTCGATATTGATCAATTGCAGCATTTACTGCGTGAGAAGGATACATTTTCTGTACGGGAAGTCGAGTTTGCTATTTTAGAAGCAAATGGTTCACTTTCCGTTCTAAAAAAGTCCGACTATCAACCCCCCACAAGAAAGGACATGAAGCTTTCTGCACAGGATGTCGATTTATCAACTACCTTAATTAACGATGGAGAAATTATATACGATAATTTAGAAGAAAAGAACCTAAGTGAAGAATGGTTAATGGAACAATTAATCGAACAAGGTTATAATCAGCTGGAAGATGTATTTTACGCTGAATATATGAAAGATCAAAAACTGCTTGTGCTCCCTTTTCTTAATCGAAATCATCAAAAGTGGGAACCATAAACCTCCTTACAGTAAGAAAACGCTACAATAAGGTAGCGTTTTCTTATACATAGTCATTAATGTGCATGCCCTTTCCAGTTAACTCTCCAGCTATATCCTCGTCTGCTCCTCGAGTATCATATAGACGCTTGCTTCCCCTATTAATTGCATCATATTTGGTTGAAATTTCCTGATGCTCCTTTTCGAGAATTACCTTAAAAGGACTTTCAATAAAATGCTTATTCCCCTTTTCCTGAATGGTTCGTCTCTGATAATCATTATACTGAAAGTGCGTTACTGGTAAAATATAACTCATTCCCCCACCCCTTATCAGACTATTTTAAATATATATACGTTAAAAATATGTTATTATTGTCGGTCCTTTAAATTCTTTTTATATGTATTACCCTTTTTTTATAAACGTAAACCTCTTTATTTATTTTTTCACTTTATCGTTCATCAGTAAAAACCCGGTTAAATGCCCACACAATCCAATTAAAGACACATATCCTATAAAGGAAAGTAATTACATTTGAGAGGAGCTATTTTCATGGGATGTGGGAAAAATTTTGAATCAGGTAATTGTGTTGTAGATATCCTTAAAGACATTGTGGACGCACAAAATGATATCGTAGAAAATTGCTGTGACACTAGCTGTGATGAATCGATTAGCGATCTACTGGGTGAGAACGAACCTAGTAATGGTTTAGATACAGTACCGATTATTTTATACTGCAAGGATGGCTGTAAACCATTTAAAGGATTTGGTGCTCTAAAAGAGAGAAGAAATAAAATCGGACCAATTCTTGCTAGCTTTATTTTCAGAGTGAAAAAAATAGACAATGATCATTGTGCTGTTCTTGAACTGCTGCTAAGAGAAGGTGAAAACACCGGATGTGAGCATTTAAAATGTCCTACGGATCAAAGTACAGATAAATTGCGTGCCACAGGTATTTGTATCACCGTTGACTTAGATTGCTTCTGCCATGTAACTTGTCTACCAGCAATTGATGCATTCAGCAGGGACTTTGATTAATACTAAAAAAACACCATTTAGAGGGATTTCCCACTAAATGGTGTTTTTCTCTAAAATCCAAGTAGTTGTACTTCAGTAATTTCATCGATAGCAATTTGTATTGGCGCAGAACGATTTCCAGTTTTGAAAACGACTTCTTCTTCATTCTTTCCAAGTACAATACCGCGATATGTTTTTTCCTTTGTTTTAATTTCGCACCTAACCTGTGGGGCAAATTTGGGTCGTGTAAGAAAATAATCAATTCGCTCTTGAGTATTCATTTCCTTAAATTGTTTACGCCGCTCTCTAGGTGATGAAAATTCAATTTCTTGTTGCTCCTCACTATCTTGAACATTTGCTTCTGTTGTCTCTTCTAATTCTTCCGTAGTTTCCTCTTGTAAGAATGCATGATGTCTTCGATTAACTCTTTTTGGAGAATGGATTACTTCCGGACTGCTTTGATTTTGTTTTGTTTTCCTTTCACTCATATAACTGTGCTGCATTGGTGCCTTTGTCGTTCCAATAGTGGGTTGATGGATGTATAGTAATGGCTCATTCGCAAACTTTTTTTTACTCATGTATTTATCTCCCCTTCTTTTTTCCTCACCCCATTATATGAACCCAATAAATGAAATGTGTTGCCCAGCCAAACAGGGTAGTAAATAAAAAAACAACCTCTCCCAACCGGAAGAAGTTATTTTAGTAACTATATTAAGTAGCTCATAAACGTCGTGGCCATTCCAAAGTAAATTAGAATAGAAATAATATCATTAATTGTTGTAATAAATGGACCCGAAGCTACTGCTGGGTCAATATTAAATTTATGCATAATCATTGGTATCAAGGAACCCGCAAGTGTTGCAACAAGTAATGAAGCTAAAATTGAAACACCAACTAACAAACCTAAGTAAAGATTACCTTGCCATAGATAAATAACGATTGTTATAAGAATACCACATACAGTCCCTGTAATTAATCCAGTAACGGCCTCACGTAAAATTAATTTCATCTTACCTTCTTTATCGTAATCACCAGTAGCGATACCACGCACCGCTACGGCTAGTGCTTGTGTTCCTGTGTTACCAGCCATCCCAGCAATTAACGGTATAAAGATCGCTAGCACTGCCACCTCATTTAATGTTTCCTCGAACCTGCCAATTAAGCTAGCTGTAAAAAGTCCTAAAAACAATAGAATGACAAGCCACGGCAAGCGTCGTTTAGCTGAGGTCAATGCTGTGTCATCCCGTTTATCCGTATCGGACATCGCAGCAAGTCGAGAATAGTCCTCACTTGCTTCTTCTTCCATAACGTCCAAAATATCATCGACCGTAATAATACCTAATAAATGATACTGAAAGTCAACAACTGGCAGCGCAAGAAAATCATAGTCTCGAAACATTAGTGCTACCTCTTCCTGATCTTTCGCAACAGAAACTGCCACAACACTCCCACTCATTATTTCCTCTATTCGTGTATCCTCATCTGCGACAATCAAATCTCGAATTGAAAGAACACCTACTAAGCGTTTGGAATCATCAAGGACGAATAAATAGTAAATCGTTTCTGCATCTGGAGCTTCCTTTTTCAAAAGCTGCATCGTTTCTTTTACCGTCTCATTTTGGTAGATGGCGACATATTCTGTCGTCATAATACTACCGGCAGTTTTTTCCTCATAATGCAGCAATTGTTTTATTTCTTCCGCTGCTTCCTTTTCCATAATCGTTAAAAAACTAGCAACTTCTTCTTTGTCTAATTCATTCAACACATCCACTGCATCATCTGCAGGCATTTTCGAAAATACCATTGCAGCATAGCGAGGATCCATCTCAATAAAAAGGGCTGTTACATCTTCAAGCTCTATATTAATCATTACTTCTGCAATTTCTTCAGGAGATAAATAGGAATAAATGTTCATTCGGTTCGTTTTATCTTGCTCCTGGAAAAACATTGCTTGATCATATGGATGCATATCAAGAAATTTCGTACGAAAACCTTCTATCTGTTCATCTAGCAGGAGGCTTTGCACTTCTTGAAATCGTTCTCTCACTTTTTCCTCATATCGTTCCTCGTGTCTATCCGGTTTCGTGCTCATCTTACCACTTCCTTTCCCAAACGAAGCAACAATCATTCTTATATTAATTCCCTAGATGGAGATAAATAAAACAATGCCGCTTCTTTTGTATTCAAAATAAAACCAATATAATGTACACTGGATACCATTACACTTTTAAAGGTTGTTCAAAAAGTCCGGTAAAAATGGCACATTGAATTTCTTCGTTTACTTGCTTTTAGAACACGCACTTTTATAAAAATCTTTGAACGTACTTCGTTAGTATATGAAGCCAGCCTGAAATAATCTTACCTTTTTTGAATGGAGTGTTTTCCTTGAAAATTGATATTATCGGCGATATACATGGCTGTATCGATGAACTGCATAAGCTTTTTAATACATTAGACTATGAATATAAAGGAGATATTTATGTTCATCCGCATAAACGAACCCCAGTATTTCTAGGAGATATTACCGATCGCGGGCCTAACTCTATAGCCGTTATCAAACTTGTTTATCAAATGGTTGTAAAACATAAAAAAGCACTTTATGTTCCAGGTAATCATTGCAATAAATTGTATCGTTATTTCCTAGGCAATAATGTTCAACGAAAACACGGTTTAGAAACGACAGTGGCTGAATATGAATCCATGCCAACAAGAGAACAGAAATTGGTCCAAAGGCAATTTCTTACGTTGTATGAGCAAGCTCCTCTTTATTTACAGCTACCGGAACTAAACGTTATCATCGCCCATGCAGGGATTAAAGAAAGTCTGATTGGTCGTACAGATAAAAAAGTAAAAACCTTCGTACTCTATGGCGATATTAGCGGAGAGTTTGACAGTAGTGGACGACCGATTCGAAGAGATTGGGCAAAAGACTATCACGGAAATAATTGGATTGTTTACGGACATACACCCGTGAAGAATCCACGAATCCAGAATAAAACAATCAATATTGACACTGGATGTGTATTTGGCAACCGATTAACAGCATTTCGCCTACCTGAAGAAAAAATAATCTCTGTTCCATCCCGACAACCATTATTAGAAGATAAATTCACTGATTTCACATAAGGTTGTTAATTCAATAGTTTTTGCAGATCTTCTGGAAGCTTCGATTGAACCTTTATATTCTCTCTTGTTATTGGGTGTTCGAAGGATAGCTCATTACAATGCAATGCTTGTCTATTGAGGATTTGTAATGAGCCACCATACAAATCATCTCCCACTAACGGATGACCACAGTGGGAGAAATGGACACGAATTTGATGTGTTCGTCCCGTCTCCAGCTCAATTTCAACCATGGTTCTGTTCTCAATTTCAGAGCGCTTTTTATAGTGTGTAATGGCTGGTTTCCCACTTTCATGAATAGTACGTTCTATTATAGAATCAGGTTTACGCGCAATCGGAGCATCAATAGTTCCTTTCTCCGCCTCTAAAATCCCTTCCACAAACGCGATATATGTACGTTTTACTTTATTCGATTGCTGCGCTTTTGCCAGCAATGAGTGGCTATATCTATCCTTGGCAACAAGCACAAGACCAGAAGTATCGCGATCCAACCGTGTCACAACATGTAAAGTAAACATACGGTTATTTCTCCTGTAATATCCAATTAGCCCATTTGCCATCGTACCTGACGGATGGTTTTTAGACGGCATCGTTGCCATTCCAGCCGGTTTATCAATAACGATTACAGCTTGGTCTTCGTAGGCTATATTTAAATTGATATTTTCAGGTTGAAGATTATCGCTTACCTTTTCAGCTGGAAAATGAATTTCTAGCACATCCCCTTCCGCCAGAACATAGCGAACTGTTCTCTCCAAGTCATTTACAAGGAGCTTCCCCTCTTGCTTTATCGCAATAATAATTCTCCTTGAAAAACCATGGATACCTTGCAAATACTCACGAATAGTTAATCCTGCGTATTTTTTTTCAATTACCCAATTCATTTTATAAAATCCTCACTATCTATTATCATCATCCGCCACAAAGGAATCCCGTACCCTATTCCAAAACGGAAATTGTTTAAAACGCGCAAAACGGATTCTTTCATTCGCCACACGGCATTGAATTGATTTCACATTCGTGTATGTTTTTATAAAATGATCGATTTGAATTAAAAAACTGCTGTCCCTCATTGGTTTTAAGAAGCACGTATGATGCTTTGGCAACACCAACGGCGAACCGATTGTACGAAACACGCGGTTATTTATTGATGCATTTTCTGTTATTTGTATCGCTTCAAGTGACGGATGTAAAATTGCTCCGCCAAGCGCTTTATTATACGCAGTACTTCCAGAAGGAGTAGAAATACAAATCCCATCCCCGCGGAATGTTTCAAAATGCTCTCCCTTGATCTCCACATCAAAAACGACTGAAGAACCGTCAGCAGTTTTAATCATTGCTTCATTAAGTGCCAAAAAACGATCTTCCTTTTCCCCTGTTTTCCCACGAATAATTACTTCTAGCAATGGATATTCTACTGTTTGAAACGGTGTTTTGGCAATTTCAATAATTAGCTTTTCCACTTCAGACGGAACCCAATCCGTGTAAAATCCTAAATGCCCTGTATGGAGACCAATAAACGCAGTTGTTTCAAGCCGATGATTATATCGATGGAATGCCTCCAGAAAAGTACCGTCTCCCCCAACCGATATAACGAGATCTGGCTCGACTTTATCATATTCTAAATCAAATTCTGACAAATATTGTTTCATCGTTGCTTTAATCTTATTAGAACGCTCATCACCTTTTGAAACAATTTTAAACTTCATCCACTCTCTCCCCTTATTACTTATATTACAGTCCCTTTCATAAACGTTCGAGGCGCAGTAGTTTGCACGTTGCTAACTGGTCGCCCCGAGTCTTTACACTTTACTTACGGTGGAATATTCGTTGCGCTTCCTGAATTTCGCTTTTTATCTTCGACATTTCTTCATCTAATTTAAATGCTGCTTCTGCTGCTCTTTGTAGCCTTGACTCTACCTCTTCTGGTAATTTGCCTTCATATTTATAATTTAAGGAATGCTCATTTGTTGCCCAAAAGTTCATGGCGAGCGTCCTAATTTGAATTTCTGCTAGGTGCAGCTTCGTGCCATGGATTGTCTCAACCGGATATTCAATAATCATATGATACGAGCGGTAGCCACTTGTTTTCTTATTCGCAATATAATCCTTCTCTTCAACTATCGTAAAATCAGTCCTCGTATGAAGCATATCTACAATTGTATAAATATCATCAACAAATTGACAAACAACACGAACACCAGCAATATCTTGGATTTCGGTATCAATTTCATCTAGTGAAACTCCGCGTATTTCTGCTTTTTCCATAATACTATGTACCGGTTTTACCCGACCAGTTACAAATTCTATTGGAGAATGGCTTGATTCGAGTTCAAATTGTGCGCGCATTCCTCTTAATTTTACTTTTAGCTCTTCAACAATTTGCTTATATGGAGCAAGGATTACTTCCCATTTCATTGTTATCACCCTTACCGTTCATCTCAGGTTCATAACAGCCTTCAACATATAAAAAAGCATCTCGAATTGCCAGCTTGACAATAAAGTATTACCTTGTCAATGTTTGAATAACTATTATGAATCAACCCTATTTTAACACATCAGACGAAAATGGCTAATCTTTGCATACATGCTCATCTTTCGCCATAATTAATAATAACCTATTTTCAAGTTGGGGGACATAGATTATGACACAAGAAATAGAAATTGAATTTAAAAACTTATTAGAAAAGGAGGAGTATGATCAATTACTAAATAGCATCCCTTTTCCATCAGAAGGAAAACTGCAAATAAACCATTACTTTGAGACAAAGGAATTCTCGCTTAAAGAATTAGGATGCGCTATACGAATAAGGGAAAAAGATGGGAAATATACATTAACTCTAAAAGAACCGCACCCTGATGGTTTACTTGAGACTCATGACTTACTCACCGAACAAGAAGCATTAAATTGGATGAATGGAACAATTATCCCGAAAGTCAATACATCAAAACAACTACTGAAGAAAAACATACAACCTGAAAAGCTAACCTATTATGGCAGTCTTTCCACATTGAGGCGAGAAGTCCCATATCAAGATGTATTGCTTGTACTTGATTACAGCACGTACAACCATAAAACAGATTATGAATTAGAGCTAGAGGCGCCTACAAAGGCAGATGGATTACGTATATTTCATCAATTGCTCGAAGAAAATAAGATAGAGCAACGCATAACACCAAATAAAATCGAACGGTTTTTCCACTCGTTGGAAAAATAGGTAATACAATCTAGTCAAAATCAGATTTGTTGCTCATTTCGGCATCCGTTGCTACAATATATACAAACATCCAAGGAGATAATTATGGAACAGATTGTACATGGTACTATTTATGAGGCCATTGGCGGATTCGATACAATAGACAAACTAGTTAATGCCTTTTATAAGCGAGTAGGAAAGCATCCAAAACTTATACCAATTTTTCCAGAAGACCTAACAGAAACTGCAAGAAAGCAGAGTCTTTTTTTAACACAATTTTTCGGAGGTCCGAGGAATTACGAAGCAGAACGCGGCCATCCAATGATGCGAAGACGTCACTTACCATTTGAAATAACTCCTTCCAGACGAGATGCTTGGCTAGATTGTATGGCAGAAGCGTTAGATGAAATAGAAATCGAGGAACCATACCGCACGGCTATATTTGAGAAATTGACCCTGACTGCAAACCACATGATGAACACGCCTGAATAAGAGAAAGGAGAATTCGATGTGAGTTGGAACCAAACTGAGCTTACAAGCTCAAATCACACAAACACATCGGCCAACTATAGCTATGTTGATATTGTACAAAAACCGATAGAAATTTTTGTATTTATTGATCCGCTGTGTGCGGAATGCTGGTCCCTAGAACCTTATCTAAAAAAATTGTCCGTTGAATATGGACGTTTTTTCACCATACGTCAAATTGTAAGTGGCCAACTAAGAGCACTGAATACCGATTCATTTGATAAACCAAGAAAGTTAAAAGATATGTGGGAAAGAACAGCAAAACGTACTGGTATGAGCTGTGATGGAGATTTATGGATTGAAAACCCAGTTTCTTATCCTTGGATTGCATCACTTGCAATAAAAGCGGCAGAGCTTCAAGGTAAAAAAGCAGGAATGGTGTTTCTGCGAAAACTGCAAGAGAATCTTTTCTTAAAGAAGCAGAACATATCAGATGGAGACGTACTCCTTCAATGTGCGAAAGAAGCTAAGTTAGACGTTGAAGAATTTGAGAGAGATCTGTTCTCTGGCTCCGCAAAAAAAGCATACCAATGTGATTTGAAGTTAACACGTGAAATGGAAGTAGATTATATTCCAACAATTGTATTCTTTAATCAAGTTGTTGAAGAGGAAGGTATTAAAATTTCCGGTCTTTATCCATATGAAATTTATGAGCTTGTATTAAAAGAAATGCTGCAACGAACACCCATACCTTCCGTAAAGCCACCTCTAGAAACTTTCTTAGAATATTATGAGGTTGTAGGTACGAAGGAAATTTCGGTTGTTTACGATTGGTCACTTGCCAAAACAGAAAAAGAAATGAAAAAACTACAATTTCAGCAAGTTGTCGAAAAAATCCCAGCAAAATATGGGTCCTTTTGGAAATATATTTTTTAGTTTTTCAGCCTTACACAGAGGCTTTTTTTTTGCCATTAAACTATAGGAATAAATGCACTACAATTTATCGTATTTCGCAGTAGGCTTCAGAATAAATTTATGGTCGTTTACTAGAAAAATTAAATAAAGACAAAAGAACAAAAGCGGAAGCGCCCGGTTAGCGACGTACGGACTGGACTGAGCCGTAGGAGATAAAGGAAACACGACGACCGCAGGGAGTCGATGTTGACTTTCACCACAAGGGTATAAGTGCGACTAGGCCTCTGGCACAGCCAGTCGGCAAGTCTTCTTTATCGTACGGAGGTGAGGGAAGTCTCGCTAGGCGCTGGAGCTGGACGTAGCCGTTTAGGTAACTAAGTTATCCACAGCATTCAAATTTTATAGTTTCCTATGCAAAAAAATAAAGGATATACGGGGCAGCGTATATCCTTATTCCTACTTTGTATTTATACAAAGGGGGATGGGAGAAAGTTTCATGATCAAACAAAAGGGGTATTTGTTTGTACTTAACTTACAATCTTATAATAACAAGAAGTAATTTGATTTTCAACCTATATGTGCACATATTCACAAAATGTTCACTTCTATACGAGCACTTCTAATCATATAGTGTAATGAGCCGATTGATGATGTCACTGGAGGGATTGAGATGCGAAGAATTTATCGGTTTTATCCTATTTTATTTATCACTTTAACTGTTTTTGCCTTTTTCTTAAATTTATTGGGCTTAATGAAGCTCATTCCACTTTTTATCACATTGCCATTATTTTTCTTATCCATCTACGTAACGCTTCATTCCTTAACCCAGCGAAATGTATATCGGCGGTTTAGGTAAAGGGGAATCAGCGATTTGCTGATTCCCCTTTCTTATTTGTGCACGCTTTATCCTAATAACATGCGTTCCATTTCATTCAATTTTTCCTCAAACACATCAAGTGCATCTAAAATCGGTTGTTTTGAAGTCATATCAACCCCAGCTTTTTTCAACACTTCGATTGGATAATCACTACTTCCAGCTTTCAGGAAATCAAGATAACGATCAACTGCACCTTCTTTTCTTTCTAATATGTTATTTGCAAGTGCCGTCGCAGCAGAATATCCTGTTGCATACTGGTATACATAATAGTTGTAATAGAAATGTGGAATTCTTGCCCATTCCAGTCCGATTGCTTCATCAGAAACAACTGCTTCTCCATAATATTTTTTGTTTAGATCATAATAGATTTCGGTTAGCTTATCCGCAGTAAGTGCTTCTCCGTCTTTTGCTCTTACATGGATCTCATGCTCGAATTCAGCGAACATCGTTTGACGGAATACCGTTCCGCGGAAGCCTTCTAAGAAATGATTTAAAATATATAGCTTTTGTTTTTCATCTTCTAAATTATTTAATAAATAATCATTTAACAATGCTTCATTTGTCGTAGATGCAACCTCAGCTACAAAAATGGAGTAATCTCCATAGCGGAAAGGCTGGGTTTTTCTTGTATAGTAGCTATGAACAGAATGACCTAGCTCATGTGCTAATGTAAACGTATTGTTCACATCATCTTGCCAGTTCATCAATATATATGGATTTGTCGCATATGATCCAGAAGAATATGCTCCGCTTCGTTTTCCTTTATTCTCTTCTACATCGATCCAGCGATTTTCAAAAGCTTCTTTTAGAATTTCTCCATATTCACTCCCGAGTGGAGATAACCCTTTAAACATAAAATCTTTAGCCTCTTCATAGGAAACCTTCATTTCAACTTCTTTGACCAAAGGTGTGTACAAATCGTACATATGCAATTCATCAAGCTTTAATACTTTTTTACGAAGCTCTGTATAACGGTGCAATAATGGAAGCTTTTCATTAACAGCCTCGACTAAATTATCATAAACTTGTTCAGGTATATTATTGTTATCCAGTGCAGCCTGTCTTGCAGATTCATAATTTCGAACTTTGGCAGAGAAATTATGGGTTTTCACTGCTCCACTAAGTGTTGAAGCAAATGTATTTTTAAAATTACCATACGTGTCATATACCTTAGTGAACGCATCTTCTCGAACACGACGATCCTTTGATTCTAAAAATGTAGAGTATCTTCCATGTGTAAGATCAACCTCCTCCCCATTCTCGTTGATAATTGAAGGAAAGGTTAAATCAGCGTTATTAAGCATACCAAATGTCTGCGAAGAGCTTGATAAAGGCTCGGATGCTTCGGCAAGCAACGCCTCTTCTTTCTCGCTTAATGCGTGTGGACGCCCGCGGTTAATTTCATCCAATACTTTTTTATAAAAATTTAGTTCTTCTTTTTCTTCAAGAAACTGCTTAATTTTAGCCTCATCCATTTGAAGCACTTCTGGAACAATATAACTCATTACACTTGAAGCTTGAGTTAGCACCATATCCGCTTGAGCATTTAAGCCTTGATAAAAGGAATTGGTTGTATCCTGATCATATCGCATATGCGAATATGTATATAATTTTCCAAGGCGCTCAAAAAGTTCATCCTGTAGTTTCAACAAATCATATAAGGCATCTGGAGACTCTGATAATTTCCCTTTATATGCTTCTGCTTTTGGAATATCATTTTGCAATTTTTTTAATTCTTCCTGCCACAATTCATCAGTGGCAAAGATATCCTCTAATCTCCATGTAGATTCAACTGGTATGTCACTGCGTTTTGGTAATTCCTTTGTCGTTTTTGCCATGAATAAATTCCTCCCTTATTCTTTCTTTACTATTTCTAGATTTCCTAGATAAAATCCTTCCATCTATACTTTAGTATAACGAACTATTCCCAATTCATGCTCGTATTATGTTTGATTTTTGCCTAAATAATTCCTTTACAAGCTGCTCGTCTCCTTGCACTGCTTGCTCAATATGATGATAAAAGGAAATTGGCTGGCGTTTTTTATACATACCGCTAGAGACTTTCTCAATCACTTGAAGCTGCTCGAGCAAGCTAAGGTACTCTTGAACTGGATTACTTTGCGAAGGGATTAATGGAAACTGTTTTGATTTGTATAGCTGCCGGAAGAAAAGACCTTGACATTCAGCATTAGAAAAAACACCTTCAACGGGAAGTGGATCAATAATCTCCAGGCAGACTTTACTCTGCCAATTCCATAGCGGGATTTTCATTCGATATTGCGAGGTTATTGGGAGATGGACAATTGATGGGAGGTTTTCAAGATGCAGTCCTTTGGAGTAGAGCCATCTACGCCAATTCAATTCACTTCCATAAGGTTTTATTCCTTGCGTCTGACGAAATTTAAACTTTTCTTTCTGCCATAAATATTGTAGTTCTGCATTTGTAAAAAATTCAAATTGAAACAGGTCTGAAAATTTATGTTTATTTAGTGGTGAAATACGGATTTTACCAATGGCTTGTGTGCTTTTGGTAATGAAAATATCTTGTAAGATTGCAAGTTGAGAGGTGTATGGGCAAAAGTAGTATAGGACAGGTGGCAATCGTGGGTTATATTGGTGCAGTAATTGTTTCGTAAACTGATCAATTCGAAAGCTATTCGCTTGATAACGTGTAAACAGGGTCGCTCCGGCAATCCATATTGGAATAATGCCACTTGATCGATATCCATGAGTACGTTTCCTTATTATTTCTCCTGAAATTCTAGCACATTGATACTCAATAGCAATTCGTCTGTTGTTCCATGTTATGAATATATCGGGACGTTGTTGAATTTCAGGAAGATATACTTCTAATTCCACCTTCATATCGTGGCGTTTCAACCATTGATATAGCAATAGTTTTCCTTGTTCATGATACATCCCCTCTCCACCTTCATAGGACGGACAATCTACAGTAGATTTATGAGCAAAATGAGCAATTATTTTAACACCAACCTTCATAATTACTTGTTTACCACAAACAGGACAATAAAATAGTACGCCAGTGTTTTTCAATGCCAGTATGCTTTCTCGATTCATGGATGCAAGCGTGACGGATCTACCATCGGCTGTTTTAGCTTGCAGCATTACATCACCTCCATCGAACTATATATTCGACAGTGAATGACAAAATCCTGCTTCTATTGGGATATAATTAAAGGTCTCTCCAATTTATATTTACGTTTTTTTAAAATCAGCTTTAAAAAAACGAATAGTATCCAATTAGTTTGGTTGGCTACTATTCGTTACATACGCTCATTATTTATTTCAATTTAAACTTCGCTTCTGCTCCTTTGGAAATATCTTCACCATCTATATTGCGCATCGGTCCGATTTCCATTTCAAATGATTTATCTTTCCAAATTTTTTCATACTGTTCTTGATCCAGAAGAAAAACTTGTAGCAGTTCATCGCTATCGTTAGCAAGAATAACATCACCATATCCATACGGCAATAACATTCCTTCATTTAATGTCCACTGTTTACCATCGTTTAAGTATAAATTAGAAGATATAGAGCTTTTGGAAATATCTTCATCATATCCATTATCGATAGTAAATCTAACTGTTAATAATACTACTTCATCAGACTGAAAACGCGGCGCTTCATCTGCATTTGGAACAAAGTTTGTGAATTGATAGCCTTCTAATGTCACACTTGCTTGGTCTACATCTTCACTCTTTCCAATTCCTTCTTCACTTTCTAACATCTCTTTGTCACCCATATTATCAGCAGTTGCTTTATCTTCGTAGAAGCCCTGGCTTGCGGTTTGTTCTTCCTTTTCAGCATTTTCCGCATCAAGAGGGAAGGAGAATCTACCTTCTGAACCAAAAGTAGTAGAAAAATCATCTTTATCTGTTTGAGGTTTTGGAACTCCAGCATCAACCGTACCAACCTCTAATACGTCAACCAGACGATCTTCTCCAATAGGATATGCATAGTAACCTGTAAGTTCCTGCCCCGCTTCTAATAAGTAATCATTGTTAGGTGAAAGCAGCGTTGGTAATTGTTCTTCTTCAGGCAAAAGGTATCGATGATTATTTAAATCCTTATCCGCACCAACATAGGTCATATATAGACTTGGCATATAATGTACATTTTCATCTGTATCATTTTTCACTGTGTATTGTGCGATAATGACCGCTCCATTATTTTGGTCATCAAATGGGATAGCGAAATCTCTATGAAAATCCGTTAATTCAACCAATGTATAAGCATCTAATGTTAATGATACCCCTTCCATATCATGCGATTGTGAATTATTATTTTCATATAGTACGTTTGCTGTACCCTGTGTTTCCTCTTCCATATATGTAATCAATTCGCTGAAACTGCCTTCCTTATTCGTATCTGCAGGCTCTTCTTCGTTTTCCTCTATTTTTCCCTCTTCTGCTTGATCTGGCTCTTCTTCTGTCTCATCTCCCATCACTTCTTCCTCTGGTTCTTCTGCACTAGCTTCTGATCCTTCATTTTCTTCATCTCCATTACCACATGCAGTTAGTACCATTGCTGATAAAAGTAATGTAATTAAAAATATAAGTCCTTTTCGATTCACGTGGTTATCCTCCTTCTTTACTAGACACAACTATTATATTACTATACCAAATCGAAAAGTCTATGAATATTGCAAAAATGATACATTATTCCTAGGTTATTAGAACGTTTGAAAAGAACAAAAGCGCAAGCGCCCGGTTAGCGACGTACGGACTGGACTGAGCCGCGGGAGATAAAGGAAACACGGCGACCGTAGGGAGTCGATGTTGACTTTCACCACAAGGGTATAAGTGCGACTAGGCCTCTGGCACAGCCAGTCGGCAAGTCTTCTTTATCGTACGGAGGTGAGGGAAGTCTCGCTAGTCGCTGGGCGCTGGAGCTGGACGTAGCCGTTTAGGTAACTAAGTTATCCACAGCATTCAAATTTTATAGTTTCCTATCAATAAAAAAATAGACATTCCTATTACAGAATGTCTATACTTCAACTGGAAAGTATGATCTTACTTGTGAAAATGTATCTGATTCAAAAATAATTTTCCCATACTCTTCCAATAAATGAATGGATAAATCGGAATCGTTTGCAAACTCTAGTACTTGACTGATTATATTCTCCTGATTGTTATCATCAAGTATTTCGTGAGAAAATTCCATGTATAAATAGTATTTATCGTGATAATGGTATAGTGTCTCTTCCCCAAATTGAGATAGGTTGTTGAAATAATGACTTAACTGAATGACATCTTCAAATTCATTAAATTCTACAATAATCCACAAATTATCCTCAATCATATCTTCTTCATCACCTTCTGAAGACGAAACATTCTTACCAAATTTATCTTCAAGCAGGTTTTCGATTTTTTCCTCAACTGGTACATCGTAATCATCTGCACCCTCTGTATCTAATTCAAGGTGCTCCCCATTTTTTGATACTTTTGCCTTAGTAACAACTATTTCAAGCCCTTTTTCCATTGCTTGCACCTGAATCCATAATGGTCCATCGGGATTGAAGTCTTCCTTGTAATTAACTTCATCCATCATTTGCCAAAAAAGTTGTTCACTACGTTCACGGTTATACCAAATTTCCTCACGTTCAAAACCGAGGTCTTCAATGTCAATATACGAGATATAAAACTTAATGGTATTCTCATTTATTCTCTCTATTTCCAATTTAATTCTCTCCCTTCAAATTGAAAAATTAATTGCTGTTTCATCCTTGCAGGAGTATCGCCTAGTCATTTCATATTAAGGAGAACAGTTAGGTGGAAGAGACATCTTCACCAATTATTTATTTCAACTATTATGCTACTCTATAGTTTGTAGTACCCTTTTCAAGGTGACTCTAACCATCGTTATTCTCTGTTTACTTCTATTGTATGATAGTGTACGACATCTTGGAAATTAATATGCCTATTTATCATACGAATTTCTTCATTCCATCCAAATTGAAATGGATAGTTAGTATGCTATTTTACAGCATTCCCCCTATTTTGTCACCCGTTTCGCGCTATGAGATAATCACATTTTTCAGCACAAAAACATGATGCATCTTGGTCTAATATTACAACAAGATTATTAGAGAAAATTGGTATCTGTTAAGCCTTACGTCACGGAAAGTTTCATTTTTTTAATTTTCGTCTGTCAAAAATCGCTTCCTAACTTCTGGACTAGGCAATTCACAACTCCTCTTTTTACCGAACCATTTATAACGATTTCGTGCAATAATTCCATAAAAAAAATCACGTATTGGTCTTGGGATAATTACAAAACCATAGACTATTTTCCATGGTCCCTTTAATTGCTTACATATTCGAAGAGCTGCCGCAGACTTAATGTAATACTTGTTATCCTCAATAAGCACCATACTATCTAAATCTTTAGGAGTATCAAAGCTTCTCAAGATATTTTTGCTAATATCACTTTGTAACGAAGCAAATTTAAAACGACCTTTAGGATCCCTAGTGATGATAAATTGTACACCTCGGTCACAAAAATTGCATTCACCATCAAATAATATTAATCTTTCCACGGCACTCACTCCTTATGTTGATGCTACCTCAACAAGATATTCTTATAGAGGTTGTTCAAAAATTCCTGTGAAAATACACATCGAGAAAAGAGGACCTTCGACTAAAAACTGACACGTCCTATGTCGAAAGCAGAAGTCAGCACATTCTGTGTAAGCCCGGTACGGGGAGCTACTTCGCCTCGAACTTCGACGCACAGGAGCGTACTGGTGTCCGCGCCTGCACAGGACGTTGCGAATTCAGCCGACTTCAGTCCTATTCATCCCCTTTTTGAATACATACTTATAAGTAGAAAAACGCAGCTCCATAACGGAGTCTGCGTTTTTTATTTTATTTATGAAAAAACAGTTAGTTAACCATCCTCTGAGCTTCGCGCAATTGAAACGTACGTACAGTTCTCGGTAAGAATCTGCGAATCTCATCTTCGTTATAACCTACTTGCAGGCGCTTTTCGTCCAGAATAATTGGTCTTCTCAATAATCCAGGATTTTTTTGAATTAGACTAAATAGATCCTTCATTGGAAGTTGTTCGATATTTACATCCAACTTTTGAAAAACCTTCGAACGCGTCGAAATTATCTCATCCGTTCCATCTTCAGTCATACGTAATATTTCTTTAATCTCATCAAGTGTTAACGGCTCAGAGAAAATATTACGTTCTGTAAACGGTATGTTGTGTTCTTCTAGCCATGCTTTTGCCTTTCTGCAAGAAGTACAACTTGGCGAGGTATAAAGTGTTACCATGAAACTTCACTCCTCATTTTTAAGTATGTTAGATCATTATCATAAACATTGGTAAACTTATTAAATTAAAATAAGTTTAAACTACCCATATGTATAAGTATACTACATTTGTCAACCAAAAGGTAGGGGATATTCTAGAATTAACAGGAAGTTTTACAATATTTTTAGATAATATCTTAACTCATTATGTAATGTACCCATTCTCAATTTCAATTAAACCTATTAAGTAAAAAGATTTCCCTTCAAATTGCAAACGTTTACTTCGAAATTTTCTAAAAATATATAAAAAAACACTTGCAATGATTAAAATTTACAATTATGATAATTAACATAACTAATAATGTTAGGAAACCTAACATATAATGAAAGGAAGAGGAACAATGAAAAAGATTGAGTCCATTATTAGACCAGAAACATTTCAAACCCTTCGATATAACCTTTCACAAATCGGAATCAATGGTCTTACAGTGACTGAAGTTGCTGGAACTGGCAAGCAACGAGGGCAAACTGGTGTCTACAGATCAACAGAATTCCAAATACAATTATTATCGAAACTCAAAGTTGAAATGGTCGTGGAAGAAAATCAATTAGAACAAATCATTGATATTATTCTTGAAAGCTGCAACACAGGGAATATCGGAGATGGTAAGATATTCGTTTCTTCAATCGAGGAAACAATTCGAATTCGCACAGGCGAACGAGGTGTAGAAGCAGTTATGTGACAATAACTAACTCGAATACACTGATACATTTCTTTCACCGCTGTTCCGTAAAACTGGATATACCAATTATCTATATTAGTTTTATTTCGGAATACATCTGTCCTAACAGTTAAAGATTCGTATTTTCTCATTTTTTAAATAAGGTTATGATCTTGTAACCTTCTCCATGTAATCTTTAGATTACAAAAATAACTTCACACCATGATAACAACATTCATTCTTTAAAAAGGATGTGACAGCATCTACTCTTCTTCATATCCTTTTAGCTACTTTAAATTTTAGAGATAAATCTTTCTTTGTATATTCATTAAAATTCTGGGAGGAAATGATATGTTTAAGAAAAGTTTACTTTTATTTTTATTGATATCTTTTACTGCATCACCAGTTTATGCCGCATCCCCTACAGTTGAATCACTAGAATTATCCGTTAATCTGGTGTGGCTTATGTTTGGAGCCGTTCTAGTATTTTTTATGCATGCCGGTTTTGCAATGGTTGAATCTGGTTTTACACGCTCTAAAAATACGTTGAACATCTTAATGAAAAATTTTCTGACAATCAGCATTGCTGCAATATTATTCTTCATTGTCGGATACGGAATTATGTTTGGCACTTCTGGTGGTTCATTCATCGGAATCGACGGCTTTATGCTCAGTGGTGTGGAAGACATTGGATTTTTTGTTTTCCAAGCAATGTTTGTGGCAACGTGCGCAACAATTATGTCAGGGGCAGTTGCTGAACGAATCAAGCTTGGCAGCTATGTATTTATTGTTGTAGCTATAACCGCATTTATTTACCCAGTGGTTGGTCACTGGATTTGGCAAGGAGATGGGTGGATATCCGCCTTAGGTTTTAGTGATTTTGCGGGATCAACGGTCGTTCACTTAACTGGTGCAGTTGCTGCATTTATGGTTGTGCTTATCCTCGGACCACGTATCGGAAAATATAAAGGGAATAAAGTTAACGTCATACAGGGTCATAATATACCATTAGGCGCACTTGGTGTATTTATACTTTGGCTGGGCTGGTTCGGCTTCAATGGCGGCAGTACATTAGCTGCTGACCCAGCATTAGTCCCAATGGTTATCGGCACAACCTTATTGTCTACTTCTGCCTCTTTATGCGCTTCGGCTCTTTATACAAAGCTTCGGTTCAAAAAAGTAGATGCTTCGCTTTCTATGAATGGTGTTTTAGGTGGGCTCGTCGGAATTACAGCAGGTGCTGCAGAAATCACACTTGGTGGGGCTCTTATTGTTGGATTCATTTCAGGAATCTTGCTAGTGGAAGGTATCCGTTTCTTGGATACCAAACTTAGGGTAGATGATCCAGTTGGTGCGATTGCAGTACATGGAATCTGCGGTATTTGGGGAACTTTGGCAATCGGGCTGTTTTCCACCTCAACCGGTTTATTCTACGGGAATGGATTTTCACAGCTCGGTATTCAAGCTATAGGAGTTGTCGCCGTAATTAGCTGGGTTGCTTTATCAGTTGGTGGTTTTACCTATATGCTAAATAAATTTTCTCCGATTCGCGTTTCAAGAGATGAGGAAATTGCTGGCCTCGACTTTACAGAACATGGTTCAAATGCTTATCATTTTAAAGATAACCTATTAGATGAAAACACAGAAATTCCAACAAGAAGCTTCGGCTTAGCCGATCGATTGAATCAAAACATACCTTTTGAAACAGCATCTAAGCAAAGTTCGTAACCTATAGAAAAAAGAATGCGACGAAAGCCTAACATAGCTTTCATCGCATTCTTTACTTATCGTAATTGCAGTCAACACTTTCCCCACTTAATGAAATAAACCTAACAATTATGCTTTTTCGGGCTTTTTTATTCCTTCTAAAATATCCTCTGAATCGCGCTTCTCATTATAACTCAATACCTCATCAACAGGTTGATATGCTTTTCCATATATTTCTTTATCCTTATACGTATGGATGTCATTATACATTTTTTTCATTTGTTCAAAGATGATCGCTTCGGCATCGTCATCTGGCGACCAATATAATATTTCCAGCTGTGTTTCTTCATTTGTAGCTAATGACCTACGATTATATCCGATTGATTGCGCATGGGTAAATCCTTCCCTGTTATAAAAACGCAACCTTTTTTCGGAATCCGAATCATCATAATCAATCGGCTCAACTTCTAATATAATTGGTTTGTTCTTTGCCTTTAAATTCTCGATTAATTGGTGACCAATTCCTTGTCCTCTCGTCTGTGTCGAAACCCATAGGTAATCAATAAAAAGGAATGTCTCAAATTCAGCATACATCAGTACATGCTTCGGACTTTCATCCTTATAGTATACATCCCCTTTTTCATCTAACAGGATTTCCATATGCTTTTTTGATTTCATTTCTTCGATCGGAAAATACTCATTAAGCTTTTCATACCAATTCATGGATCTACTCCTTTTTTCGTAGTCCCACTTAGTATAACGAAAAACGTTGCATTTGTTAAATGAGGTCTGAAAAGAATACAAGAGGCCGCCTTACAGACAGCCTCCTGTTACTATTTCCCAATCATATAATCAACATTTTCTGTATATACATTACCTGAATTCCATAGCAGGAACTCATCAATCCCGTTTTCATACAGCGCCTTAATTTGCGCTTCTATTTCTGCTTTACCATACTGCTTCGTAGGTCCACTGTAAAGCCACGGCGCTTCAAAATCTTGAAGCCAAGGTCTGGATACTGGCGGTGTCTCAAGCTCACCTAATACCGCATTTTCAACCTTCGCATATTCTGAAACAAGTTTATATGGCTCTTCATCAGGATTTTCAATCCCAAAATACGATGTCCAATGACTTGGATAAATCATGGAAGAAATGACATCAACGTTCTCCGAAATTTTCGAGAAGTTTTGACCAATACCAGGTGTTTCTTCAATCGTTGCTGCATAACCAAAAATATCAACAGACACATCTACATCATAATTCGATAACTCTTCTCTTGCATATGCAACAAAATCCGATACTGCCTCAACTCGTTTTTTAATATTGTTTAAGTCCATATCCTTATAGTCACCGAGCGTATATTCTAATTCTTCATCCTTCGTTTCAAAACCTTCCGGGAAGCGGACATAATCAAATTGAATTTCCCGGAATCCCATTTCCGCTGCCATTTTGGCGATTTCGACATTATATTCCCATACCTCTTTTTCAAAAGGGCTGACAAAAGCTTCCCCTTTATTGTTTACCCATACTTCTCCGTTTTGTGTAAATGATAAGTCAGGACGCTTCTCGGCAAGCAGTGAATCCTTAAATACAACTACCCTAGCAATCGGATAAATTTGCTTTTCCTCTAAAAGTTCCATTAACCCTTCAGGATCTGAAATATAATTGGTTGCAATGTCTTCATATGGAGATCCTTCTTCCGGCTTAAACGTTAAATGCCCATGATCTTCTTTAATGTCGATAACCATTGCATTCAGATCAGTTGTGTCTACCAGCTCTACAAGGTTTTCAAAATTGCTAGACCCGACGGAATTTCCAGTTACATAGATTCCTCTGACAGCATCAGGATATTCAAAGTGAAACCCTGAGTCATATGTAAAACGCTTCACATTTTGTAATATGTCCATTAATTCTATGTTTGTCTGTCTTTCTTGATGCAAGGACGCCTGCACCGCTTCCTCCCCTGCTACGAACGTTGGAATTGAAATACTAAGTAAAAGAGTTCCAAGGAATGCCATAATCGTACTACACCTTTTCCGCATGTTGAATCAATCTCCTATTAAAGTTAATAAGTTAAGTATAAATGAAAAGTTCGTTCATTTAAATGGATATTCCTTATTTGTTTTAAATACTTTTCACCTCCAATAACTTAAAGTACAATTACCCGTCGGGGCAAAAATAAAACCGGCATTTTATTAAAAGTTTTTATTGGTACTTATTATATAGAGAGATGCATTCTCACGTTTTTGTATTAAGAAGTTATATTTACGATATATATAATCACTGCAATTAAGGATACTACTATAGTGACTACGTAAATTATCGTAAGGTTTGTTACATTCCTTTTTGATTTTTTATCATAATCAGTATCATTTCTTCCAGCTTCTCTTAGTGTTAATACCAGACTAATAACGGTAACAATAATAATTAATATGATAGCTATTTTCAATAAAGACACCTCTTGACTTTTTAATATTATATATTATTCCTTATGTACTTGGATTGACTCGCTTTCAAGGTAAACAATTCTTTCTTTTAAAATATGGATCGCATTGCTTCTATTAAAATTTGATTTTCCTCCCAGGTACCAATAGAAACATGAATATGATCAGGAAGCCTCCATATATCACCGTAACGGACAATTACCCCCTTTGCTAAGAGCTGCTGATAAATACCTTTTGCATCCAGCCCCAATTCAACTAAGATAAAGTTATCCATCGTTTCTATATAATCTAATCCTAACTCTTTAAACCCTCTATACAACTGTTCCCTTCCAGCTAAATTCATTTGTTTTAACCTATTTCATGTACTTCATCATCGAGCGCTGCTATTGCAGCTATTTGAGCTATATGGTTAACATTAAACGGCTCTTTCACATGAATAATGCTTTCGTGCAGCTCCAAAGCCGACTCTTAAACCAGCAAGACCATAAACTTTTGAAAAGGTCTTTACTACAATAATTGGAAAACCAGAACGCACATACACTAAACCATCAGTATAATCAGTACTTGACGCAAAGTGAGAATATGCACTATCCATTACCACTAAAACATGGTTGGGCAAGGAATAAAGTAAGTCCTCTAACATAGACTTTCTTAGGTATGGACCTGTTGGATTATTCGGGGAACAGATATAAATCAGCTTAGTCCGATCAGTTACTGCAGTTAGAATAGCATCAATATTATGTTGGTAATCCTGATCAAGTGGAACCGGGTAAATCATTGCACCCATCAAATGTGCTCCGAAATCATATTCACTGAAAGATGGTGTAGGGACTATAACCTCATCTCCAGGACTAATATAGGTTTCGGAAATTAACGTAATTAACTCATCGGCTCCATTGGTGACAATTAATTGGTCAGTGGACAAGGATAAGTTGGAAGCAATCGCACCCTTTAATTCAATCGCATGTTCATCTGGATAGCGATTTAAATTGAAAAGACTATTCGCGATTACTTCTATTGCTTTAGGAGATGGACCAATTGGGTTTTCATTAGACGACATTTTGGTTACTTTTTTTAATGAGAGTTCCTTCGGCACTTCCCATATTGGTTTACCAGGTATATAAGGCTTAATCTGTTCTAATTCTTTCCGATGTTTAATCGAGTTAGCTTTGTTCATTACGATTCCTCCAACTAAATTTAACTATCAAAAGAGATTGCAAATAAAACTCCAATTTAAAAACACTACAACTCAAAAAGCATTGTGATTATATAAACAATGTTTTGTTTGAAAAACGTATTGTTCATACTTTACTAGATTCCACACCAAAAAAAACCATCCAATAAACTTAAATCTATCCCATCCAGTTGTAATATATAGTATTAAAAGACGATTATTGAACCACTCTTTTTTCTCAAACTTAGAAAATAAATAGGTAGTCATGTATAAAGATAGATTTATTTTCACAGATGAATCCAAGACTTACATATCGGAATAACTGGATGAGGAAATTAGTGCTGAATTGGATGGTCTGCTTCAACACAGAAATTTGTAAAATCAAAATTAGGTGTTTTCAAATAAGTGCTTGCTCAACATTACACTTATTCAACATGAGAGTTAAAGGAGGAAATACGAAACATGCTATTTGAAGATCCGGTGATTGCTAGTAGATTTTTAACGTTACTTACGCTTTCCTTCCATATTATTTACGCAACTATCGGAGTAGGCGTACCACTCATGATTATGATTGCGCAATGGATTGGAATTAGAAAAAACGACGAACATTACATTTTAATGGCCAGACGATGGGCAAAAGGATTTGTTGTAACGGTTGCAGTTGGTGTAGTTACAGGTACTGCAATTGGCCTGCAACTTTCACTGCTGTGGCCAAATTTCATGGAATTAGCAGGTCAAATTATTGCACTTCCTTTGTTTGTAGAAGTATTCGCATTTTTCTTCGAAGCAATATTTTTAGGTATTTATTTATACACGTGGGATCGATTTGAAGACCAGCGAAAACATTTTCTTCTGTTAATTCCAGTAGCGCTTGGTGCGGGTATGTCAGCTTTTGTCATTACGATAGTAAATTCATTTATGAATGCACCACAAGGATTCGATATCGTTAATGAACAACTTGTTAATGTAAATCCAATTGTTGCAATGTTTAATCCAGCAATGCCAACAAAAGTAGCGCATGTCCTTGCTACAGCTTATATGACTGTCGCATTTATGCTGGCAGCAATTGCGGCTTACAATCTAATAAAGGGCTCAAATCATGTTTATCATAAAAAAGCACTTTACTTAACGATGAAAGTTGGATTAATTTTCGCACTTGCAGCAGCATTAATCGGGGATTTATCTGGGAAATACTTAGCAGAATATCAGCCCGAAAAACTAGCTGCAGCAGAATGGCACTTTGAAACCGCAGAAGGCGCCCCCCTATTAATGTACGGTGCACTAAATGAAAACAATGAAGTTAAAAATGCTATCAAAATACCTTATGCTCTAAGTATATTGGCTTTTGGTGATCCAACAGCAGAAGTAATTGGGTTAAATGAATTCCCTGCGGAAGAAACGCCTCCACTTATCGTACATTATTACTTTGATTTAATGGTTACAATTGGAGTCTTTATGATTGTTATATCACTTATTTTTTGGATAGGAATAAAGCGTGGTTGGACTTTTATAAAAGCAAGATGGTACCGTTGGTTAATCGTCCTTGGAGGTCCATTATCCTTCCTAGCTATCGAAGCAGGATGGTGGATGGCAGAGGTTGGACGGCAACCGTGGATACTTAACGGGATCATGACTGTAGAAGAGGCGGCCACTTCGAATAAGCACGTAGGATTAATGTCTATTCTATTTCTTCTTTTATATATCGTATTAGGGATTGGTACAATTGTTGTGCTTCGCCGAATATTTAAGGACAATCCAGTAGAGAAAGAACTTGAACCCTTGCAGGATGGTGATAACACATGGCACTAGAAATTATAGGAATTACGGTACTATGGTCATTTTTGTTCGGCTACATCATTGTCGCATCAATTGATTATGGTGCTGGGTTCTTTAATGCATACAGTATCATAACGGGAAAGAATCACATTTTATCAAAAATCATTCAACGTTATCTGTCCCCTGTTTGGGAGGTTACTAATGTATTTTTTGTGTTTTTTTTCGTAGGAATCGTAGGATTTTTTCCTAAAACCGCTTATTATTTTGGATCGGTTTTTCTCATACCTGGCAGTATCGCGTTGATCTTATTGGCAATACGCGGGTCCTATTATGCATTTGAAACATATGGAAATAGAGGACATAAGGGTTATGCGATTATGTATGGTCTGTCTGGCTTATTAATTCCAGCTTCCCTTTCCGTTGCACTCTCAATATCTGAGGGTGGATTTGTATATATAGAAGATGGAAATCCCATCCTTGATTACTGGGCATTATTCACAAGTCCATTATCATGGTCGATTGTAGTATTAAGTATTGTGGCAGTACTTTATATTTCAGCTGTATTTCTTACCTGGTATGCAAATAAAACAGGTGATCTAAAAGCGACAAATTTAATGCGAAGATATGCATTGATCTGGGCATTTCCTTTAATCATCACTGCAAGTGGAATTATTTATGAATTAAGATTTCATAATCCCGAACATTATGAGCGCTTGTTAGACTTATGGTGGATGTTCGGATTATCCTTTCTATTGTGGCTTGTGACAGTATTTTTCGTTTGGAAACGGAAAAAATACGGAACTGCCGTTTGGCTATTATTTGGTCAATTTATGCTAGCTTTTTATGGATTCGGAATTTCCCAGTATCCATACTTGCTCTATCCAATTTTAACAGTACATGAAGGATTTACAAATCAAGCAATGGCAACTTCACTTGTTGTTGTATTTATTCTCGGTTTTGCATTGCTAATTCCTTCTCTATATCTATTGTTTAAATTGTTCTTGGTTGATAAGAGCTATGTACAAGGTAGAAAGGTAGAAAAAAGAAGGAGTGAGGTAAATGTTAAATAATTTTTTGATTTTTGTCGCCCCATTTCTTATATGCATTGGAGCACTTTTCCTAGCGTTCTGGGCAGCTATGAATGACAATTCATTATCAAAAAAATGATAGAATGAATACCAATTATAATACTTTCTATGATAAAACCCCCGCAGAACGGGAGGCAGATATAAATGCCTTACCCGTTACTGGGGATATACTTCTAGGTATTGCCTTTTTACTGGTGTAATCCATTCCCAACCAATGAAATTTTGATATTGTTCTTTAAGATTTACTAAAGTACCTTCTATATCTCCGGCTCTATATACGAGCATTATGACTATCGCATAGCAACGTTTCATTCAGCAGGCTAATCTAACTGACGAAAGGCTTTTAGAGATAGAAGGCATGGCGCAAGGTGTTCATATGGTATACTATGTGGCTATTGGAGTTGCGATGGTTGCGTTTATTATTGCCTTAACTTTCAAGAAAAAGGACTAAGCTGGAGATAACTATAGTTAAAAATTCTGTTAGTGAACTATACAGTGCATTCAAAAATTAGATAGACTAACAAATAGTCGAGTCTAGTTCATACTTACCTGATTTTTTTGCTATTCTGTGTTGATTATAGTTTCTGATAGGTACTGATGGGCATATGAAAAATAGCGGGCTTTGCTTGTTCAGTTTAAGAAAGCTTTAATGGAATAACTCAAGCAAAAATGTTCAATCTTTTTTAGATAATAAATTTAATATAGATATGTGAAATACATTTTGATGCATCTTTTCAGAAAAAATGTATTTCTTTTTAATTTTAATTAGGTATTGCCGAAGTTATTTAAAGGGTGATCGTTTTAAACAAGGTTCGATAATTTATTAAAAAGTTTGATACAATTAAATAGATGGTTTGTGACAATTCAACAATTAGGTCAGATTGTGGAACAATAATCAATACAGAACAAATGATTTACGTTAGAGTTGATATGAGATTGTGAGGAATCATACTTACGGTAAATGCAGGTAGTTAAAGAAGAATTAATACTACTTTGCCTTTATATCTAGACTTTGATTCTAAAGCTAACAATTTAATATCTTCTTCATTTAATTGGTAAAACTTAAATGTTTTTCAAAACTTCAACCGAGCATTTGTATTAGTTAGCCAAGATTTAAATAAATGGTTAGTAATTTGTTGGTGATTCTATTTGTACTTTAATAGAGGAGTTGCTAATTCTGAATTATTAAATGAAATTTTAAAAGTATAAGATTGGGAACTTTCATCTACTACTCAACGGCCTTTCATGACATTTTTAGTTAATCATTGAAGCTAAATCATATTTTATACTCTATGCCAAAGTAAAAAGGGAGACAGTTTTCATCTCCCTTTTATTAAGCTTTATATTCTTTATCAATAATTAAAATAGGTTTGATAGCAGATCCATTTGCTGAATCGACAAATGCTTGATCCACATCTTCTAAATCATAGAACTTTACTAATTTTTCAATTGGGAATTGACCGCTTTTAAAGAATGATACAAGTTTAGGAATGATTAATTGTGGTACTGCATCACCTTCGATAACACCACTTAATGTTAATGAATTCGCTACTACTTCGTTAAATACGTTAAATGTTAAGTCACTTTTGCCAACGGCTACTGTTGCACATATACCTTTTACACGTAAGCAGCGTAGTCCAGCTAATGTAACTTCTGGAACACCTGTAGTTTCCAGTGAGTAGTGCGCACCTTTTCCTGTAATTTCTTTGATTCTAGCAACTGGATCTTCATCTTTTGAATTAATTGTATGTGTTGCGCCTAGTTCTTTTGCAAGCTCTAAACGGCTATGATGGATATCTACTGCGATTATTGGATAACAACCAGCAATTTTTGCAGCTAACATACCACTTAATCCTACTGCACCTGTACCGAATACAACAAAGCTATTACCTGGTTCAGGTTGTATAGAATTTAATACCGTACCACTACCAGTCATAAAACCGCATCCAAATGGTCCTAGATAGCGTAAATCAACTTCCTTATCTACTTTAATAATATTTTTCTCATCAACTGTGGAGTATGTCGCAAATGAAGATTGACCAAAAAATTGTGATACTTCTTGGTTTTCTACTGTTGTAAGTGGAGTAGAATCGTGCTGGTTTTTCCCACTAAAGTTAAGTAATATCATGTTTTCACAGCCACCTGCGTTACCTTCCAAGCAGTTGTCGCAAGCACCACAGTAAGAGAAGCCTAATACTACGTGATCACCTGGTTTTACAGTTGTTACGTTTTCTCCAACTTTTTCAACAATCCCAGAACCTTCGTGACCTAATACTACTGGGGGTGGTACTGGAATTGTTTTATCAAGAACTGTTGCATCCGTGTGACACACACCAGTAGCAACAAGACGAACTAATACTTCACCATCTTTCGGCTCAGCTAAATTTAAAGTTTGTTTTTGAAAATCTTTTTCGGGAGTTGTTATCATAGCTTGAATTTTCATTTGAATGCCTCGCTTAAAGTTTATTTTTTCTACAATTAAATTTTGTGTAATAATAATTTTAATATGCATTTATTTACCTGACTCTTTGTATTAGTAAAATTGGATACTTTAATGAAATAAACCAACTTAATCTGTCTAATGTGTGGGGGCACTTCAAATATGGGAATTCAACTTTTTTAGGTTGAAATTAACTTAGTGTACAAAATTTCAAGAATTGTTGGTGGTGATATCCCTACATGCAAAATCGATTAAAACAGGTTCAAGATAACGTTTAAAGTGACAGCTAAATTTGTTAATTTTCATTTAAGTTAACTTTTCTTCTTTCCCTTACTTATCTTGATTTAAGAATAATGCTAGTCCCGAACTTGTACCAATTCGTGTAGCACCAGCTTTGACCATCTGTTTTAAATCATCGAGGTCACGAACTCCCCCTGATGCTTTAACTCCTATAGTTGACCCTACCGTCTTTCTCATTAATGCAACATCTTCTGTGGTTGCCCCATGAAGAGAAAAGCCTGTTGATGTTTTGACAAAGTCAGCGCCGGCCTTAACTGCAAGTTGACAAACACGGATTTTTTCCTCGTCTGTTAATAAGCATGCTTCTACAATTACCTTCACAAGTGCCTTCCCTTTTACCGCATCAACCACCGCTCGTATGTCGCGTTCGACGAGATCATCATTTTTTTCCTTCAATGCAGCAATGTTTATAACCGTATCTACCTCTGTAGCACCGTTCTCAACTGCATTTTTTGCTTCATAAGCTTTTATTTCTGGTGTATTTGCTCCTAAAGGAAAACCAATAACAGAGCATACATTCACATCTGTTCCTTTTAACATTTTAGCTGAAAAATTTACCCAAATAGGATTTACAACTACAGATGCGAAGCCAAATTGCTTTGCATCTTCACAAAGCTTTATAATTCTTCTTTTTCTGTTTCAGGTTTTAGAAGTGTATGATCAATCAGTTTTGCGTAATTCAACTACAATCTCTCCTCTTTACAAAATTACAATATACTTCCATGAGCAATTTGAAGAAGCATTAAGTTTCTTACACTTTTAAGATACTTTCAATAATCACTATTTTCAGGGTGCTCTTCTTTTATCTTAACTAAAACAAAAGAAATATCATCATCCAGTTAGATGTAAAATCTATCATCCACTTCTACCCATACAGTAGGGTAGAAAGCTAATTTAAAAGAGCTGGGGTAAAACTCCAGTAGTTTTAAAAAAAGCGTAGTATCCTTCATTGTTTGATGAGGATACCACGCTTATTTTACTATTTAATTTCAGTTTTTTATAAGGGGAATCTGATTAAAACTTCCACTATCTATCAAAACATTGCAATGCTCGAACAAACCTAGAAACCCCTTCTCTTATGAGCAGTTTTTCTCCTCTTCCATAAGTAAATCTTATGCAGCTTCTTTTGGTCCCCATAATACTTCCTGGAACGAATGCAACTCCATTTTTCATTGATTCCTCAAGTAACTTATAATCATCTATTTCTACATTCAATTTACACCATAAATGAATACCGCCTTGTGGAACGAAGTAATTCATTTTATTTTCGGGTAACGTTTCTAATGCTGCTATCAATTCATTTCTACGCTCTTTCAACTGATTTCTTAGCTTAAAAATATGTTTGTCAAACTGAGGTGACTCTAGAAATTGGCTGGCAACCCATTGCGGAAAGACACTATGTCCAAAGTCAACTTGTTGTTTACCATCCGAAAGACGTTCAATCACTTTTGGCGGACCAATAATCCAGCCTATGCGTAATCCTGACGCTACAACTTTCGATAGTGAGCTAATATACAGGACATTCCCACTATCATCCATAGATTTTAAAGTAGGGCCAATTTTACCTTCGAATGATGTTAAGCTATAAGGATCATCTTCTACGATGGGAATACCATATTCCGATGATAATTCCAATATTCGCTTCCGGCAATCGAGAGACATTTTTGTTCCTGTTGGATTTTGATAATCAGGATTCAAAAAAATCATGCGAATACGGTGCTTTTTTTGTAAAGAAATAATATCATCCGGATTTACACCATACTGATCAACGGGTAGTAATAAGACCCTAAGACCGGCAGATTGAAAGACTGGTAAAGAGTATGAATAAGATGGATTTTCAATAGCTATCGTATCACCTGGTTTTAATAAACATTGAACAATAAGATGTATAGCTTGCTGGGCACCTGACGTAATTAGGATGGAATTAGGCTCGACAGTCATATTTTTGTAGGTGTCCACATGTTTACAAATAGTTTCTCGCAATACCTCGTTGCCAAGTGGGTGAGCATATCCTAGATGTTCATGAAAAGTATGCTCTTTCAGTATGGTACTGAATTGATCACTTGGAAGTAAATCAGGCGCTAATTCCCCGCTTGCTAAATCAATGAGTTTATTTTTATGTGTTTCATTACGGAGTTTTTGTACTAAGGGAAGATTAGGTAGAAATGAACCATCCTCCACGTATCTTCCCCAGTTTGGGATTCGTTTATGTGATATCCCCCATATATCTGTACTTATATAGGTACCACTTCCTTTTTTTCTTACAATTAATCCGATTGATTCTAATTCGTCATAAGCAGTCACAACTGTGCTCCGATTTACATTGAATTTGTTAGCTAGCTCCCGTTCAGATGGCAAAGGATGATCTGGAGATAATTCTCCAGATGTAATCCCCATCTCAATATGTTCTGCAATTTGTTTATAAATAGGTTTTTTAATCGAACGATCTAGTGTAAACTCCATTTATTTCATCCTTTATCTAACTAGTTAATTCTAATCAGTTTAGCTTTTTGTAACGAAAGAACAGCTGGTATGAAGATAAGCTGAACAATTATACCAGGCAGTGCTGTGACAAATGCACCAGAAATAAATAGTGCCCAACCGTATACATTATCGGTAAAACTAAAAAGTATAGTGGATATTATACCATAGATAACTCTTCAGCCTAACATTGCCCCAACTAGACTTAAATAGATTTTGCCATTTGTATAGTGATAGATAATTGCTGTTAATCCTCCATATGTTGCTAGTTCAAACATCATGGATAAACCCGTTGGAAATAAGACTTGCATTCCTGTAAAAACAAAACCTAAAAATGATAACATTAGGCCAGATAATGCACCATACCGCCATCCACAAAGGTAACCGCACAGGATTACAGGTATATGCATCAGTAATAAAATAGCACCTGGATATGGAACGGGTATTAATTTTACTAATTGTACTAAAAGTAACCCAATTGCTATACACAATGCTGTAAATATGAGTTTTCTAAGCTGTACATTTTTCAATTCCCCTTAAATTACCACCTTTCTTCAACATTTAATTCACTAAACTAAAACTCCTCCATAGGAATCCATTTTGCGATGAAGTCTTGTAACTTTTCTTCACCATTTCGTTTAAGCTTTCGTTCCAATTGAACTTCTTTATTTACCGTCACGAAGATTTTAAGGTCATAGTGTTCTTGTAATGAAGGATGCAGACTATAGCTCCCTTCTACAATCGTTAATTTCTTCAGCTTTGTATATATCTGTTCATCTAGTGCCTTACCCTGCAATTGAATGGTTGATGAATAACTTCTTCTCCTTGAAGTAATGGAGTGAGTACTTCCTTTTGAAAAGTTCATAATGCACATTTCCACCTGACTCTGAAAGACGTTCTTTTGTTTTCATTTCAAAAGGTAGAAAAAAATCGTCCATATGGAAAACATTCATGTCAAACTCTTGTTTTAGCATTTCAGCTAAACTAGTTTTGCCACTTCCACATCTCCCGTCAATGGCAATACTTGTTGCTTTATCCAGCTTTTTCAAGATTTTAAATAAAGAACTATATTCTCGTATTTCTTTTACTGCTTTCAACAATTTCGCTCCCTCTTTGAAATCCAACGAATAAACAGCATTCTCTCAAATTCTAGTCCACAAAATATGTAGGTAATTTTTCACGCAATCGTGGAATTTCTAAATCTAACTTACCCATATGGAGTTCCAATAACTGTGACACTGCTTCTTCATCGCGCTTCTTTAAGCTGATAAACAATTCTTCATGCTCTTCAATTAACCGCTTTGTTAGCTCCAACTCTTTCATAGCGAGATATCGAAAGCGATCTAGATGCCCTCGCATATGATATACAACTTGAAGCAACGTTTAATTCCCAGCCAATTGAAGGATATGTCTATGGAACGCTTCATCCAATAGAAGAAACTGATTGACGTCTTTCTCCTCTGCTGCATCATTTTGTTTTTCTAGAATTTGATAGATTTGTTTTTCAGCTACCGAATGCTGCTCCGTATCACTCCAGTTTTTTGCTACTAACCTAAATGCACTCGTTTCCAAGCTAAGGCGAATAAAAGCACTGTCTTTTACCTTCATCTCCGATATACGTGCTATTCGCTTCGTCCGTTGTGGAAGAATTTCAATTAACTGTTCTGATATAAGTGAATGAAAGGCATCACGAATTGGTGTTCGACTTATATTCAGCAAGGTTGTTATTTCACTTTCATAAACGGTCTGTCCTGGTTCTAATTTTAATGTAATAATCGAATCTCTCAATACCTCATAGGATTGTTCACCTAAATTTTTTGTATTTTTAATGGAAGGTATCAAATCCATTTAAAAATCACCACCATTGTTCATTATTCTTATATAAAAGAGTATACATGTATACATGTATACACGTATACTCGTCAAAATCCAATACCTTACATAAGATATAACTCGCTAGTTGGGCTAATTACCTATTGATTTATTTTTTCTTGCGTTGTCCATAATCCTGCTGAAGGTGTACTGATGTAGTAAATTTCTTCACCATTTTCTAGTTAATTAAACCCGTTTTTTAGCTTATCTGGTGAATACAGTTTCATGGCCTTCTCATAATCCAAATAATTATAATTAACTAACTCCACTTCTTCCTTCGTTAATTGTTTTGGAGCGTACCTAATTTTAAAACGCCCTTCTGAAGAGCCATAGATTAGATGGGCGGTAGCATGTGATAAATCCTGTAAATCTTCTTTTTCTTTCCATTGCTCAAGAACTCGTTCAGTACCAGTCATAACCGCAACGAAAATCCACTATGAACAAGCTCATCTTGTTCGTTATACTTCATTACAACTTGAATATATGCATCAGGCAAATGAGACAAGTATTCCGATTCCGCCTTGTTAAAGCAATGTCTTAAAGGGGTTACTAAACTCCCCAAATTATCCTCAATTCCGTAACAAGCCGCAGCCATATGCGAAGCACAAATCATATTTTTTCCACCTAAACCAATAAAGTACTTTTTATTACCACTTGTAGTACTGGAGAAGGTCCATCATGAACTAGTGAATTTTAGAGGTACCGGGATGTCTATAATGGAGCTAAGCCATCGAAGTACCGATTATGAAGAAATTCATAATCAGGCAATTACTCGTTTAAAAAAACTGCTTTCCATCCCAGATAATTGGGATAGATGAATTCCCTTTTTCAAGCTTATCTTTACGGATAAGGACCACTGTTACGCCGGCGGGTCCAATATTTTTCTGGGCACCTGCATAAATTACATATATTGCAACTGGTTGTTTTGAGCAATCGACCCCAACAAATTACCTTCAAGATTCAACGTTAAAGCATGCACGAGAATTAAACTATAAAGCACATGATTCTTGCACTACTAAAGCCTTAGAAAATGAAAAAGATTCTTTATTTGTTAGCTTACTAAAGGACGCTGGAATTTCAAATAAGAAATGGGATAACTGGTACTTTTTCAATCATAACCTTTTCGAATGTTACTACTTGCAAATCACAATAATTCCATATATAATATTTTAAAATCAATATGTTTAGCGATGAAAAAGATAGAGTACAATTTGCCCGCTGAATTTTAGAGAGCTTGTGGTTGGTGGAAACAAGCATCAAGGTAAATTGGAATTGGACTTTAGAGCTGATAACAATTAAAGTGATCTTACAAAGTTAAGATAATTAGGGTGGCACCGCGGTTCATTCGTCCCTTTCTACAGGGAGAATGGGCTTTTTTTAATGCTTTAAAATGATAAGATGGAGTGATAAGACATGGAGAAAATTTTTTCTGGTATTCAACCAAGTGGTACGTTAACACTGGGGAATTACCTTGGAGCAATCCAGCAGTTTGTTGAATTACAAAATGATTACCAGTGTTTCTTCTGCATTGTAGACGAACACGCAATTACAGTACCTCAAGAACGATTAAAATTAAGGCAAAATATCCGTTCTTTGGCAGCCCTATACCTCGCTTCAGGTATTGACCCTGAAAAAGCAACCTTGTTCATCCAATCTGAGGTACCAGCACATACACAGCTAGGATGGATGTTACAGTCTATCAGCTATGTTGGTGAACTTGAACGTATGACACAATATAAAGATAAATCGGAAGGGAAAGATGCAGTTTCTTCTGCACTACTAACGTATCCCTCACTAATGGCCGCAGATATTCTTCTTTATAATACGAACGTTGTACCCGTTGGAGATGATCAAAAGCAGCATCTAGAATTAACTCGAAATTTAGCGCAACGTTTTAATAATCGCTTTAATGAAATTTTTACAATTCCTGAAATTCGTATTCCGAAAGTAGGAGCTCGGATTATGTCCTTACAGGATCCAACGAAGAAAATGAGTAAATCCGATACAAATGAAAAAGGCTACATTTCTATGCTTGACGAACCAAAGAAAATCGAGAAGAAGATTAAGAGCGCTGTAACGGATTCGGAAGGTATTGTGAAATTTGATAAAGAGAACAAGTCTGGTGTTTCTAACTTGCTAACGATCTATTCAAGTTGCACAGGTGAATCCATTGAAGCACTTGAAGCAAAATATGAAGGCAAAGGCTATGGGGATTTCAAACAAGGCGTTGCAGATGCCGTAATTAGTGTTTTGAAACCAGTTCAGGATCGATATGCAGCATTAATTGATTCCAAAAAGCTTGATGAGATTTTAGATCAAGGTGCAGAGAAGGCATCATTTACAGCAAATAAAACGGTTGCCAAAGCAAAGAAAGCTATGGGACTTGGAAGAGTTAAAAAATAATCATTTAAAATGCGCTAGGCAGATTTTTCTGCTTAGCGCATTGCTTTTAGCTTGTTCGATGGCATATACTGAAATCTATTTTTGATTGGATGTATCATGTTCTGGCCCAATCTCAGCTTCCCACATTTTCTCTAAAAAAGGCTGTCCGCGAATCAATTTCATGCAAAGTTCTTCATGGGTTGGGCTCCAGCCCTCTTTCACACCATTATACAACGTTTCCCAAACCGTATCCTCATCCATATAGCGAATCGCAGGATATTGCTTGGGATCCCATTCAGTTAGCCAGTACCGCAATTCTTCGCGGTTATTTGTTGTCTTCAACTGATCCAAGCCAATCATGAGCAATTGTTTGAGTTGTCTTTCTTTTCTTGTCAGTCCAAAGATCAGCTCAGGCGACATGGAAAGCATATGGTATTCTTTTTGGTAATCACTTTCAACGAATTTAAAAGATTGTGCTTTCGTATTGGCAATCATATCAAATACTAGCTGTTCTTGTCGCGGTATTAATCTACTTTTACGAATAGGTATCGAATAGCCAATCGTATCAAAAGCAAGTATATCATTACCGTCTGTAACGATACATGCATACTCCACAACCGATCTTTTTTGTCCCTTGCGTGTATATGCTCTTTTGTAGATCGAATCAAGCAAAGCTTTCGGTAGATCATGCATATCATTTTCAATGTAGTTATATAGTGTTTCTGTTATGTATAACAACGGCACTTGGTCCAACAGCTCAATTGTGTCCTCCTTACGCCACTCATGGAAATGGCAGACACTGTAGCCATTCTCTTCTCCTTCAAACCAATTCACCCATACATCGTGCAAATATAACATAGAACAACCCTCACTTTTCATATTCCGATTTAGAATACATTATGACCATCACGGTGAAAAATATTCGAGAAGTTCCATTAAAATTAATTTGGATAACGATAAAGCACAAATGCCATGATAGCAAGTCCAATTAATAGAAAATAGCATTCAATCCTGCTACTAATAAAAATAAAGTAATCCGACCATGATAAACCAGCTGGAAGAAAATTCATATATGCAATAATGGTAACGCCACCAGTAACAGCTAGTCCAAATCCAATGAGAAAGATAAAAATATATCCCATGATATCCCACCTAAGCTTGTCCGTTTTTATTAGTACATTTTATGCTAGCTAACTCAAAACATGTCATTTCATCTAACGTTATTAACGAGCAAAAAAATTAACTCCTGCCAAGTTAGGTATCTATTTGAACCCAGAATTTACTTACTGGCGAAGCATTTGTGAACATCAGCATTTATTCTTGAATCACAGCCAATTCTTTTGAACATCAGGATCCCTCCTTAAATCTGCACTCAGTTAGATGAACTTTTTAAAACATCAAAAAAGCCGGTTAGCAATGTTCCATGCTACCAGCTTCTTAGCTTTTCATAGTTAATTATTTATACTTTTTAAATACAAGCGCAACATTATGTCCACCAAATCCAAGTGAATTACTTACAACAACATCTACATTCTGTTGTCTCGCTTCATTCGGGACATAATCCAAATCACAGTCTGGGTCTGGAGTCTCATAATTAATTGTTGCAGGGACGATACTATCTTTAATTGATTTAATCGAAATAACAGCCTCTACCCCACCTGCTGCACCAAGTAAATGTCCTGTCATAGATTTCGTCGAGGAAATAGCAAGCTTATTTGCATAATCACCAAAAACGGACTTAATTGCAGCTGTTTCGTATTTATCATTTAAATTCGTGCTTGTCCCGTGTGCATTAATGTAATCTACTTCTTCCGGAGCAATGCCAGCATCCTTAAGCGCAAGCTGCATCGCACGAGCTGCACCTTCACCATTTTCTGCTGGAGCTGTAATATGGTAAGCATCACCTGTAGCACCATATCCGACGATTTCTCCATAGATTTTTGCACCACGCTCAATTGCCGAATCCAATGATTCTAAAATTAAAATCCCGGCACCTTCCCCCATAACAAAACCATCTCGGTTTTTATCAAATGGGCGGCTAGCTGTACTTGGATCTTCATTTGTAGATAAAGCTTTCGCTGAAGAGAAACCAGCAAAGGCCATATCAGAGATTGGCGCCTCTGTACCGCCGGCAATAATATAGTCAACATCTCCACGCTGAACCGCTTTGAATGCATCACCAATTGAATTGGCACCTGACGCACAAGCTGTAACAGAACAAGAGTTGATACCTTTTGCACCTAATTGAATGGATACTTGACCAGCAGCCATATCCGGAATCATCATTGGGACAAAAAATGGACTAACCCTTTTCGGACCTTTTTCTAATAGTTTTGTATGCTGATCCTCCCAGGTTTTCATACCACCGATTCCTGAGCCAATCCATACGCCTACTCGATGTGCATTGCTATCATCTATCGTAAGCTTTGCATCTTCTACAGCCATTTTCGCTGCAGCAACTGCATACTGTGTGAATGGATCCATTTTACGTACATCTTTTTTATCCATATATTCCGTAGCCTCAAAGTCCTTTACTTCTGCGGCAACCTTAGCAGGATAATGGTCTTTATTAACCTTCGTTACAAAATCAATCCCTGATTTACCCGCTAAGATGTTTTCCCACATCGTTTCCACATTATTACCTAGAGGTGTTACTGCCCCTAATCCAGTAACTACTACTCTGTTTTCTTTCATTATCTTTTCCACCTTTCACTAAATTAACGGCTTATTTGCCCCAACGCATTGCAACCGCGCCCCAAGTTAGCCCGCCACCAAAGCCAACTAATACAATTAAATCATTATCTTTTATTTTACCTTCTTTTACTGATTCCGATAAAGCCATAGGTATCGATGCTGCGGAATTATTTCCGTACTTTCTAATTGTCGCTGCCATTTTATCAGGTGAAATTCCTAAACGCTCACGAGCAGCATCCATAATTCGAATATTCGCCTGATGCGGCACCAAATAATCAACATCCTCTTTACTATAACCCAATTGTTTAATTACGTTAACTGTAGACTCTGGCATTTGTCTTACTGCAAATTTAAATACTTCACGACCGTTCATAACGAGTTGATCATTTTCGTTCTGATATAAATCTTTACCACCAGATCCATTAGCTCCTAATTCAAAAGATAGGATCCCTTTTCCTTCTGTAACTTCACCAACAACCGCTGCCCCAGCTCCATCTCCAAGCAATACACAGGTAGAGCGGTCTTCCCAATTGATGATTTTAGATAGCTTATCCGCACCAATGACAAGTACATTTTTATAAGCTTTTGTTTCGATAAATTGTTTAGCTGTAATTAATCCATACATAAAACCAGCACATGCGGCACCAATATCCATCGCAGCTGCATTCATCGCACCTAGACGTTCCTGCACCATACATGCCACAGATGGAAATGGCGTATCTGCAGTTACAGTTGCAACTAAAATTAAGTCAATATCAGCTGCATCGATTGCAGCTTCTTCAAGTGCACCAAGTGCTGCATGGTATGCCATATCCGATGTATCGATATCGTCCTCGGCTAACCTTCTTTCCTCAATCCCAGTTCGTGTTCGGATCCATTCATCATTTGTATCAACTATTTTTTCCAAATCTTTATTTGTAACTACTCTAGTTGGAAGATATTGACCTGTGCCCAATATACCTACGTTCATATTGACAGCTCCCTTATATATTCATGTTTAATTGGTTGTACTTTAATATCAATTATTATGACTTGGTACTAATTTTAATGTAAAATACACTATTTAGCAAGAAAAAATGGATATTTCGCTGTTTAATTAGTGTTCATTCGGAAGTAGTCCTGTCTCTTTATATTCTTTAATGAGGTCATGTAATTCTTCCTGAAAAGCTTCTGGAATTGCTTCATTGAATTCACCTAAAGTAATAAACTCGTCGTTAAAATCTAATGTAATCAACTCTCCTGCAAGCTTACCTTCATTAAATTGCTCGGCTGTTTTTTCATAGAGCTCGTCAACATGTTGGATTGTACTTGTTAGAACTGTGTTAGGAGCTATGGAAAGCTGGTCTGTAATATAACCAATCGCATAGTTTTGATCTTCAGCGGCTTTTCGGATAACCTCTTCACTATAAGAATCTCCAATCGGATACACAATATCCACACCATTTTGCTGCATTGTCTTATAAATGCCTGTAGCTATATCGGTATTCGTCCAGCTGTTTGTATAATTTACGCGGATATGAGCATTTGGATTTTGGTATTTTACCCCCTCATAGAACCCCTCTGCTTCTGATTGCCAAGAAAAAGCAGCAATGACACCTATTTCATTTGTAGTCGTCATCTCACCTGCTACCATTCCAGCAAAAAAACCCATCGCATGTGAATTAAAATTTAAACTCGTAACATTTTCACTGCTCTCACCACCGTTAACGTATACAAAATGGACATCCGGATATAGCTCTGCGATATCTATAAAATAGTCACCATACATGTTACTGTGACCAAAAATCAGGTTCACTCCATCTTGTACAAATTCATCAATGGCTTCGTTAATTTCCTCTTCGGTCGTTATATTTTCTTTATAATACACTTGGACATCGAAGCGCTCTTCGATTAGCGAAAGTCCTTTATAGCCCTTCTCACTCCATGCATTCTCATCGATGGCAGTATCAACCAGCAAACCAACATTTTGAATTTGACCTGTATTAAAGTATGAGCAGCCTGAAAGAATTGATGCACTTGCTACGAATAATAGAATGATTTTGATATTCCTCAAGGTCCGGCCTCCATTCTGCCACATTTTCAAAGCTTCTTCCATTGTACCTGCTACATTTTTTTCGGTAAATGAATCCAATGTTACATTTTGATATCAAATCTTGAAATTCCTTTTGGAACGATAATGCTCGATTACAGATTTCACCTTCTCTCGCTTAGGTATATTGTCACGGATGAAGACGTTTTTTTCAAGTTTCGAGTCTCCCTTTTTTCCATCATTTTTATTATTCACATATAGGATCGGTGGTAAATCGGAAACTTGTAGCCACTGAAGGAGCGCCTTGGTAAAATCGCCTATATAAAGTGCACTTTTCTCAAATGTTTCGGATTCAAAAGGTATGAATGTGTCTTCATTATATATCCCTTCTTCCTTCATTGGCATCCACTCTCCAAAAAGAATCGGAGTGTGAATGACAGTACATTTTGTATGTGTGTCGGATTGAAATGAGTTCTTAGCTGGATTAATTACAATTAATTGATCGAATTCATGACGCATATCACTTTCTATATCTCCTAAAAAGATGCCAACAGCATACTTTTTTTGAACGTCTTCTGTAACGATAGAAAACGAACTATTTCGTACAAAAAACATACTTAAATCTTCTTCGGTACTTGTAGTTAAAAAAGCATCCACTTTGTAATCATTTTGTAAGAGCATTTCAACAATATGATAGGTTCTCCAATCATTGCAATCCATTACCAAGATAGACATTCGTAAACACTTCCCTTATCAAGGATATTTTGCGTTACATTTAAGAGGATGTTCAAAAAGTCCGGTGAAAATGACACATCGAGAACAAAGACCTTCGACTAAAAACCGACACGTCCTATGTCGAACGTCAAAGTCACCACATCCTGTGGTAGCTCGTTGGCTTGCTTTTCATCCTCCTATTTGAAGAGGCACTTTAAATATTTTATTTTCATGACAAGCCTTTTCATTTTTGTTTGTATTTGATAAACTATATGAGGATATAAAGATGAATATCGTTCGAATAATAAATTGATCTAAACTTTTTTACAATAGGTTGTTTCAAGTGCTTCTTTTTGTTATAACCTTTTATAGAATAAGAAGTGGGGTGGGAGTTATGCGTTACATAATGACGATTGTTTGGGCTGTTTTGATCAGTGCTGCTGTATCCTATGTGTTAACTAGTATGGGTGGAGAACCTTTCGTCCTATCAGAAGCATTAATTCTTTCAGCTGTTTTTGTAGTAGCTGCTTTCATTTTAGGTGATGGCGTACTAAAAGAGAAAAGTAATTAAATGCAGAAATAACCCTTGCCTTTAGCAATGACGGCAAGGGTTTTCATTTTTAATACCAAGGTAGGATACTTATGGCTGCGAGTGCTGCCAGTGGCAAAATTAACCGTTGAAATCTACGCGGTGGTCGCCCAAATCCATAACCAAACCCTGGATACCCGTATCCAGGAAAACCAAAGCCAAATCCTCTACTATCTTCATGTTCTTGGTAGCCTTGTTGATTTGGGTCTACTGGCATAGCAAAATATACGTATTCATCATCCAAACCAGTTATAATTGCATCAAAACTTGAGCCATCCGTTGTTTGTGCAAGCACATACGAATGCATATGGCTTTTACATAAATCATACATATGTTTAGTATCACTTTTCATTTTCGTAACCTCCTTCTCACCATCAGCCTATTCATAGGCGCAGTATCTGGTGACTTGTTTGCAGGTGAAAATGAATGGCTATAATAAGGAGAGAAAACAATGGAATTTGTATCAGAATTATGGACAATCATCCAGTATTTTATTTTAGGACTCGTACAAGGTGTTACAGAACCAATCCCAATTTCATCGAGTGGACATCTTATTATTTTCCGAGAACTATTTGGTATCGAAGCGAGTGGGTTATCCTTCGAGATATTTGTGAACTTCGCTTCACTTTTAGCGGTTTTCATCATTTATTGGAACGATATTATTCGTTTAATTAAAAACGGCATTATTTACTTAATAAAGCAGGATCCAGAGGCAAAAAGCGACTTTCAATTTATCATTTATCTTATTGTCGCAACAATCCCAGTTGGTATTATTGGCTTGTTGTTTGGCGATGCAATTGGGGAAGCATTAAGCGGAACAAATGTAGTTGGGGTTACACTCTTAATTACAGCAGCTGCTGTATGGATGATTCGTAATCTAAGGGGAAGAAAAAACGACCGCGACCTAACATTGAAGGATGCATTAATTGTCGGACTTACGCAAGCAGTTGCAGTGACACCAGGGATTAGTCGTTCGGGATCAACGATTGTTGCATCGATGCTCGTTGGAATGAGACAAGAAACCGCACTTCGCTTTTCATTCCTGCTGTATATCCCGGTCAGCTTAGGAACAACCATAATTGAAGTTCCTAAATTAGTGAGCAGTCCGGAATTTCAATCCATGCTCATTCCAAATATTATTGCCTTTATCACGGCATTTATTGCAACCTACTTTGCATTAAAATGGTTTATGAACATCATGGCTAAAGGAAATTTAAAATATTTCTCTTATTACTGTGTTGTCGTAGGGTTATTGGTTATATTTTTCTTATAGAAAAGCCCTGGTTTAGTAATGCGAGGAGACTCGCTTCGTAAATAAGGCTCAACGTAATCCACACAACTTTCAATTAGTATAGTTTCACGAAGCAAGAACAAAAGCGCAAGCGCCCGTTTAGCGACGTACGGACTGGACTGAGCCGCAGGAGATAAAGGAAACACGGCGACCGTAGGAAGCCGATGTTGACTTATCGTACGGAGGTGAGGGAAGTCTCGCTAGTCGTTGGGCGCTGGAGCTGGACGTGGCTGTTCCGGCAACTAAGTTATCCACTGCATTCAAATTTTATAGTTTCCGAAGCAATTAAAAAAGCAGCTCCATTACATTTCGGGCTGCTTTTTCTTATTATTTAAGCTCAATCCGGAATTCCCAGGGCAATTTTAGCATAACGTGACATTTTATCTTTACCCCATGGTGGATCCCATACAACATTTACTTTTATTTCTTTCGCTTCTGGAATATCTGCAAGTGCATGCTTAATATCTGTTTCAATATGCGCAGCCAGTGGACATCCCATTGACGTTAAGGTCATTGTAACGTTACAAACCCCATCTTCATCTAAATCAACATCATATATTAATCCTAAATTAACAATGTCAATGCCTAACTCAGGGTCGATTACATTTTCTAATGCGCCAAGTAAATTCTCTTTTAACGCTTCATCCATCTCTTCTACCTCCCATCCTTCATCTATTTCTATTTAAACATAAATTCAGGTTTTATTAAATGATTTTAACCTCTTCCTCCTGCCACTATCATCATTATAAATGTTTATCAAACCATTTTACTGTTTCCAATATAGCTGATCGACTTACTTTATGATTTTGGTTTGGTTCTTTAATGAATTTAATGTTCTCTTTATTTCGATAGACCATTTGAACTTCATCATAAAATGTATAGGAATGATCAAACGGAACAACTGAATCACTTTCTCCATGCCAAAATAATAACGGACGGTCATTTAATTTCTCTGGTTGCTTTGATAAATCATAATTCTCTAATTGCTCATAGAGACTCTCAATCATTTCCTCTGTTACCGGCAGGTCCCCTACTTTTTTAAAGCTCTCAACCAATGTCTTTGCATAAGTCGTAATTTTCGGAGAGCCCATTAAAATTGCTGCCACTTTAATCCATGAATACTGTGACAATGCGGCAGATGTCGTAATTCCTCCCATACTTGTTCCGGCCACTCCAAAACGGTCTTCCAAAATCAACCCTTTCGATTCGAAAAATGATTTAATAGTGGCTAATTCTTTTACATTTTGCATAACGATGTTCCAAAAAGAAACCTGTTTTTTTAATTTTGGTATATCTGGCTCTCTTTCACCATGATACATGCTGTCAGGTAAAACTACTCTAAAGCCCTTTTCAGCTAACAAATATGCTAACGGTAGATTATGTTCTTTTGCACTTGTAAATCCGTGAAAGTAGGTAATAACTGGTAATGCTTCATTTTTCTTTTCTGCGTCTACTACAACTAAGCATGGTATCGTTTGGATAGTTTCTGTATAGATTCCGATCATGTATGTTATTCCGCTCCTTCTCTTTATACTACGTTCTATTTTAAGGGTAAACTTGAGCTTGTTGCAAATAATGTAAAGGAAAAATTACTTTACATATTTCGCTTTCCTCTATACACTATCACATACGAGGTGAATTTTATGGAAAATAAAAAACATTTAATTGCGTTGGATCTTGATGGTACACTTCTAACGAATAAACAAGAGATTAGTGCTCGAACGAAGCAAACGATTCAAACTGCCATGGAGGAAGGGCATCTCGTTGTGATTTCTACTGGTAGACCACACCGTGCAAGCATTCATTATTATAATGAACTTGGCTTAAACTCTCCCATGGTTAATTTTAATGGTGCATTAATCCACCACCCACAAGATCGCACATGGGATTTCGCTATGCATACTCCAATGCCACTCAAAACTGCTCATACCATAATTGATGCCTGCTATGATTTAGAGGTTCATAACATATTGGCTGAAGTGATGGATGATGTTTATCTTGATAATTACAGCCAGGAGATAATTGACATTTTCCACCAAACTCAAAAATATCGACCTTATATTATTGGAAACATCAAAGATAAATTAGAAGAGGATCCAACTTCTGTTCTAATTTACCCGAAAAAAGATCATATTGAGTCATTGCGTAACCATCTGGATGATTATCATGCCGAAATTATTGAGCACCGTAGATGGGGCGCACCTTGGAATATCATTGAAATCATTAAAAAAGGGATAAACAAAGCCGTTGGGTTACAAAAAATTGCTGATTATTACGGTATTCCAAAAGAACGTATCATTGCCTTTGGTGATGAGGATAATGATCTAGAGATGATTGATTACGCTGGTGTCGGCGTTGCAATGGGCAATGCAATTGATGAATTGAAGTCCGTTTCAAAATATCAGACCTTAACAAATGAACAAGATGGAATTGGTGTTTTTCTAGAAGAGTATTTAAAGATTAAAGTAAAAACAGTTTAATTGAACTTTTTGAACACTACTTTATACGCCAGTACTTACCAGCTATATAAAATGGACGATCGTCCATACTACTTAGTGAACGTATGATACGTTCACTTTTGATTTGCTTTACTTTTAGCATCTGTTCCGAGTAATTCGTTATTATCCAAGGAGGTTTTCGTCTTGGGCAAACGAAGTAAATCGAAGCGTTTCATTCATCAGGGTGCCGCTTCTGTCAAAAAACATGCAGAGGTTTTCACCTATCGTTCCACTTTATCGGACGAAGAACGAAAGCATGAAGAAGTAGACAACCACAATCTAGGAGGGTTTTAGGTGCAAAACAACCTATTCCAGCAAGCTAAAGACGCAGTTTCAAACATGATGATGCAAGGCAATGCTAACTCCCAAGATAAGCAAGCTGCGCAAAACGCAGTGCAAGCAGCCTACACCGAGGCTACACCTGAGGAACGCAATCAATTACAACAACTTGAACAGCAGTTGAAACAGCACAATCAATTACAGTAATGAATTCTTAAGCAATCTCTAATTCATTAAGCAAAATAATGAAGCTGGTTTGCTAAACGAAAAATCTCCCTGTCGTTCAGGGAGATTTTTTATTTAAGCGCTCTATTCTGCACTATTCATTAAACTGTTTGAATTCGACCATTACACATGGGTCTTTCTTTTTTTTTATACACATTTCTGCTACTATAGAAGTAAGTATGTTTAGGAGGGATTTTGTTATGGGAGTTCGCATAGAAGCTACACCTAACCCTAATGCGATGAAATTTACTACGGACAAGTTAATTTTTGAAGGCACAAATAGCGTTTCCGTTATGCCAGGCAATACAAGCGAATACGATATTTTAAATGATTTGATGGAACTTGAAGAAGTAGATAATGTATTTGGCTACCAAAACTTCATCACTGTTAATAAACAGTTTGATGTGGAGTGGGACACTTTAAATCCAAAAGTACTAGAGATTTTTGAAAAACACGGATATTAAGTACATAAAGCAAGAGGTTAACCATTTCTTCTGGTTAACCTCTTGCTTTAATAGTACACATTTCACGATACCGATTTTATTCCTTTTTTATATCAACTGGAATATAGTTCGGGTTTACAATTTCATCGTCCATATTTTTTCCATATAACATCATAATTGGTGGATTGTTACTTTCAATCACAGCTTCAGATAGCTTTTCTTTAATTTCAAATTCCACCCAATCACCTGATTTCTGTGCGATAGAAATTCGTTTTTCTTCAGAAATTTGCTCGTCCCCTTGTTCGATAACATAGAAAAATTCCCCTTCTGTCGCAGCAACTTCACCGGTTAACACAAATTCATTTGCATCTGATACAACATCAATATTTTGAAATACGATTGAATTATTATTTTCTGCTGCTTGATTTTCATTTCCACATGCCGCCAGCAAAAAAACTATAATTATAAGCATGAAATATCTCATTTGTCATTCTCCTATCAATCACGTCTGAAAGAACCAAACACACCTGCAGTTTCCACAACATTTGTAAACGCAGTTGGATCTACCTCATTAATTATTTTTTCTAAGTCATATAACTCATAACGTGTAATTACAAGATACATTACACTTTTGTCTGCTTTCGTGTAAGCTCCCTTTGCAGGCAAAATTGTTATACCCCGAATCATTTTTCGATGAATTGCTTCCTGTAATTCATCTGCTTTAAGTGTAACAATCCATGCTGTAACTTTCTCATGTCGTGTATGAATCGCATCAATTACCCGTGTCGATACATATAACGTAACCATTGTGTACAACGCATTCTCAGGTTCGTATAAAATTCCAGCAAACAAAATAATGACGGCATTCATCACTAAAAAGTAATTACCAATCGGCTTATCCTTCAAGCGCGATAAAATCATCGCTACAATATCCATCCCTCCAGTAGAAGCACCGATTTTTAGTGTGATACCTACTCCAACGCCACCAATAACCCCACCAAATGCTGCGTTCAATATAATATCACCAGAAAGCTCGATTACAGGAATAACCTCTAAGAAAAGCGTGGAGAAGAATACAGAGATAATGCTGTAAATCGTAAAACCTTTACCAACTTTATACCAGCCTAAAAGTAAAACCGGAATATTTAGTACAAAAAGCAAGATCCCTGTACTGATACCAATTCCGATAAAATCATTAAACACACTTGATAGCAGCTGGGCTGCCCCGGTAAACCCACTTGCATATACATTTGCTCCAATTAAGAAAAAGTTTAACGAAATTGCATTTAATAACGCACCGAATATCACAACAATTATGCGTTTTGCTTCCATCATAAACATAGTAGCACTTCAACCTCCTCTTTAATATACTTCATACACCTTTAGTAGTAATTTCAACCATCTTCAATATTGTAGATAATTCTAACTATTACTGGATTATACTTTGACTAAAGCACTAGATAGCTATAAACTAGACATAGAAAGAATTTAGAATGTAGGTGAAAAAATGACGATACAAATTCTCGCTGACTCAGCAAGTGATTTATCATTGAAACATTATAACGAATTTAACATCGAAATGGTATCATTAACCGTTCATTTAGAAGAAAAAGAATACGAAGACGGAAAAACTATTGAACCTAAAAGTGTCTATAACGCAATGAGAGATGGGAAATCTCCGAAAACTTCTCAGGTCTCGCCACAAACATTTAAATCTGTTTTCACGACTTATGCCAAAGCAAATAAGCCTCTGGTTTACATTGCTTTCTCTTCTGCTCTATCAGGTACTTATCAAACTGCTAAAATGATGGAACAGGAAGTAAAGGAAGAATACCCGGATGCGCCCATTCACATTATCGATACTAAATGCGCCTCAATTGGATATGGGCTCGTTGTCCTGCACGCTGCAAAACTTGCACAAAATGGTGCCAGCTTAGAAGAAATCATGGAAGCCGCTACCTATCAAGCTGAACATATGGAGCATATTTTTACGGTAGATGATTTAGAATACCTATATCGCGGTGGGCGTGTCAGTAAAACTGCAGCATTTGTCGGTACATTACTTAAAATCAAACCTTTACTCCATGTTGAAGACGGGAAATTAATCCCGCTTGAAAAAATTAGAGGCTCAAAAAAAGTACTTGGCAGAATGCTTGAACTCATGGAAAAACGTGGAACTGATTTTCAAAATCAAACGATCGGTATTAGTCATGGTGATGCCCTTGAAACTGCTGAAAAGCTAGCTTCCATGATCAGTGAAAAATTTGGTGTAGAAAAAGATAACATTCTGATTGAGATGGTCGGTTCTGCAATCGGTTCGCATTCAGGACCCGGAACTATCGCGTTATTCTTCTCAAACAAACCAACCAAATGATAATCTTAAAGTCTGTTCCAGTAAAATGGGAAAGGCTTTTTTTATTACCTTAAATTGATACGTTTAAAATATAGAATGGGAACTAACTCCCAAACACATCAACTTAAAGAACAACAAGATTACCCTGAATAGGTCTAAATAAGGCGGATTATTACCATTGGTAATACAATCTATACTTTTTCCTGCGATCAATATAGTGTTTACAGTGTAGAGAATAACCGTGTAATGGAAGCTTTCCCATGCGACATCAAACAGCAGTAACTTGAAAAAGTAGTATGAATGAGCCTCCTTCAACATATGAATGTATAAATAACTTATGATGGAGGTTTTCCATGCTGAACGAATTATTGGACGCCTTTGAGATGGAACACAAATTTGCCCCGCAAACGATTGATAATTTATTAGACTATTGCCAGAAAAAATATATCCATGGCGAAATTGACCTTAAAACATATCGTGCGTTTTATAATTGTTTGCATGAAAAGGGTGCTGTTTCTGCACATGAAATATCAATTGAGAAAAAAGTTTAACCGTATCCATTGTTTGTAATTCCCAATCTCAAGTTTTCCTAATCTATTTTCCATGATTGAAATTCCACGATCCGGGTACATTGTTAATAAGCAATTTTCAAGGAGGAACTTTTATCATGGAAATGGAACAAAAAAACGGAACACAAACCCCTCCGGCTCAAATACAACACAAACAGCCCGGAATTGAAGCAAAAATGAATCCAGAACCAGCATATATTCGAAACGAATACAAAGGCAGTGATAAATTAAAGGATAAGGTTGCCATTATTACTGGCGGTGACAGTGGAATCGGTAGATCCGTAAGTGTACACTTTGCAAGAGAAGGTGCATCCGTCGCAATTATTTACTTGGATGAACATGAAGATGCGAATGATACAAAAAGACTGATTGAAAATGAAGGTCAGAAATGTATTTTAATTAACGGCGATATTGGGAATCAATCATTTTGTGAGGCTGCTGTTACCGAGGTATTAGACACATTCGGTAAAATTGATATACTCGTTAATAACGCTGCTGAACAGCACATACAGAATAGTATTATGGACATTACAAGTGAACAACTGGAAAAAACGTTCCGAACCAATATTTTCAGTATGTTTTATCTGACAAAAGCTGTATTACCGAACCTAAAATCAGGTAGCAGCATAATTAATACGTCCTCGATTACCGCTTATAAAGGAAATGTAGATTTAATTGATTATTCTGCTACAAAAGGAGCGATTACTTCCTTTACAAGATCGCTTTCCGGCTCCCTCGTTGATAAAGGCATTCGAGTGAACGGGGTTGCACCAGGGCCCATTTGGACACCTTTAATCCCAGCATCCTTTACGGAGGATAAAGTAAGTAATTTTGGTGCAAATGCACCAATGAAGCGACCTGGTCAGCCACAAGAATTAGGACCAGCGTATGTCTATTTAGCAAGTGAAGATGCAAGCTATATTACTGGCCAAATGATTCACATTAATGGCGGTACAATTGTAAACGGCTAACTAAATTCGACAAAGCTCTCCAGGAACGTTCCTTTTGGAGAGCCTTGTCCATATGTCAATTACATGTTCGACTTCTTTTGTTTAGCACTTAAGAATATAATTGCCCCAATAAACAAAACAAACACACCGACGACAAACCCGATAAATAACCAATTAAAGCCTGCGTCTGTTTGAACGGTATACACTTCAGCACTCTCCCGCGCTAAACCAATTCGGTAATCCCCATTTTCATTTTCTCTTACTAGATTATCACCGAGATATCCTCTTAACTCCATATTTGAAGGTATGTCTGAAACATCAACATATGCTGACTCACTACCATTGTTAATTGCGATATACATTGTTTCATCATTATAGGTTCGTTTAAAGACGCTTAGCGCACCAGAAGAATCAACGATTTCAAAATCACCATACCGCAGCACTGGAAACTCATTGCGTAATGCTGAGATTCGATTATGGAATTCCTTTAAATCTGGTTCTCCACTATTAAATGGTACTAAACGCTGGGATTCCTCTGCTTCTGTGCCATACATCGGAAGTTCACTTCCCTGAAGCAACATTGGCACTCCTGGTGTTGTATACATATAAGTTAATGCCAATGACCACGTTGTTAGCGTATTTCTTCCATTCTCAGAAAATTTCTGTGTAAAGCGTTCTGAATTAAAATCATCCATATACAATAAAGGCTGCTGATTTTTTGCTGTTTGCCATACTTCATAAATATTTTCCACCGCATTGTCTGGTTCAGCAAAAACCTCCACCATTGCATCATTTAAGCGCATATTGCCTACCGCATCCAATGCAGTGTCGTTTATTAATTCAGCATTATCCGCATCCGTAACGAGGATATCACCGAGCAGATAAAATTCAGGATTCAATTCTTTTATATACTGTGTAAAGCTCTCCAAAAATGTCAATGGTGCTTGATCAACTGCATGAAGCTTAAAGCCATCAATTGCTGTTTCCTCCATCCAATACGCAGCAACGTCTAGTAAATAAGCTTCCACCTCCGGATGCTCCAAATTTAAACGAACAGTGTTCTCCATCCAAGCTGGCTCTGTCAACTCATTGTCAATAAACCAATCTGCTTTTTCTGAATCATCGACGATTGGATGACTTGCAGCAACATAATTCGTAACAAATTCTATAACTACTTTCATATCACGATTATGTGCTTCTTCAATCAACGTATGTAAGTCTTCCATTGTTCCAATATGATCTTCCACCTGATAAAAATCTTCAATCCAATAGCCATGGAACCCATTGTCACTATTTTCCATCAAAGGGGATAAAGAGATTGTTGTAACCCCAATTTCCTGTAAGTCATCGAGCTTTGCAATTACTCCTTGAAGGTCCCCTCCGTGGTATGCTTGAGGATCATCAAGATTTACTTGAGTATCATTAGTCGGTGTGCCATTATTGTAACGATCAATCAAAATGTTATATATAATTTCATCCTCTAGTCCCCGTTCTCTTTCAGCTGCAACATTGGGAACAAATGTCATAAAAGCTATTAAACCTACTGCTAAAAACACCCCTGCTATTTTTTTCATAAATAATCCTCCATCGCTTTTCAAGCTGTAAACTATCTCTTTACTTAATTATTAAGGAAGGAGAAAAATAGTCAATCCCATTGCTTGGATTGTTGAAAAGCCTTCACATTATTGGGTTAAATACATTTAAAAAGACTGCCCAAAATGGACAGCCTTTTACCTTCGCTATTAAAAATAAAAGCCCATTGGCAAACGGAAAAAGCCAAGTACGAGTACAATGAGAAGTGCAATCCAAAATTGTATCCAAACACCTTTTGTTGGTTTTCCTTTGCCTAACTTTACAAGAATCATTTCCATTGCTGCAATAAGCCAGATTCCTGCAGCTCCCTTTGTAGCAGCTTCAGCCGGATATGGCATTTGATAGCCGCCACTGAAATAATCCAACACGAGTACAATACCTGTATACAGAATAAACAGATAAACTAGACGTAAGATCATGTGAACGATTTTCGCTGGTTTTGCTTTTCCTTGTTTTTGCATTACGATTGCAACGATGAACAAAATTAATCCTAATACCCATCCTGTAATGTGCATATGTGTCATTAGTATACTACCTCCTTATATCAGCATTTAAGGTTGTCCAAAAAGGTGTTAAAAATCTTCCTTTTGCACACATCGTTTAGAGCTGATATACCGATTTCTATTCGTATCATATCATGGAACTAAGAATAATTCATTTATTTGCTCTAAGGAGAAGTAATTCAATTCTAAAGCTGTTATACTAAACATGGTGTTTAAATTTTCCAATAATGGAGGGTCAAAATATGAGAAGTCAAGAGATTATCGACCAGACACAACAATTCGGTGCGAAGAACTATCATCCCCTTCCAGTAGTCATTTCAAAATCAGAGAATGTTTGGCTCGAGGATCCAGAAGGAAATCGTTATTTGGATATGCTGAGCGCTTATTCAGCCGTTAATCAGGGGCACAGGCATCCTAAAATTATTGCAGCATTAAAAAAGCAGGCGGACAATGTCACTCTAACATCTAGGGCGTTTCATAATGATCAATTAGGACCGTGGTATGAAAAAATTTGCAAGCTGACAAATAAAGATATGGCACTTCCAATGAATACTGGAGCCGAAGCAGTGGAAACAGCAATTAAAGCTGCAAGGCGATGGGCGTATGATGTCAAAGGAGTAGAAAATAACAAAGCTGAAATCATCGCTTGCGAAGGCAACTTTCATGGTCGAACAATGACGGCGGTTTCTTTATCTTCTGAACTTGAATACCAACGCGGCTTCGGGCCAATGCTCCCAGGGATTAAACTAATCCCGTACGGAGATATTGATGCTCTAAAGAATGCTATCAATGAGAATACGGCTGGTTTTCTTTTCGAACCAATTCAAGGAGAAGCCGGGATTATTATTCCACCTGATGGATTTCTAAAAGAAGCTTATAACGTGTGCAAGGAAAATAATGTCCTATATATTGCAGATGAAATTCAATCGGGACTTGGTCGAAGCGGAAAGCTATTTGCTTGCGACTGGGAGCATGTTTCTCCAGATATTTTAATTCTCGGAAAAGCCTTAGGTGGCGGCGTTTTCCCAATTTCCTGTATCGTTGCCAATAATGACATTCTTAGCGTGTTTAATCCTGGTTCACACGGTTCTACTTTTGGCGGGAACCCACTTGCTTGCGCTGTTTCCATTGCATCATTAGAGGTTCTGGAAGAAGAAAAGCTCGCTGATTGGTCCCTTGAGATGGGTAATCATATGCTCAATGAGCTTAGAAAAATTAATAACCCAATCATAAAGGAAGTACGTGGTAAAGGGTTATTTGTTGGTGTCGAGCTTACTGAAAGCGCTCGCCCATATTGCGAGGCATTAAAAGAGAAAGGTCTATTATGTAAAGAAACACATGAAAATGTCATCCGCTTTGCCCCTCCGCTTGTCATTTCTAAAAAAGACTTAGAGTGGGCTATAGTTCGAATCAAGGATGTACTGCAGCCTTAAAAAATAACATTAAAAATCACAGAAATGTCGATACATCAACGTTTCTGTGATTTTATTTTCAAGCTATTTCAGTTTTCTATATCGGTCACCTTTTTTTGCCCCCATGGCGCAAGCTGTATGGTGATTATTGATCGGTCCCTGACTGAACGATTAAAGTCAAAATCAGGATGAAACGATTCAATTCCATAGGTGACATGATATTCTTTCTGCATATCATTGTAATACTGATATCTCCCTTGGAGAACGATCTGGTCCTGTTCAGCATCTATTTTCTGATCGTTTGCTTTCACAATATGAAAGACACCATCCGAATCAGATTCGAGCAAGACATATATCTTCGTATTATAATCTACTTCTTCTGCAATTTCCCAAGCATCCTCTGCTATAAAATTAATCTCATAATCAATATATGTCATATGCTGATTATAGCTTCCATACGTATCCGTCATTTCCTCATGCTTACTAAGCAATTGTACCGTACGTCCATAATCATCGATAAAATAATATTGTACGCCTAAGAGAAAAAGTATCGCAATTTGCAGCAAAAGCAGGAGATAGAATAAGAAACGTTTCATGCTTACTCGCCCCCCTTTTGCTTATCAACAATTGTACGACGCTGTTTCTCGATTAAAAAACTAATTAAAAATAATAGAATTCCTCCAATTAAAAAGAAAAGTGACTTATTCAACGCATCCCATGCAAATTGAATATACACCGTGAAAACACTGACTAAAAACGAGATCGTTCCAATTAAAATATACTCACTATTGTCCTGCTTATAGCCAATAAAGAGCCAGACAAGCGAAAATATAAATAGAACAATCAAACTCATACCATATGAAAATGGTATAAACGCGATTGGTAAGAATAAAACGAAGTCAATCAGCTGATAGCTTCGATTATCTATTATTTTTATAGCTATTGCTGCACCAAACAACACGAACCAAACTATTATAAAGCTCCATTGAAGGGTTAGATTATCCATGTAAAATTCGTCTTGGAGAATAAAAGTTTGGTACATCCCGAATATAAAAATGGCAAGTAAGCTGATTATTTTAAAGGGCTTCCGATAAACTTGTTCTCTAATCAAATCACCAGCAACATACAAAATTAAAAAGTACAAAATCAACCAATAATACTGCTGGGACGCTGCAAAAACAAGCGTTAATAATTGCACAACAAAGCTTATACTAAACAGGTAGCTGAATAAATAATTCCGATGGTGGTAGACAAAATGACCAAAACCGAGCAGTAATAGAAACAGCAGAACCCAGCTAAAAGCTGAATTAATACTCGCATTGTATAGTTGGCCTATCGTTGTTACTGCAATTGCAACTGAAAACAATAATTTATGCTCATATATAAAATAGACGCCAAGACCTACAACTGCCCATATGATAAAGGGCCAAGCAAATGTCACTTGAATGTTGTAAATATCAATAGCTAATAGCATTCCCGCCCCGAAAGCAATATAGCCAAGCACAATAAAGCTGATTGCTATTAAATCTGCACTTTTTCGGTAACGTATATCTCCTAATACATAGAGCACAGTTGTTACGCTTGCAAGGATAACAATCCTTGATAAATGCGGTTCCCGCGCCCAGTCAGACATAATAAATGTCAAAAATCCGAGTGCCATTAGTAAAATAGCAAATAGAAGGATAATTGAATTTGGTCCACTTTTAGAATAGCGTTCTATAATCTTATCGTATTGCTCGTCAGAAATAATACCTTCTTCCACCCATGCTTTCGCTTCTCGTTTTAGCTTTTGCCTATTCATCTGTCAACCCTCCAGCTTTCGTAATGGTTGTCGCTTTCCATAGGTTAAACTACGCCATAGCCACTCAAATGGTCCAAACCGAAATCGCCTTAACCACCAGTTGCTAAGAAAGATTTGACCAATAAAAACAACAAGCACCATTCCTACTCCAGCTAGCGGACGAATCGAACCATATAAACCAAAACCAATACCATAAAAAAGAATAAAGCAAATTATTGACTGCATGAGGTAGTTGGTTAATGCCATTCTTCCAACTGCCGCAAAGGGCTGGATGATTTTCTGTCCAATTTTTCGCTGCGCTATAAACGTTATTGATATAATATAAAATATGGCCGAAAATGTCCCGCCAACATTATCCTGAAGGTAGGATATCCAAAGTGGATTCCCAACGAGATACGGCCCAATTTTTAACCCTATAAAACCAATGAGTGACACCAGCCAAAGCTTTCTCAAAATGGTTTTATGCTTCTCTGGCTCATGCAGCCAGCGCTTTCTTGCGATATACATGCCGAATAAAAATAATGGGAGTAATACCATAATAAGAAAGAAGAACCCTATTCCGCCATTGGCGTTCATCCAATCATTGTAATTTTGCTCCCAAATCGTAATAAGGCTCTCGCTTTGATAACTTGTAATAGCTTGCGTAATAGCGAGTTGGTTTGACCCTCCTAAAGCACTTCGCGTTCCATATAAAGCAAATGATAATAAACCAACACTTCCACCTAAAAGAGCTGCTCCCCATGCAAGCAAGGATGTATTGCTAGCTTTTAGAAACAATAGTAATAGCAGACCAATAAGACCATAGGATAGTAAAATATCTCCGTGCCAAATAGCAAATGCATGGATTACTCCGAACCCTACTAATATCGTTAACCGTTTCGCCAAAAAGCGGCTTACACGAATATTTCGTTCAACTAGCCTATCCTTCAGCAATTGGATTCCAAAACCAAATAAAAGTGAAAACAGCGTATAAAAGCTTGCTTGAAAAAACATATCAATCAATGCTTGTGTATAGCGGTCAGCGGTAGAATTCCACACCGCAGTTGCACCACCATAGATAAAGTAAGGAGCCGAGAAAGCTCCAATATTTACAATGAATATACCGAAAATAGCAAAGCCTCGTGCAGCATCGATTGCTGCAAGCCGATTCTTCTCTTTAGTTGGTGCTGCATTTATATCCATCATCGATATCCTTTCAATTCCGGTTTCTATCTAAAAAAACTAGCATGTAGTGAGAATTATCCCCCACTACATGCAATTTCAAACCAATTGTGATTACACTTCGAGCAATAGATCCTTAGCAAAGAAATACAAATACGTTTCCTTCACTGGTTCTTTCCAGATCGTTTCTAATGCTGTTCGGTAAAGCTTCATTTGTGTTTCATATCGACTTACTAATTGTACCTTTACCTCTTCTGTAACATCTGCTGTAATCGCATCTGTTTTATAATCTAAAATAATCCAGCCATCATCACTTTGAATTACGCAATCAATCACACCCTGAATCAATACTTGCTCATCTGTCTCACTTTCCCAATTTGCATAAACCTTGCTTGCAGGCAACGTTAAACTAAACGGAATTTCACGAATGACCTGTGGACTTTCCATTATCCGTTCGGCAATTTCAGAATGGAAAAACTGCTCAATGGCTTCACTGTCAATAACAGAAGCTTCTACACGCGTCAATATTTCTTTATCAGCCAACATTTCCACTGTTTCCTCGATTTCCTTTTTCTTCAGTAGTTTACGTATTGGCAAATGCTGCATGACCGTATGCAAGGCTGTCCCTTTTTCTGCAGCTGTTACCTGTCTTTCCTGCTGCATGAAATTTGGACGCTTAATAATTGGCGCTCGGAAGGCTTGTACAAAGCGATCATCACTATATTCGTCCTTCATTTCCTGCTGACGCTTCAATTCTGTAACAGACTGCTTTGCACGTGACCTTGCCGCTTCGCTAAATGGATAATGATAAGATAAACGTTCATCAACAAATTTTTCTAATGTTTTATCCCCGATGTGTACAGGCTGCCATTCGTTAATCTTCTCTTTTAAATTCAAATCTGTTTCGACTGTTCTTTCTTCCAAATTTGTCAATTCACTAGCATGGATAATCGAAATATCCCACTTTGATGGATCTGCTTTGATTTCATCTAATACACCATTGCCGATTCCCTCTTCACGAAGCACCTCTGATTCTTGGTGACGGATGAGAGCTGGTCCAAACCAGTCCAAGTATGTTCTCGATTCCGCTCGGAAGTATGCTGGCAGTACCCAGTCTGGATGATTTTGTATTTTTTGCCATTTTTGCAGCTTTTTCTCAACAGATGCTACATTCCCAACCATTACTAATTTCTCCTTTGCTCTTGTCAAAGCTACGTAAAGCACTCGCATTTCCTCTGCAAGCAGCTCCCTTCGCATTTCCTCCTTAAAAGCATGATAAAATAGTGTCGGATAGGTGATGCGCTTGATTGGATCAATATACTTACTCGCTAACCCTAAATCTTTATGCAGTAAGTATTTTTGCATTAAATCCCGCTGATTAAACAGCTTGTCCATTGCACCAACAATAACAACCGGAAATTCCAGCCCTTTACTCTTATGAATCGTCATGATACGCACAACATCTTCTTGTTCACTAAGCGCCCGAGCTGACCCTAAATCATCGCCACGCTCTTCCATTCTTTCAATAAATCGGAGAAAACGGAATAGTCCTCGGAAGGAAGTTGTTTCATAGCCTCTTGCCCGATCATAAAGTGCCCTTAGATTCGCCTGACGCTGTCTTCCGCCTGGCATCCCACCAACAAAGTCATAGTAGCCTGTTTCCCGATAAATATCCCAAATCAACTCTGATAATGCACCTTGTCTGGACGCTAAGCGAAATTGTTCAAGCTGTTCTAAGAACCGATTTAATTTCGTGGTCGTTTCATTTGTTTGCTGTTTTGAATAGGTAAGGACAGCTTCGTAAAAAGAATCCTGTTTTGCTGCTAGACGTATTGCAGCAAGCTCATCCTCATTTAAACCAACTATCGGTGATTTTAAAACTGAAGCGAGTGGAATATCCTGCCTTGGATTATCAATCGCCTTCAACAGACTAAGCATTACCTTTACTTCAATCGCTTCAAAATAACCTGTTGAAAGCTCTGCATAGACTGGAATTCCTTGCTTTTTCAGCTCATCTACAATTGTTGGTGCCCATGTCATCGAGCGCATTAAAATCACGATGTCACGGTATTGCAGATCTCGTTGTGATTGGGTCGCTTTATCAACAACCTGCATTGGCTTAGTGCCTTCTTTTGTACCAATCCAAGTTTTAATTTTTTCTGCATACGCTCTTGCCTCTAACTGCGCCTTTTCTAAATCCTGAAAATCTTCTTCTTCATCTGATACCTCGGCATGCTCTTCCCCTGTTTCCCGATCAATTAACAGCAGCTCGGGAAAAGGTTTATCAAACGGCATATCCTCATACATTTTATTTCCATAGATCAGCTCAGCATCCTGATCATAATCAATCTCACCAAGCTCTTCATTTAAAATTTGTCTAAATATATAGTTCGCACCAATTAAAACCTGTTCCCTGCTGCGGAAATTACTTGCCAAATCAATTCGTTTTGCTTGCTCTTCTTCTCGTGCAAATCGCTTATACTTTTCGATAAAAAGGGATGGTTCTGCATGGCGGAACCGATAAATACTTTGTTTCACATCCCCTACCATAAACATGTTTCCATCCTCTGAGCGATCGCTAATCAATGTCAAAATCGTTTCCTGAACAAGGTTTGTATCTTGATACTCATCAACTAGAACCTCGCTGAACTGCTTTTGAAACCCGATCGCTACGTTTGATGGAATGATGTTATCTGCTGTCGATGCCTCGCTGGCAAGCAGCTGCAAGCAATAATGCTCTAAATCCGAGAAGTCCACCAATGCTTTCTCACGCTTCAGTTCAGTAAATCGGTTTTTAAATTGTTTTACGAGCTCTGTCAACTGTTTAATTACTGGTGCAAGCTCACGCATATCCTCGATATGACTGGATAAATTCCGCCTGAACCATTCGCTGTTCATATCGTCCCAGCGTTTCTTGTAGCTTTTTCTTAGCTGTTTCACTTTTTCCTTCTTTTGCTCATTACAGTCAGCTTTTTTCCCCGAAAGCCTGCCGAAGGACTTCGATGACATGAACTGCTGCAATTCATCCCATGAATCAACCAAATTCATTGCTTCATGCAACAACGCAATTTCCGTATCAATCGTATCCGCATAATGGTATGGTCCATCATTTTCCCGGGTTATGCTTAAAGCAAGCTCCATTTCTTGACGGATTGCTTCAAACTGGTTGTTCACTTCCCGTTTTATTATCGTTAACCAAGCTAAATCCTCCTCTTTCCAATCCTCCGGAATATGATAGGATTCAGCTAACTTATCTAGCCATTTTTCTGGCCATGGATTCTGTGTTGCAAATGTGTATAAATCCAGGATTAAATTTTCCACTTCAAGGTCGCTTCGATCATTAGAAAAACGGTCGACAACCGCGAAAAACGCTTGTTGTTCCCCCGGTTCAGCCCCATACCATTCTTCAAATAAATCCTCCAAAACTTCCTGCTTGATAAGATCCCCTTCCATATCATCGGCAATTCGAAAAGATGGATCCATATCAATCAAATACGCATATTTTCGAACGACATCAAGGCAAAAGGAGTGCAAGGTGGAAATGGAAGCACGCTGCAATAAGGAAAGCTGTTTCTTTAAATGCATGGATGTCGGATTTTCTGCTAATGCTTTTTCAAGTGCAATTCCGACCCGATTACGCATCTCCTGTGCCGCAGCATTCGTAAATGTCACGACAAGCAAAGAGTCGATATCAACTGGATTGCTAGTAGATAACAGCTTTTTAATAATCCGTTCAACGAGTACGGCTGTTTTTCCAGAACCCGCTGCTGCGGCTACGAGAATATCGCTTCCGGCAGTATAAATCGCCTCTTCCTGTTCCTTTGTCCAATTAACCATATGTTTACTCCTCTCTTAGTTTTTTAGAAAACTTTGTATGCACCAAGCCTTTCGATGAAATCTAAAGTTGCACTTATGCAAATTGGTAAGTATTATACTTACTTATTTGCCCAGAATATCCTGTTCTTTTATCTCTTTAAGCTTCCGGTAATTATTCTCTCGTAATTCTGGATCAAATTGACAAACCGAATGAAACGGACAAAATGTACATGCAATCTGCTCTTTATGCTGGTATGGATTTAAATCCACGCCACCAGATGTCATATCAAGCCCTGCGTTTCGCATTAATTGATGAATATGATGTTGTAAGCTGGAAAACGTTTCTTGATCCGCAATTTTGGAATAACCATAAAACCCGCCACTCTTTTTAATACCAGCAGGTACAATTTGACTGGATCCTGACTCCAGTGACTTGTCCATCATTTTGACAATCTCTTCATCAGATAAAAGCAAGCCTTGCATTTTATATTTTTTAAAGATTTCTTCACTAATTTGATCATCATTCATTTTTTGTTTACTTGAAATCATTGGATTATGGACATGGAAATAAAGAACACCTGCTGGGCTCGCTTTCGTGCCAAGCCACTGTTCCGAATGCGTTAAGACGACATCTAAATAAGCAAGCATCTGTAATGCAATACCATAATAAACCTCCATTAGATTTAAGCCTTTCGCACTTGATTTATAATCAATAATTCTCAAATATAGATTATCTTCATTCAAAGCCTTATCGACACGGTCAATTCTTCCGCGAAGCAAAAGCTCATATCCATTCGACAATTGCATTTTTAATGGCGGAAGCTTTTCCTTGTCACCAAAGCCAAGCTCTAATCCAACTGGCGAGAAATTACTCTGTCTTGCTTGTTCACTTAGAATATAGGTGGCTCTCGCGATAACCTCCTGCAGCTTTTGCTGAATATATTTATATCGATTCGAGCTGTGAAGAATTTGATGCTGTAAAATAGGAGCAAGATTAAATACAGCCTTCCCGGCATAGCCATCTGCATCTTTTTTCGTTAGCTGTGCAAAGTCTTTTCCTTCACCTTGAATCCAATCGGTAATGATTTTTAACGCTTCATGGAAAAGCTGACCAATATCTGGCGCATCTAATTTATACGTCCTTCGTTCATCTAGCTTCAAGCTATATTTCGCAAAATGCTGATACGAGCATCTGTAATATGTCTCCAGTCTGCTTACACTTGCCTTCACTTGTTTCGGATAAAGCTCTTCCACTGTATCCTTCGCTAGATTGCTAGGTTTATTTTCATAATATAAGCTTTGTAATATCTTATAGGTTGTACTATATTTTGGCTGGTGTTCCACATACCAGTTATACACTTCCCACCAGACAGGCTGTATTGGATAGCCTTTTTGGCTTCTTGCCAATTGTGCTGTCAATGCCGATCTTGTTTTTACTGGTGCCGTGATAAAGCGTTCTGCTTCTGCTAATTCATCCGGATCCTGCAGTAATAAATGATTACAGCAAGACGGGAATAAATCTTCAATACGCTTAATAAGCTGCGATGGCATTTTGGCCTTCCCTTCCTCATCACTCAATGGATAACTAATCATCAGCCTGTCTTGTGCAGCTGTAAACGCAATATACATATAAAACCAATCATCTAATAATTGACGCTTTCCGCTTTCCGCTAGCTTCATACCATTTTCTGCTAAAAGTGCTCTTTCTTCTTCATTAATCATGCTATCAGCTGGCGGCTTCAATGGCCAAATTCCATCGTTTACACCGAGAAGAAATGCACATTGCACCCCACTAAGCCGTGAACGATCAACTGTCCCGACAATAACATGATCCATGCTTGGAGGTACATGGGCAAATTTTAGCGTTTCAAATCCAGCATCAAGCGTTGCCCGGAAAGTTGCCAATTTCATCGGTTCATCTCCAGCCATTTCCACCATCTCATCAAATAACTGAATCACCGCTGCCCAGACCTGTTCCTGCTCTCTTCCTTTTTCGATTTTGCCATGCTCATCATAATAAGTTCGCATTTCTTCCAGGCGCTCCGGAACACCAAGCTTTTCTAGTAGCAAATAGGTTATTTCAGATAATTCTCTTACAGTAGCCGCTTTTCTTATCTGTTCATCAAATGGCTGTAATGCCTTTACAATTTGCGCTCGGTATGCATTAATCCTCTCCTGGGTTTGTTTTTCCATATCGGTTTGCACATTATTGTCAAAACCGCGGAACCTTTGAAACTTCCATTCCTCATCACTAAACCAACGTTCTCGTGAACGAATTCCATATTCTAATACGTAATTCTCTAACTCATCAATTGCATCATTTGTTAAAGGAAATTTTTGGTTTGATACTGGAATAAACCCTGTTTTTAACACACGGAAAACAGCATCATATCGCCAGTTTCCTTCGACGATATCAAGCATGGAACGAATAAATTCTATCAATGCATGGTTCAGCATCGTTCTTTTTTCATCGATAAATACCGGGATATCATGGTCATCGAAAATTGTTTGAATTAAATCGTGATAAACATCTGTTTGCCTAATAAAAATAGCAATATCTTGAAAGCGATACTTCTCCTCTCGAACAAGGCGCAATATTTCCTGTGCAACCCCTTCTACCTCCGCGCGCGGGTGTACCGCTTCAGCTATTTGAATTGGCACTTCACCATGGAATTCAGGTGACGGCCTGACATCAAAATTTTGTTCTAAATGTGCAAAATACGGTCTATCCTTGAATCTGCCATTAGCTGGATGCATAACGATTGTTTCATCAACCATCACGTAATTCTCATATGCGATTTGCTTTAGGATATGATACGTTTCCGATGTTTGATGAAACAGGTCAAGCTCAGAAATCGTATCATTCGGATTATCAACTGCAAGTGTAATCGTAACCGAGTGACATTGCTTCATTAGGGCTTCAACAACAACAAGCTCATTTGGCGTAAAGCTGTGAAATCCATCAATATAAATTTCTGCATCTTTTAAAATCGATGATTCTCCTATTTTCTCGGCTAATAGCTGTAATTGATCTTCTCCGTCCATGTAATGATCCTTTAATGCCGCAATAAGTTTTTCATAAATATATACTAAATCATCAAGCTTATTCACCAAAGCTACTTCACCAGGTTCTTTATGTACAAACTGGTTCATATGCTCCATTTGCATGTGTAAAATCTCTGGTGTTACTTGGTATCTCTTAAATTCCGTTATCATTTGCTCCAATTGATTCAGGAAGCCTTGTTTTTCCATTGCTTTTTGAAAAACCTGCCATTCTCCCTGCTTCTCTTCAATTATTTTGCGAAGCATCATTTGCAGTCCAATTGAGCTTATAAATTGTCTTGTACCTCCCCCCGTCTCTTGCAATATCCGCCATGCAAGTCGGGAAAAGCTTACTACCTGTGCACGTATGCTTCCTTTTATATGTTCATCATTAAACAATGCAAATTCCTGCTGAAATGTCATTTGGTCTGGAACGACATAAAATATTGGAGAACCTTGAGGATTTGCTAACAGTTTCTCTTTGATTTCATCTAATGTTCTTCCGCTTTTCCCCGTACCAGATCTTCCCATGATAAATCGTAATCCCATTGGTGTTAGCCCTCCTTAAACTATAAAAGATTGTTGCTTTTTGACACAATAAATATAAAACTTCGAACTAACGTGTAATGTTTGTGCGTATACTCGCTCCGGAACGCTTTCCGCGGGTGACCCGAAGCGATCCCGGACGGCGATTATTGCACGTACTGGAAGAAAACAGCCGAGAAGTTAGTTCGCAGTTTCTTCCAACTACGAAGCTTATGAAGCAACAAATTTCACAAAAACAGTCAAATAATAAATAGAGCTCCTACCTATTTTACCAAAAGTAGAAGCTCCAATATAGCTATAACTATTTACCAAAACTAAGCTTTGTCTGGGAGAGTGGCCAGTATTTAATATCTACCTTACCAACAAGCTGATCCATTGATATAAATCCAAATGCTCGGCTGTCATAACTGTCACCACGATTGTCTCCCATAACAAATAACTGATCTTCGGGAACAACTTTGTCTCCTGTTATTTCAGTAAGTGTAAAATTCTTTGTATATGGATGATTGTCACTCGCCTGTACATAACCATCTACTTGCAAGAATTTCTCTGGAACGTATTCACCATTAATGTACAGCTTATCGTTCGTATACTCAATCTCATCACCTGGCAAGCCAATGACTCGCTTCACATAATCATCTTCTTCATTCGCATGAAATACAATCACATCAAAACGACCTACATCTCTTATATTATATACAACTTTATTTACAATTAATAAATTTCCATCATATAACGTCGGCTGCATTGATTCACCATCAACAACATAACTTGCAAAGATGCTTGATCTGAGAATTACCGCAAATATAACTACAAGTATGACCAAAGGAACGAGTCTGCGATAATTAATTTTTTTCATCTTCATCTTCCTCCAGGATATTATATTCTTATCATACCCTAGAGGAAGCCCTTTTAATCTTTCTTCCTATCTTGACGAGCCTTATCCATAGCTTTTTTTTGTAATTTTTGCTCTAGATATTTTCCTAACATCCAAAAAAGGAAAATACCAATACCAACAACAATTGTTCGAACTGGATTTTTTGCGAATTCCATAATGCTGGAACCAACATAGGATATCGAGAAAATCATAACTGCTTTCCCTAGAAAAACAGCAAGAATAAATTGATGGGTACTAACTTTAGACAGCCCTGCGACAACATTAATAATAGCGGATGGCGAAAACGGAAAACAAAGCAGAAGAAACAGCGGGCCAAATCCATGTCTTTCCACCCATGCTGTAATCCTCTTTACTTGATTGTTTTTACGAATTTTTACAAACAGTTTTGTGTTTCCAAGCCTTCTGATAACAACAAATACAACGATTGCTCCACTACTGGCACCAATCCAGGAAAACAAAAATCCTTCCAGCAATCCATATGCCGCCGCATTACCCAGTACAAAAACGATTAACGGTAAGAAAGGCAAGAAAGCTTCTATAAATGGTAATATTATCCCTGGTAATGGCCCTAGTCCTTCATACTGTTCCAATAATTGCTCTATAAAATTTTCTAGTCCTTCCGTTTCAAGAACGTTTTTCCAATTAGAAAAAGTGATGTTTGACAAGTACATGTAGTCTAATTCCCCTCGTTAACAAAAGCAATTTTCGATTATAAAGCTGGGTGTTTAAAAAGTCCGATGATAGTGACACATTGAATTTTCCGGTTCTTTTCATTCACCTTTTTACTTTTACCTATAAATACAATTATCTCATTATATATTCTAAAGTAAACAATGAAAAATGCATAATTTAAAATTAGCTATTTGGCCACTTTCTTTTTATTACGCAAGTATTCTTATTTTGGTAGTGTAATTGCTTAAACTTTAGCATATAATAATAACAGAACTTATGTTCTTGTTTTAAAGGAGGTATCGAAATGCGCTATCTTTCAGATGAGGAATTAGAACTAGGCACGCGCTTTCTTTTTTTATCAATGGCAATAGTTGTCATCAGACAGGACATGGATCATATTCAACGTGGCGCCTTCAAAATAAAGGAGCCTTATATGAAACTTTTAACGAAGATGGAAGAAAAGGCAACCAATGAAAGAAGGGAACTACGTGCAGCAATGAAGCAGAAGAGAATGCAGGTAATTACATTAAATAAAAATGACTCGTTTTCTTCGTTCCTTTTTATTTGTCAAAATCGGGAAGAAAAGCGAAATTATTTCAACCCTGCAATTCGTAAAAAAGTGGAAGCTATTCTAGATGAACTCATTGGGAAGGATCTCCTACCGCACCAGTCTGATACTGCTGAAAGAGCCTAATTCGATGATCCAGCAAGTAGCGAAATTGAGCAGTGCGCTGTAATTGATTCATGATGGAACCATACGATGTAGCAATGATAATCTTTCTGCCATTTGTAAACTGAATTTCAGTATGTCTATCAGCAGCTTTTCTTATTTTATCTATATACGAATGCGCAATCCAAGAACATCTTCGATTGCTAGGTGAAGTAGTTGGGAAAAAGTACATTCCACTTGAAGGGTCGATGGAGATTGGTGCTTTATGGGTAATTCCGCTAATGTCTCTTGTTCCGTCCTGCCTGCCTTTTAGACTACTACCGAAAAAACGGCATGCGTTGTCAATGATTTTTGTGGGGGAGTGATCAACCACATATTCTGCATCCTCCTCTATTACACGTGTAACTGCATCACCATTTACGTCACGCAAAGATAAGATTGCCATTGTAACAGGAGTTATTTCATGAGAGGTAAAATAATAATTTTCCATTAATTGATTCTTCCTTTCTAAAAAATAAAAAGAAAGTGGCTCAAGGACTAATTTACCATATTTGTGTAAATAATGGTAGTGAAAAACCAAATATTGAGAAAAATTAACTTGGGATATAACAAAAGCACGGAGCGCCGGGTGCTGAAGTTGGATGTGGCTGTTTAGGCAGCTACGTTATCCACAGCTTTCATTTTTTATAGTGGCCTGACATTAAAAATTAAAAAATCCACCCCATACTTTCAATCAACGGGGAGGATTTTTTATGTTTTTTAATTAATAGAGTAAATTAATAAAATCTTCTTTGGAAATTCTGCCGAGGTAGTGCGATACATTGAAATCTTCTAATGCAGCTTCAATCGCTCTTCGTTCATGACGAATACCTTTTAGCTTATCTTCAAGCTCTGTCACACTTCCGACTCCAAAGAAATCACCATAAATCTTACAATTTTCAATGATTCCTTTTTTAACATCTAACCGGACATCTACAAGACCTGCATCAAACTTATACGTTTCCTGAACATTAAATGCCGGAGACTTCCCATAGTTCCATTCCCATTGCTGATAACGGTTTTTAGAGATTTCGTGAATCTTCTCCCAATCTTCTTCTGTCAATACATACTGTGGGACATCTTTTATATCCTCTACATCAAAAACATTTTTCAAGATGATTTCTTTGAATTGACCCATCGTAATCGGCTCGTCAAGATACTCTGCAACATTCGCGACTCGACTTCGAATAGATTTAATTCCTTTTGATTCAATTTTTATCTTTTTAACTTTCAATGCTTTTGTGAGTTCTTCCAGCTCAGAGTCCAGCATTAAGGTCCCATGACTGAACATACGTCCCTTTGTCGAAAACATCGCATTACCGGAAATTTTACGACCCTCTACTGCTAAATCGTTCCGCCCTTGCATTTCTGCTGGAACACCTAGTTTATTCAGCGCATCAACCATTGGTTTTGTAAATTTAGCAAAATTTTGAAAGCTGTTGCCATCATCTTTTGTTATAAAGCTGAAGTTAAGATTTTGTTCATCGTGGTAAACAGCTCCCCCACCTGAAAGACGACGTACAACTTTAATTTCTTTATCATCGACGTAGTCCGTATTGATTTCTTCAATCGTATTTTGATTTCTTCCAATAATAATAGACGGTTTATTCACATAGAATAATAGGTATGTATCCTTTTCACCAAAATTCTCAAGGACATATTCTTCAATAGCCAAGTTAACCATTGGATCTGTAATTCCTTTATTATCAATAAATTTCATTTATCGTTACCTCCTTCATTACCTCTACCATTAATTTTAAGCCAAAGGACCCAAGTAATCAATGGATATTGCTTATCACAATTAGCCTTTCCAGATTGTTCCTTCTTCTGCTAACCGTACATTTCCCTTATAATGGTTTTTCGCTTCTATCACTAATTGGTGAATATCGCCATATTGCGGTAAGTGACTAAGCATTAAGGTGTCTACTCCTGCAGCCTTCGCAATTTTTGCACCTTCCTCACTATTCATATGCCCTGCTTTTGTCCCGTCTTGTCCAGCATAATAATTACAATCAACAATCAATAGATCCGCGCCTTGTGCAAAATCCTTCCATTCTGATTTATAGCTTGTGTCTGCTGTATAGACAATAACATTTTCACCGTCAGTTATTCGCATACCGTAACATGTAACTGGGTGAACCGTTTCAAAAAACTGAATCGTAAAGGGTCCAAGTTTCAGTTCTTCTTTTGGATTGTATGGCATACCTTTTGTATAGTCATGTGTTAAAGCTTGAAAGCTAGCTTGATCTGCTGTATGCCCATAAATCGGCAAGCGTTTATTTGCACCTTTAACGTAGTATTCAATTAACTTTGCATACTGAAGCACACCAACATCAGCAATATGATCATGATGATAATGCGAAATGATAACCGCGTCGAGATCGGCAACTGCTTTGTATTTTTGTAATTTCGACATTGCCCCACTCCCAACATCGATCAACAGTGAAAAACCCTCTTTTTCAAGTAAATAAGATGAGGTTGCACCATCCCTTGCTGGGTACCCACCCCAGCAACCAATAACCGTTAATTTCATAAAAAAACACTCCTGTTATAAAATTTGTTGTAACACAGCATTGACAAATAACATATTGTTATATTACAATGAATCTAACATCAAATACGTTAACATTAAAGGAGGATACACATGACTAGTATTGTTGAGTTTTTCAGAAACCTGCCTAAAAAGAAGTGCAAGCAATGCGGTGAAGATATGATTCACGAGAAAGCTGACTGCTATGGTAATATCTGTGATGAGTGTGATCACCCAGCAAGATAACTGCAATACGTCAATAATTTTGTTAATGTGTATAACCTAAATAAATCAGTTTAAATCATCTGTACTACAACAATATTCTTTTTCTTACAGCTATTATTATAGCTGTATTTTTTTTGTAAGCACAGAAAATACTCAAAATATTTTAGAAGGTTCTATTAATAGCTATCAATTTATATTATAATTTATTTAGAGATACGAAACATTTAGTAAAGGAGATTAATAATGGCAATTCATACAATAACTAAAAATCGTTCGGACATACCGGAAGAACAGAAATGGGATTTAAAAGACTTATTCCCTTCTCATACCGCTTGGAATGAGGAGCTTGCGAAATTACAAAAAGACGTTACAGAAATTACAGCCTATAAAGGCAAGTTAGGCTCTGATTCCAATACGTTATTACAAGCTTTGCAGGCATTGGAAGCATTCCAGCAAAAACTTACGCGTGTTTCGGTTTATGCAATGCTTCGTTCAAGTGCAGATGGATCAGATCCCGATAACCAGCGAGACTCCGCGAAAGTAGCAGCTGCAACTGCTTCTATTCAAGCAAAACTAGCTTTTTTTCAATCCGAATTATTGACGCTTTCGGATGCTACGATTAATCAATTTCTTAGGGAACAGTCTGAACTGACAACCTATAAAAAAATGCTAGATGATTTAATGGAAGCAAAGCCTTATACCCTTGCTCCAGAGATAGAAGAGACACTAGCTGCACTAAGCGAAGTACATAATGCGCCATATATGATTTATCAGCGCAGCAAAGCTGCTGATATGCAATTCGACCCGATTAAGAATGAGGATAATGTCGAGTTACCTATGTCTGCAGCTCTTTATGAAGATCGTTATGAATTTACAGCTGATACGAATACGCGTCGAGCAGCATACAAGTCTTTTACGAAAACATTAGATCAATATAAGAATACGTTTGCTGCCACCTATGCAACAGAAGTGACAAAACAGGTTACGATGGCTAAACTTCGTGGCTACAAGTCTGTAACGGATATGCTGTTAGCACCACAGCAAGTAACTGAAGAAATGTATCATAACCAATTAGATGTAATTCAACAGGAACTGGCACCACATATGCGCCGGTTTGCTAAATTAAAAAAAGAAAAGCTCAAGCTTGATGAAATGCAGTACTGCGATCTAAAAGCGCCGCTTGACCCAGAATTTAACCCAAAAACAACCTATGAAGATGCAGCGGCAACGATTATTGAAGCATTGCAGGTAATGGGACCTGAATACACAGCGATTATGAAAGAGGGAATTTCTAATCGCTGGATTGATCGATCCGATAATGCCGGTAAAGCAAATGGAGCATTTTGTTCCAGTCCATATGGTGTTCATCCATATATCTTAATTACATGGACAGATACAATGCGAGGCGCTTTCGTATTAGCACATGAGCTTGGTCATGCAGGTCATTTTTATCTCGCTGGAAAGAATCAATCCCTTGTCAATACACGTCCATCTACTTATTTCATTGAAGCACCATCCACTTTAAATGAGCTGCTATTAGCAGAACATTTGATGAAAAACAATGACGACAAGCGGATGAAACGTTGGGTGATTACCCAATTGCTAGGAACATATTATCATAACTTTGTTACACATCTGCTAGAGGGAGAATATCAACGCCGTGTTTATACGTTAGCTGAGCAAGGTGTTCCGCTTACAGCAAATGTACTTTGCAAGGAGAAGAAAGAAACACTCGAAGCCTTCTGGGGTAAAGAGGTTGTATTTGATGAAGGTGCTGGCTTAACTTGGATGCGCCAACCACATTATTATATGGGGCTTTATCCATACACCTATTCAGCTGGTTTAACTGTTTCCACGGCAGTAGCAGAAAAAATTAAAACGGAAGGTAAACCTGCTATTGACAGTTGGTTAGATGTATTAAGAGCCGGTGGAACAAAAAAGCCACTCGAACTAATTAAACAAGCTGGTGTTGATATGTCAAATCCTGATGCTATTCACGTTGCCGTTAACTATGTAGGATCACTCGTTGATGAATTGGAGAAAACCTACGAATGATGTTTGCGACCTGCAGGAAGCAAAATAAGAGTTAAACAATGAAATAACGCTACCTTAACGATTAAGGATGGGACTGGGACATAACAAAAGTGTTTAATGTTAAAAACGAACGATGCATAAGCTTAGCGAGGAAATATACGTAGACTCCAGCGGGAGGTAAGGCATAGGTGAGACACCGTAGTGCAATAGCACAAGGGGCTCACCATCCGCCTTTGGATGCGCGAATTATATTTCCGGATCGAGTTATTTGCACCAATCATGTTCGGTTTTTATTTCATAAAAATACTTTTGTCTCAGTCTCATCCCTTTTATAATTTAGAAGGTAAAAATTCAGCCATTAATAAAGGATGATAATAAATGAAATATGAGTGGAGAAAAAAAGAAAAGAATTTATATATACCGAAACAACAACCCGAATTAGTCACCGTTCCAGAACAGCATTATTTTATGATTCAGGGAAATGGGAATCCGAATGACGAGGAATTTTCCAATAGAATAAATGTCCTTTATTCGTTAGCATATGCTGTGCGGATGATGCCAAAACAAGGACATACTCCTGAAGGATATTTTGAGTATACGGTCTATCCATTAGAAGGAATATGGGATTTGACGGAGAAAGGCAGACAACTAGATACCCTGGATAAGGATGAATTGCTATACACCATTATGATTAAACAACCTACATTTGTAACTGAAGAAGTAGTGGAGAGAGCATTTGAATATGTACGAAAGAAGAAAGCACATCCTTTGCTAGATGACGTGACTTTCGATTCAATGGAAGAGGGTTTGTCTGTACAAATGCTTCACGTCGGACCATATGATGATGAACCAAAAACATTTCAGAAGATGGATGAATTTATAGCTAGCAATCAGCTTGAGAGAATGTCTTTAACACATAAAGAAATTTACCTATCCGATTTTCGAAAAGTTGAAGCATCCAAGCTTAAAACCGTTCTTCGTTACAAGGTAAAACGGAAAATAGAATCGTTTGAGTAGATGATCCAACTAATTGCAGACCATCTACTTTTTTGTGTTTCCCCGGATTAAATTGCTCGATTCTCACCTGTAATGTCGAATAACAGCCAAATTCTCTTATATATCAGCTAATTTAGTGTGAACATCAGCATTTTTCACCCAAATATCAGCCTTTTCACAGTAATTATCAGCTTTTCCCAAGGGGTGCATTTTCCTAAGCAAATAAATAAGCTCCAGATCAACAATCGTCTAGAGCTTACATACCATTATTTATTTAAAAATCCGAGTACCTCTTCAGCACTCTTGCGTCCATGTCCAATGCAATCTGGGATTCCGACGCCATCATAAGAGCTTCCTGTTAAAAATAAACCAGGCAATTCACTTGCTGCATTTGCACGGATATCTGCCACAAGCTCTATATGTCCGACATGATATTGTGGCCTTGCATGTTTAAAGCGTGTAATAATGCTGAATTCGGGCCTTGCTTTTATTTTCATCGTTTTATTCAAATCACGTAAAACGATGTCTGTAATTTCTTCATCTGATAAATTGACAATATCTTGATCATCGGGTTTTCCAACATAGCATCGGAATAAAGCTTTCCCTTCCGGAGTTGTATTTGGCCATTTGCGATGGGTCCACGTACAAGCCGTGATTCGATATTTTTCACTCCGACTAACAAGAAAACCAGTACCATCGATATCTTTTTTTATTTGTGACTGATCGAACGCAAGAACAACATTTGCAGTTGATGTTGCTGGAATATCATATAAGTTTTTAAGGAAATCATATTGTGAAAGCATCTTTGGAACTTTATTATGTGGCGCAGTCATAATAATCGCATCTGCTCGATACACTTCTCCATTGCTTAATAACAAATGGTAGCCATGTTCCTTCTTCTCTATATGATCAACAGCAGTCTGCGTACGTACCGTTCCATCAGTTAATTTTCCTTCAAGTCGATCGATTAATGTCTCGAGTCCATTTTCAAAAGAAAAAAACATTCCTTGCGATTTTTTCTCTTTTGCTTTTTTTGCTGGCTTTGGCATTGTTTTTTGTAAACCTTTGATTAAGCTGCCATGTTCCTGCTCCAATCGATGAAACATCGGATATGTCGCTTGTAAGCTCATTTGATCAATATCACCAGAATGAATTCCTGAAAGCAGCGGATCAATCTGATAATCAACAAGCTCGTCTCCAAAGCGACGACGCATTAATGCACCAACCGATTGATCACCTGTTTCCTTGCTTTTTGGTAGTACCATATCCCAAAGCGCTCTTAGCTTGCCTTTACGTGAAAACACATTGGATGCGAGCAAAGGCTTTATTTCTTTTGGCACTCCCATAAAAGCACCTTTAGACATTTTATGTAATTTATTTTTCACTAAAATATAGGATTGTCCTGTACCATTGTAAACAATCTCGTCTTCCAGACCTAGTTCTTGTACAAGATTCATTGCTTCTGGTTTTCTTGCTAACAAAGAATCTGGACCGCGTTCGATCGTAAAACCATCCCTTTTAATTGTATGGATTCGACCTCCAAGACGTTCAGTGGCTTCAACCAATTTTACATCAACAGCTAATTGGTTTTCACGAATTTGTTTTTGCAAATAGTAAGCGGCGGATAAACCAGTTATACCGCCACCTACAATCACAATCTTCTTACGTTCCATCACACTTCACTCTTTACTTTGCTTAATACTACTTTTACTAGTGAATCAATGAAGTCAGGATGAACATTCGGCATGTCTGGACGATAATAGGATACACCTAATTCATCACACACTACTTTACATTCATAATCATTGTCGTATAATACTTCCAAATGATCTGCGATAAACCCAACTGGCGCATAGACAAAAGCTTGGTAGCCTTCCTGATTATATAGATTTCGTGTAAGATCCTGAACATCAGGTCCTAACCAAGGATCTGGCGTATTTCCTTCACTTTGCCAGCCTACTGCATAATTTTTAATCCCAGCACCTTCAACAATTAAATCCGCTGTTTCTTGCAACTGCTCAGGGTATGGATCACCATTTTGTAAAATCTTCTCTGGCAAGCTATGTGCAGATACGATGAGCACCGCTTTTTCACGTTCTGTCTCAGTCATTTCATTGTAAATCTTTTTAACTCCATCCACCCAGAACTGGATAAATCCAGGCTCTTTATACCAGCTTTCAACAGCTTCAATGGAAATACCATGCTTTTCTGCTTCATTCGCTGCACGATCATTATAAGATTTCACGCTAAACGTTGAATAGTGTGGAGCCAGTACAATAGAAACAGCCTCCTTGATCCCATCCTTTGCCATCTCTTGTACTGCGTCTTCTATAAAAGGGGAAATATGCTTTAATCCAATATACGCTTTAAACTCATATTCATTTTGCGATTCATTTAATCCCTTTTCAATTGCATATGCTTGTTCTTCGGTAATCTTTGCTAATGGAGAAGTTCCGCCAATTGCCTTGTAGCGATCTTTCAGATCCTGAAGCGCTTCAGGATCTGGCTTTCTTCCATGGCGAATATGTGTGTAATACGGTTCAATTTCTTCTTCTTTCGTTGGTGTACCATATGCCATTACTAATAATCCCATTTTTTTCTTTTCCATTTTTATTGCACCTCTTTGTGAAAATTTAAAGTGTGAGTTCAAAAGGAGGATGAAAAGGTCCGTGGACGGCTAAGCTCGCAACGTCCTGTGTGTCGAAGTTCGAGACGGTGTGGCTTTGAGCAGACGCACTTGCACGCAGGAAAAGTGATTTTCTTTTCCAAGGAGTAGCGCAAAAGCAGCCAACGAGCTTCTCGCCTGATGTGGTGACTTCGACTTTCGACACAGGACGTGTCGGTACTTAGTCGAAGGTCTACTGCTCTCGATGCGTCATTTTCACCGGACTTTTTGAACAACCTCTTGTATCTATTTATGTGTATAAGAATGAATAAGCGCTGTTAACTTTTTCAATGTTTCTGGTTTTATATCAGGTGTAACACCGTGTCCAAGATTAAACACGTGCTTTCCATGCTGCATTCCTTCGTCTAGAATTGCCTTCGTTCGTCTCTCAATTGTTTCCCAGTCCGTCAGCAAAATGGTTGGATCCAAGTTTCCTTGCACAACCTTCGTTACACCCATTTTACGTGCTTCGGCAATGGATGTGCGCCAATCAAGACCAATAACGTCAACAGGAAGATCATTCCACTCTAACAATAAGTGACGCGCACCAACACCAAAAGTAATCAATGGTACGTTATGCTTTTTTAGCTCTGAAAATATTCTTGTCATTACTGGCTTAATAAATACACGATAATCCGCAGCATTTAATGAACCTACCCATGAATCAAAAATTTGAACTGCTTTTACTCCAGCTTTTACTTGTGCATCCACATACGTAATAATCATATCTGCGAGCTTTTCCATTAAAGCAAACCAAGCTTCTGGCTCACGGTACATCAAGCTTTTTGTTTTGCTGTAATTTTTTGATGGGCCACCTTCTATCATATAGCTTGCAAGTGTAAACGGTGCACCACTGAACCCAATCAGAGGTACATCAAGCTGTTCCTCTGTTAAGATACGAATGGTATCAAGCACGTAAGGAATATCTGCTTCTGGATTTAATTCACCAAGCTTCTCAATGTCAGCCAGATTCCTGATTGGATTGTCAATAACTGGTCCAATCCCAGCCTTAATTTCAACATCGACACCAATTGCTGGCAGCGGGGTCATAATATCCTTGTATAAGATCGCGGCATCAACCCCATAATTTTCAACAGGAAGCCTTGTTACATAAGCACATAATTCCGGCTGATGTGTAATTTCAAATAACGAATATTTCTCTTTCAGCTCCCGATACTCTGGTTGGGAACGTCCTGCCTGTCTCATAAACCAAGCTGGTGTATAATCCGTATCTTCCCCTTTGTAAGCTTTTAAAATCGTATCATTGATTCGTTTTGACATAAATTTTCACCCTTTTAACATACTGTGCGTTTCCTCTATACTATCTCCATACCTAACTATAGCGATTACATGCCCTACTGTATAGTAACGGTGGCTGATTGTCATCAATTTGTCTAATTTATTTACCAATTCATTTTCACAACTTCCGATCTGCCACCTTCCAATTTAGTTAAGGGGTCGTACGCTACAACATAATACGTATTTCCGCGAAATAGTGCATGATTAATGGTATATGCTGTTTCTCCTTGCACTTCATCAATGCGTTTATCAATGCCAGGCTTCTCTTGATAGATTCTATAATGCACACGCTCATCATCTGACCCTTCCCAGCTTAACTTTCCCTGTACCAATGAAAAGCCACCAAATTGATATTCTGCACGAAGGTTTGTAATTTGCGGGAGCTTGATTGGCTTAGGTAATTCACTCACAGCATCTGGTTTTGTAAATTCCGCTGTGAGTGCACCACCAGTTTGCTGATCAACCTCAGTCAATATCGATTTCGTTAATCTCGTTGGATAAGAACTTCCACCAGTTAAGTAATGATCCTTATCTGACTTATCATACCCAATCCATGTAGCAGTTACATATTCTGGTGTATATCCAACAAACCAAGCATCCTTGACTTGTCCCTCAACATGGGGATGTTGGGTTGTACCTGTTTTTCCAGCTAATGCTTTTGTATAGTCACCAGCAGCTGCTGTCCCATTATTAACGGTCTCCGTTAGCATCTCCGTCATATGCCATGCTACTTGCGGACTAAAAACCGGTGTAGATACAGCTTCCTCTTCGTATAGTATTTCATTATTTCGATCAAAAATGCGATTAATCGTTGTTGCTTCCACGACATTTCCTTCTGCAGAAAATGAACGATAACCGGTGGCAAGTTGTAGCGGTGTAACTCCTTCAGCTAACCCACCAAGCGCAATCGCTAATCCTTCATCCTCAATCGGCATTCCTAATTGTTCTAGATAATCTTTCGCATAGTCAATGCCAATTTGGTCAAGCAGCCATACGGTCGATGTGTTTTTGGAACTCATTAATGCTTCATAAATTGTAACTGCATTTGCGTACGTTCCATCCACATTCGACACCATATATTTATCTGTTTGTTGATCCGGTAAAAGTGTAAAAGGTGTATATTTTTCCTCCTGCATGAGTGCTGGCCCATATACTGCAACCGGTTTGAAGGTTGAGCCCGGCTGGCGCTTTACTACTGCACGATTTAAATCACCAACCTGATAATTTCTACCACCAATAGCAGAAACAACATTTCCAGTCTTACCTTCCATCATCACAAAGGCGCCTTCCACTCCATCCGTGTTTCCCGGAAAAAATGCATCGTTTTGAAACTCATCATAGGCAATTTTTTGAATCGTACTATCCATATTAACGATAATTCGATATCCACCACGCTTTAACGCTTCAACTGAAAGCTGATGCTCACTTGCCGCTTCTTTCATCACAAGGTCAATATAGCTGTCAGTCCAAGACTTGGCCTCTTTTTCCTGTATTTCCAGGCCTAATGTTTTTTCTTGTTCTGCAAGCCTTGTTTCAGCAGTAATGTATCCAGCATTTTCCATCGCCTGTAAAACAACATTTCTTCTATTAAGTGCTTTGTCTGGATGGTTAATCGGTGAATATCCATTCGGGGCTTTAGCAAGCCCAGCAAGCGTCGCACTTTCTGCAATTGTCAAATCACCAACCGACTTCGAGAAGAAATACTGTGAAGCTACTTCTACTCCATATAAACCATGACCAAAATAAATTTCATTCATATATAACTCTAGGATTTGATCCTTCGTTAATTCTTTTTCTAAATAAACAGCTGCCATTGCTTCCTTTATTTTTCGTGACCATGTTTTATCATTATATAAAAATAAATTTTTCGCTAGCTGCTGTGTAATCGTACTTGCTCCCTCAACCTTACTCATTGCAATAATGTCTTTGTAAGTTGCACGAATAATTGATTTGATATCTATTCCAGAATGGTCATAAAAACGTCTATCTTCAATTGCAACATAAGCTTGCTGCAGGTGCTCAGGCGTTTGATCAATAGGGGTATAAATTCGATTTTCATTGTATAACGTTCCAATTACTTCCCCATCCTGTGTTTCAATGATAGTCGTTTCATCTAATACCATACCTGCCTGATCAACGATTAGCTTTCCACCAAATAAAGCAGCACCATATCCAAGAAGTCCCATGACGATCATACAAACGATCATAAATAAAATCACTTTAAATCTACGCCGAATTGTTAAACGTCGCTTCTCTTTTTTTACCTTTTTTCGCATATGTTCACCTCTACACAATTACATTATTTATTATACGACATTTTTCGCCGAATCTAAAGAATATACTCCCTATTATTTAATAATAATTTTAATATAGGATTTGTGTAATCGTTGTCAATAGAGGGTAATATGGTTAATATGATATTATAAAAGATAAAGGGGGTTATTATATGAAGGCGTATATGACCAATGGAACAGTTGAGTTCCTATTGAAGCTACGTAAAAAAAATCCAGAAATCAACCTTCATCTTATGCATAATAGTGAGGGCGGGATTGCTTACTATGAGAATCATGAAAAGAAACTATTCCAATCGGGAAGAGAATATGAAATTTTAATGCAAACCGGAGACATTCTGGAAGAAGGATTTGTGGTAATGAACAACATACCTGTTTCCGATGAAAGTAAACCCGGTTTTGAATATCGATTCAAGAACCGGACTAATTCGGTTGAAGGAATGCCCGGATTCCAAGCCTTTCGCTTACTGAGGCCGACTAAAAGCAATACGTATGTTGTATTCACACAATGGGAATCTGCCAAGGACTTCGAAAACTGGAAGGAATCGGAGCAATTTAAAGAAGCTCATAAAAACCAAAGTTCTAAAAAGCCAGCAAATTTTCTCGAACGGCCGTTTCTAACGATTTGCAATATGTATACAGAGGAAGAGGACTAGAATCAAACACTTGAAATAATGCTCGAAAATTATCCCTCGGGCATTTTTTCAAGGTAATTCATTACCATAAGCAGATTACGCAAAGATAGTTTATTTGCTTACATTAATTTTTGCTTCCTCTGGTGTTATCGTCTTTATTTTCTTTATGAAATAATAGTGCTTATAGAACATGAGTATAACCAAAACTATCCTCACGAACAGAATATCCACATAAAATATCGAAAAAAGAATAAAAGCGTCAGCAATCAAGTTTATTCGAACTTTTTCTTTTTTGGTCATGCCACGGTTTTCTTTGATTCGAACAACGTATTTTTCATAAAACATGGTACTCTTAAACCAGTTTTCAATACGCTTCGAGCTTTTCCCAAAACAAAACGCGGAGAATAGAAAAAACGGTCCACCTGGTAAGACTGGTAATACCGTACCAGCAACACCAATACCAAAGGATATAAGTCCTAGAAGCATGAAAAGGGCACTTCTTATATTTTTAATGGTAATCACCTTACCTTATATAAATTTGGCAACACGGAACAGCATACGATTTAGAGTATAAAATCATATTAATTATTACGTTTTACCTCAAAAATATCAACCTCCTGTTCATTTGAAAATGCAATTCTACTATAGAACACTTTATTTTTCCATAACCTATTGGCAAACACTAGCTTTCTTCCTTTTGCAAACTCATCCATGCTACAATGAGAGAAAAGACAGCTGGAAGGAGTGATACCATGCCAGACTGGTCTTATCATGGTATTTTTCGTCCCCTATTGAACATATTACCGCCTAATGTCTCAAGAGAACTTATACATCGTGGAATGAGTTTCATTGCTACACTTCCATTCCAGATTGGCCCACAAGTGATTCATTTCCTGGGAAGGGAAGAAAATTCTCCACTCATCCAAAAAAATAACCATGGATTAACATTTCATAACTCAGTTGGGTTATCTGGAAAAATCGATCCTTTTCTTTCTGGAACACATGCTTTTACCAACTTAGGCTTTGGTTTTCTAGAAATTGGACCTGTGACAGCGAAGCAAACAACCCATTTCACGACTCCAATAGTTGATAGAAAGGCAGAAGCGATTCAATTTCCCGCTAAGGTAGAATCCGTTGGAATTGAAAAAACAATCGATCATTTACATAACGTAAAAAAGAAGCAACCTCTATTTGTTAGACTAAGTGGGACATATGAAGAACTAAGCTTTATGGTAAAGCGGCTTGAACAATTTGCTGATGGTTATATTATCGAATCTTCGTTTCCGGTATTAATTCAAGAAACGAATAAGCCAATATTCTTCTCAACCGTTCCACCAAGTGAGAGTCTTATAGATAGTCCTTTTGCTGGTATTGTGTTGGAACACACGGAAAAAGATATTCGTTTGCTTGAAAAAGTGAAGAAGCTAAGAAATAACGGCTATAAAGGCACCATTATAACTTCAGGCGGGATCAAGGAACCAGAACAAGCAATACAGCTGCTAGATGCTGGCGCTGATTTCATTATGCTTTCAGATGGCTATGTATTTGCCGGCCCAGGATTAACCAAGCGAATCAACGAAGCACTTATAGATCGCCTTGATTACAGCCCTCCACAACTACACGGATGGTTTGCCTATTGGCTATTTGGTTTATTTATTATGATTGGAGGACTGCTGGCACTTCTATTTAGCATGACAACTGTAGTACTACCATATGATGAGCTGTTTTTAGGAATGAAACGCGAGTCAATAATGACCTTCAATGAGCGAATTATGTTATTCATGGCACATGATCGTATGACACTAGCTGGTACCATGATATCTGGTGGAATTGTATACATGCAGTTAGCCAAACACGGAGTGAAACATGGATTAAAATGGGCAAAGCAGGCAATTGATATTGCTGCAATTATTGGCTTTCTGGGTATTTTTGCTTTTATTGGATTCGGTTATTTCGACTGGCTTCATTTTATTTTTTGGCTTGTTTTGCTTCCAGTTTATATATATGGATACAGGAAAACCATAGGCGTTACTGGCACGCCATCCTCTAAAAACAGAAAAAATGATGTCATCTTTAAAAGAGGATTATTCGGGCAATTAGCCTTTGTATTATTAGGGTTTTCTTTTGTATTAGGAGGGATTATCATTTCCACCATCGGAATGACTACCATCTTTGTCCCAACTGATTTGGCTTATATCTGCATGCCCGCTGAAATGATGAATACGTTTAACAAGAACTTGCTTCCTGTTTTAGCACATGACCGTGCTGGATTTAGCAGTGCTTTAATAAGTGTTGGTCTACTCGTATTGATGCTCTCATTATGGGGATTCCAACAAGGCAATCGGTGGGTATGGTGGACCTATTTAATAGGAGGCTTGCCAGCATTTTGGGCAGGAATCTATATTCACTTTGCAATTGGCTATACGACTTTTATACATCTGTTACCTGCGTATATTGCACTTGGTTTGTATTTTATTGGATTAATTCTTTCTTATACGTTTTTTAACAAAACAGAAGCACAACGCTAAATGATTCTTTCGCGTGTTCACTCCCCTTTTTAGCGGTAGATAGAATTCAAATTTTATAGTCCAATCATATCAAAAAAAGTAGTGGCTTCATTGACGAAGCCACTACTTCTTATATTAGTTCACAACATATTCATTAAAAAATGTTTCGTAACCCTCTTCAGGATATTGTCCAACAAGCCTGGCAACCTCTTGTCCATCTTCAAAATGAATCAGTGTTGGGGTTGATTCAATGCGATATGCATTGCCTTCTTGTCCAAACTCTAATAAATTGAATTTCTTCATATCGACATCCATATTCTCAGCTAATGGTGCAAGATATGGTGTTGTGTTTTGACAATAAATACAAGTTGGGCTATAAAAGTAAACCGTAACAGGATCTCCATTCTGAATCGTTTCACTTAACTCATCTGGAAGAATTTGATTTTGATATAATGGATCGTCTAGCTGATCAATTGTAGCTTGATCCAAATCCTCTGTTCCATATGGATTCTCATTGTTATTAAGTGCTTGATTATTTTTATAATCGAGGACGAAAAATAAAGCAATAAATAATACAACAATTACCGCAATAATAGCTATCATTTTCTTTCCCATTCGTTTATTTCCTCCTTTGTTCCTTTAAAAGCATAAGATGTAAAACAATAATTACCGTAAACGCTACACCAGCTAAAAACGGTATCGTTATAAAGCCAAAGTAATTGACGTAGACAGCATTACACGGAACTGCTCCAGTACATGCTCCCCCCAATTCATGCATTGCAGGCACTTTTTGCAATATGTAGTGATAAATTGAAATTGGCAATCCGATTACACTCAAAATTAATCCTGGCAGCGCAATTGAAATATCCTTCTTAATTGCTGCAGTCCCATAAATAATGACTAATGGATACATTAGAATTCTTTGGTACCAGCACATTTCACATGGAACATATCCCATTATTTCTGAATAAAACAAACTACCTGTCGTTGCTACAAATGCTTGTACCCAAATGAACAACAATAAATTCTCAGCTTTCTTAGTCATCTGCCGCATATTCGAGTATTCCTCTCTTCTTTTTATACATTTGTATTATACAAATGCCTGTAGTGAAAAACAATAAAACAGCTTTGGTTGTTTCATCTAATATGACAAATTATTGAACAATCACGAAAGAAAAACTCCTGTTTTCATTATAATATTGTTAGTAAATTAATGGTCTATGCTAGTATGGACATACTATTTCACGAAGTATGAGAGGGTGAATTAGAACGGCTCTGGAGAATTAATGTGAATTTTTTTATATTTATTTTAATAAAAGCTGCTTAAACATAGTACCTTAAGCAGCTTTTAGCTAATCTTATAGTAATTGATTACGATGGACATAAACAGCTGCTTGCGTCCGGTCATTAACATCCAATTTTGATAAAATGTTGCTAACATGCGTTTTCACCGTCTTAATACCGATGTAGAGCTTATCACTTATCTCTTGGTTCGTCATACCATTTCCGATACAGAGTAAGACTTCCATTTCACGTTCTGTCAATTCATCATGGGGCTTTTTTTGTTCAGCGCGGAAATTTGACATCATTTTTCCAGCCACTTTTGGCTCAATGACATTTTCCCCGTTGGCTGCTTTTTTGATAGCAGCAGCAATTTCAGGTGCAGCGGAAGTTTTTAATATATAACTAAATGCCCCGGCTTCAAGTGCCGGAAATATTTGTTCGTCATCATAATAGCTCGTCAAAATAATAATTTTACATTCTGGATAGTCCCCCATTATTTGCTTTGTCGCTTCAATTCCTGTTCCATCATCCATAATTAAGTCCATTAAAACAACATCTGGCCGTAATTGAAGCACAAGTTCAGCCCCTTTATTCCCGCTCGATGCCTGACCAACAACTTCAATATCATCTTCCGTCTGTAAATAAGCAATAATTCCTTTTCGTACAATTTCATGATCATCAACAACTAAAACACGAACCATTTCCATTCCCCCCACTAAATAAACCGATTTATTTTCCGCTACAAGGAATCCGAATATCAATATATGTTCCTTCATCGGGATTAGAACGAATAACAAATGTCCCGCCTAACTCCTCACTACGCTCTCGCATCGTTTTCAACCCGTAGGATGTTTTTCTTTCTTTATCATTTACTACATCAAAACCTTTACCGTCATCTTGAATGTGTACAAATAATTCGTTTGATTTTTTAAAAATCTCTACCTGTACGTTGTTCGCGTTTGCATGTCTTAAAATATTTGATAACGATTCTTGAACAATCCGAAATACATGCTCTTCTATCGTTTCACTTAGTTCTAGCTCCTCATTTATCTTGAGATGGAAATGAATTGAGCTCTTTTGCTTTAATTCTTCAATTAATTTATGTATTCCTGTTGCCAATGAATCTCCTGATAAATGAACAGGTCGTAAATGCAGTAAAAGCGCTCGCATTTCTGTCTGTGCTTGTAATGCCGCCGTAGCAACTTCCTTCATTTGCTTTTTCGCTAATGCCGGATTTTTATCAAATTGCTTAATCGAAGCTTCTGAAATCATTGTTAAAGCAAAAAGCTGTTGGCTAACAGCATCATGAAGGTCTCTAGCAATCCGCTGCCTTTCCTCTATAACAGCTGCTTTATGTGCTGACTTAGCAAAATCTGCTTTCTCATCCGCCATTCGCTGCAATGACTTTACCTGATTCTTTAATTTATTACCGAGCTCATTTAAATCCTTTGCAATTCTTGTAATCTCATCTTCATCTTTCATTGACTTTGGGAACTGAATAGAAGAATCATAATTTCCGTTTGAAAATTGCGTAATGAGAAGGGATATGCCATCCAGCTTGGTTTTCAACATATTCCCTACCTCTTTAAACCCAGTGTACAGCGAAATAACAAAGGCAATAGAGGCATACAAAATTGCAAATAGAAAAATGCTTTGAACAGTTAACCATTCTGGCTCAAATAAGACATAGATAGATAACAAAATGGTAAGAAGTAAGATGGATGTTAAAAACATACTGTACAAATGGGAACGAATAAAAATATAGCGGATACTTGAAAACCTGTTTTTCATCATACAGCCCTCCTCACACACGATCGATACGAATGTTACCAGCTTTTAGATTGATATAAAAATCCAGCTTTTTGACAGCAGCATCATAGTTATTCGTTTGATAGACGAATGTGCGATTTATACCATCCGAAGCTTGATCCAGCACTTGTATACCGCCAGCTTTCACCCTCGCATGGATACGAAAATCAATATTTTCAGGTACCACAATATTCACATCTGCTGCAAGCGAATCAATCGTAATTGGAATTTTCTTTTCAGGAATAAAAGCTTTCGAAAAGTTAAAATAAAAGTCTCCGGCCATATGTTTTAAATGCATTGGCTCTACTACCCAATTCTGCTCATCGAAGGTTTGGCTCCCAACCGAAAACATCGAATTATCAAAATACTTTTTATGCCATCCTGTGTCATAATCATAATCATGATTCTTGTCGTCATCAAAAGAATAACTGATCGTAACCCGATTACGTCCAATTAGAGAAAATCCAATATATACAATAAGCAATGGCCATAAATTAATAACATCTTTAAAAGCAAATGTCATCCAGTCTAACCGATCCATGATTAACAACGAACCGAATATTGCGAAAAAGGATCCAAAAATCCAGCTTCCCCCTCTTCTTCCTAAATAACGAATCAAGCTCATAAAACCAATCACAACAAAGAAAATTGGATAAATATAATGCCATGCGACACTAAAATTGAAATCAATCACTTCAAGATTAGCCATCACAAGCATAACGCCAATAACGATTAAAAAAATCGCAAAGAAATAACGAAAGAAATTTCTCATCTGTCTGTCATCCTCTCAGAGTCAATCTGTATATAGGAGATTGCTCTACACATCCTCTTTTTTAACACGGACCATAAGCAAGTTACTACTCCTATCATAAACTTAGTTGTTCCCCCTTTAATCCATCTAGAGGATGCTTTTAGCTCCGACTTAAGACTGACTCCATCCTTTCATACACATATATGAGTCCAATTAAACAGATAAATCCAAGCGCAAATCCAGCAACAATATCGGTTATATAATGGACATGAATTACATATCTGCTGATCCCAATCAAAAATATAAGTGTGACAAACATTGTTTGCGTAATAAAGATTAGGACATGCGATTTCATTTTCTTAACTAATAAATAAGCAATCAAGCCATAACAAACCATTGAGATCATAGCATGTCCAGACGGAAAACTGTATCCTTCTGCATTAGCTGCAACCGATATGCTTGGTCTCTCCCTTACAATAAGACTTTTAATAAGTATATTCAATTGATGTGTCAGTAAAATCCCACCAGGAAAAAGGATAGCAACAAACCATTTTTTGAGTAAAATACTTAACACAATCGTCATGACAACTACGAATGGTACGAGAAAGGATTCTGATCCAAGATTTGTAACCAATCGGAATGGCTGATAAATAATGGAATTATGCAAGGTTTCAACGAATTGGTTTGACCACCTGTCAATATAGGGTACATAACCATTTACAATTTGTACAACCCAAACTCCCGTTATTATAAGTACTGCGATTAATAGAAACAACAATAATGTCCGATCTTTTTTCATCATTATTTCACACCTTCATTTTATCTTCTTATTTCAATTTAATGTTATTATACAGGGATTTAGGTTTAAACAAAACTAGAGCGGGTATTGTATCAGTATACTTAACGTTTTACTATTGAAAAGGTGGAGATAAATAATGGAAAAGGATTTACAAAATTTAATTGATGGTTTGAATGAAGATTTAGCTCATGAGTATGGTGCTGCTATTCAGTACACATACAGTGCATCTGTTGTTTCTGGCTTATACCGATCAGCATTAAAACCATTTTTCGAATCAGAAATTACGGATGAGCTTGGACACGCACTCTATCTTTCTGAAAAAATCAAGGCTCTTGGAGGCACTCCAACAACCAAATCAGCTGATGTACCTCAACCAACAGAAGTAAAAGCAATGCTTGAAGCAACACTTCAAGCTGAGTCCGATACAATTAAACGTTATGAAGAACGAAAAAAACAAGCAGAGGACCTTGGGTTAACAGAGCTTGTTGTTAAGCTAGAGGATTTAATATCGGATGAAACACACCATAAGGAAGAAATCGAACGATTACTTGCTGATCCTCGACTTTCTTAATAGATTCCCTTTTTCTTAAGGACGGCTAACTATAGCTGTCCTTTTTTATTGGTTATCACTAATTTACTTATCTATTACTTGTAAAATCATGATATGATGAATAGATTAGAATTGAACAGGTTTCTATAGAACAAAAGCGGAAGAGCCCGGTTAGCGACGTACGGACTGAGCCGTAGGAGATAAAGGAAACATGCCCCTTTAGGGGTATGCCGATGTTAGGCGTAGCCTGATTTTAATCGGCCATCCTTTTACCTAGAGTCGATGTTGACTTTCACCGCCAGGGTATAAGTGCGACTAAGCCTCTGGCACAGCCAATCGCCAAGTCTTCTTTATCGTGTCATGAGGTGAGGGAAGTCTCGCTAGTCGTTGGGCGCTAGAGCTGGACGCGGCCACTCCAGTATCTAAGTTATCCACAGCATTCAAATTTTATAGTTTCTTATGCAATATAAAAGGCGCCCGTATACAATACAGGCGCCTTCACGAAATTTGCGGCAAAGCACGATGTGTTCACATTCACATCTATTGCATTGTGCTTTGACTTACACAAATCAGCTCATCGCAACGTTAAGTATAACATCATTTATATAAAAGCACCATACCGCAATTATAACTAATGGAGGATAAAAATTGAATACGAAAGATTTATCATTAGAAAATCAGCAAAAAAATAAACGTAGAACATGGCTTCTTATCTTCGGAATTATTCTAATCGGATCCAATTTAAGAGCCCCACTAACTTCTGTCGGATCACTCATCCCTTTTATTCGAGATGATTTAGCACTGAACAATGCCATAGCAGGAAGTATCACCACGCTGCCTCTAATCGCATTTGCACTTCTTTCTCCATTTGTACCAAAACTAGCGAACCGGCTTGGAATGGAATGGACGATTTTTCTTTCTATGCTTATTCTAACCACTGGAATTATTGTCCGTTCATTAGCAGATGTTGGCTTTTTATTCATTGGAACAATCTTAATAGGGACTGCAATAGCATTTGGCAATGTGTTACTACCAGGATTTATCAAAATGAATTTCCCTTTAAAAATCGGAATGATGACAGGTGTATATGCTGTATCGATGAATATATTTGGTGCGCTCGGCTCTGGATTAAGTGTCCCTCTTGCTGCAATTCAAGGTTTTGGCTGGCCAGGCGCATTGGCAGTCTTCGCATGTATTTCATTTTTAGCCATACTTGTATGGGTCCCGCAATTACTTCAAAGAAAAGGGACTACTAATACGATCGCTGTAAAGAAAAACGGAAATCATTTATGGAAATCTGGATTAGCTTGGAAGGTTACACTATATATGGGATGTCAATCTTTTCTATTCTATACATTAATAACCTGGCTCCCTGATATATTACGAACAATTGGTTATAGTTCAAGTGCAGCAGGATGGATGGTTTTCTTAATGCAATTCTCTGTTATTCCAATCACCTTTATTATCCCAATTATTGCAGAGCGCTTGAAAAATCAAATCAGTTTAAGCATCGTAACCGCTTATTTTTATGCATCAGGCATACTTGGATTGTTAATCGGACATCCAACTATCGTTCCTGTCAGTGCTATCCTAATTGGTATAGCCTCTGGTAGTGCATTTAGTTTGTCCATGATGTTCTTCACATTAAGAACAACGGATGGAAAACAAGCGGCAGAATTATCTGGAATGGCTCAATCATTTGGTTACCTGTTAGCAGCGACGGGACCAGTTCTTATTGGTGCCCTACACGATATCGCAAACAGCTGGAGTATCCCGTTACTATTATTAATAGGTATCATTGGATTGCTGCTGCTCGCTGGAATTGGATCTGGCAGGCAAAGAACTGTGGGAGAAAAGCTAAAAGGGTCAGCTTAATAATATATTGAACAAGTATTCTTATATTAATTAAATGGATTAATTTATTTGAATTACTTGTTCATATAGTGATACGCTTAAACTATTAGCGAAAGGGAGTGGTTCATAATGAGTAAATCGATTCCAGAGATTACGCTTCATGATGGTATGACCGTACCAGTTATTGGTTTGGGTACATATAAACTTAATGGGAATGCAGGTGTAAATGCGATTACAAGTGCGATCGACATCGGCTACCGGCTAATTGACACAGCTTATAATTATGAAAACGAAGGAACTGTTGGGGAAGCTGTAAGACGCAGTTCTGTTCCAAGAGAAGAATTAAGAATTACATCCAAATTACCAGGACGTTACCATGAGTATGATAAAGCCGTTACAACCATTCAAGAGTCATTATATCGTGCAAATCTAGATTACTATGATTTATACCTTATTCATTGGCCAAACCCAATCCAAGATATTTATATGGAAGCCTGGCAAGCATTAATTGATGCAAAAAAATGGGGCCTTATTCGCTCTATCGGTGTTTGTAATTTCTTACCGGAGCATATGGAGCGATTAGAAAAAGAAACTGGTGTAAAGCCGAGCATGAACCAAATTGAATTACATCCTTTTTTCAACCAAGAACAACTGCGAAAATGGCATCAGGATAACCAAGTTCAGACTCAATCCTGGAGTCCTATTGGTCGCACAAATAATGCTTTACAACATGAAGTGATACAAAAAATTGCCGAATACCATAACAAGACTGTGTCACAGATTATTTTACGTTGGCATTATCAGTTGAATGCCATTCCTATTCCTAAATCAGCGTCACCGCAAAGACAATTAGAAAACATATCGATTTTTGACTTTTCACTGGACGAAACTGAAATGAACCTCATTGGAGAGTTGACTCGCCCTGATGGCAGAAATAAAAATCAGGACCCAGCTGTTTACGAAGAGTTTTAAATCACATGATGATAGCGCATCGTATATGAGCCTTTGATGCACTATCATCACGTTTGTTTTTAATTTCTAATGAACGGATTACTTCTTATTCACCTTTCCTTCTCCATAACTGTGCCTTGATAATTCACTATCTTAACCTTCATATTAAACCTCCAATTATCGTAGTGGTTCCCAACTTAAAATATATAAAATTTATTTTCTGAATAGAAACTCATGTTATGATAGAATAAACGTAAAAGTGAATTAATTTAAGAGGTGGCGTTATCAATGTTAGAAAGTATACATCAATCAATTGATGAGCTCTATCCAGAAATGATAGAGATCAGAAGATATTTGCATCAGCATCCCGAATTATCTTTTCAGGAAACAAAAACAGCAAAATACATAGCAGATTTCTATGAAGAACTCGGGATTCCCTATCAAACAGGAGTCGGTGGAAATGGTGTAATCGCAACATTAAAAGGAGCAAAACCAGGTAAAACAGTTGCATTAAGAGCCGATTTCGATGCACTGCCAATTCAAGATGAAAAAGATGTACCATACAAATCCAAGGTTCCTGGTGTCATGCATGCCTGTGGCCATGACGGACATACCGCAACACTACTTACACTAGCTAAAGCTATGAAAAAATATCAAGCCGAGCTTACAGGAACGATTGTCTTTTTACATCAACATGCGGAAGAATTTGCACCAGGTGGAGCGAAACCTATGATAGAAGCAGGCGCACTCGATGAAGTGGATGCAGTATTTGGAACACATTTGTGGGCAACCGTTCCCCTAGGCGTACTCCAGACTTCAAAAAAGGAATTTATGGCTGGTGCAGATCGGTTTGAGATAAAGATTCAAGGCCAAGGTGGACATGGTGCATACCCACATGAAACAAAGGATGCGATCGTTCTCGGAGCGGAAGTTATTACACAGTTTCAGCAAATCGTTAGCAGAAGAGTAGATCCATTACAAACAGCAGTGCTAACAACAGGAATTTTCCAAGCGGGGAATGCATTTAATATTATTGCTGATCAAGCAGAATTAGTTGGTACGGTACGATACTTTAATACAGATGTTCAAAAACTAATTATGGATGAGATGGAAAAAATCCTTAAAGGTATTTGTATATCAAACGACGCATCCTACACATTAAATTATATAAAAGGCTATCCGCCATTAATCAATCATTCTGAGGGAGCTGAAATTGTTCTCGAGGCGAGCAAACAAATTGATGCGATTCATACTACTGAGGAAATTTTACCGGTAATGGGTGGAGAGGACTTCTCCTATTATATGATGGAAAAGCCAGGAGCATACTTTTTTACAGGTGCGAACAAAGAAGGAAATCCATATCCACACCATCATCCCAAATTTGATATTGAGGAGAAAGCTTTACCAATTGCTGCTAAAACCTTAATTGGAGCTTATTTTGAATATCAAAAAGCGAATTCCGAATTCTAACCAGATGAAGCAGACCAAATCAAAATAGATTTGGTCTGCTTCATTGTATTACTTTAACCTCGGTTTCATATAACCATTCACAAATAGAACGGTAAAGAGCAACCCACCACCAAGAACAATAACAAATCCCAAATATTCCTGTAACAGAACAAACAACAAGGCGAACAAGAGCGTTTGAATTGTACTTAGTTGATAAACAATCTTGAGAACAGCACTTCTCCTATAATTTAATTCAACAGGATAAAGATCCAGCCACATATTCGTTCGGTGATGTTGATAAAGGGGCATCATCTGGAATGTGCTCAAATAGAGAAATAAAATTCCAAATAATATCTTCATCCATACATTCGGAATGAAATAAATGAATAATCCTCCAATTACGATGAGACGCACATACATCCCTAAGTAATCTCCACTGCGAATAAAGGAAATTCGAAATAAGTAGTCATACGTATGTTTCTTTTCAATTGGGACACCTCTGTTAACTAAATGAACCAACCACTGACGCTTTTTTACGCGGTTTTTTAAATGTGGAACATCTGCAAACATATTGGCTATTCTATAAAACGTCTGCATGCGATTTTGATCCTTTTCAACAAGCAAATCCCACGCCAACCCTGATTGTTTATTGGAGTAATAATAATCATAGAGAAAAACGATGACAAATAAAATCGAAGTAATTCCTGCAAATAGCATGTCACCATTTACGATAAAATAAAAAATAACCCCATTCAAAACCGTGCGGATGAGAAGATCAATATTCCGAATTCCTGGCTCCCTAACTTTCAGCATCCACCAATTTGCAAATAAATTTGCAACTTTAAATAGTAAAAGAAGAACTAGTGTAAGTAAATACATACTTCCCGCTCTTTCTGGATATGAAGCAAAATAAAGCGGTCCAAATGCTGCAGCGAAAAGCAGAATCATATAAAGCTGAATGACAAAACTATAAATAAGCGCATTACGGAAATAGGCCCCCATCTTTGTCTCAGCTACGATAAGAAAAACAAGATCCGGCTCTTTTAATAACGTTCTTACAGGGCTATAACTCACAATTAGCCCGAATGTAATTCCAATTATCAAAGCCGTCGGAAAATTCGCTGGTAATTCCGTCAACCATTGTTGGTAATAATATGCAGATGCAGAAATAAAGAATAGGATAGCGAATGCCATATGACCATTAAAAATATATTTCAAATAACGGCCTGTCTCTTTTAAGTGAGATGAAAAACGCTTTTTATAAAATGCATGCGAATCAAACATGGCTATCTTCTTCTTTCGTTAATTGCACATACAAATCATCCAACGTTGAATCAGGCATATTAAAGCTTTCTCTTAATTCTTCTAATGTCCCAATCGCTCGAATAACACCATCATGCAAAATAACAAAACGATCGCAATAGCGCTCTGCAGTAGCAAGAATATGTGTCGACATCAACACACCCGCTCCTTTATTTTTCATGCTGTCCATCAGTTGTAGATAAGATTGAATCCCCAATGGGTCTAAACCTACAAATGGTTCATCAACAATATAAAGCGGTGGTTCGATTAAGAACGCGCACATAATCATAACCTTTTGTCGCATCCCTTTTGAAAAATGAACGGGGAACCAGTTTAGCTTTTTTTCTAAACGAAATTCCTTTAAAAGCGGCTGAAGTCTTGCCTCGAATGTATCCTCAGCAATTCCATATGCCATCGCCGTTAAGCGCAGATGCTCATAAAGCGTTAATTCATCATATAATATCGGCATTTCCGGAATATATGCCATTTGATTTCGATACGTTTCTGAATTTTCCTTGTAGCTCTTTCCATTCACGCGAACGGTTCCTTTTTTGGGCTGCATGAGTCCAATAATATGCTTAATCGTCGTACTTTTACCAGCACCATTCAAACCAATTAAACCTACAATTTCTTTTGGTTTAACATCAAATGAAATACCGTGCAATACATTTTTATGTGTATACCCTCCATGAAGGCTATCAATATGTAATAAGGATTCCATCAAAATCCCTCCTTGTCATTACTTTTGATTTTATCATTATTGCTGGACATTGCCAAAGGCAAACCTTACGACATTTTCTGACCAAAAGCGCAGAACGCCCTTAGATAATACGCGAACATTACTGTTTCAGTACAAGACATACTTCCCATCAAAATTTTTAAAAAATCCATGTATAAGATATTTATATCGGAACAAAATAGAAAGGAAGAAACGAGGATGTCTCACTACAACAAAATCTTGTCATACGCAAATGAGGTGTTGACGATCGAATATCTAATGTAATTTCGTGTAAAAAACACAAAATGAGGTGTTAGTGTTCGATAATTACTCTGATTTTTCGTAAAAAAGCGAGATGGGGTGTCAGTGTTGGCATACTAATGATATAAAGCCCTTTTACCAGCTTCCGCTTCAGACGAAGTGGACAATTGGTATAATGGTTTTTGTAAACCATAGACGAATCATCTTTGCATGATTTACTGGTGTTTACAGTTCCCCAGCATTAGTTTAAAACATCCTCTTCCTTCTTAAAACAGGCAGGTCCGCATTATGCGGGTCTGACCTGTTTATTTATTTTGCGCTTGTCCTTTTTCAGAAAATAAGAGGAATAGCTTTACATTTGTCCCTAATACTTACTACAATAAACATAATATATACAATTATAAAAGGAGAGATAACAAATGAGTCATGACGATTGTATTTTTTGCAACATAATTAATGGTGAACTTCCTTCTGCCAAAGTATATGAAGATGAGCATGTTTATGCATTCCTGGATTTAAGTCAGGTAACAAAAGGACATACACTTATTGTTCCGAAAACACATACGAAAAACATTTATGAAACACCACCAGAGGTTGCAAAAGAATTGTTCGCTCGAGTTCCAATCATTGCCAATGCGATTAAAAAAACATACAGTCCATTAGGAATGAATGTATTAAACAATAATGAAGCGCCAGCAGAGCAGTCTGTATTCCATCTTCACTTGCATCTAATTCCAAGATATGGCGAAGGTGATGGCTACACACCAAACTGGACTGTACATACAGACGAATATACGTCAGAAGAACTGCAAAATATTGCCCAGGAAATTAAAGCCGCAATTTAAAACAAAAGCGGAAACGTCCAGTTAGCGACGTATGAACTGCGCCCTGTACCTATCGGTAAGTCTTCTTTATCGTGTCATGAGGTGATGGAAGTCTTGCTACAACTTTCGTGCTGGAGCTGGACGTCGCTATTCCAGCATTTACAAAAAATTAGTCCTTTTAATTTTCAATAAATTCTGCTATACTATTGCTAACATTTCGCAACTGACAACGAGTGTACAGTTGGAAATAAAAAAGCTTGAGCATAGAATAGATGAGGAGAGTTAAAAATGAATACGAGAATATTGATTATTTTATCCCTATTGGTAGGTATCGGTGCTGTTTTGCATGCAGTTGTACCACCTATGCTTTTTGGTGTGAAGCCTGATATGCTGTTGTCCATGATGTTTCTAGGAATTTTACTATTTCCTAAAGCAAAATATGTACTTATTCTATCCATAGCAACAGGTATCATATCCGCTTTAACAACATCTGCACCTGGAGGACAAATTGCCAACATTATTGATAAACCAATCACAGCCTTTGTATTTTTCGCTTTATTTTTACTCGTGAAAAATAAAGTTAAGATTACATTAAGTGCACCTGTTTTAGCTGCTTTTGGTACAATGATTAGCGGTTCGATCTTCCTTTCTGTTGCATTATTCATTGTCGGATTAATGGAAGGCGGATTCTTAGCATTGTTTGTTGGAATTGTATTACCTGCCACTGCTTTAAACACCATCATCATGATTGTTATTTATCCGATCGTACAAGGAATTATGAAACGGTCTAAACCAATAACAGTAGCTTAATCTATACAAACCTCTGATAAAACAATGTCAGAGGTTTTTTATGTTTTTCTGCTTAGTAGTAGCTTTATTTCCGCTTATTTTTTATAATCAAATTAGTGAAGCCTTTTCATATGTGTGCGTGATTAAGAAAGTGGAGGTAGAGGCCGAAATCGGCTAAGGGCGCAGTATCCTATAGCAACAGGATATTTTTATTCCTCCTTAATAAATATGTTTGATAGCACTATGAAAAGTGGAAATGATATAATAGAAGCAAGAAAGGAGTGCGTAGCTATGTCAAAAGGAAAATCATTTATTCTAGGACTGCTTGTCGGGGGAACAGTTAGTGCAGCAGTCACATTATTAAGCACACCTGAATCAGGAAGAGATGTACGTGTTCGTGTAAAAGATCAGGGATTGGAATTAAAACTTCTTCTCAACCGACTAAAAGTAGAAGGTTTACGACTACAACAACAAATTAAACACACGTCCAAAGAGGGTGCTGTCCTCATTAAAGATTTAACAGACGAAATCAGAAAATCTGTTGAGGAATGGAAAGAAACGGTTGAACCCCATCAAGAAAGTATTTATCAATCATTGGAACAAATTGAAACTAGTCTGAGAGACCTGGAAAATAAGGTTAAAAATCATTAATACTAGAACTAAAAATGAGACAGCTTGGTTAGGGCTGTCTCATTTTTTATTCCAGAATCATTCAACTCACCTTCTACGATGTTGCCTGTCATATTCCTCCAATATCTTGCTGAACTCCGACATAAGCATTGGATAGCATCCATCTAATTTCAGTGCTTCAATTGTCTTATTTGGGTCCAGTTTCTCATTCAACATACCAGCAAATTGAATAAGCAATGATGTGAAATCTAGCAAGCCCTCTTCTTTTTGAAGCTCATACGCATCATTTAAGCTTTGAATCATCTCCATCATTTCGTTGTATTCCTTGCGGGTAAGATTATGTTCGATAATCATTTTGATGACGGGGTATTGATTCATATCTATTATTTTGGAAAGTAATTGTATATGAAATAATGAGCTGTCATTTGTATTTTCAAATTCCCCCAACTCAGCTTCCCCCTTAAAATAGCATCTCTCTAAACACTGTTTTCTCTATATAGTTGTGTTTCCTATCAATAGCAAGCGACCTGTTTTTTTGAATTGCTTTCATTTGCTATCTATATAATTTGTATACATGAAACTACTTTTTGTTATAATCGTTCTGATATATTTTTTTGTCTTTCTACTATTATACAGAAACATGGAAAACAAAAAAAGCTTCTTTCACTTTATTCACAGCGATTTATATATATCAGTAACTATATCATTCTAGCTGGAAAAATGATAATTCATTTCTCTATTTTTCTTCTCCTGCCTCTGTTCATCCAGCACTTCTTTTGGTAGAGTAAGATTACAAGTGTACATTGAATGAGAGGAGTTCAAGTCATGGTCATTTTTTATATGTGCTTTGCTTTTGTTGTATTGCTTATTTTCAACACCCTTACAAAATCTTTCTGCATCAAAATGCAAATGGACAAGCATAAGCAAGCTAAAATATTCCGTGTGATCAATATGATTATGGTCGCATTGCTCGTATGCTCCTACTTACGTGTCATGAATGTGACAGTTTAACGGTATTTTTTAGGTATTTTACATAATACTATTTTTTCTAAAAGGAAGTATGTTATATTTATCATTGGCAGATAATAAGGTATAAACCATTCTTATCTGCATAAGTGCAACGAAGTCATCCGCCCAAAAGACCTGGCGAATACCAAGTTTTCCAATGAAAACTAGAACCAACAAACAGATTAGGAGTGTTTAGAGACGATGAAGAAATTAGCCTTTGCTGCTATTATTACTGCTGGTACACTAACGTTAGCAGCATGTACAAATAATGAAGCAGATTCTGAAGTGGTTGTGGAATCAGAAGCAGGAGATATTACAAAAGAAGACTTTTATGAAAAACTGAAAAGCCGCAATGGAGAAGCTATCCTTGAAGAAATGATTACAATCAAGGTGCTCGAGAATAATTACGAAGTAACTGAGGAAGACGTGAATGCTGAGATTCAATCGATGAAAGATACATATGGTGATCAATATGATTCCATTATCGAGCAAAACTTTGGCAGTGAGGATGAACTTCGCGAGATTATTCGCATAAGCTTATTGCAAGAAGCTGCAATTGCAGAAGATATAGAGATTACAGAAGAAGATCTTGAGCAAGAATATAATCGTCAAAACACTGAGATTGAAGCACAGCATATTCTTGTAGCAGATGAAGATACTGCAAATGAAGTAAAACAAAAGCTGGATGAAGGTGAAGATTTTGCTGAATTAGCAAAAGAATATTCAACAGATGGTTCTGCAGAGGATGGCGGAGACCTTGGATACTTTTCAACTGGTGAAATGGTCCCTGAATTTGAAGAGGCAGCTTACAACATGGAAGTAGACGAAATCAGTGATCCAGTACAATCACAATTCGGCTTCCATATCATTAAAGTAAATGATATTCGTGATAAAGAAGAAAGCATCGGTAAATTTGAAGATGTAAAAGAAGACCTGCGCCGTGAACTATTAACAAAACGAATGGATGTTACAAAAGTTCAAGAAAAAATGGATTCGCTAATTGAGGATGCAAAAGTCGATATTAAAATTGATGAATTCAAGGACCTTCTTGAAAAACCAGAAACAGAAGGTCAAGGATCAGAAGAAGCCAAAGGATAAGAGACAATTACGAAAAAATATCATAGGCTGTCAAGGTGAACGAACCACCTGACAGCCTATTTTAATTGGAGCGCTGTTGCTCATTTTCTGACTCTCGTCGCAATTTATCTTCATGAATACGATCCATATAGATTTGTCCTTCACGTTCAATAAACTGCTGATCTAATTTCCTTTCTGCAAGCATTGCTCGAAATGCCATATAACCGCTGAGGAAAATCAAAATAATTACCGCGAATACCCATAATGGAATTGCATCTGTCATCCATAAATCCCCCAATCTTGTCCAAGCTTTCTATTTTATATATATGAACAAAAATGAGGAAAATAACTATTGCTTAATTTTCTTCAAATAATGGCTTATAAAATGCCCGATTATCCATTGCAAACAACCGATCTGTAAATTCACCAGGCTTCACCTTATCTAAAGAACGATTCAGCATATTCATCTTCGCATCAATTAAATCAATAAGATGAAGAATTTCCGCTTCACGCACTAATGGTGGTGTCGGGCTTCCCCATTCTGCCTTCCCATGATGACTTAAAACCAGATGCTGCAAAATGAGCACTTCTTCCCCTTCAATTTGCAATTCTCTAGCCATCAAGCCAATTTCTTCCACCATCATTGGGATATGCCCAAGTAATTTTCCTTCTAAAGTATATGTAGTTGTCACCACCCCAGAAAGTTCTTTCAGCTTACCAAGATCATGTAAAATAATTCCTGCATAAAGAAGATCTTTATTAATCTGCGGATAAAGCTTGGATAGCTCTCTCGCTATTTGTAACATGCTTACAATGTGATGAGCTAAGCCAGATGCATATTCATGGTGATTCTTAGATGCTGCTGGATAGGTAAGCAACCCTTCTTGGTATTTTTTTATAAATGCTCTAACTATCCGCTGAATGACTGGATTCTTCATTTCAAAAATAGCCTCTGTCAGCTTTTCCGTCAAATATTCCCTTTCCACAGGAGCTTTCTCTACAAAATCAGAGATCTTCACACCGTCCGTTTCCTGCGCTGGTCTTACAGATAAGATTTTTAATTGGTTCTTACCTCGGAATTGGTTGATCTCTCCTGTCACCCGAATAATTTGCTCTGCAATAAAAAGAGTTTCATCATCCTTTGTTGCATCCCAAAGCTTTGCTTCTATTTCCCCAGTTTCATCACGCAATATTAAGGTTAGGAATGGTTTCCCATTGCTCGTCATTCCTTTAGTAGCTTCCTTGATTAATAGAAAGTCATCGAACGTCTCGCCTACTGCGCTATAACCTATTCCTCTTTTCATGTATTCTCCGCCCTTTCCAATTTCCTGAAAACTATATATTTTGGACTTTTTCCGTTATGTCTATTTGCTTCATTTTCGTTACAGCAGAAGCGATTTCCTGTCTGCACGTAAACAGAATCACTTGTTGCTTTTCTGCAACTTGCTGAAGAATAGCAATCATCTTCTTTATTCTAATAGAGTCAAAATGCACAAAAGCATCATCAATCACAAATGGTAATCCGTGCTTTTCACTCATTATTTCACTTATTGCAAGACGTAATGCTACGTACAGCTGATCAATTGTTCCTTGAGATAATTCATTTACAGTGTATCGTATATTGTCGATTGATTCTACTTGAAACACACTACTATCTGTTGGCGCATAGACCTGAACATACTTCCCGTCCGTAATTTCTTTAAAATATAAAGTTGTTACTTCAATGACCTTCGATAAATAATTCGCTCGATAATTACGTTTTGTCTCTGTAAGTATTTCTTTAGCAGTTTTTAAAACCGCCCATTCTTTACCCAACTGGTTAAAATGCTCCGTTTCCATTTCAAACTGATGAAGACTAGTAGAATAAGACTCCGTTGATTCCATGGCAACGAGCTCTGCTTTCGTATCTGCTAAATTTTCTCTTACCTTTTCTAGCTTGCTTTCCAGTGATTGCATTGATTCTTCGGTATGTTGCCGATTCAATTCTAGTTCTGTTTCTGTTACCATCGTTTTTCCAAATTGCTGTAAGCCTTCCGTTGACAATAGGTTTTTAAGTTGTGTCGTCGTTTTTGCTAATTCCTTTTCAAGCGTAGCCTTTTCCTCTGATTGTCTCGCCTTTTCATAGAATAATTCCTCTGTATCAACTGCTGCCAGGTTAAACAAACGCTCTATTTCCGTTTCGTATGTTTGCATACTTTCTTGTAATTCACGTTGTTTTTCCTTTAAATCTGCTAATAGTTGCTTATAATAATTAAGCTCTTTACGTTTCTCTAGTTGGACATTATGAATTTGCTCTATCGTTTGCAGCTTTTCTTCTAGATCCTCTCCTGAATTAGTAACCCCCAGCTTTTCTATAAATCGCTCAAGATTTTGCTGATCTATTGCCAATTGCTTTTCCAGCGTAGCTACCTCATCCATATGCTTTTGCCAATCCTTTATTAATTTCAAAACATGTTTTAAATGATGATACAGTTCAGGCCAGTATGCCATTTCCATTTGCTTTAAGAAAGGATGGCTTTCATAATGACGACAAATTTGCTCCTCTAATCGCTGCTCCCGTTCAGCTAACAGGTTTTGTTTTTCATTCCATTTAATATACTGGATGTGTGCAAGCTTCAACTGCTCTTGTAAGGCCGCCTGCTCACTTTTATACTTTTCCTGCATTTCTAGCAGTTCCGCTGCTTCTCTTCTTTCTGCTTCCGTAACCTGTTGACCAGATTGCTCATGATAATCCTCAAGTACATGATCGAACTCTTTATTTGTTCGCTTCGTCATCAACCATTGCCCGATTCCCAACACAAGTGTCAGCAGCATAATCGTATAGAGCCAGCTATAATCGGTTAATATTGCGCCAATACCTAAAAGGATTGCAACAATAATACTTCCTATAAGGACATTTGAAGCTAGTTGATTTTCTTTATTTTGCGCTTCTTCCCTTTTTTTTGCATCCCTTTTGAGTTTATCCATTAATTGTGTTGATTTAAAAGTATCTAACCGATCACGCAACTCATGTACATGACTATCTGATAAAATCGATTCCTTCAACTGCTTGATTTGGTTGTTCATATAATGCTTCTCTTGCTCTAGCTGCTTCTGTTCATTGTCCAACTGTTCGGATTCAAGTTTGAGCTGCTCGTTTTCATTCTTTAATTGCGTCCATGCCTTTTCTAAATAAAAGGGAAGCTCTAGACTAGCAAGTTCTTTTACTTGTATACCTAGATGTAAACGATCCATCGCTTCATTTAGTTGAAGTTCATCATGGCTTACCGCAGTTTGTAGTTTTTTTAGTTCACCACATTGCGATTGAATCCGTTTCTTCTCGTCAAGAAGCCCTTTTGCTTCTTGACCGATTTCCTTTGCATGTAAGTCCTGCTCAATCGTCGCTATCTTTTGCTTATACTTCTTTTCATGACCTGCGACGATATTCCATTCACTTTTGAGCGGCAATAGCGATTCCTTCCATTTTTCCAGACGACTTACACCGTTTTCAGGAAATTTAATTGTCTCTGGATAATCTTCAAGCTGTTTTTTTAACTTATGGTATTCATGGATTACCGGTAGGGCATGTAGTTGTTTTTCGATCGTAAATGCTACTTTTTTTTCTTCTTTCATCTCTATTTGCAATTGCGTTAGCTCCTGCTCCAATTGTGCAACCGTTTCTTTTTTTTCGCGATATGAAGCTTCCACTTCCCGAAAGCTTTGTAAGGAATCAGAAATCCGATTTAATGATTCAATTTTTTGGTTCATTAGTGGCTTTTTTCCAGTTGGTTTAAACAGCTCACCGATTTTCGCATCCAATTGTTTTTCAACAGCATAGATATTATTGGATCCTGTCATCCCAATCCCAAGTAGCACTTCACCTAAATCTTCATCTTTCATATTGCGAATTTCCGTTAAGTCTAGTGCAGAGAAAGAAAAAATGGATTCGTATGTTTTTGCTGTCATTCCATTTAGCTGTTCCTTTAACCATGCTTCGTCATATGTTTTTCCGTCTTTCGTAAAGCATGCAGCAGCACCATTATTCACTTCATCCAATCGTTCAATGCGAAATTCACCGATCTCTGAATGAAGGACTGTCATTTTACCACCCATTTTTCCGCTCGTCTTCGGTCGATAAAATGTGCGCTGCTTCGGTGTGAGACCAAACAACATAAAAAGAATAAATTTTTGAATCGTTGATTTACCAGATTCATTTTCTCCATAAATACATGTTGCATCTGAAAAATCAATTTTATAGTCGACCCATTTTCCAAAACCATAAATTGTGGCATCGAGGATTTTCAAATCAATCACCCCTTCAGCAGTTCCTGGATCAGGAGCTGCTTTGCTTCTTCTTTAATTTCTTGTTCTTCTTCATTTGACAATGGCTTCAAATACCTCCTTGCCTGTTTGTGCTGATATAATTCTCCAATGTACGGAAGTATAGCCGTCTCCTTTAGGTGATGAGACAATTCTGCTATAAAATGACTACCGTTCTCCATAGCTTCATCAATTAGAACTTGCTTCACATCTGTTGAAACACGAAATATGTATTTCCAATTCATTCCAGAAACAGTTGTTTCATTGATAAGATCAACAATATCTTCCACATGTTTTAGACGCTCCCACTCTTTCAAGCTTGGATCATCACTTGTTAGGGTAAGTTCAATTAATTGAGGTCCTTTTGTACTAGTGATCTCCCTTAAGATTTGCTTTTCTAAATCATGAACCTGCTTACACGAAGAAACATCTATTTTTTTCGACTGAAATTCAATGGACTGTAATGGGATAAAGGACAACTCAGCCTGCTTGTCCTTCAATATAACATGGTAGCATCCCTTTTCACCTGTTTCTTTTCTATTTCGTCCTTGAATATTCCCAGGATAGACAATAGGAGGATTGTCTTTTAATATTTCTCGCTTATGGATATGACCAAGTGCCCAGTAATTAAAATCTTCTTCTACTAAATCAGAAATTTGAAACGGGGCATATACGTCATGCTCTGTGTTGCTAACAATACTTCCATGTAACATTGCAATATGATAGGGAATTGTTTCATCGCTAATTTTGTATGCTTTCGCTTTCCTTTCAAATACAGCACGGTTTTCATAGCTGAATCCATAGATTTGCGCTACATCCGCTCCATCTTTGGTAAACGTGAAATTGGTCACTTTCTCTCCTGGAAAAATAGAAACATTTTCTGGGTATGTTACTGGGTAACGATTGCCCTTTATGTAATCATGATTTCCATAGGATAAATATACATGAATTGACTGCGATTCTAATTTCTCGAAAGCTCGTCGTAATCGAATTTGCGCTTTCAAGCTTTGCTTCTCATTATCAAATAAATCTCCAGCTATCAGAACAAAATCCACCTGTTTGCTAATCGCTACCTCAATTAGTTGATCCAAAGCGGCAAATGTACTTTCAAGTACTTCATTAAAAATTTGTTCCGGTAGATTACTCAATCCTTTAAAAGGACTATCTAAATGCAAATCAGCTGCATGGATAAATGATATTTCTTCTGCCATTTCGGATCTCTCCTTTTAACACATAATGATTTCGTTATTGAATCGTTATATTATTAATCCCATTTTACCAAACCGCTAAACAGAATGCACGTTCTATATAATAGAAGAGAAAATGCCCATATTATTTGAATAAATACGGGCATCTGATACTTCACCAATTATACCCCGAGTAATAAGGGCCATACGGTGGATATGGATACGGTTGATAAACTGGAAATGGTTGATATACGGGGTAATACGCCGGTCCAGGCTGGTATACCGCACCAGCGAGCAAACCACCGGCTAGACCACCTAGAAATGGCAGCAAGAACGGAAAAAATCGTTGATCACCATGATATTCATGTTCATTTCTAAAATAAGGATATGGTACATAAGCTAAATAGGGAGACATGTCATAATTCGCGGATACAAGCGTCTCATTTTGTTCATCACTCATCTATTTTCCCCTCATTTCTTTATTGCTCTCTCCATTATCCTATGCATATGCCTAAAGTAACTATTGGGCGTATGTACAGTTTTTAAAACTTTCCTGAAGAATTGTTTTGCTCCAGTCGCTTTCAACTTCCATCTTTATACCATTTCGGGATGACACGTGTAAAATCCTCATGATCTCTTATTACATCCAGCGAATAGTTTAGCATTATTTCGTATTGCGCTTGACTTCTTTTTAGTCCCCAGACAAGCGATGAAGCAACGTGCATCGCACTATATAATGTATATAATTTCCAAAATGATTCCGCTACAGGCTGCTCATTATGATAGCCGGCAATAACCCCATTTGTAAACGGAATACTTATACGCTTGGAGAAAAAACCGAGCTTCTGTAAGTCATGAACCGGATCTCCCCAATCCATTCGTCCGAAATCAATAATTCCAGAAAATGTCCTGTTATGAATTAGAATATTGGCAGGATGAAAATCATCATGCTGAAATGTATTCGGCCTTCCTTTTAACAGCATTTCATTTTCCCAAATATAGGTTTCTAGCATTTCCTTTATCCGTTTATCAACATCAATCTGCTGTAACTCCATTAAGTACCTATCACTCTTTTGTTTTTTTATTGTATTCCATGCTGGATAATCAGTAGGGGCTGAAAGACGATGAAGTTTCTTTAATTCCTTTCCCGCTAAAATTCCAATTCGATATTGCTCTTCGTTTGTTAATTCCTTTAAAGCAATCTCAGCGTCTTTTCCTGGGAGATACGTGAGTATCATATAAGCCATATCAGTTCCTTCTATCACATCAAATTCAATTCCTTTTGGGATTGCATCTGAATAGGCACCTAATTTGTTTACCGTAACAAATTCTTCTTTTCTGCGTTGAATTTGTTTATTCGAAAAAACACGTAGCAGATACTGATTATCAATAATAAACTTCTTATCATAAGAAAATCCTTTGTCCAACGAAACGACTTCTTTCGAATATCGCAAAAAAGGAATCTTCTTTTTCCATTGTTCTTCCATCTGATCACTCCTTGTCTGTATTCTAGCGTTGGCAATGAAATGTAAGCATCATCCATATACTCCATACATGCAAACAAGACACTATCTCCGGTGCTTAAGACGCCATGCTCACAAATAACACACCATTCCAGTCGTTAAGTATGACTCTTAAAAAGCGTTCCTTCATACGTAGCCCATCAGCCTTGTGTACAAATTTTGGATATGTTATGCCAGCTGCATGACTGGCTGATGCTTTTCATCGAATTCTCTCCCTGGCTCACTACCTACTTACGACTGACAATAAGCGCTCCAACACCACTTAAAAGAAAATATACCGCAAATGGGATCATTAAATAGAAAACTGCCACACTTTCTATATTCATGAAACTAATAATTCCCAACCCAATAAAAAGAAGCGCAATAAAGATATTTGCCGCATAAGCATAAAATTTAAGCATGTTTTTCACTGTTCGTTCATCAAAATCCGGTGTTTTGTCTTTTTTAAAACGCATTCGAGCTACATCAATTCCAACCACAAGTAATAATGCAGTTAAGGATCCAAGTATGCCACCGAAGTTCAGATTTCCTACAAGCAACTGCCCAATCGTCATTCCAATGACTCCTCCAATTCCTGCAAACGTAAAATTCCATTTGTGCATTTTTCTTCTTTTCATTCGCCTTCCTCCTCCACTAATGTAAATACTTCTTCGATCGGAACATTAAAGTACTCTACAATCTTAAGTGCAAGTTCAAGACTGGGATTATATTTATTTTTTTCAATCGCTGTGAACGTTTGTCTGGTTACCTGCAAATCCTCAGCCATTTGAATTTGCTTTATCCCCCTTTCTAACCTAATTTTCCGTATGTTGTTTTTAACCGGCATTATTTCACCTTCTAGTAAGTAAAGATATCTTTACATATTTTATAACATACCAAACCTTTAACGTAAAGACATCTTTACCTTTTCAAAAAAAAAAGAATATGATAGAATGCTCTCTTTTGGGAATATTACATACTAACTACTATAGGAAAGGAGTTTGTCAATGAGTGAGAACCCTAAAATTAATGCAAATAGTAAGCAAGAGCAATTAGAGCAATTCCGTGTAGATGATACGAATAAGAAACTAACAACAAATCAAGGTTTAAAAGTATCGGAGGATGAGCTCTCATTAACTGCCGGAAAACGCGGTCCAACATTAATGGAAGACTTCCATTTCCGCGAAAAGATGACCCATTTCGACCATGAACGTATCCCAGAACGTGTCGTACATGCCAGGGGAACTGCTGCGCATGGCGTCTTTGAACTTTACGAATCCATGAAACCATACACGAAAGCAAAGTTTTTACAAGATCCAAAGGTAAAAACACCCGTATTTGTACGTTTTTCAACAGTTGTTGGTTTTCGTGGTTCGGCAGACACAGTCCGGGATGTTCGCGGTTTCGCTACAAAATTTTACACCGAGGAGGGTAACTATGATCTAGTAGCTAACAATATGCCTGTTTTCTTCATTCAGGACGGTATTAAATTCCCGGACATTGTTCATGCTATTAAGCCTGAACCGCATAATGAAATCCCACAGGCTTCTGCTGCGCATGATACATTTTGGGATTTTGTTGCAAATAACCAGGAATCCGCACATCAGGTAATGTGGCTTATGTCGGATCGAGCGATACCGAGAAGCTTCCGAATGATGCAAGGGTTCGGGATCCACGCATTCCGCTTTGTAAATGAGCAAGGCAAATCGCATTTTGTAAAGTTCCATTGGGTACCGAAGCTTGGTGTCCATTCACTCGTTTGGGATGAAGCACAAAAGATCGCTGGTAAAAATCCAGATTTTAATCGTCAGGATTTATTTGATGCGATCGAAATGGGAAATTTCCCTGAGTATGAATTAGGTGTACAAATAATCGAGGAAAAGGATGAGTTTGCTTTTGACTTCGATATTCTTGATTCTACAAAGCTTTGGCCTGAAGAGGATGTACCGCTAAAAATAATTGGCAAGCTTACTTTAAATCGCAATGTCGATAACTTCTTCGCTGAAACAGAACAAGTCGCATTTCATCCTGGACATGTTGTACCAGGTATTGATTTTACAAATGACCCACTGTTACAGGGACGTTTATTTTCTTATACGGATACACAGCTTATTCGATTAGGTGGACCAAATTTTCATGAGATTCCAATCAATAAGCCTGTGTGTCCATTCCATAATAATCAGCGAGATGGCTACCATAGGCAAACAATCAATAAAGGAAGGGTAGCTTATCATAATAATTCAATGGCTGCAAATACCCCCGCTCCAGCAACAGAAGAAGAGGGAGGATTTGTTCATTATCAAGAAAAAGTCGAAGGCAGTATCATTCGAACTAGAAGTGAAAGCTTTAATGACCACTTCTCTCAGCCTAAACTTTTTTGGAACAGCATGAGTCCTATTGAAAAGCAACATATTATTAATGCCTTTAGCTTTGAAGTTGGGAGCGTAAAAGATAAATCGGTTCAACAGCAGGTAGTTGATATGTTTGGGAATGTTGACCTAGCAATGGCCACAGAGGTTGCGAACAACATCGGGGTAACTCCTCCAACTGCAGAAGAATCATCTGTAACAAAGGCCTCCCCTGCACTTAGTCAAGAAAACACAATAAAAACTCAAGTTGGTCGTAAAATTGCTGTGATTTTGCACAATGGCTTTCAGGATACGGAGGTAAAAGAGATTTTACAAGGATTGAACATAGCTGGAGTAGCATACGAAATTATTAGCGACAAACAAGGTTTCGTATCAGGTAAAAATAATGTTGACCTCCAAGTTGTTCATACTTTCACAACAACTCACCCAGTTTTGTATGATGCCGTTTATATTGTCGGTGGCAGTAATGTTGATGACGCATTCTACAAAAATGCAAGCGACTTTGTAAAAGAAGCTCATAAACATTATAAAGCAATTGGCGCAACAGCAGATGGAATTGAATGGCTTGAAAGTAATAATATAATTGGTGATCCAGGTGTTATTGAAGGAAGCGGAAAACAATTCTTGGAGACGTTTCTTGAAGCTATCGCAGCACACCGTCATTGGGATCGAAAGGTAATTTGATACTTGAATTGATTAAGAAAGTCTGTCAACACTGCCCCAATGTCGTTACTTTGGGAGCAGTGTTACATTTCTTTTTTTCCATACAGCACGATAATCAACTCTGCCATGACTATCGAGTTCGATATTTGCATATTGACTTGATTCGGATTCGTAAATTGTATGAATACGATGATTGAGAAAAATGATTGCATGCTGCGCTTTTAAATAATCTTCTATTTCAAAATAACTATTCCAACGAGCCGTTTCATCTTGGAATGTTTTCATTTTTGAAACCTGTTTATTAATAAATACTTTCATGTCCTCATCCAAACATGGAAAAATGGATAATTGATTGGAATGAATGGAAGTTAGAACAGAAAGTAATCGATCATCCGATAATGCAATTCCAGAAACAAACAAGTCATACTTCTCGATAACCTGAGGATCCTTGAATTGGATTGCGTTTACAATTTCTACTTCCGCTTCTATACCTGCTTGCTCTAATTGCTGTTTGAGTATCATCGCTTCTCTTTCATGGTTAACTCCTTCTCGGATTTGCTGTGCAGCGATTTTCAGTTCAACATTGCCTGCCAACTTTTGCTTCGCATTACTCCTTACTGGTAAGTCAAGCTCTCTTGACTTCTGCGTTAGAAAACTATGCGCAACCATTTCTCCTTCTAAACAAAATTGCTCAGGATCGATTATTTGGCAGATACGCCGGCGAAATTCACTGTCCTGCAATGGCCCGCTTTTTCTGCAATTAAATGTTATATAGTCTGCGCCTTCTTCAATCGAGCGCACTTCTTTCCAAGCAGTATCTGGTGCAGTTAATCGAAACGGATGGGATTGGTCGTCTTGAAATAATGCTGGTGTATTTATAACCTCCACACGATCCAACCAAGGGCGTAACCCATAATACTGCTGAAACACATCTAAACGAATCATTTCATTATCATTGCGAATTAATTGAAATGGACCACTACCTACAGGTAAATTCTGAAATCCTTCTTCATCTTTCTTGAAAACTTCAATCGGAATAATCGATGCTTTTAGGCTTGATAAATATCGCGGAAATAAATAATCAGCATGCTTAAGCTGGAACACAATGCTATATCTTGTTACACACTCCATACGTATTACATTTCCTTTAATATTATCTTCCTTTAAAAATCGTTCCAATGTTGCGCTTACATCTTCACTTGTCAATTCTCTCCCATGGTGAAATAAGACACCTTTATGCAAATAAAACACCCATCGTTTGCCATCTTGACTTTCAAAATGGCGAGCAATTTTAGGTACCAGTTGTCCTGTATGACGATTAAATTCTACTAAACGTTCAAAGACTTGCTGAACCATATGTGCATCATGTCTTGATATGATCAACAATGGATCCATCGATAGCTTTGTTTCGTAAAAAGGATATCGCAGGATGTCCAAATCATTGTCCTCTATATTCTTATGGGTCATTCCTAAATATCCTCTAAACCATTCCTGGAACGTATATTGTGCTTTTTTTTCTAATTGACCCACAATGAAGAATGCAGCTTGATACTTTTCCATCTTTACGCTTTGCTTCGCTTCCTTAAGATGCACCTCTTCATGCGTATAATTCAGCATTAACTTCGGCTTCTTCCCACGACCTCTTTGGATTCTCCACTCTACGTAACCTGCTTGGTGAAGGAAGTTTACAATCGTTTTCACATGTCGTTCAGAACAGCTAAGAATTTCAGCTAATCGAGCGACAGTTGTTTCTACTTCTTCTTTTTTATTAAAATAACGCGTTAGCACCTTCATATGTTCAATATATTTCATTTTTCCTCCAAAAGGTGAACATTTTTTTTACAATCTTCACTTTATATTCATCTTTTTTTATTTTACACTTCTTTTAGGAATAGAATCAATGAAAGGTTGGAGTGTATGCCAATGGAAGCAGCTAAAAGCAATGACAACATTCTCACATTGTGGAGAAACAAAAACTTTCTACTTCTATGGGGAGGAAATATAATTTCAAGCTTCGGGTCACAGATGTACACAATAGCAATTCCCTTATTAATTTATGAAATTAGTCAATCAGCATTAGCAATGAGCAGCATGCGCGCAATTGAATTTTTCCCTAATATTTTCATCGGAATGCTTGCTGGTGTACTTGTCGATCGATTTAACCGAAAAAAGATGATGCAGTTGACAAGTTTTATTCAATTCACTTCCGTATTTGGCATCGTACTTCTATTACTCACAAATAGTCTGCAGCTTTGGCATTTATACATCCTTGGATTCATACTCTCCTGCGCCGGCTATACATTTGGAAATGCCCATCATTCCGTTATACCGCAAATTATTTCGAAGGAACAACTGACCTCAGCCAATGCAAAATTATCATTTGTAAGTACATTGATTCAAACAGCTGGCCCAGGGCTTGCAGGAGCATTTTTAGTCGCCTTCTCCTATACAGCCACATTATCAATCTATTTACTTTGCTTATTCATTTTATTTCTATGTGTTCAATTCTTTAAACTTCCTGTTTCGGAAAGAGAGATCAGAGAAAAAACCAGTATTTGGCATGATATGAAAGAAGGGATTGATGAGCTATTTCGTAATAAAACATTACTGACACCAACAATTACTGTATTATTTATCAACTTTGCTTCGAGCCTTGTCATTGGCGTGCTTATTTTTTATGTTACCGATAAACTTGGTGCTACGGAAGCACAAATCGGGTTGATGTTTACGATTTCAGCGGTAGGTGGCCTTTTAGGTGCAGCTGTAGTCAGTAAGATTCGCGCTAGATTTGGGCGTGGCAATATTTATACATTCTGTTTACTTTTTGATATCGTCGGGGTCAGTTATCTTATCTTTGCACCGACATGGTGGGCCATCGGAATTGCGCTTGCCATTCGGACCTTTTCTACTACAATTTCTAATATTGTCTATTTCACGATTCGGCAAGAATTCACGCCAAACCATTTATTAGGTCGTGTAGCAGGAACATCCTCCATGCTCATGAAGTTAACCCTACCATTTGGATTATTTATTTCTGGATTATGGGCAGAATGGCTACCCATTCCAATTTTATTTGCTATATCTGCAGGAATATTTTCTCTTTTGTTCATCCGCCTTTACTTTCATCCATTTCGCAATTTAGTTTAATTTATCAAAAGACCATTAAATCAAACCTGAACTTGATTTAATGGTCTTTCTTACATTCCGGCCCTACTTTTCTTTCTTCCCTAATACAAGCGCCTTTTTTAAATCCTTCAATGAACCAGATCTTCCATACATCAGCACGCCGCCACTATAGACCTTCGCACCGATATACGCAAGAACGGCAATCGTTCCAACCATAATTCCCAGTGATAATGCAACTTCCCAAATTGGAATATCAAGCATTCCAACTCGCAAAAACATAATCATCGGTGTAAAGAATGGAATATAAGAGGTTACTGTTACAAACGTTGACTCAGGTGCCCCTAGGCCAAAAATAGCGATCATGAAGGCAATTACAATTAACATCATCATCGGCGTCGTTAATTGGCCCACATCTTCAATTCGACTTACAAGTGAACCAAGCATTGCTGCTAATGTTGCATAAAGTAAATAACCTAGAATAAAGAACACAATTGCGTAAACAAAAATCATTGGCGATGTATCCTGAACACCAAATAACTCGAAGACTCCCCCGACTAACTCTTCCTGTTTCGAACGAATTAGCGTATAACCAACTATAATAAATAATCCAATTTGCGTCAGTCCAACTAATGCAATACCAATTATTTTTGCAAACATATGTGTAATTGGAGATGCACTCGATATCAGTATCTCCATAACCCTTGATGATTTCTCTGTAGCGACATCCGTTGCAATCATCTGACCGTACATCATAACAGTCATATAAAGTACAAACAGCATGACATAGACAATACCTCGCGCTTGATTGAGTTCTTCCTCTGTTTTTGCTGATTCATCAAGCGCAACTGCTTCAAATGCAATTGGTGCATAAATTTCCGCAATCCTCGCTTCGTCAATACCAGAGGCTTGTGTTGCAATGGCAATCTTTAATTGTTGTAAATGCTGTTCAATAATCATTTGATTTCCAGACTCTGTAATAGTATTCGCAAAATACGTTGCATCAAAAATTTGTTCTTCGTTTTCCGTCAGTTCCACAACTGCATCATATTGACCATCTTGTACAGCCACTTTCGCTTCGTTAACCGTACCATCAAATGGAACTAATTCAATGTCCTCTTCTGCTGCAGCAAGGCTTTGTTGCAATGCTTCTGTATAGACACCTGATTCATCCACAACCACAATTTCACCCGATTCCTCTCCAGCGAACATGTCAATAATGGTTTGGAAATTAGCAAGACCCGCGATAATTAACAAAGTAATGAGCGTACTGAAAATAAATGACTTTGTCTTAACCTTCGTAATGTATGTATGGGATAAAACAGTCCAGAATTTATTCATATGCTTCACCTACTTTCGCAATGAAAATATCATTAAGCGATGGTTCTTCAAGATCAAATTTACGAACAAAACCTTTTCCCTGGATTGCGGAAAGAATGTCTTGGGATACTTGCTCATTATCTATTTGCAGCTTACAGCCTTGAGCACCTTTTTGATATCCAGATACACCTTGGAAATTTTTTAAAAAACCAAAGTCGATATCTCCATGAATAATCAAGTTCTTTTTTCCATAGGAGCGTTTGATGTCTTTTAATGATCCATGCACAACTGGTGTACCTTTTCGTAAAATGCACAAATTCTCACATAGCTGCTCCACATGATGCATTTGGTGGGATGAAAAAACAATCGAAGTTCCTTGATCTTTCAGGTCAATTACTGCCTCCTTCATCATTTCAACATTAACAGGATCCAGCCCTGAAAATGGTTCATCTAAAATAAGTAATTTGGGCTTGTGAATGACAGCTGAGATAAATTGAATCTTTTGCTGATTCCCTTTAGATAGCTCTTCAACTTTTTTTGTCATGTATTCAGGTACTTTAAATCTTTCCAGCCAGTATTCGAGCTCAGTAAGAATTGCTTGCTTCTTCATTCCTCTTAACTTTCCTAAGTAAATCAACTGTTCTTTCACGGTTAGTTTTGGATAAAGTCCCCTTTCTTCTGGGAGATAACCAATCAAATGACTATTATCGTAATCGATTGGCTTACCATTCCAAGAAATTTCCCCTTCCGAGCTATCCAATAGCCCAAGAATCATCCGGAAAGTAGTTGTCTTACCAGCACCATTACCTCCTAAAAAACCGAACATTTCCTTCTCTGGAATTTCAAGTGAAAGTCGGTCTACTGCCGTGTGTCCTTGAAAACGTTTTGTGACGTCTTTTAATACCAATGTCAAAAAAACTCCCCCTTCTCTCGTATTCATACGATTCTTTATAAGATTTGATTCATTTTTATTCGTGCTTTGTTGAAAAAAAGAAATTTGTAATAATTGCAGTTACATTATGCAGAGCATAGAGTGCGGTTAGTAAAAAAAAGCTGAAGCCAATGCCATCAAATATGATGACAACAAACCAGGCTATTAGGTATACTACGATCATTGCATCCCAGGATCTTGCCTTTGAGCGGTTATTTGTCTGCTGATAGCGCTCATCAAATAAATGCTTCTTTCGACCAATGCGCCGATTAATGAAAAATATAATAATTGATACGATTACGGCAGCAATTAAACCCCAAATACCGGATGGGTTTGCTAAAAAGTCCTCACTCAATGTTCTCATCCCCTTCAAAAATAAATAATTCCTCAATTGTGCAGTCAAACGTTTGAGCTAGCTTATGTGCTAATATTAATGATGGCTTATACTTGCCTTTTTCCAAGGATATAATCGTCTGTCTAGAAACCTTTAATTTCTGTGATAATTCTTCTTGTGTAATATCCAGCTCTTTGCGTTTTTCCTTTATAAGTGTTTTCATGCTATCTCCTATTTTTTAGTAAAGTAAACTTTACGTACAGTTTACTTTACACTACCAGTAATGTCAACCATACTTTACACCCTTTTCCTTTCACTTGTATTAAAATTTAGATTATAATGAATATACAGCTGACTTATTATAGTGGTAAACAGGGAGCCGGGATTAGCGGAGCGAGGATAAGCTCTAACCATAATTGCACATTATGTCTCAGTTCCTTTCAATTGCGACAAATACAAGCAACTGCATGCTCGAAATGTGTCTAGCTATATATCTGGTACAAAGAGACAAAACAATTAACAATATCAACGCAAGCAATAATTTCTAGAAAGTTAAGTATATAGATTACATAAATATTAGGAGGAGTTTTTTATGAGAAACTATGCTTTAACAGTATTTGACCCAAGGGGTGAGAAACTGCTGGATGAATCATTTACTGCTGCAAATGATGCAGAAGCTAAAGAGGTAGGACAGGCACGATTGGATAAAGAAGGATACAGCGAACATACACATCGCTGCGTAAGCCCGGAAGCAAAGCTTGTCTTATTTCACAGGTAATTCACCATTCTCTTAAATAAGGAAAAAACTTCTTTGCGTACTTTCAAATAAGAATATTTAATCAAAAAATCCGCAGATATTAACTGCGGATTTTTTATGTATTTTCTTAGTTTGTTTCATCTGTAGTACCGTATAGTTCTTCCAACGGCTTCGTAATAATACGACTAATATCATTGATTGCAAGATTTAAACGTTGTTCTTCTTCCATCAATTTAGAGATATCCTGATGTTCTTGCACAGCCTCAACGACCGCTCGCGCTTTTTCTAGTTCTTCTTCTGTAATATCCAAACCTTGCATTTGCTTTTCTTGTAAATTCATTTGTGTATCACGGAAATCCTCGAACATTTGCTTTGCACTCGGATTATTCATTACCGTTTCATAAGCTAATTTCAAACTTTTAAATTCTTCGCTTTCACGAATAGCTTTTTCCAATTCATATGCGCTATCATAAATATTAGGCATGATGTTCCTCCTTTAGTATCAATACTAACGTTACTATAACAGAGCTTTTATCCTGTGTATACCCTCAACGAAAAAACCCTATTTTTGAAAAAATATTTTTACACTTGTATTTGACTGCTATAATTAAACAATAGAATAAGGAAAAAGGAGATTTCAAGATGTATAAAATGCTAAAAAATTTTTTCCCTACTTTTTTAATTTATGATGAAAATATATCTGAAATACCCGATGACTATCAATGGTTCGTTACAGATACAAATGCAATTATCGGCATAGCTAAAAGCGATTTGAGCGCAAAGGATGCTGCCATGCTTTCAACATTTTTAACACCATACCAGCTTACGATACCAAAACCGACTGATTTAGAAAAATTATGGAAAAATCGAATTCATCATTCTAGTTCTATGCCAGAGACATCACATGAAAAATTTCGCTTTGTTTATTTTTCTTTTCCTAAAAATCAAATAGAGCCTAACATTTTTAGAACTGCAATGTATGAATTTTTCTCTAATCCAATACCTATTTTATGGGAAAATGAACAGGAAGGAATTCTTATTGAACAACAGGGAGTACAGCTAGAAGATTCGCTCACGTATGACCAAATTGTTGATACACTGATGAGTGATCTTTATGTGAAAACGAAGTTCTTTATTGGTCCTTATTTATTGGACTTCAAAGATCTCTCTAATCAGTATTTATCTTTCATACAATTAGCAAAAATATCAGCTAGCTATTCCGATAATCCTGTTATTACATATGTGGATGCCATTCCCTTCCGACTTGTAAATCAAATACCCTTTGAGCAACGAAACCAAATTAGCAATTTGGTACTCAAGGAGTTTAAGAACGATGAGGAAATGCTTCAAACCATTTGGACGTTTATCCAATGCAATCTTAATATTTCACTCACTGCAAAAAAACTCTACATGCATCGGAATAGTCTACAATATCGCATTGATAAATTTTTCGAAAAAACTGGGATTGATGTTCGGCAGTTTAACCAAGCTTTAACCGTATATATAGCACTGCTAGCAACCATGCACAAAGAGCCTGTCTAAATTTGTGCACATTCCCCATTATGTAAAGCGCTTTCTTTCTATACAATGAATATATAAAACGTTTACATTTTGGAGGGGTAATAATGGCTGAATTACGCTTAGATCATATTCAAAAAACGTATGATAAAAATGTGGTTGCTGTATCAGACTTTAATCTACATATTAAGGACAAAGAATTTATTGTCTTTGTTGGACCATCTGGGTGTGGGAAATCAACGACTCTAAGAATGGTGGCTGGTTTAGAGGAAATCACAGGTGGCGAGCTCTATATTGATGACAAAAAAATGAATGATGTCGCACCAAAAGATCGCGATATTGCGATGGTATTCCAAAACTATGCATTATATCCACATATGAATGTGTATGATAATATGGCTTTTGGTTTAAAGCTTCGTAAATTTAAGAAAGACGAAATCGACCAGCGTGTTCAGAATGCAGCAAAGATTTTAGGGTTAGAGGCATATTTAGACCGCAAGCCGAAAGCACTCTCAGGTGGACAACGTCAGCGTGTAGCACTTGGACGTGCAATTGTAAGGGATGCAAAAGTTTTCTTAATGGATGAACCTTTGTCTAACTTAGATGCCAAACTGCGTGTACAGATGCGTGCAGAAATTCAAAAATTGCATCAACGTTTGCAGACAACAACGATTTACGTAACCCATGATCAGACCGAAGCAATGACAATGGCAACTCGCCTCGTTGTAATGAAAGATGGAGTTATTCAACAGGTTGGTGCGCCTAAAGAGGTTTATGATCATCCTGAAAATGTATTCGTCGGTGGTTTTATTGGATCACCCTCAATGAACTTCTTCCTAGGTAAATTAACAGAGGGCTATTTTGAAGTTGATGGTATAAAACTAAAAGTTCCGGAAGGCAAAATGAAGCTTCTTCGAGAGCAAAATTACATTAACAAAGAAGTTATTTTAGGCGTTCGACCAGAAGACATCCACGATGAGCTACTAATCATTGAAGCTTCACCAGAATCAAAAATTAACGCACATATTGAAGTTGCTGAATTAATGGGAGCAGAGTCCATTTTATATTCTAAATTAGGCTCACAGGATTTTGTAGCACGAGTTGATTCTCGCTCTGACGTCAAAGGCGGTGACAATTTAGAGCTCGCCTTTGATATGAATAAAGTGCATTTCTTTGATAAAGAAACGGAAGAACGGATACGCTAAGAATAGAATAAGCTAACTTCTCATCATGTTAAAGAGGAAAGTCCCAAAAGACTTTCCTCTATCCATATTTATGAAATTTATTTACCGTGTAATTGTTGTTGTGCAGTTTGCACTAGACGTTTTGTAATTTCTCCACCTACAGAACCATTCGCACGTGAAGTTGAGTCTGCTCCTAAGTTAACACCAAATTCTTGAGCGATTTCATATTTCATTTGATCAAGAGCTTGTTGTACTCCAGGAACAAGTAATTGATTTGAACTGTTGTTGTTAGCCATGTTTATCACCTCCTGTAATTCTATTGTTTGCACTATCAAAAAACTTATAAGTTTTATTTACTGGTAAATTGTAGGATTCCTTCCAGGCAAGCAAAAAGCGCGCTGCATCAATTTGCAGCGCGCTTTTTTGAATCTTTTATTTTGGGGATGTCATTTCTTTCGGGTTCACATACTTATCAAATTCTTCTTCTGTCAGTAAGCCTAGTTCAACTGCAGTAGCTTTTAGCGTTGAATTATCATGGAATGCTTTTTTAGCAATTTTAGCAGCATTTTCATATCCTATATGAGGATTTAACGCCGTAACAAGCATTAAGGAATCGTTTAAATATTTTTCAATTTGTTCATGATTTGGTTCGATTCCAACCGCGCAGCGTTCATCAAATGAAATAATACTATCCGCTAATAATTGGCTAGATTGTAAAAAGTTATATGCAATCACTGGTTTAAATACATTGAGTTCGAAATTACCTTGACTTGCTGCAAATCCAATTGCTGCATCATTTCCCATAACTTGTGTGACAACCATTGTAACAGCTTCACTTTGTGTTGGATTTACCTTACCCGGCATGATTGAACTTCCAGGCTCATTAGCAGGTATTGTAATTTCCCCAATTCCACAACGCGGACCACTTGCTAACCAACGAACATCATTTGCAATCTTCATCATATCTGCAGCTAATGCTTTAAGTGCTCCATGTGCATAAACCGTTTCATCATGACTTGTTAACGCATGAAATTTATTCGGTGCAGAAACAAATTTTTTCCCGGTATACGAACTGATTGCCTCACAAACGCGTTCTGAGAACTCTGGATGTGCATTCAGCCCCGTACCAACCGCAGTACCACCAATAGCTAATTCTCTTAGATAATCTGTACTTTCCGTAATCATTTTTTCCGATTTTTCAAGCATGCGATGCCAGCCACTAATCTCCTGCCCAAGTGATAATGGTGTTGCATCTTGTAAATGCGTTCGTCCAATTTTCACGATATCAGAAAATGCTTCCATTTTTTCTTTCAGCGTCGCTTTTAATTGCTGTACAGCAGGAATAACCGTATCTTCCAGCTTCAATACAGATGCTACGTGCATTGCAGTTGGATATGTATCATTAGAGCTTTGAGATTTATTAACATCATCATTTGGATGAAGTCTTAGCTCGCTTCCTTTTCCTTCAAGCCATTTATTCCCGACAAATGCTAGAACTTCATTCACATTCATATTGGATTGAGTACCACTTCCCGTTTGCCATACAACTAATGGAAAATGTTCATTCAATTCATCAGCTAATACAAGGTCAGCAGCATACGAAATTGCTTCTGCCTTCTGACTTTCCAACAAGCCTAAATCACTGTTTGCTTTTGCCGCACTTTTCTTTAGAATTGCAAACGCTTTAATAATTTCAGCAGGCATAGTCTCAGAACCAATTGGAAAGTTTTCCTTGCTTCGCTGTGTTTGCGCTCCCCAATATTTATCTGCTGGTACATGTATTTCCCCTATTGTATCTCTTTCCACACGGTAATCCATTCTAATTCCTCCCTATAATATGTATTACTCAAACCCTCTTCTATTGTAACAAATTTTTGAAATAAATTAATAGTTATCGACTTATTTTTTTAGTGCAAGTAACGACTTATCAATTAAACACCCCTCTCTCAATAACTGAGAAAGGGGTGTATGCTTCATTATATACTCATAATGCCGCCTTTAGATGCATTTGTTACAAGCTTGGAATATCTTGCTAACCATCCAGTTTTAATTTTTGGCTCAAATGGTTTTAAGTCTTTACGTCGTTCTGTTAATTCTTCGGCCGAAACTATTACATTCATTGTCCGGCTTGGTAAATCAATTTCGATTATATCACCATTTTCAACCAAAGCAATTGGACCGCCTTCAGCTGCTTCTGGAGAAATATGACCAATTGAAATACCACGAGATGCACCACTAAAGCGACCATCTGTAATGAGTGCAACTTTAGTTCCTAGTCCACGACCCATAATAGCTGACGTTGGCGCAAGCATTTCTGGCATGCCTGGTCCACCTTTTGGTCCTTCATAGCGGATGACTACAACATGACCTGCTTGTACTGTCCCATTATCAATCGCTTCTTGGGCTTCGTCTTGTGAATTAAAGACAATTGCTTCACCAGTAAATGTTTTGATTGACGGATCAACTGCACCTACTTTAATCACGGAACCTTCTGGAGCAATATTTCCATACAATACAGATAAACCTCCAACTGGACTATAAGGATTGTCTTTCGTACGAATCACTTCTGGATTAGTAATGTGATGGTCCTTTACAAGCTCACCCATTGTTTTACCGCTAACGGTAATTCTTTCCGGATGAATTGCCCCAGGGATTTTTGTTAGTTCATTAATAATTGCTTCTACTCCACCAGCTTTATTGATATCATCCATTGAAAGATCTGATGCCGGCATAATTTTTGCTAAGTACGGGACTCTTTCTGCAACTTTATTTATAACTTCTAAGTCGTACTCAATTCCAGCTTCATGCGCAATCGCCAATGTATGTAGTACGGTATTTGTTGACCCACCCATTGCCATATCAAGTGCAAAAGCGTCATCGATCGCTTCTTTTGTGATGATATCACGCGGCTTAACATCTTCTTTAATCATACGAACTAATTGTTTGGCCGCTTCGCGTACTAATTCTTTACGCCTTTCACTTGTAGCAACGATTGTACCATTACCAGGAAGTGCAACTCCCAGCATTTCCATTAAGCAGTTCATTGAATTTGCTGTAAACATACCTGAACATGAACCACATGTTGGACATGCATTCATTTCAATATCTAACAGCTCTTCTGAAGACATTTGTCCGGATTTGTGGGCACCAACACCTTCAAATACAGATGTTAAAGAAATTTGTTTTCCTGTTGCACTTACACCAGCTTCCATCGGTCCGCCTGATACAAAAACAGAAGGAACGTTCGTACGAGCAGCAGCCATCAGCATACCCGGTGTAATTTTGTCACAGTTTGGAATATAAAATACCCCATCAAACCAGTGTGCATTTATTACCGTTTCGGCAGAGTCTGCAATAAGTTCACGACTTGGTAAAGAATAACGCATTCCAATATGTCCCATTGCAATTCCGTCGTCTACTCCAATTGTATTAAACTCAAACGGAATACCACCTGCTTCAATAATCGCTTCTTTTACAACATCTGCAAACTCTCGTAAATGAACATGACCAGGAATAATATCAATGTACGAGTTACAAACACCAATAAAAGGTTTCTCAAAATCTTTAGGTTTTACTTTTCCTGTTGCATATAAAAGACTGCGGTGTGGAGCACGATCGACTCCAATTTTAATCATATCGCTTCTCATCTGAACAACACATCCATAATTTCAAATTTTAAATCTATTTTAAATCCTAAGTTGTCTGCTGTCAATATAGTTGTACGACAAGTTAAATAAAACTCTTTCTGTGACATTTCACCAGACTTTCTGAACTTCTCCTAATAAACTGTTATTCAATTCTTAAGTCTTTCATCGCGTGTAAAATGTGAATTTTCATTGCACTTCTGGCTCCCTCAGGATTACGGGCTTTCATAAATTCCATAATCAGCTTATGATCATTCAACGTATCTTTTACGACTTGCTCATTTTTTTGGGACAATTGGACTCCTTTATCAATTGCCTGAAAAACAACTGGCATAAGCTTGTCGATAAATTCATTATGAGTAGCCTTGGCTATCGATTTATGAAATTTCTGTTCAACATCTGTCCGATCCTCACCCTGGTCAATTTTTTGTTCAATCTGATTTCCATACTCTAATATGCGACTTAGCTCAGCATCACTCGCTCGTAACGTCGCATAATAGGCTGCTTCCGGCTCAAAAATCAGACGCATTTCATACAGGTCTTTCGCATTTATTCTTGCATGGGAAAGACCATTCAATGATTGCATGGTATCATGTAAATCAACTTCCTTTTTCACAAATGTACCTTTGCCTCGTTTAATTTCCAATACTCCATTTGTTACTAATATTCGAATCGCTTCACGCAATGTCGTTCTGCTAATCTGAAGTTCCTCTGATAACTCAATTTCGTTCGGCAGTTTATCACCTGGTAAAAATCTTTCTTCGATCGTAATCATTGATAAAATATCTTCTGCTATATTATCGGAAAGCCGCTTCATTTGTTTCATCTATCCTATCATCCTTATTTTTTTATAGTATAGCACACCATGTACACTGCATTATTAATCATTTAGAATACTAAACATGAACATAAACACTGGAAAAAATATGTAATGACACAAAATTGTACTACTCTACAGACCACCAACTACTGATATTTCGATATAATACGTTACATAGCTTTAATTTAAGGAAGACTTCATACTTTTCACTGTCCTAAAGGTTTTCCAAATACTTCAAGAAGGAGGATGTCGCTATGCCAAATACATGGACACATATTTTATTTTGCGAAGATGTGATTGATTCCGTCAAACAGCCTTATCCATTTTCACAATATGAACCTTATATGAAACTAGGCGCGCAAGGACCAGATCCATTTTTCTATTATAACTTCTGGCCATGGATAAAGGATGAACCTGTCCATGAAGTCGGTATGACACTTCATACGGAACGCTGTGGCGATTTCCTAATGGATTTGATTCGAAAAGCGAAGGGCCAATGTAGCGAGGTAAAAGCCTATGTTACCGGATTTATCACCCACCATATCCTTGATCGTAATACGCATCCATATATTCATTATCGCGCTGGCTATGAGGGAAGTAATCATCAAAAGCTGGAAATTATTATTGATACGTTAATGATGGAAAAATACCATAAATTAAAAACGTGGAAAACGCCTGTATATAAGGAAATTGATGTTGGCAGAACACTAAATCTCGAAGTACGAGAATTGCTTCACGAAACAATAAAGAAACACTATCCAGAATTAAATCGAGATACATCTGAATATATTCAAAAAGCATACCGAGATATGCTGCTTGCATTGAAGATACTTATGGATCCTTATGGTTGGAAAAACTTCATGCTACGCTCATTGATTTCATCCTATTCACATCAACCAGTAAAAACAAATGTTGATTACTTGAATTTAAATCATACAACCTGGTATCACCCTGCAACAAATGAAGCCTCAAACCATAGCTTTATTGAGCTATACGATAAAGCGCGAGTAGAAGGCATTGAAATTTTGTCACAGCTTCAAAACTATTGGGAAAACAGTGCCAACTCATCCGAACAACGATTAAGCGAACTTATTGATAATATTTCATATGATACTGGTAAGCCGTTAAAACTCGGCCTTAAAAATAAATATAGTGATCCAATTGTTTAGACATTAGTATAGTTTTTACACGATTAAAATAAATTCCTCGAGTAAAAATACTCAGAGGGTCTATATAGATAGCTCGGGATAGACAATAACTTGTATATCCCGAGCCTAATTTTTGTCAGCACTACTAGCAAACAATTTTTGATGACATGATGCTATTTCGGTTTTACCTCTACTACACCTTTAGGGTTTGTCAGTCGTTCCGCATCTTGCATTCCTTTTTCAACATCAACAAACCTCAGGATAATAATACCTGCAATAAAGAATACGATAAGTGAAACAATTCCAAGTCTACTGCTTCCTGTTACTTGACCTACAAAGGCAAACATAAATGGTCCAATCACAGCTGCGAATTTAGAGGATATTCCATAGAATCCAAAGAATTCCGCATGTTTATTTGCTGGAACCATCCGACCGAAAATGGAGCGACTTAGGGATTGTGCTCCCCCTTGGACCATTCCAACTACAATAGCCAAAATATAAAAATGCAATGCAGAGGTCATAAAGTATCCAATTATGACAATACCAAGATAAACGAATAACGTAATATTTAATGCTTTTTTAGCTGTAATGACTGAAGCTAGCCACCCAAAGAAAAATGTAAAAGGAATTCCGACAAATTGTGTAATTAATAGGGCGACAATTAAATCATTCTGCGCTATCCCAATTTCACTGCCATAAACAGTAGCCATCCGAATAATCGTTGATATTCCATCATTATAAAGCCAGAAAGCCAGCAAGAAAATAAGCAGCTGTTTATATTGCTTCATTTCTTTAAATGTATTTCCTACTCGGGAAAAACCAATAGCAACATATGACCTATCACGTTTTACTTCAACTTTCTTTTCTTCTTTTATGTTTTTAATGAGTGGGATGGAGAAGATTAACCACCAAATCCCAACGGTGACAAAAGCAACTCGAGTAGACATCTCCGTATCTGGTAGCCCGAACCAGCCGGGATTTAAAATCATTAAAACATTAATCGCTAACAATATTCCTCCGCCTATGTATCCATAGGCAAAACCACCAGATGAAACACGATCAATTTCGTCTTTCGTGGCGACTTCTGGAAGAAATCCATCATAGAACACGTTCGCACCAGAAAAACCGATGGAACCAACTATAAATAGTACGGAGGCTAATATATAATCCCCTTCACCAACAAAAAACAGTAAAATACTTGCTATGATACCCATAAATGCAAAAAACTGAAGAAATTTTTTCTTGGCTGCAGAGAAATCACTAATGGCACCTAAAATTGGCGCAAGCACAGCCACGATTAAAACAGAAATGGACTGCGAATAGCCCCAATAGCTTGTAGCCAATCCTTCCTCTAAACCAGAGGCCGCTACACTAGAATAATAAACAGGAAGTACCGCCGCCATTATCGTTGTTGCAAATGCTGAATTACCAAAGTCATATAACATCCAGCTGCGTTGTATTTTCTTTTTATTTCCCATCAATTTTCACCCCTTTTGTTAGCATACCAAACTTTTCCTGTTTGGAAATAACAACATTGTAAAATTTACAAAAATAATATATGTAGAAATAAAGTAAAGGCTCCCAAAACTAGGTTAGCCAAAGCTTTAGAAGAATTTTTATAATGAAGCAGCAAGAAAAAGCCTCACCATAACGGTAAGACTTGGTATTGTTACTCCCATATAAAGTGTCTGTATGATTCACTTGCTTTAAGAAATTCCTCTTTATTACCTTTCTCAATGGAGCTATTGATGTCTTCTTCTAATCGATTTTTATTCCAGTTAAAACAAAGCTCATCCAAAATCAATCGGGAAAAGAGTCTTAATTCATAAGGTATTTCTCTTTTTGCTTGTAGCTTTTCACCTTCATAGCGATAAAATCGATATACTATTTTTTCCTTCTTCATGGAACATGCCCCCTTTGTTCCCTTTTTATTATTATCCTAAATTTTTAGAATAATTTCAACTAAAAACAACTTTTTTAGGCGATTTGGTACAAAAACTTAAATGCTGTTGTAACCTAGTTGCGACTAAATCTTAGCTAAAACCTAATGTCGGCATAAGGAATATGTTACCTTAACATTTCCTACATAAGCTAAGCATGTTCACCTGGTCAAATCATCCCACAATACAGACGCATAATCGGACATCGCATTTTGTATTCTGTAAGGACACTTCCACTTTCGTTTCTAATTTTTCCCTCTGTAAACATCCTTCACACCCTTCAATACATATAACCAGGGTCTTGAATGTTTCTCTAGACCCACCATGTCTTGCTCTGATAGACTGTTAAAGCTATATAAAAATGGAAACAATTAAATGTGGAGGCATTTAGGATGAATCATTCAGAAAACCTGAAAATGGGAGAAAAAGGCGCATGGCTAAGCATTTTTGCGTATATTACGCTTGCCATTATTAAATTATATATCGCTACAATTGGAGACTCTGCTGCCCTTTATGCAGATGGATTAAATAATATTACGGATGTAATTGCTTCTGTTGCTGTGTTAATCGGCCTAAAAATATCAAGAAAGCCGCCAGATAAGGATCATCGCTATGGACATTACCGGGCTGAAACCGTTGCAGCATTATTTGCAGCTTTTATCATGATGTTTATTGGCGTACAAGTGATATACGATACATTGAAAAGTATGGCTGCCGCTGAAGCTTCACAGCCAAGCATGTTAACAGCATGGACCGCTTTAGGTTCTGCAGTTGTTATGTTATTTGTATATCGCTATAATGCTAAACTTGCTAAAAGAATTGAGAGCAGCTCATTAAACGCTGCTGCACAGGATAATCGTTCAGATGCGCTTGTAAGTATTGGGGCATTTATCGGTATTTGCGGGGCACAGTTTGGGCTTTTCTGGCTCGATCCATTAGCTGGAATGGTCGTCGGAATTATTATTTGTAAAACAGCATGGGATATCTTTAAAGATGCCACACACACACTAACAGATGGATTCGATGAAGAACAGCTGGAAATGATTAAGAAAAGCATTATCAAAGTACCTGAGGTTATAGAAGTCGTTGATGTCAAAGGGAGAGTCCATGGTAATCAAGCATTAATTGAGATCACCATTTTAGTTGACCCAACTTTGAATGTAGCAGAAAGTCACCGCATTACGGAAAGAATTGAAGACTATTTATTTAAAAAGCATCGCATCACACATGCGCATATCCATATTGAACCATATGGAGGAAAATAGGCTTTAGCAAATCATCGCTAAGCCTATTTTTTGATTATTGATCAGGAGCTTTTTTAAAATGATAATAAAAAAACAGTAAGAATTGCTCCTAAGACAACTAAAATAATATTTAATCCAAAGTATGCCAGTACAACTGCCACAAGTCCACCTATCATTCCATGATGAGGCTCTTCTGGTTTAACAGACATAATACCAGGAAAAATTAAAGCTCCTAGTGCTGCATATGGTATTGCACTCAACCACTTATTAATCCAAGGACGAAACTGCATTTTTTCAATGATAACAGCAGGAATAACCCTTGGCAGCATTGTGGCTAATGACATCCCAATAATCATCAAAATAATCATGTGCGTTCCTCCCCTAGGAAATAAATGCCGCTAAACCCACCAATAATCGTTCCAGCAACGATTGCCCAACCAGTACTCATCCCCAGCTGAACAAATCCTGCGTTGACTAGCATTGCTACAATTGCAATCGCAGCTATTCTTGTTTCCTGTTTAATGGATGGAATGAGCAGTCCAATAAACATGGCATACAATGCGATCCCCATACTTTGACTAAGTTTTTGGGGTATGATATCTCCAAGCATACCACCAAGCAGAGAACCAAAAACCCATGATAAATATGCGCTAGCAAGAATCGTGCCATAGAATAAAGCACCCTTTTTCATGCTTGCTTCTTTCGAATTCATTGCAGAGACTGCAAACGATTCATCGGTCAATCCGAAAGCTAATGGAATTTTCCATTTTAGTTTAATTTTTTTGAGCTGATTCATAAAAGATAAACTCATAACAAAATGCCGGAAATTCAGGACAAAGGTTGCAATAATAATTTCCAATGCTCCTGTTCCAACCGCAAACATATTCACTGCCATAAACTGACTGGCACCTGCATAGACCAAAGCACTCATCAATGTTAATTCTGTTAATGACATCCCTGCTTGCTTGGCTAGAACTCCATATGTAATCGCAACTGGCAAATAACCAAGAATTATTGGAAACCCTGTTGCAAACCCTTTTCGAATCATATGTATAGAAGTATACGAATGTTGTTCTTCTTTTAACACAATGTCTCACAAGCCTCCTCAAGTAAAATAAAACTTCCTCTTTTAGCAGTACTCTATTGCTAGTTGATAAAACATAATAAAGCTAAGGCAGAATATAGTGTCTTCCTCCCCTTTCTCTTGTTTTTGCTCTCGATCTTCGTGGTGATGGGAATTACAGCCTGGTAACGCATATAAAATTCTTTATAGTATAACTGAATATTTCCTAAAATGGAAGGATTCTATCTTATAGGAGGTGTTGACAAATGAAGATTGGAGCATGTATAGTCAATATTACATAATTGAATTACGCAATTTATCCTAGGGATTCGAAGTAGATTATTTTTTAGCAAAGAATAGAGACAAAGCGGGTGGTGCAAGCTTTGGCGGAAAATAGTTGAATTACAAATCCTGTCTAGATATATGCTGAATGTTAGCATGAACTATTCAAAGGATTGCATACAATGAGCGGGTGAATTGTATTTCACCAATCAGGGTGGTAACGCGGAGTATAGCTTCGTCCCTTTTTTAGGGGACGGAGCTTTTTTGTATTTGGTAACAGCCACAGACCAAGTTTTTTAATATCTTCAAAAGGAGTAAACATCATGATTCCAATTAACCCAAAGCATCAACCTTCATTTATCGAAGCAATTTTCTTTTTTTTACTGATTATCGGTTTAATCAGCTACTTTATCATTGGATTAGAAGCTGTGCCACATATACCTATTTTACTCGGGATTTTTATACTTGTTGCATACGGTTTATTTAAACGTATCACTTTTAAAGAACTACAAGATGCCATGATTTCAGGAGCACAATCAGGTATGGGAGCTATTTTCTTATTCTTCCTTATTGGGATTCTAATTAGCAGTTGGATGGTTAGCGGGACCATCCCAGCACTAATCAATGCTGGCTTCACAATCATTGGCGGAACTTGGTTTTATGGGATTGTCTTTGCTGTTACTGCGATTATAGGCGTAACACTAGGTAGTTCCTTAACGACGACTGCAACTGTTGGCGTCGCCTTTATTGGAATGGCAGGTGCAATGGAAGCTTCCTTAGCAATTACAGCAGGTGCAATCGTTTCTGGTGCTTTCTTTGGGGATAAAATGTCGCCGCTATCTGATACAACCAATCTTGCTTCAACTATCGTTGGAGTAGATTTATTTGACCATATAAAGCATATTAGTTTAACAACGATACCAGCTTTTATCATTTCGTTAATTTTATTTGTTTTAATATCGCCAGAACAAAATACGTCTCTACAAAGTATCGTATCCTACCGTGAAGCATTACAAGCTTCTGGATTAATTCATTGGTTATCATGGATTCCATTGATCGTTCTCGTTATTTGCACAATTATTAAAGTCCAGGCTTTTATTGCCTTAACTGTAAGCAGTTTGGTGGCAACATTTATAGCAAGAATAACAAGTGACCATACTTGGTCAGAAATTTGGGCGTATTGGTTTAATGGCTACACAGGGGCTACAAATTTCGAACCGGTTAATGAGTTGCTGTCCAAAGGCGGCATAAACAGTATGCTCTTCACAATCTCACTCGTTATTTTAGCTTTAAGCTTTGGTGGTCTATTATTTGTCACTGGGATTATTCCTACGATGCTAGCCACTTTTCAGGAAAAATTACGTAAAGCACGTTCCATTATCGCTGCAACTGCTGCTACAGCAATTGGTGTCAACGTCCTAATTGGCGAACAATATTTATCCATTCTACTTACTGGAGAAACGTTTAAAACGGTATATGAAAAAGCTGGTCTAACTAAAAAGGCTCTTTCTAGATCTCTGGAGGATGCAGGAACCGTGATTAATCCACTCGTTCCTTGGAGTGTTTGTGGTGTATTTATTGCAGATGTACTAGATGTACCTGTACTAGATTATTTGCCATTCGCATTTTTCTGCCTGCTCAGCCCTGTTATTACGGTTTTATTCGGAGCAAAAACGGCAACATTGAAAAAATAAGTTACTAATGTGTTTCGATTGAACAAAAGCGCGTGGCGCTGAAGCTGGACATGGCTGTTTCGGTAAATATGTAATCCACAGCATTCAAATTTTTATAGTTACCTATCCTCAAAAAAATAATATGAGGCTTTCCCGATAAGGAAAAGCCTCATATTATTTTTGATAACTTTCTTAAGCCTTCAAGCAACCTTGGTGACGGTCTGCAAAAGAGCGATTCTTCTAAAACATGAATATTGTTATTTCGAATTGCTTTCATTTCATTCCAGCCTGGTCGCTTTTTTACTAATTCAGGTCGCATCTTATCTTCTTTTATTCCTACCCAAACCATACAAATATGATCTGGATCTCTTTTTTTTACTTCATCCCAATTTGTTTGATAACTAGCAACATGTTCCGTTGCGAAAATGTTTGCTGCTCCTGCCAATTGACTTATTTCTGTAAGCCAATTTACATATCCCGGAGTAAAAACTGGTTTTGGCCACCATTCCCAATATAAGGTTGGTTTATGTTCTTGTTCGAGTGCCTTTTCTTTATAAGCCTTCACTTCAGCAAGGAATTCGTGAGCTTTCACATCTCCAAGTGATTTAGCATTTAGAGCTTCTCCAACTACTCGAATATCATTTGCTATTTCTTCTAAAGAATTCGGATTCAAAATAATATAAGGGAGCTTTCTAGCATCTAGCTCCTCGATATTCTTTTCCATTCCAGGAACACTTAAAGAAGCTAGTATGAGGTCTGGCTGCAATGCTTCTACTTTGTCCATATCGATGGAAAGATCGGGCCCAACTTTCGGTAAATCCAATACCCTCTTCGGCCAGTCTGAATAATCGTCTACACCAACTAACACATCAAGTTTTCCCAAATATGCTAAAACTTCCGTATTGCTCGGACAGATTGATACAACACGCATAGACAATCGTCTCCCCGTAACGTACTTTTATTCCTTGTCTTGATCCGTCGTTAAAAGTGGTCCATCCTTTGTAATTACAATTGTATGCTCATACTGTGCTGAGCGTCCTTTATCAATAGTTCGTGCTGTCCAGTTATTTTCATCCATTTGACTTTCCCAGCTTCCTTCATTAATCATCGGTTCGATTGTGATCACCATACCCTCTTTAAGACGCAATCCTTTATTAGGCAAGCCGAAATGCGGGATATGCGGATCTTCATGAATCGTCGGTCCAATTCCATGCCCAGTGAAATCACGAACAACAGAAAAGCCTTCTCCTTCTGCATAGGTTTGAATAGCATGGCCAATATCTCCAATACGCTTACCTACCTGGGCTTGTTCAAGCCCTTTATACAGAGCTGTTTTCGTGACATCCATGAGGCGTTTTCCTACCCCATCAACTTCTCCAACTGCATACGTCCATGCTGAATCGGCTAGCCCACCGTTAAGATTCACAACCATATCTATTGTAACAATATCACCATCTTGCAATTTTTCTTCTCTCGGGAAGCCATGACATATCTCATCATTAATTGATGCACAAATTGCATACGGATAGCCGTTATATCCTTTCTGCTCAGGTGTCGCTCCCCGTTCAGATAGAAACTTTTCTACAAAATCATTAATCTCCATGGTTGTAACCCCAGGTTTTATCATATCAGCTATCGCTTTATGACACGCAACAAGCACATCACCAGCAGCTTGCATTTGCTCAATCTCACGTTTACTTTTTCGTGTAATCATTGGTCATCTTCCTCTCTTTTATCGTCAACATTACGAACACTTATTGTTAAGTCATTATGGTTAATAACAGGAAATATACAAAATAAATTTTATCATAAAATAAAATTACTTTCAGTAACAGTCTACTATACTATATTATTCAAACGTAATGGACAAATGCGCAAAATGAAATTCATGACACACACTTTACGTCATTGTAAACCATTATGTAAAGTTTAAAACATGGAACATATTTGATTCCAAATAAAAATGCAGCAGGATAACTGCTGCATTTTTATTATGATGACGAAATGCGAAAGCACCTCATCTTATTGTATTCTATTTCTTAGCAGCAGTAGCCACCATAGCCTCCATTGCCCCCGCCTGTATAAGCAGTGCCAATGATTATTAATAAAATAAATAATACGACTAACAAGGCGAAACCGCCAGAGCCGAACTCTTTACCTCCAACATCTTTACTCATTTTTTCCCCTCCCTATTTTCAAGACTACTTTACTTTATGCTGCGTTCATCAAATTGGGAGGGCTATTTACTCATTTTTTTTTCTAAAAATACTTATACATAATCACGCACATGATAAATTTTTCCGTTTTCCACATCATCATCTGTTAAAATATCAACCACTACTCCACCAACTAAATCTGTATCTTTTAGCAAGTTATTATCCTTAAATTCTTTAAACTTTTCCACATCGGCAAATTCATCTTCAGAGCTTGAACGTATTTTCTCTTGCATGTTTGTATCCATAATTCCTGGACTAAACGCGATTATTTTATGACCATTCTTCAATTCTTCCTGTTCAAGTGCAGCAGTTTTCGTATACATGTTCACACTCGCTTTAGTTGAACAGTAAGCACTCCAGCCATAAGATGGCTTTTCAGCTGCACCAGAAGTGATTACAACGCTAATTAACTGAACCCCTTTTTCCGTTGTCTTTTTTAGGAAATAATTTGTTATTGCCATCGGAGCAATCGTATTGAGATTCACATGTTTTGTAAGATCTGTAGTCTTTATATGCATCGATTGAGCAATTGGCTCAACCGTAGCAGCGTTATTTACTAAATAAACCGTTGTCGCTTCCTCCCAGAAAATAACATCGCTAATTTCATCACATACTGAATCCAATGTATTGATATTTGCCAGATCACAAGAGATATGCGTGAATAAATCTCCGTGATTTTCTAACTGATTATTCGTACTACGAGAAAGTCCAATTACATGAATATTTAAATCAATAAACAACTTGGCAATCGATTCTCCAAGCCCTTTCGAGACCCCGGTAACAATGGCATATTTCATTTCCACTCTCTCCTTTTAACGGTTTTTCATATTTTTATTTATCTTAATACAGAATTACCCCGAATCCGAAAAGGAGAAACGGGGTACTTTAATCATTCCTTATTAATTTCATCCCAGTAGTATACGAGTGTTTCCATCCCTTTATCAAAGCTATCTAACGGGAAGCTTTCATTTGGTGAATGCAAGCGATCCTCTGGTGTTCCAAATCCTAATAAAACAATTGGCATATCGTAAATTTCCTCAATCCATTCTACGACAGGAATCGAACCACCCATGCGAATGAAAATTGTTTCTTTATCAAAAGCTTTCGTATAACTGGCAGCAGCCTTTTTAATGAGTGGATGGTTCGGCTCTACTTTATATGCTTTAGAAGATAGTTTTTCTTTTTTCACTTCTAGTGTTACACCTGCAGGAGCAACTTTATTGACATGTGCTTCTAGTAATTCCTGAATTTTTTCAGGATCTTGTCCAGGAACAAGTCGACAGGTTATTTTTGCAGTTGCAGAAGATGGAATTATAGTTTTCGTTCCTTCTCCTTGATATCCGCCATAGATTCCGTTTATTTCAAATGTCGGACGTCCCATCGTGTGTTCTTTAGCCGTATACCCTTTTTCAGATACCGTCTCAGGTATACCAGTTGCTTCAACAAAATCCTCACTTGGAGCTTGTTCCATTAATTTCCTTTCAGCACCACTCAGTGGTTCTACATCGTCATAAAAACCATCTACTGTGATTACTTCATTTTCATCCTTCATTGATGCGAGTATGTGGCTTAATGCGATAATCGGGTTTCTTACTGCACCACCATACATACCGGAATGCAAATCATGATCGGGCCCATTTACGGTAATTTCAATGCCCGTAAATCCTTTTAACCCATATAGAATGGTTGGTTGATTTTTCGCCGCCATACCGGAATCAGAGATAACTGCAAAATCTGCTTGAAATTGCTCTTTCTTTTCTTGTAAAATGTTGTACAAATTCTCGCTGCCAATCTCTTCTTCCCCTTCAATGCATACCTTTACATTGAGCGGCAGTTTTCCTTCGGTTTTCATATAAGCCTCAAAAACTGCCAAGTGCATAAATACTTGTCCCTTATCATCACTTGAACCACGTGCATAAAGGCGACCATCTCTTACCTCTGCTTGAAAAGGATCACTTTTCCATTGGTCTATCGGGTCTACTGGCTGGACATCATAGTGCCCGTAAAAAAGCACTGTTGGGGCATCTTCTCCCGCCCCATTGTACGCAGCATATACAAGTGGATGACCTTCTGTCTCCTGCTTTTCTACCTTGTCAAAACCAATCTCTTTTAAGTATGTAACAATAAAGTCTGCCGCACGAGTTACATCTCCTTTGTATGCACTATCCGTACTCACACTCGGAATCGCCAGGAAATCACTCAATTTGGTTAGCAGACGTTCTCGGTTGTCCTTCAAATAGTATAATGCTTTTTCACTCATTAGACATTCCTCTCCTATCATATTGATATATAGTTTATTTTAGCATAACGGAAATGAAAAGGAATAGTTCGTCAAACTAATGGGTTTCGTTTTAGATATATATTAATAAATAAGGGTACAATTCTTTATTCAAGATTTGCACCCTTAAGTTCAAGATCACCTATTAAAGTTTCACATTCGCTATTGGAAATGGACTTTAAAGGGACTTATATCAAACACCACGTTTATTCCCCCATAAATAAGTGTGAAGCTGTGGCAATACCCGAACGTCGTTCAATTCTGAATTATTCATTACAAGGTCAACCAATCGTTCGTATTTTTCAAGTAAATATGGTAACAACTTATCCTGTTCTACTGTTTCCAAATCATCATTACCCACTTGCAGAAACAATTCTACATCAGGATACCTTTTGTGTATGTTGATGGCATATTGCAAATCTCCTTTCTCAAAGATGACCACCTTTAAACTGAAATTGCCTTGTTGCTTTTCCTCTAATGAACGGATGATAAAATCCAATGTTTCAAAATTTGTAGTCATTCCAGAGCTCGGTGGCTTAGGCGAAATCGTCAGATCATCTATCTTTGTAAACCATTTCTGCCATCTGCTACCTTGTGTTTCCAATGCAACCTTCACCTTATTTTCATGAAGTAAATCTACCAATGTATTCAATTGTGCCAATAATCCTGGATTCCCTCCAGAGATGGTAACATGCTGAAATCTTCCATCGCCCTTTTCAAATAAGGCATCCACTATTTTCTGCGGTTCCATCATTTGAATCGATTCCTTTTCTGAACCGTCCCAAGTGAATTTCGAATCACACCATGAGCAGGAATAATCACAGCCGGCCGTTCTGACAAACATCGTTTTTTGGCCAATGACCATTCCTTCACCTTGAATGGTTGGACCAAATATTTCAAGTACAGGTATTTTTCTCATAATGTTTTCTCCTTCGGTCGGTAAATACAATAGCTTGTGGGCGTTTCCCTTAAATATACCTGAACACAAGTTGGGTTATTCGACAGGGTGTTTAGGTATTCCTTAATGATTTCATATATAGTACGGGCAACCACTTCTGTTGTTGGAAAATATTCAGCGTCCTGGTCGGAGAATTTGGTATCTTCGTTCATCATACGATGATCAAATCGCTTATGAATTAAATCTTTTATTTTTTTAAAATCTACCAAAAAACCTGTGTGATCAAGCTCGTCTCCAGCAATGGTGACATTTGTAAAATAGGTATGCCCATGCATATTTTGGCATTTCCCAGCATCCTCATGTGGTACATAATGAGCTGCGGCAAATTGAAAATCTTTATTTAGTTCATATGCATAGGGATGTTCTGTAACTGGATAAATCTGTTGCATCATGAATCATCACTCCTTCGTTTATTTTGTATCTTTGGGAGCTTGTATCCATCCAAATAAAAAAAGGACAACACTAAGAAGATGCTGTCCATGCTCCTTAGTTTTTTATAGAGGGATGGAATTTCGAACCTCTCCTGCCAATACGCAGATTCTATTATTCACTTACCATCTTACTTTACCATATCTTTTGTTTAAGATTAAAGAATACATGTCAACATAGAAATGAATTCATTCATGGTATAGCAAAAAACGTTTCAAAGGAAAAGACGATAACCGATGATCGTCTTGTTTAACGTTTGCATCAGTTTACTATAATAATAGACAGCTAAAAATATAAGAAATATGTAAAAATAAGAAATAAAATTGAAGATACAATAATTCTAATCCAACTCAATTTTTTACTTATCCCTGCTCTTTTTTCTAAGTAATTTATATAACTAACTGTTAATATAAAACCAAAAAGTATAATTGCATATCCTAAATTATCATTTTCTTTAATCAAATACCTCATTGCAGCTATAGCAACGAGTATAATGCCGATTGTTCCCAAAGTCATATTGAAATAAAGAGCTTGTTTATTTTCCTTCAAAACTACCCTTCCCTCTAAAAAATTCCTCAGGTATATCCCTTTCAATTACTTAACAACCCCGCCCCGCAAACGATAAAAAGCCACTTCTCTAATTGAAGAGTAGCAACAGATCGTTCAATAAGAATTATTTATTTTTTCTCTAATGCCTTTACACCTCTGATTAGCCAATACAAAGCTATCCAAGGTAAAACAAATTTAGTAATCCATTCAATTAAAACAAATAAGAAGAAACTTTCAATGTTAAAAAACGGGAGAATTATGAAAAGTACTACTAAAATGGCACCACCAATGATGAAAATATTCATCGGATTATCACCTCTTCCATAGGTAAACTAATCTTTAATTTGGAAAAATAGTATCTTTTGAATAGGTAAACAGCCAAAATCTAACCTCTTTTCGAAAATAAATCTTTAACAAACCTATTACTATACTTCAATAAGACAGAGCCGGTGTCCTTTTACACTAAACCTACACCGTTAGTACCATTGCTACCATTTGCATCATAACCTAATAACTTTTCCTTAGATTTTCTTTACTTTTAACCATATGCCTTATTCCTTTACCTGCAAGTGGTTCGTCTTTAAATCTTGGTATAATGTGGAAATGGGCATGAAAAATATGCTGACCACCTACTTCACCACAGTTCCAACCAAGATTATATCCTTGAGGTTCGTGTTCTTTGTCTAAGTATTTTTTTACCTCTTGAAGAAGACTGTAAGTTGCTGCCCATTCATCCTGGGTTAAGTCAAATGCAGTTTCTCTATGATTTTTAGGAACAATGAGCCCTGCTCCTTCAAGTAGACCAGCTTTTATTTTTGATTGGTCTAATTGTAAAAAAAGACAATGTTCATTACTCAAAACAACTTTTTGTTTAGGTTCTGAATAGGGGTTACAAAAAACACACTTTTCCATGGTAATCTCCTCATTTTTTATTTCTCTTCTTAGTTACTTCTACATAACCCGATTCCAGCACATATTTATTCAGTTATAGCACCATCATTTGAAGAAGCATTAAATGGCATTAAATGAAACTTATTAAACAATCGTGCCATTTAATTGAAATATTCCATACTGCGGGTCAGTAAAAAATAAAAAGCAGCAGCTACTAATAATAAATTAACGATTGCTAACTTCTTCATACCTTCTTTTATACATATAACCAAGCCATATAAACTGCTAAACATCCAAAAAGCTATCAAAATTATCCAACCCAAATGGTCATTTCTATAATCGTCATCGAAAAACATTGTTATTGCACCTATAATTAAAAAGATAAGCAAGGTGTTAGTCCCAACTCTTAAAGCTTTAGTTGTTTTATCACTTTTCAATTTATCCCCACTTTTTTTGCGCTAAACTGCCAGTTACATTAAGAACAACATTTCACAAAATTATCTTACCATATATTAATAATCTTTTAAAAAATTCAATAATGTCCTCGTTATTTTAATAATAAAAACCGTCTGAACTAGACGGTTTTGTTTGTTAATTTATTAGTCAATCTAATGTGATTTGAGTTGTATTTTTTGTCAATACAACTCAAAACGGAACCACATTTAAATGAGTTGTTCCTGTTTATTGCTTAGTGCTATTTTTAAATCATCAATCAAGTCATCAGCATCCTCAATTCCAACCGATATACGAATTAACCCATTGGTGATCCCAAGCTCTTGTCTACGCTCAGCTGGAATTGAAGCGTGTGTCATTTTAGCCGGAACAGAAATTAAGCTCTCAACAGCTCCAAGACTTTCGGCTAATGTAAAATAGTTTACCTTACCAAGTACTTCATCTGCTTTTTCAGCACTTCCAACATCAAAGGACACCATGCCGCCAAACCCAGTTGTCTGCTGCTTCGCAATTTCATGTCCTGAATGAGTCTCGCGTCCAGGATAATAAATAGTGGAGACACTCTCGTGTTTTTCCAGGTACGAAACGATTTTCTTCGTATTTGCCTCAATTGCTTCCATACGAATAGCCAACGTCTTAATCCCCCGCATAATAAGCCAGGAATCCTGTGGTCCAAGTACCGCACCAACTGAATTTTGGATGAAATGAAGCTTTTCTGCAAGTTCCTCTGTATTTACAACCACTAATCCAGCTACTACATCACTGTGTCCTCCAATATATTTCGTTGCACTGTGAAGTACAATATCTGCTCCTAAATCTAATGGCTGCTGCCAATATGGTGTTGCAAATGTATTGTCCACAATTAAAAGAATATCATGCTTTCTGGCAATCTCAGCCATCTTTCGAATATCCGTAATTTTTAACAATGGGTTTGTAGGTGTTTCTACAAATATTGCCTTTGTATTCTCTTGTATAGCAGCCTCCACTTCATCTGAAGAGCTTGTATTGGTAAACGAATGCTCTAAATCAAAACGATTAAGCACTTTTGACATCAAACGATAAGAGCCACCATAGACATCATCGGTTAATACAACATGATCTCCAGCGTTAAATAACATCATAACAGATGTCATGGCACCCATTCCTGAACCAAAAGCAAAGCCTGCCTTACCATTCTCAAGGTCGGCAATGACTGTCTCCAGTGCATGACGAGTAGGATTGCCTGTTCTTGAATATTCATATCCACGATGCTTACCTACTTCATCCTGCTTATACGTACTTACTTGATAAACCGGCACAGAAACAGCTCCTGTTTGTTCATCTCCCGTTATACCGCCATGAATCATTTTCGTTTTTGCACGCATGATTATTCCCCCTTAATTTCTAAAATTGTTCATATATTTGCTTACTTAGATAACGGTCACTCGAATCTGGAAAGATTGTAACAATTGTAGTTCCTGGTTTGGCATGTTTTGCCTCATTTAGGGCTGCAGCCATCGCAGAACCCGAAGAACTTCCAACGAGCAATCCTTCTTTTGCCGCAAGCATCTTCACCATCATAAAAGCATCCTTATCTGTAATCGTGTAAATATCATCAAAATGTTCGCGATTCATATAATCTGGAAGGAATTCCATCCCAATCCCTTCCGTCAAATGTGGGCCTGATTTGCCGCCATTGATAATAGAACCCTCTGGCTCAACAATTACCGTTTTAACGGCAGGATTTTTTTCCCTTAGAAATGATGCTATACCTGTAAATGTTCCACCAGACCCAGCACCAGCAACAAATACATCCACTTTCCCATCAAGCTCCCTCCAGAGTTCTGGAGCAAGTGTCTGATAATACGTCATTGGATTAGCTGGATTTGAGAACTGTTTTGGTGAGAAGCTATTTGGAATTTCTTTTAGTAATTGTTCGGTCTTTTCAATAGCACCCTTCATTCCCAGTTCACGCGGTGTATGAATAATTTCCGCTCCTAATGCTTGCATCAGCTGCTGTTTTTCCTTGCTAAAATGTTCTGGAACACAAAATATGACAGACAATTTTTTATTTAGGGCTGCAATTGCAAGTCCAATACCAGTATTACCTGCAGTAGGCTCAATAATTGTACCGCCTTCTCGTAATACCCCACGTTTTATGGCATCCTCAATCAAGGCAACACCTAATCGATCCTTCACACTACCACCCGGGTTAAAAAATTCAAGCTTTGCAAATAAACGTACTGCTTCAGGCAGATTAAAATTTCTAATCTCTAATAACGGGGTATCCCCAATCAGTTCATGTATTGAATTATAAAGAGCCATTTCGTTTCGCCTCACATTACATTTTAGAGGTTATTAAAAAACTTCATGCCACCCGTGACGCTTGCTTAACATTTCCTTAGCGATTTCCTTTGCACCTTCCAAGCTATGGCTTGCTGCCCAGCCGCATTGCACTTCATTACACGCAGGAACTTCAGTTGCGTCGAGCACATCTGTCAGCGTTTTTTCAAGCATTGTTAAGACATCATCATAGTTATCATGATTGATTAACGATAAATAAAAACCAGTTTGGCATCCCATTGGCCCGATATCAAGAACATTATCTGCATGATTTCGGATATTCTCAGCCATCAAATGCTCTAACGAATGAAGTCCTGGCATTTCCATATGTTCTTTATTTGGTTGCTTAAAACGGATATCATATTTTTGTACTTTATCTCCATTTGCACCTTCTGTTACACCAACTAATCTTACATATGGCGCCTTTACTTTTGTGTGATCAAGATTAAAACTTTCTACATTCATTTTTTTAGTCATTATTTCATTACTCCCCACTTTTTTATTTTTTGTTTGCAGTCAATACCCAAACAAAATCATTCATTTGCTTAAATGATACATCAAATCCATGCTTTTCAAAAGCATTCTTCATTGTATCCAATGTGGGATAGTATTCACGATTCAAGTCTTCTGCTAGATCATGATGCCCTTTTTCCACTGCCTCTTTTATTTGCATCCTTTTATCGGCTTCCGTTTTAAACATCGTATCCCCAAAAACAACCTTGCCATTCAGTGGCAATAACTCTGCAAATTGTTTAATCGCAATCGCCTTTTCATCATCTGTTAGATGATGGAACGCATACGTACTTGTAATCGTTTCAATCTTTCCAGTGGGGGCCGGGTAGATTAAGAAATCACCATCCAGAATCGTCAAACCTGGAATTTTCTTTTTTGCAATGTTTCTCATTTCTTTTGAAGGTTCAATTCCTATTACAGAATGCCCTGCTTGCAGCAACTTCTTGGATAAATTACCTGTTCCAACACCAAATTCCAATACCCTGCCAACACTATGATCCACTACTGCATCAAGGATTACATCATAATTAGCAAAAACCTCTGCATATTGTGGGTCTTCTCCCACTACACTGTTATCATAATCCTCCGCCCACTCTTCAAATAGCTCAATAAACTCTCTCCCCATATATGATCAACTCCGAAGTTTATTAAATCAAAGTAACTAACTAAGATTACTAAGGATTATATGTATGTACTATACCACAGGTTCCAACTCATGACAAAGTTTTTTATTTCACAATTCGGATATATCTTTATCCATAAGAAAAAGAGCGCTCCTTTCAGGAACACTCTTTATGACTATCGTCTATTTTGTGGGAAAAGTCGTTCAACCATATTCCCCATCTGATCGAAAAATCCTTCGACCGGTTCACCATTATTAACATCATCAACATAGTTATTCGTTAAATCAATAAAATCAGGATTCGTGGATACATACACATTATCAATTCCGTTATCCACAGACTTCACAATATCTCCAATTTTTTCCTTTACTTCATCTGTAAGTTCGCCACCATTATCACGTGTTCCGCGATTTGCATTACGATTGTCCGTGTCTAGTATTGCAGCTACATATGCATTATTATCTGTAGTTAATACATACGCTCGATCAATATCATTAACTTCGTTCGTAATTCGCTCTGCAGCCTCTTCTGATATATCATATTGGTTGTGCTCATTTGCTCGATTGTTCCCGTTGTCTCGATTTTGGAATTGCTCCGAATTTCGATCTAGTGTATAGTTCCGAACATTCGTCATTCCCTCTCCAGCATTGTTGTAAAATCGGGTTTGTTCAATATTGTCATTAGGTCCAGTCGCATTGTCTCGAGCGTTATTATCTGTAGCTTGGCAAGCTGTCAAAGTTAAAAAAGTCGCAGCAGCGATACTTAAAACTTTCCATTTCATCCTAAATCCCTCCTTATGGATTTGCTTTTAGTATGTAACGGAGGAGCATTCCTATGCTTAAATATCTACATCCTTTAAATGGCATTCACACCAAATAAATCACACGCATTATATATAAAAAGCGGGCAGTCTAATTAGTAACCCTTTAAACAAATGTGTCTTCAATAAAGGAGGGGGAAAAGTTGATTCCAGACTATGACAAAGCTTTATATTATACATTGTGGGGCCAATGGGATGATCTACTCGTACTAATGGTTCGAACAAAGGATGATATGCTTTCCAAAAAAATTGAACAATTTTTAAATGCTTATCACTATTCACTGGATCAGTCTAAAGTAATAAACACGCATGATACACTGCTTTATTATATAGACCATGCGATGAAATATACCCCACCAGTCATGATGGAAGTATAAAAAATGGAAAAGCACTTGTTGTGCTTTTCCATTATCTTAATTCATCAGGCTACTAAATCTTTTTTCATCATCCAGATGCGACGAATTTTTATCATCTATATCTTCCTCGTTAAAAAAAGTATTAATAATTGCCCTATCATCGGAAGAAATCGATGTTAAATCATTCGCTGAAGCATCTTTCTCTAAAAGTTTTAATGCCATTACTTCATTCATCGAAGTAGATTCTTCCTTTGCTTGGTCTCTAATTTTTTGCGGGATTAGCAATGTGGCTATTTCCCATCCAGATATACTTTGAAAAAAATCCTCCAATTCCAGAGGGATAAAGATGTTTTGATCAGGTACCCCATCAGCAAAGCTAAAGCCGACGATCATATTTTTTTCATCGTTTACTAATCCTGTTTGCTCACTGATATCTAAAATACGGCCAATTACCTCTTCCAGCAATTCATCTTGATAATTTGGTAATTGTTCCACAATTAATGAAGCCTCGTCATTTAAAGCTCGGATTGATTGCACATTAAATTTCTCATTTACTTCCATTTCAATACTAGGATTTATATCCAATGTCACGTACGCATAAGATTCGCGCTCACCCGAAAACATATAGAAAGGTAGAAAAAACAACAATATGACACATGTCATGAAAAAAGTTTTAAACGGTGTATTCAACATCTTCCAAGATTGTAAAATGGAAATATGCCGCTTATCGAGATCTAGCGGTTCGTAGGCGACCTCCTCTCCGATTATTACACCTTTTTTACATGGCTTCGCTTTTAAAAAGAAACCCTCTTTGGTCATAATAATCGTATAGTTGCGATGGAGTTCCATCACAATTCCTTTTTTCATTGCCCCACTCCCTTAAGATAATCCTTAAGATAGATGTAGTCTCCACTTAACACAATGAATATTGCTAAAATAAATTTCCGATTTCGCTCCAACGTCTTTTTGCTGACATCCACTTTTTTTACAAGCTCCTTAATCGGAAGTTTCTTTTTTCGATATACGTATTCACTTAAATGCTTATCGTGATAAAGAATTCTTGCAGTTTTGACTGCAGAATCACGTGCATCTCTATGTTTTGGAGAGGCCTCTGACAGTTCAACCAATGTCAACTTATATTCACGCAACTTTTCCTTAAATTCCATAATTTCTTCCTTACGATAAACTGCATCTAATTCCTGATTATACCTATCCTTTACAACGGCAACCTCAAGCGGATTCTCCATCAGTTCCTCATCAAAATTCTCATCAAATGAAATGGATGAGAGTCTTTTTTGATTAAACCGAATGTAGTCAATTACCTTCCGTTTTATAACAAGCTTTGCAAAGGATAAAAATGAACATCCTCTATCTGCAGAATAGGAAAAGATAGCTTCATTAAACGCAGAAAGCCCTATACTAAATTCATCATCTCTTTTTGGATCTATGTATCGTTTGCATACTTCTGAAACACATTTTGCAATAAATGGTTGATACGTACGCAATAAATAATTTTGTGTTGCTGTATCTCCTTGTTGAATCGATGCTACTAATTCTTCAAGGGGTTGCTCTTGGACCGAAGTACTTGCCATCATTTAAAAGCACCTCCGTCCATTATAAAATACGTATGTTAAATACCCTTTTTGGGTGTAGCTGTCTAATTGTCCATTTGAATTAAAAACGTTAGTGCAATGTATATGTATCATATGATGTCCCCACCATTTTCATTTTTATTTTTATTTTATAAGCAATCATTTCAAAAAGTCTGGTAAAAATTCAACTTCAAAACAACGATCATTCTAAACATATATTATCGATATCTGTATTTTTCAATTTGTTTCTTTATATATTTCGACAAATAATGCTAATTATTTTAGTCTAATCCATGTTAACGTAATGCCGATTAGGTTGCTATCTCAATTCCATTACAGTTCCTTTAAAAAACAGTAACTAAATACATTAAACGCAAAAATTTTACTTCTCCAACTATTCTAACATATTATACATTCATAAAAGCAGGACAAAAGAACACCTGCATATTACTAGCTTAGGAGGTGCTCTTTAAAAGGAATCTATTTCTACCGTTACGACACTAAATTACTCAAAACTTACCAAAATCTCCTCTTTTTGCTGAAATGGCTTGTTATTTAAAATACCTTCAAGAGAATCATTGATATATAAATCTTTTTCAAACCAATCCACCGTGTTTATTTGTCTAGTGTGAAAAATATAAAATTCATTTTCAACAATACTTTTACTGCTCCGAACAACGATATACTCGATTATCCATTGAGACGTATCATAGATCATATCTACAATTCGGCCAATCTTACCGTCTTTCGCGTGTACCTTAAAATCGTTCGTTTCTTCCTCACTACGCAAATAATTATCATGCTCATGATATCGTCCATTTCGATTTAAATGCGGCTCTTCCGGTGGCCGTTCATTCTCTAATCCAATAATTGGAAATGTACCAAGCAGTCCACGTTCTGCGTGAGGTAATGCATTATCCGTATAACTGTTCCATCCAAAATAATCAATTAAGTGATTTTCTTTATCCTTCGTTAAATCCTCATTTTCTGGAACAGGAGGACTATTTCGGATCATCAGCTTATCGAATTCTACATTGACACTTTCATTCGTCTCATCTACCTCTATAAAGGAATTCGGTGACAAGAGGACTTTTCTACCTGGAAGCCATTTCCTTGTATCCACAATTGCATAGCGTATTTCCCAATTACGATCATCGAAATAAAAGTCTTTAATTTTTCCAAGTTCACCGTCTGTTGCGTGAATATTAAATTGCTTTAATTGAGATGTTAAGCGCATCATTTTGTCTACCCCCCAAAAGGTTTTATAAGGTACATACCCTTCTTAAAAACAATAAAACCCAGGAATACTTATTCCTGGGCATACTCGTGAAAGTAGTCAATCGATATAAACAGTCCAACTTTACCGTGGTTCTCATGTTCAAGCGTTGCAAATATAACACCAATTACCTCACCGTTCTGATTAATAACAGGGCTCCCACTATTTCCTCGATAGACTGGAGCATCCAGCATAAATACACGTTCATTCCAATCGGATAATTGGGTATCGCCAATAATTGTTCCCTCATTTGCAATTCCATTAAATCGCAAAGGATTACCAATGAATCGAATGGGTTCATTTTCTTGAATATTTGGATCTTGGGCTAATGATAAGGATGGCAGTCCTGTTTCATTCACTTCAAGAACGGCTAAATCAATTTCTGGAAATTGTTCGGTAACTTCTGCAGTAAATAAACCATCCTCAGGGAATGCAACAGTCACTTGCTCTTCTCCTTCAACAACATGATGGTTCGTTAAAATAGTGCCATTTGCAGAAATAGAAAATCCGGTTCCCTTGCTGTTATCTGTCTCTACAACGACAACAGCTTCTTTAAACGTTCGGATATCTTCTTCAGCTGACAGCTTAGCAGATGTAACGAGAAAATCAAATGCAGGTATCGAAAAGGTTTGCGGTATTAGGGCGAAGAGATTAAATACTAAAGCGAAGGCGATCAGCCAAAACGCCCATTTCGGAAAGGAACGCTTTGGAGCTTTTTCTTCCTCAGAACGACGAGCTCGCTCTAAAGCCTTTCTACGCTCTTCCTGTACAAGCTCATATAATTCCTCGTCATCAAACTCTTCAAATAAGTCCCCATCAAGTTGATCATCTTTTTTATCTTGTTTATGATCCATAAGCCACCTCGCGTGAAACATAATTGAAAACAAAAGCGCCCGTTTTAGCGACGTACGGACTGCGCCCCTTACTTTAAGGGTGGTTCGAGGTATCGAACATTTTTACGTAGGAGATCACTCCAAAGTATAAGATGATCTAAGACTTTTGCTCTCACGGGCGCAAAGTCAAGTTCATCTAAAAGGAAACATGCCATGTAAAGGGGAGAGGCCAACGTAGGCTTTAACTAAGGTTTAGTTGGCCATCCTTTACCTAGAGTCGATTCCCGATTTCACCACAAGGGTATAAATACGACTAAGCCTCATGTCTTGCAGTCGCAAGTCTTCTTTATCGTCTCATGAGGTGAGGGAAATCTCGCTATCACTTAAGCGCTGGAGCTGGACTAGAACATCCAAACGCAAATTTACACAGCAGCTTTAACCTTTCCTTGCTGCATTTGGTACATCTGATAATATAAACCTTGCTGTTCAATTAGTTTATCATGATTTCCTTGTTCTTTGATAGTTCCATGGTCGAGAACAAAAATAATATCAGCTTGTTGGATTGTTGATAAACGGTGTGCAATAACAAGTGTTGTTCTTCCTTCCTTCAACACTTTTAATGCTTCCTGAATAATATTCTCTGTCTCCGTATCAATATTTGCGGTTGCCTCATCTAAAATTAAAATAGCCGGATCAAAGGCGAGTGCACGTGCAAAAGATATAAGCTGACGTTCTCCTAGTGAGAATGTGGTGCCTCCTTCTGTAACAACCTCATCATAAGTGTTCGGTAATTTATCAATAAACCGGTTTGCTCCGACAGCATGTAAAGCGCTTATTGCAGCTTCTCTGCTGATTTTCGGATCATTCATCGTTACATTCGAAATAATCGTACCCGAGAATAAAAATGGATCCTGTAAAACGATTCCCATATGACTTCTTACTTGCTGCCTCGCCCAATCTCTCGTATTGTATCCATCAATCCTGATTGAACCTTTTTGCGCATCATAGAATCGAAATAATAAATTCATAATCGAGCTTTTACCTGATCCAGTATGACCGACAAATGCTGCTGTCTGACCTTCGTTAATTTCAAATGAGATATCATTTAGAACATAATCTTTTTCGTTATAGGCAAATGAAACATGATCAAAGACAATCTTCCCGCGATATTTTTCAATTTGCTTATTCTCTACAGCTTCTCCATCATGATCCAATAATTCAAATACACGCGCACCAGCAACACGTGCTTGTTCTAAGAGCGGCAGCTGGTTCACAATATCTGTAACTGGTTCAAATAATCTTGTAATATAATCGACGAATGCATAAAGCATACCGATGGATATAACACTTGTCAGTTCAAGCGAAGAAGAGCCGAAGTACCAAATAAAACCAACAAAAGTCAAATTTCGAATAACCGTTACAAGATTATATGATGTCAACGCACTCAATTTAATCAGCTTTTTCTGATACGTATAATTGCGTTCATTCAATACCTCAAATTCCTCTTTTGTCTTCTTTTCACGATTAAACGCTTGAATTACCGGCATTCCTTGAATAGCTTCACTAATATTTCCATTTATTTGGCTGATCGTTTTCCGGATAACCTTATTGTATTTTGTTCCAAAGTATTTATAAGCTTTCATCCAACCATATAGCAACGGGAGAATGAGCAGACACATCATCGCAAGCTTAGCATCTAGAATAAATAGGGCAATAAAAATCCCTCCCATGTATACCGCACTTGTCACGATAATCGCTAATACCCTTTCATATAAATCACGAATTGCTTCCGTATCGTTTGTAATTCTGGCAACAATTGTTCCTGCAGGCTGATCGACAAAATAATCAATTGGAATTCGCTGTGTATGCGCAAATAAATCCGTTCGCATTTTTTTAACAATTTGATTTGCAGCTTTTTGCAGAAGAAATGTTTTATAAAATTGAAATATCCCAGCAATGACAAGCAATCCTATATATAGTCCAAGCAGTAGTAAAATTGGCCGTTGTTCCGGTTTAAAGAAAGGATAAGCTTCTGTTAAGGCGAGACGCTCCCCTCCATAATGAAACGTCCCTTCTGCTGTTGTAATGCTAATTTGATTATCATTCGCATTCGCATCTCGTTTCCCATCTAATGGCGCCCTATCATGAATAAAATGATATGCTGTGCCTATTTGAAGCAATGTAACAGCCTCGCCTATTGTCTCATCAGAAGCAGTTAAGCGGTCTACCCGCTTGAAAGACCCGCCATCATAATCCACCGTATAGCGATCATCATTTTCCGCAACTTCCTGCCAATAGCCTTCAACACCAAGTATATGGTCATCAATAACTATTTTCGCAATGAACGGTCCAGCCAATTCCATCGCAACAGCTATCATTAAGCAGAACAAACCAATGATAATTCTTTTTTTATAGTGTAAAGCATAGTGAAATAATCGCTTTTCTGTTGATGGCTTTTTCATTACATCGCCACCTCCCCATCCTCCAACTGTTGCTGTTGGTACTGCTTTTTATACCAACCATCCAACTGCATTAATTGTTCATGTGTTCCTTCTTCGGCTATTCTTCCATCCTCTAACACGATAATGTGATCTGCATGTGTCACTGCAGATAGACGATGGGCTGCTATGAAGGTTGTTTTATGCTGCCTTTCTGTTCTTAAATGGACAAGAATTTTCGCTTCTGTCTTACCATCTACCGCAGACATTGAATCATCTAGAATCAAAATCTCTGGGTCCTTAATAAAAGCCCGTGCAAGCGCAACACGTTGCTTCTGACCACCAGATAAAGTAATCCCGCTTTCTCCGACCTGGGTGTCCAGCCCATTCGGCAGCTGCTTTATATCATCGAGAAAATGCGCTAGCTCCATCACACGAAAAATTTCCTCATCGGTTGCATCGGCTTTACCAAACTGAATATTTTCCCGAATTGATTTGGAAAACATCATTTGATCCTGTGGAACATAACCAATCCAGTCTCTAATTTGCTCCAATCGAATAGCATTTAAATTGATATCGGAAACCTTAATCTCTCCTTCTACTCCAGGATATTGCCGGAGTAAAAGCTTAAACAATGTTGTTTTTCCAGCTCCAGTTTTCCCTACAACACCAATTGTTTGACCACTTTTCACCTGTAAAAGTATTTCACTCAATTGCTTTCTTTCAACGGATGGATAGGCGAAAGATACATTGTGGAAATCGATGGAATGAACACCGGAAACAGATTTGGGTTCGGTCGTTTCCTTAACATCTGCTTCGTAGGATAGAGTTGCGTTTACACGGTCCAAGGATGCATTACCGCGTTGTAAAATGTTAATTAATTCTCCAACAGCGAACATTGGCCAAATCAGCATGCCTAAATACACATTAAATGTAACAAGGTCACCAAGCGTTATGATACTTTCAAATACAAGAAATGCACCATAACCAATTCCAATTGTATAAGATAGCCCAACTAAAATTTTCATCGTTGGCTCGAATAATGCATCAATTTTTGCAACTTCAATGTTTTTCTCGTATACATGATTTGTTCTGGTTTCAAATCGATCTGCATCTTGTTTTTCCTGAACAAATGCCCGAATAACACGCACTCCTCGAATTGATTCCAGTACTTCATTGTTCATTTCTCCAAAAGCTGCTTGTGCTTCTGTAAAACGCGCGTGAATGGCTGAACCATATTTATTCATGACAATCGCCATAATTGGAAGCGGCAACAATGCTGCTAATGTTAGCTGCCAGCTGATTGTAAAGCCCATAACTGCAATAATCATTAACATAAAAATACTTGAATCCACAAGTGTCAGCACTCCGAATCCTGCAGTCTGACTAATTGCTTTCAGATCATTTGTAGATCTTGCCATTAAATCACCAGTTCGATGCTTTCCATAAAAAGTTGGCGTCATGCTAAGAAAATGTGAAATTAATCGACTTCGCATCCAGCGTTCTAGAATTACAGCTCCGCCAAATAACGTATAATCCCATAAATAGGATATTGCGTAATGGATAATAGTGAGAACGAGATATCCTAAAATAAGTGCAACTAATAATTGCATTGTTAATGAACCAAATTGGATTTGATCGATCGTTAACCCGACAAGCTTCGGGGGGATAAGTCCAATCGCACTTGCAATAATTAAAAAGATAATTGCTATTACATATCGCTTCCAGTAATACTTAAAAAACCAATCCAATTTCTTGAATACCTGAAACATTTTTTCACCTTCTAATCTACTTGTTTTTTCCCTTCATTAAGACACAAAAATAGCACACGCCTATGACGTGTGCACATAAATAGGTTAGAAAACGAGAGGTCTCACTTGCGTATAGCAAGTGTCTTCGTTAGCCTTATTCAGACAGAAAATGTTTACTTTCCACCTGACAAGAAATACCCCTTTATAATACAAATGGTCACAGACATCTGTAACCATTCAATGATTCATCCGATACTTAAATAGCTAAGAATCATTCGCATCCTTCATGAAGGTCACAGTACATATAAAATTCATTCGGTTTATGATAATTACCTTTTCCATGGTAGTGACCTCCTTTTCCGTTTCATTTTCAATTCCCAAGTAATTATATTATTTAGATAGTTTTTCGTCAATAGTTTTTTGAAAATTTTTTATTTCCTTTGAGATTACGAAATAGGATTTGTATTATTGGACAAAAATATAATACTTAAATCATTTTTTGAATCCTTTTCGTATTCTATGATGTATTACAGTTAATTCATAAAAAGGGAGTGGAAAAATTGAATAACCATGAGATTGATTACAAGTTATATGGCGATGATATGCAGTTTGTAGAAGTAGAGTTAGACCCGTCCGAAACGGTTATTGCAGAAGCTGGAAGCTTAATGATGATGGATGATCAAATACGAATGGAAACCATTTTCGGTGATGGCTCCACCAAGCAAACTGGTGGAATCATGGGCAAGCTGATCGGAGCTGGAAAAAGATTAGTTACTGGAGAAAGCTTATTTATGACAACATTTACGAACGAAGGAACTGGTAAAAAACATGTTTCGTTTGCTTCTCCATACCCCGGAAAAATTATTCCAATGGATCTAAGTGAATTGAATGGAGAGTTAATCTGTCAAAAGGATGCATTTTTAGCAGCTGCGAAAGGCGTATCTGTTGGAATCGCATTACAACGGCGCATTGGAACAGGTTTCTTTGGTGGAGAAGGATTTATCATGCAAAAGCTCGAAGGAGATGGCCTAGCATTTGTCCATGCAGGCGGAACCATTCATCGAAGAGATTTAAAATCAGGTGAGATTCTTCGAGTAGATACCGGTTGTCTCGTCGCGATGACAGGCAATATTGATTATGACATTGAATATGTTGGTGGCATTAAAACGGCATTATTTGGAGGTGAGGGTTTATTTTTCGCTACTTTACGCGGTCCCGGGACTGTCTGGATTCAATCCTTGCCATTTAGCAGACTCGCAAGCAGAGTATTTGCAGCAGCCCCTCAACGAACAGGCTCAGATTCTAAAGGGGAAGGTAGTATTGCAGGCGGACTATTTGATTTATTAGGTGGAGATCGTAAATAACATTATTGACATTCTTCTAATTTCTATCTGTTTTACATTACTTCACACGATATAAATCTATTACATGAAAAAAGAGAATGGCTCAATAATTTGAGTTATTCTCTTTTGGTATATTTTATAAGGGGGATCCTCAATGTAATTCAGATTCTAATTCACCCTTGCGATTATGGCCTAAATAAACCATATCTTCTACTTTTTCCAACGATACTTTGGTGTATCGTGAAATTTCTGCAAGCGATACATGAGGATTTTTCTGGACAAAGTTGCGAACTTGTTCACTGTCCCTTAAGCATGTTGGACACATCATAAACGGACTGCTTTTCATCGGTTCTTTGCACAATCGACAATTTCGAACAAATTCTTTCATTTCCTCACCCCTTTAAAGTATTACTTCCATAATACAACATATTTATTTAACTAACAATCACAATTTGGAATTATTAGAAAAATAATGCTTTAGTCACGCCTTTTAGCTTTTTTATTTCCTATTGTGCAAAAAACTGATATAGTTTTATAAAAGATAAAGTAGGAGTTGATTGGATGCATTTAGATGAAATGTTAGAGTTCAACAAACAATTCGTGGAGAATAAACAATATACAGCATATAAAACAGATACATATCCCAACAAAAGGATGATTGTTTTTACATGTATGGATTCACGCTTAGTCGAATTATTGCACAAAGCATTAAACATTCAAAACGGAGACGTAAAAATGGTCAAAAATGCTGGTGCAATCATTCGTAAGCCGTTTGATAGCATCATGAAAAGCATTCTTGTTGCCGTTTTTAACCTTAAAGCTGAAGAGGTTGTCGTGATTGGTCACCATAATTGTGGAATGTCGAATGTAGATACTGAAGCCCTTAAGAAAACAATGATAAATCGTGGAATTGATGAAGAGAAAATAAACACATTAACCCATAGTGGAATCAGCCTTGACGAGGAATTTCACGGTTTTGAAACTGTAGAAGAATCCGTCATGCAAAGTGTTGGCATCATTCGAAACCATCCATTGCTGCCGAAAGAAGTAAAAGTGCATGGTCTAGTTATTAACCCTGATACGGGTAAAGTAGATATTGTTACAAAAGAATAGAAATAGGTACTAACTACTGCTTTTCTTTTAAAGCAGTAGTCTATTTGTATATTATTGAGGATAGTAAATAAAGTACAATCTGCCTTCAATATCAATTGCCTTTGCGGGTTTGTTCTTTAGACTTTTATTGCAAAGAATCGTAGAAAAAAGCTAATTCATCAAAATTGATCAGCTTTTCTCTTTATTTTTGGCTAATTTTTTCCGATCTTTAATTCCTGGTGGTTGTTCCAGCCAATTATGTTTAATCATAAGATCGGCCCCACTTTTGGCTAAGCGGGTAATTTCTAATGATAATCGTTCGTAATTGACCGCTAAGTCCAATCGTTGACTAGCAGCTGCAGCAGTGGCATAGTTCCCAATCCCCGCTGCACTTATAAGTGACATATGAAACATCATCAATTTATCTGAAAATGTTTGTGTTGTCGAATCACTTACAGAGACATCAGGTACTTGTGGCGCATCAATATCATCCTTCAAAAATGTATCCACAAAAATTTTAGTATGTTTTTGCGAAATTTCCTTTCCTCTTAGCATAAAATCTTGTACTTCTTTGGACGGAGAGGTTTGAGCAAAGGCAAGACATAATTTTACTCCCATCACGTTTGTTAGTATGTTCATATATAGATGGGAAATTTCAACTGCGTTCAATGGTCGTTTGTCACTAAATGGATTGAAGCCACTGTAATATTTCTTACTGTCCACATAATCCGTTTCTTTCGGAACTTCAATATATGGGTGCCTGCCGTTAATTCCCTTATTAACAGCAATTTTAAGTGATTCATTATAAAGATTCGTGATTTTACTCAAACCCATCGAAAAATAATTACATATATCTTCTCTTGTACTCATTGAAAGAAAACCACCGTATGCCAACATTCCCACTTTAGACATATGATTTACATAGGTTAAACAAAACGCATCTGTAAAAAGCCATGGAGCATTAATGTTAACGTCTTGTTCGTTAAAACCATTTGGAATGGCGTATCGTTCTTTTTCAAAAATGGATACCAATAGTTCCAGATGTTTGGAAGAAATGTCATAGGAAAGTTGAATAACAGGTTTTATATCTGGATCTTCAATATGCTTCAGCATATAGCCTAAAACGCACTTCGACATACTATCATTCATATATCCAGTCCAAAGTGAAGCAATTTCACCTGATGTTAAATATATTTTCTTTTCACTCATTCTGGTCCTCCTAAAGCGATGATAGACTTAATATGCGCAAACAATTTTAGTTTATGTAAAGGTTTCCTGTTTAGTTATCCGTCGAGGAAGGGATGAAGCGAACCAACATTACCAATAAAAAAATACTGACAAAATAGCAATGATAACAAACAAAATACTAGTTAACATCCCAAATACGTATTGCTCTCTTCTTGAAAAAATCCCCGTTCCATATGCCAAATAAGTTGTTGTTGTATGAATAGGCAAAATCATCATCCCTCCAATAATCATGACAACTAAAAATGCAAGCTGTATTGGCGGTATTCCAATTAATTCTGAATAAGAAATAACGATTGGGAAAATAACAACTATTGCTGAAGAAGGGACAATAAAGAAAAAGCGCAAAACAAAAACAATGAAAGCAATAATCACTACTTTTATAACAATACTCGTACCTTCTGGAATAAAACCAATTAGTAAATTGGCTAATGCTTCTGCGGTACCATTACTTTCTAATAGCAATCCCAACGAAAAAGATGCACCAAGCAATAAGAAATTTTCCCAATCATAATCTCGAAGCATACGGTTGGTGACTAACCCTATTTTTGGAATAGCATAAAATGCAACTAATAGCATTGGTGGAAGTAAGAGCGGAACTTTCTCTTGATCTGTTACAATCCAAACGATAATCATTAAAAAAAAGCTTACTAATACAAACCAAAACTTAGTGGAAAACACCTCACCTCTCTCCTCGTTAATATCTTTTTCCTTGTTCAAAAAGGTCGTTATTTTTTCATCGGGCATCGTCATTTTTAGATAGTACCATACAAATAAAACCATAAAAATCGAACCTAACCAAAGTGGAGGGGCTATCATTATAAACCATTCCACCCACCCTAAATCAGCTATATTATAATCACGAATCAACTGAGAAGCGAGTATCGGGAAGCCACCACCAGTAAAAATAACAGTGGTAACATTTTGATTTAACATCCCGATGATATAAAGACTATACTTTTGAAAAATACTCTTCTCTGCAAATCCATATAAATAATTCATGTTCTGAATCAATGGAAAAAGTATCTTAAACCGAGCTACTGCTGAGGGCAGAATAATCGGTGAGATCAATACAAATAATGGCAATCCGATAATAATAAATCGAATACCACCCCTACTGCATCTTATTAAAAATCGAGAAACAACCTGATCCAACCCCACTTTCACCAGTACGTGACTAATGATGGATAGCAATAATATAAAATAGATGGCAGGAGATAAAAAACCTGCCAATACCTCTTCAACTGTATCTACTAAGTTCAGCAAAAGCATAAGTGCCAGTATTAAAAAGCTGCTCGCACCTGTTGGAATTGGTGCGGCTATCCATAAATAGACTGCAAATACTAGTAACCCTAAGGTTAACTGTTGATCGACAGAAAAATCCTCTAAAGCGGAAAGTCCTCCACTCAAAAAAATTGTAACCGCTAAAGTAAATAAAAAAAGATATACAATTATTCTTATCTGCTTATGTAAGTCTGTATTAGAAGTAAATTTCATCAATCATAATCCTTTTTACTACATATTTGTATATTTATTTAAATCAGATTCTGATAATTCAATATTAACACAATTAGACTTTTACAAAAAAATATTTTTAAATAAACGTCAATTGCTACTCATATTTCTTTTATTTATCGGCATACTAAGTCAAGCTAAGCTGTGATGGAGGGACGACCTATGAGAAAAAGAATGAAACGTTCATCCAAAAACGTGTTTCCTCTGAAAATTGATGAACTAGAGCAACTAATGAGAAGTGAGTTTGATAAAAGCCCAGATTTAAGTTTTAGCAAATACGAACATCAAAATAAAAAAATTGCAGTATTTTTCATTCCCTATCAAGTGCAGCCGGATAGAGTAGAAAATCTGCTATTAACACCATTATTAGAGAGTAAGGAAGAATGGTCAAATACTGCTATTCTTAATAAAATACCGTTAAATTCAGGTAAAGAATATCAACAAATGGATGAAATTCTCCCAGGACTCATAACCGGTAAAGTTATGATTTATATTGAGGATGAAGCAGCTGTTGTATCCTATGATTTTTTAAACAAAGAAAAACGTTCTTTAGAAGGAGCCGAGACGGAATCCGTTGTTATTGGGCCGAAAATAGCCTTCACAGAATCATTGGTTACGAATTTAAATGTGATTCGCTGGAATATTCGTACACCAGATCTGGCAATAGAAGAGATAACAATAGGTAAAAGAGCTCCACGTGAGGTCCGATTAATTTATTTGAAATCGCTTGCCAACGATACGGATGTAGACACAATGAGACAACGTTTAAATGAATTGGATGTCGATAATGTTGAAGATAGTAATGTACTCATGCAATACATCGAGGACGACTCTGCGTCCATATTTCCACAATTTCATACAACCGAGTTGCCTGACCGTACTTCATATGCCATTTTAAAAGGAAAAATTGCAGTATTAATGGAAAATAGCCCGTCGGCATTAATTGCGCCATCGACCTTTTTTAGTTTTTTTGAATCAACGGAAGACTTATACATGCGCTGGAATTCAGGTTCACCTTTAAGGTTTATAAGATTTATGTCTATGTTCATCTCGGTCGTTCTGACCCCAATGTATGTTGCTGCAGTTACATTTCATTATGAAATTATACCAACGCAACTACTCATTTCAATTGGACAATCAAGAGCAGGAGTTCCCTTTCCTCCTGTATTTGAAGCATTATTTCTTGAGCTAATGATTGAATTATTACGTGAGGCTGGCGCAAGACTTCCAACGAAGGTAGGACAAACAATTGGTATCGTTGGTGGTGTTGTTGTCGGAACAGCTGCTGTTCAAGCTGGAATAACGAGTAATATATTAATTATCTTTATAACGATAAGTGCACTAGCATCCTTTACAGCTCCAAGTTATCAAATGGGTACTTCCATCAGACTGCTGCGTTTTCCAATGATTGTATTAGCAGGTATTCTAGGCTTGATTGGAATTATGTTCGGTTTATGTATGCTGATTATCCATTTATTAAAAATGACATCCTTAGGCAGACCATATCTGTCACCGATCTACCCAATTCGTTTTGAGGATTTAAACAAAGCATTATACCGGTTACCTCAAAATTTTCAGTACAAACGATTTATATCACTTTCTTTAAAAGATTCCATTCGTTTTTCTAAACGTAATGCTAATGAGAAAAAAGATATCGATGAGTAGGTGTCTCCTGTGGAAATTAATGTAAAAATAAAACCGAATATGCGTATTCAAGCATTTTATTTGTTTTTTATTATCGTTTCCATGCAAATTGGGGTTGGTATATTAGGTGTCCCACGATTAGTTTTTAGCGAGGCAAAGCAAGATTCCTGGATATCCATCTTAGTGGCGGCTGCTTACATTATTATCGTGTTATTGGTAATGCTGCTCATTCTTAAACAATATGATAATGCGGATATTCACGGTATTCATCGTGATATTTTTGGAAAGTGGCTTGGGAATATATTCAGCACGGTCTACATCTTATATTTTGGGATTGCTTTTTACTCTGTGCTATTAACATATATCGAGGTCGTTAAAGTATTTGTATTTCCTGATGTAAGCAATTTTGTAATGGGGCTGCTGCTCATTTCTCTCACTATTTATGGTGTCCTAGGTGGCTTGCGAGTTATTATAGGCGTTAGTTTCGTCTTTGGGGTCCTAGCTAATTGGATCCTATTTTTATTAATTCATCCTGCACTGCAAATCGATTTTAATCATTACCTGCCACTTTTTCAAGCACCTTTTGTCGATTTATTAAAAGGTGCAAGGGCTACTTCCTATACATTTATGGGATTTGAAATTCTATTTTTGGTTTATCCTTTTATCCAAAATAAAAATAAAGTTAGGATTACGAGTCTATTAGCTGTCTCCTGGTCTGCTCTCCTTGTACTATCCGCAACAATGCTGGCGATAGGTTTCTTCAGTGCTGAACAGCTTGAACGCAGAGAGTGGGCTGTTCTTGTATTATTTAAAACCCAAAGCTTTCCCTTTGTTGAACGGTTTGATTACATCGTTGTCGCTGAATTGATGATGGTTGTTGTACCATCCCTGCTCTTTCTTATGTGGGGATTAACGTACAGTATGAAAAGAGTATATAAGGTCAAACAAAAACCAACATTGTATGTAGCTGCCATTATATTTTTAATTGGTACGTTCTTCTTTGAAAAGCATTTTGAAACGCAACGAGTTATTAATTTTGCTGAGCAGTTTGGATTCTGGTTTATTTATGTATATCCTTTTTTACTACTTCCATTGGTTTTATTCAAAAAGAGATTGAAGAAGCGAAAAGGAGCTGGATCCTCATGATAAAAAAAACAATTCTTTTGCTGATTTTCTCTGTCATTCTTACCTCCTGCGTACCCTATAAACAACTTGAGGAGCTAGGGATAATTAATACTCGTGGTGTAGACGTAACCGAAAACAATCGTGTTGAAACGACAATCATCGCTTACCAATTCGATGCGCAAAACCCACAAATAACGACATCTATTACTGGAATGGGGAAAACAATTAAAGGAGCACGTGAGAATGCCGGTTATAATACAAATTTTGAGTTAAGCCCCGGACAAATACGACTTGAATTATATGGCAAGGAAACTGCCGAGGAAGGAATTTTAGAATACCTAAGTACACTAGTTCGTGATGCACGTGTATCAGATACAATGCTAGTAGCTATTAGTAATATTACTGCAAATGAGGTCCTTACAGTGGGGCAAGAAGAATTGAATACCGATGTCGGTCAAATAATCCAAAGTTTAATTGAAAAGGAAGTAAGGGAGTATAGTATACCAAAAACCTCCTTACAAAATTTTTTGCATATTGAAGCAGATATTGGACAGGATCCCGTCGCTCCAATAATTGGTTTACGAAATAACAAACCAGCGATTGTCGGAATAGGCGCTTTTTCGAATGATAAGCTGGTTGGTGAGCTGCATATCGATCAAGCATTTCTAATTAATACCTTTTTAACAAATGTTAAAGGTACTCCAATGGAAGTTTCACTTCCGCGAGAACCATTTTTAGATTTTATCTTTAATAACGAAACGAATTCGATGCAACCAGATAAACTTGAAGATAAGGAACACTTGACCATACTAGTAAGAATATCGAAAGGTAAAGGTGATATAACATTAAAAAACATCGATGATCTCCACTTTGAGGCTAATGTTCATTTAGAAGTAGATCTATATGAAACATCAGAGTTACTCAGTGTAAAAAATGAAAAAATAGCAGCCATACTGGAAGAAGAAATTGAAAAAGAGTTTATGCGACAGTATGACGAACTATTGGCCAAACTCCAAGAGATGGATTCCGACCCATTAGGATTTGGAGGAATTTATCGAACAAAGAAAAAGGGGGAGCGTTTAACAGATACAGAGTGGAGGGAAAAATACCCAAACATTACAGTAGATTTCAATGTAAATGTAGATTTAATGCATTATGGAACAATACAGTAACAAACAAATCCAGACTAATAAATATACCCCCTGGCGTCCAAACCAGGGAGTATATTTATTTGCTTGTCGCATTAATAATTTCGATAACACGATCCCGCGATTTTTCACTTTTATATTCCTTCATCGTATCTATCATAATCGGTGCATATTCTTTTAATTGTAAAAGCTCATCTTTTAATGTTTGTTTTGTTAGTTTTTCCTCATCTATAACCCTAGCATAGCGTTTTTCCTGAAACGACTGCGCATTGATAATCTGATCCCCCCGGCTTGCACCTTTGGATAAAGGAACCAACAGCATAGGTATTCTTAATGCCAGAAATTCAAAGATTGCATTCGATCCAGCTCGAGACAGCACATAGTCTGAAGCAGCAAAAATATCCTTTAGCTCTTCATTAATATATTCAAATTGCACATATCCAGCTTTTTGAATCGAATGATCTATTTTGTCTCGTCCACAGATATGAATGATTTGAAAGTTCGTTAAAAGCTCATCCAAGCTTTCCCTCACGGTTTCGTTGATCTTATATGACCCGCCACTACCTCCCATGATGAGGAGTACAGGTAATTTTTTCGATAATCCGGCAAATTTCAAGCCACTATCCTTATCCCCTTTAAAAAGCTCATCGCGAACAACTGCGCCAACATATTCCGCTTTTTTCTCAGGCAGATATTGCATCGTTTCTGGAAATGTCGCAAGTACTTTTTTCGTAAATGGAATGGAGAGCTTATTTGCTAATCCTGGTGTATAATCTGATTCATGGATAACGGATGGCACGCCTCGTAATTTTGCAGCTGCAACAACAGGAACGGATACAAATCCTCCCTTAGAAAAGATAACTGCAGGCTTACGTTTACCAATTATCTTATACGCTTGCATTGTACCTTTTATCACCTTAAAAGGATCTTTTATATTTTCTTTCGACATGTAACGGCGAAGCTTTCCAGTGGATATTGGATGATAGGTTACTCCTTCGAGCTGTCCAATTAAGTCTCTTTCAATACCATTATAAGAGCCAATGTAATCAATTTCCCAGCCTTTTTCCTGATAGAATGGAATCAACGCTAAATTGACAATCACATGTCCAGCTGTTCCTCCACCAGTGAAAAGGATTCTTTTCTTTTTCATTGAAATGTACTTCCCTTCTTTCACAAATCAGCATAACCGAGTATAATAAAGGCTACGTCTTATTAGGATTACACTACTCTCTATCCTATTAGAAAACATACAAAAAAGGAAGAGTTTTAATGTATGAAACAAAAACAGTTAAGGAAAAACTGAAGCTATTTATCATCATTTTAATTCCCATCTTAATTACACAAATCAGTATGAACCTCATGACATTCTTTGATACGATGATGTCTGGCCGTTCTAGTGCTGCAGACCTTGCAGGCGTAGCAATTGGGGCTAGCCTCTGGGTTCCGATCTCTACCGGAATTAATGGTATTGTTCTGGCAATCACGCCAATTATAGCACATCTGATTGGCGGGCGAGCTGACCAGGAAGTACCAAAAGTTATTCAGCAAGGAATTTATTTGGCAATTATTTTATCTATCTTAATTATGGTGGCCGGTGTGATTTTCTTAGAACCGATACTATCTATGATGGATCTGGAATCTGAGGTGCGACATGTCGCAAAATATTATCTGTTCACACTAGGAATTGGTATTATTCCCTTGTTTATTTTTAATACAATTCGTTGTTTTATGGATGGCCTCGGACAGACACGCATTTCCATGATCATCATTCTGATCTCCCTGCCACTTAATGTTATCTTTAATTATATATTTATTTTCGGAAAATTAGGGGTGCCGGCATTAGGTGGTATAGGAGCAGGCATTGCAACTGCGATTACGTATTTTATCGTGTGCATTATTGCTCTTTACTTTCTTCATCGAATTCAGCCTTTCAAGAAATTTGCTGTGTTTGCTAAATGGTTTAAACCTTCCCTCAAACAATGGCGTAACCAATTAAAGATTGGTATACCAATTGGTGCAGCAATATTTTTTGAGACAAGTATTTTCTCAGCTGTAACGTTATTGATGAGCGTTTACAGCACAAATACAATAGCGGCACACCAAGCGGCATTGAACTTCGCTAGTCTCTTGTATATGATTCCACTAAGTGTCGGGATGGCGTTAACAATTACGGTTGGCTTCGAAGCAGGTGCTAAGCGTTATAAAGATGCACGTGCATATGGATACATCGGAATGAGCGGAGGTATATTTATCGCACTCTTTGCAGGAGTTATTTTGTATTTATTGAATGGTCCTGTAGCTGCCCTTTACAATTCCGATCCAGAAGTGATTGAGCTAACGAAGCAATTTATTTATTTTGCTATTTTTTATCAGCTGGCAGATGCATTTGGTGCTCCAATTCAAGGTATACTTCGTGGTTATAAAGATGTAAATATGACATTGATTATTGCATTAATCTCTTATTGGGCTATCGGGCTTCCAATTGGCTGGTTATTAGCAAATTACACTGCTCTGGAGCCATTTGGCTACTGGGTTGGAATTATTGTTGGCCTCAGCGCTGGCGCAGTTGCATTATTATGGCGACTTCTCTATATTCAGAAGAAATATGCGTTTTCTAAAAAAGCACATCCAGTTGAATGAAAGGGTTCCGTTTATAAGTGCATATTAGTTAAACAACAAAACTGACGTATGGCAATTCATACGTCAGTTTTGTTGTTATTCTAACGATTAATGCTTAAATTAGGTTTTTGGCATCCGAATATCTCATTTATTTTTTATTGGACAAGATATTGTACATATAAAAAACGATGGCAATTTGGCTGTCAATTTAGATAATAGACCTTTGTTTATAAAGTACAAAAGAACCTCTTTTAAAAGATCCAGGTCAATTTCTCCTTATTATTAAACTCCCTCGATGGATTCAATTTACTCCTAAATTCTAAAGCACCCGTAATTTAATATAATTTGCTTCACAAATGGAGGGAGAGCAATAAAGTCAGAACTATAAAAAGCTAACGTCTCGTCCAACTTTAAAACATTTTTGAATCTAAATGGAATTAGTCCAACACATTAAGATCACGATCGAATATTTCTTCATTATCCAAGCCTGTTGAAGTCAAAATGCACTATTAAAATTCTCGCGAGGCATGGATACAGATGGTGAAACAAGCATAGTCAGTTGGACACGGATTTAAAACAATGCCAATAGCTTTATTCGTTCGGATAAAGATCTTTATATGTTTCTACTGTATGTTTAATTAAATCCTTTAAAACATTGGTATCGATATCAGCTAATTTATTTACATAAATACAAGCCTTACTCTTCGTGTGTTTACCAAAGTTTTCTAATAATTTTTCCCTTTTCTCACTTTCATAGTCCAAATAAAGACTAATTTTCGCTTTTCTTGGTGAAAAACCCACTAAAGGCGCATCCCCTTCACGTCCTGATGCATACTTATAGTGATAGCTACCAAAACCTATAATACTAGGCCCCCACATTTTTGCTTCGTAACCAGTTACTTCTTCAAATATTTCCAATAACTGATAGGCATCTGCCTTCTTCTTCTCATTTTCCACACTTTCAATAAATCCAATTACACTGTTGTCGGTTTCTTTCATCTTCGGTTCATACATATATGCGCTCTCCAATTCTCTGAGTAAACAATTGCTTACGATATTGTCATCATTATTACATTCTAGAATACAAGTCCAATTTCCTGCAATAAAGATGGGAAACTACTTTTTATACATTCATTTCTTTATAAATAAACCTCTTATCCGTTAAAAAACGAGCATAAGAATTATGGAAACCCTCCTCTATAACCAACGGGCTGTTTTGAAGTTCCTCTGTGAGATTAATTAAATTTACTTTTTCATTGCGATCTATTTTACTTAGATTGCCTCCTTGAGCACAATAGGTGCCGTTTAATATCTTGTTCAACTCTTGCACCATTAATTAAGAAAGGTTTTATTAATTAACGGTAAACCTGTCTTCCTTCAAAACGACATCTACAAGACCCTCTAAATCAGCATCATTATTATCAAGTATAAACTCATCAGGAAAATAATTTGAATTAAAATCTCTAACAATTTGTCTAATTCTTTCTTCTCCTACATACGCAATTCCACTTCGTAGCCTATCCCTATTAATTAGGATATTTATATCACTTTTAATTACTATTATTTTAATGTTAATATCTAAATGTTTCATTCTATCTATAACAGAAAATATCTGCTCTTTAGAAAAAACATAATCAGTAACTACATTCATATTATTTTGTGTAAAGTTTTCAACCAGAGCAACTATATTGTCCCATAAGACATTCAGAAAAAAATTATCGTGGTCATCACAAGGATGTACCCATCCTTTCTTTACCAAATTGTATAGCACATCCCCCTCTATATGTACACATAATCCATCCATACTTTTACATATCTTATCAGCCAATGTACTCTTTCCAGCCCCAGGGGGACCACTTATCAAAAAGACTGTTCTTTTTGAATTCAAAAAATCACGCCCTCTGAAATGAATTATATATTATAAATATGATATGTTACTAAACTTATTACGGAACTTAATATTCTGCGTTGATAGGAGTCTTTATTGTGTGTTTTTAAGACAATTTTAAATGTTTACTTTCAAATATCATAATATTAATGCAACAAGTCCCGATCATCCTTCTTCTCAACTATCCTGACCCTTCGTTTAAGTACATTCCTTCACAAATTATTCTTATCTACATTATTTATTTTAAGATTGCCACTTAGATTAAGGCACAAGTATGAGGCCTCCTATAATATTAATAGAATAGCCCCATATGTTGTAAATAATAAAGATTGATTGACTTATTTTAAAATTAACTACTGTTCAATGCCTTTCCTTCTTCAAAACTTTTTTAAAATGATGGATCCCTTCAGGTACTTCCTCACTACCATTTGGATCAAGAAGCCACTCAATCATTTTGTAAGGCATTTTAGACTCGTTGTCATTTCAGATGAAGTTATAGCACTTATTATTTCATCTTCACTCACATCCCATAATTAAATGGAAACTTATCTTAAATTTTCTATAACCTTTAGATCCACTCACCGTGTCTCCTCTCACACTCTTCATTATATTTGAGAAAAAAGGATTATAAGCCCAACAATAAATGCAAAGAAAAGACGATTGACTTAATACCCAACTGCGTAACTCTCACCAGTTGAATAAAAATGCTGAAATGATTCACCTTCGTTATATAGTTAATAAGATAATCGCTATCCTCGGAATAGATTAATTCTAATTTTTCCCCAAGCTTTTCATGCGAGGTCATAAATAAGATTATCATGATCTTGGAAATTGGTTTTTCCATTCACTATCTTACTTTCTTACATTGTCCAACCTTCACTATGGCTTAATAAAGACAACCTTAAAAGGTGGATATGAAGTGTGCCTTCTTTCGCTAATTTAGCTATGTATATCAATTCCTGTTTAGTCAAACCACAATAAAGTTTACCTAAACTCATATGGGTAAGATAATCATCCTGTTCATAAAATTTTACGGTAACTTATTACCGCGTGAAGCCGTATACAGAGAATACCATTCTTCACGAGTCATAATCTCCGCCTGTTGGATTGCATCCTGGCATTTAGCAATTCTATCTGGATTTGTTGTACCAATGACAGGCTGAACCATAGCTGGATGTCGCATTAACCATCCAAGCACAATTGCTTCTGCGGAGGTTTCTTTTTCTAGTGCTAATTTTTTCACCAGCTCTATCGTGGCTAGCTCCGATTCTGACGGATTATCTATGGAGCGACCAGAATAGATTCCATTTGCTAAAGGTGACCATGCTTGAATTTGTACATTGGCTAAGCGACAATATTCAATTGTCCCATCTGGAAAATTCACACCTGTCCCTTCCTTTTGGTTCACTAAAACACCTTGCTCTAGCCAATCAACTTGCTGTAAGCTCATATTCAGTTGGTTAACAATCATAGGTTCAGAACAGTAAGCATTCAAAAATTGGATTTGAGAAGCACTCATATTAGATACCCCAAAATGACGAACTTTTCCTGACCTCTTCAATGTTTCGAATGTCTCTGCTACTTCTTCTGGTTCCATTATGGGGTCGGGACGATGCAATAAAAGAATATCTAAATACTCGGTGTTCAATCTATTTAGGATACCATCGACTGAATTCAGGATATAATCCTTTGAGAAATCATAGCGACCTGGATTCTTGCCATCCGCAAATCGAATACCACATTTTGATTGAAGTACTATGTTTTCTCTGAGTTCCGGACGCGATTTTAAGATTTCACCAAATACTTTTTCCGCTTTTCCCATATTATAAATGTCGGCATGATCAAACATTGTAATTCCGTGCGATAATGCTGCATCGATTGCTTTTTCTGTTTTTAGTATATCCTCTTTTGTGTAAGCAGTTTGATCCCTGTCTCCCCCAAACCCCATACAGCCTAGTATGAGACGGCTTGTTGTGATTCCCATTTTTTCAATAGGCATTACTTTCATGTATTTTCCTCCTGACTTACTAAATTCATAATATAATTTTGTTTGTTTTCTATCAGAATTATAGCACCTTCTGTTAAATTAAACTGTCCTGTTCGTACGATATCAGAAACTTTAATTAAAGCATCGGTTAGCTTAATATTAATATTAACATTTGCATATCATTAAGATGTTTCCATCCGGATCTTTGAAATTAAAATAATGATTATGTTCGATTGGTGTAATTAAATCAACATCCTTTTTACTCATAAAATGGAATGCTTCTTCAATGCTTTTTGTATTGAAGTGGAATGCTGGAACTTTAAATATTCTATCTTCTGAATAGATCTTGCTGTCTAACACAATCCCTGTACCTTCCATAGGAATAACGTAAAGATGACCGAATTGAATCTCCCCATCTGTTTCTAGTCCTAAAATATCACAGTACCAATCTCTCGCTTTCTCTATGTTGCTTACTGGAATGAATACTGTTCCTATTTGTTTTAAGATAGGATTATCCATAAAAATCCCCCCCTTTAAATAACCTTATTAAATATTCCATATATTAAGTATAAAATCCTGCTTCTTTAGTAAAAAAGACCGCCGCATTGACTAGCTCATTGTTATATTAAAACACCTGTTCGTTTAAGTGCAATTGTCTAAATAAGACTTAATTTCTTGTCTACTCTTTAAAATAATAATCTCTTTTTTAGAATCTAAGGCTTGAAAGTTCTGAAATTGTTCGATCATTTTTCTTTTACGAGGATAATAAGTAGTATATATAAACCTAATGAATTTCCAATCTAACTTTTCCTTACAACCATTTCCCATATCAGGCCGTGTTTTGCCGATGTTCTTTAGCCATCGCTTAACAACACGATATAAACAAACATATAATGGTAATTCCAAATAAATTATTGTGTCAGCGTGTTTTGCGCGAATCTGAATAGTATTACTATAGTTTCCTTCAATTATCCATTGACCTTGTTTTACAATCTCTTGCTGTGCTTCCGAAAACTCTTCTAATGTGGCTTCTACCCAGTTTGGCTTCCAATATAAGGCGTCTAAATGATTAACTTTTATATGAAGCTCTTTCCCTAACTTTTGTGCGAAAGTTGACTTCCCAACACCTGCCGAAACTCCAATTACCATTATTTTTTTCATCCTAGGTCACCACCTCTTAACAGGTTTTATAATCTGTTTAGTATCTCTCTTTCAATAATACCATAATATTCAAAAATATTTACCAAAAGAAAAAGACAACCATTTTTATGATTGCCTTGTTTAACAATGCACCCTTTAATAGAATAACTAAGAGTTATTCGCTGAAACCGTTACAGGTTCGAGCTATAAATCACATATACCAAAGTAAATCATTTTTCATTTTTTTCCTTGTCTTCTTTCCTTCTTTACAACTACCCATTTACCATTTAACCTAGACAGTTGAATAACAATGTTAGTTCCATCTGCCTTTTTAAAAAGAATGTATCCTTGATTATTCTTAATAAAGGTAACTGGCTCTATAATATTTTTATATGGGGGTTTTATTTCGGGATTTAAATCATTCACTATGATGTCCGTTACAATATCCGATAGAGATTTGTATTCCTTTTGTTTTTCCGATTTATATAATAGTTGTTCATATTTAATTTTTTTGAAGGAGTTTAAGTTTATTTTAAATGTCTCTTTGATATCTGCAATAGTCTCATTATAAAAATTTGCTATTTTCCTTTCTTCTTCATCTCCCTCGTGGATGAATTTAATGACTTTGACCTTGTCTACTTCCACTCCAAGGATTATTGTTTCTTTACCGTAAGGGGGATTATGAGCTTCTTCAAAGGTATTTACTTGAACTTTGACTTTAAAACTAAATCCACCGTCTTTTTCTCTTGATATACCGAGTATTTTCGCATCGTACAAACCATACGATTTATGATAGCCGTAATACTGTTCTACTGCTTCTGATATATACGGATCCAATAAAGTAATCAATGTGTCGAGCAGCAATTTATTTTCTATTTTATTTTGTTTGGCATTCGTGTCATTTGGCTGGATAAGAATAATGAACAAGAAAATTAAAAGTACAAAACACAATTTGTTTTTCATATACACCCACCTAAAATTCTTTAGGTTTAGGATTTCCCTTACTGAAAATACAATACAATCCTTTAAGTCGAGCAACCACGCATTTTTTTTGACAATAAATAGTCGGTAGAGTTTTCTGGCTTCCAAGTTAGTTACACCTGCCCACCTATCCATTAATTTCACAATTGATCATTCAGCGATATAGTCCGATTGTTGAACAGAAGCTAAACACGACTCTTCAAGTATTCTGCCTCGTTCGTTCAAGAGCTTTTATTCATAAGAAAACTGCACCTCCAATTGAGGTGCAGTTCATTTTAGTCTACTTTTGTTTCCAATTTTAACGGTCGATTTTAATGTCAGTTGAGGTGTATTTTTGGAAAATGCACCTCAAAACGAAGCCTTTACAGTTGTTTGGATGAAACGAACAACCCTCGTGCCAGGTCTTCATTATAAAAATAACCCTGTAATAGTTGCTGATAAAATCGAAGCTAGAATCGAACCAGCTAATAATTTCATTCCAAATCCGGAAGCTTGTACTGCTTTTTTCGCATCGATACCTTTTACCGTTCCAGCAATAATACCGATAGATGAGAAGTTAGCGAAACTTGTTAAGAATACTGTAACAATACCAATTGTTTTTTCTGACATTGTATCCAGAAACGGTTGAAATTCAAGCATAGCTACAAATTCATTGGTAACGATTTTCATACCCATAACTGCTCCAGCGTCTATAACTTCACTTGGATCAATCCCCATTAGAATACCGAGCGGAGCAAGAATATAACCTAAAATTTGCTGCAATGTTACCCCTGCAAAGATAAATTGAATAATCCAGTTAACCAAGGATAATGAAGCAATAAAAGCTATTAGCATAGCAGCAACAATCAAAGCAATTTTACCGCCCTCTAATGCACCGTTCCCCATTGCTTCAAAAATACTTTTATCCTGCGTTACATTACTTATATCAACATAATCCTCTTCCTTTGGTACTCGAACTGGTGCAATGATTGAAGCTATCATTAAACCACTAAACATATTTAAAGGAAGTGCTACTAAGATATACTGTGGTGGAAGCATTAGAATATAGGAACCTACAATTGCTGCTGAAACGGAACTCATTGCAGAAGCACAAACGATGTACAAACGATTTTCCGATAAATGGTGAAATTGGGATCGAATTGCAATTAATGCCTCTGACTGACCGAAAAAGATACTATTCACCCCGTTAAAGGATTCAATTTTAGGTAAGCCTGTAATTTTAGAAATAGCTGCACCAATATACTTAATTATCAATGGTAAAATTTTTAAATACGTAAGCACAGAAAGAAGTGTTGCGAAAAAGATAATTTGCAGTAATACGTTGAAGAAGAATACGCCACCATCTTCTAACGCAAATCCGCCAAGCACAAAGCTTATCCCTTCTACACCAAATTCAATTAGCTTATTAAATACAGCAGAGATACCATCAATGATTGCTTTTCCAATCTGTGTGGAAAACATAAACCATGTTATTAACAGCTGACAAACCAGCATAATGCCGATTCCCTTGTAATTAATTATTTTCTTATTATTGGACATTAAATAGGCTAGGCCTAAGGTAATAATTATCGCTAAAATACCGAGAAGTATACCCATCACGGTAAAGCCTCCTTTAAGAAACAGTATTAAAATAGTTTTTCCCTATTTTTATCTTTTTTAACATATAAATTTCCTGTTTGTTTGAGCCGTATAAAACTGTCTCCCTTCGGTTGTGGAGACAGTATTCATTTGGCAGATAAGAATAAGAATGTCTTAAACATTCTTATTGCCTAAGGGCAACTATGGGATTTACATAAAAGCTTGGTAAATGCCAAGTTTTCTAATCAATGCGTTGGGAAAAAGGCCATTTGGATAAGAAAAATCACACCAAACACATATAAAATCCAATGCACTTCCTTACCTTTACCACTTACAAGCTTCAATATTGGATACGTTATAAACCCAATAGCAATTCCTGTTGCAATACTTGATGTGAATGGCATTGTTAAGATGACTGCAAATGCAGGGAAAGCTTCATCAAATGCTTTCCAGTTAACCTTAGCCAGTCCTTCCATCATAAAACACCCTACAATAATTAAAACTGGTGAAGTAATGGCTGGCAAACCAGCGATTACTGAAATTATAGGTGTAAAGAAAATCGACAGCGCAAATAGTATTGCCACAACAATCGATGTTAATCCGGTTCTTCCCCCTGCTGCAACTCCTGAGGTAGATTCAATATAAGCTGTTGAAGGGCTTGTCCCAAACATCGAGCCAACAGTCGTTGCGGTTGCATCTGCTAAAAGTGCCTGCTTTGCACGCGGCATTTTTCCGTCTTTCATAAACCCTGCTTGTTCGGCAACTCCTATCATTGTTCCAGTAGTGTCAAACAGTGTTACTAATAAAAAGGCAAATACTACTGTATAAAGACCGTTTGAGAATACGCCACCTATATCCATATCAAAAAATACTGGTGCAGGAGGTGCAGATAGAACACCTGTCACCGTTAACTGTCCTGTAAAATATGCAATGATTGCCGTAGCAAGCATACCGATGAATAGTGCACCTTTTAACTTCATAACAAAAAGAATTAGTGTGATTAATAACCCAACTAAGGTTAATACAATCATCGGATCATGTAAATCACCAAGCCCAACAATCGTCTCTGGATTCGCTACAACAATCCCTGAATTGCGCAGCCCGACGAAAGCAATAAACAAACCAATACCAGAAGTAATTCCATATTTTAATGATGGTGGGATTGCACCAATCAATGTTTCACGCAGCTTTGTCAAACTAAGAATAATAAAAAGAATTCCAGCTAAAAATACAGTGCCAAACACTACTTGATAGGACAAACCTTGCGTTGCGACAATACTCGCAAAGTATGCATTTAACCCCATACCAGGAGCAATTGCTATTGGGTAATTCGCGAAAATCCCCATAATTAAAGTACCTACTATAGCAGCAATAACGGTTGCCATAAATACCTGTTCAAATGGAATTCCTACAGAAGATAAAATTGCAGGATTTACAACAACAATATAAGCCATCGTTAGAAATGTTGTTGTTCCAGCAACAACCTCCGTACGGATATCTGTATTATTTTGTTTTAGTTTAAAGCCCTTATCCATATAATACCCCTTACTTTCCGTATATTTTTACCAACGTTTACTATAATATTCGTTTCACTACTATTTTGCAATGGTTAACTTGAGATTAAAGCAATTGTCATTGATTTTTCATCGTTAATTATTTTTAAATTGGGATATGGTTGGGCAGAAATTGCAGATGGTTCAATTAGAGGATTAGGTGGATATATGGACTAAGCGATTAATTTGAGACGTATGGTAATCGCGATTTTCCAGTGAAACAACACGTAAAAAACCTTTGCTGATACTTTCACAGCAAAGGTTTTTTAATTCTATTCAACTATTAACCTTCTAATAATAAATCATATGGGTCTTCTAGCATTTGTTTTACACGTACAAGGAATTGAACCGCTTCTTTTCCATCGACAATTCGATGGTCGTAAGATAATGCAAGGTACATCATTGGACGAACTTGGATTGAATCATCCGGCATTACCATTGCTCGTTTAACAATGTTATGCATTCCTAGGATTCCTACTTGTGGTGCATTTAAAATTGGTGTAGACATCATAGAACCAAATGTACCACCGTTTGTAATAGTAAATGAGCCACCTTGTAAATCCTTCAATCCTAATTTATTATCACGCGCTTTTTTGCCTAGGTTGACAATTTCACCTTCAATACCTGCAAAGTCAAGACGATCTGCATCACGTACTACTGGGACGACAAGACCTTCATCTGTGGATACTGCAATACCGATATCGTAAAATTTCTTTACAACTAGCTCATTACCTTGAATTTCTGCATTCAGTAATGGGAACTCCTTTAGTGCTCCTACAACAGCTTTTGTAAAAAAGGACATAAAGCCAAGCTTCACACCATTTTTCTCTAAAAATTTATCTTTACGCTGTTTTCGAAGATCCATCACAGCAGTCATATCCACTTCGTTAAACGTTGTTAGCATCGCAGTTTCGTGTTGAACATTTACAAGATTTTTAGCAATTGTTTGACGTCGACGGGTCATTTTCACACGCTCAACTGGCTTATCAAACTCCGTTTTATTTGCAGCTGCTGGCGCTTCTTTTTTAGCAGGAGCTGACTTAGGTGCTTTTGGTTCACTTGGTGCTTGTGCTGCGGCATCTACATCTTCTGGACGAATTCGACCGAGCGGATCACGGGCATTCACTTTACTCAAATCAATATTTAGCTCACGCGCACGTTTTCTAGCCGCTGGAGAAGCAATCACTTCAGAATTGTTATGATCCTTTTCAGAATTTGCTTCTGGAGCTTTTGGAGCCTCTACTGGTTGCTCTTTCGCAGCTTCCTCTTGCTTCTCTTCCTTTGGTGTTTCGGCTGGTGCAGTACTTCCGCCTGCTTCTCCATTCTCATCTAAGCTTGCAATCGTATCTCCTACGGAAACATCGTCACCTTCTTCACTGAGAATTTCGGTAATAACACCAGAGAAATCAGAATTGACTTCAACGTTTACTTTATCCGTTTCCAGCTCAACAATCGGATCTCCCTTTTCTACTTTATCCCCTTTTTTCACGAGCCATTCTGCAATCGTACCTTCTGTAATGGATTCAGCTAGTTCTGGAATCTTAATTTCTTGCACTGGATTTTCCCCCTTCAGATATGTTTAGCGCTTGATTGATAATTTTGTTTTGAGCTGTTTTATGAACACTTGGTATTCCTCCAGCTGGTGCTGAACGACTTGGCCTGCTTATTACGCGTAATTTCTGCCCTTCTTGTAATAATTCTCGTAAGTAATCATCCACAAAATTCCAAGCCCCCATATTTTTCGGCTCTTCTTGCACCCAGACAATTTCTTTTAGATTCGGTAATTGTTTTAACTCTTCTTCCAATGCTTTTTTCGGGAACGGATAAATCTGTTCCAACCGAATAGCACGCAACCATTCAAAGCTTTGTTCTGAAGCTTCCATTGTTTCCTCTATATCAATCATGATTTTTCCACTGCCGATTAAGAGACGAGTCGCACTCTCTTTATTTATCTCTAAACCTGGCTGGTTACGCAACGTTTTAAATTTCCCTGTTGTAAACTCTTCAGCAGGCGCCCCCATTTTAGGATGACGAATGAGACTGCTTTTTGGCGTCATTAGAATTAAAGGTCTTGCTTGTTCACGCCCACGTAACGCTGCTTGTCTGCGTAACAGATGGAAAAGCTGTGCGGATGATGTAACGTTCGCCACAATCCAGTTGTTCTCCGCTGCCATTTGTAAAAACCTTTCCAAACGTGCACTGGAGTGTTCTGGACCCTGCCCTTCATAACCATGCGGCAGAAGGATAACCATATTGGATTTTTCTCCCCATTTAGCACGTGATGATGATATAAATTGGTCAAAGATTACTTGACCAGCATTCGCAAAATCACCAAATTGTGCTTCCCAAATAACTAGCGTGTTTGGCGAATGAACACTATAACCATATTCGTAACCTAAAACAGCAGCTTCTGATAATGGGCTGTTTCGAATATCAAAGGATGCTTTTGCATCGGTTAACCCGTGCATTGGACTATACTTTTCATTTGTTACCGTATCATGGAGCACAATATGACGGTGTGCAAATGTACCTCTCTCCGAATCTTGACCAGTGAGGCGTATTGGAATTCCATCTCGTAAAATAGATGCATATGCCAGTGTTTCACCAGTACCCCAGTCCGCCGTATTTCCTTCTTCGAAAGCTTTTTCACGGCGTTTCAAAATCTTTTCTGTTTTCTTGAACCCATTAAATCCTTCCGGGCGTTTCAGCAAATCTTTATTTAAGGATTTTAATGTTTTCAGATCAATTGCAGTTTCAAACTGATCCAACCCATTTAATAGCACTTCAGGCATTAATTTTGCTTCTGGCTGACCAATATCATGCTCTTTCATATTTTTATAAATGTCGGTTAATTTTGTTTCGACATCCTCTTTCAGTTTATCGAAGTCCCCTGGATCAATAATATTTTTCTCTTCCAAAGCTTTAGCAAATATCTCTGCTACAGGCGGATGATTATCAATTTCTTGATACAATTTCGGCTGTGTCGTTCTTGGTTCGTCCATTTCATTATGACCAAACCTACGATAACCAACTAAATCAATCATGAAATCCTTACGGAACTTTTGTCGGTATGCATAAGCTATTTTTATGGCTGACAAGCATGAAATTGGGTCATCAGCGTTTACTCGGACAACCGGTATTTCAAATCCTTTCGCTAAATCACTTGCATAACGAGTGGATCGGCCATCCTCCCGGTCAGTTGTATAGCCTAAAAGGTTGTTTGCAATGATATGAAGCGCCCCACCTGTATTGTAACCAGGTAGCCCACTTAAGTTTAACGTTTCTGCAACAACACCTTCTCCAATAAATGCTGCATCACCATGAATCAGAACAGCAAGCGCTTTATTGAAATCACGCTTCGGATAACCTTTTTCTGACCGGTCATCTTGTGCTGCACGTGCGAAGCCTTCTACTACTGGATTCACAAATTCTAAATGTGATGGGTTATGTGCTAACGTAATGCGGGTTTTTAACGCATCCCCACTACTGACTTCTCGCTTTGCCCCATAATGATATTTCACATCACCTGTCCAGCCATAATTAATTGCTGCTGACCCTTCTGATGGCATCAATTCTTTATCTTTCGAGTAGTTAAACTCTGAGAAAATTTTATCGTATGGCTTCCCTAAAACATTTGCAAGAACGGCTAGACGACCACGATGAGCCATGCCCATCATTACATTTTCAATTCCATCCTTAGCTGCATAGTGTACGATTCGATCAATCATCGGCACCATTACCTCTAAGCCTTCAATTGAAAAACGCTTTTGTCCGACAAATGTTTTTTGCAAGAAATGTTCAAAACCTTGTACATCTACGAGCCGCTCTAAAACTACCTTTCGCTGCTCATCCGTTAATTCAAGTCTAGCATTTCCATTTTCAATTAAATCAAAAAGCCATTTTCGTTCTTCATGGTTATTCACATGATCATATTCAAATGTGATGGTACCCGTATAATATTTCCTTAGACGGTTTACAACATCTAATCCATTCTCCACATCACTTGGAGCTTTATCCCATACCCAGGAGGCTGGAATACTTTTTAAATCTTCTTCCGTTAAATCATACGTTTTCAATTCCAGTAAGTTCGTTTTGCTTCCTTTATAGCCACCAATCGAGTAAATATCTGCCTCCGTGTGACCATAACGACGAATAGCCTCAACAAGTTGCATCGCTGAGGTTAATTTTTTTACACTACTTGCTAATGTGTTTTGTGATACGGATTGCCCTGCATTTTCTTGTTGGTACATCCATGCAGGAGCCCCATACTTATCGAACATCTCTTTAATAGATGGTTCGACAGCTTCAGGGTCTTCTCTGTACAATTCATACTGTTGTTCTAAATACCCCGAGTTTGGTCCATGAAATTGCCCCCAGAATCTCTCTACAGATTCTCCATTTTCTGCCACGTCTGATACCCCCATTAGAAGTTAACTTCCCCCGCCATGTAAACGGTTCAATTTTATTATAGATATGTAACTACGTTTCATCAACTAATATACCTTATTTTTAGCCCACTTACAATATATGTACATACTTTTCAATATATTTATTTATTCCAAATTTTAATTAAATTACAGGAGGAAATTCATCAAATTTTATCACTGGAATCATTCGGAAAAAATGCCTTTTCCAAGTACTTATATTAGAGGGATCAACCAAATAAATTGGATGATAGTTTCCTTATTGAAATAATTTCGTTATAATAGGGGCATATTCAATTAAAACGCTTTATTTTCATAATAAGGAGGAAATTCTCATGAAATTAGCATTACTTATGGGTGTTATTCTAACATTCGTCGTTTCTTTTTTCACTTCTGGCTATGAAGCAAAACCTGGGGTGCCTAAGAAAAACCAATAATGGTATGAAGTAAAAGTAACATATCCTAAAAAATCCGCTCAGCATTATTTGCCGAACGGGTTTTTTTACCTTATATCAAATTTGGAAAGCCTTGCTGTCTTAATGCTTCATAGATAATAATCGCGGCCGTATTCGACAGATTCAGTGACCTTACTTTATCATTCATATGAATTCGCAAGCATTGGTCTTCTCTACCGACTAAAAGCTCTTTCGGAAATCCAGTTGATTCTCTTCCAAAAACAAAAAATATATCTTCTTCTTTTTTGCTATAATCAAAATCAGAATAGTGCTTTGTTCCGAAGTTTTCAATATAATAATAGACACCATTTGGATACTGCTCATATAATTGATCCATCGAATCATGCTCATGGACATCGACATGTTTCCAATAATCCAACCCAGCTCTACGCAGCATCTTATCATCTGTCGAAAAGCCGAGTGGACGAATCAAGTGAAGTGTAGTATCAGTTGCTAAACACGTTCTTCCAATATTTCCAGTATTAGCAGGTATCTCTGGTTGATATAATACGACATGTAAACTCAACATTCATTCTCCTTAACAATTTATTAACCCTACTATTATAGGTTGTTAAAAAATTCCGGTAAAAATGACACATCGAATTTCTTCGTTGGCTTGCTTTTCCGTTCCTCACGTATTAATTGCATACGTTCCGGTACTCAAAACTTCGCCGCCTCAAACTTCTCGGTCATTTTCATCCTCATTTTTAACCCTACTATTATATCACTAATCATCCCCAATTCGGAAAAATTTATAGTTAATCTCTGGTGTCCATGCAGTTGAATCCTCATAAGACCAATAGCGATTCCTGCTATTATCCGTATGTGCATTAACAAGTGGCATTCCATAGGCATCTTTGGCAACAACAATTGTGTTATGATCCCACCTGCCATCTCCTTGGAAATCATAACAAATTACATCCCCGGGAATGAGCTGATCCGCTCGCTCCATTTCCTTTCCTTTTAAACCCTGATTCGATCCACTTAGATACCATCTTAATGAATGAGCCACAGCCCAGCTGAAACTCCAATTATCCGTTTGGTACCACCAACCTCGCTCCCTCACAGGGACTCCCCACATTGGTGCCCCTCCAGCACGCAGGCATTGTGATACATAGTTTGTACAGTCAACATCAAAAACGCGATATTCTGGATTATAACTATTCCACCAACGCTCCGCATATTGGACAGCAGCTAAACGATCATAAGCGAATCTTTCTCCCTCTTGTATCCTCGTTTTCAATTCTTGTTCGATTCCTTTTCTATTTGTAGCAGTCTTTCTTTCAATTCCTTGGTGATTCTTCACAACGCCACCCTCATATCGAAAGCGGTATGGTATAAGCTGCTCCTCTACGTGAAACTGTCCTTTTTGTTTGATTACATATCGAAGGTGTAATGTATAATCGAAATTTGTGCTGTTATCATAATGGAGCCTTTGGAATATTTTTCCGTTCACTTTCAACCGAACTATTTCTGCTTCTCGGTCTTTCAGAGAAGCCTGCTTACGTGTCCACCAAACCGGAACGTCATCCGATTCATTTTGAAAAAAATCGAGCCACAGCTGCTTTATTTCTTCCATAAAAAATCCCCTCCACAAAAAGTATATGGAGGGGAAGCTTGGCATAATCTTTCAATGACAAAATATTATTTAATTCATGATTTATACTTGAATTCTAAACCTTTTTCCATTTCAATTAGTACTTGGTCGTCTTTTTCATTTTCCATAGCAGCCTCAATTGCCCGGAATGCTTCCACAGTTCCTATTTTCCCAAGAGCCCAGGCTGCAGTACCGCGAATCACCGGACGAGGATCTTCTTTCATTACACTAATCATTTCCGGGATCGCTGTTTTATCTTTATAATGACCAAGTGCGATTAACGCGTTTCGCTGCAATGGTTTCTTCCCTCGCCACGAACCGGACATGTGACCAAATTTTTCTTTAAATGAACGATTGGAAATCCGCAGCATTGGCTCAAGCTTGGGTTTTGCCAAATCATGCTCCGGTTCAAATTCAGGATGGATATGAGAATCAATTCCTTTATTCCTTGGGCAAACTTGCTGACAGGTATCGCATCCGTATAGGCGATTTCCTAGCTTTGTTCGAAATTCGTCGGGCAAGAAATCCTTTGTCTGAGTTAAAAATGCAATGCAGCGCTGTGCGTTTAATCTACCACCTTCAACAAGTGCACCGGTAGGACACGCGTCCATGCATTTCGTGCAATCACCACAGCTATCCTCGATCGGGTCATCTGGAACAAATGGAATATTGGTTATCATTTCACCTAAATAGACAAACGAACCAAATTCGGGTGTAATAATCGATGTGTTTTTTCCACTAAATCCGATTCCAGCTCTTTCTGCAACAGCACGGTCTGAAAGTTCACCGGTATCGACCATTACTTTATTGCTAACCTCTGGAACCTTTTCTTGGATAAAAGCTGCGAGCTTTTCTAAACGGTCACGCAAGACAACGTGGTAATCAATTCCCCAAGAGGCGCGGGCAAACAATCCACGCCTTTCCTCTTTTGTACTTCTTGGCGCGTCTTTCATACGAGAAGGGTAGGCAATCGCAATGGAAATGATTGACTGCGCTTCTGGTAATAGACGTTGTGGTTCTGTGCGTTCTTCTAGACTTCCTTTTTCGAAGCCTGATTGAAAGTTCGATTCCTGCTGTCTTCTTAATCGCTCTCTCAGCTCCCCAAATACATCTGCTGAGGCAAAACCAATTTTGTCTATTCCAATCTCCTTCGCATAATCAATAATCTCCTGTTTCAATTGCTCTGTTCGCATCTGAACAACCTCCCTTCTACTTTTGTTTTACAATTGCTGTTCGCATCCTGTTTAACACAGCCGCAATTTCGTGTCTGCGAGGACGTGCAAGATCCCCTGGATGCTGATTTTTAAATACAGTGAATGAAGCCAAACCAACAGCATCCAACTGACGTTCTATCTCATCGAGCATTTCATGTAATGATTTATGCTTAAAGTCATTTGTACGCGCCAAATAATGTATTATTTCAGCAATCATACGAGTCTGCGATAAATCAATTAATTGTTCTGTATAATCAAAGGTAATTGGTGTCTTCCCCATTACAATTTGATACAGTCCTTTGGCTTGTATTTTCATTCGATTTGCCTTTTCAAGTTTTAACGATTCAGGCTGAAAATAACGATTGGTTGTTTCATTAAAACCTGATTGTGCACGTACCTGACGTTCTATTGGATGCTTCTCTATAATCACACGCGCTCGATCTGTTACATCATAAGGTACATATTCATCCATCATTACAACTGAATCTGCTACTGAGAAATAATCACCTGATCCTCCCATAACAAGAATCGTAGAAATACCAAATTGATTAGAAAGCTGTTTAATTCGATCAATAAATGGTGTAATTGGTTCCTTATCCTGGCTAACAAGCTGTTGCATACGATAATCACGAATCATAAAATTTGTTGCACTTGTATCTTCATCAATCAGCAGTGTTTTTGCCCCAGCCTCCAATGCCTCCATCACATTAGCCGCCTGCGAGGTACTGCCACTTGCATTTTCTGTAGAAAAGCATACTGTATCTTGTGCATTTGGTAAGTTATTAATAAAGGAGGAAATATTGACAGCAGTAACCTGTCTTCCATCCTCAGCACGGATCTTCACTGCATCTGGATCTGTTAATACATATTCCCGCCCGTCACCTTTTTGGTGAAAATACACACCGCGTTCAATAGCCTTTAACAAGGTGCTTTTACCATGATATCCTCCACCAACTATTAATGTAATCCCCTTTTTAATCGCCATTCCTTTTAGCGGATGTGCTTGGTGTGGAATTGTTATAGAAACCTCAGACGCTTTCGGACTTTGAAACGGCACAGCATGTTTAAGCGGTGTATTCCGAATGCCGCTTTCCCGCGGAAGTATGGACCCATTCGCAATAAAAGCAATCCAATTTTGCCGCTTCATTTCATTAAGAATTGCTTCCTGCTGATCAGCCAGCTTTATCGCCGTCTCTATTTCGCTATTTGTTATTTTAAATATAGAATTTTTTATAATAGATGGGATTGTTGCCGTAAAAAGCTTCTCGGCTTCTCTTGCATTAATGCGTCGACCATTAGCGGGTAGACCAACAGAAATACAAATTGTTATCGCCTTTGGACTAATTTGCAATGCCGTCCGTTCTAAAACTTCCTGTCCAGGGCGATCAAAGAAAATCATACCGCTTTTCCCTGAACCTTTCACGGAAAAAGACTGTCTATCCGTTTCCTTCCCTACAACTCGTGCAATTGCATCCTCTACAGCTACTTTTCGAGTTCGGGTTTGCAGCCATTCCGGACGAATCGAACGTCTATTCCCTGATATAACAACCCGAATCTTGGACGGTGTCGCAAATGGATCTCCTTGTACATAATCTATATATAAGTCATAGTCGTCAAATTGATAATGACCTTGAATGCTTTTATAACCTTTATAGCTCTTATTATTCAGTTGTCTTAGTTGCTGAAGCAAGTTTTTCATCGTGATCCCTCATCATTTAAATATTAATTTCCTATAGAATACTACTTAAAAAATGATAAATTCAAGTATGAAGATGTTGGAAATATCGTGAAAATTAAAAACGCAACGCTTCGTAATCCTACTTTTACGAAACACTGCGTTATCACATATGTATGGAGCGGGTGAAGGGAATCGAACCCTCATCATCAGCTTGGAAGGCTGAGGTTTTACCACTAAACTACACCCGCAAATCATTATTCATTTTTCGCTAACAGATAATATTATAACAACCTCTTCTTAACAAATCAATAGTAATTTCAACATTTCTTTACAAAAAATTTAATTGACAAGAGAAACCTTTGCTATAAAGACGAAACTTTATTAAATAATTTCTAATAATTCATTATTTACTTTAGAGGATAGAGGCTATAAACTAGGAATAGGCTTTTAAAAACGGATGTTCAAAAGGTATGTGACAGGAAACATTTTAGTCCTCTGCCCTTCTTGAACCCGTACTTAGAGAAAGGGGCTTTTATGTATGTCTGTTTATCCTATTATTATGACACAATCCCAGTTTACACACCGTGATAATTTACATTATCCATTTGAAGAGCGTGGTCTTCAATTCGGGGATGGAATATATGAAGTAATTCGAATCTATCACGGAACTTACTATTTACTCGATGAGCATGTGGATCGCTTATTTCGATCTGCTGAAGCAATTAAAATAAAATTACCATTCAATAAAGAAGAAATAACACATTTATTATTAGAATTGCTTGAACGAAATAAAATGACTACAGACGGTAAGGTATACTTACAAGTAACACGTGGATCTGCCCCACGTGATCATATTTTTCCTGCTGATGTTCTACCTAATATCTATGCATATGTAGGAGACCAGCCGAGAAATTTGGAGTTATTACAAAATGGTGTTCAAACAATTACACAAAGAGATATTCGATGGGAATACTGTTACATCAAAAGTTTAAATTTATTACCGAATGTATTAGCAAAGCAAGCTGCTAAGGAAAATAACTGCTATGAAGCGATTCTCCATAAGGATGGGCTGGTAACCGAATGCAGCTCTTCAAATGTATATTTGGTAAAGGACGGAACGATCTATACACACCCTGCTAACAAAAATATTCTCCATGGCTGTGTAAGAATGGCAGTTGAGAGATTTGCTGGTGAATTAAATATTCCCTTCATTGAGGAAAGCTTTGAAGTGGAAGAAATTAGTCTCGCTGATGAACTTTTTCTTTCAAGCAGCACTTCTGAGATTACACCAATTGTAAAAGTAGATAATCTGGACATTGCTGATGGAAAGCCAGGAAAGATAACGCGGCAATTACAAGAAGCTTATGAGACGGATGCTAAGATACAAGAAAACAATACAAAACATACAGTTTAATGCATAAGTGACCCGGATTCGGGTCACTTTTCGTATGTATGATAAGTATACATCACATTTATAGTCACCTTCATTCGCCGAATTTCCTAATTGATTCGTAACACGAAATAGTTTAAACTAATAGACAGTTCTTATAAAGTGAAAATTCATTCAAAGAGGAGCATTCTCTCCTCTTTGAATGACAATTTTAAATTAGGGGGAAATTCTATGGTTCATACCAAACGATCGATTAAATCAGAAGACCTAAAAAAGATCGAAGTATACAGCGATCCACAATATACACCTGATGGAAAAGCATTTACATATGTTTCCACAACAATTAATGAAGAAAACAAGTATCAATCACAGCTTTATTTTCAACAATTTGACGAAACTGAAGCAAAGCAATGGACTTTTGAGAATACTAAAAACGATAACCTTCATTTTTCACCAGATGGGAAAATTGCGGTCTTCCAATCAACGCGCAGTGGTATTTCGCAGCTTTATCTAATAAACAAAGCTGGTGGAGAAGCAAAACAATTAACCGCATTTAAGCATGGCGCCTATAGTCCTTTATGGTCAAAAGATGGAAGATCCATCTTCTTTCATGCTTCTCTTGACAAAGGAGATCATATTGAGGACCAAAAAGAATTGACAACGGAAGAGCGACAAAAGGAAAAGGAGCATAATGCGAAGCAGCCCCTTGTCGTCAATCGATTAAAATATAAGTCAGATGCAAACGGGTTTCACGATAATAAAACAACGCAAATTATCCAATACAGCTTAGAAACAAAAGCATTCACACAATTAACGACAAAAGATGCAGATCACAGTTTTCAAGATAGTTCTCCAGATGCGAGCACCATTTTATTTACTGCTAACTTCGATGCGGATGCCGACTATGAACGTTTTAGTGACTTGTTCACACTCCATTTGGAGACAAAAGAAGTAACAAAATTAACGAATGGAAAAAGTAGTTATTACAACGCTAAATTTTCCCCTCACGGTAATAAGATTGCCTGCTTTGGTCACGATTTTGAATACAGCACTGCAACGTTAAGCAAACTGTTTCTAATTGATGTAACAACTAAAAGCCGTACGCCCCTCAGCAACGATTGGGACATACAACTCGGTGATGTGATGGTAGGTGATACACGACTTGGCGCGGCAACAACGGGTCCCATCTGGTCGGCAGACGGGAATCGAATCTTTTTCATTGCAACAGACTTTGGCGCCACAGGTCTTTATCAAGCAACATTGGACGGAAACTTAAACGTGCTATATAAAAATAATAATCATGTATTTAGTTTTACGTATCACCCAGAAGCCGAGTCTTTTATTCTTGGGATTAGTACGCCTACTAATCCGTGCAATTTCTACCAGCTTAACAAGGATTTACAGTTGGAGCGATTAACAAATGCGAATGAGAAGTTCCTTCAGGAAGTAGCGATTTCCGAGCCAGAAGCACTTACCTTTACAGCACAAGATGGATTGGAAATCCAGGGATGGTTATTATGCCCATATGACTTTGATGAAACGAAAAAATATCCATTCATCCTGGAAATCCATGGCGGGCCACATATGATGTATGGACAAACTTTCTTTCATGAAATGCAGCTTTTAGCAGCAAAAGGCTATGTCGTTCTTTATACGAATCCACGGGGAAGCCATGGATATGGTCAGAAATTTGTTGATGCCGTTAGATTCAACTATGGAAAAGGCGATTATTCGGATTTAATGGATGCTGTGGACTATGTATTAGAAAACTATAGCTTTATCGATGAAACAAGACTTGGCGTTACAGGGGGAAGCTATGGTGGATTTATGACAAACTGGATTGTTGGTCATACGAATCGCTTTAAAGCTGCTGTCACCCAACGTTCGATTTCCAATTGGCTCAGCTTTTATGGTGTGAGTGATATTGGATATTTCTTCACGAAAGGAGAACACGGCTTAAACTTGCTCGATGATCCAACCAAACTTTGGGATATTTCTCCTCTAAAATACGCAAATAATATCGAAACACCATTATTAATACTGCATGGTGAACGTGATTTCCGGTGCCCAATCGAACAGGGTGAACAGCTTTTTATTACATTAAAGCACCTACGTAAGGAAGTGGAGTTTGTTCGTTTCCCTGGAGCAACTCATGAATTAAGTAGAAGTGGTCAACCTATCATGCGCATAGCAAGACTTGATCAAATTTGTCATTGGTTTGAGAAATATCTATAAATACGGTGCAAAAATAAATGCAGTGTGTCGCAAAGAGGACCACTGCATTTATTTATCAGCTATTCCAATTGTAGCACCTTCATCTCCTCTTCGGATTCCGAACCTTCCCATACCTTTAAAGAGAGATAAAATGTTGTTCCTCTTCCCTCTTCACTCTCCACCCAAATTCTTCCTTGATGCGCCTGCATAATTTCCTTGCAAATAACTAATCCCAGCCCATGCCCTGCCTCTTTGCTTCCATTTGCTTTTGTATAAAATTGATCAAATATATAAGGGAGATCGGTGGCTGCAATACCACGTCCTTCGTCCGCAATTGAAATAACGGCTTCACCTGTATTCTCTAATGATAGCCTTAATGCTATTTCACCTTCGTCCGAATGCTTCATTGCGTTGGATATGAGATTCCCCATGACTTGCTCGATTCGTTGTACATCCACTTCAACTAGCGGATAGCCCGATCCTATGCGACCAGAGTATTCCGATCTAAAGGTTAGTCCTTTCATGTTAACCTCTAATTCAAACTGACTGCATAAATGAAGAAACAGTTTATCAATAGGAATCACATCCATTGCAAAGGAGACATTACCAGATTCAAATTGTGCTAAATCAAACAAATCTTGAATAAGACCATTTAAAGCAGTTACACGCTTCTTAACAATTTGAAGGTACTCTGTACGTTGTTCCTCTTCAATAATTCCCTCTAAAATGGCATCAACGTAGTTTTGAATTGCAGCGATTGGCGAGCGTAAGTCATGTGAAATAGTAGAAAGGTATCGAGTACGCTCTGCCTCTGCATGCTCTAGGGAAATATTAGCATTCTTTAATTTTTCATTTGCAGCATGTAACAAGGCAGTCCTTTCCTCTACTGTGGTTTCCAAATTCGCATACAAATAAGCATTTTCAATAGAAATTGCAACTTGCGAAGCCAATAAAGTTAACAAAACTACCCTTTCTCTAGTAAATACATTTGTAGATTGATTGTTCTCTAAATAAAGGATACCTGTCAACTTACGATGATACACAATTGGTAAACAAAGAATTGATTTCGCTTCTGTTTGCTTAATAAAATGGTCTTTCGTAAATTCCCCTTGATTCATAGCATCGTCCAACACAACGACTTCCTTTGTATTTGCAACGTAATGAACAATCGCTTCTGAAAAATCGCGGAACATCTCCACCCGTTTTGGTTTTTTATATAATGTAATCTCATCTTGCACATTTTTTTTTGCAACAAGCTGAAGTAATTCATCTTCCTTCAATAAAAGAAAAGCACGTTCGGCACCAGCATTAATTACCATTAGATCCATAAATTTTTCTACTAATTGATCGAACATTACCTCATCAGCAATTAGCCGAGAGGTTTTAAATAATGTGTTCATATCAATCGATTCATGAGGGTGTTCAAGGTTAAAGGTACGTTCTCCTTCCTGGTGATTAAGGATTGGATAAGCTTCAGCTAAATTATGAGCGATTCGTTTTGCACCCCATTTTAAGTAATGAACATACGCATCAACGAGATATGGTTTTGCCGATTTTGATAAATTCTTTGCTAAATAAAATTCTGCTGCACAGTGATTGATAATCGCCACATCTTGTATAAACCCAGATTCCGTCGCAAATCGTATGGCACGATTATAAAGATAAATCGCTCGCTCTTTTTTATTTACGTGCAACCATTCAGCTTCCAATAGTAAATATTTATGCCGATAATTAGCTGGGGAGTTCTTTGCCCACATTTTCATCTTTTTTAGTCTTTTAAATAGCTTTTGCCGTCCTTGATTTCTCGACAACTTTCCTCTTCTCATGAGTCGCGTTAACCATAATGCGTGATAAAAATAATAGTCAGGGGCAATGACAAGAATAAGTGTACGATCGACAATCGATTCTAGCTTTTCCATAATAGCCAATGCAGCATCTTCATTATCCAGTAGGTATGTCATTTGAAGTCTGATTGTGTAATGTACAATTTTTGCAGATACATCATTTGTAAAATCTGGAAAATTCCAGTTTACCGGATCAGTCCTAGTTGCTAATACATCAATCCAATCTATGGTTTCATCCAAAAAATCATCTGAAATGATATATTCATTTTGTTTTGCAAAGTCATGCTGCCGTTTAATTCCTTTTTTTACATCGTTTAAATGATCACCTTTTATCAATAGAATAATTGCAATAAAAGAGCTGTTAGCTCCAGCAAGATGGAGATTACCTGACTCAATACAAAGCTGCTGTGACTGCTCTAAATAGACGAGACTTTCGCGAATCGGTTTCTTCCAATGGTTAACAAAGCTGCCAAATACAAAGTAAACCCGGGCTTTTAAACTATTATCCTGAAACTTTTCCAAATGCTTCATGGCTAATTTGCCAAATCGATAGCTGCTATCATAATCGTTAAATCCTGCACTCAGTGTCAAAGCATAATTGTTGTAGACAAGAGCCGTAATATCCATATCTCCGTATTTCAATGTTAATCGCAGTGCACGCAGCATTAAGATGGTGGCTAGGTTTTGATTCCAATGGTAGGTTGGTGCATTTGAATTAATTAACGTGCGCATCAAGGCATGCACAAGTTTATCTTCCACAACCGGAAGCTGCAGTAAATCCGTTTCCTTTTTCTTTCTTAGCGCAAGCTTCGTGAGTAGATATTCTTTTGCAACATCCATCTTTGTCGCATTACTTTTGAAATTCCACCCACCTAGACTCAATCCTTCCAGACCAGCATTTGTGGCTTTTTCCACCTCGTGTATATGAACATTCAGTAATATTTTCAAGTCATAAATCTGTAACTTTTCTTGAATTGTCTTCGCATTTATTAGAATTTCCTCGAATGTATTCTCGGCCTCTTGAAATAAATGATTTAAGTACTCGGCCTCTCCAAGCCCTGTCATTATTTTAAATGTTAAAGGATAATAAGCGGCGCTCCATCGTTTTTCTGGAAGTAATTCTTTGCCTATCCGAAAGAAATTCAATGCGGATTCAGATGCAGCTCTATTCTTAGCACGCTCCCCCGCCATCCAGTTCCATTCAATTAAATTTAACTTTTGCTTTTCGGTCAAAAGGACTCTGCTTTGGTTTAAATGATTAACAATCTCAAAAATATGCGATTTTAGTTCTGCTTTACCATATAAATAGACAAGCTCTAAACCGATAAGCTGATGATTTTTCATTTGCTTTTCATTTGAAAGCGTTGTGTAAAAGGCTTGTTGAATTTTATCATGTACAAATACATAGCTTGGAGGGTACCCCTGATCGATATTTGAATCAGCATCCTCATAGACCCACTTAAAGCTAGAATCGATTGGCAGGATAAGGCCAGCTTCCAGTCCATTCCTAAAACTTTTACTCACTTCTAAATAGGTTCTGTTTGCTATTTTGGCTAATGCCTTGAGGTTAAATCGATTTCCAAAGCAGGAAGCCAATTGTAAAATGGCAATCGTCTCTTTTGGTAATCTCCCAATACTTTTTAATACGAAATCAATAATCGAGTCTGACATCGGCATCTGCTTTACTGCATCCCTGTTGAGTATCCATTCACTCTTTTCCATTCGGAATTCAATTACCTTTTCATCTAGAAGTGTTTGAATTACTTGGACGATGAAAAACGGATTCCCTCGCGTAATTCGATAAATAAATGACACAAGAAAGTCTATGTCATCCTCCCCTAACGAAAACGCCTCCCTAACCCATTCACGAACATGCTGAGCAAGTAATGTCGCTATTCGTATAAAGGTAATGCCGACATCCCTTTTCTGCAGCTTGTTTAACATGATTTCAAATGGATGCCCGACATGAACTTCATTGTCTCGATATGCAGCAATAATTAACACATACAGATCATCCGGATTGCTTACTAGATAATCAAGTAAATCCAATGTTGCCTCATCAGCCCATTGCAAATCATCTAAAAATAATACAAGTGGATGTTCTTTTGTTGCAAATACACGCACAAAGCTTCTGATCGCATGCCGAAAACGATTATGAACTCCTTGTGGGGGCAAATCTGGAACCTCGCCATTTTCCCCAATTAACCAGCGAAGCTCCGGAATAAAATTCGCAATTACGCTTGCAGAGTGTCCTAACGATTCCGTTAATCTTCTCCCCCACTGCTCCATACTAGATTTACCTTCTGATACAATCTGACGGAGCAGCCCTTGGAATGCATATACAATTGGAGCATAAGGAATTTGTTTTTCTAATTGTTCAAACTTCCCCGAAATGAAATATCCTTTTTCCTTTACCAATGGCTTATGCAGCTCTTGAACAACAGATGTTTTCCCTACACCGGACGGACCAGGGATAAGCACCAGTTCTGTTCTTCCTTTTTGAACACGATAAAAGCTTTTGATTAATTGCTCGATGGTTTGTGCACGACCATATAATCTTCTTGATTTTTCGTAAATACGCTCAGATCGTTGATCACTTAATTCAATATTTTGTATATCACCAGTTTCATCCAGCTGTTTTAGACATTTTTCTAAGTCATCTTTTAGTCGTTTCGCATGCTGATAACGGTACGCAGGAGCTTTTTCTAACAATCGTAGGATAATAGCAGAAATTGGTTCTGGGATTGCTGAATTAACTGAACGCGGACTTTCTGGCAGTTTCGCTAGATGCGCGTGGATGAGTTCAGCAGGGTGTTCTGATGAGAATGGCAGTCTTCCAGTTATCATCTCATAATAAATAATCCCTAAAGAATAAAGATCTGTACGATAATCTAGCGCACGATTCATTCTTCCAGTCTGTTCTGGAGACATATATGTGATTAGCTCTCTAAATTGATATGGACTACCATTTGTATGCTGTATTTCTTTTGAAAATGTTGTCGCGTGATGAAATCCGGTTAATTTTACTTCATGTAATCTCGGTTGAAGAACAATATTTTGAGGTTTTAAAGCTTTATGTATAATATGTGCTTGATGTAAATGTGAAACAACACCAGCTAATTTGGCTGCAATCTTAAGAAAGCTCCTTACATCAAAAGGACCCGCTGTTCTTTCTAGTCTCGTCTCTAACGTTTCACCTTGTATGGGTTCTGTGATGATATACATTTCTTCTCCATATTTCTCTATATGAAGTGGACGTAAAATATACTCACTATTTAAATCCTTTGCAATATAAAAATCATGTGAAATTTCAACTCTCGAACGGTTTTTTTCTGCCTTTATCGCGACAACTTTTTCATCTTTTAGTGAAATAGCTTTATATAGAATCCAAGATTCATTGTCTATCAGTACATTTAAAATCCGATAACCAGGCAGTTCAAACATGGTAATCCACGCTCCTTTATAGTTAAGGGGGTATTTAAGAAAACTTAAAGGAAACTTCAACTAATCTTTAACGCAATTTATACTCTTGCTATTATTCTGTTTATATAAAGTGCAAGGAGGGTCTTCATTGGAAAATAATGTACAGTTACCGTCAAATCATTCTAACGTGTATGACCAGGATTGGATTCATTTAATGAAACAAGCAAAATATATAGGATTAAGTCCTTCAGAAGTGCGTCAACTGCTTAAACATTTAGCGATAGAAGAGGAAAAACCTTTAGTGAGCAAGATCAGCGAATTTGTAACCGATCCCACGTAATGTGTGAATATACTGTGGTTCATCTGGATTTTTTTCGATTTTTTTTCGTAATTTACTTAAATGTACCATGACAGTTCGAAAGTCTCCTAGACTTTCTTCACCCCAAATGAGTTCAAATAATTTATCCACTGTATAAATACGCTCTGGATTTTGTGCCAGAATACATAATAGTTGATATTCTTTTGCTGATAGTTTCACAATAGATCCGTTCACCTTAACTACTGCACTTGTCAAATTAATTTCAAGTCCGGGATAGCTAATGATAGCGGAATTTGCTTTTTCTACTGGCCTTACCTTCGCTTCAACTGCTCGACTGCGCCTTAAATGAGCCTTTATCTTCGCAATCATCACAGGCATACTCGTTGTTTTAGGTAAATAATCATCCGCACCTATTCCAAGACCAAGCACTTTATTCATGTCGTCGTCGATCGAACTAAACAAAAGGACTGGTACATCTGTATGTTTGCGAATGATTGGTAATAGTTCAAATCCATCAAGGTTTGGCATCATAACATCTAAAATAATCAATTCTGGGTTTTTATCCTCAATTACAGCAATCGCTTGAATACCATCTTCTGCTGTAAAAATAACATATCCACTTTTTTCAAGATACAGTTTAAGTACCATTTGCATATCTGTATCATCGTCAACAAGTAAAATCCGTTCACTAGCCATGAACGTACGCCTCCATTCATCGTTAATGCTCTAAAAGAGTTACTACAATTCACAACTATTTGAAAATAACATAACTATTATACTACAAATTTATCCTTTACAACAGATAAATAGGTAAAAATATGGATAAATCACTTCACATTTAATTAGAAAACTTGACATTCGTTAGAGCGATTTTTTATAACTGTTTATACTTTTCCATGTCAAAAAAATACAGTCGGTCCCACATTCAGGAACCAACTGCTTGCCCTAACTTTACTTTGTTATAATTTTTTCCAGTCGGAAACTTTCACTCAAATACTCCTGTAAAGATAATATCTCTTTTTCATGTAAAGCTTGATTTAACCCGCCTGCAAATACATTTAACGTTTCAAGACTCGTAAAATACGGAACTTGAAAGCGTACCGATAATTCACGAATTAAAAAGCCAATTTTCTCTTTTTCCCTTCCTTGATTCGGGATGTTCAGTACAATATGTGGTGGATTATCTTGCCAATGATTTAGAATATCTTTTTTGCTTTTGACAATTCTTTTTGTTACCATTCCATTTTCTTCAATAACCTTAGCCGTGCCTTCTGTTGCCGTAATAATAGCACCACGATCAGAGAATTCACGAATGATGGGAAGACTCTCTTGTTTTAACCGATCTGAGATCGAGACAAATAATTGGAGCGGCTTTGTTAGTTCTTCTAGGTGATGTGTACGTATCATTGTCTTTTTTAATGCTTCTTTTTTATCATATCCTATTCCGATAATTTCTCCTGTTGACTTCATTTCTGGTCCAAGCACATGGTCTACACCCTTTAGCTTACTTGCAGAAAATACAGGAGCTTTGATCGTATAATATTCTGGTTCCTTCATTAAATTAACTTCATCTGTAATTTCCGTTAGAGGTATACCCAGTTGCGATCTTACTGCCCATTCAACCATTGGGACACCAGTTACTTTACTCATGATTGGAACCGTTCTGGACGATCGTGGATTAACTTCCAATACATAAATCGTATCCTGATGAATTACAAATTGAATATTCATCATTCCGATAACCGGTAAATTACTACTAATCTTTTGGACAATTTCCACGATAGCTTCCTTCGTCTTATCGCTTAAGGTGACAGGCGGAAATACACCTATGCTATCACCAGAGTGAATACCTGCCTTCTCAATATGCTCCACAATTCCTGGTATCACAACCTCTTTGCCATCACTTACAACATCAACTTCACATTCTAAGCCAGGTAAGTATTGATCAATTAACAACGGCCAGCAACGATCATTCGTATCCTGTTGAATTCTTGAGGTATATTGATACAATTCTTTCTCGCTATAGCAAATAAACATTGACTGACCGCCAATAACGTAGGAAGGTCGAATCAGCACTGGAAATCCTAGTTCATGAACTAGGGATAGAAGTTCATCCAATTCATGTACAATTCGTCCTGCAATATGGGGTATTCTTAATTCATTCAAAAAGTTATAAAATTGTTCCCTGTCTTCCATCTGGTCAATATGTTCTGGTAATGTTCCAAGTATATGGACACCCTCATCTTTCAAATCATTTGCCAGATTAATAGCTGTTTGACCACCAAACTGAATAAGCACCCCTGCTACTTGCTCTTTTTCAATGACAGCAAGCACATCTTCCAATGCTAACGGGTCAAAATATAAACGGTCTGCCACAGAGTAATCTGTACTCACTGTTTCTGGATTATTGTTCATTACAACTGCTTCATAGCCGATTTTCTTTAATGCTAACGTAGCATGAACGGAACAATAATCAAATTCAACACCTTGCCCAATTCGGATTGGGCCAGAACCTAGAACAAGTATTTTCTTTTTGTTAGCAGTTGTCAGGACCTCATCATGACCATGCCAAGTGGAGTAGTAGTATGGAGTAACTGCATCAAACTCCCCTGCACACGTGTCCACTAATTTATAAACAGGCTGCATACCATTCACTTTATATTTTTCCCTTAATTCCTTCGGGGTTGTGCCGAGTAATTCCGCAATTCGATGATCACTCATATTCAATTGCTTTGCTTTTTTTAGCACATCTACTGGAATCGTTGCTAATTGATATGCTACTAACACTTGCTCATAATCAATGATTCGCTTTATCTTTTGCAGGAACCAATAATCAATTTTCGTTAATTCCATAATTGTTTCGGTTGAAATCTTTCGTTTAAATGCTTCCGCGATAGCAAATAGCCGAAGGTCATTAGGAATCTCAATCAGGTCTAGAAGTTCTTGTATATTTTTCTGATCCATACCAGGAAAATGTAAACTATATAAGTTCAATTCCAGTGACCGAATTGCTTTATGAAGTGCCCCTTCAAACGAACGATCAATTGCCATTACCTCACCTGTAGCCTTCATTTGTGTACCGAGTGTTCGATCCGCCTCCGTAAACTTATCAAATGGAAAGCGGGGAAGCTTTACAACAATGTAATCTAATGCGGGTTCGAAAGAGGCATATGTACTTCCTGTTATCGGGTTTAAAATTTCATCAAGTGTATAGCCAATCGCACATTTAGCAGCAATCCGAGCAATGGGATAACCAGTGGCCTTCGAGGCTAATGCAGAAGATCTGCTAACCCTTGGATTAACCTCAATAATGATATATTCATTAGATGTTGGATGGAGTGCGAATTGTATATTGCACCCTCCGACAACATCAAGTGCCCGGATAACCTTTAATGATGCAGTACGAAGCATTTGATATTGCACATCTGAGAGCGTCTGAGAAGGTGCTACCACAATCGAATCTCCCGTATGAACACCAACTGGATCAAAATTTTCCATATTACATACGATAACACAGGTGTCATTTTCATCGCGCATTACTTCGTACTCTATTTCTTTCCATCCTTTAATGCTTTTTTCAACAAGCACTTGATGGATCGGGCTTAATGCAAGGCCTTGTTTCAGCAAACTCACAAACTCTCCCTTATGATAGGCGAATCCTCCGCCTTCACCACCAAGTGTATAGGCAGGACGTAAAATAACCGGAAATCCAATTTCCTCGATAAAACTTAGACCTTCCTCAACCGATTGAATGATTTTTGAGTCTGCAATCGGCTCCTGTATATCAATCATTAACCTGCGAAATAATTCCCGATCTTCTCCGTTCTTAATGGAAGAAACCGAAGTGCCTAATAGCTCCACATGATAGTTATCAAGAATTCCCTTATCAGACAATTCAACCGTTAAATTCAAACCCGTTTGCCCACCAAGACTACCAATTAAACCATCTGGCTGTTCTTTTGCAATAATTTTCTCCAATGTACCTACATCGAGTGGTTCTAAATAGACACGATCTGCAACCCCGTCGTCTGTCATAATCGTTGCAGGATTATTATTTACTAAAATAACTTCAATTCCTTCTTCTTTTAAAGCTAAACATGCTTGTGTGCCTGCGTAATCAAACTCGGCCGCCTGACCGATCACAATGGGACCAGATCCTATCACCATTACTTTGTTTATTGCTTTACGCTTCGGCATAAATAATTGCCCCCTTCTGTCTATTAGCTGCTGCTTGTTGAATAAATTCCAGAAAAATATAAGCTGTGTCACTTGGTCCAGGGTGAGCCTCCGGATGAAACTGTACAGATTGAACCGGAAGTTGCCGATGTTTTATCCCTTCCAGCGAATGATCATTCACATTCTGAAACCAGATATCAAAGTTTTGCTTGGAAAGACTATCCTTCTCTACGACATAGCCATGATTTTGCGACGTCATCCACACTTTCCCTGTTTGCATATCTTTAACTGGATGATTCCCTCCACGATGACCGTATTGCATCTTCTTTGTTTTTCCACCATAGGCTAATGCTAGAAGCTGATGTCCTAGACAGATTCCAAGGGTTGGGAAGTTTTTAGTTATACGCTTTATGTCCGGAAAATATCGCGCCAATGCTAGCGGATCTCCAGGTCCATTACTAAGTAAAACCCCATCTGGCTCGAATTCCTTTATTTTTTCAAATGGTGTATCGAAGGGAACGATTGTCACTTTACAGCCTAGAGCAAGCAATTGATCGAGAATTGATTTCTTATAGCCATAATCCACCAACACAATGTGATGCTGTCCACTTCCATAAGAAATCGGTTTCTTAACAGAAACTTGTTCTATAACCGCTAGCCAATCTGGCGCTTCCCAGTTCATTTCATGTGCATTCTTTTGTTTTTCCGAAATGATTTTTCCGTTGACCGTTTTATTTTTTCGTATGACGCCAACCAATGCGCGGGTATCCACATTCATTAACCCAGGAATACTGGCAGCCTTTAATCTCTCGGAAAAAGAAGTCATTGCTTGATAATGACTTGGTTCTTCACACATGTCACTAACAATAACAGCAGAAACGGCCAATCCTTGACTCTCATCATCATAAGCATTCATGCCATAATTCCCTATCATTGGATAACAAAAGGTGAGCAGTTGTCCTGCATAGGAAGGGTCTGTCATCATTTCCTGATATCCGGTCATACTCGTATTAAAAACAACCTCTCCACTAACCTCCTGTTCAGTGCCTATCCAGTCTCCAACAAATTCTTCACCAGTTTCCAGAATGAGATAGCCCTTTGTCATACTGTAGTTCCCTTCATCTCTACTAGTACCTCTTTAAATACTTCGATAAATTGGGTCAATTCTGCTTTTGTCGTTGTTAATGGAGGTAAAATACGCAATACGTGCGAACCAGCAGATAAAACGAGAATTCCCTTTTCACGGAATGCTTTAATAAAAAAGTTAGCCTCTTCCTTTAATTCAACACCAATTAAAAATCCAATTCCTTTCACACTAACCATTACTTCTTCTTTCGCTTGCAATGCTTCCAACTGTTCTTGCAGCCAGCTGCTATTCACTTTAACCTGTTCTAAAATATTTTGTTTAAGTATCGTTTCTATTGTTGCAATACCAGCAGTTGCTGCTAATGGATTCCCCCCAAATGTGCTACCATGTGTCCCTGGACTAAATGTACTAGCACATTCTTTTTTCGCTAACATCGCTCCAATTGGGAAACCAGATCCAAGTCCTTTAGCTGATGTCATGACGTCTGGTTCAATCCCAAACTGCTCATAAGCAAATAACGTTCCTGTACGACCTGCGCCAGTTTGCACCTCATCCACCATTAATAAAATGTCGGCTTCCTTACAACGTGCAGATAGTTTTTCAATCCAGACTTGTTCTACTGCATTTATACCGCCTTCTCCTTGAATAAGCTCAAGTAAAACAGCTGCAGTTGTTCCATTATTCACGGATTCAAGTGCTTTATCCTCGTTTAGCGTTAAATACCTGAATCCTGGTGTTAAGGGAGTAAATCCTTGATGGATTTTTTCCTGTGCAGTTGCCGCCATCGTCGACCCAGTACGACCGTGAAACGATTGATGGAATGTGACAATTTCCGTACGCTCGGTGTAACCTTTATCCTTTGCGTATTTTTTAGCAAATTTAATAGCTGCCTCGTTTGCTTCTGCTCCACTATTGCAAAAAAACACACGATCAAAGCAGCTGTTTTCTGTTAACAACGCTGCAAGCTCATTTTGCGTTGGAATTTCATATAAGTTCGAGCAGTGCCATAGATTATCAAGCTGATTACTTAACTTTTGATGAACGGAATCCGGAACATGCCCTAAATTACACGTCGCAATGCCAGAAGTGTAATCTAAATATTTATTTCCATCTTGATCCCAGACATAACTTCCCTTCCCCTTTGCAATTGATAGTGGAAAGCGTTGATATGTATGCATTACAGAATGGTTTGTTTGTTGAATCATAGCTTCAGACATGTTGCTCTTCCTCCTTTTTCATGACTACTTTCGTTCCTGCTTGTTTTCCTTCGATATACTTTTTGATATCTTCTGGTGCTAAGCCATTTAAAATAACTGACTCCTTGATTCCTCCAGATAAACCCTTTAAGGCAGAGAGAACTTTAGGAATCATCCCACCATAAATAACTCCCGAAGCAATTTTTTCTTCAATCTCGACTTTCGTTAATTGCCCATGTACGATCTCTTTTCCAGATATGTTCTCCATTACTCCCGGAATATCACTGATTAACGCTAGCTTTGCTTTTAATGCTTCGGCAACGGCTGCTGCTGCCATATCCCCATTAATATTTAAACGCTCACCAGCTGCATCGATACTAATCGGTGAAATAACTGGAATCGCTCCATGCTCCATGATTGTTTCAAGCCACGACACATTTACTTCTTTTACCTGACCGACTAAGCCGAACTTCCCTGCCGCATCAATAGGCTCCGCCTGCAGAAGCTTACAATCGACACCGCTCATGCCAATTGCTGTACCACCTTGTTTTTGCAAATTAGCTACGATTTTCTTATTAATCGAACCGCTCATTACCATCTCTGCAACATCCAATACTTCCTTCGTCGTTACACGTAAACCATCCACAAATTTACTCTCAACATGAAATTCTTTTAATGCTTGATTAATTTCTGGACCACCACCATGAACAATAACCGGCTCACATATGTTCTGTTTCTTTAAAGCTACAACCGTTTCATAAAAGGAGTCCGGAAGCTTTGCTAATACACTGCCACCCATTTTCAAAACAAGAATATTCATTACTACACCTCACGTTCGATAAGAAGCATTTATTTTGACGTAGTCATACGTTAAATCACAGCCCCATGCTGTTGCTTCATGTGGTCCATTTTGCAAGTCAATTTTTAAAACGACCGTTTCATTGCCAAGATAGAGTTCTCCTTCTGCTTCATCAAAATCTATTGGGAGCCCGTTCCTTACTACCTCGATATCACCTAAGGAGACACATACCTTTTGCGGGTCGAGTGGCTGTTCACTGTAGCCAATCGCACAAACAATTCGCCCCCAATTCGGGTCTGCCCCATAAACGGCTGCTTTTACAAGATTAGAAGAAATAATTGCTTTTGCTACCTGACCGGCTGCTGTTGCCGTTGAAGCTCCACTGACTTGAACTTCAATGAGCTTCGTTGCACCCTCTCCGTCTCGAGCAATCATCTTTGCGAGCTCTTTACTGACAAATTGCAGCGCCTGTTTAAATAATTGCCACTCTGGGTGCAGGTCATTCAGTAGATTGTTATTTTGCTTGCCATTCGCGAGCACTAATACCATATCATTGGTACTGCAATCTCCGTCGACTGTAATCATGTTAAATGACTGATCCGTCACTTCACGCAGTGCCTCTTGTAAACTAGCAGCTTCCACAGCAGCATCTGTCGTAATAAATGAAAGCATCGTCGCCATGTTCGGATGGATCATTCCTGATCCCTTTGCCGCTCCACCAATCGTTATTTTTTGACCATCTATTTCCAATTGAACGGCAATATGTTTTGTTACGGTATCCGTGGTTAAAATTGCTTGTTCGAACTTCTCCGGGCTATGCTGATTATCCATCAATTCAATGCCAGCTTTCATTTTTTCCATTGGCAGTGGTACGCCTATAACTCCAGTTGATGCTACAGCAACATGACGGGTCGCAACTCCCATTTTTTCTGCTGTTTTACGCTGTGTTTCCAGTGCATCCTTATACCCCTGCTCTCCCGTGCAAGCATTAGCATTTGCCGAATTAACAACTATCGTTTGAATAAGCTGCTCTTTTTCAATGCTTTCTTTCGTCACCTTTAATGGAGCTGCCTGGAAGGAGTTTAAGGTATACACACCAGCAGCTGCAGCTGGATTATCTGAATGAATCCATCCGAAATCCAGCTTTGTTTTGCGAAGGCCACAATGTACACCACCTGCTGTAAACCCTTTTGGACTTGTAACATGCCCGTTTTTTAATACGTGCAGCTTGCTTTCTATTGTAATTGTCATATTTTCCGCCTCCTATGGATAAACAGGTATTGTGTGTAATCCCATTGTCTCTTCCCAGCCATTCATCAAATTCGCATTTTGGATTGCTTGCCCTGCAGCTCCCTTAACCAAATTATCAATTGCTGCAGCGATAATAATTTGATTACTGCGCTCATCCACATGAATTCCAATATCGCAAAAATTACTTGCATACACATCCTTTGTCGCAGGAAAAACTCCCGCTTCTCGTATTCTTACAAATGGATTGTTTTCGTAATAAGATTGATAGATTTCAAGCAATTCTTCTGTTGTTGTCTCCTTCACCAATTGCCCATACATGGTACAAATTAAGCCTCTTGTCATAGGAATAAGATGTGTTGCAAAAGCTACGGCAATTGGCGTCTTTGCTTTATCCGATAGGTACTGTTCAATTTCCGGAATATGCTGATGCTGTCCGATTTTATACGGTGTAACATTTTCATTTGTCTCTGAAAAATGTGTTTTAGCTGTCGATGTTCTTCCTGCACCGGATATGCCGGTCTTTCCATCAATACTAATTCCTTGTGGTGATATAATCTGATGCTCCAGTGCTGGCGCTAAGCCGAGCAAAGCCGATGTTGGAAAACATCCAGGGTTAGAGATAACGCTTGCCTGTTTAATTTCTTCCGCATAAAGCTCAGATAAGCCATAAACCGCTTGGTCCAGTAATTCCTGTGGAGCAGCTTCTTTTCCGTACCAAGTTTCATATTCCGTTGGAGAACTTAAACGCAAATCACCCGAAAGATCAATACATTGTAATTTTGAATTAGATAACTGTGGCAGAATATCTTTAGCCACCCCAGCTGGTGTTGCAAAAAACACAATATCAACTTCTTCTTCGAGTTTATCAATTTGCAGCTCATCCATTGGTTCTTCAATAAAATCCGTCAAATGTGGATAAATGGAAGCAAGCGAATCTCCATGCTGAGAATGGGAAATAACTTTCTTTACATGCATTTTTTCATGCAACTGCAACAGCCTGATTAACTCAATTGCTCCATAACCTGTTCCACCAATAATTGCTACTTTCTTCAATTAATTCCGCTCCTTCATATAGTTTGAATTATTCATTATTATAGTTATACCGCGATCTTTATGCAAGTATATTTATAAAAAAATATTAATAAATATACATTTATTTTTATAAATACCTTAAATCTTTTTATATTAAACGTATATAGAATGCATAAAAAAAGAGGTCCTCGTTATGAAGAACCTCTTTTTTATGGAATATATTGATCTAAAAATGAATTTAATACTGCAATATATGAATCTCGATGTTTAACAAAAGACTCCCCATGATTTGCATCATCATAAAGATGAATCTCAGCATCACTATTTGTATTTTCATATAGATCTTTCGTCATTCTTGTTGGTACAAAGGTATCACTTTTTCCATGAATATAAAGGATAGGAATCTCTGCTTTTCGCACCTGCTCCAGCGCGGAAGCTTCTTTTAATGTGTAACCAGCTCTTATATTCGTAACAAGGCTGGTCGCTGGCAATATCGGAAATGCAGGTAAGTGAAACATCCGGTCAAGCTGATAGGCAAATAAATCATTCACTGACGTATATGGACTATCGGCAACAATTGCCTTGACATTACTCGGGAGCTCTTCCCCACTAGCCATCAATACCGCAGCTGCCCCCATGGAAATGCCATGAAGGACGATTTCAGTATCCGTTCCAAGTTCTGCAATGATTCTATCAATCCAGTCAACTAAATCCATTCGATCATGCCAGCCAAATCCAATATAGTCGCCTTCGCTTTCTCCGTGACCTCGTAAATCTGGCGTAAACATATTATAGCCAAGTTCTTCATAATAGTATTCTCCAAATAAGGACATGTCCGTTGCGAGACCAAGGTAGCCATGAGCAAATACTACTGTTTTATTGGTTGGTTTCTTTGCCTCTAAATAATAGCCTTTCAAGGACAGGTCATCATGGGATTCCATTTCCCATATTTCAAAATCCTGCTCACGCGACCAATCACGCCAATCCCCAGCAAGCAAAACATCCATCGTATCCGCAGAAACTTCCAAGTCCGCATTGCCATTTAAAAAATCTTTTACATTTCGTTCAATGGCCAGATTATAAAAGAATAAACCTGCCAGAGCATCTATAATCAACAGAATCACAATGATTCCTGTTACAATTTTCTTCCAATGTTTCTTCCACTTCACACGAACGCTCCTTTCGATTCTATCTATATACAAGTTCAAAACAAGGATGGAAATTCACTTTGTAATATATATCCTCCTTTTTGAATAGGCACTATAAGACTATTATACTAGAAAATTCTCGTAATGGAATAACCATATATTGGTACACCTTCGGTTTTGCGTCTTATAGTTTGTAAATATCCAGATTGATAATAGCCTGTTTCATGAGCTGCAACACTATGAATAGGCAAAATAACGCATAAGATATCCAACATTGGAAATCCCATGCGTTATGTTTAATGCATAAAAAGCTTAACGATATTCAACTACTTTTTCATCCGAATGATTCATCCATTCATATTGACGAATATTTAATTCAAATAGTGTAAGCGGATCGGTATATACCTCGGGATTTTTTCGCATATCATGAAGCGACTCCTCATTAGCTTTAATCTCCTGTTGGTTTTCTTCTATCGCTCTATTCAGCTCGTCAAAAGGGTTTGTGAAAAATATCGTAATATCTCGTTCCAGTGTTTTTCCAAAAAACTCGAATTGCTGCATGAACGTATTTGTAATTGATTGTGCATCTTTTGTGTAATCCTTATTTTTAATGCTTTGTTTAAACTTATTTTGCAGCGTTCCTTTATTTTGTGAAATGGCGCCGAGTAATTTTCCTGCACTTTTCATAAATAACTGCGATGAGGCAGAACCTTTAATGATATCGAACTTTTCCAATTGTACATTACGCATCGTCATGCGATCCAAATCACGGCGCCAATCATCTAACACTTTAAAATCACAGGCCAAACTTAGCTTTTCTTCCTCATATAACTGATTAAAACTCACGCTCGTTTCATTTAATAATGCCCAACAGTCACTGAATTCTCCTTCACTACTCGCAATCCATATTTGAATTTCTTCATGTAACTTAGGCAAGACTGTTTCATCAATATGTTTATTAATCCGGTTATTCATTTCATCATTTAGCTTCACATGTATATTTTCAAGATTTGTGTCTTCCTTAATTAATTCTGCGCAATCTTTCAGCAAATCAGGGATGCTTGTCATCAAATCCTGTCTTGCTTTATTCACTATCTTAGTATAATCTCTTTTAATAATCTGCGTTTTTTCCTCTTCCGTATCACGTAATTGATTAACTGCACCATCTAGCTTCGTGATCATCTCTTCATTCCATTTTATTGTATTTATAATGCTATTTTCCAATTCTAGTCGTTTTTTAGGCAGCAATTTAATCAATTGCTTACTATAATAAAGAATTTTACGTTCGCTTCCCTCATCCAAGCTGTAGCCATTCATAATGGATTGAATAAATGCTTCTAATTGGCTACTATGCTCTTCAAATTGCGAGAAGGAGAGGATCTTAGCATTTGGAAAATACGTATGAAGCCAGGATGTTGTTTTCTCCATCCATTCCACTGACTCCAGTTTGTTCGTGCTTTGCTCCATGTTATGCAAGAGAAAATGAATCGGCAGCTCTGGTACACGCTCCCTAATTTTGACGACCGTCTCTATTTCATTATAAGTCAAAATGGAATCGCTATTTAAAACAAACAATAGACTATCCGCTAAATAAAGATAGGGAATTACATCCTTTTTTGATTTTCTTTGATCGGCAAGTACCGGTGTATCAATTAAAGCAAGTTTATTTTTATCCAATAACGGTATTGGCATTTTACAGCGAATATGTGTCTGTTCATTCTCTGCAATCTGCATGAAATCATCTAGCTCAAGTTTTCTTTTTCCTTCTTGGTCTGTAATGACATGAATTTCTTCTTGATCGTCATGTTTAAATAAGACAGTGGAGGTGATGGAAGCTACAGTCATCTCCTTGCCAAGCAATCCATTTACAATGGATGCTTTTCCGGATGCATCGTTACCTGTAACCAGTAGGTGAAAGTTATTTGAATCAAGCAGCTCATCTATTATCGATTCTGCACGTTCTCCTATGGATAAGTCCTTACCATTCGCCCACTTCCGAATGGATTCGAAAATAAGGAATATATCACCCATACGCTTGCTATTATAAGACTGGCTTACCAAGCCTTCAGCCTCACTTACTACCGAATCCTCCATCAATAAAGGAAACAGCTCATTCCATGCTAACACAGCCGATGAAGCTGCCAGTATATCAGAACCAGTAGCTATTTTCATCCAATTGGTTAAGTGGAAAGGTATATAATCAGACAATTCCTTTATTAAATAAGTACCATTCATTAATTCCAGATACGCTTCTTTATATTGCTTCGAAAGCTCTTGCCAATTCAAGGATCGTCTTGGATTTATATCTAACAGAAGATAGTTAATTTCCTTCAGCCATTGGAAATACAAATCATTCTGTTTGTAACTGTCCCAAAGCGCTGCAACGAGACTTTCGAAACGCACTTGATTGACCAAATACAAGGTCATTAATAATTCCCGAAAATACGCTGGTGCTATTGCTGTTGTATGCCCATCTTTCACATACTCCTCCAAAACCTCAAACCAAAATAGAGACTCTGTTCGGATCGCTTCAGCTACAGCTAACTCAACTCCGCTCGCAAAGTCTTTTTGTTCCTCAAAGAATGTACGCGCCATATCGGTTACATTCGGGTAATCCGGGTTTAATTCAACTGCGTTCTTTATTGAATCAGCTGCCATTTCAAGTTTGTCACGTTGTATGTATAATGAAAATAGTTGCAAGAGCACTTCCACTTTTAAATCATCCGAATCGGTTTCAACAAGTTTATAATATTCCTCCGCAATTTCAAGAAAATCCAGTTCGAAATTTGCATCCGCAATATTTTTCTGCGCCCATGGCATTAGCTCATTATGAATATTTCCCCATTTAAAAATCGCTGTTTCGTAATCTTTATTTTGAAAATATACCTCTCCCTGAGCAAAGCGGATATAGGATAAATCGTTCACTTCCTTCTGTTGCTCAAGAATAGACAATTCTCCCAAAACCTTTATTGGATGCTCATTTTCACTGCCCTCCGTAAGTGTTTTATAATAGCACTTATTAATTAGTTGCTTCTCTAATGTCATCTTTATCCCCCGTACTATTTTTATTGAACAACCTCTTATAGAAGTACATGAATTAGATTCCGAGCACATAATACTCGGAATCTAACTATTTATTCTTATTACAGTTCATACTATATTATTCGTAATTGTTCTCAAAATTTGAGGGGTATTAGAGACTATAGACTGAAAACAATTTCAACCTTGCATGCGACAAACTTCCTGCTTCCTATCCAACTAAACATGACGCCTTTCCATCAAGTGAATCCCCACTCCCATCAGGACAACTCCCATTAAAAGTAAAATACTGATTGGAAACAATACTTGCTCTAAAGGATAACCATAAACAGCAATTCCATTTAAAATTTCCATACCGTAAGTGAGCGGATTAATTTTCGATAATGCAAGCAGAAACTCAGATTCGACAATTTCAATTGGCCAATAAGCACCACCAATCATCGCCATACTCACGGAGATAATTGGAATGATTGCGTTAAATTGCTGTGCGTTTTTCACCAATGCCGTTATGAAAATCGATAATGCAACAATTGAAAACACATACGGAATAAGAACGAGCAACGTTTCTAAAAACCTGCCATGGAAGTCAACTCCTACCCAATAGCGGAAAATGAGAAAGATAATGAGGACTTGTAAATAGCCTTCAAAAAAACTATAAATTAAATTGGCAACGTACATTTCCCATTTCTTTACTGGCGATAAGATCATTCTATCCCATAAGCCGTCTTTCTTCTCAACTAATATAGGCAGTACATTGTAGGAAATTGTATAAATGACGAAAAACAAAGTAAATCCAAATAACCTATGAAACGTATTATCATAGACAAATGCATCGGAGTTTCTGAAGCTGCTTTGATGAATTTCGAATACAGGCGAAGCCATTGTTTTTTGTAAGTTTTCTAAAACGACTTCTTTATCTGCATCAGCAGCTGCTAAAATATTTTCCTGTTGCAGCATCTCTACATACGCAGCTCTAACCGTTTGTTCTAGCATTGAACGATTAGGAGAATCCACCCCAACGATAAAGCGGTAGTCATCCTCTAAAAGAATAACACCCATCTCCGCTCTGCCATTTGAGATTTCGTCTTTTAATTCCTCCTCTGTCATCCAAGAAAATATGAATGCATCTGACTCCTCCAGCTTTTCACTAATGAATGACTGCTGCATCGCTTCATCCTCCGCATAGATTGGAACACGTATGGTTGACAGACCACTGCCGCCCAATATAAGTGCGAAGCCAATTGACATTCCGGTAAAAAGCACAAACGTCCAAGGATTTCTTAAAAACATCTTAAATTTTGCTTGCAGGATTCCAATCATACGGATGCCCCCCTTTTAGGAAAACTAATTGCAGCGATGATAATCGATGTGATTGCAAACAAAACGAGAAATAGGATATGATGACTTATTTCAGAAAGCCCATCACCTCGTAAAATCATTAAGTAGGAAGACATTCCAGCACCGTTTGGTGTTAAGTTCCCTAGTGATCGAAAAAAGGCAGACGAATCCCCAATTGGAAAGAAGCTTCCGCCTAATACCGCCATCATAGTTACAACGATACCAGCGAAGAAATTCGTGATCGCTTCTGAATTAAATCGATAGCTAATTGCCGTAAGCAATACCGCGATACCACCTACTGCAATTGCAAGAGACGCGGTTACCGTAAAAAAGGAAAGCAGGTCTGGCCACCTGACACCATAGACAACCCAAGAAAATCCGTAGACAATCAGCAAATGGATAAAACTGAATAATGTACCAGAAATTAATACACCTATAAAATATTCCCACCGCGAGATATTCCCTAAAATGATCCGATCAAATACATGGATCTTTTTTTCCATAAAGGCAATCGTTCCAATTGTTGACGCTATAAAGAGCACGTTCATCACCGTCATACCAACTGCATAATATTCCTGCGATCCGATTGGTTTTTTCTGATTCAATGTTAGAACCTCACCAGTTAACATTCCTTCCTCCAATTGAATAGCTTGTTGGTCAATTCCATTTTTTTGTAAAAACGTGCCCAATGTGAGCTGCTCTTGAAATTGTTCTACGATGTCATTTACAATCATTGGACCAATTTGATGATCATCATTTTGTGAAATTTCAAGTACCGCCTGAGATTTATTATCGAGGACCATGTATTCTAACGATTCATAGGTGAAGTTCTCTGGGACTTCTATAACAGACGTATAAGAATTATCATTCCATATATCAGTTAGTGCTGAAGGCTTCACTTCATGAATTTCAATAAACTCACTCACCTCTCCACTTCCCAAAACCGAGTCCTTTAAAATTTGTACAGGTGAGAGCTGCTCGATTCCAGCTTCGATTTCTTCAACAACTTTTGGAGGCACTCCTCTATTTTCCAAATCCCCTAGAAACCGCTGAATTTCTTCATCCTCATCTCCATGCTCCACAAATGCTATTTTCATATTAATATTCGATGCTCCCCCACTCATCATCATGCTGCCAAGCGCTGTACTTAGAATAGCAATTAAGATGATTGGCAGCCCAACCAACAGGAGGATTTGAACAGGGTTTCTCCATAATAATAACGCTTGTTTTTTAACAATTTGACTTATCATTTATCCCAGCTCCTAATCTCGCAAAGCTCTTCCAGTAAGATGTAGAAACACGTCTTCAAGTGTTGGTGTCTGTACATCGACAGAATTCAACTCAAGCTCCGCATTCTCTGCCATTCGAATAATCTTAGAAAATAGGTTGACTTCTCTTGGGACAATAATGGTTATTTCCTTTTCTCCCATAGTTACACGATTTATCGTTGGATTCTGCTTTAGTTCTTCAATAAACGCATCATTCCAACGGTCCGCTTTAATAGATATCGTCTTTTCTGCAGAGAGAATTCGCTTAATCTCATCTTTTGTCCCTGAAGCGATAAGATTTCCTTGATCCATAATGTAAATTCGATCACAGAGAAACTCTACTTCTTCCATATAATGGCTTGTATATAAAACGGTCATCTGCTTTTCTTCATTCAATCTTTTTACCGTTTCTAGAATATAGTTTCGAGACTGCGGATCAATCCCAACGGTCGGCTCATCCATAATAATTATTTCCGGATCATGCAACATCGCTACACCAATGTTCAACCTTCGTTTCATTCCGCCTGAAAATGTTTTTACAATATCTTTTCGGCGATCGGTTAGCCCGATTTGCTCAAGCACCTCATCTGTTTTATTTTTTAACTGCACACCTCTAAGGCGGTAGATCCTTCCGAAAAATTGCATATTTTCTTCTGCCGTTAAATCTTCATACAACGCGATTTCCTGCGGTACTACTCCAATTACTTTTCGGAGTGGTGCAGGATGCTTTATTATACTTTTATTATGAAAACGAACATCACCATTTGTCGGTTCAACTAAGGAAGACAACATGGAAATGGCTGTTGATTTCCCTGCACCATTCGGCCCAAGCAACCCAACAATCTCTCCCTTTTCAATAAACATATTTAAATTTTTCACAGCATCCATTTGTTTAAATTTCTTCGACAAATCCACTAATTCCAGCATGCAAATCCCTCCCATAAATTTAGTTTACGAAATTTATGGGAGGGAATATACTGTCTGAGGTCATGAAATAGGAAAATAATAAAATGACTTAAGTCACTCTTTAAATATCGGGTTCATTCGTGGTTGTGAGAAACGCGCTGTAATATGCAATTATGGATGGTACTTGCTAACTGGTAACGAGAAACTTCTAGTTTGGCCTCCTTCTCGGTCGGTTTCTTCTCGAGTTCTTTTTATATAGACCGTGATAAACATTCTCTCGGTTGATTCTGCTTGTTTTTCCGTTTTATTCGACCGAGACAGCCTTTCTCTCGGTTTGCCTTTTAATTTCGGACTTATTGTTTAGGGTAATACGAGATTTATCATTATTGCGATAAATATGATTAGTGCAATACCCATTACTGAAACACAAGGCACACGCTTGAACTATCATTTTTCAGAGTATCCGTATTACGCAGGGGGCATCGTATGTTGTTACGCATAAAAAAAGAGATCCACTTAAGCGTTCTTAAGCGGATCCCTTCATTAAATCCTTTTAGTTGACAGAAAAGTAACAATCGTAAAGCTGATCAAAATGCCACCAAAGAAATATAATGCTCCAAGCCATTGCTCATGAACTGGATCAAAAGGCAGAAGTGAGGTAAAGAATTCAGGAGGAACATCTGTTAAATCAGGTAAGCAAAGAGCAAGTGCAGACATGAACAAGTTAATATCCGAATAAATCGCATACAGTCCAGTCTTTGCAAAGAATAAAATCATACTAAATGGGGCTAGCAATACGATATTCACGAATGAATACTTCCACTTTTGTCCACGGGACAACTGATTTGATGAAAGAAGCGGAATCCAGAGCAATACAGCTGAAAGAAAAAGTGCAAGTAAAAAGAAATAATTTAAATAAAGATCAAGTCTTGCGAAATTAAAAATGAATGGAATGTGATAACTGTAAAAAACGACTTGAAATAAAACTGTAGCTACAATAGGCTGCGTAAGCATTACAATTACTTTCTTAATGCCTCCAATTGATTTCATCCGCTTTAATATTTCCGTTTTAAATCCTGCAATGAGAAGCGGTGGAGCAATAAGCAGTAATAAAACCAACTGCAAGCTATGCGTGCTAAACTTAATTCTACCCGTAACATTTAATGGACTAGCACTAGCAATAAAAATAACAATTAGTCCTACTACAAAAGCAAGCGACTTCCACCATCTATGTTTCTTTGAAGTAGGCAAAAGAAAAAAATAAATAATTGCTGCAAACATTGTAAATAAAAAGATTCCACCATTCCACAACGTAGAAAAATGAAATTCATCCAGAATAATATCAAGCATCCATAACCCCACCTTTCTCGTTCGCCCTACCCTAAATTATAAAGTAGATGATAGCTAACAAGTCAGGAGAGTTATAACAATCTCATGACACTATTTTAGGCTCTCTATTTCTATTAATCCGTAATCCCATGTGTTACCGCATAAATCGCAAGTTGGGTTCGGTCCCGTAAACCTGCTTTCTGTAAAATCAAGGTCAAATGGTTTTTAACTGTACCAATCGAAAGATATAAAACATCCGCAATTTCCTTATTTGTTCTTCCTTCACCGACGAGTTTTGTAATCGCAAGTTCTCTCTCTGAAAAATTAATATCAAGCTTCGGTTTTTCACTTGTCTGCAATAGCCGCGGCATTACCTTTGCTGCCACTTCATCATGAATCGTTAATCCACCACTCATACAGCTGTGTACAGCATCGATTAATTTTGCGGGGTCAGAGGTTTTTAATAAAAAACCATTTGCTCCTTCTCTTAGGGCCTGCACCGCATATTCATCATCATTAAACGTTGTTAAAATTAAAATCTTCACATCTGGCCAACGTTTTTTTATAATTCGCGTTGCTTCAATTCCATTCATTACAGGCATCCGCACATCCATCAAAATAAAATCGATTAAATGCTTTTCCATTATTCTTACTGCCTGCTGTCCATTTTCTGCTTGATGTGATACGTTGAACCTTTCTTCTTGTTCTAAAATAACCTTTAACCCTTGACGAACAATCGTCTGGTCCTCAACTAATAAAATATTCCACATCATACCCCTCCTAACCTGGGATCACACCCGATACGATAAAATGCTTTTCCGTTTGATACACTGTTAGCTTTCCTTCAACTTCTTCCACTCGATTTTTCATACTTGAAAGTCCAAATCCAAACTGAAATGGTTTTGGCTCAAAGACAGCATTCCTAATTTCAAATGATATATCTTCTGTTGCTGTTTTTCCGAGCGTAATTTTTACTTCTCTTGACTGGACATGTCTCATTGCATTCGTTAAAGCTTCTTGGATAACACGGTATAGAACGACACTTTTTTCATTCGAAAGCGGGATCGATAATACCCCTTGCTTCATCGTAAATTGAACTAAAATATGGCTTTCTGCCTCTAATTTTCGAATTAGATGAACAACAGTTGCAATCCCTTCGTTTTCTTCTGATTTTAATGCTTTAACAGCATGCCTTGTTTCGTCTAGACTTTCCTTCGCCATCTGTTTAAGCTCGTTAAAGCTATTATCTTTTTTTTCAATGCTGAGCATTTCTAATTTCATAATTAATGCCGTTAATCGATGTCCAACAGAGTCATGAATATCTCGGGCAATTTTAGTCCGTTCCTCTAGTCGCGCATGGCCTTCTGCCTTCAGGTTCATACGTTTCAATTTACGATATTCTCCCAATAATTGATCATAAATTTCCCATTGCTCATTCCGCTCCAAAATAAGGCGATTTAATAAAAACAGCAGCATGGAGAATAGGAGATATACGAGCGCAAAGCGCACATCAAACATATCAAGCTTAAAAATGGGGATGGCCGATACGACAATCGTAAATAATAGATACAAGATCAATTCCCTTCGCTTTAAACGAACCGCTGCATCTGCTAAACAATAACCGTACAATACAATCGTGAGCATCACCGTATCGACATAAAGAAAGCTATGTATTCCAATTATAAAAGAGAGACAGATAAATAAGAAAAACAATCCTTTATGAAGAGACATCAAAAAGTATAATGCAAGTGCTAAGGCAAAGAGTCCTATACTATATGCAGTATTAATACTATCGAACAAAATCATCATAATCCATATCAGGCCAAACAGTACAAAACGCAGCCAAAAAATGTCCATTAAGCAAGTCTACCTTCTGTCATGCTGCAAGCTTTCCACAAATGTTTTGAGCACTTGAACTGTTTGTACACAGTCACTTAAAGACGACCATTCAGCAGGATTATGACTAATTCCATTTTTACTTTGTGTAAAAATCATGGCTACAGGTATTTTTTCGCCTAGGATCATTGCATCATGACCTGCCCCACTTGGTAATTTATAGGGTGAAATTCCATGCTCCAATAACGCTTGTTCTAAAACTTGTTGAATATCTTCTGCAATCGGAACCGGATGAACACGGACTTTTTCTTCATGGTTCACTTGAATATGATACGTATCTGCAATTTCCTTACTTAGTGATAGAACACAATTTACTAGCTCATCACGTGTTTCTTTGTATATATCCCGAATGTCAACATAGAGGGTTACTTTTCCAGGAATAACGTTTACCCCGTTTGGTTCAACCAGTAGTTTACCTATGGTAGCCACTGCAGAATCATTTATTTGTCTTGGCAATTTATTGACTTTCATCACAAATTCACTTGCAGCAACTAACGCATCCCTCCGGTCATCCATTGGTGTATTGCCTGCATGCCCTGCATCTCCATCAAAGGTAAATTCAAGCCAGCATGGGCCCGCAATCCCTGTAACAATTCCACATGGAAGCTCTTCCTTTTCTAATCGTTTTCCTTGTTCTATATGTACTTCCACAAACAACTCGATTTCATCTAATTGCCGACCCGCTTCTGCATAACCTTGAACAGATAATCCTACATCCTGTAAAACCTCTGCAAAGCTTCTTCCTTCTTCATCCTGCAGTTCTATTTTCTCCTCTACATTCGCTTTCCCAATCAATGCTTCACTACCATTTAATCCATTGTTAAATCGGGAGCCTTCTTCATCTGTAAAAATAGCAACCTCAAATGGCTTTCTTGGGCGATAGTCAATTTCCTTCCAAGCTTCTACCACTTCAAGCGCAGCTAAAACACCAAGCGGTCCATCAAAATGACCACCATTTGGAACACTATCAACATGAGATCCACTCATGATAGCTGGCAGATGATCTTCCTCACCAGTTAATCTGCCAAACACATTTCCAGCTCCATCCTCCGAAACTGAAAGTCCAGCCTTTAGCATCCATGTTTTGATTAATTCCTTCGCTTGCTTTTCTGCTAAAGAAAAACCTGGGCGGTTGGAACCATTATCGGCGGTTAGGCCAATTTTTGACAGTTCACTTAAACGATGAGCGATTCGTTCACCCGATATTCCATGTCCTTCATAGCTTTTATCATATTGCTCAAGCAATTGTTCCTGTAATGATAGATTTTTAGTCAACGTTTAACATCTCCTTTTTCTTTTACAACATATCAGAAAAACATTCATTTGAAAATTCACAAACAACTTGTAGTTTAAACTTTACGAAAGCTAATCATCCAATTTGCGCCGGTCTCAATATGGTACGCTTTAGCGAAGGAACCTTGATTAATAGCTACCCCTAATTTATCTAATGAATTCACAAACACAATCGGCTCGCCTAATCGACTATCTGCAAACGAACGCCCAAATCGCATCATATTTTTATATATATGTCGTGTATTGTTTTGAATGGATACTTCTAATGTATCACCATATTGAATTCCTGCTTCGATAAAAAGTTCACGATTAATATTCGTCCATAGGTTACCAAAACGAACATCAAGAATATCAATATTTCCTTTAATTGTATCATCCTTAACTCTAGCTTTTGTCCTTGGTAATTCAATTATTTCGTGGGCAGCAACACTCGGACCAACCTCTTCAAAGGAAATAACACCTGCAGCGAGCCTTGCTCCAGTATATGCATATACATCTCGCCCATGGAACGTATAGGATTCTCCAGAGTTCGGGAGCCGGTTTATTTTTTCATCAATTACTCGTGCTTCTGAGATTCCAATGCTATGTTTTATATGGGTTAGGGTTCCATTATTCGGGGTTACAATATATTGACCTTCCTTCGTTTTTACAACAACACTCATCCGATCTGTTCCGACTCCTGGATCGACAACGGAAATAAACACAGTCCCCTTTGGCCAATAACTAATCGTTTGGTACAAACGATAGGATGCTTCCCATATATTGTATTGCGGAATATCATGTGTCAGATCAAAAATACGAATAGCTGGATCAACGGATATAGCTACTCCATTCATTGCACTTACTGCCCCGTCACTTACTCCAAAATCTGTTTGCAACACTAAATTTTTGCTCATTCTCTGACCCTCCATTTTATCGTTTATACGCTTAATTATTCACTTTTTTAATAGAAAACTTGTCATTCGTTAAAGGGATTCTTGGAAAAAGTTCGTTGCTTTCTTAGAATTCCTTATATTTTGGATTGCAAGCTTTTAAGCGAGTTCCTAAATGCATTATACTTTCCTATTTGCGCATTAAAAAACCACGTCATTACCGAATAAACGGTAAGGACGTGGTTGAATGAACGTGGTACCACCTTACTTCACCGTATGCTCACACATACAGCCTCATCAAGTACGAAAAGCTAAACCACTCTTTATACTGTGGTATGGATAACGAGTACCAAATCTCGCCGGAACCTACTTCTATAACAATAGTTTCAGCTACGAAACTCCGAGGCCATTGTTCAGATTTCTTTTTTTGCTCCTTCTCAGCTGCTGGAGCTCTCTTTGAAAAAATGGAAATCTTACTTTTCCCCATCAACGTTTTTTAATTTATTACGAAATTAAATTCATTATACGGATAATTTTTTAATAAATCAAGCGATTATAAAAAAACAACCATTGAAAGCTTATTCCAATTGCCTTATATTGTCCTTAACAAGACCTAGATGATAAACATTCACTTCTACTATGTACTCATAAATAGCTGTTAATTTCTAGGAAATTGTTATCATTTTTAAATAATTTAAACTTTTTATAATATTTGTATAGTATAATCTAATAGATAGGTCTTGCAGAGTATGCTTAGGCAGAAGCAGTAAAAAAGTTCAACTTTTTTACATGGTGGCTTAAACCCTAACGAAAGGGGTTGAAGCCTGTGATACCAATTGACAAAGTGCTTGAGTTAATGTTCGCATTTGCTACGCTCGTCTTGTTAATTGTGAACAGCCATGAAAAAAAGTAATCATCCTGACGATTCAATCGCTCAGGATAATTGCTTTTTTTCGTACCCTAGTCAGGGCCACCTCTACCTTGTAAGAAACCGTCCGAGTCGTAAGTCCCCCCTTACGACTCGATTCACCTAAACTTCTCTTTAAGACCCATTATCAATCTTATTACGAAGTGTACTTAGATATGATTTAAAATTTCACTCCAAGACACTACTTTTCCTTCAAACGATTTCGTATACCTTCCCGGGATAGGGCTCGTGGACGGTAATTTTATAATACGAATCGCTCCAAGATCTTCTGAATTAAAATTTTTCTTAAATGTATTATATGACTTGGTTCCATTACATGCAATTAAACGTATCGTTGGATACTTGTCTAACAGCCCAGTAATATCATTTGGATTCTCATCCATTATATTCGAATCCAAGCTTCCTTCTCGATAACAGGAACCAATCGAATCCCATAATGCAATTCCCCGTTCTTTTACGAATGCTACTTTTTTTTCATATTCCTCTATAGGTTCAACCTTAAACAATTTAAATAGAATTGGCCAAAAGTGGTTTCGGGCATTTCCGTAGTATTCGCCTTTTTCTAATGAAATTTTCCCCGGCATGGAACCAAGAATAAGAACTTTAGGCTCCTTTGGTATTATCGGCGGAAAAGAATTCAGTCTTTTTGTCATTACACCCACTCCAGTATCATTATACCAAGTATAACCTACTTCTATAATCTACTGCACATTTTAGAAATCTCAGTAGATCATTTCTTTTCTATTTCTTCATGATTCGTTGTTGTTTTCATTTGTTTACTTCTTTTTTTCATTTTTTCCATTATGACAGCTTTACCTTCCAATATTTTATTAAATGGAACCTTCTTTATCCATTTCCAAGTATCCAAAAATAAAAACCACCAAACGACGAAATAAACATGTACTAAAATAATGAACACAGACAACGTATCTCTTGTTTTAAACTGTTCCAGTACATATTGAATTTCGTTCAGTCCCTCTGACCTTCCGATACTGTATACAAATCCAACAAGGGGAGCAAGGAGCGAGAATATGATTGTTATGGCAGCTAACGGACTATATACTTGCCTTACCCAGTTTATAACGCCACTAATTAATGTTAGGATTAAAAAGATATAATAGCACACCCAAAACCAAGTTGGTAAAGTTTCCATCAGACACACTCCCGTTTCTTTCTATATGTATACAATTCGACATAAGCTTCAAAAAAACCTGCAATTTCAATACTTTTTACCTAGTCACACATTAAATTTAAAAAAATTTAAAAAAGTTATTCAAATTAAATTGATGTCTGATATGATTATTGTAATTATTGTTTATTAATTGGAGTGATTTGGTTGAAAGCAATTTTAATTGGGATTTTGGCTGCATTGTTTTTTTCCGTTACCTTTATACTTAATCGTTCCATGGAGTTAGATGGCGGCAGCTGGGTTTGGAGTGCTACGCTTCGATTTTTCTTTATGCTGCCTATTCTAATTTTAATTGTAGGGTATCAACGAAATATCAAGCCTGTAATCAAACATATGATAGCTAGGCCCGTTCCTTGGTTTATGTGGAGTACTGTCGGCTTCGGATTATTTTATGCTCCCCTTACTTTTGCAACTATTTATGGTCCCGGCTGGCTTGTAGCAGCGACATTTCAGCTGACGATAATTGCTGGTTCTTTACTTGTGCCATTTTTAAACAACAAAATAAAGCAAAAAATCCCGATTCAGAGTATTTTTATATCCCTTATTATTTTGGCTGGGGTATTCATTATGCAATTCGAACATGCTTCTTCTGTACCTTTGATAAGTGTTTTGCTTTGCGTTATTCCCTTAATCATTTCGGCATTTGCATACCCACTAGGCAACCGTAAAATGATGCAAGTTGTAAACGGAGAATTAAACACCTTTCAGCGAATACTCGGTATGACACTCGCTTCCTTGCCTTTTTGGATTGTTCTTTCGATTTATGGATTTACAGCACATGGATTACCAAATTCAAGTCAGATAATCCAAACATTTGTTGTAGCGATATCTTCTGGAATTATTGCGACTGCTTTATTTTTCTACGCTACGGAAATAGTTCAGCAGGATAATCAAAAAATGGCTGGAGTTGAAGCTACTCAATCAGGTGAGGTTGTCTTTGCACTAATTGGTGAAATCATTATTCTAAGTGCCCCATTACCAAGTATTGTTTCTTTTATAGGAATGGGGTTTGTAATCATTGGAATGATCCTGCACAGTATCGTCTCTGCGCTTGGAAATCGCAAAAGTCTTGTAGTTATTAAAAAATCTGGCATTCGTCAAAACCCTTAGACGAATGCCAGATTTGTTACTATGCAGATATTCTTTTACTATCTTTAGAAGGGCTTGTCCCTTTGATGAAAAAGGATAGTATTAGAGCGACTAATGATAATACAGTCGCAACATAAAAGGAAACATTCACACCGTGAATCATTTCCATTGGGAGTGCCTTTTCTCCTGTACGAAGGGCAGAAGCAGTCATGATTGTCACTAAAATTGCAGTCCCTACTGACGCTGCTACCTGTCTCATCGTATTCGTCATTGCTGAGCCATGCGGAATCAGACGAGTCGGTAATTGGTTGAGCCCAGCCGTTGTCGCAGGCATCATTATCATCGATATTCCCAGCATTCGTATTGCAAACACAACCGTGAGATAAGATAACGTCGTTTCTTCAGTTAACCTTGTATATAAAAAAGATGTAACGGTTAACAAGGTTAAACCAATAATCAGCAGATACCTCGCACCAACTTTATCAAAAATCCTCCCATTAATCGGCGACATAAATCCCATTAATAAAGCTCCAGGCAATATCATAAGCCCTGATTCCAAGGCTGAAAATCCAGCCATGTTTTGCATGTAGATTGGCAAAATCGTCTCCGATGCAATCAGTCCAATAAAAGCAATCATTCCGATAATGGTTGTCAATGTAAAAATTTTATTTTTAAAAATCCGGAACTCAAGAATAGGTTGCTTCAGCTTGAATTGTCGCAGAATAAAGCCAGTAAGTGTAATAGTTCCAATGACAAGACTACTAACAACTGCTATACTCGTCCAACCATAGCTCCCAGCACTACTAAAACCATAAAGTAATCCTCCAAAACCTAAGGTTGATAGAATAATAGAAAGGATATCTACTTTTGGGAAGGTTCGTTTCGTTACATTTTTCATAACAAAATATGCGATTACGATATTTATAACCGAAAGGGGCAGCACCAAATAGAATAAAGCACGCCATGGATAATGCTCGACCAACCAACCTGAAATTACTGGTCCAAGTGCAGGTGCAAATCCAATTACCAGTCCTACTGTCCCCATCGCTGTACCACGTTTTTCAATTGGAAAGATTAGCAGAAATATTGTCATCATCAAAGGCATCATAATACCAGCACCGGCAGCCTGTATGATACGCCCTATCATTAAGAGCATGAAGGTTGGAGCAATGGCGCATATCAATGTCCCCACGGCAAATGTGATCATTGCGGTTAAAAATAGCCTGCGAGTTGTAAATGTTTCAATTAAAAAAGCTGTGATTGGAATCATAATTCCATTCACTAGCATAAATATCGTTGTCAGCCACTGTGCGGTGTTCTCTGTTAAATTCAAATCATGCATAATATGGGGAATCGCCGTCGCCAATAATGTTTGATTTAAAATTGCCAAAAACGCTCCGGTTATTAGTATAGCAACAATAGGAAATTTATTCAGCTTGTCTATATTTTCGATGTTATTATTCTTCAGACGCCACACTCCCCTTACTTCGTATCTCGAATCATTTTCTATCGTTTATAATGAATTATATGGGAGTATGAGGACAATGTCTATTATTGAAACTGAGGGAGACGAACATGGGCGGGTTTTCCAAATGTTCATTTACCAATTTGAAAGCATTTATTACTTTGTCGTTTTTTTATGCCAAAACAGCTATCTCTTTGTATTTGCAAGAGATAGCGACGTAATGTGCAATTGTGGTTGGAGTATTGTCAATTGAATTTCCGTAGCTTAAGTTGTCAACTTGATTTTCTCCTCTGACTAAAATATTTCTAGGTAGATTTTCATCGTTTTGGTTTCTAATCAACCGTGTAAGCTTTTCTCACAGCTGGTTCTGCTTGTTTTTCCGTTTCATTCGACCAAGACAGCCTTTCTATCGGTTGATTCTTCTTATCCTTTTCCTATTTGTCAGAGTATAATCCGAAGAACGAGTTCAAGGTGACTCACAGGGCCCCGAGAGCGACTGCCTAAAACTATCCCGGACCCGGCGAAACAATTAAAACTTAGCAAATAGATATTAGTTAGAAGTCTATATAAAAACGCATAGACTTTAGTATCTATGCGTTTTGTATAATAAGGCAACATGAATGAAGCACATGCATGTTACGAAGCTTTTTGTTCTTTTAAAATGGTACGTGTTTTTCTTGTTGGCAGCATATGGAATACAATATTTAGTGCGATTGCTGTTACACTACCAGCAACAATTCCGTTACTCGTTAAAATTTGAATACTAGATGGTAATTGAGCGAACAATTCCGGAACAACTGTAACACCAAGCCCCATTCCAACTGAACAAGCAATAATCATTGAATTTTCCGGAGAATCCGATATAACACTGCTTAGCATTTTTATGCCCTGGGAAATAACCATTCCGAACATCGCTACCATTGCCCCACCTAAGACTGCAGTTGGAATTATCGTTGTCAATGCTGCAATTTTAGGCACAAACCCTAAAGCAATTAACATACCTCCGGCAACAAAGATGACTTTTCTCGTTTTTACACCAGTCATTTGAATCAGCCCAACGTTTTGAGAAAAGGCGGTATATTGAAATGCGTTAAAAACTCCACCGAGGAAGATAGCAATTCCTTCTGCGCGATATCCTTTTGAAAGATCTTTTTCCGTTAGCTTTCTTTCAGTAATATCTCCTAATGCAAAATAAACACCAGTCGATTCAACTAGAGATACAATAGCAACTAGAATCATCGTTAAAATTGCAGACCATTCAAATGTCGGTGTGCCAAAGTAAAACGGTTCTACCATGTGGAAATAGGAAGCTTCCGCTACTGCTGAAAAATTTACTTTTCCCATAAACATAGCAACAGCTGTACCGACAATTAGACCAATAAGAATAGAAATTGATCTTAAAAAACCAGTCGCAAAACGATACAATAAAATAATAAATAATAACGTTCCAAAACCTAAAGAAATATTGGCAATCGATCCAAAGTCACTTGCACCTTGGCCACCACCCAAATTATTAATAGCGACAGGAATTAATGTGATACCAATTATCGTAACCACTGTACCCGTCACAACTGGTGGGAAAAAACGTACCAGACTTCCAAAGAATCCGCTGATTAACACAACGACAATACCTGTCACAATAATTGCTCCATAGATAGCTGAGATGCCATATTGTCCACCGATTGCAATCATTGGTCCAACCGCTGTGAATGTACAGCCAAGAACTACGGGAAGTCCAATTCCAAAGAAACGGTTATTAACTACCTGTAAAATCGTAGCAACCCCACACATTAAAATATCAATTGCAACAAGATATGTTAGCTGTTCTGACGTTAGCCCTAGAGCATCTCCGACAATAAGCGGAACTAATATTGCACCAGCATACATTGCTAGAACGTGTTGAAATCCTAATGCTGCAGTTTTCATTTCGGAACTGCCTCCTTCTCAAAGGTTACCTTCCCATTTTCCAGAGATGAGATAATTGCTAACGACTCTACACGAATACCACGCTCGCGAATTTGCTTCCCGCCTTCTTGAAATCCTTTTTCAATGACAATTCCAACTCCTGCAAGCTTTGCACCTGACTGCTCCACAATCTCAAGCAGACCTGAAACCGCCTGTCCATTTGCAAGGAAATCATCGATAATTAAGACAACATCGTTCTCTGAAATATAGTCTTTAGACACTGAAATTTTGTTTGTTTCTTTTTTCGTGAATGAATATACTTGTGCTGAATATAATTCATTTATCAAGGTCAATGACTTGCGCTTTCTAGCGAAGATAACCGGTACCCCGAGTGCTAGACCTGCCATTGTTGCCGGTGCAATCCCAGAAGATTCGAGTGTTAGAATTTTTGTAATCCCACTATCACGAAATCGAGCTGCATATTCTTCCCCAATTGCCTGCATTAGCTTGGGATCGATTTGATGGTTTAAGAATGAATCCACCTTCAAAACTGTATCGGATAATACATTTCCTTCATCTCTTATTTTTTGCTCCAATAAATCCATTTTTTGTCCTCCTAACAATTTAAAAAAGCCCGGAAGCCTGCTTTCTACCATAACTATGATAAAAGCAAACCTCGAGCTTTCGAATTCGAAATAGAACAAAATGGACTCACACAAATAAGAGTTCCCAATTTGTTACGTTACTTTTCATAGTCGGTTTATTTACGGTAAACCGGTAGAAACTTACAGGCCATATTCCTGTTATTATATGAAAAAACATATTCAATTTGTAAATGCTACTAATAGCACCACTACTAGATTGTTATAAGTATAGCATGTGAGTCGCTTATTACAAGTCAAATTTAAAAATAAAACCATTCGCACAATTTAGAGATATTTTTAAATCATGTTGCCCCCATGTAAAACAATTCTATTTTTCCCACTCTAAAAATTCAATACGATTTCCAAACGGATCGGATAGATAAAAACGATTTGCACTCGGCAGTTTATAATCAACTATGAAATCCACTTGATTTTCATTTAAATATTCTTTTAGTTTTTCAATATTTTTGACTAAGATTGCTGGATGTGCCTTCTGCGCAGGAACAAATGGCTTTTCAATACCAATATGGATATTTATCGTCCCAGCCTGAAACCAAACCCCACCATTCGCTTTCAACAATTCCGGTTTTTCTACCTCTCTAAAACCTAATATTTTCACATAAAAGATACGTGCTTCTTCTTCGCTGCCAGGAGGTGCAGCTAATTGAACATGATCAATCGTTTCATAATGAAAAGTCATCGGTTTTCACCTCGGTTTATTAGTAATTCTATCTTATCCTTTTTTATCAGCTTAGAATAATACCGATTTTTAATCAATTTGTTAAAGCTAACCTTATCACACAACCAAAAGACCGACTACCATTGCGGAAGTCGGTCTATAATATTCTATGTATACAGGCCACAATTGCCGTATTTTGTAATAAAAAGTTTTAAACCACCACTTCGCAAAGTGGGTGTTCGCAGAAACCTTCCTGTCTTCCGCTTCTTTGGCGGCGCGACATTCCAATTTCGATGTAAAACTCCCTATACATTCATTAGAGGTTAAAACTTAATTAAATACGAACATTGTAGCTTGTATTTATATATTACATCTTCTCACGAAAAAATTCAATGGTAAGAACTTACCATTTTATGCAAGTTGTAAATTAACTTATATCTTTGTATTTTTCTTCTTTGCACGCTGCTCCAGCTGTGATTTCGGCTCCTGATCAGCTATGTCTTCTGAATATCCTTGTGGATTCAAACTTGAATTAACGCGTTTCTTACTCCAATTTTCATTTTTATTTGCCATTTGAAACACCTCCAAGATTTAGTGTTTCAAATTCGTTTCATTGTATACGAACAATTTGGCTAATCCTTTATTGTGCTGCCAATCCTTCATATTTATCTCTCAAGGAACGCTTCAGCACTTTCCCACTAGGATTTTTCGGTAGTTCGTCCGTAATCTCAACATACTTCGGAACTTTGTATTTCGCCAATTTGTCTGTACAAAATTGAATTACCCTTTCTTTTGTTACTTCTGCTCCTTCTTTTGGAACAACAATCGCTGTCACCGCTTCAATCCAATAAGCGTCCGGTATACTAATTACAGCGACCTCTGAAACCCCTTCTAACTGATAAATGATTTCCTCAATTTCTCTGGAAGAAACATTCACTCCACCAGTATTTATCATGTCTTTTTTGCGATCTACAATTGTAATATAGCCTTCCTCATCCATTACACCTAGATCACCACTATGAAACCAGCCGTTTCGAAATGCCTCTGCCGTTTTTTCTGGTTCGTGTAGATAACCTTTCATGGCATGCGGTGTACGGTGGACAATTTCTCCCACCTCGCCGCGCGGTACCTCCTTATCTGCTTCATCTACAATTTTCGTCTGGACATTTAATGTCGCTTTGCCTGCTGAACCCAACTTCCGTAACTGATCTTCTGGTTGAAGTGCGGTGGCAAGGGGCGCAACTTCTGTCTGACCATAAAAGTTCCAAAACTTTGCGCTTGGTAAACGTACCGAGAGCTCCTTTAAAATTTCCATTGGCATTATGGCTGCACCGTAATAGCACTTTTCAAGGGAGCTTAAATCACGCTTATCAAAATCTGGATGGCGTAATAATCCAATCCATACAGTTGGGGGACAAAATAGCTGTGTTGCTTTTTCTTCCTCAATTGTCCTTAAAATTAATTCCGGGCTTGCTGATCCTAGAATAATCCCACTAGATCCTAGGTAAACGCTCGGCCCCAAAAAAACATGCAGTTGTGCACTATGATATAACGGCAATGCATGGATTGCGATATCTTCCGTCCCCATTTTACCATCTACAATACTGCTGAGGTATTCACTAATAAGGCTTTTATGTGTAAGCATGACTCCTTTAGGCCTTGATTCCGTTCCACTTGTATATAAAACTTGCACGAGATCATCATCAAGAATATCTGCATCCATTAATTGAGTGGACATCCCTTCTTGTGCTTGGGATAATGGCTTCCATCCTTTATTTTCATCATTATAAGGAAGGGTTATATCCATCAGATAACGGTATTTAATATTCTGTTTGCCAACAGAGTGATCGAGTAAGCCTGCGTATTCCTCTGAAGCAATAAAACCATTAACATCAGCATGCTCTACAATATACTGCACATCTTCTCGATTAAGCATATAGTTGATTGGAATCATAACCGCTCCAATTCGTGCAAGCGCATAATTTACTACAATAAAATCAAGGCTGTTTTTAGACATGACCGTAATCATATCTCCCTTTTTCATGCCATCTGCTAAAAATGCATGTGCTGTCTGATTAACAATGTTATCAAGCTCTTCATAGGTTAACCGTTTGTTTTGATAAGCGAATGCAAATTTAGTCGGGGTTCTTTCTCTCGTACGAGCTAATAAATCTCCTAATGTGTTTCTTCTTGCTCTTTGCAGCAATTTATCCAAATCAGATTGTACATTTGTATTGGTATTCATCCTACCACTCCCTCAATGGTATCATGATGGCAAGCCTGTTGAATATTCTATCTATTATTTTAATTCAGTTAATTAAAGATAGCAAGTTGCAGTACTCATTCAAGTATATTTATTCGTAAGCATAAAAAAATGCTAGAACAATCATTGCAGATATTCTAGCATTTTTAATTTACTTTAAATATAGTCTTGTACTTCCTTTTACACGTTTCATTTTTGGCGGATAATAGCCACGGTCATAAATTTTTCCATTTGTCATGCTGCACTTTTCTAAAAAACGGTCAAGAGAGTTTGTTTTGGTATCCCGTAATGCTTGAATCATCACTTGCGCAGCGACTCTAGCGTCTTCTAGTGCGTGGTGATGTTCAAACTGAAGGTTATGATAGGTAGCAAGTGTGTTTAATTTATGGTTCTCCAATTCCGGCCAAAGCTTTTTAGCGATATTTACGGTACAAAGGTAGTCCATGTCAGGATATGAGAGCTTGTAATAATCAAGTGTATTGCGAATCACACTCATATCAAAGCTTGCATTATGTGCGATTGTTAGGTGGTCGTTTAAGTAATTCCGCAATGTCGGCCAAACCTCTGCAAATGTAGGAGCATCAGCAACATCATGCTCAGTAATCCCATGAATATACGTATTGAATGATTTAAATTCCATTAATGGATTGATAAGGCTGTAGAATTCATCTATTATGCCATGCTCATTGGCTACTACTAAACCAACCGCACAAGGACTAAAACGTTTTTCATTAGCAGTTTCAAAGTCTATTGCTACAAACTCCATAGCTGTCCCCTTTCGTATTGCATACTCAAATCTCCATAATATCCCAATTGGTAACAATCCCAACTAGTCCACCACTGGAGCTTCCTTCCTTTGTAATCAATAATGCTTCCAATCGATTGCCTTTTCCAATTTGCTCCTTAAAAATTTCCTTTGCTTCATATACAGATGTCTCCTTTGATATGAATCTAAAGTTATCCCTTTTTTCACATTCCAAGACCTCTACTAATCTTGCATCTAATAGAGAGGTTAATCGATTTTCGATACCTTTCGAAAACCATTTTGTAATTCCTTTATGCGTAATTAACCCCTGAAACACATTACCACTGTATACTGGAAACTTCGTAATCCCTTGCTTATTAACGACTTCTAGTACATTCGATAATGGCTCGGTTTCTTGAAAGCATACGACCTTACGAATAAAAAGCGGGTCTACTTTTCTAGGCTTTAAAAGTTCAATTTCAATTGCTTCTATCCGTTCTACAACGGAATCATGTGGCTCTGCAATAGTATACATGAGATCCGTCTTGTTATGTACAATAGCATTTCGTAACTCAGCAAATTCAAGCAGGTCATCTTGAAACTGTTTTATCAACGCATTTGATTTACCCAGGACTTTAACAGCTCTTGAAAACCCCATTTCTTTCTTAATAAGCAAAGCTTTTAAGCCCTTTTCGATTCGATTGAACGCCGTCAAAAAACGATCTGAGTTTCGATGCACGACAGTTTCATTTTGTTTTAGTATCGGATTGTTAACACGATTCACTTTCCGCCCTCCTTATTCGTTTTCTCTCTTCTACATACCAGTGATTTCGTACACTCAAATATTACGACTGGTTAATGCTGAAATAAACTTTCTCATTATCATAAAATCGGTGTATCTTATCCATCGACTCTAAGTATATTAGTCTTGTTAAAGTCGCCATAAATGGGCTAACAAAGTGACTAAATTTTAGGCTGCCATAAATTTTTTCACACACTTCGGCTGCTGTCAAAGTCTCTGCTTTCACAATGCTTTCAACCTCATTTAACCGACGCTCATGTCCTTGAATCAATGTTTGTACACGTTCACTCAAGCGATGGATATTCTCACCATGCCCTGGTAAGGCTAATGCTGTCGGATAATGCTGCATCCGCTCAACGGATGCAAAATAATCGTTTAATGGATTGAATTCCTCCCCTGTCCACAAACCGATTACAGGAGAAATCTTATTTAAAATATGGTCGCCAATCAGCATTAGCTTCCTGTCTTTTTGATAAAAGCAATAGTGATCCGGAGCATGACCCGGTGTCCAAACAACCTCAAAACACTGATTCCCTAACAGGATGGTATCAGTTTCATCAAAGAATCCATCTGGTTCAAATTCATAGATAAAGGAATCATTACCTATTCTGCCAGGCAAATTCGGCCCCCCATGCATATGAAGCAAATCAGCAAGATTTTCTTTAATTTTCTTCTTATCACGATGTTTCAGCATTTCCTTATACCCGAGTTTCGATGTGTAAACGGGAACTCCCTTTTTCTCCTGAAACCATCTCGCTAGACCAATATGGTCCTGATGTGTATGTGTTAAAACAACCTTTTTCACTTCAACACCAGTATCAAATAGCGCTTCCCAAGTCGCAATTGCTTCCTCTGAATAAATCCCTGTATCAATAACGGTATAGCCATTCTCTCCTTTGACAAGATAGCTATTTACCTCTTGCATTCCTCCTGGAAAACGAACGACTAGCTTTTCTATACCCTCACTTACATTAACTAACAAAATATCATCCCCATTGTACAAAGCTCTTTCTATACTATTAATTTTAGCGTTGATCAGTTAGATTGCAAGAATCTCTAACTTTTGCAATTTTTTTCACGCTACATGTAATATTCTTAATTTTAATGGTTGACATTCAGAATCGTATGGAGTACTCTAATTATTAATTTCATACAAAAAACTTTCTTATCCAGAGAGGTGGAGGGACTGGCCCTATGATACCTCGGCAACAGACTTTTTAAGTACTGTGCCAATTCCAGAAGCAATGATTGCTTGAAGATAAGAAGAGATATTAGACGATACGGTGCCTAACCTCTTCTTATTTTTAAGAAGAGGTTTTTTCTTTTCTTTAAAGAAGTTTTAAAAAACTACTGGAGGGGATTAAATGGCAACGGTTCAAGCAGGAACAGAATTGCAACAGGCAATTGCATTACTGAAAAAGAAAAATTGGGTAGACCTCACGCACACATTCGGGCCAAACTCACCACACTTCGCAGCATTTGACGATGCCGAATTCAAAACACTTTTCACACATGATGATGGCTTTTTCGCACAACGATTTACCTTTCCTGGACAATACGGCACACACATTGATGCACCAATTCATTTTGTACAGGATCAACGTTATCTTGAAGAGCTTGAATTAAAGGAACTTGTTTTACCGCTTGTGGTGATCGATAAGTCAAAGGAAGCTTTAGAAAATAATGACTTCACCTTATCGAAAGAAGATATTCTAGCATTTGAAGCAATAAATGGTGAGATTGAAGCAGGTACATTTGTAGCGTTACGAACCGACTGGAGTAAACGTTGGCCAGATAAAACTGCTTTTGAAAATAAGGACGAAGCTGGTAATAGTCACTTGCCTGGATGGGGAATTGACGCATTGCGATTTTTATTTGAAGAAAGAAACGTAAATGCTGTCGGTCATGAAACATTTGATACAGATTCCTCCATCGATGTCCGAAAGAATGGCTCACTCATTGGCGAGTATTATGTGCTGGAGCAAGATACATACCAAATCGAGCTTCTAACCAATTTAGATAAAGTACCAACAAAAGGTGCTTATATCTTTAATATCGTTGCCAAACCAGAAAAAGCAACTGGATTCCCAGTAAGATCTTTTGCAATATTACCTTAATAAAAATATGGAGGGATTTTCATGACGAAAACATTAATTAAAGCACCATTTAAAGCAGATCACGTAGGAAGTTTATTACGACCGGACAGGGTTCATAAAGCGAGAAAGGATTTTAAAGAAGGAGCTATTCCGGCAAGTGAGCTTCGTACGATTGAGACAGAGGAAATTAAGCGAGTGGTTGATAAACAAATTGAAGTTGGCCTTCAGGCTGTAACCGATGGGGAGTTTCGCAGAAGATTTTGGCATACAGATTTCTTAGAGCATTTTATTGGTATTGAAGGCTATGTACCAGATCATGGATTTAAATTTGTGGACGTGGAAACGGAAAAATACGACGTGCGCAATGTTGGAAAAATAACATTTAACCCAGACCATCCATTCATCAAAGATTTTATTGAGTTTAAAGAAATTGTTGGTGACAGGGCTGTCGCAAAACAAACGATTCCAAGTCCAAATCAGTTATTCAATGCTGGGATTCGGAATGCAGATGTCTATCCAGACATTGAGGAATATGCACATGATATTATCGTCGCTTACCGTGATGCGATAAAAGCATTTTACGATGCTGGCTGTCGTTACCTGCAATTAGATGATGTCTATATTGCAGGATTGAGCTCTGATACGATTCCATTTAATGATAGTAAATTAACAAGAGAATATTTAATCGATTTAGCGCTTCGTGTTGCTAATGGTGTGCTAGAAGATAAACCAGAGGATTTAGTTGTAACAACACATCTATGTCGCGGAAACTATCAATCTACCTGGGCGTTTGAAGGAAGCTACGCAAAAATTGCACCAACATTATTCGCAAAAGAAAAAGTAGATGGCTTTTTCTTAGAATATGATGATGACCGTTCTGGAACCTTTGAGCCATTGAAGTATATCCCAGAGGGCGGTGCACAAGTAGTCATTGGCGCTGTAACATCTAAATTTGGTGAGCTTGAAGATAAAGAGGCATTGAAAGCACGCATTCAGGAAGCTGCTAACTATGTACCGTTGGAGCAAATAGCTTTAAGTCCGCAGTGTGGATTCGCGTCAACCCATCATGGTAACAAGCTAACAGAGGAAGAACAATGGAATAAACTGAAATTTATCGTAGACATTTCAAAAGAGATTTGGGGATAATTTTCCTACCTACTATTAAAATAAAAGAAAGAAGGAATAGATCATGACACAAACGCTAGTAAAAGCGCCATTCAAAGCAGATCACGTAGGAAGTTTATTACGTCCAGAGAACCTACGTCAGGCAAGAGAAGATTTTAAAACAAGCAAAATCACTGCAGCAGAATTACGTGAAGTCGAAACAAAGGAAATCAAACGTATTGTTGATAAACAGATTGAAGTCGGATTAGAAGCAGTAACCGACGGTGAATTCCGTCGCAGCTGGTGGCATCTTGATTTTCTTGAGCATTTAAATGGGATTGAAGGCTACAACACCGAAAAAGGCTATCAATTCGATGGCGTAGAAACAGACCGATATCATGTGCGTAACACCGGGAAAATTTCCTTTAATGCCGATCATCCGTTTATTAAGGACTTTATTGAATTTAAGGAAATTGTTGGTTACCGTGCGGTTCCGAAACAAACGATTCCAAGTCCAAACCAGCTATTTGAAGTCGGGATACGAAACCCAGAAATTTATCCAGATATTGAAGAATATGCCAACGATATTACACAAGCATACCGAGATGCTGTAAAAGCATTCTATGATGCTGGTGTGCGTTACTTACAACTAGACGATGTGTACATTGCTGGACTTTCATCTTCTGACTTTAAATTAATCGATACTGGCGGCTATTCAAGAGAGCAATTAATCGATTTAGCAGTTCGTATTGTAAATGGTGTACTCGAAGACAAACCAGAGGATTTAATTGTAACAACACATCTATGTCGCGGAAACTATCGTTCTAGCTGGGCATTCCAAGGCAGCTATGCTGAAGTTGCTCCAACCTTATTTGCGAAAGAGAAAGTGGACGGCTTTTTCCTTGAATATGACGATGAGCGTTCTGGAACCTTCGAACCGTTGAAACATGTTCCAAAAGGTGGAGCACAAGTTGTTATTGGCGCGATTACATCAAAATTTGGTGAGCTAGAAGATAAAGAAGTGATCAAAAAGCGAATTGAAGCTGCATCACGATTTGTGCCATTAGAGCAAATTGCTTTAAGCCCACAGTGTGGATTTGCTTCCACGCATCACGGGAATAAGCTAACAGAGGATGAGCAATGGACAAAATTGAAATATATTGTTGAGTTATCGAAAGAGATTTGGAAATAATCATGTAGACTTGGCATCGCCCAAACTTGGTGAATACCAAGTTTTCTAAAAAAACGAACAGCATGCAATTGCTGTTCGTTTTTCTCATTTATGATTGTGCTTTTCTTAATCTAACCCAAGATATAATAACCGCAATAATTAAAACAAAGCCTAAATATCCGGTAATTGGATAAACGGTCCCTACAAGTGTCGTAAAGCCAATAAAGCTTGCACCAAAAGCTAGTAAACCTATGATAACAACGGCTCCTTTAAACGTTCTCGTATTCTGCGGCACAAGTCGTGCAGTAAAAGCATAAAGCATACCTACTGCTGTGTTGAAAATCATCCCTAATAAAGCAATTGCCATTAAGATACCAACAATTGGCGATACCTCTGTCGCCAGTACTAATGTAGGCATATCTGCTTCTTGAATAGACCCGATATTCATAAATAAACTCAAATTAATTAGAAATAGTAATAACCCAAGTCCGATTCCACCAAGAATTCCACCCCAGCCAGCAGTTTTTCTATCCTTAATCGTGCCGCCAATGACGGCCAGCATAGCAAATCCTGCTGCAAGATTATACGAAACATAGAGCAATGCTCCTATAATAAAGTTAGGGGCTGAAGCAGGCTGCGCTTCTGCCAATGCATTTAACTGACTAAAGCTTGCATCACTCGTAAATAAAGAATATCCTGTAATAATAAATATTAATACCAATAAATAAGGCGTTATGCTACTAATTACCGCAATAACTTTATTTACATTCAAACAAAGTGTAACAATGACAGCTACAGTCATGATTAAGTTCCCAACAAGTGGAGGAATACCGAATTGTTGTTCAAATATCGACCCGCTACCTGCAATCATGACAACTGCAACACCAAACAGAAAGAATGTAATTAATAGATCGATTGCAAAGCCAAAATATCTTCCACATATTTTATAAATTACTTCACGATGTGATGCTGTTTGATAATAAGTTCCTAACTGAAGCACATGCATTCCTAGAAATGCAAAGAGTAACCCTGCGATGATGGTTCCAATTACACTATAGATTCCAAAGCTTGTAAAAAACTGCATGACTTCCTGACCAGAAGCAAACCCTGCTCCCACAATTAATCCAACATAAGCTCCAGCAACCTGAAGACTCTTTTTCATATGTAAATCCCCTTCGATATATCATAATATTATGAATTTTTATCTTGTAAAAGAGGAGAGCTTACAATGCGCTCCTCTATATAACACCGTATTTTATTAAAAATGATAGACTCTTGTCCATTCCGTAAATTCATCCATCGCTTCCTCGTCGATATCATAGCCAATTCCAGGCTGATCTGGAACATTTATCAGTCCATTCTCTACAACTACTTCCGGTTTAATAATGTCTCTTTCCCAATATCTTGATGAACCAGCTGTATCTCCTGGTAACACGAATTGTGCTAATGTTGTTAATGCAACATTATGCGCCCTGCCTACACCAGCTTCAAGCATTCCACCGCACCAAACGTCGATACCTTTATCCATACAAAAATCATGTATTCGTTTCGCTTCGGTTAATCCACCGACTCGTCCAATTTTTATGTTAATAATTTTACAGCTGCCAAGCTCGTAGGCTTTTCTCGTATCTTCAAGTGAATGAATACTCTCATCTAAACATATTGGTGTTTTCATAACCGCTTGAAGCTTCGCATGGTCTACAATATCATCATGCTCCAATGGCTGTTCAATCATCATTAAATTGAGATCATCTAACTTTTGTAAATGTTCAATATCATCAATCGTATACGCTGAATTTGCATCTGCCATAATTGGTATATCCGGAAAATGCTTGCGAACCTCACGAAGTACCTCTACATCCCAACCCGGCTTAATTTTTATTTTTATTCGTTTGTAGCCGGCATCAACAAAGTGTTGAATCGTTTGAATTAAATCATCTACTGTAGGTTGGATTCCAATACTGATTCCAACATCAATTTGTTTTCTTTCTCCACCTAGAGCTGCAGCTAAGGTGAGTTTTTCTCGTTTTGCATATAGATCCCAAACCGCTCCCTCTAATGCAGACTTTGCCATATTATTACGCTTAATTGGATGGAATAAATCAGATACTTGTTCCGGATGGTTAATTTGATTATCTTTTAAAATCGGAATAAGAAAGTCTTCCATGACATGCAAGTTGGTTTTTACCGTTTCTTCACTGTACCAAGGACTTGAAAATGCAACAGACTCCCCATACCCGCGATTTCCGTCTTCATCAATGAGCTCTGTAATAAAAAATTTCTTATCCTGAAAGGTACCAAAGCTTGTTGTAAAAGGATCTTTTAAACGCATATTCAATTTATGTATTTTTAACTGTTTTATAGGTATTGTCATTGTATATCCTCCTGTTTAAATTCATAACTTTTCATCGTACAGGCAGAAAAGCTTTACCTCTTCTACCTGCTTTAATACTTACTGTTTGCGAAAAACATAATAATTATAGTCTTCAGCATAATGAATAAAGTCGGAAGCTTGATAGCCATGTTGGAAGAGTCTTCTAAAGAGCTCTTGCGTTGTCAATCTCCACTCTTTTGCAAGATTAAAGTTTTCCTCTTTCAGACTTTGAAAATTTGCTGGAATTGCAACCAGCCACATATCCCATTCCATACTATCATTAGCATGATAATTGTCTGTTAGAACAGGCTTACGCTCAGAGTCCATTTGTAATAATATATTTGCTGCATCAACTGATATGGTTTCCTTCTCTTCGCAGGTTTGACTGATATCCCATATAATTTGAAAACGATCAGATGGCAGGCCTTGGCTAAACTCATCGCCTAGTTCACCGTAGTGATTTTCTTTAAAATAAACTCCTTTGGCACCAAGCTTATGCAAGTTTAAATAGGCGTTTACACTTTCCAATGGATCGAATGTCCATGTTATTACTTCATAGCCCATTTCCCTTGCCAATACTGCTTGCTTCAGTTTTAGCTTTCTTCCGATTCCATCTTTCCTATACGCTGGAAGTATTCCCATCATATGAGAGCATAGGTAAGCATTTTTCCCATCAAATCCTGCAAAGCTATATAGAAAACCAATTAGCTTTTCAGAATCATAGGCGCCTAAAATAATGCCGCCATTCGTTAATGCTGTAAATGTTTGATGCAACGGGATCGCCGACATATGCCAAACAGTTTCTTCTAACTTCTGAACTTCTCTTAATTCATCCAGCGTCGTTAATTTCCTAATTTCGAGTTTACCTTTTACCACAAGAAAGACTCCTTCTACTATAATGATTCCATTGTTTTATATAAGGCGCATGTTATAATTTCAACTGCTTTTGGAATAGCGTTATGATTAAAGGTCATCTCAGGATGATGCAAACCTGGCACCAAATCGCAGCCAACTGCCAGCATTGTTGCTTTTAAAGCTGGGCGTTTAATCGTATAGAAATGAAAATCATCGCCACCTGTTGTTGTAATAACCGGGGATAAATTCTCATCTCCCGCACATTCAACTATTGCCTGTCTCATAAAAGATATTGCATCCTGATCAAGCACCGCAGCGGCCACATTTGCACCAACTGACAAGTCAATTTCCACGTCATGAAGCTGTGCTAGCGATGAAGCAATGCGATAAATTTTTTCTGTTATTTCTTCCATCACCTCATTATTCTGAGCCCTAACATCAATTGAAAAACTAGCATTTCCGGGAATTATGTTTGAGCTTTTTCCACCTGCATGAAATGCAGTCATTTTAGCAGAGTGAGGAATCATTGGATTCACATGAATGCTATTTATTGCTTGAAAAAAATCCGTACCAACCTGAATGGCATTTGCATTTAAATGTGGTCTTGCTCCGTGTGCATCATGCCCTTTTATATGGCCTTGGATAAACTTAGCTGCACCGTGCTCAATAGCCGGAGCAAATTGTCCATATCCCAACTCCTCTATCGGTCTCAAATGCATTCCATACAAATAATCCACATCGTCAACAATACCCTTGTCCACAAAAGCTAACGCACCATTGCCTTTCTCCTCTGCCGGTTGAAAAATAAACCGAAACGTTCCTTTAAACTGTTTCTTTTCTTCTAAGATTGTAAGGAGAGCACCAATGACAATCGTCATATGGGCATCATGTCCGCAAGAGTGGTTTGCTTGGAATGTCCCGTTCACTTCCTGCCATAAGGCATCAATATCTGCTCTGAGGGCAATAACAGGACTGCCACTACCTATATCAATTACTAATCCCGTCGAATCTTCAAAACGTTTAATCGTGCAGTTTTTCCCTTGAAACAACCGTTCAATATAATCCGTAGTCTTCCTTTCTTCCCAGCTAATCTCTGGATGTTCGTGTAAATGATTAAATATATCCTCTAATAATGGATTTATTTTTTTCAATGTTGCGTTCATTTTAATTAACTCCCATCTAAGCTTAAAAAACTTGGCGTCGTACAAAATAAGAAAGCTGTTCTTATCAGTCAAAAAAATCTTTTCCATTTATAGAATCAAACAATTCCACTCTTTGCTTAACTTTTTCGTTATTTTCAAGTGATATTGAAGCAATGATACTGTTTGACAATGACATCACTGCTGGTGCTGCATCTAATGTTGATTTACCAGACAGTTGCACATTTAATACTAAATCGCAATATGCTGTAATTGGAGAAAAGCTTGAATCTGTAATTCCAATTACAAACGCTCCCTTATCCTTAGCATGCTTAGCAATATTAATCGTATCTACAGCATAGCGATGAAAAGAAAATCCTACAAACACACTTTTCTCAGTGAGCTCACTTAGCCTCAATAGAATATCATCTGTGCCAGGATTATACATCCTTGTATTTCCGTGGATTAAGTCGAGTGAATACGAAAACCAGCTTGCTAGTGCATGAGAGGAACGAACTCCAGCAACAATAACACGATCTGCATTTGTTAATTTCGTTACAGCTGTTGAGAGACTTTCCTCTGACAGCTGCTGCATCATTTTTTGAATGTTTCCTGCATCACTCGCCATTAATTGTTTAATGGAATTCTCTGTTCCGCCATCAACCTTTTTATCTTCTACATAATCAGATAATGAACTCCTTTGTAATAGGATATTTTGAACCTCCTCTTGAAGTTCCTTATATCCTTTATATCCAAGTTGTTTACAAAATCGTATGATAGTTGTTTCACTAACTCCAATTTGTTTTCCAGCTTCCGTGGCAGAAGAAACTGCAAACAACCTGGGATTCTCTAAGATATATGATGCAATCTTCTGTAAACTGTTCGTAAATATATTTTTTTGTTCATAAACTTTTTGGTATATATTTTCCATATAATCCCTCATTATTCAGCGAATAAAGGAATTCCTTTATTTATCAAAAGAAAAGAAGTAATTCCTTTTTTCAGTTAATTTATACTATCATATTTTCGAATGTATGTCACCCTGTATTTGATTTTAAAAAGACTATATTGCTTCAGGCAGCTGACGTTAGTTTGCACTTAATTTAGACAATATTTTGCACGACCTTTTGGCAGTGTCAGGAAATGTGTGTTTACAGCAGAAGGAAATTCCCATCATTAAGAGCCTAATTTCTCAGTATTAATATTGAGAAATTAGGCTCTTGGTTGCTCTATTAAAACGTTGATAGTTGCGGAAAATCTTATTAAAGAAATAGTGCTTTTTGCGCTAATGGCCGTTTTTTGGAACTTGCTTCTTTTTTCGATTATTGTTGTAGTGCAAAAACAGAGCATCTTAAAGCAATCGTACCATCACCAAGATGTATCGGTATCAATAATAGCTCGTTTTTTGCCTACATCCAGAAGTCCCCTCTATTACTTTTTTGCTAATTCAGTCATATAATCAAAGAATGCATTGCGATTTACATCATAAACGACATTAACAGGTCGTCCATCAGCGGTTTCAACTGTACGGCCTTGGCTTGGACCATCAGCGTGCACTATGCTGTTAATGGTTTGTACTTTCACAAGATCACGATTTCCAACAAATGCGGTCGTTAACACATCCCACAAATAGTATGTAGAGTTCGTTGAAAAGTGAACAAGTGGTGGTACCATCGCATAACATTGTCCAAGAAAATCAACACCCAGGTATTTGCGTTCTTTAGCCCAACGCTCACGCACATCTAAGGTTAGCGGTACTTGGTTTGTACTTTCAAGCGCCACTAAATCAATTTCTATGCTGGTATCCCATACACGAGCGGCTGCTTCAGGATCCCAAAACACGTTCCATTCCGCTGTTCCATCATGTTCAGGCTCATGTACGTTTCCTGCTTCACGGAATGTACCACCCATCCAAACAAGCTTTTCAATTTTCTCTTCAATTTCAGGAGCTTCATCTAATGCACGAGCAAGGTCAGTGAGCGGTCCTGTAAATAATAAAGTTGTTTTATCTTCAGTTGCTAAAACCGTATCTATTAAATGAAGATGTGCTGGCTTTTCCGCCACCGGTGTTACAACTTTTCCAGATTCATTTAAAACCGGCAGAGCATCAACATAAAATGCATGCATACGCCAGTCTTTCGGAAAAGGATTTTTCCCACGAGAATTTGATGCTGCTACATCAAGACCGCCATAACCAAAGCGATCAATAATTTTACGGCTCGCAAACATTGCTGGCTCTAAATAACAATCTGCTGGAATGACCGAAACACCTGTGAGTTCAACCGTATCCATTTTTAGTAATAAAAATAGCGAAACGAGATCATCAACTCCGCCATCATGATTAAAGTAAATCTTTCTATTCATAATTTTTTCGATCCCTTCATGATTAATTTTTTAAAATTGCTTGGAGATTACCCAACTGTTTTGTTGTTGAACACTCGGATAAAATGACTCTTTGTTTCCCATTTGCCTGACGCGTCACTGCTAATGATAACATCTTATAATATAAAAAATGCTCCGATAGCTACCAGAGCATTGACTAAAGCATGTGTAAAATACAAAAGGATGAATCAATCGTTTCTAACATTTAACACTTATATCGTAGTCAAGCCATTTACAGCAACATGGTAGAAACTATTGAACCCTATCCCCAGATCTTAATATTTATCATCTATAGCTTCAGCTTTTATTACTTTTACTATAACATAATAAGGGAAATCGGGAACATCATCGTACCATTTCAACAAGAATGGTCACATTTTTTGAATCTAATGCTTTCCTTGCACGGATCTATCCTCTACCATTCTAGAACAATCGCAAGAACAAAGATAGGGCACCTATCCCTATTCTAAGATAAGCGCCCTTTTGTTGAATAGCTATAAATTAAGTTATAGTGGTTTCCAATTTTGATCTTTCATATCTTTTTCGTTTGGTTTTCTTACAAATTCAATACACCTTTTCTCACATGCCCCAAATTCAATGTAATTTCTCTGTGCTTCCCTTAAAGAAGGCGTATTTGCACCACCTTCATAATCAGGATCATTAAATTGAACCGCATCATCTTCCCAAAAACAAATCTCACAAATAGCATATGTTCCAGGGGGTTCATCATCTAATGTTTTATAACCACAACAGGGACAAATAAATTTCATCTAATCACCTTCAATAAGTTAATCAGTAATAATAACAGCTTTTATTTTACGCTGGAATCGCGCCCTTTTGCGGTAGGTCTTAATCATAACTTCTTTTTGAACTAACGCCTCTGTTATGTACCATCATTTGATGATCTCACTTACTCAATTCTTTCATTATAAGTTGGAGTACAAACCATACTATAAAAATCCAGAACCGAAATAAGTTCCGGCTTCTCTTTAAAAGAAATCGGAACTTCATTTATTCGCCGCAATATGTTTAGCGTGACGCATTTGGAGGTTGACAAACATCACAATTACGTTGGTTATTATTTTTAAATTTCTTAAATGTTTTTTCAAAGTTACTGCCACATGCACATTTCAATAGTAACTTTTGAGAAAAACCGTGATATTCCGTCGTTAGCAACTTACTTTCTGAATTGCTCTCAACAAATTCTTTAATTTTATCAATCGTCCATCGTTTATTCATTCTCTTACACCTCCATATTTTATCGATAGGCGGAGGCTTTATTGGCATCCGTTCAAAAGTGAATGTCGTAATTCTCTTAAGATGCTCATTATAACATGAGCTGAAACACAATTAAACAGATGGAAGGTATCTTACTAAACTATCCAGACATATAGCACAATAGGAGCCTGCTCTTATTGAACAATTACACCAGTTAATTAAGTAAAAATTAGTAACTATATATTTTCATTTCTTTTTCTGAAATAACTTAATCAAAAAATAATCTACAGCAATAAATATTAGACGATCTTCCAATACAGAGACCAAGAGCTAAAACTAAAAATGGATGGACTACCATGGCATTCCATGAGGATTTCGAAGAAGCGATGTGGTTGGCATTAGGTGATATGCTATAATTTATATCATACTTGTATGACATTTCTCATGCAGTGGCTTATGCATATGCTATTATGGTGGTTGACTTACGGATGACTAAAATTGTAAATTCCTTAAAGGGAGTTCATACCTTTCTTCCCTTTTGTGCACTCAGATAAAATTATTAAAAACGCCCTCATTTCTAAATTGCGCTTTTCCTTTTGCTTTCATTGTCTTTTTCTTTCTTGTTGTAATATTTTACTCCTTTTATTAGAGCAGCAGTTCGTTTACTAAGATTTCTTTATTTTTCATTATTTCCGGTGTCAATCTTTGGGGTAAACGTAGTCATCAAAACTATAAAAACAGGTAATAAACTCCATAAGAAGAATCCCCAACGGTGTGTCATTAAAGATAATACTAAGAAGAAAGCAAGTGTTACAATTGAAATATAAACAGAACGTCTTTGGTATTTTTTCACCTAGAACACTCCTTTTTAACAATTAAAATATTCTGTGTTTAGTATAACATATCTTATTCCATCAAGTATTGCTTCATAGAGAAGTTATTTCTTAGTCTTTATAAATCAAGAAATGCGAGGTTATCTAATGGTAGATTTAAACGTTTTAATTGTTTAACGACTATCTCTTGTTTTACTTTCCCATCTTCTTGTAATGCTTTTGGATAGATTTCTGGGTGACCGACTACTGCACCTTTTTCAATCCACTGTTTTCGATATAATTGAAAAGCGGCTTCTTTCATTTCATCTGGAGTGACAATATATCCTAAATCTACATCATGATCTTCGCTGTACCCATATTGAAAACGACAACAAGGGCATATTTCATAAGAAGGAGCATTGGTATTCTCTTCGTATGGTGTTTCATCTTCTACCCCATCGTATCCGCAAATTGGACATGTATAAGTTTTCATCTAAATTCAGCTCCTTATTGATTATTATAATTTACTCCAGCTTTTTTCTTCCAGTCTTTTTGCCCATATTTAGGTTTGAAAAAGTTTTTATCACATATTTTTCGTTAAAGAAATAAATTCTCAAGTGTAATCTCTTTTATTTCTTTACCAGCACGTATTGTTTACCTTCTAAATAGAATGTATCGCAATGATGGGTTATATCTTTTAACTTATATGGCTATATGAGATCACTATATAAATTAGAAAGGCAGTTAAAAAATTTAGCAAACAACTTTGATAAAATTAATCACGAAAAACACGGGACACCCAAAAACGAATTCAGCCAGAATCACAACTAATGGAAATACAACCAGGGGATTCTATAATGGTTGATAGAATTATTGTACTAGCTGATACATCTCGCCACCTGATTGACCTTAATAGCTGTCCTTACTCGAACTAAAAAATATATAATACTAATGCAAATAATGACAAGCTAATTGTAACCACATAAATCCAAATGAGTGAAGGCAAATTGGATTTTAGCGATTTTGTCTCGTACTCAAGCGATCGTTCTAATTCACTTGCGGCCTCTTCTCCAGCTTCTTCATACTTCTTTTGTTTGTCTTCTTCCTGTTTCATTCCATACAAAGTCAATACAATAGCAATCAGACATACAACACCAATAAGAACAATCATTCCTGCACTTACCACCATGTGCCCTCCTTAATTCGTACCACACTTGAATAGCAAAAAAATTAATAAATACTTCAAATCTATTATATAGTATTTTCTTTAACGCTTGTTATTCTCTACCGCTTTGTTGATTTTTTGTAACTTCACTTGCTGCAAAAAACGAAGCCCACTTAATAATGGGCTCCGCCTTATTTAATCGATACAATCTATTAAACTGCAATAACACCAATTAATACAGCAATAATTAAAAGTACAATACTTAGTCCCCACATCCATAAAAGAGAATAACGGATATGTTTTCCCATTTCAAGGCCTGCCAAGCCTAATGCGAGCCAAAGTGCAGGTGAAAATGGACTAACAAAGGTACCTACAATATTACCAATTACCATGGAATATGCTGTAGAAAGTGATTCAATTCCAAATCCAGTAGCAATTTGATCAACAACTGGCAATAAAGCAAAGTAGTAAGCATCCGTGCTTAACAGTAAATCAAATGGTACTCCGAAAAATCCGATAATTAAGTGCAGATATGGTGCAATAAATGCTGGAATAATTGTAACGAGATCCTCTGCAATCGAATTCAGCATTCCAGTTCCGGTAAGAATACCTAAAAAGGAGCCTGCTGCGAGAATTATCGTTGCCATCATTAAAGCACCAGGTGCATGACTGCGTATTCTTTCCGATTGCTGTTTCATATTTGGATAATTAAGCGGCAAGGCAATACTAAGCCCAATCATAAATGCAAAGCCTGCTGGAATAATTCCCCATACAAGTACGCCAATTACGGCAAGAAAAAGAATCGCATTTACCCAAAGTAATTTAGGTCTGGTCAATGACTCCTCATCTTTTGCAGAAGACGAATCACCATTTATTCTTTCAATTGCGGCTGCAGATTCTTTCGCACTGACCAGTCCATAATGCTTGCTTATTCTTCGCTTTTCCATAACTCCAAGGAAAGCGGCTAAAGCAATCATCAACACAAGACCACTAATTTGAATTGGTATCAATGGTCTCCAAAGCTCAGTGACATCCATATTTAGTACAGAAGCTGTACGTCCTAAGGGACCTGCCCACGGAACCATATTCATAATACTGGCACTTCCACCAATTAATAGTAAAAGCAAATACGGGTTCATTTTTAAATGCTTATACAACGGTAAAAGTGCTGGAATTGTAATTAAAAATGTAGAAGCTCCAGAACCATCCAGATGTGCAATTGCTGCCACAAAAACTGTACCAATACTAACTGTAATAACGTTTCCTCTTGTAAGTCGTATCATATTTTGAATTAAAGGATCAAAAAGTCCCGCATCTTGCATGACGCCAAAAAACAAAATAGCGAAAATAAACATGATCGCAACTTCAATTACGGTTAATGCACCTTCTGTGAAAAAGTCTCCAATCTCTGAAAATCCAAAGCCTGCAATAAGCGCACCGATTAATGGCACGAGCACCATGGCTACAATTGGTGTTACTTTATTGCTGATCAGTAGTACCACAATAATTAAAATCGTCAAAAAACCTATTATACTTAAACTCACTCTAATTCCCCTTCCTAACTAAACGCAATACATCATCTTATCTCCCATACCCTTTATGTAAGCGCTAGCAAAACGTATAAGTAAAAAATAGTTTGTATTTTTTACTTATTGAAAAAAGTAACATAAATGAATTTAGGAAGGAAGTTTCTTATCATAAACGGTCTAATTTTCATATTAATCATTTTGTTCATAAGTTTCACAAGTGAAATATCTTCGCTCTGGTCTTCCTACAGTCCCATATTTCAGTCTTGTTTCAACCTGATCTATACTGACTAAATACTCTAAATATCGTCTTGCTGTTGAACGACTCGTCCCAATTTGTTTGCTAAGCTCAACAGCCGTAACCCCCCCAGATTGTTCGGTTTTCAACAAGCTTGTAATTTCCTTTAACGTAATCGCATCAATCCCTTTTGGCAGACCAGCACGCTGCTTTTTTGGTATTGTAGCTGGCTTTGACCAAAACATTGCATCTATATCTCCTTGTTCCATTTCCTTTACAGATGATAGTAAATGCCTTCTTTCTTTATACCTCGTTAACATTTGCTCAAATCGAGTCACATCAACTGGTTTGATAATATAGTCAAACACACCGCCACGAACTACTTCTTGAATTGTCTCTACTTCTTTTGCGGCTGTGATAACAATAATATCTATTTCTTTATATGTGCTTCTGATCTCCCAGAATAAATTTAAGTCTTCTACATCCGGAATATAGATATCCAAAAGAATAATATCCGGAAGTTCATTACCTTCACTAAGAAATGCCAATGCTTCTTCCCCTGTCCTTACCGTATCACTTACGATAAATCCGTCTACTTTTTCAACAAATTGGCGATTTATATTTGCAATGCGAAAATCATCTTCCACGATTAAGACACGATAAGCTTCATGCATCTGTATCTTCCCCTTTCTTTGGTATGATCATGATAAAACAGGCGCCTCCCAGGTCACCTTCTTCTAGAATTAATTGACCCTCAATCCGTTGGACTGCTTGATACGTTAAAGCTAATCCAATTCCTCGATGGGTTCCATTCTTTGTCGAAAAGCCTTGTTCGAAAATCCATGGAATATCTGATTCAGCAATACCCGGGCCGGAATCTTCTACTTCCACTAACACATCTTCTCCAATATCTGTAAACAAAATGGATACATTACGATTATTAGGCTTTTGATCTCTCACTGCTTCGATAGCATTTTCGATTAAATTCCCAAGTGCAGTTAATAATACATCTTTTTCCTCTTCCGAAAAGCGATAGGAAAGCTGACTATCTGGATGGATCGACATGTTCACACCAAGCTCATTCGCTTGATTGAATTTCCCTTGAAGAATGGCGTGAATAAGTGGATCTGCAATATTATCTGTCAAAAAACGCTGCCATTTTTGCATTAGTTTACTTTCTTTTTTAATAAATTCAATTGCTTCCTGATTCTGATTCAGCTGCAGGAGACCAAGAATGGTATAAAGCTTATTGGAAAATTCATGTGTTTGTGCACGTTGCGTATTTGCATACTGCTTTACCCTCGATAACTCATGGATAACACCTTCTAGCTCTGTTTTTTCACGAAATGTCAGAACGGTTCCAATAATTGTTTCCTCGTTATACATCGGGGTTTGGTTTATTAGTACCACTTTTTCACCAAGAATCGCTTCTCTGTCATAGAAGCTTCTATTATGATGTAGAAAATCTTGTATATTTAAAGAAGGGATTATCTCTTGAATTAACTTTCCACTGTAATCCTTTTCCCCTACTCGTTGTTTAAATAAAAGTTGCTGGGCTTGAGCATTCATCATTGTAATGTGCCCATTATTATGAACAGCAATTATCCCTTCATGTGTTGATTGCAAGATAGCTTCCTTTTCGATCATTAATTGTGATATTTCTTCCGGCTCCATATTGGACAGTAATTTTTTGATATAATGTGAAATAAAAATAGCTCCAAGAACACCGAGCAATATTATAAGAAATAAGGTAATCCAAAGCGAATGATTCTGATCTGCAATCACTTTCTGTATATCATCATTTAAGAATCCAACCGATACAACTCCGATAATTTCTCCTTCATCAGAGAAAACTGGCGCTTTTCCCCGAATGGATAATCCGAGCGACCCCTCTTCAACAGAAACGTAGGACTCTCCATCTTTCAGGGCCCGTTCATTATCGTCTCCAACCATTCTTTTTCCGATGTGATTTGTACTGGGGTGTGAATAACGAACACTCTCTGTATTTCCAACTACAATAAATTCTGCCTCTGTTCCCTTCCGAATGGGGGCAACAATATCCTGAATGACAGCTGCCGGATTTTCCAATTGAAAAGCTTCCCTCAATTCAGGGATGTTTGCGACACTTGTGGCAACACCGAGCGCTCTTTTCCCAATCTGTTCTTCCATCGTATCCTCAATAAAGTTCTCAAGGAATAATGCGAAAATGATAAAAACCCCTACAATTAAGATACTTATTAATGCAATCATTTTTGCTTTTAGCTTAATCCTTATTCTTGGGCGGATGTTTTGTTTCTCTGATGACTTCCGCATTTTCCCCGCTCCTTTTGAAATTTCCTTATATACTGTTTCTCCACTATAACATTCTTCATAAAACACATTATTTTAAGAATACTAACCAGCTACTATAAAATCAAACTTGGCTGTTATGCCTCTGAAATTTTCAAATTCTTTGATTCTCCAGCGAGAAATCGTTCACAATGGTTTCACTGAATCGCCAACACTTAATTCGTGATATAATGTTATACTAGCGCTACATACATAATAGATTGATTGTTCGAAAAGAAGCATAAATAAAAGGGGACATTCAAATGAAGAAAATACTCCTGCTACATATACTATTAGCTTTCATTCTTATCGGCTGTAGTTCAGAAGCTATTGAAACAAACATGTCGGAAAAAGTAGATGATTTTCAATTCACAACACAAGATAATGAGAGCTTAGGCCTTAAAGACTTGGAAGGTCAATGGTGGATAGCCGATTTTATTTTTACGAATTGTACGACTGTTTGTCTTCCAATGACAGCAAATATGGCTGAGTTGCAATCCAGAATGAAGGACGAAAACCTCGATGTCCAGCTTGTATCTTTTTCAGTTGATCCCGATTATGACACACCAGAGGTTCTGAAGGAATATGGCGAGCGTTATCAGGCAGATTTTGGAAACTGGTCATTTTTAACTGGATATGACTTTCAAACAATCAAAGAATTATCAATCAAATCCTTTAAAAATTTGGTCAAAGAACCACTAGAAGGAGATAATCAAGTCATGCATGGGACTAGATTCTTTCTTGTTAATCCTGAGGGAGAGGTTATTAAAGGGTATGATGGTATAAGCTCAAGTGAAATTGATATTATCGTAGGAGATTTGAGAGCTGTAACCAAGGAATAGCACATAGATAAGGAGTTGAAATGAGTTGCCGACCAGTGAATACAAGGCAATCTATTCAACACTATATAGCACACTCGAAAAATTAGATCATACAGATAAACCAAAAATCATTGCCATTGATGGACGATGCGGAAGCGGAAAAACGACATTAGGAAAACAACTTGCCTCAAAGTTCGATTGTACCCTTTTTCATATGGATGACTTTTTCCTTCCTTTGAAATGAAAACAGAAAAACGGATGTCTGAGCCTGGTGGCAATGTTCACTACGAGCGATTTAAGGAAGAAATTATTCAGCCTTTATAAAATGAAATACCAACCGTTCATCGACCTTATAATTGTCAGAAGAAAGCGCTGGATAATCCAATTCAAACAGCATTCTTCATCCATTCAATAATTCGAGTAATAGGAAGGGCTGCTCCAGCACGGAACAGCCCCTTTACATAGACAGTGTTAATTTCTAATTTGACCACTACCTTTAATTTGAAACTTACTTGATGTTAATGCCGCAAGTCCCATCGGACCCCTAGCATGTAACTTTTGTGTACTGATTCCAATTTCGGCTCCATATCCAAATTCAAATCCATCGGTAAATCGGGTTGAGGCATTATGGTAAACGGCCGCTGCATCGACATGCTGCAGGAACATTTCGGCATGTGCAGTGTTCTCCGTAATGATCGACTCTGAATGTCTCGTTCCATATTGATTAATATGTCCGATTGCTTCCTCAACCGAATCCACTACCTTAATACTAATGGAAAGCCCAAGGTATTCGCTCGACCAATCTTCCTCTGTTGCTTCGATAGCAGTTGGAATAACTTTTCGAACAAGCTCGTCAGCATAAATTTGTACACCGTTATCCCCTAGTTTTTTCATTAGGTCACTACCATGTTGATTGAACCAATTAGCATCGATTAATAGAGACTCGATCGCATTACACACTGATGGCCGCTGCAGCTTTGCATTCAGTACAATTTGCTCTGCCATTTCTTTCTCAGCTGTCCTATCAATAAAGATATGACAATTTCCAGCGCCTGTTTCAATTACTGGAACTGTAGCTTCGCGCACAACCGTATCGATCAGGTTTTTTCCGCCTCTAGGAATTAATACATCCAGGTAATCATTCAAACGAAACAACTCTCCTGCTGTTTTTCTGCTTGTGTCCTCGATTAATTGTACGGCATTCTTTGGAAGAGCACTATTCTCCAACGCACGGTGAATCGATCTGACTAATGCAATATTCGAATGTTTAGCCGATGAGCTCCCTCGCAAAATAACTGCATTACCAGTTTTTAACGTAAGTGTTGCGGCATCTACTGTCACATTCGGTCTAGCTTCATAAATGATACCTATGACTCCAATAGGTACTCGCTTTTTCTCTATGTTGAGTCCGTTTTCCTTGTTGATCGTTTCTAAGATTTCACCGATCGGATCATGGAGGTCAATTACTTGATGGATTGCAGCAGCAATTCCTTCAATACGCTCTTGATTCAGCATAATCCGGTCTAATACAGATTCCGACAGACCCTTTTCTTTTCCTGTTGCTAAATCTTTTTCATTCTCAATAAGAATCATTTCCTGATCCATTATTAATTGCTCTGCTATCAAAGCTAATGCTTCGTTTTTCTCTTTTGTTGTAACTCCAGTCATCAAATAACTTGTTTTCTTAGCAACCTTCCCTTTTTGAATAACTTCACTCATGACAGTTCCTCCCCAATTTTTTGTACACTCACCCAGCCATCACGGTGGATGGCTTCTATAGATGGCGTGATGCGTTCATTTTCCATATGATCTTCAATTGCCTTTTGTAATTCAACGGACGAACAGCATATTTCTCCCTTGCCAAGTAATTCATGTATTCCATAAACCTGGACGACATCACCCTTTTCAAATGTCCCGCTTATTCTTAGTACTCCAGCTGAAAGCAGACTACTACCGTGATGGGATATTGCTTCTTCTGCCCCTTTATCAACATAAAGCTTACCCATTGATTCGGAGTGAATTGCTATCCATTGTTTCCGTGTATTTATGTGCTCCTTAGCATGACCGGCAATATACGTACCATCTCCGCTTCCTTGCAACACTTGAAGGAGTTTATCATGGCCATTTCCATGACCGATAAAGACAGGAACACCTATCATTGTTGCCGTTTTAGCGGCCATTAGCTTTGATTTCATGCCACCTGTTCCAACTTTTGAACCGCTCGTTCCTGCAGCTTCGATCATTTCATTTGGAATCTCATCCAGGAAATCATATTTTACCGCCGAAGAATTCGTTCTTGGATTCCCACTATAGATTCCATTAATATCTGTTAAAATAATGAGCTGATCCGCATGGATAAACCCACTAACTAAAGCTGATAACATATCATTATCACCGAATGTCAATTCTTCAATTGACACAGTATCATTTTCATTTATGATTGGAAGAATACCTCTTTCCAGCAGCTCTGTCATGGTTGCATAAGCATTCCGGTAACGTTCTCGATTTGAAAAATCATCCCGCGTTAATAGTAGCTGTGCCGCCGTTATTCCAAAGACACTGAATTTTTCCATATAAGTTTGAATCAATAAGCTTTGCCCAACAGCAGCAGCAGCCTGCTTTCCTTTTAAGGTGACGGGTCTTGATGAATAACCAAGCCTTCTAAAGCCAGCTGCAACAGCACCTGAAGATACAAGAATAACTTCATGGTTTGCTTCTCGAAGCGCAGCCAGCGCGTGAATATGATCATTTAGTTTTTGCTGATCGATTTCACCCTTATCATTTGTTAGGGAGCTACTGCCAATTTTGACTACGATTCGTTGCTTACGCATTTCGATTACCTCCATTAAACGTATTTCCTTATGTACACAAAAAAGCCCAATCGCCCTATATTATAAGGACGAAAGAGCTCTCTTCCGCGGTACCACCATTACTTGAATGTATGCACATTCCACTTCATCCATAACGCTGGAAATGCGCCCATGTATTGGCATGGGACTCTAAAGGTAGGTTCTGCAGGTTGTCTATGACGGAATCTTTCAGCTTCTAAATTCCGCTCTCTTTCATAGCAAGTACCGCATACTAGTCCTTTATTAACGTTCAATATATTGATTTCTATTATGGCGAGAAAAAATCCCGTTGTCAATAGGTAAAATATTCAGTTCTTTTTATTGGTAATTTTTAATTTGATGAAGGTTATTATGAAAGTAAAGGACGTGTTGCTCGATAATACTAAAAAAAGACAGCTAGAAGATTCTACTGGATGAATAAAAAATTAAGCCCACTTTTAAAGAATTGGCTTATCGTAGCTCGATAAGCCAATTCCATATATAATGTATTATTCTGCTAAAGCGATTTTTATATGGGCTAAGTGGTGCTCTTCGTGCCAAGCTAATTTTGCAACTTTTGTTGCAACCGTGATTTTACCGTTTTTTTGGTGAGTAAACGCCAGATTTAATTGCTCTTCAGTTAAATTATTCCCTAAAGATACGATGCGTTCATTTATGCCTTCTAGCATTTTAATGGAACTTTCTATAGGAAGTTTTGTATCCGGTTGAATAGCCCACTTGTCTTGATCAAAATTTGGTACTGTGGGATTTTCATCTGTTAAAGCAAGCTTCAAACGTTGATACATATTCAACTGGGAATCTGCAATATGATGAACAAGCTGACGAACTGTCCAGCTGCCATCACGATATTGTCTGCTGAGTTCCTCATTACTTAATGAGTCAACAGCTTTCCTTAAACGGATCGTGTAAGTTTCAATTTCTTTTAGGCATTCATGTGTATTTTCTAATGTTACTTTTTCAGGAACCTGTAATTTCCCTATTGGATATTTGACATCCATTTTTAATCCCCTTTCCTTTATTCGTTATTTTTAATTTGATTAGATCATCCTCTTTTTATTTTAACATATCTATCTAATCCCTCTAGTAAACGCTTTCCATAGAAATGGTCCTCTTTTTCAAGAAATACCTTTCCAATTAAATATAGATTAACAACGATTTTTTTGGGGAAAATACATATTGGTTGTCATTTTCTCGATTTATTATAAGATTGTTAAAGAGTTCACAATTAATTCATTTCCCGTTTGAAATATTGTCATATCTAATATCCAATTAGGTACGTCAACACGTTAGAATGAACTTAGATGTGCCTTTACATATCTAAGTAGAGCCTAATCTTAGGTGGTTTATTTGTGAAATTAAGGAGGAGGATCTGCGTTGTTATTTGATGATCCGGTATTTGCCAGTAGATTATTAACCCTTTTAACCCTTTCGTTTCACATTATCTATGCAACCATCGGTGTAGGGGTGCCCCTCATGATCATGATTGCACAATGGGTTGGAATCAAGAAGAACGATATGCACTATATGCTGATGGCTAGACGATGGGCAAAAGGGTTTGTCGTGACGGTTGCCGTAGGTGTCGTGACAGGAACTGCAATTGGTTTACAATTATCACTATTGTGGCCTAACTTTATGGAGCTTGCTGGTAATATCATCGCATTGCCATTATTTATGGAAGTTTTTGCTTTCTTCTTTGAAGCAATATTCTTAGGGATTTATTTGTATACATGGGATCGTTTTGATAACCCTCGTAAACACTTACTATTATTGATCCCGGTTGCACTTGGAGGTGGTATGTCTGCTGTCTTCATTACGATTGTCAACGCCTTTATGAATGCCCCAGCAGGTTTTGACATTATGAATGGACAACTTGTAAATGCAAATCCGATTGCAGCAATGTTTACTGCAGCAATGCCGACGAAAGTGTCCCACGTACTTGCTACTGCTTATATGACCGTTGCATTTATGCTGGCAGCCATTGCTGCATTCAGATTGCTTAAAGGTTCGAAACATGAATACCACAAAAAAGCTTTGTTTATGACGATGAAAATCGGACTTATCTTTTCCATTGCAACTGTGTTAATTGGAGACCTGTCTGGAAAGTACTTGGCAGAATATCAGCCTGAGAAACTAGCTGCAGCTGAATGGCATTTTGAAACTGAGGAAGCTGCACCACTCATTCTTTATGGAATGCTTGATGAAAATCAGGAAGTGAATTACGCGCTGCAAATTCCATTTGGATTAAGTATTCTTGCGCATGGTTATCCAAATGCAGAAGTAATTGGATTAGATCAATTTCCAGCAGAAGAACAGCCACCGTTAATTATCCATTATTATTTTGATTTAATGGTTACAATCGGTATGTTCATGCTGGCTCTCTCATTCGTCTATTGGGTTGGAGCAAAACGAGGCTGGTCTTTCGTTAAGACAGCATGGTACCGATCACTTATTGTCCTTGGTGGGCCATTGTCATTCTTAGGAATTGAAGCTGGCTGGTGGATGGCGGAAGTTGGTCGTCAACCTTGGATACTCAGAGGAATCATGACGGTTGATCAAGCAGCAACATCAAGTGATTATGTTGGCCATATGTTTATCCTTTTCGTAGGATTATATTTCGTTTTAGGTGTTGGTACGGTTGTCGTGCTAAGACGAATGTTTAAAAACGATCCGATTGAAAAGGCGATCGCCAAACAGCAAGGTGGTGATTCTGAATGAGTTTAGAAGTTCTAGGAATTTCCGTACTCTGGTTATTTTTATTTGGATATGTCATTGTCGGCTCGATCGACTATGGTGCAGGGTTTTTTAACGCCCAAAGCATTATAACTGGTAAGCAACATATTTTATCTAAAATTATTCAGCGTTATCTATCTCCTGTCTGGGAAGTAACGAATGTATTTTTTGTTTTCTTTTTCGTTGGGATTGTTGGGTTCTTTCCACAATCGGCATATTACTTCGGAACAATTTTACTGATTCCAGGAAGTATTGCGCTAGTATTGCTGGCAATCCGAGGCTCTTATTATGCGTTTGAATCGTATGGAGCACGAGGTCATAAAGGATATGCCTTTATGTATGGAGCTTCCGGACTGTTAATTCCAGCTTCATTGTCGATTGTCTTAACCATCTCTGAGGGTGGGTTCGTATCCATCGTGAACGATAACCCAGTGCTTGATTACGCAGCTCTATTTACTAGCCCATTAACCTGGTCTATTGTGGCATTAAGCATTGTTGCTGTTTTATATATATCCGCTGTCTTCCTTACGTGGTACGCATATAAAACTGGTGATACAAAAGCAACTGATTTGATGCGGAAATACGCACTTGGGTGGGCTTTACCATTGATTATTACTGCTAGTGGCATTGTTTATGAATTAAGCTCTCACAATGAAGCCCACTTTGAACGGATTATGGATTTGTGGTGGATGTTTGCACTTTCCTTTATATTATGGTTTGCAACAGTATGGCTCATCTGGAAAAGAAGAAACTACGGTATGGCATTCTGGCTGCTTGTCGGTCAATTTGCAATGGCATTTTTCGCGTATGGAGTTTCCCATTATCCGTACTTGCTTTACCCGCATCTTACCATTTATGAAGGGTTCACTAATACGGCGATGGCAATTTCATTAGTATTCGTGTTTATTCTTGGCCTAGCCTTATTGCTTCCCTCCTTGTATTTGTTATTACGGCTATTTCTGTTCGATAAAAATTATGTACAAGGAATCAAGAATAAGAAGGAGTGAGCTAAATGTTTCATGATTTTCTAATCTTTGTCGCTCCCATTCTCATTATTCTAATTGCGATTGCGGTTGCATTTTGGGGAGCCGGTAAGGATAAACCTGTAACAAAAGAAGCTGACGAGGACTAATCTTCTCCGTCAGCTTCTTTTTCTTTTTACAGATCTGCCAAAAAAACACTTTGTTCGATTTTCTTCATTTGATAAAAATAACCTTTACTTTTCATCAATTCTTCAAAGGTGCCAGCTTCTGCAATTTCCCCTTGATCCATGACAATAATTTGATCCATTTTCTCAAGCCCTGTTAAACGGTGACTAATTAAAACGACTGTATCATTTTCAGCTACTTCAAATAGCCGTTTATATAGCTGTTCCTCTGTTAATGCATCGATGGACGAGGTTGGTTCATCCAGCAGCCATAATGGTGCTTGTTTTAGCAGTATTCGCGCCAGTGCTAATCGCTGCTTTTCGCCGCCTGAAAGATTCTCTCCCTTTTCTAAAACTTGATCATCCAATCCAAAATGATTTAACTGTACGTGAAACAGAATGTCTTCCATCTCTCTGTCAGCTAATCCATCCTGAGAAATCGCTAAGTTATCTCGAATTGTTCCATAGAAAAAATGGTTCGACTGAAGCATAACATTCGCATGCTCCCAAATGCTCTCAGCTTTTAGATCGGCTACCGATTGATCATTAAGTGAAATAGCACCATCTCGTACCTGGTACAATTTCAGTAAAAGCTGCATAATGGTAGACTTCCCGGACCCACTTGGACCGACAATTGCCGTTTTTGAACCAGCAGGTAAATGAAACGTTAGATCTTTTAATGTATCACGTGATTCTGTCGGAAAAGCAAAGGACACATCATGAAAAGTAATGGAAGGAGCCCGTTTAATTTGCAGCGTTTCGAACGAATCATCCTCATTTCCTTTCCTCTCCATTACCTCATCTAGCCTTGTTACTGCCTGACGACTTTCTTGAAGATAGCTTGGAAAAGCCGCCATCGGAGAAGTATTTTCAAACAGTGTTAAGGATATCATCACAAGCATGGCAAGAAACAAACCATCTAGCTGCTGTACGGATACGAAATATGCACTTACCGTTAGCACGGATACGGAAACAAGTAGGGATAGAAACGTATTTGCCGATTCACTAAATAAACGATGCACATTTTCCCGCTCCTGCTCCAACAAATACGTATCAGCTGATTTTAATAATGCTTCCTCTTTGTCATCTACTTGCTGATATATTTTTAAATCACGAAACCCGTACAGGAATTCTGTTACTTCCGTTGATAAATTGCCTCGCTCACTCCTAACACGATAATCGATTTTCCGTTGCTTCATGCCGATGACTAACGGAACAACCAAAGTGGTTAATAATAATCCAAGTAGCAGAAGCAAGGCTGCTTCAATGGAGAAATAAGCCGTGAAAAGAATGGTAACAAGAAATACAAGAACAAGCACTATCGGTGGGTAAAAAACACGTAAAAAGTAATTTTGCAGCGATTCTACATCGCCAACGATTCTTGCTAGTAAGTCTCCACTGCGATGACTTTGAAAAATAGTTGGTGCGAGTGGCTCCATTTTTTTATAAAACGAAACACGCAAATTACTTAGCATTGTAAAAGTCGCTCGATGTGAAAAATATCTTTCACCATATCGACTTAATGCCGATATTATTCCGAGTAGCTTAACGATCGCAACAAGTACCATCAAGGAATAGATCGGTGGCACTAAGGCTGCCTTGGAAATTAAATAACCACTCGATGAGAATAGCCCGACGGCAGTTACTCCAGCTAGAAATCCACAAGCAATTGAAAAAATGACATCTTTTTTTTCCTGCAACACGATCTTGATGACAGAACGTAATCCCTTCATTTAGTCATCCCTCCCTGCTGTACAGTCACCATATTCCGATAGGCTTCTACCGTTGTTAGTAACTCATCATGTGTTCCTGCTGCCTTAATTTCACCGTTATCTAAAAGGACGATTTTATCAGCCTTTTGAATCGTATGAAGGCGGTGAGCAACCGTAATAACTGTCGAATGTTTTCCTAGTTCCTCCATTGATTTCTGAAGAATTTGTTCCGTTTGCAAATCCAGCCCTGTCGTCGGCTCATCAAAAAGAATGACAGATGGGCGTTTGAGAAATGCTCTGGCTAGCGCTATTCGCTGTTTCTCCCCACCAGAAAGGCCTCTTCCTCCTTCACCGATTAACGTGTCATATCCATGTTCAAGCGAATCCACTAAATCATTAATCCCTGCCTTTTCAGCTGCTTTGATAATTTCTTCTTGATATGCGCTTTTTGTAGAACCAATTGCAATATTCTCTGCAATCGTACCTGAGAATATATACGGATTCTGTGAAATATAACTTAATTGGTCAAACCAATCCTTCTCTCTGTATTGCTTTAAGGAAGTTTCATTTACTTGAATCATTCCCTCCGTTAGCGGGACTAGTCCTGCTAGCATATGCAATAATGTCGTTTTTCCTGATCCCGTTTTTCCGATAATCGCAATCTGCTCAAAAGCTTCGAGTTCTAAATTAATATGCTTTAATGCAAAACCGCCTTCCTTGTAAGAAAATCCTGCTTCATTCACTTTAATATGGACTGGCTTATTTTTCGCCAAGGGTAGTTCTCCCCATCGTGTCTCATCATCTTCCAGTGCAGAAAGCTCTATATCTAATTTATTCGCTGCCGCCATGCTCGTCCGTCCCGTATGAAATGAATTTCCTAGCTCCTTTAATTTCGTGTAAAACTCTGGAGCAAGAATAAGCATTAAAAAGCCAGTAAAAAACGTGATATCTTGAAAAATAATCATTCGAACAGCAACTTCTAACGCGATAAGCCCAATGCTTAGCATAGAAATAAACTCTAAAGCCAGAGAATTCGTAAATGCAATTTTAAGCACTTCCATCGTTGCATCACGGAAATCTAAGCTGCTTTTTTGAATGGTTTTCTCCTGCTCTTTAGACCGTCCAAATAATTTCAATGTTGTTAACCCTTGCAGCGTATCAAGAAACGTACCGGAGAACGCATTCATCTTATCTAGCTGCTGTTCGGATTTGTCTTTCGTATTAAAGCCAATAATTATCATAAATATAGGAATAAATGGTGCGGTAACTAGGATAATAATTCCTGTTGCCATATGTTCCATTAAAATAACAACAAGGATGAAAAGCGGTACAATCGTTGATTGAATAATTTGTGGAATATAGCTGCTAAAATAAGAATCTATTTCATCAACCGTATCCAATAGGAGCCCAACCTTTTGACCAGACTGTCCTTCCAATGAAGCTTGCATTGAATTTCTTGAAAATGTATGTACAAACAGCCTGCGCAGCTCTCTTTTAGCAAGAGTAGCCATTCTTGCTCCTGCTCTTCCATTCAAATAATTTAGTCCTGTCCGTAAAAAAAGCGCTACGATTAAGCCTATAATTAACGGGCTAATTTCTGAAAATGAATAGCCTTTTAGGAAAATACGATCAATGATTATCACAAATAAATAACCTTGACCGATAATAGCAAACGCAGAAAGAATCGCAAGCACAATAAAAAGTATGAGCTTTCCTTTCTGTTCTGCTGCTATATTCTTCAATCTATTCATTGATTCTCCCCCTAACGAAAGCTATTTTAGTGAACATCTTCACATAAGTATACATGATTTAAAATACCGAAGTAAACGGATAGCTAGGGTGTTAACATAGTTGTCGATTTTAAGGGTGATAAAATTAACCTTGCTCCTTACGTTAGAGAATTTTCACCGTCTCCAAAAGAGGAAGTAGAATTCACGTAAAAACTGCCCAACAAAACGAGCGATCGCATAGTCTCACTTTGTTGGGCAGTCAGCTACTTCTTAATAAATTTTATAGCAAAGTAAATAACGCATGCAATTACAGCATAAATGAAAAACATGACAAAAAAGCCCCATAGTCCCATTACTGCATCTGCAAACTCCATGTTTCCCCGATTCGTAATTGCTTGCTGCAATTCAATTGCAAAAACGATAACAACCATAATGGTGAACGTATAGATAAAGGAAAATATCGTCGTACTCCATTTAAGCTTTTCCAATAGCTTGAAAAAGATATAGACAAAGAAGAAAATCGTCATTCCCATAAAGCCCATAATCCAAAAATGGAGTTCTTTATCTGTCATATGTAGACCGAACATGTCTGTAAGGATGTCATGAATATTATTTACAATTTCCGCAAGAGTAATAACGATTTCTCTCATTTTATCTCCCACTTTTCATTTGTCTTTATTACAATTTATCCAAATCATCAGCCATCTCCCAAAGTCAGTGATTTAGATAATCGTTCTATTCCGAAAGCGCGTTTAAATTTGCCAATGCTTTCTTCAATTGGACAATCTCTTCTTCTGTTAAAGTAACACCTTTACCCATCTTTTCCTTACCAGGTGCCCAGTCTCGTAAATCATATTTTGGTGGGCGACCATTCCAGCTGATCACATTCAATTCCTTTGTCCATCCTTTTGGCGACTCCGAAATAACAGCAATTGTTTCTACAATTTTATAATTTAATTCAGCCATATTCATACTCCTTTATGCTTCATTCTATTTAACAATCAAAACAGGGCACTTGGCGTTCTGTACAATCGTATTGCTCACACTACCTAACAGAAGACTTTTTATATTACTAAGCCCCCGATTGCCTACAATGATCAAATCTATTTCGTTAGCTAAAGCATATTCACAAATCGCTCTCCCCGGGTTGCGCTGTGAAAAGTCCGTCCGAATTTCCGTTATCGTAACAATTCCTAATGCTTCCATTTCCTTCTTGATTTGATGTAGTTCCGGTAAAAGAAATTCTGCATCTGCCATGGATATGTTGCCTGCAATAGCTGTCTCGTTACTTTTAATTCCCGGTGTCACAACAGAAATAACATGTACTTCTGCTTTTTCTGTAATTGACGCCTGATTCTTTGCCTCTTTAATCGCCTTTTTACTACGATTTGAACCATCATACGATACGAGAATTTTTCGATTCATTTGCATTCCTCACTTTATTAAAGGTTAGCTACTTAATCCACTTAATTTATTATACATGGATACGTCTAGAGAGGTTAATTTTTTAATGGCTTTCGTCAGACTTCATATTTGTTAAGTTGACACTGATGTACGGACTGCGCCCCATATTTTGGAGTAGGTTCGACTTATCGAACATTCCTGCGCAGGTGATTCACTCCAGAGTATAAGTGCTACTAATCTATGTCTTCCCAAGTCGGTAAGTCTTCGTTATCGTGTCATAAGGTATTTATCCACAGCATTCCCTGGTATCAAAAAAAGGAATAAGCTTCACTGCTTACTCCTTTTCTCTAACTTAATATCCGATTGCGTTTTTCACTTTATAGGCCGCTACTAGTTTACAAATAGACGCTCTTTCTGACTCCGTCAATGGTACAAGTGGTAGACGAACACCACCAACTGGTACTCCAATATGGTTCAGTGCTTCTTTTACTGGGGTAGGGCTTGGAACTGAAAACAATGCTTTCATTACTGGCAAAATATGTCGGTGTATAGCACTGGCATTAGCTACATCACCATTCTGAAAAAGCTTTACCATCTCTTGCATCTCATTACCTAATATGTGTGATGCTACAGAAATAACCCCAGTTCCACCTACAGCAAGTGTCGGCAATGTCAGGCTATCATCCCCGCTGTAAACAGTAAAATTATCAGAAGTATGGCTTATAATCTCCGAAACCTTATCTAAATCCCCACTAGCTTCTTTTAGTGAAACAATGTTTGGGATTCTAGAAAGTCGAACAATCGTTTCTAATTCCATGTTTACCACACTTCTACCAGGAATATTATAAAGCATGACAGGAAGTGCTGTACTTTCTGCAATCGATTTAAAATGCTGATACATGCCTTCTTGTGACGGTTTATTATAGTAAGGAACAACAAGCATAATCCCATCAACACCTGTAGCCGCTGCCTCTTTCGTTAATTCAATAGATGCTCTTGTATTATTCGTACCAGTTCCCGCAATAACAGGAATCCTTCCATTTACTTCTTCTACAACTGTTTGAAATAACTTCACTTTTTCATTATTAGAGAGTGTTGGTGATTCCCCCGTTGTCCCAGCAACAACTAAACCTTCTGTACCGTTTGCTATCAAGTAATTAACTAACCCCTTTGTTCGTTCAAAATCAATTTCTTCCGCCTCATTAAACGGAGTAACCATTGCTGTTAATACATTACCAAAATTCATATCAATACACCCTTTTCATCCAATATTTTATTGATGCTTTAGGACCAAATTAAAAAGCAGCAACGAGAGAGAGCTCGCTGCCGCTTATAGAACATTATTTACCGTTCTAAGCTTGATAGCCCTCCATATAGTTTCCTATATGACAGTCCCGTATCTATTTGATAACAGGCCCAGCTTCAGAAGATGAGTCTTCTTCCACTTCGGCAAATCCCCCTTTCCTCACATTTCTTCAGAGCTCATTCTCCTCCATGTAAGTATTAATGGTCTTTGCACCTCTACCCTTACTTTACAAATCTAAAATAAGAAAGTATTTAATTATTATGTGTATTATAACAGGGATATATCTAGAAAACAAGCATTTGAACCACAAGAAAAGAACAGCATTACTTTCAAAATGATGGGCAGGATAAGCGAACAAAACATACGCTATTACATAACTTAATTCTGAGGAGGTAATTAAGATGGAGCGAAATTCATATCGTGACCTCCCTGCAAATTTCGGTGATAAGCTAATTCTAGTAGGTGGTTTAATTAGTACCATTGGAAGTAATTTGGCAGTTATTGGTTCCTTTATCACATACGAACAGGAAAAAGAAGTGGAACTACAAGTAAATCAGGAAAAGATACAGATGGATCAGCAGATTCTATTGATGCAGCAGCAAATAACAGACTTGCAAAAAAAGATAGATATGCTATATCAAGATCAAAATCACGGGAAGTCATAGTTGCATGTTAAGCAAAGAAACTGTTGTCCAAACTTATGTTTAGAGAACAGTTTCATGCATTTTAGCTAAATGTATCATAATGTACAATTTCTTCTCTTGCTAGGTGTTTTTTCGGTTTTAATGCTTCTTGAGGATACCCCATTCCCAAAATAGCGACAATACGGTGTTCTTCCGGAATGCTAAGCAGCTTTCGCACATGGTTTTCCCTATCGATGGATTCGTTCTCATCCTCGGAATGATAAACCGCTCCAAACGCTGCACCAAGCCCAACCTCAACTGCTTCGAGCCAAATAAACGCACAAGCAATTGATGCATCCTGCAGCCAGTATTTACTTGTTTGGGGCTTTCCCGTAACGACAATCGCCGCCTGTGCCTCTTTTAACCATTTCATATAAGGTGTTGTTGCAGCAAGACTGTCCAAGGTAGAACGATTCCTTACTACAATTAACGACTTTGACGGAAGATTATTTCCTGATGGTGCATAATAACCTGCATCCACGACTTTTTCTAGTACTTCATTCGGAATGCAACGGTTAACATACGCAGTAATTTCGCGCCTTTCTTGTATCGCTTGAAAAACATCCATCGTACAACCTCTCTCCCTTTATTCTTATTTTCTGTATTAATCATATCAAACTAATATGATTTAGACCACCAAACGTCAAGTTATTTTTAACAATCCATGAGTATGTGTTTAGTGACAGACCCTTCAAAAGTGCTATAATAAAAATTAGCATTCTAGAGGAGGTTCTATCAATGACAATGAAAAAAACGTTAACACTTGCAGGTTCGGACACAAGTGGAGGTGCAGGTATCGCTGCTGATTTAAAAACGTTTCAGGAGCATGATGTATATGGTATGACTGCATTAACCTGCATCGTTACAATGAATCCAGAGGGATGGAATCATCACGTAACACCAATTGACCTGGATCTTGTAAACAGACAATTAGACACGATTCTATCCGTCGGAGTAGACGCGATGAAATCCGGTATGTTAGGCTCGGTTGATATCATTAAGCTTGGTGCAGAAAAAATCGATGCATATAAAATTAATAATTTCGTACTAGATCCAGTTATGGTTTGTAAAGGCGAAGATGAAGTATTACAGCCGGAAAATACAGACGCAATGCGTGAATATCTTCTTCCGCGCGCACTCGTTACAACACCTAACTTATTTGAAGCTAGTCAATTAGCACAGACTAAGCCCTTAAAATCAATTGAAGATATGAAACAAGCTGCATTAAAAATCCACGAGCTCGGTGCCAAGAATGTTGTCATTAAAGGCGGCAAGGCGCTGGATCATGAAAAAGCGATTGATTTATTTTATGATGGTACAGACTTTGAAATACTTGAAAAAGAAAAAGTCGATACCACATATAATCATGGAGCTGGATGTACATTTGCTGCAGCAATCACAGCAAATCTAGCAAATGGCAAAAGTGTAAAGGAATCTGTATTTGCTGCTAAGGATTTTGTTACTGCAGCAATTGCTAATGGTTGGAAGCTAAATGAATATGTTGGCCCAGTTATGCATGGTGCCTACAACAAAGTAACAAACAACAAATAAATATTAGAACAAGCCTTGGAAACGACTGCATTCGATTTTCAAGGCTTTTAATAAGCATTAGAATTCACAATCACTTCCTGATACAAATTACTTAGAATATTCTAGTTCTATCATTCAAATCTACAATTAAGATTCTTACCGTAGGTGAAAAGTTACAAAATGCTTTTACATCGTTTAGTTTTTAGGCTTTTGGGCAATATAGTGGTATAAACTATTAGATAGGAGTGAGCACCATGAAAAAGTTTATGGTACTAATAACAATAACAACATTAGCCTTTCTTATTGCAGCATGTGGAGGAACTACGGAAGAAGATACAAATCCTCCAGCGGATAATAATGCGGGAGAGACGGAAAATAACGCCACAAACGATCAAGATAATGCTTCTAACGATCAAAATAATGGCAATACAGACAGTGGTTCAGCGACAGATAATAATGCAACGAATGACAGTGATAATGTAACAACAGATACGGAATCCGATTACGCGTTTACTAGCTTTGATTTAGAAGCAGATTTCGAAGGAACAGAAGATATTGTCGAAGTAGAATATGAGCAGGATACGAACGAAACGGAAGCATCCTATCGAAATGAAACACAAGGAATTCAATTACGAGGCGATGAAGCGATGCAAGAGCTTGATAGCATCTTCTCTACTTTTGACTTTGATGAAAATACGCCAAAGGAAGAGGTTCTAAGTACTGTCCTTGAAGCTTTCAATATCCCAACTGACGCGCAGAATGTTGAACTAGACATCGAGTATGCTGGTGGTACGGAAGTCGAATATCAACAGTAAACCATTTGCAGCATAAGCTTCAACTAAAAACTCCGCTGTTTTGTATACGATACAAGCAGCGGAGTTTACTATTAATCATTATTTTACATCAGCAGTTACTTTAAAACTTTCAGTCCAGCTAACAAAATTCGTTACAACGGAATCAATAAATTGAACTGTTGGCTCATCTGTCAGATTCCCTTGTGCGTCAATTTTTTCATGAACAGAGCCAACAAAAACTTCATTTCCAGGCAATGTCAATGTTGCTACTCCTGGCGCATTCAAAATTTGACGTAAATGCAGTTGTGCTTTCACTGTACCTAACGCCCCCATTGAAGCTCCAACAATCATTGCTGGCTTTTTCACCATTACTTTTTCTACACGAGAAAACCAATCAATTGCATTTTTTAGCATTCCAGAAATAGAGCCATTGTATTCTGGAGTTGCAAATAAGATTCCATCACTTGCCATTATTTTCGCACGGATTTCTTTTACAACCTCTGGCGGAATTAGTTCGTCATCTTCGTTATACATCGGCAGCTGATCAATCGGTAAAATTTCAATATCAACTTTTCCTGCATATCTATTCTGCATGAACTGAACAAGCTTCATGTTATAGGACTCTTTACGGTTACTTCCTACCATCGCAACAATTTTCATTCTATAATTCCTCCATCTATAGTTACGTATCTTATTGTAATACTTTAATTACATAACTATATGTTTATCAAATTCAGGTCATATATTCAAGTAATGTGACTTCTCGAACTCACTTTCAGCTTTCACTCAAAATAATTGTTATTTCAGATATGAAAATAAAGCGTTTACAAAATGTAATGTTTAATTATTGTAGAAAATAGGCTAAAATAAATCTAGTTGAAAGGAGATTCATATGAAAAAATTAATAATGCTTTTATTAATATCGACCGTACTTTCCGGTTGTTCCTTCATTGAGGAGACGAATAATACATTGGACTATGCAACAGAGGCAACGGAGTATTTAAATGAATTGAGCAACTTTACAGAAGAGGTTCCAGGACTTGTAGATCAAGCAGTTTCCGACCCGGCAGTACAAGAAGATTTGAAAAGTCATTTCATAGCCTTAGAGGAATCCATTGCTGATTTTAATGCCATAGATGTTCCTGAACTCGCAGAAGGTCTGCATCAAAATTTCACAGAAAAAAATCAACAACTCTTGGACATTACATCAAATGTTATTCAAAATGGAGAAGTAGCTGTTGAGAAGCTAGAGGAATCGGAATTATTCCAAACGATTGAAACGATTACTGAACTCCAAAATCAAATCGAAGACCTTGGATTTTAATATATGAATCGGTTATGATGCATCGCCTGCGTTCATAGCCGGTTTATTTTTCATCTGGTCTTATGCCAAAGAAATAAAATTTCCCCAGCTAGACTATCCGCTTGATCATGGTACTAAACTCGGCCCGCTCACTTTGAAATTTAGTTTGCTCAACAAAGCCCGCTTTTTCATAAAGACGAATGGCTCGTTTATTAAAGGTAGCAACGGTTAGTCTTATATCTATTCCTTCATAGTTTTCTGCTACAAAATCAAGAATAGCTGAAAAAAACGAAAAGCCAAGCCCTTTTCCAGTAAATGCTGGCTTCATACCTAATCCCACATCTACACAAGCTTCTTGATATGCACCACGTGGATAGCCAGCAGGCACCTTAGCAGAAGCTCCAACACAGAAAAATCCTATCAACACATCGTATCGGTCAAAGACAACATAGTATTTATTTCCCGTCAATTCCATAATTGCATGACTTGTTAATACTTGATTATAGAAATTATATGGTCGTTCATATTTCCAGCAAAGAACCTCAATCGCATACGTTTCTGTCATGTTCCTTATCGTATATTGCATGTCATTTCCTCGCTTTTTCTGCGGCATGTATTATCCCAATATATACTTAATTATAACAAGGAGAATTGATGATTGTCTAAAAAATGATAGCCAGCTCTCCATTAATATTTTAGAGGCGGCCCAATTTGAACCACCTCTACAACAATTAATTATAGTTTCTTTTAGCTTTCCGATTTTTCCACAGTTTTCTAATGATTGGATAAAGAATCGGACCATATCGAATAAGTCTTCGTAGTAATCTGCTCATATGCATCTCCCTTACAGTAGTCGATTTTAATCCTATATCATTATCATTCCTTTGAATCAACATAATTAAACTAATCTAATTATTTCACATAAAGAAGTTATTTTTCCGCTTCTGCTTCTTTAATTTTTTCAATGAAAGTCCATAGCAGCTGGAAGACTTGTCGTTCATTGCCAATTACTTCTCGTTCATCAACTATTTTTGACAAAGACATGAGAACACTTTCTACTAAAAAGAGTCGTGGTTTTTCCATTTCTAATTCACCGATTAAAAATTGCAGATATTCACCTTTCTTTGTATGATTCCCTTCTCGTTTGTTTACTTCTTTAAGTAATGTCTCTAACTGAGAAATTGTTTGTATTTTTAAAGACATGATATTCTCACCTATATCTTCTGGAACGTTTGAAATCATATCCGCATGAAAAAGCACTTCCTGGGAGTGTCCTTTCACAATGGGCTTTATAGAATCGATAGCAAATTGTATCACTTTTCTTGGCGTTATTTCTTTATTCTCATTGATTTTCAAAAGATGAACGGCGTGATGGATAGTCCCCAAAAGAATGACAGCATGATCCAATGCAAAGCGTTCTGTATCCGCTCCATTAACCTCTTTTAGTCTTTTTGCAACCCATTGTAATTCCCTTCTGTGTTGCTTTCCAATGAATGCTTGTAAATCTTCATCATCCAAAAGCGATATCGAAGAAAAAAGCGCCATCATGCTATGCTTGCGATTCGTATCCATCCGAATAGCTATTTGTTCAGCTAAAACCTTCTCATCATTTATATTTTTCCCATGCGCAATCTCATTTCTTTTTTGGTTCGTTTCTTCATATACAAATTCCAATATTGCCATTAAGCATTCATTTTTTGAAGTAAAGTAATTATAAAACGTCCCCTTTGCAATTTCCGCTTCATCTAAAATATCTTGAATTGATGTTGCTACAAATCCTTTTTCAATAAACAAACGATGTGCAGCATTTATAATTTGCTTTTTCTTACGGTTCATTTAATCACCTTTTTATAATAGTCGTCTAGTTATAATATAGTCTTTTAAACTTGTTATATCAATTTTTACATAGAAAATAAATTATATACTTGATATTATTAGACTGTGAGTATAGAATATACTTTGTCCTAAATGCAGGACTATTTAATTATAGAAAGAAGGATTAGGAATAATGAGTGAAATAAATCCTATTCAACATAAACCTCCATATGGTATGATTGCAATTTTATTTATCGGCGCCTTTGTTTCCATCTTAAATGAAACCCTGTTAAATATTGCTCTGCCATCTATTATGGATGAATTTCAAGTAAATCCTACCGCTGTCCAATGGTTGTCTACAGGATACATGCTTATTAACGGAATTTTAATTCCTGCGAGTGCATTTTTTATTCAACGTTTTACGAATCGCAGTCTATTTCTGACTGCAATGACATTGTTTACGATAGGCACATTGCTTGCAAGCTTGTCTCCAACATTCGGTATACTTCTTACTGCAAGAATGATTCAAGCAGCAGGATCAGCGATGATGATGCCATTGTTAATGAATATCATGCTAACTGCCTTTCCAATCGAAAAAAGAGGTACTGCGATGGGTATCTTTGGAATGGTTATGTTTGTGGCACCAGCAATCGGGCCAACTCTTTCTGGCTGGATTGTTGAACACTACAGTTGGAGAATGCTGTTCGACATTGTATTACCTTTTGCTGTCTTCACCTTAATTTATTCCATTTTCAAACTGAAAAATATTACACCACAGCGTGATATAAAGCTCGATGTATTTTCCATTGTTTTATCTAGTTTCGGCTTTGGCGGACTATTATACGGCTTCAGTTCAGCTGGTGACAAGGGATGGGATCACCCACTTGTTTACAGCACAATTATCGTCGGTATCATAGCTTTAATTGCCTTGATACTTCGTCAGCTTCGAATGGATGACCCAATGCTCGAATTCCGGATATTCAAATATCCAATGTTCGCATTATCATCAGCAATCTCCATTGTTTTATCCATGGCAATGTTCTCTGCGATGATATTAGTACCGATTTATATTCAAACCATTCGTGGTTTTTCTCCAATGGACGCTGGATTACTCATGCTTCCTGGAGCAGTCGTAATGGGATTCATGTCCCCGATCACCGGCCGTCTTTTTGATAAATACGGAGCAAGAACGCTTGCCATTATAGGGCTAATTATTGTCGTAACAACGACCTTTTTCTTCAGTCAACTAGATATGGAAATGTCCTATGTGAGTCTCATGCTTTTATTTACTTTCCGTAGCTTTGGAATGTCTATGGTAATGATGCCAGTCATGACAAATGGATTAAATCAGTTACCCATGGAAGCAAACCCACACGGGACTGCAATGAATAATACGCTTCAACAGGTTTCTGGTGCAATTGGTGCTGCATTATTAGTTACCTTAATGAATAATCGTACAGAAGCAAAAGCACTTGAATTAACTGAAAATGCGATGGCAACAATAGATTCTAGTATAGCACAATCTAACCAAGCAATTGCAGAGGCACAGGCACAAATTATCAATGAAGCAATGCTTCATGGAATCAATTTTTCTTTCTTTGTTTCCACCATAATCGGAGCTGTAGCACTAGTTCTGGCATTCTTTATTCGTCGTGTTAAATCAGATGGTACGATTGAAAAAAGGAATGTAAAGAAAAAGGAAGCGGATAAAGCAATTGCAGGATAATAACTGATATAACAAAAAAATCCCTTGAAATTCAACTAAATTCCAAGGGATTTTTAATGCATTAAATTTCTATATCAATTAAGGAAAAGGAATCGAAATGGAATAACCCCTGATCCGTAAGCTTTAATTCAGGTATTACTGGTAAGGTTAAGAAAGATAGAGTTAGAAACAAATTAAATGATTCACTTGCACCTAACTTGCTTGTTGCAGCATTCATTTTTTGTAGCGTTTTGTAAGTATCTTCATAAGTAGTGTTAGACATCAATCCTCCAACAGGTAAAGATAAGGAAGCTAACACTTCTTTTCCATCTACAACTACTAATCCACCATTTGTTTTTAAAACTTCATCGACCGCGCGAAGCATCTCCTTATCAGATACTCCAACAACAACAATATTGTGAGAATCATGTGCCACTGAAGTAGCAATTGCCCCTTTTTGCAATCGAAATCCTTTCACAATCCCTATTCCAACATTTCCGGTACCCTTATGTCTTTCAATCACAGCCACCTTCAGATGATCAGTTTTTGCTGAAGCAACAAACAATCCATTTTCTACGTGTACACTTTCTTTTAAATGCTTCGTCACAATACTGTTCGGCATAATTTCGATAATATTACAATCAGTTGATTTAAGAGGAAGCTCTAAATCATTTTCCGTTAGCTTTTTTGTATGAAATGCGGGAAGAGAAGCCATCGTGCTTTGAATTGATCGCACCTCAGAAAATGATGCTTTATTAATTTCTCCCTTATCTACAACACACTTGCCACCCTTATATACTTGATGAATGGAGACAGACTGTAAGTCATCTAACAGCAGAAAATCTGCCTGATATCCTGATGCAACAGCTCCAATATGACGTAAACCAAAACATTCAGCAGCATTTAAGCTTGCCATCTGAATCGCAATTGCCGGGTCTAGTCCCTTTTCCATTGCAAGTCGGACAATATGATCAATGCTTCCTTGCTCTACAAGATCATCTAACAATATATCATCTGTTACAAACATACACCTTCTGGAATTTTGTGCTGTGATAATCGGAAGTAATGCCTCTAAGTCCTTGGCAACAGTACCTTCTCTTACCATTAGATACATCCCTAAATCAAGACGGGCTTTTCCTTCTTGACTGCTTACACTTTCATGATCCGTGCGAATTCCCGCAGCCATATAGACGTTTAAATCTTCCTTATCAACTCCTGCTGCATGTCCGTCAATTACTCCTCCATTCGCTTGAACCATTGCTATCTTGTTAATAATCTGTTTCTCTCCATTTTTCACAGAAGAAAAATCCATGACCTCAGCAAGACCCAGAACATTTGGATGAGCCAAAAAGGGCTGTAAACCTTTCGCATCTAATGTTGCACCATTGTTTTCAAACATAGTTGCCGGTACACTGGATGGCAAATTGATGAAAATATCCATCGGCAGATCTTCGGCGTCATTCAAAAAAAACTGGATTCCTTCTGCTCCGGCAACATTGGCAATCTCATGTGGATCCGTTATAACTGTCGTTACACCATGTTGTAGCGAAAGCTTGGAAAATTCCCGTGGAGTGAGCATCGTACTTTCGATATGAACGTGACCATCAATAAATCCTGGTACCACTGTTTTCCCACTGGCATCTATTTCTTCCATTCCGTCATACGATCCAATTCCAGCAATATAGCCATCGACAATCGCAATATCTCCATCCATCATTTCTCCTGTAAAAACATTTAGAATATCAGCATTTTTAATAACGGTATCGGCAGGAGTTCTTTTGCCAGCTACTGCTATTCTTTTTTTAATTGCTTCTGAATTGCTCATCAAAACAACTCCTATTCATGTTCTGGAAATACTTCTTTCGTCACAGCTATTTAAACCCCATCATAGCTTTTTCATTATTGAACCGTCAACTTGTACCCAACGTATAATATTCCTGCGCTTGAAATGTTCGAAAGCCACAGGATTCATATAATTTCAGCGCATTGGAATTTTTCGCTTCTACATCTAGAAATACATCGTAACCATTTCTATATTCATTCATTATTACTTGCCTTAAAGCTCTTCTTCCAATTCCTTTTCCTTGAAATTCAGGAAAAACAGCGAATCCATAAATCCAAGCTTCTGACTCTTCATGAGAAATACGTATTTTTCCAACGGACCTCTTTTCATGTTCAATGATAAAAAATCGCTGTTTATCATCTCTCCTTATCCGCTGATTATAATCAACTGCTTCGTCTTCTAAGAAATTAAAACAGCTTATATCTAATTGTATTTCTGTTTTAAAATCCTGTTCTGATAGAGAAGGTCTAACTATAACTTCTATGTCTTCATGAAGGTCCATATTCGACCACTTCATTTGATATTCTGTTGATGTATGGTCACATTTAATTGTTTTTAAAAATTCCTTTGCTGTTGCAGATGCAGCTGGTGCATTCAATAAAATCTCTCTATACTTCCGGTTTTTACAAATGGCAAGTGCTTCATCAAGCAACCTTGAAAATATACCTTTCCTACGATACGCCGGCTTAACCATTCCACATATCTCTGCTTTATTCCCAAATCCATACAAACCTAAAAATGCAATCAGTTCTTCATCTTCATAATAAAAAAAGTCATTCTTTTCGTTTGCCTCTCTATTTTGCAGCATATCCCAATTCAATTTTAACGTTATTTGATCGTCTGCTTCACAAAGATACTGAAGCGCTTTGATATCACGTAATTGTTTTGTCGTTAACATATATTCCCCCATGTTTCTAGCTTATTGGCACATATTCTTCAAGCGGAAAAACGTTATATGCTATGACGTCTTCCCCTTCATAAGCAAACCGATATTCATATGTATTTTCTTCTTCTAGCATCTGCGACAAATAATAGTGCAGATTAGCTATGCCAGTATTTTCGGGATGCAGAATCCAATCGATTTTTTTCCAGTCTAATATTCCTTCTTCAGTTTTGAATGGCGTTTGATAAGTATAATTTTTAGGCACCTCTGCAATAAATGCGTGCATGCCGCCTGAATAATGGCTCTTGTCTCCCCATGTAACCGTTCCTTTATACTGAACCACTGATAAGAGGATTCCGGTTTCCTCTCTCACTTCACGTAAAATACAATCAGTTGGCGTTTCCCCAGGTTCGATTTTCCCTCCTACACCATTCCACCTGCCCATCCAAATAGACTTTTCTCGATTTAGCATTAATAGTTCATCACCCCGTCTAATGAAACAAATGGTATATTTAAACATTATTCATTTCCCTTCATTTTGAAACCAACGAGTGCCCCTAGTGAACAGCCTGCAACATGAGCAGTGTCGATTTCTAAATAATCCATCGTCTCCAACAAAACCTTTGCAGATTCGTTAAAATAATCCACATACGCTTCCGAAACGGATTTACCATGACCACATAAATCCGGTAAAATCACCTGATATTTCCACGAAAATAAGCAGCTTGTTCCGCAAGCTCCGTTCCACCTGTCTGTAGCGCTGTATGCAGGAAAATAATCGTTTCCCCTTCCCTTGACTTTTCCGTATGTAAAATCATTTATTTCCCTCCGATTACTCAACCAGCTCCTCTCTTCCTGTTTTAGAGAGAGGAGCAGCGCTTTTTTTTCTTCTTTTTCTGTTTACCAAATCAGTGCAACCGTACCTGCAACACCTAAATTGCGATCCATGATTCAATATTCATCTGTTTCCATACAAACCAATCATTATCACATCTCACTTCTGCTTGCACAACTTCTATCGTCTATTATTACACAGAGGTTAACCATTCACTTTTCATACGCCCGTTCAGCAACCTTCTGCAACTGTTTCAAATCCGACCATCCATAAACAATTTCATGCATGAACGCACCAGCTATTTTGATTTCTAAACGATCGACAATATGCGCCCCTAATGATTCATAAAAAACCCTTGATGGATTTTCTTCAATCACCTTAACAATCATTGTAGTTATTCCTTTTTGCAGCAATTCTTCCACGACAGGTTGAATAAGCAGCTTTCCGATACCTTGCCGCTGATATGCTTTTAAAATATAAATCGCATTAAGTTCCCCTTCATACCCGTCATACATTTCTGTTCTTTCCTTTTCACCGATAGAAAAACCAACAACTTTGCCCTCAGCATTTTCCGCAACGTATACATTCTGTTCCAATGTATTACGCTCCCAAAGCATTGTTCGTTGTTCATAGGATAAACGATTTAAAAATTCGTCAGGTAAGATCCCCTTATAAGCTGTCTTCCAGCTGTCTACATGTACTTTAGCAATATCTTCTGCATCAACAATCGTTGCTTTTCTTATCATCATTGTTTCTCTCTCCCTTTAATTAGATAGGTTATTTCCCTAGACGCAATACCATTCGAACCGTATTCAACATGTGCCCCTCTAAGTTATCATCATACTCAGCTACCACTTCGAATCCTTTAGCATGATAGAAATTCATTCCAATTTGGTTATTTTTCTCCACATTCAAATGAAGTTCCCTCAAACCAAATTGGTCAATACCGGCTCTTAAAAACGCAGTACCAATTCCTGCCCCTTGATACTCCGGATATATATAAATCGCTCCTAATTCTACTCGCCCACTTTCAGGAACTTGAAAAAAATTAGCAAACCCTACTATTCGGTGATTTATCTCAGCAACAAAAAAGGTAGTGTTTTTTAGACGCCATTTTAAATTTTGCTTACTGTAAACAGTTTTTAGGAAGCGCTCTTGAATATCCATAGGAATAATCCCTTCGTAAGTGGCACTCCAGCTTGTTTTCGCAACGTCTTGCACCTGCTTCATATCTCGCTTTTTCATTTTGCGAATCAAATAATCCATAAAACTCATCCTTTTGAACACTCTTTTTAATTATTGCTTAATTCGAATAGTTTCTAACATTATATCATCAATTAATTTAAAAAGGAGTAGGCAATCACAATTTTTTACATACAAAAAGCATTGCAGCTGTTTGCAATGCTTTAATCTATTAACGATTTTTCTTTATTTTTTATTCCCTTTTTCCAAATGCTTTTCCGTTACCTATTACCTCTGCAGAGAAAGGAAGTTCATATCGTCTATGTATCTCAAAATACCTATTATTGGGAATGTTTATTAGAATCATCTGTAAATGCATTACTATATGCTATTTTCTCTATTAATGTAAATAAAGTATTAACTCCGAATCAGAACTCATTAAAAGAGATAATAGCTTATACCCGGGATGAAGTCACTCCAAAGGAAAAAGCCACTACATACAACCTGGAAGATTCAGAAATTGTTCAGCTTTATGACTATTATATCTTGATGCAGATCTGTACTATGGATAGAAATCAATTTCATAAAGATATTATAAACTACCTGTGAAAGCAGCTAAACAAGGGACGTTCGTTCAGTCCCTTGTTTTACTTAGTAATGAAATCGAGCTTCCACAACAGCCCTAATACCAACCTCACCAGGTTCAATTGGTGTAGAAAAGCTTTCTGCTGAAACTGCCATTGTTTTGAATGTAGCAGGCGTTTCTGAGACTTCTTCCGTTATTTTGATTGGTGTAAGATCAAGGTCTACTTGCAAGCTTTCCGCGATCGTACTAGCTTTTGCTTGTGCATTCTCCAGTGCTTGGATAAGTGCTTGCTGGTAATAGTTTTCTACATTCGTAACTGAAAATTGAATGGATGATACCCGATTTACACCGTTTTGTACTGCAGTATCAATAACTGTTCCAACCTCAGAAATCGGACTAATACGAACCGTAATCTGATTTGTAACCTCATAGCCGCGTAATAACTGCTCACCATCTACAAAATCATACCTAGGGAATATTTGATATGAAGTTGTACGGATATTTTCCCTTGGTATACCTAAATCTACTAACGACTGAATAACTTGATTCATTGTTTGCGCATTGTCCTGTTGAGCCTTACTTAACGATTCATCCTCTGTAATAACAGCAAGCTGAATACTCGCTATATCGGGTTCAACCGAAACTCTACCATTTCCAGTCACTATAAGCATACGATCTTGTTGCCTGGAAACAGGCTGTCTGTATGGAGGTCCATACGAATAATACATCCTTATCCCGCCCCTCATTATCTTTAGCTTCCATAGATAATATGCAAAGGAAAGGGAAAAGATTAAATTTAATTAAATTGACTATCAATGCTTACTCCCAATAGTTAGGATCAGACATTCGAATCTCCTCTACAGCATCATCTAAATCTGCTGGTGTAATCGTAAAAATAGGATAATCCTTATTTGCGTTTTTTGCTGCTTCATAAAAGAATCGATTGCTTCCTGGATATTCTTCATCCATTAAAAGGAGACAGCCATCACTCTTGTCCACAAACCACATATTTTTGGCCTTGAATTGATAAGGTCCTTTATAATCTCCTTGATAAATTGGTTTATAAAAATCTGCAATCATCATTAATTCTTGGTATTTTTCTTTTATAGAATCGGGCCAACGGTTATCCTGATTTTCAAATGGAGGAAAGACACCAATATTAATATCATACATCTCCTTCAATTCGAACACTAAATCTGCTGTCCATAATTCAACACCCATTTGTCCAGAAATTAATACCCATTCCAGGCCTTCTTCAATAAAGCCGATTAGCCTTTTTTCAATTGCTGCTTTTATAAAAGTAATACGTGGATCATCTTCTTTAAAAATATTTAATTCCATTGGTTTGTATCCAGATACGGTTAAAATCTTCATATGTACGAACACCTCATTTAAATACCTTCTTTACACTTATTAATAGGATAGTTACTTTCCTTCCAATTTGTCAAAAGGAAAAGCTGGCAACATATAATTTGCCAGCCCTTTTCTTTCGTTAGCACCATTTTTGTGGCTTTTTACAATTATGGTTTCCATGCCCATATCCTGGTGACATAGATCCTGCTACTTGGCCTCCTTGGCCATATCCCGGTGACATAGCTCCCGCAACTTGGCCTCCTTGACCATATCCTGGTGACATAGCTCCTGCTACTTGTCCCGGACCGCCCGGAACTTGGAAAGATCCACCGTATGCATCAACACTATTTGTTGTATTTTGAAAAGATGTTGAGTGCGGGAAGAAATGATTATTTTTAACTAAATGATGGTTTGTAACAGTTGTATGAGAAGGATGCACATGGTTAACTGTACTTTGTGAGAAAGTATCAACACAATTATACTTTGTCGGATGTACAATTGTTTTACAAGAATTACAACCACAATGACGTCCATGACGATGTCTCATTGAATAATCCCCTTTCTATTATTGGTTCACTTCTAACCTATGTTAGTTAATCGCGGATTGTATGAGACATGTACCTATTTCCTGAAATTTTTCTAAGAAAACGCCTTTTCTGTTACTACTAATAATGTGCCATTAATCCTTTCTTCATCGCAACTCGTTCACAATATAAGAATACCCCAATGCCTATTGCAAAATAAAAAAGTGCATTAAATCCTAATATCATAAAATCTCCGACTTGAAGCTGGTTAAATGCTGCCCCATGGATCATCACTTCGCGAACCATGTCAATCCCTTGCACAAAAGGTAAGAAAGCGAGAACTGGTGACACGGATAAGGGAATAAAGGTTAGTGCCATTAAAATAAATTGCAGGATTTGTAAGAATGCTTGAACCTGCTTTAGAATAATGGATATTCCTGCGATAATGAATCCTACACCAAACATACTAATCACGGTAAGCAATAAAATTGGAGCTATCGTTATCACATCGATATTCAGCCATTGTCCCGCAGTTGCCATCGACAAATATAATAGCACAATCACAATAACTAAATTTATGAACGTCGTGGAAATTAGCCGTACCGTCATAATACGCCACATTCCCATCGGTGACATCGAGAGCTGCTCCAACGTCCCTTTCATCGCCTCATTAATAATTTCATAGCCAATACTATTGATAACCATAAAGGATAAAAACCAGAAAATATAATTTACAATCGCATATTGGATGTTGCTATCCTGTGTACTTGGATCGCCAATTAGCTGAATTCCAGCAAACATTCCGACAAAAATAATGTAAAAGGTAAGCAGCATCGCAATTGTATTTGGTAAATAGCGCTTTAATTCAATATATTCCTTTTTTGTATTTGCTTTAAGAAGATTGAGCCAACGCATCCTGCTTTTCCCCCTTTACAATTTTCATAAAGATTTGTTCAAAATTAATGGTTTTTCGATCAATTGCCTCTACAGGTGTATTATTCAATTTGAGCACATCGAATAAATCATAAATTCCTTCACTTTTTGCTAATTCGATATTTAAAATGGATTGATAAGTATCTTGTTGATAGTCATGTTGTGGAAATTTTTGTAGAAGTAATTGTTGTTGCTGACTGTTCAAAATGTCACCAAGTGTAATGGTGTAGGCGCGAATCTCAAATAATTTCAATAGGTTTTCTACTCGATCATCTGTTACAATTTTCCCTTGATTAATAATCACTGTGCGCTCACAAATATCCTGAATAACATCCATATCATGCGAGCTAATAATAATGGTTCGATTGTAATCCCGAACAATCGCCTTTAAAATTTCTCGTACCTCATAGCCTGTTTCAACATCCAATCCAAGAGTCGGCTCATCCAATAAAATAACATCACTTTCGGCCAGCATTGCCACTGCTATTGCCAGCTTTTGCTGCATTCCTCTAGAAAGTCGATTAACAAGTTCATTTTCCTTACCCTTTAAATTGAATTTTAGTAACAGATCCTCAACTTGATCAATGACGTCCTTCCGCGACATTCCCCGATTTCCTGCAAAGTACTCCAAATTCTCCCTGACAGTCAAACGCCAGTATAGATTGCGATTCCCTTCAAGCACTGCACTGATATGCCGTAATGCTTTCAGCCGTTTCTCCTTATTATCAATTCCATTAATCCGAATCATACCTGAATCAGGTATCAGCAATCCGCAGATCATTTTAATTGTCGTCGTTTTTCCCGCTCCATTTGGACCTAGCAAGCCTAGAATTTCACCTCGATTTACTTTAAAAGAGATATCACTGACCGCGTGTACATATTCTTTTGATCTTCTTTTCCTGTACGTTTTCCTAAGATTCTGAACTTCGATAATCGATTCCATTTATTTCATCCTTTCTTCAATCTATTTTCATTCTAATTAGGAATTGGCCCTGCATCCACTACCCGAAGTTGTAAATCACCTACGTCTAAAGACTGATATTCACATATTACGCAGTGCAGTGATTCGTTTAATTGCAATTGCTTCATTTGATGAGTGACCAATTTACTTGGCTTTCTCTTTTTTGGGGCACTCATCACCTTGATGAGTGACCGATTTACTTAGCTTTCTCTTTTTTGGGGCACTCATCACCTTGATGTTGACCGATTCTCTTGGCTTTCTCTTTTTTGAGGCACTGATCACCTTGATGAGTGACCGATTCTCTTGGCTTTCTCTTTTTTGGGGCACTCATCACCTTGATGAGTTAACGATTTACTCGACTTTCTCTTTTTTGGGGCACTGATCACTTCTATGAGTTACCCATTCTCTTGGCTTGCCCTTTTTTGGGGCGCTCATCAACTTAATGGGTGACTGAACGGCATGAAATTGGGTATTAATCAATCTTACTTATCGTACGAAATCAGCAAGACGTTACTTTACTAGAACTTAAATGACATTATTTAAGAAAAAGTGAAACCTAACTCGCTTTTGAAACGTATTAATATTATCTTTTTGAACGGGGGTGAATACAGATGCTTATCGAGCTCTTATCCGAATTATTTAACGAGTTCTCGCCAATCTATTTCTATATCGGTTTATTGCTCTCCATCATTCCATTGCGAATTTACAATCAACCAAATACTTATCAAACAGATGTGTATCTTCGAAGATCACATGCATTGCAATTTCAATTGCTTTCCTTACCTGACTTAACCGCAACAGCTCTGGATATACGTAATTGGATTACCAATAGAACGAAACGTATTGAGGTACCGGATGATAATGAAGAAGACAGCTCTTCTCTAGTTTTTTATCGTTATAAAAATCTAGGAGGGCTAAAATGGAAACAACTTCTGTATTCATCAAAATTAAAAAATATAGCTTCATCATACTTGGGCTTTTATCAATTGTATTACTTGCTGGATGCCAAGGCACAACCGAGCCAATAAGCGCTAATTCCACTGGTTGGTTTGACCATTATTTCGTCTATACGTTTTCTGTACTAATCAAGGGTTTAGCCGGTTTTTTCAATGACAATTACGGGTTATCCATTATCCTATTGACTCTATTTATTCGATTTGCATTGATGCCTATCATGCTAAAACAAATTAAAAATAATACTGCAATGAAAGAGAAAATGAATGTATTAAAACCTGAAATGGATGCGATACAAGTGAAGTACCGCAACAAGCAGGATTTAGACGAGCAGAAGAAAATGCAGGCGGAATTAATGCAGCTTTATGGAAAACACCAAGTAAATCCATTAGCTTCACTTGGTGGATGTTTACCGATGATCATACAGTTTCCGATATTAATTGGATTTTACTATGCGATTCTTCGAACACCTGAAATTGCAGCCCACTCTTTTCTTTGGTTTAATCTTGGGCAGTCGGATATCATCCTAACCATACTGGCTGTGGTCATCTACTATTTCCAGTTCAAAGTGTCTCTACTCGGTATGGACCCAAAAACAAAAAAGCAGATGACCATCATGGGGCTCCTCTCACCAATCATGATCGGCGTAATTTCGTTAAATGCCCCAGCAGCATTGCCGCTATACTGGGCAGTTGGTGGACTATTCATGATTGTGCAACAACTGATTGCTAAGAAAATGTACAACTCTTATAAAAACAGCGAAAAACCTGCAGAAGCATAATCTGCAGGTTTTATTTTACGTTTTGTTCTTTTAATAGATCTCTAATCTCAGTAAGCAGCTGTTCTTGCTTATCGATTACTTCTTCAACAACTTTTTCTTCTTTCTTTTTAAATTTAGACAGGACGCGGATTGCCATAAAGATTGCAAATGCAATAATCAAAAAATCAACAAAGGATTGAATAAAATTGCCATATAATACTTCCGCATTTCCAACAGTTATACTTAATCCGGTAAAATCAATACCCCCTGCTAAAATTCCTACGAGAGGCGTAATAATATTCTCAACAAAGGATGTTACAATTGCACCAAAAGCTGAACCAATTACAACTGCCACAGCTAGGTCAAAGATATTCCCTTGAAAAGCAAATTTTTTAAAATCCTTCCACATTAATAAATTCTCCTTTTAAAAAGTATACCTACCACTAAATATCAATTCGCAGCACAATTATAATTTTAGGGGATAGAATGGAAAAGAGCAATAATCGTAACTGATTATGCTCTTTTAATAGAAGAAGAACAATTATAAACCATGGTGTGGATTATGATTTTGTCTAGAATGATTTGCATTTTTATCCTTTTTAGAACCACTTAATGGCTCACCATATGGCTGAACTGGACTTTTAGGTAAGTTCACTTTCTCTTGCTGCTTTGGTCCCTTTGGTTTTCCTGCCATGATGTATCACTCCTTTCCCCTTTCTCTTAGTTTCTATTTTAAGTGTGATATTATGCATATTTTTTAATTGGCAAACCAACGCAAAATACTGCTATATCAGTACTTTAAGTAACAATATAAATCTCCTCAAAACTTTTTTGAAAAAAAGTGGATATTTTTAAGAAATCTATGCTATAATATAAATAATTATTGTTGTTCGTGAGAAATACAGGATAGACAGTAGTATCTCTTTAGTGATTTCGTCTTGAGTTGTATCTTGAACAAAAATAGTAATAAACGTGCAAAATGCACATGGAGGTTTTTTTAATGAACACAGGTTCAGTAAAATGGTTTAACGCAGATAAAGGCTTCGGTTTCATCGAAGTTGAAGGTGGAGACGATGTATTCGTACATTTCTCAGCAATTCAAGGCGAAGGATTCAAAACTTTAGAAGAAGGTCAAACAGTAACTTTCGATATCGAAGAAGGTAACCGTGGACCACAAGCTACTAACGTTAACAAAGCGTAAGTATTGATAAAAAAAGCTTTCCCATTTGGGAAAGCTTTTTTATTTTATATGCGACTAAATAGAAAGGATCTCTAACCTAAGATAGGAGCAGAGATCCTTTTCCATTACTTATTTTAAAAACTCGTCTGTTAACGTTGTAACAATTTGCTTCTTGCGAGATACGACGCCTTTTAACATTGCTCTATTGTTTCCTGCAAATGTTACATCAAATCCAGATGCTACTTTATCTTTCCCGCTACCGATTGCAAGTACTTCGGAGTCATTATTTAAAATATCCGTTGCAACAAATAGAAATAGATCCAATCCCTTCGCTTCTACAACCTTCTCTATTTCCGCTTCAATTTGGTCCTGGCTTTTATAAATATCACTCGTGTCAACCGCATTTACTTGAGCAATCTCGACTTTTGCCTCACCCATAGAAAATTCTTTAGCGTCCATCGTAATTAAGTCACGTGCAGACTTATCACTTAGATCAGCTCCAGCTTGAAGCATTTTCAGACCATAGGTTTCAATGTTCACTTCTGCGATTTCTGCAAGCTCATGTGCTGCTTGCACATCTTCATCCGTACAGGTTGGAGATTTTAGCAATAAAGAATCCGAGATGATCGCTGATAAAAGCAAACCAGCAATTTCCTTTGTAACAGGAATACCTTTTTCTTTATACATCTTATTTAAAATCGTAGCTGTACAGCCTACTGGCTCTGCACGAAAATATAATGCTTCTCTCGTTTCAAAATTAGAGACACGATGGTGATCGACAACTTCTAGAATATGCGCATTTTCAATGTTTTCCACACTTTGCTGGAATTCGTTATGGTCCACTAAGATAACCTTCGCACCGTCTTCTACTTTTTCAATCTGTTCAGGTGCTTTGACACCAAAATAATCTAATGCAAATTGCGTTTCATTATTAACGGCTCCAAGTCTTACCGGAACTGCTTCTTCGCCAATTTTATTTTTTAAATCCGCAAAAGCTAAAGCCGAGCAAATTGTATCTGTATCTGGATTCTGATGTCCAAAAATGAATGGTTTAGTCATACTTTTTTTATAACTCCTTTAATGTGAATTTTCTCTTGGCAGTTAAGAAAGTCCAATATTTTCTTACTGCATAAACAGGTGCAACTGAGGTTTGCCACCTAGACTCTTGGTAACAATCAAGTTTTCCAATACTAGAGTACCATATTTTTTGTCGCTATGTGTTATTTTTTGACTTATTCTATGTCTTTTAATGTTTCCGTTACATTCCAGATTCGGTCAAAGGTTGTGTAATTATTCAGTGCAATATCTAAATCATGAAAATAACGATGCAAATCACGAACAATGTCACTATCTTGCTCATCCGATATACGGTTTGCTATATCAACAATATGATTTAAATCCGCAAGTAGTGATTCATCTGTAACTTCTGTTTTTAGCTGTTCGATCTTATCGATGACAGTTTCTGCTTGTCCCCTTTGCTCATCCCAATCCAGATTATTAATCCCACCATATCCAGTTGTGTTATTATAAAACTCGTGCATCGTGGCAATAAAACGGCTTATCTCCGTATTTTCACTCCCAACGGTAGCACGTACCCGATCAATTTCTTCCATTGACTCTTGTGAAATATCCTTCTGATTTGTTGAGCCAACCAAATCCTCATCCTGGAATAGGGACTTTATATCTAGATGGAATACATTAAAAAAGAAGAGACTAGATGCAATTACTATAATTACGACGACCCAAGTCATCGTCCAACCAAACCAACCCATTTTCAGTTTTCTCTTTTTCAAAAAAAGCCACCCCTTGTTGCAATTAATAAAATACAGTTTTTCCACTCCATCCAAGTGCTTCTGTCGTTCCTTATGCTTCCTGTTTATTTTTCATCCGTGTAACATATCATCATTTTAAGAAAGTCATTGGAAACGAATTCACGAAAAATCTGTATCAAAACATCTCCCTTCCTTTATTATTCTTGAAAAGTTTACAATTTCCTTTATAAAAATCCATATAATTGTTAAAGTAGTGCTATTTCTATTATAATCAATACTATTGGAGGGATAAATATGTCACGAAAACAATTCAATTTAACAAGAACTTCTTTACTGACATTTATAAAAGAGCTAGACGAATCTACCATTGATCGCCAATCGGAATACTTTAGTAATACGATTCGCTGGCACATTGGACATGCACTTGTTGTAACTGAGAAATTTTTATTTAGATATCCTGCAAAGTCTACAAATATTCCAAAGGTTTTTGCAGAGCTTTTTAGTTCGGGTACCAAGCCGAGTGATTGGACTTCAGAAGCACCATCACTTGATGTATTAATTGAAGCACTCGAAGATCAGCAAAATCGTGTAAATGAATTTGATGATTTATTTTGGAAATCCAACGTTAAGTTTAAGGTACCGTTTGGCAGCATCGAAACACATGGAGATTTGTTAATCATGCTTGCTTATCATGAAGCAGAGCATATTGGAAAAATCAAAGCAATGCACCAAGTTGTGAAAGCTGGGTAACATGGTCAAGAAATGCATTATAATTGGCTCTGGAATACTAGGGGCAAGCACTGCCTACCATCTCGCCAAAAAAGGCGTCAATGTTATTGTTATTGATCGAAATGATCAAGGACAAGCAACAGATGCCGCCGCGGGAATCGTTTGCCCCTGGCTTTCCCAGCGCCGAAATAAAGCATGGTATAATCTAGGGAAAAACGGGGCGCGGATGTACCATAAGTTAATTAATGAATTGCAAAAAGATGGTGAAGAGGACGTTGGTTATGCTCAAATCGGTGCGATTAGTCTTCATACGGATGAAAAAAAGCTTCTTGCAATGCGTGATCGAGCACTTAAACGCCGGGAGACCGCCCCTGAAATTGGTGAAATTACCTTACTTGATTCGAAACAGACTACATCAATGTTCCCTTTACTTTCAGAAGCGTATAGTTCCGTGCATGTGAGTGGTGCAGCTAGAGTCGATGGGCGCAAACTACGGGATGCGCTGCTTCGAGCTGCAAAAAAGAATGGTGCTGAATTTATAACTGGAAATGCGAGCCTTGTTAGAAATGGCTTTGAAATTACTGGAGTTTCTGTAAATGGTACAAACATTGATGGAGATTGCGTAATTGCAGCAACAGGTGCATGGATGAATGAACTAATCGAACCACTTGGAGTAACTTTTCAAGTTACCCCACAACGTGCGCAAATCATGCATTTAGCAGTTCCTGATATGGATACATCCACATGGCCTGTTGTCATGCCTCCGAATAACCAATACTTGCTAGCATTTGATGGTGGACGAATTGTGGTTGGTACAACATACGAAGATGACACTGGATTTGATTATCGAAATACTGCTGGTGGCATACAGGAAATTTTAAATAAAGCAATTGATGCAGCTCCTGGCTTACAGAGTAGTACCATATTAGAAACAAGAGTTGGTTTTAGACCAGTTACCCCTGGTTTTCTACCTGTAATTGGGGAACTGCCTAATTTTAAAAGACTACTGCTTGCCAATGGACTAGGCTCTACCGGGTTAACAATGGGACCCTATATTGGTAACCAATTAGCAAGCCTGGCATTAGGGAAGCCGCCTGAAATTAATTTAGACAACTATCCAGTAGCTGGTGCTGTTAAATAGGTTGGGTATTTAATCCTTCCTATTTCTAACAATAAACAAAAAACTGCCCTCATGATAGGGCAGTTTTTCAATATAATTATTTAACAATCAAGACCGGGCATGCTGTTCGTTTAGCAACCTTGTGGCTGACGCTCCCCAAAAGAAAGGATTGTACTTGATTTAATCCGCGGCTTCCGATTACCACACAATCAACTTCTCTTTCTTCTGCAAACTGAACAATACATGGGCCAGGTTCTCCATGGAGTACGTGTGTACCAAAAACAACATTCGATTGTTCCAATAAATTCCGAATCGGTTTTATTTTTTCTTTCCGCTTCGCTTCAATTTCAAGCTTATTTGCAGCATACAATACATCTTTCTTAGCGGTATTTTCGTCTACAACATAAACGGTTTCAATGACACCATCAAACTTTTCAGCCAGTTCGATCGCATATTTTACCGCGCGAACGGAATGATCTGATCCATCAACCGCTAGCAAAATTCGTTTAAACAAACGCACCACCCCCGTTTTTTCCATCATAGCACAATCAGCTTAATATTCGGAAGAGATACCATGTATTTTGTTTTTCAACTGCATACTTTCCTTGTTTAGCCCAGTATACATAACTCGAATGTTAGCATCCTTAAACTTTGATTCGATTTTATCCAATGCAGCTATTGCTGAATCATCCCATAAGTGCGCATTCAGCAAATCTATTTCAACACTTTCAACTGCATCTTCATAGTTAAACCGCTTTGGAAGGTCACTAACAGAAGCAAAGAACAATTGTCCGACTACATGATAGATTCGTTTATTTCCTGCCTTATCAAGACTATCTGTCACCGTTACTTTCGAAATTTTCGCTACAAAGAAGATTGCACTTAATATTACACCTGCAAATACTCCTAAGGCTAGATTATTCGTTACAACAACAATTATAACCGTTGCTACCATTACGAACGCATCGGTTCTTGGCACTTTGAAAATATTGCGTACCGAAGACCAATCAAACGTACTAATGGAAACCATCACCATTACCCCAGCCAAAGCTGCCATCGGTATTTGAACAACAAGGTCACCCAAAACGACTATAAGAAACATTAAAAATGCGCCAGCAACAAATGTCGATAACCGACCTCTTCCACCTGATTTAACATTGATACCAGATTGTCCAATCATCGCGCATCCAGCCATACCGCCAAAAAATCCGGTTACGATATTTGCGATTCCTTGACCGCGGCTTTCCCTATTCTTATCACTTTCCGTATCTGTCATATCATCCACAATATTCGCTGTTAAAAGCGATTCTAATAAACCAACAATTGCCAATGCAAGAGAATATGGGAAAATAATCATTAATGTTTCCAATGTTAATGGAATAGACGGAATCAGAAAGACTGGCAATTGCTGTGTCAATGCCCCCATATCACCAACCGTTCGAATATCAACATTGCCGAATATCACAATTGCAGTCACAACTACAATTGCCACCAATGTAGAAGGTATTGCTTTTGTAAAACGTGGAAAAAGATAAATGATTGCTAACGTTAAGCCAACAAGTGCATACATAATCCATGTTTCCCCGACAAAGTGCTCAAGCTGAGCAGCAAATATTAAGATAGCTAATGCATTAACAAAACCAATCATGACGGAGTGCGGTACAAATTTCATTGCTTTTGCTAATTTACATACCCCAAAAACAACTTGAATAATTCCTGTTAAAATAGTTGCTGCTAATAGATATTGCAGCCCATGCTCTGCTACGAGGTTTACCATTAATAATGCCATCGCACCTGTTGCAGCTGATATCATGCCTGGTCTTCCCCCAACAAAGGCAATGACAATCGCAATGCAAAAAGATGCGTATAAACCTACCATTGGATCTACACCAGCAATAATCGAAAATGCGATTGCTTCTGGAATAAGTGCAAGTGCAACAACAATTCCAGACAAAATATCACCCTTCACATTTCCAAACCATTCTTGCTTTAATTGCTCAATTTTCAATTTTTTACCTCTTTCTATTTTATATATTATTGCTTATAAACTACCTAGATTATCATTTTCCAAAAGCTTATCATACCATAATACAAGCTTCTTATCAAAGTCATAATTTAGCGTATACACGGGTGATTTCTTCGTGTTCGGAATTTTATATTTACAGGTAATGACGAATTTGATAACCTATCTGTAGACGAAAGAGGTGTCTTCCATGAAGGGTAAAGTTGTTATACTTATCATTGTGCTTGTTACTGTAATTGCTATGCTTCTAACCTGGTGGTTTATGGAGAATATCATTGAGGATTATGATGTTGATAGAAAATCATTAGAAGAAAGCACAGAGCTTTTCATTTGAGATAGCCAGAGAAGTGTTTATTTCTTTGGTTTTTCGATTTTATCTTCTTCCACTCGCACACTCTAATTAAAACCAGTATCATTATGCCTGTGGTAATACTGCGATTCTTTCGTTGAATAACACTCGATTATCCAACACTTTTCAAATGTTAATTCATTATTCCCCAAAGCTGTTATAAGGCGAGCTTCATTATCCTGATATACTCTTTTAACGATTTCATATCAGCTTGCTTAGAATCCTTATCCAATAGTATTGGAGTATCTGTATTTACCTCAATTAAACTACTGATCGTACAATAAAAGTCTTCTCCAAATGGCATTAACAAACCACTGATAAGATCCCCGTTCTTCAGAGATGGATAGTGATTACAATACACAACACTTATCCTTTGGTGAATCACATCTTGAAAAATAAAGATACTACCACTCCTGTTGCCTGCTTCCGTTACACGATAAAAACCAGGTCGCAGCTCAAGCCAGCTAAATAGAACATTACGCAGCTTTATATTGATACCTTCCAAGCAATTCCTTCTTTTGTTTAAATAATGCTGATATATTGTTAAACCATCTGCATCACGATCGCAAAAAATAACAATCCAGATAAATGATTTAAATAATCCGCCCTGAAAATCTTCACGAATACCAAGTTGCAGGATCATCCATTCGATTTTCTTATAAAGGCGCACTCGATAATGTTCTTTAGCAAAGAATAACAGATCGTCTAGAATACCATATAGTTCTTCTGTAAGCTTATCTCTATCATAAACCACATTCACATACCTCTCCCCCTCTTTAATTATTTCCTTCATTCTAGCATAGCTAAAATATATTTCCAGAATAGTAAATATCATTATCAGTTTGCTTATCCCTACCAAAATCGAATTCTTTCCTTTGTTAAAATTAAATTTCCAATAAATAAAAGTTATTAATTTTTAACTTTTATATAAAATTTCCAGTATCTTGGCATCTAATTCCTTTAGGAGTGTGCCTTTGCTTTCTATATTGCAAAAAAAATAAACATGCAGGACATGTCTATTTTTTTTCTTCTGGATTCCAATTCTTTATATCATCTGTTTCGACAATCCCTAACAAAACATCGGCAACTTCTGGCTCCCTTAATAAAACGTCTCTTAAGCGATATTTAATATCATCCGCCTCATCTAAACTTAGTCCTTTTTTCAGTTCAACCGTGCCTTCCACATGATAAAGCCTGCCTTCTTGTATCATTCGTATCCGTTTAATATCCACGACATCTTCATCTTTTAATACGATGTTATATATTTTATCCTGAATCTCCGCTGGAGCAGATACACCGATTAAACCAACCATGTTATCATAGCCAACCCGAAAGGCAACATATAACATTAGAATCCCAATAATCATAGACGCTATTCCATCTGCGGCAAGTATACTGAAAAATTGCGCCAATACAATCCCAATAATCGCTAATACTGCACCTGCCGTAGCAACCAAATCTTCATAAAACACAAGCCTTGTTGCAGGTGAAGCCTTATTTACATTTTTAAATGCATAAGGAATGATAGCGACAGCTTTGTCGCCTCCAGTCTCCATCCTGATTTCCTTCATTGCTTTATACAAGATAAACCCGTCAACCAATAACGCAACCAATAGAATAATTAGATTAAGCCAAAAGTGCGTTGATTCTGCTGGATGCTGTAATAAATGCCAGCCTTCTTTAATTGTTTCATACGCCATTATTGTAACGACAACTACGGCAATCATGCAAAAGATATTAATAACACGGCCAAATCCTGCTGGAAAACGCTTCGAGGGTGGCAATTCAGCAAGAACACTTCCAAAATAAACAAAGCCTTGATTAACCGCATCTGCTAAGGAATGCATTGCGGATGCAAACATCGTACCACTGCCACTGAACGCAGCAGCTACACCTTTGATAGCAGCAAGAAACGTATTTCCAAGTGCAGCAATACCTGATGATGTATTTCCCTGTTTCAATCTTTCAATAATACCCATCACATACCTCCTATATAAATAGCTATACCCATAGTTGCCCTGTTATATTAGGAGAATTTATTTTGCATTAGATGCTCTTTCCGGATGCTTATAATCCCGTCGAAGCACAACCTTACCAAGCCTTAAATATGTAAATTGAAAGATTGGACTTTGAATAAACGTAAAGATAAATGTAAAAATAAAGACTGGTCCACCAATTAAAAGTCCAATAACAAGTACACTGCACTCTGTAATTATTCGTACCCTGCCAATCGGCGCTCCCAGCTTTTCTGCTATCGAAAGCATAAAGCCATCTCTTGGTCCTGCCCCCAAGCCTGCCGCATTGTACATTCCACCACCAAATCCCATAATGACAATACCAAGAATGATGAACAGAATATCAATCCATGTATGTGTCGCGTTTGGCAAAATATCCATCCAACGATACAGATCGACAAACAAACCAACTAAAATTGCATTCAAAAACGTACCAAGCTTAATATAATTTTTACCTATGATCCATGTTATTATGATTAATACAGCAGAAATGATGATATTCCATGATCCAATCGATAGCCCCACCTTTTCAAAAAAGGCGACGCTTAGCACATCCCACGGATGAATCCCCAAGTGCTGCATATTAATTGTTAATGTAATACCTGCACTGAACACAATAACGCCTATGAAATAAAACGCTAAACGAAGTGGATAATTAATTTTAACCTCCCCCATCTGTAACCATAAAAAATGCTTTATATCCATACTCCTTTTTTCAAATGTAGAGTCTGTTCCTCGATATATAGAGCCGCGCTACTTCATCTTTTTTTACTTTTTTACCCATTCCTTTGCTACCTGTGTATAGAAATCTTCATCATGACGATGGTCACGAAGCTTAATAAAAGAATCGATCAACTGTATGGAAAGCTTATTCTTGCCTTCGACGGATCCTTTTGTTAAATCCTCATGGAGCTGATTATTTTCCACCAATATGGTATGATAATTTCTCATGAGCGCTTCAGATTCGTAACGATTCGTTTTTAACAGTGTATTCAACGATTTCTTTGCGATGAAAAGCTGACTATACGATTTCATTTTTTGTAACATACTTCCTATCCTTTCATTAATTCTTATAGAATATAGTTTCTTCATCAATTACTTGCATTCCCACTAATCGTCCCAGACATAGTCATCGCTGCATCCATATCGACAAAGAATAAAACAACAGTCGTGTCTTCTATTGCTGTAATGGCTGGAAGTGGGTTATCCAAGTCTGTTACCGCTTCCTTCGGATTTAACTGAACATCATCGATTGCAACTTCTCCATCTAGTACATATAAAAAAGGCACGAGCTCTGGGTAAACAGGAATATCCAAGACATCTCCCTTTTTTGGGTGTGCGTCAAGAATATATACATTATTTCTAACATACAACGGTGTCTGACTATCCTCTGGCCCTACCATCACATACCAATTTCGATTAGCTACCTCTTTCTCATGAAATTGAATTCTAGGTTCCAGGTCTGCTTCTCTCGGCCGCACGAAAATTTGCAGCATCTCTACGTCTTCATTTTTTACTTTCTCTTCATGCCAAAAGCTAGAACCAGCATTCATCATCATAAGTTTCCCAGGAAATATTGGAGCGTCTAACCCTGATGAGTCTTTGTGATTTGATGTCCCCTTATAAACATAACTTAGTATCTCATCGTTCATATGCTCATGCATTTTTATCGTTAACCCTTTTTTCATAACAGCATGATCAATAACGCTTAAAGGACCAAATGCAGTATCATGAAACTTTTGATCAACAATATCGCCTGGATACACACGAGTTATTGTGAAATAGCCTTTGTAGGGCTGTTTATGTTTGTCTGCGAATAACTTTTGCAGCATCCAAAGCCCTCCTTTTCATTTATACATTCTGCTATTATTATAGCAAACTATAACGATTTTAGAGCTACCTGAAACAATTATATATTCTTATCTGCCTTCTGAAATTGCACTCTCCCTCGTGCCACCTGTACATCTTGGACTGTTCCCTTGACTTCAAGCCATTGTAAATCGTTTTTCTCTTCTACAATCAGTTGCAGTTCATCATTCACATATACTGGCTGCAGAAAATTCATCTCATAATCGGAAATCATCACATTGCTTTCCAAAAGACTAGAACAAAGCGCAGCACCAATACCCATGATTAGCATTCCATGGGCAATCGGCTGCCTATACTTGTATTGCTTTGCAATCTTTTCATCATGATGAATTTGATTTTGATCACCTGATAATAGCGTATATTGTTTTACTTTTTCTTCTGTTAAGAAGACCTTACAATTAGTTCGGATACACATCGAAAGCTCTCCTTTCCTTCTAAGTCGAAACCTACAAGGGTTTGTGTATAAAATGTATTCATTCCTCTTCTCACTTTTCGATCAAGCAAAACTTCACATTCGTAACTTTCGCCAATCATGAGTTGAGAATGACAAACACATTTTTGCTTTCGATGAATAGGTTCTGCTTCGTATTTCCATGGCACTTCGATATACTTATAAAATAACATCGGAAAAGTCGGTGGCAATTGTTTTTGTTTGCCAAAAATCGCTTCATACCTTTCCACCATTTTTTCAGTAATCGTCACACAAACCCTTTTTGATTTCATTTTATTCTCTCCCAGAGCACCGCTATACCAAGGCCACCGCCAATTCCAATAGTTGAAATGCAGTAATTGGGCTCAAGTCTTTGTGCCTCATAAAACAATCTTGTCACAAGAATCGCTCCTGATGCACCGTATGGATGTCCTAACGCAATCGCACCGCCTTCTGGATTTATACGGTCATACGAAAACGAAAGCGCTTGAGCAAATAATGCAACCTTCACCGCAAATGCTTCATTTAGTTCAATGAGATCAATGTCTTCTATGGATAATTTATTTTTAAATAGGAGCTTCGAAACGGCTGGAATCGGACCTGACGCAGGGTAGTTCGGATCGACTCCAATTACACTGCTATCTACAAAGCGAAGGATTGGTTGCAGATTCAGCTCCTTTGCTTTATCTTCTGACATAATTAGAACAGCTGCCGCCCCATCATTAACGCCACAAGAATTACCCGCTGTTACCGTTCCATTCTTCTTAAAACAGGGGGACACGCGCTTTAACATCCGCTCATAATTCAAATCTGGTTTTAATCCTTCATCTCTAAACGAAATATCTGCAATCCGGACCATCTCATCAGAAAAGTATCCTTTTTCATGGGAATCAAGTGATCGCTGATAGCTTAAATTCGCGAATTCATCCTGCATTTCTCTTGTAATCCCGTATTTTTCAGCAATATTCTCGGCTGCAATCCCCATATCAGGGTCACCGATATACGCTGGCGAAAAACGAGCTCGACTTTTAAAGGGGGACGTGCTCACACTTTCCACACCACCAGCAATATAGATATCGCCTGCGCCTCCCTGAATGAGATGACAGGCAAGACGGATTGCTTCTAGCCCGGAACCACATTGCCGATCAACTGTTAATCCTGGAACCATGTATGGCAGACCACTTTCCAATGCTGAAAGTCGCCCAAGGTTTCCACCTGGACCAACCGTATTTCCTAAAATGATATCATCAACTGATTCGTTAAGTTCTTTTGTAAGATCATGGATAACAAATGATGCTAACTGTTCTGGAGAATAGTGTTTCAAAACACCATTTTTCTTTCCAATTACCGTTCGTTTCGCATTTACAATCACTGCATTTCTCATACATAAAAACCTTGTTCGAACCGCTTTTTCAATTCTTGACGGGAAACTTTGCCACCAGCTGTTTCCGGAAAAGAGTCGATTTTCCGGAAAATTCTAGGTATCTTGTATGCCGCTAAGTTTTTAAGACAATAGTTTTTTAAGGATTGGATCGAAACATCGCCCTGGATAAAAGCAGCCACCTTTTCTCCCCAATACACATCACTGATTCCAATGACTGCAGCCTCTTTTACACCAAGATGGCTTTTAAGCATCTTTTCTATTTCCTGTGGATAAATGTTGTACGCTCCATATAAAATCATGTCATTTTTCCGACCAAGAATGTATATATACCCATCTTCATCCATTTTGGCAACATCATACACTGTAGCCCAATCTCCTTGAAGAACCTTTTTCGTTTCGCCTGGATTATCAATGTATCCATCAAAAAACATATTGCTTTTCACATATAATATTCCTTCTTCTCCCACTTCCGCTTTTTTACCATCTTCCTTCATGATGCAAATCTCTACGTTATGAAAAGCTTTGCCAACAGATGTATCATATTTTTCATTCGCATCGTCTTTTATAAGGGAAACAAAACTAAGCTCTGACGCACCATAAAATTCATGAATGAGCACACTGGGAAATTGTTTTCGAAACGCCTTCTTCACACTTGGCAACAGCTTGGCCCCTGTTGAAATAATGGTCACCTTTCTGTCACTTTGATATCCTTCATTTATCATTGCCTGTGTCATTGTCGGAACAACATAAACTGTCGATATAGGATATATATCAATGGTCCTCATCAGATGTTGAGCATTAAATTTCTTCAGCAAATAAACTGTACCACCATCATAGAGCGTACTTATTGCCCCATAAAGAAACGTTGAATTTACAAATGACCCAGGGATCAGTACGTGTTCACTTCCATTCATCCCCAAATCTTCTCGATTGCATGTAAATGTCTCAATCCACGAAGCATGCGAACGTACAAAAGCTTTTGGCATTCCAGTTGAGCCGGAAGTAAATCCAATATAAAATGGGACATTTTCTTCTAAATCTGCCTTTTGAAGACTTTTACTATTTACCCATTGAGCCAAATCATCGGAAAACACAACCTTGATAGGGTAATCAGCCAGAATCTTTCTCATTTTTTTATCAGCTATAATGAAATCGGGTGACGTTTGTTTCAATCGTGCTTCTATTTCTCTCTTTTTCCATCTCATATCACCAATAATACTAGCCCAGCCAGCCTCACATGCACCTGCAAATACTTGTAAAAACACGTCATCATTTGGCAAAAAAAGTGCAACCCTTCTTGTTGTGCCCGCTTCCATCGAAAAAGCGGCTGCTGTTCGTTGTACGGATTCATACCATTCCCCATAGGTCAGATGTTTTTGTTCTGTAATAATTGCAGGCTTATTAGGGTATAATTCGTTATGTTTTTTATATGTACTCGTCACTTTCAACTTAAGCTTTGACCTCCTTTAAAAGCGGAACACGCTTCTGTAATTTAATAGCTAGTAACGAAGCAATCATGACTTTTGTGAAATCACCTGGTAGATAGATCAAATTTAAGAGAGCTGCTTGCCCAATCGAGATTTCCATCACAAAAGCCTGAAACGGTATCCCAAACAAATAGATAACCAACATACCGCCAACAAGATTAGCTACCATTAATTTAAATAAGGATGTTTCTTTCATTTTATAGGATATGTAGCCAATGATAAATGCACCAGCAACCCAGCCAATGAGAAAACCAACTGAGGGTGTAACAAACACGCCCAGACCGCCTCTGCCACCTGACAATAATGGCAGTCCTGTAGCAACTAATAATAAAAATAAAATTAAACTATACGATGCATACTTGGGTCCAAAACGAGCACCTAACACACTTCCAGCAAGCATAACACCTAATGTTTGCAGCGTTATCGGAACTGGTGAAAACCCCAATGGAATCGGAGGAAATAACCCTAATACCCCAATGACTGTTGCAAATAATGATACATATACAAGTTTTCTTACATCCATTGTCAACCACCCCTGATTATAAGTTAACAATAGTGTAGTATAAATATCATTTTTAGTAAATTGATACGACCACTTGCTAATTTTGATGCATTATAAATAAGCGTTACGATGGTGAACTTTTAATATATTCTTTTCCTTTGTTAAATATTGAATTACACTATCTTCAACGTTTGTTTTTTAACTATTTCTTCAAGTAACCTGTCGCCTTAGCACAATAGCTGCAGTTTGATCTTATCTTCAACTCTTGCACCAATTAATACAATAAGAAAATAAGGCTCATTTGGTCTTTAGTTGCAATGTTTCTTAATCATCCAATTACTTTGCATATAGAATGAAACTGTTTAATGACTTCTCATTTTCATTTGACACATTCATCAGTTCATAATAGCTGGTAACCAATGTTTGAATCATCGAGGGGACATTGGCGAACTCTTTACGAATGCTATTGGCATAACTCTTTTCCCACTGTGCGTCCTGTAAATACGAGGCATCGACCATACCTTGTTTAACGATTTGAAAACCTGACTTTTCAAGCAACTCCCGAATTTGTTCTTTATGAAACACGTTTTGTATATTTCCATCATTCCCCACAAAATTCGCGTACAAGGCTAGAATGGAAGCAGCACAAAAATGGGCACGCTGCGATATGTGAGTAAAGTCAAGATCCCACTCTGCTAAGCATATACATTTCGTCATTCTACGCAATTTCTTAAAATAACGGAGTAAATCTTCAGGTCTTTTAAAATACCAGGAACTATGAGACAACACTGCCACATCAAATATTTCACTTGATTCAAATGATTCAAGATCCACTTCAAAATGGAATGTAATACGCTCTCCCAATACAGAACTCTTGATTACGTCTGTTGCTTGTCCTAATGTCAACGGAGCTCCATAGTCCCGACTAGCAATATCAATGCCGATAACTTTCCCATAATCTCCTACTGTATCTGCTAATGCTACGGATGTATCACCCTGTCCAAAGCCAATTTCTAGTACACTCATTCCCTTTTTAACTTCAAATGCTTCCATTAAATCCAAACGGTGTTGCAGTTGGACTTGTTGTATTTTATCTGTTTCAAAGAGCTTATATTTAGATAAAAACGTTGTTGTTTTACTGTTTAACTCAACAAATGTCATTGTCCACCTCCAGATTACTTAATGACTTATTCTGTTTCTAGATAATTTCAAGCACTTTAGACAAATATTATAGTCATTCACTAAACAGTAATTCCCTTGTTAAAACAAACCTGCCATTTAGTACAATAATCGAACGTCAATCGATCTTTCGTTAAAGCACCGTATAGTTGAAGTAGGAAAGAGAAGTTTATTTCACAATCGTGCCCAGTTCTTGAATTCTTTTTCTGCTTTTAGCTGGTAATACCACAGATGTTAGTTAAAAAATACCTTCTTTAAATTTTCCTTACCCTAACAATTTGTTTCCTCGGCTTCTAGTAATTCACCGCTTTGGTCATCTACTTGAACAGCACCAAACTCACAATTCTTATCGATTTCCCATTCAACGATGTACTTTCCTCTACTGTTGCTCACTGATTTTATTTTAATTTTAATTTCGACTTTGTTTCGGTCTTCAGTAAGATGTTGCAAAACAATTGCTTCTGCTTTGGCTTGAGTAATTTTAGGTTCTGAAACATCATGACGCACCCAACTGTAATTAATAAAAGAATGATCAAGAAAATAAGTCTTTTACAGTCAATTTGCCTCCTTTTCGTATTAGACGGTGCAATATCAAAAGATGTTTAAAATTACCTGTCTGATTGATTATAAATATTCAACAAAAAAGGATAGGATCGCACCCATTTGTTTAAGTTCTTTTTGAAACCAACAGTTATCCAAAGTGATTATGAAACCACCAAACAATAAGAATCATACTCACTATTCCCCAAGCTGTGGTACTCACTATCCACCAAATTATGGATGTAGCTTTTGTTGAACTTTCCTCGTCTTCCATACTTGTTGTTATAAAAGCGAGCTTACTTTCCATACCTTTTTTCATAGAAGTAAGAACAACAAATCCGATTATTATGAAACCAATAGTTATCCAGAGTAATAAGTCCACCTTTTATACCTCCCTTTGTTGTGAATTACTTTCCTTTCAATCTTCTATATTCAATTATCCTCCCCCGTTCGTACAATAACTTCTATGTCAAATAGCGTTAATCCTTTTTAATTAACGCACCATATACTATAAGTACATCTTTTTCACAGTATTTTGTTCAGCTTATCATATATTTAAAGTTTTTAATATATTCAAAAATAAAAACCCGAGCATGCAAAGTGACTTCACATGCTCGGGTTAGATTTGTATTTACACTAATATTTGTTCTTGTTTCCTAACCTTTTCAGTTTCCTTAGCCATTGCTTTCAGTGCTACCTGATTTAGGAAATTTACTGGTTTATTGTAATGTGGCTGGAAAAAGAAATCGGTTAATGCCAATTGTTCAATCGTCATATGGTTGGCAATACCGACACTTATCGTGTTGATTGCCTGCGTAAAGTCGGCATCAGAAATGACTTGCGCCCCAACAATACGATGTGTTTCTGTTTCATACACAAGCTTTATTTGGATCACCGCATTTTCCGGCATGAATTCCGGACGATAATTATCTTCCATAGTGGCACTTGCTACAGATAATCCTGCTAATTTTGCAGCACTTTCGGTTAATCCTGTTGAAGCAATGTTATGATTGTATATTTTCAATCCAGATGTTCCTTGTGTTCCAGGATGTTCCAAGATAGGATTCAACAGATTATGAGCCACAAGTGTACCCATTCTTACTGCATTCGTTGCCAATGGAATATAGCTATGCTGTTTTGTTGCATTATTTGGCACAGCACAACAATCACCCGCAGCATACACATCTTGCACACTTGTTCGCATATACGAATCAACGATAATTGCTCCATTATCCAACATCTCTATTTGCCCTTTAAATAGTCCTGTATTCGGTCTAAATCCAACACACATTACAACTAAGTCTGCGTTATATTCTCCTTTGTCCGTGATTACCTTTTTAACAGTCCCGGTTCCTTCAAATTGGGAAACTGTTTGGTTAAGAGCAAATTCAATGCCCCGCTGTTTGAAGCTTGCTTCCACAGGGGAAGTGAATGTGTCATCTAAATAACGATTTAGAATTCTTTCTTCACTATCGATCAATGTGACGTTTTTTCCGTTTTCTTCAAACGCTTCAACGAGTTCCACACCAATGTATCCTGCACCAACAACGACAACATTTCGAGCAGATTCAGAACATTTAATGATCTCTTTTGCATGTTCAAAGTTCTTACATAGCAATACGTTTTCTAAATCAGATCCTGGAATTGGCGGTGTTACAGGCCAAGAACCAGAAGCGATGATCAGCTTATCATAGCTATAGCTTTTTGTTTCATCTGTTTTCATATCTCTTGCCTGGATTTGTTTCCCATCTAGATTGCAGGCTGTTACTTCATGATTCATATGCATGTTTACACCAAGTCGCTCGAAATGCTCCACAGAAGCGTAAAACAGTCCATTCGGATCCTTCACGACACCACCTACATAAAGAGCAATACCGCAAGAAAGGAATGAAACATTATCATTTTTTTCAAAAACATCAATCTGTGCGTTTGGGTAAAGGTTCACTATATTATTAATCGCTGCTGTTCCAGCGTGTGTACATCCAATAACTGCTACTTTCATTATTCATCATCCTCCAATTGTTTGTTCAATACTTCACATATTTACATCGTAAATATACTATATCACTTTGTTCATCATTTCACAAGTGGTGATGAGAAATTTTTTTGAATGTCACGTCTATGCTGCCGGACACATAGACATCATTAATTTTGTCTTTGCTAACATCGTTTACAATAAGAGAATCTAAACCACCTGCATTTAAATTCTCTATTTCATTCACTGCCTTTTATCTTAATCCAGGATATTTCTAATTATATCGGCATATTAGTTTCTAAAGAAGAAACAGAGAGCCAATTGTGTTGTATTAAGTTCTTACAATGTAGTAATAATCGGTCCTTCCTTCGTAAGAATAATCGTATGTTCGTATTGAGCTACAAAGCTTTCATCAGTTAGGAAGGTCCATCCATCTTCGGATTGAAAAACTTCTTCTTCAAATGTAGAGATAAAAGGTTCAAAGGCAATTACCATACGATCTTGTAAAATTTCGTCATCCCAACGAGAGAAGTAATTGAAAATATGTTCTGGTGCTTCATGAATCGAGCGCCCAACACCATGCCCGGTGAGATTTTTTATGACAGTTAAGCCATGCCTTTTCGCTACATTATGTACAGCTTTTCCGAGAGCACTTTTTTTCGAACCCGGTTTTGCCTTCTCAAGTCCAGCGTCGAATGCTTCTTTAGCAACGTCACATATTTTCTGCAAAGTTTTATCTCCCTTCCCAACAACAAAGGAAATACCAGTATCTGCGAAATATCCATTTTTAGAGCCTGAAACATCAATATTTACAAGATCCCCTTCTTGTATGATCCGCTCACTGGGAATCCCATGCGCTACTTCTTCATTTATGCTAATGCACGTAATCCCTGGAAAATCGTATTCTCCTTTTGGCGCAGATTGAGCTCCTGCCTTTTTAAACATCTCCTCAGCAATTTCATCGAGTTCTTTTGTCGTAATTCCAGGTTTCGTACATTGAACTAATTCATCTCGAATAGCTCCACAAATTTTACCAATTTCTTTTAGTCCATTAAAATCCTCTTCCGTCTTTGCAATCATCGTGGATCCTCACTTCTTTAAGTATTTTATAATTTTAAATTTTAGCAGAAATGGAACTGCCCTTTCTTTTTCAATGTGGCCGATAGTTGAACACAAGTTAAACAACACTCTTAAGATAACCTTCGTTGTCAGGATAAATACAATTCCATGTCTTTAATTATAAAAAAACTTAACATTCCTGTCATTATAATTATAAAAGCTGTCTAATTTCAGGCAGCTTTTATTAGCCATTTGATCGTTCCATTTAATTTGATTCTTTATGTACGCCTCAAAACGGAATTATCCCAAAAGAAGCTGATGGATCTAATGGCAATAACAAACGCTATCGCCAGGTGTCATCCAGCTTTTCGTGTTGCATTTATTGTATTTTATAACAGCAAATTTGAAAAAGGAACTTAGAAACTTAAAAAATAGAAATGTCATCATGGTGATTGCGATTATTGTGTTTGGTCTTTCGGGGATTTTTACCGCTTATACATTTATTGAGCCGATGCTTCGAAAAATTGCTGGTTTTGATATTACAGGCGTCACAATCGGATTATTCTTCTTATTTTTGATTAGACTATTCAAAAGTAATTCGGTATAAAATTGCTGTTATTAAATAAACTAAGCAAAATTCACTAGCCCCTGTTTTTGTTTTTTTAGGACAGGGGCTAGTGGAAACAAAATTTAAATTTCATGATAAAAGACGTCATCATCTTCAATTTCGCTATATTTTTTATCAAAAAAGTTTAGCATAGTTAAACAAAATCACTCATATAGTTAAATGGAATTCATCCTTTTCTTCCCTTATCTAATATGTCTTCAACATATTCCTTTAAATCATCATTATTTTTACAAAACACAGGGTACAACTCCTTTAAAGCCTTTAATTATTGAATATCATGTACTTGAAAAGAGGTTTTTATACATGAGAATAGAAATTGAAATGAAAGATGAAACGTATGAAAAGATAAAGAATGTAATTGACTGGATTAATTTAGATAATTCATTCCGTGGGAGAAGTGATACTCCAGAAGCCAAAATTGAGGATTTTATAAAAGGAGCAGCCATTTCTAAATTATTGGATGTTGAAGCAATGTCCCCTGTACTAAATTCTGGGGGCTTGGATAGTTTAGAAGTTAAAAATCGATTTAAGGACATTGCGAAAGAAAAGAAAATTAGACAAGTTGATATTTGTAAAAGGACTGGACTTAAAAAGGCAAACCTTAGTTTGATCTTTAATAATGAAAAAACGTTAAGAGCGGACACTTTTTTTGCTATTTGGCTGGCATTAGGCTGTCCACCTATTCATGAGTGTTTATATATTAAAAAATCCGACTGAGATGGAGATAGAACGAGTAAAAAAACCCGTTTTTTTTATTTTTTTGGAATAGTACAAGTCACCCTCACCATACGTTTAACTAAACTAAATAAAAACAAAGCAAAAGTTTCTAATGATTAAACTTCAGGGGTTTATTAACTAATTGAATCACTGTGGTTGTATTGCAGCAACAGCAATTTGAAGATTCTAGATAAATTTAATGTGTGCAGGACTTTACCTGGTGGCTCATCCCTCTGATTCAAGAAGAAAGGGGCTGAGATAATGACGGTATTTGAAAGCTTGGTCATCTGTATGTCATTTGCTTCTTTGATCGTATCCGTACTGTCTTTTCACCAAAAAAAATAACCACCCATATCGCCCAGCCAGCAATTTGTGTGGTTATTTTTCGCTGATTTGTGAGCTGCCCTTTAAAAAGCTACTGCACAAACCCGCTTGGTGTTACAGCACCAAGCCTTTTTTATATTGTATGACTATAGATATATATTGATACCCGATTTTAGGCTTTAAAAAAACTTTGCTGAGGAGATTGTTTGTTGCTCATTGAACTTGCCTTAAATCACCTACTCTACGGGTATAATACAATATGACATGGTAAAACTAAATTGGATGATTATATAGATAATATGAAATTAAACAATGTCTCGTTCTTCCTTACTTGATTTTTCAGTGTCCCGTCTTCCCCATAACACATTCTGCATCACAATACCAAAAAGCCCAATCAGTGCTGTAATCATTCCTATCACTTGGAAAATAGTGAACACCCCAAATAATTGTACAAGGAATCCACCAGTAATGGGGGCAACCAGTAAAAGGATTCCATTCAGGGAATTGTACATTCCCGACATCTGACCTACCTTTCCATCTGGACTTTCCATTTGTAATATATAACTAAAAACTACACTAAATATACCAGTTCCTACACCTATTATGAGCGAGGCTCCAATCAGCCACCAATAACTCGCCCCTGGCCAAACCACTATATTCCATCATCTACTTAACAGTATGCTCAATTTGTCAGGGATATTGCTTTCAAGTCTACAACTACAACAAAAGAAGCGATTAGCGAATCATTTTTTGGCATGATATTGTCCCTCCTATTTTTACATGTGATGCTTACATGAATAAGATTACTGGTACTAGTCTTATTATAGCCGCTAATTAAATCACAGAAATTAAACCCAAATTTGCATCGAAAACGTATGGTAAAGAAGACATAAAAAATAAAGCGATAGAATAGCTCTCAAGCTAGACTATCGCTTATTAATGTGTATTAACAAAAAGTAAGATCATTTAATCCTGCTTATTATTTGATGATTACTTCTCCAACCATTCCTTCATTTTCATGAAACCGACAAATAAGTTCGTATGTACCGGCTTCTTGCGGTTCTATGGTAATGGTTTTCTGTTCTCCCGGCTGAAGCTCGGCGTCAATACCAAGCTTTTCCACGGTGAAGGTATGTTGCTTCTGACCTACATTTTCCAATAATAGTTCTGTCGATTCCCCACTAGCAATCTTAATCGCATCTGGATTAAAGAAATCATCGTGCAACTCGACTATCATCTCATTTACCGGCTCCATTGGCTCTGTTCCAGCCCCGCTTGCTGCAAACACATGGAGTGGCACTGAAATAGACATAACCATCATTAACGCAAGTAATCCAGCTAAGGATTTTTTGATAGACATATAATCCCTCCTTTCCTTACACTATTTTCTTCAAGTTATTACAAATTATTAGGATATTTATTTTAGGAAACATGAATGGTATTTAGGGATTTTAAAAAGAGCAATAAAATTTAAAATGGATTTCTTTATGATACAGTTCGTGAAAAAAGATAATGTTGTATGGAATAATAAGTAATATTGTTGTCCATAATTCTGGAACATAACATTTTAATACAAATGCCTGAAGGGGATAGATAAAGATATTTAAAGCAAAAATAATGTTGATCCCTACCCTAGGAATAAGTAATATTGATTGGTTGTTATTGTTATTAAAGCAGATGCGAGAATAAAGAGTATACCCACAACCAAGGAAAAACGAGCTGCAGTCATTGTTTCGAATTGATCGATCTCTCTTTTGACGAACGGAATTATTCGCTCACGGACAACTGGGTATGTTTTTTTACCATCTTTCAATCAGGATAATTTCTTCAAAATTATGAAGCATGAAGATGATTAAAAAGGACCAAATTAATAGATTGATATCCACAGACATCCACCTTTAAAAGTAATTTTATTCATTGGATTAACGGCAATCATAATTGTAAAAACAAATAGCCAAGTACTGCTTTCTTACAATTCAGTCGAAATATTTTTTACATTGTGCCTTTTTGCTTTTTCGGGAATAACGTATAGCTGATACTTATTATAAAATCAATGACCAAAACCAGCGTCCAGAACTGTATGGTACGTAACAATACTTGAGTCTGTGAATGATCGTTGATATAAAGAATAATACCCACTAATATTCCCCCACCGATTAACCAGGACAACAAATGACGATACCATCCCTCCCGTTCTTTTCTGGCATGTGCTTTTCCATATTTTATTTTCATCGGTTCATTACCATTTCCGAATCGATAACTAAAACGCGCATCCGCCCATTTAATCATTTGATGGCCAAAGGCTACACTTACTCCAATATAAATCGCAGCAATTCCATGGAAGATAGTCGCAACTGCTCCATTTTTCAAATCAAATACAGTTACAATAAGCAATATGAGGTCGACAATTGGTGAACAAATGAGTAAAAATGTTCCCAATCGCTTTTTCTTAAAAATATATCTAGATGTCAATCCAGCTAAAACAAACACCCAAAATCCAATCTCACAGGCTATAATCAACCAACCAATCAACAGGAACACTTCCTCTACATTTTATTTAATACGTTTGCATTAAAATAATAACAGAATGGTTTATTTAATACAAGTGTGTTAAAATAAAAATATGCCAAAAATAGTTGATCATTATAAACGAAAAATTCAGATCGCAGAAGCTACATGGAAAGTCATTGTAGAGGAGGGAATCGAACAAGCAACAGTAAGGAAAATTGCCGAGACTACTGGACTGTCCGTTGGTGCAGTAAGACACTATTTTGCATCACAGTCAGAATTGCTGCGCTTTTCCATGGAATTGGTTTCAGATCGTGTCAAGCAACGGGTAAAAACAAGAAAATTTCCAAAGGGTCCGGTATCGTTGGAATTTATTGCAGATGGTGTGTGTGAAGTTCTACCCATCGATGATGAGCGAAAGATAGAAATGGAGGTATGGCTGGCTTTTTCTGCAAAAGTACTTGTCGATAACACCCTCCATGAACTGAGCAATAAAATGTACAACGACATGCATCAAGGATTTAAGAAAGTCATAGAGACCTTGCAATTATTACAATTTGCAAAGGACGAACTTGATCTCAATATGGAAGTAAACAGGCTTCATGCAATCGTTGACGGTATGGCTATGCATCACGTATTGAATTCGAAGCAACTTACTCAAGAAAAAATGATCCAGACTTTAAACTATCACCTTCAATCACTTTGCAAATAAGTTATTCAATGCGTTAGTTTATTTATTACAATACCGCCTAAACCGTAAAAAGCTGATGAACTGTTACGACGATAACGAATGCTATCGCCAGGTATCATCAGCTTTTTGGATTATATCAATCGGCATGTATTCTTATATCTTAACCTAAAGAACTATTAAACATCACTATGTATATTCACTCATGCTGATCACCACTCAAGTCAACTGCTACTGTTTTTCTCCATTCAGCAAACGTTACAGTAGCCCATTGGATTAATACAGGTTTTAAGATTTCTCAGGAAGCATTTATTAAAGAAGTTATTCAGTTATCGCGAACGCATATTGCTTCTGTTAAGTTTGTTGGGAAGGTGTAAGCAACGGGACAGCTTTTTAGCAATTTCACCCTACTAATAGTGCTCACCTCAACCAACCATATTGACACCCTCCGCTTTCTCAGCTATGATAATTAGGAATGAAACACAGAATCGGAAGAGGTTCATAGCTGATACCCTCTATAAAAAACTATGGATACATTGACGATTAGCCATGTCCATATTGGATGTGGCTTTTTTTGTTAAAATCGTAGTTTGCTATAGCCTCTCTTAGTGTTTTTGAAAAATACGGGGAGGTTTTTTCATGTCTGGAAATAGGCATATATAGGAGTTAAAAGAATTAGACAAACAAGTATTTCGACTGGTCCTTTCCTGTTTAAAATCTAGGTTATACAAAGGTATGGTCATACATATTCCGAGAAGAATATAATCTTTAAAACGAATAAAAAGAGGTTTTTAGCTACCCTCTTAAAAAAACTAAGAAAACAGCCTTTCTTAGTGCTGTATTTTCTTTTTAAAAGGAGTTTTTACATGAAAAAAGATAAAGCCATTGTTGTCTTTAGCGGAGGACAGGATAGCACGACCTGTTTATTCTGGGCAATGGAACAATTTAGAGAAGTTGAAACAGTTACGTTTGATTATGGGCAACGCCATAAATTAGAAATTGAATGTGCGAAAGAGATTGCAGAAGACGTTGGTGTAAAACATCATATTTTAGATATGTCGCTGCTTCATCAACTTGCACCAAATGCCTTAACGCGAAACGATATTGAGGTAGCTGATGGAGATGAAACGGAGCTACCAAACACTTTTGTACCAGGAAGAAATTTACTTTTTCTATCCTTCGCTGGTGTGTTGGCAAAACAAGTTGGTGCTAAGCATTTAGTGACAGGGGTTAGTGAAACGGATTTTAGTGGTTATCCAGATTGTCGAGATAGTTTTATCAAGTCATTAAATGTAACGCTAAATCTGGCGATTGATGAACCGTTTGTAATCCATACACCGCTAATGTGGTTGGATAAAGAGGAAGTCTGGGGGCTTTCAGATGAGTTAGGCGTATTGAATGTCATTCGGGAAAAGACACTGACTTGCTATAACGGTGTAAAGGCTGATGGCTGTGGAGCATGTCCAGCTTGCAAGCTTCGAAATAATGGGTTAGAGCAATACTTGCTGAAAAAGGGAGAGAAATAAATATGTTACGTGTATTCTTTTATTTAATTTCAATTGTCACGGCTAATGTTATTACTGCGGCAATGATGCCTTTAGAGATTGGTATATTTATTATTCCTATGGGAACATTTCTAATCGGTGCGACATTTATCTTTCGTGACTTGGTGCAAAACAAGTACGGAAGAGCAAAGACCTATTTATTCATTCTTACCGCATTGATATTATCCGGTGTGGTCTCCTCTTTACTGGGAGATACATTAATGATTGTTGCAGCTTCCGCCCTATCCTTTATTATTTCTGAAACGGCAGATACAGAGATTTATACGAGGTTAAAACTGCCAATCGCATGGCGCGTATTTTATAGCGGAATTGTTGGTGGATTACTAGATTCCGTTGTTTTCGTAATTGTTGGATTAAGTCCACTAGGTGCAGGTTTTATCCCTTGGGGGGCCGTTCCAGCAGCAATTACAGGCCAGGTAATTGCGAAAACCGTTATTCAGCTGATTGGAGCTCTGGCACTAAATCAAGTGTATGTGATGAGAGCAAGAAGGGTAACAGCAAGCTAAATTCACGTAAACAGGGGGTTAGGAGTTTCAAAGGAATATATTTTGAGGTGCCATATCATATAAAATGAAATTGCCCAAATGACGTATGAATTGGCTACGTCATTTGGGCTGTTATCTCAATGTTTAATAGCTAATTCAGGCTGTTTTGCCATCAAAATATTAAAGTTCTTTTCAGATAATATATAGCTATTACGCACAGACAAATCGATGTCAATTGCATTGTCATTTAGGAAGTACCGTTATTTATTCATACAACAATTTCTTATGAAGCTAAAGAAACCTCGTTAGTTCAAAAAAATTCCTCTTAAATCCACTCCTTTCCATTTTCACGAATAAATTTAATATCATTATGATAATGTTCAAGATGCCCTGCTTCTATCATTTTTTGAAAAGAAATATCGCCTTCTTTGGCTTTTCTTCTTATTGTTTGACATAACCCCTCTAATCGTAGTAATACCATTTCCAGATAACCTTCCTCAATTCCTTCACCATAGGATTCAAAAAACAGTGTAATTCTTTGTTTTATACGATCGGCATGCAGTGAGGAATTATAATGAACTGCCTCACCTGCTTCAGAATAGTAAAATCTACTTAATGGGATACACGTGTAAAGAGTATAGGCTATGTCCCAAAGTTTTGGACCAGGACCAACAAGGTCAAAATCAATAATACCTACTGGTCTTTTATGATTAAAAATAATGTTGTATATTGCAAAATCATTATGGCATAGTACCTCAAATGGTTGGGGGGTATTATCTATTGATTGCCAACTCGCTTCAATTAAAAAATCACTCACGGCATCATGATAATGACGAAGCATTTTCGCTATTTCCTTTAAAACATCATTAGACCACATGTATTTTTTTAAAGGATAGTTGCCAGCTTCTCCTTCAATAAATGATAATATCTCTCTACCTTTTTCATCAATACCTAGAAACGTTGGTGCATAGCTGAATCCTTTGTTTTCCAAATGCTTTAATATCTTGTGAGTTTTAGTGCTTTCTCGCTTTAATTCTCGTCGAACAGTATCCCCTGAACGATATACTTTTGAGACGTTCCCTCCAGTTAGCATTTCTTCGTTTTCATAATTTGACACCTGAGAACCCCCTCCATTATTGGGACAACTAGACATTCTCAAAACAAATCCTGATTTCCAATAGTCCTACCTCTTTCGTTTATTAACTCCACCTTTAATAATAACGCAACATTCAAAATAAAGATTTTAAACATGGTGATTGTTCTAGGATCGTTTTTGTACTCTTGCACGCTATAGTTGAAAAAGTACTATATAAATTAAAATAAACTATAGAAAAATTATCTTTGCTATTTAAAATCACTTAAAATATTTTTCATAGCAAACACATTCATAAATTCGCTCGTTGTCTGATTCAAATTGCTCAATATCTTCTCCTACATAGTGAGCGAATGTATTTACTAGGTGGAGATTAGGTATGGTACTTTGAATTCGATTTTTCATTTCATATCCTTCGAAGTAAATATGGTAATAGGAATAGACTTTTTTAAACTGCACTTTTTCATACCAATTCCGTACCCAGCAATCATCTCGAGTCCATGCTTCAAATCGATTTAATCCTAAATTAGTAGCTCGCTTTTCTGCTTCTTGAAGAAGTTGCTTTCCAATTCCTTGGCGATAGTAGTCTGGATGTACTGCAACATGCCAAATCATCCCCCCTAAGCCTTGTCCTCTTGAACAGACAGTCTTTTCTTTCTTTTCATACTCTACATCAATGAGCCCGATAATTTGTCCGTTTAATTCGGCTACTAATTCAATTGCAGGATTTTCGTATTTTTCTTTTTTATTTAACACATTATCAAAGTAGGCTGTATTTAAAAATGATAGGGTTCTACATCGAACCCAACTGATTTCATCAGTATCTTTATATTCACGAATAAACATTTTATATTTTCTCCCATCGATACAGAATTTAAGACCCTCATAATTGAAGTGAAAAATATAACACCCTATATAAAAAATAGTTCTACACAATAAACCTGCCTCGATAGCTTAAAATCCGTTTATTTAAAAAAAGAATTTCACATTCTGGTTGCCTTATTTATCTCGTGCACCAGATCGTTTAATACATAATTTAAGGCAACCTGATAATTTTTTTACTTCGTAATCTTTGCTTCAAATTTTTCGTGTTCTTCTAAAAACTCCGTTGTAATTGAGTCAAAATCTATTAGTAGATTTATCCAATCATCCTTTATAAATCCTTTTTCACGGTATATGTCGAAGAATAAATCAGTATTTACCGTTCCTGTATCTGGATTTATTCCATTTATATTATTAATCAGGGCCTCCCTCCATAAGGAATTTAATGCCTGGATAGTATGTATGTGCTCTAGTTCATCCTCATTCAATTTAATCCTTTCATTTTTACTCAGTATAGTCGTCAAATCTGATAAATTATCAAGTTTTTCTTCATAGACAATATCCCACTGTATTTCATAAAAAAATGAATTAATATCAGACGCTGTAAATGCAGTTATGGAATTTAATTCCTCATCCGATGCACGTTCAAAAAAGTTAACCGCTATCATTTTTAATTCCCGAACTTTTACTCCGAAACTACCATTATAACTCAAGATCATATCCATTTGCTCCAATGTAATGCTTCTGGAATCAAGAATTTCTTCATACATTATTTGGTTATTATATAAAGCAGAAGACATACCCGAAACAGCACCTGATAACTGATGAGACATATACCTTACATAGTGTTGTTTATCCATATATTGATAAAATCCAAAACATAATATTAATAGAATTATTAAAACGGTAACGATCTTTCTATATTTCATATTCCCTCCTATTTCTAACGTGAATTCTACAAGTTCTTAGTCATACTATGCTACCTATTAGTTGAATAACTTTACTTTTTTCCAGTAGTCTTCCAGTTACTGATCGAGATTACTATAACCTGCCCTAAAATATAAATTACTGAAGTACCTAAAACCACAGTATCTCTTCCAAAGGGTTTAAACCAGCCTCCGTCATCAGATATAAAGAAATAACTTAATAACAATGAAAGGATGGTCATAAAAATGACTGATAGGAATATTCGAAGTAGTTTAACCTTTCTTAGCTGTAATCCAACAATTATTATGAATAGTAAGAATCCTGGGAATAGGAAAACTGGCTCTTGTCTCGTCAAATGGCTATTATATTCATAAAAATGAAATAGGAATGGAATTGGAAGTACTGGTAGTATAATTCGTAAAAATTTAATATAATCACCTCTTAACCAACATTAATACAATATTATCATTCTTATTGAATTACCTATCGCATTAGCTACTTTAGTAACTTATCTATGAATTTACTTGCTTATCCTTTTTGATGAGACCAACTATTACAAAAATAAATCCCAAACCAATAGATAAATTTCATAGCCACTTATTCTAAAACCCGCTTTATGTGGTACATAGTACGCAACAAGCATCCGTGCAATACCCAGTAACATTATTTTAGTAGAGGTCATCTATATCCCCTTATTGCTCTCTAAAAATTCAACAAAAAAAGAGTGCATATCCTTCTTTTAGGACAGTCCATTTAGTTGATTAAACAATATCATTAATACCCTTAACTAAACACAATTTTAATTTTGAAAAGTACCATTTGATTAGGTACTGCTCTTTCATAAAATGCTTCTAATTTCTCCAATTTCAGGTTATGCAAGTTTATAACTGTTTTGGGAACTTCAAAACTATCTACACTATAGTCATCTTGTAATACTCGCCAAAGCTCAAGTTCCTTCCATGTATCTGAAAATCCCCGAAATATGCTGCAAGATGGGAAACTACCTTTTCTGCATTTGTTACTTTATAAATAAACTTCTTATCCGTTAAAAAACGAGCATAAGGATTATGGAAATCCTCCTCGATAACCAACGGACTGTTTTGAAGCTCCTCTGGGAGATTAATTAAAAATACTTTCTTATTACGATCTATTTTACTTAGATCAATTACACGAATTTGTATTTGTTCCTCTTTAAATCCTATTTTAAGTAGTTCGTTGTAAGACTTTATCTCTTCATCTGATAATGCTTCTTCAAAGGATTTTAGTTTCTGATTACAAGCGATAAATTCGTAAACAGCCAAAATTTAACCTCTTATCCAAAATAAATCTTTAACAAACCTACTCCTATACTTCAATAAGAAAGAGCCAATATTCTCCTTACACTAACCTGCCCGTTGCATTAAGTACATCATTTCACAAAGTTATCTTACCATATATTATCATTACATTTAAGTCATATTTTTAAAAATTACAGCTTAGACATAATATCAGAACCTTTACATACAAAAAGGCGAGTTCTAATCAAATCTCGCCCTTAATAATCTTTCATTCTTAAAAATTACTAAATACAAGTAAATTTGCTGTAACGTTTATTCCTTATTGGCATACATAGTCTCCGTACTATGACTGTAAAGTTCAATAATATTTCCAAATGGATCTTCACAATAAACTAAATAATAAGGCTTCCCTTTCCATGTATTCCAGATCTCACTCCGCTTTTCCCCACCTGAATTTGCAATTTTATCCGCAAGTTTTTCCAAGTCATCTGCTATTAAACAAATATGAAAATAGCCTTGATAATCCTGCTTTCTTCTTTCTTCCATTTTTGGTTCTTGAAATTCAAAAAGCTCGAGACCAACCTGATTCTGCGAAACCAAATGCGCATTCCTCATTTTTTTGATGTTTTTACCCAATAAGTCATTGGTCATATTATGTTCCTTTTCTAATTCTGAGACAAAGGTATATGGCCCAGCAATTAGTTTAAAGCCCAAGACCTCCCCATACCACTTGATAGCTGCCTCAATATCGGGAACGGATAAACCTATATGTGTAATTGCTGTCATTATAAATCCCTCCTGATAAGCTAATTCCCTTTGTAAGTGGCTGTCACTCCCCGGATTTTGTTAAAATGACGGTTTAAGTAGTAAGGCTCTTAACCTGTTACAGATTAATGGCTAAGAATGCCTCCTTCACATATTAGCGTAAATCCCTCCTTTAATAGGGATTTCGATAAGGCAATCCAAGCATTAAAGCACGTACCTGCATTATGTAAAAGAACATGCATCTCTTCTGCACAGCTAACGATAAAGAATACGAGACTAGGCTTATACCTATTGCTTTTTTAAATCCTATCGAGGGAATATGGGGACATTTTACAGGTCGAGGAATCAAGAGAAAATGATTGATGACAAGCTTAAACTCTTGTTGAAGTTCATTACAAATAACTGATCATTATTTATAATTACTGCGTAAAAAAGGCTCTCAACATAAACGTTGAAAGCCTTGATAGCCTAAGTGATAGATACCAATGTGCGGGGTCGTAGATTATATCAAAACACTGATTTAAAAAGCTTTTGTCAAAGCCCCGAGAGATATAATCAGGGACTTTCTATTAAAAATTCAATCTATTAAGTCGATGTCTATCTTGGTTCCGATTCCACAACATCTCCATTTTGAAAAACATCATAGAATCCAACCGTGCCAGTACCTCCGTCATCAATAAAATCCTGACTTTGTGCTCTTAAAGAATAAAATAAGTTGCCGTCTGAGTCCTCATGAAGCTCGCCAGCGCTACTAAATACTAAATCATCATTATCAAGGGCATCCTCTGCATAAGCAATCGCTGTTTCTACTGTAAACAACTCTGCTTGATATTCGTCAAGTAGTAGTGTCCATGTATCAACACCGACAATCCCGTCCCGGACTAAACCATGCTCTGCTTGTAATTCACGGACTTGTTGGTCTGTATGTGGGCCAAAATTTCCATCGACTTCTGTTTCATGTCCAAAGTGATTTAACATCACTTGTATAAATTCAACTTCAAAACTTTGGCTACCCTGTTTGACAATCGGCTGTTCTTCAGGCGGCCAATTTAATATCGCTTCGTATCCTGGTGGTATTTCTGATTCTGATAGTTGAATCGAATCATTTTCCGAGGCTGCGTCTACAGTTTGAAAGGGAACAACTTGCACTGCTACAAGCATAACTGCAGGTATTACTGCTAACCATTTCTTTTTCAACATAATCTCCTCCTAAAATAATATAGACTTCGGCAGTCGCATAGGCAGATACGACAGTCGATCCCTTGTCATATCTTTTGTTATCCTCAGCTGATAGCCCGCACTATTATCCCGATGTATCGACGTCTGCATACAGATGGTGCATGGTGAGGCCAGTTTGGTCACAAGCGATAGGTCTATTTCCCTTTTTCCTTTCGCTCTCGACCACCTCCTTCGCCTTCTTATTCCAAGAGGTAATTAATTGAATATTTTACATATACCCTATTAAAAATGTGTGAAACACTTTATTGTGTACTTATTTTTATTTTTATCAATAATATTATCTATGAAACCTCAAAATGGCCATACATTTGCCAACCGCTATCTCTCCTATCTATCATTCGAATGTTGCTTTTCTTAATAGTAGCTTACCAGGTAGATTATACAAGAACATCTAGTTATCTCGTTCTATTGCTTGAATCTAACAAAGATTTTTTACTATTAGATTCTAAAATCCACAAAAAAACTCCTAAACCCTTAGATATAAAGGTTTAGGAGCCAAAATCCTTTTGTAATTTACTTAAATCATAATATCGATACCGGTGGTCGGGGTATAAAATATACCATAAACCCTTGTTATTACAATGTTTTATTAATATGAATGTGTAGAAAATGTGTAGGAAATTCCAACTTAGTATACCATTATTTTTGTTCCATTTTTCCACTTTTTAATATTTTAAGCTTGTTCTATAGTCGTTATGGGAACTTCATGAGAAAACGGGAGATAATAACTGTTAAATCGCTAAATATTAGATTAGGAGGTTTTTAGACTGACGTTGTAAAATATAGTTATAGCAATTGGGGAGGGCTCTGAATGGATAAAGCAATACCGGTTTATAAAACGCCGATTGAAGAGTACACAGTAGTTTCTAACCAAAGTAAAACAAGATATTACAAAGTTTGTTTTGGAGAAGTGGACTGGGGAAGAAATGGTGAAACAGAATATGCAGTATATGTACGTGTTGTTCTGTTGAAATATGGACAGATGCAGTATCAGAATTATGCAGCACACATCCTTGTAGCTCCTGGAGAAGACGGCAGAAGTGATCTTGACAATGTTATGGAGAAAATAGAGCTATTAAGAAAGAAACACCTTAGATAAAATGTTACTATTAATATAGACACAAATAAATAAAGGATGATCTAAATGGAAGTCAGCCTTTCAGCAACTGGATCTTGGAGAATAGATAACTCTGATAAAGAGTATTATGGTGACTTGTACTTAAATAAGGATGAAGGAGGAATAGCTCTCTATATTCGAATACCTAACAATGGACCTATTATGAGCTTTTTAGAACTTCCACTTAATATACCTTTTATTAAGGGTTCTACAATGAATGGTGCAAAAATAACTTTATTAGACTGTATAAGAATAAAAACTGAAAGTAGAATTGGTTCGGAAGAAGTGTTTGGATATCAGGCAAATTATATGCTTGATGGTGTTGACTTTGAAACTAAAGATGATATTAGATTTTCCAAAATGAAAATAAGCATACCTGGAATTATAGAATGGGGAAACATCTCTAATTATTCAAGACCAAAATACGATGGTAAAAGAGACGTCTTAATAGAATTAGACATTACTGAACCGATTGAGATTTATTCCAACGAAGTGTATTCCTTATCTTATTTTTTAGATTCTTCTTATCCAGGTTTTAATCTAGTTCAAGAAGAGATTACCTTAAAGCAAACACCATATCTTATTATTGAATCTAATTCTCTTCAGCCATTGGATTGGTTTATGAGTAAGGCTAAACAAATGAAAAGGCTTATTGAGATAGCAATGGCGGAACCTTTTGGATTTGATAAAATGATTATAGAATCACCTGAGATTTATTATGAATTTGATGATAATGAAAAAAAACCTAATAGAGCAATAAAAGTTATTCATGCTAATAGAGAAAATATCAGACAAAAAAGTAATAATCGTCGCAGACTTAGTCATGACTTCCTTTTTAGTTTGAACGAGCTTAGAAATGCCAACTTTCCAAAATGGCAAAGTATATCACCAGTTATGGAACCAATCATAGAGTTGTATATTGACAGTTTATATAATGAGAAATTATCTACTAGTCGTCATTTTCAAAACATGGTACAAGCACTAGAAACATACCACTCTCGTAGAATTTGCAATACTTTACCTGATTTTAAGAAAAGGGTTGAACAGTTAATCTCTATTAGACCTGAAGGCTTTAAGGACGAAGATAGAAATTTTTTACTAAATGGTAGTTATAAGTACGTCACTTTAAGAAGTCGTTTAGCTGATTTATTATTAGCAGACTATACTTTTTATTTTTATACTGCAGAGATACATCATCTCGACTTTCCTAAGGTAATTGCAGACACAAGAAATTATTATACTCATTATGATAAAAAGCTTGAAGATAGAGCTCTAAAAGGTGAAGATTTAATAAATGGTTTCCATATCCTCCGAAATATTTTAGAGTTTTATCTACTCAAAGAATTCGGTTTTGAAGAGGAATTTATTCATGAAAGAATAAGAGAAAGAATTAAGCCTATAATAATAAGTAACGATGTTAAGAAAGCTGATAAAAACCAAAGGTACGATTAAATATGCATTATAAGCGCTCCCTTTGACGGAGCGCTCGGTGTTTTATCTAATTTTTCTAGATAGGTTTATTTAGTCGATGTAGATTGTGATTGTCTGCAACGTTATTTATCTATTGATTTTTCCTTTCAATTCTTCAGGGAAAGGAACATACTGCTTATTATCAACAAAATAATAGTATTCTTCCATCTCTAATAAATTTTTTTGTTAATATGACCATGAATTTTACCTCCTGTTGGTTAGCCTCGTTACGTGAACCTACTTTTTTAAAGCCTAATTTTCCCGCATAGAAACGGTGCCGTCATTAAAGATATCGTAAGAATTATGGATGATCCTGTTCAGTATCGCTTCTGCAAACGCCCGTCTCCCAGTTTCTCATACCTGTCTTTTATGTCGAATTGAGAACAGAAGATGTTTGATTTTTTTGCGATATACCGCCAATTGATAATTCCTAAAATACCACAGCTTCCTCTTCTAAAAGCTTAAACAAAAGCCATTCATCAAGAATCAGAAGATCTATCTTGGTGAGTGTCTTGATTACTTTTAAATAACTTCCATCCGCTTGGTACTTGGTCACCTTAGGTCATTGGCATTCGCCAACGGGCCTGTTTCCTAAGTATATAATAGGTTTTATGATTAATAATAAACTGTTCCGCAAAGGTGGAACAAATCAAATGCAATAATCATTCCAAAAGATTCATTAAGGTTTAGCCTGCATTGTGAATAGATATTTTATTACTATTCATTTCTACAGGAGAAACATATATCAGCCCCTACTTTACATTTATGCCTTAATTGACTTAATTAGGGTTAAGTGTTGTGATATCAAGCAATCTTTATATGCCATATAGTTTCTTAGATTGACTTAAAGGACTGATCTAATCTACAAATTTTTATGTTCGTTTATATGTGAACTGGAAATGTTGGGTGAGTTATATTTTATTATGATTTATCATCACACCATACATTTTTGCACAAATACATTCACACTCATCTATATTAAGTGTATTATCATAACCATTTTACCTTATTGTAGTCATTTCCTGTATCTGTAAATCGTAATCATCCCTTCACCATATATCGTTAAGGATACCAAACTAAATGTTCTTTAGTTTTTTTCATAAAATCTTAACCTCATAATTATATTCGAAACAAGATATAAAAATGGGTTTAAGAATTTATTTCAATAGATATGCTTATATTATAAGTCTATCAATTAAACTTTTATATTTACTTTATTAATCCTACTTCTTCAAAATAACTTCTTAGTATTTGATTAACTGTATCAGATTTAGCACCTCTTCCACCTTCCTTGGAAAGCATATCTAGAACATCTGCAATATCAGCATCGATAAAGCATACTACTACTTCCCTGTTTTCTCGTAAGGCTTTTTTTTTCATGTTATCTTGCAAAGGAATATCTTCTTCTGACGTTTCAACTTCAGAATAAATTTCATTTCTTACTCTGTCCTCTGAATATCCTTGTTCTAAATGTATTTCTTCTTTATCATCTTGACGACCCTCTTCTAAATCAAATAATGCTTGTTCAATTGCAAAATTAATAAAATCCGTTTTAAATCCATGTTTGTTTTTGGCAAGCTTATTTAATCTCTTCAAAAGTTCTTTTTTTACTAAAAAAGTGCTCCTAGTGTGCGTATCTTTCATCGGTCTATTAGAATAGTTTATTAGTCTATTTATTTTATCTTTATTATTCATTTTAATCCCCATTTTTAATTATTCATTTTTCATTAATTTAAATTATATAAAGAAATATTTAAAGCTATTACTGAAATTGTTAAAGCTTACCACATCATGAAAATCACCTCCTTCACCTAATACAGAATTCAGGTATAACGGTATACCGTTATACAAATGTAAAAAAGCCCTTCTCAGAGAAATTCCTTTCTCCAAGAAGAGCTTTTTTATGGATATTGATATATGACAAGATGGGTTTAATACAAACATCACACTATCTCCTAGCAAGAACTTATTCACCTTTAAGTAAACACATAATACAGTAAATTTAATTATATACCATCTACATATTTTTATATACTACTTCTGCATGCCCAAGACAATATAAAAAGTTCACTAAGAAATAGCAAAACTATGTCCTGATTTTGTAACAATGTATAATCAGGCTTATCACGCTGAACAAGAACAGATAGACATGCTTTATGTAGTGGGGGCACAGAAAAGCTCTAGAGCTTCTATTAAAGAATTTGTTATAAAATGTGTACTGAAGAAGTTGAAAAGTATTAAAAGTAAAATTGGTATGCCTGAAATAAAAAGTTTGGCTGAGTGGGCAGTATAGTTAGATAATGATGACTA
>NZ_JBBOBX010000003.1:0-35905 GCF_038002145.1 Oceanobacillus sp. FSL W7-1309
CAAATAGCAGGATATGAAGACGCAGATTAAAAAAGCAGAGGATTAATTCCCCTGCTTTTTTAATTCCAAAAATCCTCGTCAACTGGGTATAACAAAATCGGAATTGTAGCTTCTATCTCGTCTCCATCTTGCGCTTCGAATACAAAATCAGTAAGCGCTCCTCTATCTGCCGATCCGAATGTTTCTGCTACGTAACTGCTTCCACCTCTTCTAATAAATACATTTCCATATTGTCCTTCTTGAGGTCTCAACTCATACCTTCCTGGTTCAACATCGGATCCGAAGTAAAAATACCCAGCATTTATTTTTATCGGCTCATCTGAAACAGATACAATTTTACCTTCTAACTCTCCTAATTTGCTTTCCGCATCCTCTATTTGACTATTTAAGTTATCTAATGATGCTTCAGCTTCCTTTACTTCTTCTTTAACAGATTCTTGATTTTCGGCCAATTCGCTTAGCTTGCTAAATTCAGATTCTCTGTTTTTAAATTCCATTTCGATATCTCTCAAATCACTTTCTGCTGCAGAAATTTCTCCACTAAGACCATTAAGTTCTTCTTTAGAATCATCAATCATTTTGTAAAGTTTTTCCAAATTGACAACTTCACCATCTACCTCTGCTTGCGCTTCTTCATTACTACAACCGACTAATGCAACTGAAATTAGTAAAATCAATAACAAAAATGATTTCTTCAACTAATTATCCCCCTCTTTTTACCTATATATTACCATAGATACGAAATTTAACCCCTAAAGTTTCACAAACTTCTTTTAACTTTTGCTTACGTATATCTGATAATGTGTACCAGATTAGTGTAGGCGTGTGGTTAAACTGATTAAATATAACATGGGATAATTCCTTGTATTTTTTTATTTTTTCTATATTAGTAGCCATAGTTTGCTGATTATCTATTTCAATAAAATGATGTTCTCCTTTAATTTTACAAGAAGCATCGGGGATTAAGAACACTTCACCATTCAGTTTAATTGGTTTCTCTTTCTTCCAATCGGTTGGCTGATTCAACAAGATATATAAATCATTCCTCATTAAAGTGTGGGTGATAAGTTTCTTATTTAATTCGCCTTGCGTGGATCCGATGCGTTCTTTACCTCTATTAGAAAGGAAGTACACTTTCTGCTCGGTGCGTATGCTGCTGATTGTTTTGTCTTTTTCCATTTCATGTAGGATTCGGTGGGCATTTCTATCTCCACCTAATTTATTGATTATCTGGAGCTGTTTGCGCGTGGCATACGTAAGATTTTCAAAGCTCAACAATATCGTTTCTTCCCTCTGCTGTCGTTTCATTTGTTGAATCATCAATTTCTTCCCACTCCTTTAATTTATCTTTAATATCCACGTCGTTAATATAAGGAACCTGTAAAATATGTTTCTCATGCGTTCGATAAATCGCCCTACCTATGTTTGAAATGTTCTCTGCCCCCTGTTCATCGATTGCTACACGGGAAGCTATTTCTGTGGGTAAACGGAAACTTATCTTTGCATCTGAATTTTGTTTGATTTGTCGCGGTAATGTCGGATTGTGATTACCTCCTGTTGGATACTGTGTACAAAAGATATTTCGATAACCTAAAGCTCCAGCAACACGACAAACCTCTGATAATACATGCTGGCAATGCTGCAATTTCTTTCTGTCCGATTTATCGTGATGGGGTGCTGGTGCAAGCTCTGCCCCCTCATCAACAATTACAATCCGCCTGCGCTGATTTCCTGTGTGGAGTATGTTAGTGTAACCTTTGTCTTTAAAGTCCTTCATGTCGGCTTTAATTTGTTTCTGAATGAATTGTAAACATACGTAAGCTTCATTAACATCAGATGCAATATATTTCACTTGTTTCAGATTTCGATATTGATTAAATTCAAGTCCACCCTTTAGATCAATGATATAAAATTCAACATCATCTGGATGGTTATTAATCAAATGGGCAAAGATTAGTTTAAGCAGCACTGTTTTTCCTTGTCTTGTCATTCCTGCAATTGTCATGTGTGGTATTTTATCGAAGTCATGAATGATTGTTTGCTCCTGTGATTTTCCAATAGGTACTGACCACCCTTCAGTTGCTTTCCAGTCATAGTTAAATTGAGCAGGGAGCTTTTCAGCATATACCTTTATTTGAAGCTTTTGATTAACAAATGAAATCTTGATTGGTTTGTTCAAAACTTTCTCCAGGACATTTAACTTTGGATCATCGATTAATCCATACGGAACATTATAAGTGTAAGTTGTGTATTTATCTGTCTTGTGGATTTTTAATAATTTCGGAGTGTGGTCTTTAACCTTATACCCGATGTTTTTGAAAGTGTGTGCTATTTTTTTACTGTCACCCGTCTTCCAGTTTGCAGCTGTGTAAATAACAAATGCGGCCAAACTTCCCCCTATTAGCATCTCCATATTCATACCCCTATTCATTTGCATATTCAAGCAATCTATATTCATTTGTATATTCCGATGTTAGTTTAATAGTATTTGAGAGCATGTGGACAAGGGTAAATTTTCCTATCATAAAGAGAGGGAGCGAATGGAATGAGTGAGTAAACGAGCGATTTTGAAGTTAGGCGTGCCCGTATGTTGTAAGTGCTGTATGCGTTTCTATGTTCAATTGTTTAGTCGCTTGTAATAATAGTATATCCAGTTATTCGGATTATATACCTAATTTTTTACGATTTTTTTCGAGAGAATATCATTAAAGGATAATTAAGTATAAATGTAGAATAATATAACAGGTGATTAAAATGAGGTTATTGATTGAAGAATTAATAAAAGAACGTGGATTACAGAAAAAATACGTTGCTAAACAATTAGGAGTTACGCAAGACACTCTTACTAATTGGATGAAAAACAGGAATATGATTAAGTTAGATCAAGCTGTTAAGTTATCCGAAATACTTAACTGCAAAGTCGATGATCTTTACGAAAGGACTGATAAAACTGATTGAAAGTCTATACAAAGAAGAACAAAAACTGCTGCAGAAGTTAGTTGAAAGCGAAGGGAAGCCGGATAAATATTATCAAGACGCTTTAAAAAGGACTATAACCAGGATAAATGAAGTTATAAAAGTATTAGACGAGCCCTCAGATTGAGGGCTATTGTTATTTATTGGCATTGATAATTCACATTTGCTCGCATATAATAGGAACAAACGTTCTCTGTTGTGAGGTGAATCAAAGTGGATTATTCTCATTACCCACGTAATGATGTACTTTGTATTGATATGAGGTCCTTTTATGCAAGCGTTGAAGCGATGAAGTTAGGTGAGGACCCGATGAAAGTCATGCTTGCTGTAGTTGGTGATCCGAATCGTCCGGGGAGTATTGTTCTTGCAGCTTCTCCTACGCTCAAGAAAAGATACGGGGTGAGTAATGTAAGTCGTTATTTCGAATTACCTAACGATCCGAACATTATCGTTGTACCTGCTCACATGGTCGATTATTTAAGAGTATCCATTGAAATAACGAAGCTATTACACGATTACGCACCACCTGAAGCTATTCATCAATATTCGATTGATGAAGTGTGGGTTACAGTAAATGGTCTGCAGAAGCTTTTTGGCGACCGTCGAGAGATTGCGCAAAAAATACAAAAAGATATATTGGACAGATTTGGCATCACATCCTCTATTGGTATAGGGGATAATAAATTTTTAGCAAAAGTAGTAATGGATCTACATGCTAAAAAGACAGGAATTGCAGAATGTAGATATGAGGATGTACCAGAAAAGTTATGGCCAACTCCTGTACAGAATGTTTGGGGTATCGGAAATCGAATGATGAAAAACTTACATCGAATGGGGATTGTCACGCTTGGGCAAATCGCCAATTATAAACTAGAGCATTTACAAAAGCGTTTTGGTGTAATGGGGGAACAACTCTATTGGCATGCGTGGGGAATTGATTTAAGTCCTGTTTTTGGCGACTTCACAAAACAAGAGCAAAAAGGATTTGGGCATGGAATAGCCTTGCTACGGGACTATAATAAAGAAGAAATTGCTTATTGTATTCTTGATTTATGTGAAGAAGCATGTCGTAGAGCACGCACTGCTGGAAAGGCAGGTAGAACAATACAGCTTGGCATTTCTTACTCAAGAGATACTGCTGGAGGATTTTCTCGTTCTCGGTCGGTTGATATTCCCACTAATGTTACAATGGATATGTATGAAATATGTATGAAGCTATTTAACGAATTTTATGATGGAAAAAGTATGATACGGCATGTAAATGTAGGATTGACTAAATTATATGATAAAGAAGATGCTGACATACAGCTTGATCTATTTGAGGATAGAACCAAGAAAAATGATATTGGATATGTAATGGATTCAATTCGCGCTAAGTTCGGTTCGACTGCAATTCTTCGCGCTTCAAGTTATACAGATGCAGGTATTACGTTGGAGCGTAGTAAGAAGATTGGTGGTCATTATGCTTAAAGCCTTGATATGTAAGGCTTTTTTTATCCAATAATAAAACTTTCCTAAAACACTTGACTACTACCGGAAAGGGTAGTATAATTAAAGTATAGAAAGGAGGCAAGAAGTGAACATGGATTTGGATTTAGCAGAAAGAATAGCAAGATTGGTTGCTTGGATTGTCGCAATTATCGCAGGAATAGTAACCACAATCAAAAATCTTTCAGAACTGAAAGACAAGAAAAAAAGCAAGAAAAAGCAAAAGCGACGCTCTCCCACCAAGAAGAAACGTCGCAAGTAAGTCACAGGGAAGGATAAAACCTTCCCTCATCTAAATATTATACCATGTTCCTTCAATAAATATGAAAAATATTGATTGGTTAAACCTTATATTTTTAATACTGTTCATTATGTTATTTACCACATTAGATTATAATAATTTGGACTGGTTAGACATAGTAACTATGTCACTAGCTGGCATCTGGTTCATTTTAACTTTAATTAACTTAATCATTAGATGGAGGTCATAAAGGTGTCAGATATTAAAGATAACATTTACAAATTACTTTTTGAATCAGGTTTAACAAATTACCAAATATCGAAGAAAACAGGCATCGCTCAAACTACACTGTCTCGTTTCACTAGAAAAGAAAGTGACATTGAAAACATGAGTCTAAAGAACGCATTGAAGTTAAATGAGTTGTGGGAAGAATTAAAGCTACAAAAAAGGAGTAAACATTAGATTTACTCCTCCCCTCCCTTTTCTGGCTCTCCTAGGTCAATATTATCCAAATCCAGCCAAGAAAGCATTTCTCCAACAACTGAATTGATTTTTTCACTAACCTGCTCGTTTCCGTATTTTTTATTTGCTTTTTCAATCAATTCAAGGACTACATTATTAAAATCAATTATAGGTTCATCTTCCTCAATATTGTTAAATAAATCTAAAATTTCATCTAAGGCTTTATCAAAACGCTTGGTTTCATAATCGTTTGCTTTCATTTTTATCACCCAGTAATATTATGGCCAATAAAAATAAAAACAGCCCCCACATTTAAGTGAGGGCTTTATTATTTACTACAATTTGCCTTTATTCAAACGTCTTTGCAACTCTTTAACCATCATACTAGGCTTACTGATAACACCATCCTGCGGTGTGCCTAAATAACGTTGTAATGCTCTTACTGTTGCAGGTCCGATATATCCATCTGCTTTAGCACCTACTTTACGCTGCAAAGCACGAATAACATTACTACCACTCGTACCAAATTTAACACTAGGAATAGCTTTTGTAACATTGTTGCTATATTGACCGCTGATAATTCCATCTTGGGTTGTTCCTAGAGCTTTTTGCAGTGCCCTAGTTGTTGCTGGTCCCCAGTAGCCGTCAATTTTCAGTTTTGCTTTGTTGGTTACCGGCTTAGGTGTAGGTTTAACCTTGTTAGGCGTTGTTGGTTTTAATGCGCCGACCTTAAGCACTTGACCAGGATAAATAAAGTGTGCATTTTTGATGTTATTATCCTTTTGTAATTTTGATACTGTTGTTTTGTACTTAGCTGCAATAGCGCTTAGTGTGTCGCCACGTTTTACTGTATGCATTTTTGACACCACTGGTTTTGGAGATAACTTAGCACCATCAAAAGCTGTTTGTATCCTCTTTCTAAATGGATTAAATGAACCGTCACGTCTTAAAATTATAGCTGGACAATACTTCCCACTCCAAATTTGATGCGGAACAACATTGCTTGGCGTTTTATTGATGACGTTTTTCAATAAATAAACTTCCAAGGCAATAGCGTTTTCTTCTGTTGCTGCTCTATCGCCGTCGATGTTCATACATTTCTCAACGCCTATTGATGTTCGGTTTCCGGATTTAATCCCGAATCCATCACCACAGTGATATGCAGGTTCATCAAAAGGTAAATGCTGATAGATAAATTTTTCATCAACAGTCAAGTGCCAGGATACGTGAGAAGTGTCTTTCGGATCGTAACTAGCCATGTTGTGGATATAACGGTTATGCATTTCAGCGTTTGCACCACGACCTGCGTTACCTGTATCGTGGTCTGTAACATGAGAGGGATTCATATGCCCGCCTGGTCGAATTTCTGGATTGGTCTTTGGAATAATATCTACAATTACAGTAGCATTACCGATTTTAATACCGTTTGGTAAAAGTCTCATTTTTTATCGGCTCCTTTTGTAGAGAACTCTTCTTTAATTTCCTCTGGCAATGTTTGACCGCTGTTATCAATTGACTTTAGTTTTTTAGCAAGGTTAGTTGGTACCAAAACCCCAACATGAGCAAGATTTTCAATGATGCTTAAACCTTCGTTGGCAATATAAAAAAGGACAGTCGCATAAGTGACCGCCCCTTGTAAACCTAAAATCTGATCTATAACATTCGCTAAGATAATTACCACTAACACAAGTATTTTTCGTGCATAGCCAAACAATGATTTCCTGCTCCACAAATTTTCATTCTTTATTGCTTTAAAAATACCTGTAATAATATCCAACAGCATTAACAACAGTAGTAAATGTAAAAACTTTACATCTCCAAATAAGAAAAAACGTGCTGCTTCTAAATGTTCCAAGTTAAAACCACCCATCATTTAAATTCATCTCCTTGTCCTATTTTTGAGTTGGACTTACTCATATCTCTTTTTTAAAAAAAATACGCCCAGCTTTTTGGACGTAAAAATAGTTTTATATTACTTTGGTTTTTTCTTTGCCACTTCTATATCGATTATAATATTTCTCATCTGTTCGTAAGAATTTTTATTTGCATGAATATAATTTTTCGCAAAAACAATCAACACAAATATCAATATGAATAATGTTAAAAGAAAAGCACAACTTCTGAAGACGTCGGCACCATTAATTCCAAATTCAGAGAATACGAATACCAACGTTGCTATTATTATCCCGACAATACTTGCCCCTAATCCATGTACTCTATCAATTCTGGATTTTAGCGAACTATTTTGCCTTCGCATATCTTCGTATTCTAATTTTGTATCCGTTATATAATAACTCATATAAATATCAAATGTTCTTTCCATCCTCTTCCAATTGTCAAGATGATTACCTAATCGTTCTGATGAACCCCTGCTTAGATCATTGTATAAAGGAATTACTTTCATAAGCTTTTGTATTTTTTCATCATCCTTTAGAAAAGTCCATTTTGCCCAAAAATATATTTGGTAAACTACATAACCCAGTGGGATTCCTAGCGCTGTTAATATAGCACCTATTCCAGCTAGTATCCCACCGTCCAATTCAAGACCTGAAAATAAGTCTGGTATTTTATATTCCTTTATCGAAAGCTCTAGGATAAAGTATGTTATTATTGTTAACCAGCCTGGTATGCCCCAACGTAATATTTGTAATTCTGAGTTTTGCATGTTTCCCTAACTCCCTTCCACCTACTCAATTCGACAAAAGGAGAGGAAACCCTTCTTTTTACCTAAAACCTTTTATTCAGCCTGCAAATCAGCAATAACAGTCTGCTTAATCAACGCTCTTAACTCGTCATTGTTGGCAGAAGATGCTTGATAGTCTTCCTTGGATACTGTAATAGGTCCATTAAATGAATAAGATTTTCCTGCTGTGATGAAGTTTAACTCAACACCTGTATACTCTTTGTCAAAACCATTATCATATTTAAATTGGATACCTGTAATTGTTATTCTCATTGTTCTTCACCTCCCAACTCAAATGCATCATATAAAACAGAAAGAGCGTAAGCATCGTTACCACTGAACTCCTGCTCACACTCTTCACTTGCTAACTCTTTAATTTTCGATTTAACTACATTTAACGGCCTCAACATGTTGCTTCCTTCGACAACTACTGTTTCATCAAAATATGCTTTCAGTTCTTTTTCCAGTTTATCTTTATCATCTTTAAAATCTTCGCGAATTGTTTTTTCACCTTCAGCAACATCATTTAGTTTTTCACCTAAATAATTTGTGACCTTTGACCGATTAACACTCTTTAACCCTTTAAATTCCATTTGTTCTAAAAAGACAACTACCCTTTGAATATCAATATTTCTAATTTCTAAGTTCATATCATGCTACCTCCAAATGATGTATTCTTTCTTCTAATTTTGCTACTTTCAAAATCAGTTCTTCATTTTGTTTTCTTAATCTAGATACTTTAGTATCAACCTTTAAATCCAATTCCTGAACTGATTTGATAGTTGGAGCTATAAGCTGAGTATACTGAACACCATACATACCATCGTTTCCAACAGTTAGCATGTTAGTGTCTTCATAATCTACACCATATTTAATTAAAGTATCTCTTAGTTGTTGAGCTATAACACCATATTGGGTAGGTTCTTTAGAGAGACGCGGATTATTATTAATCAATTTAAACGACTTTGTGACTATATCATTTATAAAATCTAAACCCAATGTGTTATTGTGTATATTCTCTTTCAAACGTTCATCTGATGATACATCAGGTTGATAAAACAGAAAAATATTACTAAATCTATTTGAAGTTGAACCTAAGTCATAATATTTCGGATTAGCCCAGTTTCCACCAGCATTTAAACCAACAAATTCAATACGTGAACTACCATCATAACCTGTTTTTATTGCCCAACCTTGATTTGTATCGAACTTATTTCTTATTTCTATCCTTCCATTTGAATAGATTGTTCCACCAAGATACAGCCTTTCAAATGAACCATTTGAAGTCCCAATGTCGTAATCATAAGTTCCAGAACTCATTGGATGAATGTTAATTCTATTTCCTGTTAAATCAAATCTTAGCCCTTTAGCGAAGTTTACTGCTTCATCTCTTATATGGAATATATGTCCAACTACTGAGTTACCAATCCCGTCCGTTATCTGTCGCTGCCTTGTGTTAGTTATAAACCCCGTAAAGTTGGCGCTATCCATAGCATGCGGTTTACTAGTATTAGTTGTGCCAAGGAAAGCGTAAGGAAATCTATTATTAATCGAGGTACCAAAACCTACACCTGCCGACCTTGTTATACCACCAACTGAATCGTAACGAGAGTAATACAATCTATTACCGGAATCTTCAAAGTAGATATCTGCACCGCCGCCAAGGGTGAAGTTTGTATTCTGCATATAAAGCGATCCGCTATTTAAATTAAATGTCGTATTACTATTTTGCGATTGAAGAATACCCCCGGTAATACTGTTTGCACTCAAATTAATAACGCTAACCCTGCCAGCATCGAATGTACCTGCAGTAATCTTGCCAGCATTAACTGAAGTGATATTTGCATTAGCAACTCTGAAAGTACCTCTTACGGTTGTATCTCCATCAAGGATAAGCTTTTTACCACTTATTAATATATTCTCCGTAGAAACGTTTATCTGATTGATAACATCATCTTTCAGAACCCTTAGATTGATATTATTTGAAAGTTGACTAATCTGTGATTGTGTATCAATTGGCGACGGAGAATAAGGAGTGGATTTAGTACCTCTCTCCAATTTCACTTTTTCTAGTAAAAATCCTTCTGATAAATAGTCCGTTTCTTTAACATAAGCACCTAACAGCATTGAAGCCGTGCCTGTACTATTAGCAGTAAATGTTATAGAGTAACGCCTTAGATCCGCATGTTGAGCAGTCATTACTATACTGTTCACTCTTTGGTTACTATGGGCATCAAATAGAAGATACACGTAATCTAAAATGTTAGTTCTAAAATTAGAAGCAATATTTAAACTCAATGTGTATTGTTTCCCTGCTTCTACTTCAAATTTAGGTGTAACTGCTCCATAACTAGAAGGACTGGTTGAAGCTCTGACTCTAATAGTTCCATCTAATATTGATAAGGCAGTATTACTCCACGTAGTCCATCCTTCTAAATTATCTCCTTTACTATTAGTAATTAAATTACGATTCTCGTACTCTAATTCACCAAGCTCATTACGTACAGAAGTTATCGTACTTTGCAAACTCTCTGCAGTCTGTGTAAATTGCGATTGACTCGCATACCAACCATCAGCTTGTCCTTTTGTTATTTTAGTATCAACCACCCCAGCAAGTTGAGTAACAGTGGACTTATCAGCTTTATTACTCACAGCTGTTTGTAATCCTTGAGTAGTTTGAGTAAGACTGCTAATGTCTCCTTCCGCATTCTCAATACGAGTTGCATAACTAGAAGACGTTTGTTGTAAGGTACTTATACTTCCTTCCGCACTAGACACTCTTGTTTGCAATCCTTGGGCTATTTGCTTAATGGAACTTATTTCTCCTGTCTGATTATCAACTTTTGTACTTAATGCATCAGCTTTATTAAATGCACTATCAGCTCTGGTAATAGCAGATTGCGCTTCGTCAAACGCTCCCTGCGCTTCACTTATTGCTTCAAGTGCATTGCTCGTTGCTAAGTTAGCATTTGCAACAGCTTGGTCGGCTTGGTTACGTGCATCATTGGCAATCTCTTCAATGTCTTTTACATCAGCACTAACTATTAATTGCCACTGAATACCATCATATCGATACGTACGAGTGTATTCACCATCAACAACCCTAAACCATAAATCACCTTCATTAAAGTTTCCTACAGGTTCATCCGGGCCCCAATAATTTGTGTTTTTTCCGTTTGCTGCTGTAATTGCTTGGTTGGCAGTCTGTTGTATTTCAGTTATTTTATTAACAACATCAGAGGCTTTATTTACTTTATCCGTAAATTTAGCTTTTACATTACCAACATCTACAGCCAGATTCTTTTCAGCGATAACGTCATATTCAATACGGTTAACAATAGCAGCACCTTCCACTTTCAGCTTACTATGCTTAACCGTTATGGTGTCACCCATACCAACTAATTCAAGTGCTGCAACATCTTTATATTCTTCAGTTTCCCAAAGGTGTTCAAATTGGACTTCCATTTCTACTTTAGGCTTATCCCTTCCAGTTTCGACAAACCATTTACTTGCTGCAGCTAATAAATCTTGGCTAGTTTCTACACCCGCTTCATTGGAAAAATCAACTGGTAGAATATAAGGCATTTCATAATCATTGATATGAGGACTGTCGATATATTTCCCTGGAACAGTAATTAGTTTTTCTGGTTCATCATCAGTGGCTTCGATTAATATATAAGGAAAAATACGTGTTACCAAATTAGAAATATCAAACTTTGCAGTTAAACCTGTTAAGTTTTTCTTATATGTGACTAATACACCATCATCACTTCCACGACGATCGTGCATAACAAGATTGAAATTATCACGCTCTATCTGACCGCCCCATATCTGCAAAATGGAGCCATCCATACCAGCTATCATTTGTAATGGATTCGTACGATACAAGCTAGTACTTGATTGGGTAGTCGAATTAGAACTTGTCACATTAAAAGGATGTGGATAGGCAGTGCTTGCTCCAATTAATTCCATAACTTGACGCTTGGTAAGGTTACGAGCTTCTAATTTCTCCACAAAATTATTTGCCAAATCATACGTGATATGTTGCGCATCAATAATGAGATTGTCATTTTCGTGATTTTTGGTGATGGAATAAATTCTAAACAGCTGCTCACCTTGCTTATCGTTAGCTTTGGATTTAATAATCATTTCTTCTTCGATTACATCAGCCAAGAAACCATCATTGTCATACTGCATATTCAGCTCGAACATACCATTCAGTTCTTCTGTAGATACAGCTGTTACTGTTTCAGTTAATAAACCTAATCCGTTATGGATAAAGTTAGTTTCATCTGATTTATATAAAACTGGATACATTGGTTACCTCCTTTCTATCCGACATAAAAAAGAACGCTACTTGGTATTTAACGTTCTGTGATCAATACTTATTTTATTACCTTCAATATTTTTATCTTCTGTAGATAAATTAATAGCATTTATAATTTCATCTTTATCTACTTTAAGATTAAGTTGACGTAGAAAAGATGATATTGCCTGTTCCAAAGCCGTAACTTTTGCTTCTAACTTTTTAATTCGAAATTCGTCAAATTCTTCTTTGGTCATTACATTTCCATCTTCATCACAGTAAGTACCCTTACTCCAATCCATATTTTTCATTTCAACATTTCCTATTCCCAAATCCATAATAAAACCACTTTCTTTGCTTTCGATTTTTTCACTCATCACACCCACCTCCATCTAGGGTTAACCTCTAATTTTGTAATAGCTCCATCAAAATCAATCACATTAGACCCATTTTTAAATATAGGAAAATCACCAATCATGTGATTATTTAGATTGGTGATAATACCGTTGTTGTTTCCATATGCATTCATGAGTTCTGAATCAATTATGATTGTTCCGTTTATGTTCTGTATGGTGATAGGAACATTATTAATATAAATCTTACCCATCCCGGAACAATGAACTGTAATAATTGGCTCTGATTCATAACCTTGATTGGTTAAAGTCGTTCGGACAGTTATTGTTTTGGTCTGGTTAGTTTCAAACTGGAACGGCGCTAGGGTGAACATCACGGTAAATTCTCCAAACTTCTTAATTAAATTTTCAGCCGTTACTATTTGGACGCTTTTAACTTTATAATGCACTTCATAGTCATCATCAAACACTAGTGTTTTAGCATCTATTAGCTTCATCTTTGCTTTACGGAAAATCATTTTAAATGATTCCCCATGCATAGTAAAATGCACAGGTAAAAGAATATCCTTAAACCCGTACTTTTTAGTTAAGCTGCCATGTCGCCCCTTTACTTCTGTATGAACAACATCTTGCTCAGGAGTGGGAACTTCAACCCTTCCTTTTGGACTTATACCATATTCATCAGTATAAACATCATTAATCTTTAATTTGGAAGCTCTCATTTAACCACCCCATGCTGCTTGTCTTCTGTCGCCGATATTATTTAAACCTTCATCAAAATGCTTAGCAGTCGCTCTCATTACCTCTCTGCCTTCAATCTGTATGCTATGACCAGACTCAATGGCAACTGCGATTCTTGTCAGCAGATTGACAGTCTCGGTATTTTCAATAGATTGTGTATTATTTAATTGGCTGACCACCCTATCAGCTTCACCATTCGGACGTGCACCAGTGGCATACCCAGGCATACGATTTAAAGCACTGATGATTTTCTTGGATTCATCATGCGTAAATACTTCATATCCCTGTGGACGATCGTACATTCCTAAATTAAGCATTTCCCAGCGGTTACCCATGCGCCCGAGTTCCCAGCCTTCTTCGCCTGCAATAAATGGACCGCCAGGATGGTTGTCTGTTCCTGTGGCATAACCACGAGGGATGCCAGCAAGTGCACCATTTAAAGCTCCGGCATTAACACTCAATCTAATAGTTTTGGTAACTGCACTTCCTAAACTTCTATATGTGCTGTCTGTGTTAGTTCTCGTTTCTATATGCTTTAAGATGGATTCTCTTAGCACTTCGTTTTGCGTTCTTGCCTTACCAGTTCCAGCATCAATCTTATTGTTATTAGTATCTAACTTACCCGCTTGTGCTGACAAAACATCATTAACGTGTCTTATTTGAGCTTCACGCTTTTGTTCTTTAGTGATTAATTCAGAGGACAGGCCAGTTTCTTGACCAAGCAAACTAAGGGTTTCTTCATGCGCCCTGATTTTTTCGTCTACCAGGCGAATTTGTTCGCTCGTTTCACCGTTATAATCTCCTTGTTTCTTTAATATCTTTTCAAGTTCTTCTTTTTCATCACGTAAACTTTCTAGTTGTTTTTCGGCTAATCCAATACCTTCTTCAGCAGTAGCATTAATACCTAGTTTCTTTAATAGGATTTCTGCGTGTAAAGCGTCAATTTCTTGTCCTTTAGCAAGTTCCGTTTCTGCATTTTCAATGATACCTTCTTGCTCAGATTTTTGGTTTTGAAGATTCTCTATTCCTTCTATCAATTCATCGTTTAATAGGGATTCAATGAACTCTTTTTCGTAACCCATACGAAGGGAATCTTCCTCTGATGTTAGATAACTACTTTGTGCGTCTGCGATTTCCCAATATTTCGCCTGCAAGTCATCTAATGACATATTTTTATACTCGCTAATTTTAGCTATCGCTTCATCAATGGCTTTTTCTTCTTTTTTTGCCTCATTTAAATCCTTTTGATGTTTTTCTGCATTCTTTGCCCATTTCATTTTTTCTAATTCTAGATTTTCTAATGAAGTTTGTCTTAAACTTTCTAGATAATCTTTTAACTCTTCATTTACACCAGCTATTGCTTCACCTTGCTTAGAATGAGCTTCTGCTGTATGAGGGGCATTGTCTACAATCGTTTGGTTATGAGTAATTAATTCATCTAATTGCTCGTTTGTTAAACCGGATTTTTCGCGCAGTTCATCATACCTGGATTGTAATTCTTTCAACGCATCTTCTTCTGGATTACTTGCCATTTCTTTACGAATGTCTAATAGCTTACCGAATTCTTCAGTTGTTAGATTTGCTTTGTTACGAAGTTCTTCATATCTAGCAGCTGCTTCAGATACTTCTGTATGGGTATCTTTTAGGCTTTCAGCAACTTCTAAATTAATATCATGAAGTTTTTCTCCATCATCTCGAGTCGCTAAAAATATTCCACCTAGCGTCGTAATACCAGCAATAGCAAGTCCTACTGGACCACCTAAGCTAAGTCCTGCAATACGACCTAATAAACCTTTTCCGCCTGCTTTACCGAGCATGCTTGCAAAGCTACCACCAATTTTAAGCACACCACCGATTGTGGTTGTTAAGCCACCAAGACCAACACTAACAGGACCGATAGCTGCAGCAAATGCTATTAGCTTCAATATGTTTCGTTGCTGCTCTTCATCCATTTCACTAAATGCCTGAGCGCCTTCTTCAATTTTTAAAATGAGTGGTTCAGCTGCATCTAACGCATCCATTACAGCAGGTACTAATGCATCACCAAGTGAAATTGCCACATCTTTTATTCTGTTCCACATCATCTTAATTTGTGATTCTGTGGTAGCATAACGCTGTGCTGCTTCATCAGTTAATGCAGAATTTTCTTCCCATGCCTTTGATGATGTATTTACAGCATCGGTAAGCAAATCACTAGCCCCGGCCATACGCAAAATTGTATCTGATTCACGTATACCTTTAATGCCTAAATCACTTAGGATACTGGTTAAGTTTTTACCCTCATCACTTGATGATGCTAGACCTTTAATAAATATATCAAGAGCCTTAATCGGATCATCATTCCAAGCTTTTGCAAACTCACTTGACGAAACACCTGAAGCCTTAGCAAATTTGCCTAGTTCTTTGCCTGATTCGCCAACTGCCCCATCAATCTTTTTGAGTACCATCGTCATGGCTGTACCACCAGCTTCTGCTTCGATACCTAAAGATGACATAGTCGCTGATAATGCTACAATTTGCGCTTCAGTCATGCCCACCTGTGAGCCTTGTGCAGCTAAACGCATAGCCATTGACATTATTTCAGATTCTGTTGTAGCCATAGTGTTACCAAGACCAACAACGGAACTACCAAGTCTATCAAAGTCATCTTGTGACATTCCGACAATGTTCGCAAATCTAGCAAACTCTGAACTTGCTTGTTCTAGTGATAAGTTAGTAGATTCTCCTAAGTCAATAATGGTTCGTGTAAATGAAAGAATCGAATCATTTTCAATCCCTAACTGACCTGCAGCTTCAGCAACACTTGCAATTTCTGTTGCAGATGCAGGAAGTTCTTTTGCCATTTCACGGATGCCTTTAGAAAGCCTTGCATATCCTTCCTCTGATTCGTCTACTGTTTTACGAACACCTGCGAAAGCTGATTCATAATCCATAGACGCTTTAAATAACGCAACACCACCAGCAACAATTGGAGCAGTCACACGCATAGTGTAGTTTTTACCAAAATCAGTCATACCACGTCCGACATTTTGCAACGTTTCTCCTGTTTTGGTCATACCATCACCCAGACGAGTCCATGGGCTTTCCATGCGTTTTATTTCTTCATTAAGGCGTTGCAATTGTCCTTCAGTACGGTTCATGTCAGCTGTAGCGTTATTTAATTGAGCTTGCAAATCTTTTGTAGCTGCAGCATCTTCACCTTTAACTTTGACAGATTCATCGTAGCGTTTCCTTAATTCCCTTACTCTTTGCTCTTGGGTTTGAAATCGACGAGTTAAAATATCAGACTGCTGACGCATTCCTTTTAAGCTGTTTGTATAATCCTTACCACCAGATTTAGCAAGGTTCATTTCAGAGCGTAACCCTTTTAAATCTCTTCTAAATCCTTCAAGTGATCTATTCGCACCATCATCTTCCCAGGATAATCTCGTTCGTAATGTACCAATATCTTTTTGAGCCAATTATCACCACCTGCCTTTTCTAACCCCAAATAGCCGAGAGATAGACTTCTTTTTCTTGTGGAATGTTTTCGCTAAACATTTCATCAAAAAAGTGGACGTCCATCTCATCGATTTGAGACATCGTCCACCCTGTTTTGTAAGGTGATTCCGGGAACATTAACTTTTTATATAAATTCAAAAGGGAAGTGTACGCTTCTTTAAACGTCACTTCCCCTGCTCGTTTCCCTCATTACCTTCTGTTTTCGGTTTTCCAAATACTGCTTCTGCTAATTTAGATTTTACATATTCACCACTTGCTCCATTATAGACTTGCTCAACTGTAAATTGACTACCAAATACAACATTAGCCAATATCCCTACCATCGCATCCTCTTCCTCTAATTGTTCTTTAGCTGATGGGAAGTAGTTTTTGTTTTCATTTACTTTTTCTTCTACTTTGGCTTCTAACTCAATATATTTACGTTTAGCAAGCATAGGCACAAATGGTGTGGTAAATACTTTCTTTTCACCTTCGATAAAAAGTTCAATTTGCATAAATTAAACCTCCGGAGCCCAATTTTTATCGATAACTTCGTTAAACCATTCATCAAATATTGTCTTATCAGTAACCTTTGTGCTTTGATCCCACATCTTGTATTTCTCAAGTCCATCATGCAGTCGTGGCAATGCTTCACCTGATAGGTTTGGAGTTTGGTAAGTTGGTGTTTCCTGTTTAGTTTCCTTGTTTTCTTCAGCAGGCGCTAACTTCATGCGATAAATCCAAAAATACTCATAACCACCACGGGCGCTTTCTGCACGTCCACCAATTGCGATATATGGTGGATCATCATTCGCTGCATCTGTCAGACCGCCATTTTCGTCCAATTCTTTTCCTAAAATATCTGCTTCGACTTCTTCCTCTAGATATGCAGTATTTAACGTGACAGCAATTGGTCCTTTAGCTGCACCCGGAGTACTTAAATCACCAAAAGCAAACGGGATTTCCAAAACACTTTTCGAACGTTTTTTGAATCGATTAAATAACTTCAATTTCTCACCACCTTCAACTGTTCAGCCATTGACTTGCTGTACCTGCTTTTTCTAAGTTTTTTAGCATCTGCATGGATGAAAACACAGCTGCATCAAACACGTCAATTCTTTGAGTGTCTAGCACTTTTTCATATTTGATAGCATCATCTGTCTGCTCGATTGCTCGAACATTTTCCAGACAATATAAAAAGGCTTCTGAACCGAGATAATAAAACTTCCCGTCCTTAGCCTTAGTTTCAATCCTTCTGAACCCTTCTGATTTCAGGTGAAAATATTGTGGAGTATCTTCAATACGAAAACCAGCCTTTTTCATACCCAAGAAAAATTCTCTTCCGAATTTCTTATCAAAACCAACTTGTTTAATCTTAAACCCTTTTTTCTTCATGTTGATAAACCATTTGATAACTTCTTGATAGTCCACAATTGGATCATTTGACATTGTTAGCCAGCCATCGTCTTGCCATCCGAATAGAGGGATATTATCGACATCTGCTTTTTCATGTGCTGCAACAATCGGGAAGAAAGCGTGTGTAATTGCTATATCAACATCTTTGTAAGTTCCGTATAACGCTGTCGCAGTTAAATCATGTCGCTTCGATAGGTCGGCACCACCAAACCACTCAATCGGTAATTTAGCCAATTTCTTTAAAATTTCCTCTTTGTCAAATCCACTAAATCCTAATGTCTCCACAACCTTAGCATCTGATCTAATAAATTCATCAGAATTAAACCATGCCAACATAGCGCTTGTATATTTGTTCATCGACTTGGCTAGAAAATCTTTTCTCTGCTGCGGATCGTTTTGCGCTTGCATAGCATCGTTCATTATGTCTTCGGGACGAATAGTCACGCCATAGTTAGGGTTGGCTTTTTCGTGTTCGATGGCACTTGTATAATCCACATTACCTTCTTTGTCTTCATCAGCCTTTGCGATAAATACAAAATACTGCTCATCCTTTACAGAACCGGACAAGATTTTTTGGCAATAAACCAAACGATTGTAACAAAAACTATTTTGATTATCCCCTGCAGTCGTGATGCCAATCATTAATTTATTCGTATATGCTTTCATGGCTTCTTTAATTACGTTATATTGAGTAGCCTTTTTATAAGCATGAAGTTCATCTGCAATTGCAATATTACAGTTCAAGGAATCTTGTTTATCTGGATTTGCTGCCAATGCTTCGATGTGCAAACTACCATCACCTAAATCACCACTAATAGATGACTCTTGGTTATTTGCTAAAACTCTGAAATTATCAGCTTCGCCCATATGTTTAAGATTGAAATTAATATAGTCAAAAGCCTGTTTGGCTTGTCTAAGCGCAGCTCCCACAATGTATATTGTTGAACCGCTTCGTCTTTCCAACAAAGCTAAAGCCCACGAGAGAGCAGCGACAAATCTAGTTTTACCGTTTTTTCGTGGCAAAAAAATAAACGCTTCTTTATAGCGTCTAATAATTGATCCTGCTAGGAAAAATCCTAACAAATTATAAATAATGAACATTTGCCAAGGCTCTAATAAAAATGATTGTCCTCTTAGTGGCGTCCCATCTATACGTTCGCCTTTATCATGAACAAATGTTTTTTGTATGATGCCAATAACAAATTCGGCATCTTTTGGTTTAAAGTCATATTCCGTATTTTCCAGATCGTCTAAAAATCGTTGGCACATTTGAATGGTTTCTTTATTTGCTATCTTTCTACCTTCGACAATACTGTTTGCATACTCCATTACAACGTCGTGGTGTTTATATTTTTTAGTCAAGGTTACTCAATATGCTAGCAAGTGTTGACTTTTTCTTGCTATTGCCGTCTTTAGGCTGCATAGTGGATTTTGGGTTTAGGCAAAGACGGTCGGAGTATGCTAATATATCTTTTCGTAACGATTCTAGGGTTGCTACAATTGGTGACTTTTTCGCACCGCCTGCAGCTGTGTATGATTCGTATTGATAACCCTCGCTTTCAAATTCATCATTCAGTTTCAAATACTGAAAAACGAGTTCGGAATATATGTCAATCAAGCGATTATATTGAGGTTTATGAACTTCAAGAGCTTTCATATCTGAAATTGTCCTTCGCTTAATTGTTTCTTTCGTCGGAATTTTTGACACCGCCTTTCACCTCCCAAAAAAATATTTTCAAAACCTCGCACTATTGGAAACTTCTCCCCTCTTCGCTCCATAAGTTGTCAGAAAATTGTCTGCAAAGTAGGGGGGATACCATTTTTTTCTCGAATTAATGGAATTGTTTATCGTTTTAACACAATTCAAGTTAACTGAAACAACTTATGCTTCACTCTGGTTTGCCAAGTCTTACCTCTTGCTGTGATCTCATTAGTAACTCGATCATGCATTACCTCATGACATTTGTTACATAAGCTGATTAGATTATCGTTTACTAATCTTAATTCATAATGAGTTTCAAGTGGGAAGATGTGATGCACCATCGTAGCCACCGTAGTCTTACCGTACCTACTACACTCCTTGCATTTATACCCATCTCTTTTAAAGATGATCGGTCTTTTGTTTTTCCATTGCCTTGATTTGTGAAAGGCAGTCATAGATCAGCACGACCAAAGTTAATGAGGTTGTACTTAAGCTTACTCATACGTGAGTTGATATCCTCTTGCAATTCTAATCGTTTACCCCAAGTTAGTGATGGCTTCTTAAGCTGCATTTTACGTACCTTACTATCCGTAACGAATGCTGTGTAGTGATGATAACAATGCTCACACTTGAAATATGTCTCACGTATATCATTCGGATGACGTTTCTCTTTAAACAATACATCAGTTATCTTATGACAGTTATCGCACATTGCTGTTATTGGTCTAGTCATGTTCAAGCACATCCTTGTAGCCACAATGGTAGCAATGCCTATGGGTCTGATACAACTGAGTATCAGCAGTAAGTATATTCAAATCCAAGCTAATCGTCTTACATTCTGGGCAGGTGTGTTTAACTACATTGTCATACTCTTTCAATGCAGCAGTAGCTTTCTTTGCTTCCCGTTGTACTGCCTTTAATCCTTTGAGTGCATCAGCACAATCAAAGTCTACCGTAATTGTTCCAGAGCTTTTAGATTCACTAGTACCATAATCAGTTCCTGCAAGAAACTCTTCTTCCTCTTTTGAAAAAGGTTTACTTGCATATTCTCTCCACTCTTTTGCTTCTTGTTTGTTAAGTTCTTCGCACGACTTATTGTCTGCCATGATTAACATCTCCTTTTAAATTTGTATATTAAAAAGACATCTCATTGAGATGTCTTCATTAAATTAATACTATTCTAAAGCCGTCCAATTAGATGAGGGGTCTACTTTTAACTGATGCTTTTTTCCTTTAACGTCTGTAAATATAACATTAAATTTTAATGCGTCCTCATCCTCAAATATAAACTCCTCATTATAATCTGATTTTGTGTACTTGCGTAAAATAGTTATTATCTTACAAGTGTTAGCTTCTAAATTGAAAGCTCTATTAACATCCTCATTATCCACTGAAAAAGTTAAATCACTAGTAGACCTAGTAAACGAATCATTAATTTGATTTACTTCAAGTCGAACATCACTGATAGCGGTGTTTGAATCACCGGAGTTAGATGCTATTATTTCAAAATATAATGTAAGGTTATCAGCTTGATTTAATCTAACACTTCTAGTAGAGTAACCACCAGCCCCATCTTCTTCTGTTTTAAACCTGTTTAATTTAGCTTCCCTTAGTAAGAATTTTGGTCTGGCTCTTTGAATATATTTATCCCAAATTGCTTTAGCTAAAAAACCAATAATTCCACCTATAGGCAAGCCTGCAATTATACTTTCAAAATCCATATATTTACCACCTCTCTATTTCTATATATTCGACAAATCATTTAAAAACCCTTCAAAAGTAGCAGGAATTTCTAATCACCTGTCGAATAATATAGTTAAAAAGGAGTGTATCGATTGAAAAAGTTTTTCTACGGCTGCCTTGGTGTAGCATTCGTTATTTTAGTTTTAGATTGGTTTGCTGACCTAGACCAACAAAATGCTAAAGAAGTTTTAGATTCTTTGTTAAATTGGGATGCGTTAAAAAACTGGTATTAAAAATCGCCAGCGCACCTTTCCTCGGTAGACTGGCAAGACCAATATTTTCCCCATACTATCATAATAACACGGAAAGTAAGGTCAAAAGTGACATGATAGTGGCATGGTCAATATAATTTAATTATTTACCAAGATTATATAATCTGCTATTATTTACTTAGCCCTAACAAGGGGAACTTTCTTAAGGGAGCTGATCTTATTAGCAAACTTTTTGAAGTCCCCTGTTCCTTATAGAGTGAGATAACTTTAGATTATTTAGTAATGACGTATCTGTGAGACTCGTCTCCTCACCGCCGACGGGCGATAATCGGCAGGCGTAACACCTGGGGAAAATCGCCTATTCCCTCGTGCAACACACGATTATGGAGCTAAGGTCTGAAGGGATCAAATTCTGTCATGAGCTAATGGGGACAAGTAGCTAGGCCACAGTAGTTAAAGTCATGACTTCACCCATAGAAGCTTTAATGGTCCTTAAAGTATTTGATAACTTGACTGAGGAGTTAAGGGACAAATTGCAAGTGAATTAAGGTAAAAAAGCGTGGAATAAACCCAGAGGGAGGGACCAATCTGTCTGGGTTTTATTAATGATACCGTTAAGTTGAACTTACCTCCATCCTAACCCCTCCATAGTTGCTTGTATTGTTACGTCACGCCATCTCATTGCTTGACGTTTACTCACCTTACATTTCATCCCAAGAAAACATTTGTAAAACCAGTATTTCACGCGAACCAAATTCTTATAGTCATCCCGCAATGCATTATAAACTCTATCAATAACTTCTACAGCCATAATAAGATAATTTAACTGTTTACTCGATGTTAATCTGGGAGCTATTCTGCCTGTGGGATCTCCAGGCACTCTAACATTGTCAACATACCTTCGCTCCACTTATTGTCATCTATAATCATATTCATTTTGTATATATATAAAAAGACACCTCTTTTGAGATGTTCTAGCCATTTTTCAGCCCTAGCTTCTATCTACTTACTTCAACAAAAGAGGAATTTCATTAAGCGTTCTTATACTTCTAATAAAGTTTTGTCTATGGCATTCTTGATTTTGTTGTATTCTTTTAATCTATCTGCCATAACGGTTTGATAATACTCGAACCCATCTTCATGCATACATTCTTGACATCTTCCATATTTATAGGCATAAATATAAAAATAAGACTCTTTTTCGCTACATTGTGGACAATTACCCCAGGTTACCTTTTCTGCAAGTGGGTTAGGTGCCAATTCATTTACTGCGTTTATGATTTGTTTTTTGAGTTCTATGGCGTAATGATGACTTTTACTCATGTAAAATACCTCCTTTCCTATCAATGTAATTCGACAACTAAATAAAAATTCCTGCTAAATTAACAGGATTTCACAAGTTTTGTGTCAAATGTACTTAGAAAGGAGATACATCATGAAGAAATTAGCAATAAGTATAATAATTGGCTTTTGTTTAAATGTAGGTGTAACCAACCATAAAGTGAAATGAATGGTTCAAAAAATTAGAACCACCAACACTCCAATGTTCTTCAGACTCTTACCATACAAAAAGGCACCCACTATTTCGTGGGCACCCTTCTTATAAACTTTTCTACTATACAATCATATCTTATTTATTTGTAAATGAACTGCTTCTTTTCTGCCATTTGTCTGCCATATATTTAAATAGTAGCTCTAATTCGATTCATTAGTTTGATATACAAGTCTTCTTCATTTTCCCATACAATGTGGCTGTATTGCCTTGTATCAAAATGAAGATTCTCAAGATCGTTGTTTCTACATGTCCATATAACTTTCTTTCCTAAGCCCATGGCAAATCCTGCTTCAAAATACACTCCACCTCTATGCCCCGTGAAGTCGGCGATAACAAATTTACTTTCTCTTATTTCGGCAATAATTTCATCATCAATTTTATTATTATGCTCTTTCTTATCAATTCTAATCGGTTCAAATCCATTATTTTCAATTGCCTTACTAATAGCATTAGAATATATAGTATCCATTTGTTCATCAAACCACATAGCAACGAATACCTTAGTTGAATCTTCATAACCTTTATTCTCTAATTCTACAATTCTATTCCAACCTTTAAAAGTAATAGACATATCAGTAGGAACTGCAGCACTTCCTACAATATAACCATCTTCTATCATTTGATTGACTAAAAAAGAATACTCAACACTATTGTTTGTATCTGTGAAAAACAATGTTCTATCCTCTGGATTAATTTTTATTACTGATCCTTGATAGGCAGTTACCTTAGCTAAGTTAATTAAGCTACGTTCGAGTTTTGAAGTCGCTGATTTAGGAAATGACTTTAACAATTCCTCTATTAAATATATTGGCGGTATTTTAATTTCTACTCTTTCACTAGGATACTTTTCAAAGATGCTAATAGGAGATAACCCCCTATTATTTCTTTCCCTTAGAATAATAGATAGCTTGTGCCGAATTTCATCACTCAGCAAGTCTACAGCAGTGTTGGTAATATAGTAAGTTCCACAAAAACTACATTTCACATCATAATTCCATACTTGATTTGAGCTTACTAATGATTCATTTCTACAAAAGAAACATTTTCCCATATTTATCACCCTTTTTAACTTTAATGATTATTAGTTACCCATATCTTATATACTGAGTAATTCAGCAATATAGGTAAATCCATTGATATATATGATTCTAGCATACTTACCAATAAATGAGTTACACGTTCGTTTATTATGGATAACTAATAGGTTAACGACAAAATAAAAAGCCTTCCAATTAAATGGTTGGCTTATATTCTAAAGTCTTTTATCGCTTTGTTCATTGCGTCTTGGTCAATACCGATGTACCGTAATGTAAATGCTGGTTCAGAATGGTTTAATATCTTTTGGAGCAATGCTACATCACCTGTTTGTTTATATAGGTGATACCCAAAAGTCTTTCTTAATGTATGAGTACCAATGTCAATCAAATCAAATTCTTTAGCAGCCTTTCGTAATATCTTGTATGCCATACTTCTTCCAATAGGCTTGTTAATACCCTCTCTACTTTTAAATAGGAATTCATGGTCCTCTTTGCCTTCAATGTATTTTTTGAATTCTCTTTGTAACTGTGGAGTCATATCCAAGTATTTATCTTTTCCAGTTTTTATTTCAGTTATTTTAAAGTATGACTTTTTAGCGTCTGATACTCGTAAAGGAAGAATATCAGATATCCGGAGTCCAGAGTTAATACCTGTAACAAAAAGCATATAATTTCGCTCATTCTGTTCTTTTAGGTATCGTTTGACTTCCCTTATGACTTCCGGATCTCTTATCGGCTGAACAAAATTCAACTTACTTCACCTGCTTCCAAATACACCTCAATACGTAAAATAAAGGCAAGCTTATAAAATGCTCTTGCTTTAAGCCTATAATACTTTCTTTCACTGAATCCTAGCTCATTATAAACCTCATAATCATATACTTCATCATCACTTAAATAACGTTTAACAATTAATGAACGCTCCTGGTAAGCCAATCTATTAACAGCCCTTTGAATCTTAAGAAGATAGTCTTTTCTTTTATTTTCCATATCCAGCCTTTTTATAGCTGCTTCTTCGGTGCTTGAATGGAATTGGTTACTCGGTGCAGATGGTACTAATTTAAACGATGAAGTGATTTTTGGTTCATATTCTTCTGGATCCATAAGTAAATACATCTGATATTTCTCAAGTTCAGACTCAACTGCAGCTCTTGTCGCATCTCTATCGATTTCAGGTAATTTGAATGTTAATTGCATATGACCCCTCCTAAAATATAAAAAGGCAGCAACAGAGATTACTAAATCCCTCGTTACTGCCCTGGTTGTTCCAGTAGCATTTATTTAGTTAATCTTCTGCGTTTTGGTAATCAATATCTGATTTATAAACGGTGATTGTTTCTCCTTCAAAACTCGATCTCTCAGCATATTTTTTAGCCATCCAGCAATGTTCATCGTTTTCGCTATTATAAACAACATTCATTAGTTGAGGTTCTAAAATGGGAACTCTGTTACCTCTTGTTTCTTTCACATATTTTTCAGCCTGTTCCAAGAAGTCATTTTCATCTTTGAAGTTTCTAATGTCACTGAGAACCATTTCTCCATCCCAATCTTCCATAAAACCCTCAATCGCCATATTTAACTTCTCCCCTCACTTCGTATACTTAACCTCATACCGACCAAGCTTTCCAGCTTCCCACTTCTGAACCACTTCACCAAATCCACTGGCCGGTTTATCAAGCTTTTCAAGTTCCCCATTTTTAACCCGAAAAACTGCATCCTCATCAAGTCTAATCACAGCTGTTTTCTCCATCCAAATGCCTCCTATGCTTTAATTTTTAATGCTTTATCAAAGCATTCTTGACACAAGCTACTACGTTGGTTGCGTGAAGTGTTTCCACATTCGATACACTTTTTCATCATTTTCCCTCCAATTCGTCTAATAAAAGATTAATTTCGTTTTTAGCCCACCTTGATAAAGTAGATGGAGCAAGGATTTTTGGCCATATCCAACCAATTATAGTTATCTAGTGGCTCCAGAGGCTTGCCATATTTTTTAATGCCTTTTTGGGCTTGACTGGTTGCAGTTTCCCTAAATGAAGCAATGCTTTTTTCTAAATGACTCAATATCCATTCAGCTGCCTATCATGATTAATTTTGTTCTTATCAAGATATGCTTGTTCGATTTGTTCCCATGTGAAGCCTAGCTGTAATTCTCCTAAACCTACAAACATACTGAACATAATGTCGTATGCTTCAACTAAATCATCTCTTGCTCCATAATTTATATAATCATGAACTTCGCTAATTGATTTAAACATTTTATTGAATGTATTAGTTGTTTCTAGTTCCGTGTAATCTCCATCAACACATATATCTTCTGAATTTATATTTAGACTCAACCCAATACTCAATATAAAGTGCAGGCAATCAACGTATTCTTCTAGGAGTGGGTTTCTAGTTAAACCTTGTTGAGCAGCATAGTAAGATGTTAGGCCTACTTTCGTTCTTGGCTCCTGGTCCTTACTCCAAAACTTAAACCCTCTCCACTCATTAGCACACTCACCTAGCTCAACTTGTAAAGAAAGCATCTTCATATCTAGCAAATCCTGTCCTTCCAGACCTTTTTCTTTTACAATGTGATAATCTAATCCTGCTTGGATTTCGAATAATTTTGATAGATTCATTGATTTCTCTCCTCCGATATTGCATTCTCGTACATTTCTGCTTTAGCTTTTCTTTGATATTGCTGTAATTCTTTTGACAAACCGACTTGTAAATGTAATTTATAATGATGTGGGCAAAAATCCACTTGATGACCAATCTTTTCAGCGCATTCTTCACACATCGGTAAATCACATGTTTCATGCTTATATCCTGGTGAATTAACTTTATTAAATAGATTCCGGTCTCTGAAAAATATAATGCTATTATCATATCTGACTATAAAGTCACATAATTTAGTTGCTTTTCTTTTCTTACACAATGGACAATGATTATTGAATAACTCCAGATCGTTCATTGTTTATTCTCCTCTTTAACCATCAAACCAGGATGTACTCTATCCCAACTCCATATTACTGGATGCTGACTGTTATTTACTTCGACTAATAAAAAATCAGTTAATGGATCACCAGCTAAACCTGTGATGGTTCCTTCTTTACCATCTTTATCAACTAAGATCATTCCTACTTGTAGATACCCTAGTTCTTTAACTGACTTCATCCCTCAATCCTGCATCCCTTCCTCAACCTAGCTTTAATTTCATGCTTCTGTAACCGTTCATACAACCAAACTTTATGCTCGCCTTCTCTCCTATAAAGAAGGTAATAACCAGCTCTTAGTGATTTACTCATCGTCATCATCCAATCTGATAGCCATTCTTGCTCTATCTGGATTTTTTCTATTTGCGATGCGTTTTTGTCCGCTAGGTGTTGTCATCCACATGATGTAATCTGGTGTGACATTTAATTCTTCAGCACATTCCACAGCTGAGCCTATAACAAGAAGTTCTTCACCCTTGTAGACAGCATAATCTACACTTTTCCTTGGACTTCTATCTTGATCGATTAGACCCAATTTATATTTCTTCAATTGAACAGCCTTATAAGTTCTACCTAATTTATTGGCTATTTCAATAATGGATAGTTTTTGATGGCTTTCTTTTAAGAAGTTCACCTCTTTATTTGTCCACAATTTCATGTGGTTGCCTCCTTTCGTTAGTCAGAAGTTTATTCGGAATGTAAACTAACTTAATCGCTTTGCTATTTCATAAATCACATTCACTGTCACTGAATTTCCTGCTTGTTTATAGAGTTGAACCTTCGAGTTAACTTTATGTGCAATATTGAACTGTTCATCGGTAAATCCTTGCAATCTCCAATATTCTTTTGGTGTTAAATATCTTATATTTTCATCTTCTAACAATACTCCTACACTAGCTGACGTAGTTAACGTTGGTGACGATTGGGTTTGTATTCTTCCTCTTCCAGTTGTTCCGTTCGGATGATCCAATCTAATACCATCACCAGGACAGGCTTCAACATACCCTTTTTTTACGTTTTCTTTAATCAATATTGTTTTTGGCTGTTTGTAATCTCTTGCCGATAACGCTCCTACTATTCCTTTTGAATCGTGCACCCAGTACCCAAAATTTGTACCTGGTGCTTTTGGATTTTTAGTAGTTCCAATCACTTGAATACTAGGCGTTTTATAAGTTCCTCTGATAGGAAGTATTTTTCGGGTACGCTCTCCTCTAAGATGTCCGATAATGAACACCCTTTCCCTGTTTTGCGGGATTCCGAAGTCTTTAGAGTTAAGCACTTGCCATTCCGCATCATACCCGAGTTCATCCAAGGTTCGGAGGATTGTCTCGAATGTATTTCCTTTGTCATGGTTGAGCAGTCCTTTGACGTTCTCAAGGAATAAATATTGTGGTCTGATGATATTGGCGATACGTACAATTTCAAAGAATAAAGTTCCTCGAGTGTCATCGAATCCCCCTCGCTTCCCAGCAACTGAAAAAGCTTGGCATGGGAATCCTCCACAGATAACGTCAATTCGTCCTCGACCCCTAAGCTTTCGAATATCGTCATCTGTAACGCTTGTGATGTCATACGCTGTCCACTCCCCTTCTGTATTGTGTATTGCTTCGTATGATTTTCTAGCGAACTTATCCCATTCTACATAGCCAACGCATTCATGACCTGCTTGTTCCATACCTAGCCGGAAGCCGCCTATACCTGCGAATAAATCTAAGAATTTCAAGGTACTCACCCGCTTTCTTTACTCCGCATTTTCTATCAACTATTGATTAGTTGATTACATCTAACTTTTCGGTTGTTCGATTAAACCATCTAACTTTCTCTTTTCAAGTTTTCATGAAGTAAATCAAGTATTTTCGCATACCAAGGTTCATAATCTGGATCAGCCAACATAGAAGGTACTGTTTGCTCTGATAAAGGTGCATAGAGAGAGAAATAACCATTCACAACATTAAATACAATCTTCTTTGAATTACTTCCAATGCACTTTTCTTTAATACAAATCCAGTCGCTACTGTGGCCATATTTTTTAGTGTCAATTTCCCAGCCTTCAACAGCAGCGATGGAAATTAATTCATCCAAACTACGGTTTTCGTTGCTACGTTTCATAAATAAATCTCCCATTTATTATTCATCTTGATTTGACAGTCTGTTCCTTAACTCTTGGCATATGAATTTGTAACATGACATTATGTCGTTAAAACCTTCATGAAAAAATTCGTTAGAAACCTCATATAATCCAAACGAGTTAAGAGATAATTCCATGTCTTCAAGTTCAATTGATTTACCTCTGTCCAAATCAGATATTTTTGTAAATACTGGGTCTTCTTCCGTGCCAAGGTATTCATAGATCATTACTTGTTGCATAATTACCACTCCGTTTAACTTGTTTAAGTTAACCCATTCTATAAGCAAAAGATCTCTTTATTTTATTGTTTCTTGCCTGATGGAATAATCCTATAAAGATTTCATCCGGATCACGATCAAGTAAGTTTCCAATCTCTTCAGGGTTGTATCCACGTTCGTAAAGTTCTGTAACCTCCTCCAAAAGAGATTCAGAAAAAATTATATTTAAATCTCTTAAGCAGTAGATTAATCCTCTTTCTTCCATTAATTCTTTTCTACTTTTCTTAATACGTTTAATTGGCGGTTTAGCAATCATACAACCTCACGCTTTCGCAAATATTCTCTTGTCTCTGCAGCAGACATTACCGCCTTATCTCCAACTGGACTTTTGTTATAACGCATCCAGTCCATAAATTTAGTAACTGTTTGCTCATCCGTATCTTTTGGATCAAATACCATTACTGATTTCATTCCTTGAAACATTTATATCAATCCTTTCATACGATGGTCTGGACCATCTACCTTTAATATTTTTGCACCAGCTGACATTCGGCTTAATATCCGTTTCCCATGTGTTTCACCATATTTTTGTTTTACTTCAGCACTGGAGTAGTTCAAGTTATAAAGATTGTTTTTTCCTTGTCTATGATCCAAAATTTGATATAAAATATCACCGGACCATGTTTCAAATCCATTTGAATCAGACTTTGAACGTTCTCCTGCTATTTCATCTAGAATAAGTACATCGGCTTTATTTAAAGTGTCCAGAATGATGTCTTCTGTTAAACTTGTCCGTCCCCTGTATGTGCTTTGAATTAGCTTCATAAGCTCTGGTATTTTAGCGAAAATGACGATTTTATTCACTTGATAATTTATGTCATTTCCTCGCCAATCTTTTTCAGTCCACTTCACTTTCTGCTTTTCAATCTCTCTTTTTGCACAACGGAATAAATGTGACTTCCCTGTGCCGGGATCACCTTGAAGAACAACTGATTTATGTTCTTCCTGGATTAATCCTTTAACAATCTGCAAGGCTTCATTTTGTGACTTTGTTTTTGGTAAATAATCATCGAATGTCACGTTTTGAAGCTCATCCGGTATATAGCTAATTGCCCTTGCTTTATTTGCTAATTCTCGTCTTTTTGCAGGTTCATAACCATCTGTTTGTTGTTTAGCTAGATTACTAGTATCACAGGTTAAACAAACGCTATATTGTTCTCCATTTCGTTCATAAACAGGAACTTCACTTTTACATACTTCACATGTTCGTTTACCGACCAACTTTATTCCGGCACTTTTGAGTATGTTAAGGTCCTTGATAGATTTCATAGTTGGCCTCCTTTAAAACAAATTGTCATACGGATCATCACTTGGTTTGTTCTGCTGATTGAGATAACCTTCAAACTTTGTTCCAAATAGTGTTTCCGGTCTAAGGTATTTACTCATATCAGGATTGTTTTTCCATTCTGTTGTTTTAATATCAATTACGCTTTTAAATTCATCCAATCTAAAACCGTCATTCCATCTTGCTTTGATTAATGCTTTATTTTTAGGGGTAGATGAACGGTAGTTTTTATTAGCTACATTGTTGAGATAATTTATTATCTCGACATAAGGTATATCTAATGTAGTATTAGATGTAGTATTAATAACTGTAATATTATCTTTGACTTTTTCGTCAATAGGGGTATTGACCTTTTTGTCAATAGGCTCTTGACCAATTCGTATATACCTATTGATTATTTGGTTGGTACCCTCTTTGTAGATAATTTCAATTTTTATATAGCCCCTCTCCGATAATTGGCTAATCCATCTAGAAACTGTTTCTTTGCTCACTTTATAAAGTTCTGCGAAATATGAATTACTTGCCCAGCAATATCCTTTTTCATTACATAATGCAGTTATTTCTCCATATAACAATTTGGCATTTGCCTTTAAGTCATTGTCATACCGGATGTTAGCTGGAATAATAGCATAATAACTTTTCTGCATTTTTTTCACCTTCTTTATTTTTCAATGCATAATCTTGTTCGAATCTGGTATACTATAATAAATAACTTTTGAAATGAGAGGGAATGGTGCTGCAACACCAAACCTTACATTGGTCTCCAGGCTTCAATCCATCTAATTGCGTCGGTGTAGTCAGTTCTTTTGACTTCTCTGTAGGTCGGAGCCTGGAAAGCTCTTCTTAATTGACTATAAATTTTTGAATACATCTGACGTTTAGTTTCCAAACTACCCATAATGCCATGCGAAAAAAGTTGCTCGATACGTTTTTTAATTTCGTGATTCAAAGTTGTTGCTTGTCCATGATTAAGAGTAAGTTCATTGTTTAATCGTTTCTCCAGGGTGTGAACCTTTTCTTTCATCTCTCCTAATTCCTTCGAATTTTCTAACGTAAGCTTCATTGAAGCAATTAATTGATCTTTCTCTGATAACACTTTTGCTTTAACAAAATATGAATCTACAAGTTTGTCATAAACATCCCATGCTTTATTAGTGTTTAATGACTTAGCGTGAAGAAATGCTCCTTTTTCTGTCCACAGATATAAAACAGATGTGTATTTAAGGGTGGGGTCAATTTGACGTGACCCTTTAAATTTCCTTAATTCTTCGCCAGTTAGGGTGAAATAATGCTTGCCTTCAACAAACCTTTCTACGTTCCTCTGGAAATTACGATTTATTATTTTGGGATCTGCACCATATCCAATCGCCAACTGATTGGTTGTTAGGACCCTTTGTCCTTTTCTTTCTATAACTTGCATATTGTATGTCTCCTTTCAGTTAAATATTTATGGTGTAACTTCCCATCCAGATAACTCAACCACCTTTGCACGATACCTCATAAAAGCCTGAACCAATTCAGTGTTCAAAGGCATTCCTTGACTAAAGTAACAATCAGAGCAGCAAAATAAATCTGTCTGAACATGGTAAGTACCTTCATCCATTCTCACGTATTCAATTGGATTCATTTCATTTTCCTGTGCTCCCTGCTGGTACTCAGGAATTTCATTTGGTTTACGATTGCAATATGGACAAATCACTGTTCTCACCTCCCTTCAATACCAATCCCTAATTAATGTTGTAGCTTTTTCATCAACATCTTGATTTATCTTTTTTCGATTTAATGTAATTAAAATTTCTAAAGAACGACTCAGATCTGCTAGCAATTCATTTTTGGTGCTAAACTCTGCTTTTTCCGCCATCTCAACTGCTTTCAATCCTACATTTAACAGTTTTTCCACCTGCTCAATCATTTCCGGCCAATCTTCCTCTTGATAATGATTTTTAAGCAATTACTACACCTCCATCTCGTCCATAACTGCCAAGTACATTTGTCTAGCATGAAAATCATTTGGACCATGTGCTAATACTAAATCGTTTAGCATGTTGCCTAGTCGCTTGTTTTTTAATTTCTGTGATGCACCTTTAATTTGATTAAAGCGTTGGGTCCACTTATTCATTTGTTCGAATGTCATTTGATTGCTCCCTTCTATGAACCTATTAATTTGAGTTTAGTTATTAATCCTTCATTACTCTTAATAACTTTTCGCTCATATTGATTATTTAAATCTTCATCTTTAACTCCCCAACCATTGTTGTTATTCAGCAGTTCGTCTAGCCCATCTGGGATTGGGAAGTTGTGACCTTTTAAATTAATACCTGTTATTTCTAGCTTCATTTTCCTTTCTTCTCTTTCAACAAATCGGCAACCAATTCTTTAAAAATCTGTTCTTTCTTCTCTTGTTTTGTCATATGATCACCTCGTTTTTTGACTATAGTCAACGCTGCGTTGACCTAGTTTGTAAAAAAAATAGTCCAATCAATCCCCAATACATCCCCTATTTTTTGAGCTAAACCCACAGATGGCGAGCGTTTCTCGTTTTCGATATCATTGTAATATTGGCGTGACACACCTATTTTGTCTGCTATTTCTTGTTGAGTTAATTTCTTTTCTTTTCGCTTTTCTACTAAACAACCATTCAAAAATTTCACCTCCTAATAAAATTTTATAATATCTTTATAATCTGTCGCCTATCTGTTGACTCAACTATAAATCAACATATAGTAGATGTCAACTACTAATTTACAACTTATTAGTATATTTTGTCGCCTTTATGTTGACAATAGTCAATACGTACCTTATTATAGATTACAAAGGAGATGAAAAAAATGTACGGACAAAAATTAAGAGAGCTTAGAAAATTAGAAGGATGGACCCAAGAAGAAGTAGCTAAAAAACTAGGAGTATCCAAACAAACTTATAGCCATTATGAGAATGAAAAAAGGAAGCCAGGATTAGAGATGATTCAAAAACTAGCAAAGGTATATCAAGTGGATATTGGTATAGTTTTTGGAAATGAGTTAAAAGTTAACCCTGAAATTAGTGAATCACCAGCGACATATGATACCGCTGTTAAAATACCTATTATAGGAACCATTGCTGCGGGTGAGCCAATATTAGCCGAACAAAATATCATTGGTTATGCTCCTGCACCTCCAATGATGAACCTAGAAGGTAGAAATACTTTTTACCTCGAAGTAAAAGGGGAAAGCATGAATCGAGAATTCGCGAATGGAAGCTTTGTGCTAGTTGACCGTGATTTACAAATAGAAAACGGGCAGATTGCTGCAGTTATGGTTAATGGAGATGAAGCTACAGTAAAGAAAATCAATCGTACAGACAATATATTAACTTTAATTCCATTGAGTTCAGATGATTCATATTTTCCAGAAGTAATAAATTTAGAAAAAACAGAAGTAAAGTTTATCGGAAAAGTTATTGGAGCATTTAAACAATACTAGGAGGCAAGTGATTATGAAAGCGGCACTTTATATGCGGGTGTCTACCCGTGAACAAATAGAAAATTATAGTATCCCATCACAAAAGGAAAAATTAGAAGCATATTGTAAGTCTAAAGGATGGGATATACACGATACATACATAGATGGCGGGTACTCCGGTTCGAACATAGATCGCCCTGATTTGCAAAGGTTATTAGGTGACATTAAAGACGTAGATGTAGTTATCGTTTATAAACTAGATCGTCTATCAAGATCCCAAAAAGACACATTAGAACTTATAGAAGATAATTTTCTTAAAAATAATGTTGAATTCGTATCTCTTACAGAGACGTTAGATACATCTTCCCCGTTTGGACGAGCAATGATAGGTATACTATCTGTTTTTGCACAACTAGAACGTGAAAATATAGCTGAACGCATGCGGAACGGACATATCAAACGAGCTGAAGAGGGATATAGGGGCATGGGCGGTGATTATGATCCTTCTGGATATGCAAGAGTAGATGGAGAGTTAGTTATTAAACCCGATGAAAAAGAACATATACAAGCTGTTTTTGATTTATATGAACAGTATCATTCGATTACGAAGGCACAAAACGAACTAAAATTAAGAGGGTATCCTGTTTGGCGTTTTAGAAGATACCGTGATATTTTATCTAATAAATTGTATATAGGTCTTGTTAGTTTTGCAGGGGAATATTATAAAGGAAAACATGAAGCAATCATATCAGAAGATCAATTTAACCGCGTTCAAGCACTTTTAGAAAGACATAAAGGGCATAATGCTCATAAAGCGAAAAGGAGCTTGCTATCCGGTTTAATAACGTGCTCTTGTTGCGGTGAAGCTTACGTTACTTATTCAACAAGTCAAGGTTACAGATATTATATCTGCAGAGCTAGAAGATTTCCATCCGAATACCCTAAAAAGTGCATGAATAAAAATTGGAACTATAAAAAAATCGAAGAAATAATTATTAAAGAGATTCAATTTCTTACAGTTAGTAAAGAAAATAATAAACCTAAAACCAAAAAAGTTAATTTTGATGTCCAAATCAAAAAGGTAACCGAGAAGATAGAACGTGTTTTGGGATTGTATACAGAAGGTATCATACCAAAAGAAACTTTGGATAAACAAATCGAAATTTTAAACACTGAAAAAGAAGCAATTTTAAAAAGAAAAAAGGAAAACACAAGTGAAAAAAATGAATTATCCGACGAACAAATAAATGATCTCGTTATAAATTTGACTGATGCCGATTTCCCTGCAAAACAAGCAGCAATACAAAAGCTTGTTAAACGAATAAAAATCGATGGTGAGGACATTGATATAATGTGGAATTTTTAATACCTATTTTTACGTAGTCATTACCGGCTGTT